>JACRDG010000110.1 GCA_016218715.1 Desulfomonile tiedjei | reverse complement strand
TGAACTTCGCGGTTCAGGATCCGGACAGCCCGGAAAACATTCCGCGCATCCTGTTTCTCTGGCGGTCGAATCTCTTGGGAGCAAGCGCCAAGGGGCACGAGTACTTTCTCAAGCATCTCCTGGGAACCCATAACGCGGTCCTCGGCCAGGAGATCGCCGCACGACCGCAGGAAGTCCGCTGGAGGGACCCCGCGCCGGAGGGCAAACTCGATCTTCTGGTCACCCTCGATTTTCGTATGTCCACGAGTGCTCTGTACGCGGATGTGGTCCTCCCTGCCGCGGGGTGGTACGAGATGTACGACCTGAGCACCACGGACCTCCATCCGTTCATCCATCCCTTCAATGCCGCGGTCGATCCACCCTGGGAGGCGAAGAGCGACTGGGATCACTTTGCAGCGATCGCCAAACGCTTTTCCGAACTTGCTTCGATTCACCTAGGCACGCGGCGAGACCTGGTTGCGACTCCGATGCTCCACGACACGATCGGCGAGATAGCGCAGCCGGAGGTCAAGGACTGGAAGAAGGGCGAAAGCGAGCCGATACCGGGCAAGACCATGCCGAACCTCACGGTGGTGACCCGGGACTATCCGAACGTACACAAGATGATGACCTCATTAGGGCCCCTGATCGCCAAAGTCGGCATGGGAGCCAAGGGAGTCACCTGGAAAGCTGCGGAAGAATACGCGGAGTTGAAGGATCGGCTCGGAACGGTGAGAGAGCCGGGCATCACTGCGGGGATGCCCGCCCTGCCGACCGCCAAGCATGTGGCAGAGGCGATCCTGGCGCTGGCGCCGGAGACGAACGGCCGCGTGGCCGTCAAGTCGTGGGGGTCCGTGGAAAAGACCACCGGGCTGAAGCTCTCTCATTTGAGCGCGGATCGCGAAGGGGACAGACTCGTCTTCGCGGACATCACCGCTCAGCCGCGGACCTGCATCACTTCCCCGACGTGGAGCGGAATGGAGACCGAGGGCCGCCGGTATGCTCCCTTTGTGATCAACGTCGAGCAGAAGGTTCCGTTCCGCACTCTGACCGGCCGGGCACATTTCTATCACGATCACGAGTGGATGCGGGCTTTCGGCGATGCCTTGCCACTGTTCCGCCCTCCCCTGAACATGGAGGCAATGGGCTCCACGCGAGTCGCACAGCAGGCCGGCAAGACCATCGTGCTCAACTACTTGTCCCCCCACTCCAAATGGTCGATTCACAGCACATACGCTGAAACGCTCATCATGCTGACCATGTTTCGGGGCGGGAACGCGGTCTGGCTGAACAACGAGGACGCAGCCTCTGTTGACGTGAGGGACAACGATTGGATCGAATGCTTCAACGTGAACGGGGTAACCGTAGCCAGGGCAGTGGTGAGCCACCGGATTCCGCGCGGGAAAGCATTCATGTACCACGCTCAGGAGCGATTGATCGTTCCGGGCTCTCAGATCTCCCATCAACGATCGGGCACGCACAACAGCGTGACGCGCATCGCGATGAAACCGACGCTCATGATCGGCGCTTACGCCCAGTTGAGTTATGGGTTCAACTACTACGGCACCGTAGGATCGCAGCGGGACGAGGTGATTGTCGTGCGGAAGGCCACGGAGGTGGATTGGTATGAGGATTAGAGCCCAGATTGCCATGGTCATGAATTTGGACAAGTGCATCGGGTGCCACACGTGCAGTATTCCGTGCAAACACGTCTGGACGACTCGACCCGGCGCTGAGTACATGTGGTTCAACAATGTGGAGACCAAACCCGGGGTCGGATATCCCAGGAGATGGGAAGACCAGAACGTTTATCGGGGAGGCTGGGTGGCAGACCGGCAGGAGCTTCACCTGCGCGCAGGCGGCCGGGTGGAAAAACTCCTCAAGATATTCCACAACCCCGATCTGCCAGCCATAGACGAGTACTATAGCCCCTGGACCTATGACTATGAGAAGCTGATTTCCAGCCCTCTGCGCTCGCAACAACCGGCAGCCCGGCCCGTTTCTGCGATCACCGGAGAACGCACGGAGATCACGTGGGGTCCGAGCTGGGAGGATGACCTGGCCGGAGTCAACACCACCGGGCTGGAAGACGTCAACTTCAAGGATCTGGACGCGAAGGCGTATCTCCAGTTCAAGGACGTCTTCATGTTCTATCTCCCTCGCATTTGCGAACACTGCCTCAACCCGGCGTGCGTGGGTTCGTGTCCTTCCGGAGCGTTGTACAAGCGTGAAGAGGACGGCATCGTCCTCGTGGATCAAGAGCGTTGCCGAGGCTGGCGGTACTGCGTCTCAGGCTGCCCTTACAAGAAGGTCTATTTCAACTGGAAAGCGGGCAGATCGGAGAAGTGCCTCTTCTGTTACCCGCGGGTGGAATCGGGACTCCCCACCCTCTGCGCTCAATCTTGCGTGGGTCGGATCCGGTACATCGGACCGGTCCTGTACGACGCGGACCGGATAATGGATGCAGCATCCGTGGCCGACGACCAGGGAGTCTATGAAGCCCAGCTCGCCATATTGCTCAATCCCCACGAACCAGCGGTGGTCGACGCGGCCCGGTCTCAAGGGCTGCCGGAAAACTTCCTCACGGCCGCTCAGGCGTCTCCGGTGTACAAGCTGGCCGTCGAATGGAAGGTGGCATTTCCTCCCCATCCGGAATTCCGAACGCTCCCGATGGTCTGGTACGTGCCTCCGCTGAGTCCGATGGTTCAGTGGGACGAGAAACGCGAGAGCTGTGCCGATGTCCTGGATTCCATGCGCATCCCGGTGAAGTACCTGGCCAATCTGTTGACTGCCGGCGACGAAGCTCCTCTCCGGGCAGGACTCAAGCGGCTCATGGCTTTGCGAGATTACATGAGATCGGTACGGGTGGAGAACCGAGCGGATGCAGCAGCGTTGGAAGCGGTGGGACTGAGCGAGTCCGCGGCTCAAGAGATGTATCGACTCCTCGCCCTTGCCAAGTACGCGGATCGGTACGTCATCCCGACCACGAGCAGAGAGGGATCGGAAGACCTGCACAACGCTCGAGGATGCTTCGGTTTTTCCGAGCCGTAATGGCATGGGTACGAGTGGCTGGGCGCCATTGAATGGTTTGCGACCACCTCTCTGGAACACCTGAATCAGGTATCGGGGGAAAAGGCGCATGGTAATTTTGGAAGATAGGCGTCTCCTATTCAAACTCTTTTCGCTGCTGCTGCAGTATCCGGACGAGGAATTGAAAGGTTCCGTGAGGGGTTTGCAGGACGGTCTCGCGTGCTTTTCGGAGGTTCCTTCGGTGGCTGGATGCCTGGGGTTTCTGGCGTATCTCGAGAGAACGCCGCTGGTCACCCTTCAGGAAGAGTATGTCCGGACTTTCGACCTACGCCCCGCCACCTGCCTGAACCTGACCTTTCACGAGTGTGGAGACGGGAAAATCAGAGGCGCCGCGCTGGCAGACCTCAGTCAACTCTACAAGAGCGAAGGGTACGAACCCTCACGGGTCGATCTACCCGATTTCCTCCCTCTCGTGCTGGAGTTCCTCTCGGTCTGTTCTCCTGAGACGGGCTCACAAGTCCTGGCACGCTATGCGGGGCCGATTCGCGGCCTGGCCCAACGACTCGGCCAGCAAGCGAGCCCGTATGGCCACTTGCTGGAAGCGTTGTCACTGCTCGGTCAAGAATTCATGGGCACTGGAGATTAAGGGATGGACACCTGGCTCAACACGCTGGCGTTTCTGATCTTCCCCTATGTGATGTTGACCTTCTTTGTGGTAGGCCACGCGTACCGTTATCTAACCGATCGATTCGATTGGAATTCCAAATCAAGCGAACTCCTTGAAAAGGAGAGCATGCGGTACGCGATCCTCCTCTTTCACTGGGGCATCATTTTCACGTTTCTCGGGCATTTCTTCGGACTGTTGACTCCGCAATGGTTGCTGGACAAGGTGGGGATCACCGCGGCAATCCACGACTTTGTGGCGATCAAGACCGGCATGCTTTTCGGCCTGATGACCCTGATCGGCCTGATCTTGCTCCTCTGGAGGCGCGTCACGAATTCGAAGGTATGGAGCGCAGGGAGCATCAATGACGTCGTGGTGGTGATCCTGCTGATTTTTGTCGTCTTTTTCGGAACCTACAACACGTTCGTCGCGGGCTACGACGTTCTGAATACCATAGCTCCCTGGATACGCAGCATCGTTACGTTCAGTCCCGATCCCGGCCTGATGCTTCCGGTCCCGTGGTCGTATAAGATCCACATCCTCGGGGCATTCGCCGTGCTGGGGTTTTCACCCTTCTCGCGGCTGGTGCATATCTGGAGCGTGCCGGTGACCTACATGGTTCGGCCGTACCTTTCGTTTCGCCGCCGCGCGGCCGGCATTCCCTGACGCGTGACCGACTGGCTATACGGGATTGCTACGGCCCTGAAAGTGGACTTGAATGATCTCCTCGAACACGTTGCGAACCACGGTAGCAGATTTGCCGCCGGCATACTTTGCCCTGGTCATGGCCACCGGGATTGTCTCGCTTGCCGCGGATCTCCTCGGGTTCTGGCCGATCGCGGTCGGCCTGTTCTGGTTGAACCTGGTATTTTATGCGGTCCTCTGGATGCTCACTCTTGCCCGGATTCTCTGGTTCCCCGGACGTCTCGTGGCGGACGTAGGCGATCTGAGGCGTGGGGCGGGATATCTGACCACCGTAGCAGGAACCTGCATCCTTGGCAGTCAGCTTGTCATCCTGAGGGGAGCTTACGGGGCGAGTTTCGTGCTGCTGCTGCTCGGCTTCGGTCTCTGGGCCTTCCTTATTTACGCGATCTACACCACGTTCGCCATCGGCGCCCATAAACCCTCTCTCAGAGACGGGATCAACGGGACATGGCTGCTTGCCACGGTGAGCACCCAATCGGTTTCGGTGCTCGCGGGACGCCTGATGCACCAGTTCCCGCAGCAGGAGGAGTTGATTGCTTTCCTCGCGCTCTGCATGTTCTTCGTCGGCTGCGTCCTGTATCTCATAATTATCACGCTGATCTTCTACCGCTTTATGTTCTTTGACCTGGCCCCGGGCGAATGGAGCGCGCCGTACTGGATCAATATGGGCGCGGTGGCCATTACCACATTGGCCGGGGCCATCCTCACGGAGAACGGGCTCGGCTCGCGGCTTCTCGCCCCATTACTACCGTTTATAACGGGCCTTACGCTTCTCTTCTGGTCCATTGCCACTTGGTGGATTCCGCTACTGATCGTGCTGACCGTGTGGCGACACCTGATCGGTCGGGTGAAGTTCACTTATTCCCCCGAATACTGGAGCATGGTCTTCCCACTCGGGATGTACACCACCTGCACCGTTGTTCTGGCGAGGGCACTGAACCTGGATTTCCTCCTCGAAATCCCGCGATGGTTTGTGTACTTGGCGTTTCTCGCGTGGGCACTCACCTTTGCAGGCCTCGTCAAATCAATCTTCCGCTCCTTCTTCACCTCTTCCGATGAGACCTCTGCGCCTCATTCCACGGCTTGAAACCGGTGGCTATTCAAGGTGCGCCCCTCTGGGGCGCAATCCACTATAGGTGCCCCCGCGTAACTGAATGGTTACTCGAACCTGAATTTTCACGTTGCTTCGGGAAAGGCTTGTCTGATACATGGTAAAAGATTGCGCCGCAGTCCGAGGGTACCTTCCCTGTGGCCGGCGCCTTACGACGTTCGCTGGGGAATCGTCACTTGACCGATACATATGTTTCAGGACATTGGAGGGACATAAGGGATGGCTAATTTGCTCGTTGACGAGCGTGACGTCAAGTTCGTCTTGTACGAACAGCTGAATATCGAAAAACTTGCCGAACGGGACAGGTTTTCCGAATGCTCGCGGGATATGTTCGACATGGTTCTTGATACCGCGCAGAAGCTGGCCGAAAACGAACTCTGGCCTGCCAACTCGGACGGAGACACCCAGGGGGTCTCCCTCATCGAGGGCAACGTCAAGGTCCCCGAAAGCTTCCACCGGCTGTACCGGCTCTACTGTGAGGGGGGATGGGCTCTCCTGGCCATGGATCCCCAATACGGCGGGCAGGGGTTCCCCGTGGTGCTGCACTGCGCCGCGACCGAACAATTCGTGGCTGCCAACATTGCATTCACGACATACCTGACCCTGACACTGGGCGCCGCGCGGCTCGTCGAGGCATACGGTACCGAGGACCAACAGCACACGTACCTGGATAAAATGCTCTCCGGTGAGTGGGCCGGCACCATGTGTCTGACGGAACCTCAGGCCGGCAGCGATGTCGGTGCGCTCAGGACGCGTGCCGACCGCAATCCCGACGGCACTTATTCCATCGTCGGCAATAAGATATTTATCACTTCGGGCGATCATGACCTCACGGAGAATATCGTGCACATGGTCCTTGCCCGCGTGGCGGGGGCTCCTCCCGGAACGAAGGGGATCAGCATTTTCATCGTCCCCAAGAGGCGTCCGGAGAATGGGGCCATGGTGGACAACGACGTCATCACCGCCGCGGTGGAGAAGAAGCTTGGACTCCACGGTTCTGCCACGTGCGCCCTGAACTTCGGCGAGAAGGGGCATTGCATCGGATACCTCCTGGGTCAGGAAAACCAGGGGATGCAGATCATGTTCCAGATGATGAACGAAGCCAGGATCTCGGTGGGCCTTCAAGGGCTCGCGGTTTCCAGCGCAGCGTACATGCATGCCTTGCGGTATGCCGAGGAGCGCGTCCAGGGTCCCCATATCTCTACCATGAGAGACCCTGCTGCACCGAAGGTGCCGATCATCGAGCATCCTGACGTGCGCCGCATGCTTCTGTGGATGAAGAGCGTTACGGAGGGAATCCGAAGCCTCTTGTACTACTGCGCGTACTGCGTCGATCGTTCCCGGAGCGCGTTGACCACCGAAGAGGCCGCGTTGTGGCTGGGATTCGTGGATCTGTTGATCCCTGTTTGCAAGGCATGGAGCACTGACATGGGGTTCAAGGTCACCGAACTGGCAGTGCAGATTCACGGCGGGTACGGCTACTGTCGGGAATATCCTGTCGAACAGTTCCTCCGGGACATCAAGATCACGTCCATCTATGAAGGGACCAATGGCATTCAGGCACTGGACCTGGTAGGCCGCAAGTTGACCGTGAACCAGGGTGCTCTTTTCAGGGCCTTTGTGGACGAAACGGAGAAGCTACTGATCGCGGTGAAACCGAACGTCCACCTGAGCCGAATTACCGCGCTCTTTTCCGAAGCCCGCGCCCACCTCATTGAAGTGACCGGTTATTTCGCTCAGAAAGGGCTCTCCGGCGACATCATGACACCAGTCCTGAATGCCACACCGTATCTGGAACTCTTCGGAGACGTGGCGGTCGGCGCCATGCTGCTGTGGCAGGCTTCCGTTGCCAGCAAGAAGATCGGAGACCTCTATGTGGCCGCCGGCGCCGACAACACGGAAAAAAAGGCACGCCTGCACGTGATCAACCGGGAGGCTGGCTTCTACTGGGGCAAGATAGCATCCGCCCATTTCTTTGCCAACGCCGTGCTTTCGCTGTCCGGCGGCAAGGCAAGGGCCATCGTGAGCGGAGAGCGTTCCGCCCTGGACATCCCCAAGGAATCGTTCGTCCGCTGGTAATCCGCGGGGAAAGAGTGGGCAGGCGGTCGCCAGGCAT
>JACRDG010000107.1 GCA_016218715.1 Desulfomonile tiedjei | reverse complement strand
ACGGAATCGAGCAACAGTTTGGTGGCGAACCAGCAACTGATCACCAAGGTCTACTTTCCTCGCTTGGTAATTCCCGTTTCGGCTGTCTTCGCCAGTCTGGTGGATTTTGTGATTGCGTTTGTGGTGCTCATCGGAATGATGGGGTACTATCACATTATCCCGACACAGGCGGTCTGGACGCTTCCGCTGTTCGTGCTGTTGGCCGTGGGCCTTGCGTTGGGAGTAGGCCTGTGGCTTTCTGCGCTCAACGTCCGCTATCGGGATGTGCGCTATACCCTCCCTTTTCTAACGCAGGCTTGGCTGTTTGCAACACCCATCGCCTATCCAAGCAGCTTGGTGCCGGAGCAGTGGCGGGTTCTGTATGGAATCAATCCGATGGCCGGGGTGGTAGAAGGGTTCCGTTGGGCGCTACTGAGTACTGGAAAGGCTCCCGGGAATATGCTGACTGTCTCTGTCCTGGTCACGCTCGTCATCTTTGTGTCCGGCCTCTACTATTTTCGCCGGATGGAGCGTACTTTTGCTGATACTGTGTAAGCGATGAAAGACTGGGTAATCCGAGCCGAAGGCCTGGGCAAACAGTATGAAATCGGAGCTACGCAAGCCCGCCATAGCACCCTGCGCGAAAGCCTGACCGCCGCGTTCACGGGACCATTCCGTCGGCTCATGACGTCAGGAAATCGGCTCGATAATAATGACCGCGTTGAAACGATTTGGGCACTCAAGGATGTCTCGTTTGAAGTCAAAGAGGGAGAAGTGTTGGGGGTGATCGGCCGCAACGGTGCCGGTAAAAGCACCCTGCTCAAGATTCTCTCGCGTATTACAGAGCCAACGGAAGGCTACGCCGAAATTCGTGGTCGCGTTGGTTCCTTGCTGGAAGTTGGCACGGGGTTCCATTCCGAGCTGACCGGACGGGAGAACATCTATCTGAACGGCGCCGTTTTAGGGATGAAGAAAGAAGAGATCGGCGGGAAGTTCGATGAGATCGTATCTTTTGCAGAAGTAAATAAGTTTATTGATACTCCGGTCAAGCACTACTCAAGTGGGATGTATCTGCGTCTTGCGTTCGCAGTTGCGGCTCACTTGGAGCCGGAGATTTTGCTGGTGGACGAGGTGCTGGCGGTGGGGGACGCCGCTTTTCAAAAGAAATGTCTGGGTAAAATGGATGATGTGGCGAAGGAAGGGCGGACGGTGGTGTTTGTGAGCCACAACCTTGCCAGCCTGCAAAGTTTGTGCACCAAAGGGATTCTGCTGGAGTCGGGGAAGGTTTCAATGGACGGCGCCATTGGGGCAGTCATGCACAAGTACCTGGATTCCGGAAAAGAGCAAAACGGCGAGGTCTCCTGGGCTTCGCCGGATATTGCCCCAGGCGATGATCGGGTCCGCTTGAAAGCGGTGCGCGTGGTGATTGAAGGCGCTGTGACCGGCGAGGTGGACATTTCAAAGGAATTTCAGATCGAGGTCGATTATTGGAACCTAGAGCCGGATAGCCGGCGGCTGGTCTCCATTCACCTGTATACTTCCATGGGCGTCTGCGTGCTGACATCGGGAAATGTCCCGTCTGCCTGTCTTATCCCCGACCCCTGGTATTCCCGGCATTATCCTTCCGGCTTGTTCCGCACGTCGTGTGCGATCCCCGGCTTTCTTTTGAATGACGACATCCATAGCATCAGCCTTTACATAAATGAGATGACGGCAAATGATAACATCATCATTATGAGAGATATCCTGACATTTACGGTGCAGGACACCGGGGCCATGCGGAAGGAATATACAGGCAAATGGATCGGCGCGGTGCGACCGCGCTTGCACTGGCAGACGACTCAACTGAACGCGCCCGATGAGTGAAGGGGGGGGGCTGGATGCCGTCATCTTGGCGGGCGGCAAAGGAACCCGTCTTCAGGGCGTCGTCAGCGACCGCCCGAAGCCGATGGCCGAGGTTGCAGGCCGTCCATTTGTTGAATGGCTGATCCTCGCCCTCAAGGCACAGGGCCTGCGCCGGATGGTGCTCTGCACCGGTTACATGCATGAGGCGATCGAAGCCTATTTCCGGGACGGCAGGCAATGGGAGGTGGAGATCGTGTACTCCCGCGATCCCAGTCCATTGGGAACCGGCGGCGCGCTACGCCAGGCTCTCTGCCAAGTTCGCACGGATCGCTTTCTCGCGATGAACGGGGATTCGTTTTGCCGTGTAGATGTTCATGCCATGGCGACGGCGCATACGGCGCGTCAGGCGTGCGCTTCGCTCTGGCTGGTCCCTGCCGAGGATTGCAGGGGCGCGGGATTGGTGGAGATTGATGAGCATGGCGCGGTGCGAGCGTTTCATGAAAAGCCACCGGAGAAACACCAGGGGTTGATTAGCGCCGGTATTTACCTGCTGGAGCGAAAAGTGGTGGAAACCATCCCTCTCGGCAAGTCCATTTCGCTGGAGACTGACTTCTTTCCGCGCCTGATCGGTCATGGCCTCTACGCGGTAATCGGTCGGGGACCCTTCCTGGATATAGGCACACCCGATGCCTATGGAGAGGCCGGCAAACTATTCTCCTTCAAAACTCAGGTATGACAGTTTCGAGTCCATTTCCCTCCTGTCTGGATCGGGCTTTGCAGGGCGTATTCCTTGACTCTCGCGAGTTGCGGGGTTAAGATATTTTTGTAAGCATCTATAAGTATTAAGGATTTTACTCTCTTGGTCGCGTGGCTTATTCGGCTTGGGAGGTCGTCCTAAGCGAAAAGGGGCTCAGACAAACGTGAAGTTCCCCGGCATCTACGAAGAACTGTTTTACAAAGCCCTGCGAATCCGGCTGGTCGAGGAGCGGATCATCGAGCTCTACCCCAGCGATAAGATTCAAAGCCCCGTCCATCTTTCGATCGGGCAGGAGGCTGTGGCGGTGGGCGCCTGTCAGTCCTTGAAGCAGACCGACTTGTTGTTTTGTTCCTATCGCAGCCACGCGTTCTATCTTGCCAAAGGAGGTCATCTTCGCGAGATGTTCGCCGAACTGTACGGCAAGGCGACGGGTTGCGGGCACGGCAAGGCCGGTTCGATGCACCTCGCCGCTCCTGAAGTTGGATTGATGGGTTCGTCGGCCGTGGTCGCCAGTACCATTCCTCATGCAGTGGGGGCGGCTCTGGCGGCAGAGCGTCTCAAGAAACCTCAAGTGATCGTCGCGGTTTTCGGGGATGGCGCTACGGAGGAGGGCGCCTATCACGAATCGCTGAATTTCGCCGCCTTGCATAAGCTTCCGATCGTCCTGCTTTGCGAGAACAACGGTCTTGCGGTGCATTCCAAATTGGAGGCGCGGCAGGCCTACCGCATTACCGATCAGGCGAAGTCCTACGGCCTCCCGGTGGCGTACCTGGCCGATGGGCACGATGTCGTGAAAGTCCACGAGGTTTTTTCCGGGATTGTCGGGGAGGTTCGCCGAAGTCGATGCCCGCATTTTGTAGAAATCCGGACCTGCCGTTACAAGGAGCATGTTGGCCCCGACGAGGACTCTCATGCGGGCTACCGCTCGGTGGAGGAACTTCAGGCGTGGAAGTCGAAAGATCCGCTCATTCTCAATCAGGAGTTGGTCGCTCAGTACCGTCCCGTCATCCTTCAAGAGATCGATGATGCGGTGGAATTCGCCGAGCGGAGTCCATGGCCCGAAAGGTCGGAATTGCTGTCCGACGTCGTCTGAGGGAGATCTTCGATGGCGCTCATACAGGCCAGGGCGGCGACCGATCCCACACTCGAGACTGAGGTGGTGACGTATCGGGAAGCGTTGTTCAGAGCCATGCGGGATGCGCTTGCGCGCGACCCCAGAGTCATCATTTTCGGACAAGGGGTGGATGACCACAAAGGGACCTTCGGCAGCACCCTTGGATTAGCGCAGGAGTTCGGCGCCGCCCGGGTCTTCGACACCCCGCTGGCCGAAGAAGGGATGACCGGAATCGCCATCGGCGCGGCCTTGAACGGCTTGTATCCCATCCAGACGCATATCCGTTCGGATTTCGTCTTGCTGGCCATGAACCAGATCGTCAATCTCGCGGCGAAGTATAAATACATGTTCGGCGGCCGGTTTGAAGTCCCCATGCTGATTCGGATGGTGATCGGAAGGAGTTGGGGGCAAGGGGCCCAGCATTCGCAGAGCTTCCAATCCTTGTTCGCCCACGTGCCGGGATTGACCGTTATTATGCCCGCCAGCGCCCAGTCGATCCTCGAATGCTATCCTTATGTGATCGGTCGCCATCGGGGGCCGGTGCTCGCGATCGAGCATCGCTTGATGTATGACTTGAAATTTCGAATGGACGAAGTCGCGGAAAAGGCGAACGGGTCGCCTTTGACATCTCGTAAGGTCCGCGCGGGCAACGATGTCACGATTGTGGCCACTTCGATCATGGTCTTGGAAGCGCAGCGCGCGGCAGAGCATCTCGCTCGAGTCGGAGGGATCCAGTGCGAGATCATCGATTTGAATTGCGTGTCCCATCCGGACCGGTCCTTGATCGTGGAGAGCGTCGGGAGGACAGGGAAATTGCTGGTGGCCGATACGAGTTGGCAGGCGTACGGGGTCTGCGCGGAAATCTGCCGCATCGTGTGCGAGCATTCCCCGTCCGCCCTGAAAGCTCCCGTCGTGACACTCGGGATGCAGCCCGCGCCGTGCCCGACCGCGAAGAGTCTCGAGGATCGCTACTACCCGAACCTCAGAGACTTGACGGACGCCGTCGCGACGCTGGTAACGGGCACAGACCACCATGGAATTCCCCTGCCCGATGAACACTCCATGGCCGACGTCTACAAGCGCTTCAAAGGGCCGTTCTAGGGATCTACGCGGGGCCAACGTCAATCGCCATGAGAGTCTTGATCACGGGCATCACGGGAATGGTCGGGAGCCATCTGGCGGATTACATCCTTGAGTACCACCCGTCGGTTGAAGTGCATGGGCTTATCCGCTGGCGCAGTCCTTTGGAGCATATCCGCGGTATCGAGTCCAAGATCGTGCTGCATCAGGCGGAGCTGCGTGACCTCAATTCACTCGTGCGTCTCCTCCGCAAAGTTCAGCCGGACCGGATTTTCCACCTGGCCGCCCAGTCCTACGTTACCGTCAGTTTTGATGCCCCGGCCGACACGATCCATACGAATACCATCGGAACCTTGAATCTGCTCGACGCCGTGCGGATCGCCGGACTCGATCCGAAGATCCATATTTGCAGTTCCTCCGAAGTCTACGGGCAAGTCACGGAGGCGGAGGTGCCCATACGGGAGACAAATCCGTTCCGGCCGGCCAGTCCCTATGCGGTCTCGAAGACCGGCGAGGATATGGTTGCCCTTCAGTACTTTCTTTCGTACGGGATCAAAACCATTCGGACGCGGATGTTCACGCATACCGGGCCGCGCCGCGGGGACGTGTTTGCGGAGAGCGCCTTTGCCAAACAGATCGCGGAGATCGAGGCCGGTGTTCGCTCAAACCCCGTCAAAGTGGGCAATCTGAACAGCGTTCGGACGGTCGCCGATGTGCGCGACGCGGTACGGGCCTATTGGATGCTGCTTGAGAGATGCGCGCCGGGAGAAGTCTACAACATCGGCGGGAACCGAACGATGGCGGTCGGTGATATTCTCGCTATCCTGAAAGGACTCGCGACCTGCGAAATCGAGCACGTGGTGGACCCGGCGCTGCTGCGCCCGTCCGACGTCACGTTGCAGATTCCGGACGTCTCCAAATTTCAACAGGCGACCGGATGGCAACAGGAGATTCCTGTTGAGACGACGTTGCGCGATGTGCTGGACGATCAGCGGAATCGGGTCGGGCGCCGTGTCGGCGTGAGGCCAAGTTGATTATCTCGAAAACGCCTTACCGCATTTCTTTTTTCGGCGGCGGAACCGACTATCCCGAGTGGTATCTCCAGGAGGGCGGCGCGGTTCTCTCGACCACGATCGACAAGTACTGCTATGTCAGTTGCCGATTCCTGCCGCCGTTTTTCAACGTCAAGCACCGCATCGTCTGGTCTCACATTGAAACGGTGTCTACGCTGAACGAGATTCTCCATCCGGCCGTTCGGGAAGGGCTGCGCTTCC
This sequence comes from Desulfomonile tiedjei, assembly GCA_016218715.1. Taxonomy (GTDB): domain Bacteria; phylum Desulfobacterota; class Desulfomonilia; order Desulfomonilales; family Desulfomonilaceae; genus JACRDG01. The sequence goes on along the minus strand of JACRDG010000107.1, from coordinate 8,026 downwards.
TCGGCTTCAATGATTCGGTCGGGCTGGAAATTCATCACCAGGGCGATTTGCCGGCGCGCAGTGGAATGGGATCAAGTTCCACATTCGTGGTCGGATTGATCAAAGCCTTGACCGCGCTGCAGGGACGCACCATCGGCAAACACGAGCTCGTGCTGAAGGCGATTGAGCTGGAGCAAACCGTGTTGAAAGAACATGTGGGATCGCAAGACCAGGTGGCTGCGACGTACGGCGGGCTCAACGTCATCCATTTCTTGAAGACCGGTGAGATCCGCGTGGAGCCGGTGGTGATTCCGGCCCCACGTGTACTGGAACTTCAATCGAGCTTGCTCTTGGTCTATATGGGGACCAACAGGCTGGCCTCTCAGATCGCGGCGGATATCATCGCCAACCTGCGCGAGAAAGAGGCTGCGTTGCGCGCCATGCGCCGGATGGTTGATCAAGCGGTCTCCATCCTGAACGGGACCGGCAGTCTCGACGATCTTGGCCGGTTACTGCATGAGACGTGGATGCTGAAGCGTGGGCTCAGCGCTTTGGTGACGAATGCGGCTATCGATCGAGCGTATCAGACGGCATTAACTCACGGTGCGATCGGGGGGAAGCTCTTAGGCGCAGGGGGCGCCGGTTTTATGGTGTTTTATGTTCCCCCGGAACGGCAGCCTGGGGTGATCGAGGCCTTATCGGGATACCTTCACGTGCCCTTTCAATTCGAAACCGAAGGAAGCAGTTTGATGCACTACGGCTCGCGGTTTTAGGAAAACCCGGATCTATCAGCGTGAACGAGATGAGCAACAAACAGACGGTATTCAGGACCGAATGGTTCACCATTGAGGAAGAATTTTTCAGCCATATCGAGTCCTTGAACGGCAAGCCCTATTACCGGATCAATGCGCCGGATGGGGTGATCGTGCTGGCGGTGACGGAGAAGAACGAGATTATCCTGGTCAGGCAATTCAGGCCGGCGTTGAATCAGTATACGCTCGAACTCCCGTGCGGCTCCCTCGACCCAGCAGAGTCGCCGCAGGAGGCGGCTGTCCGCGAACTGTATGAGGAAACGGGGTATCTCTGTAACGAGTGGAGTTGCTTGGGGCCGGGCCGGATCATGATGAACCGCAATAACTCCAAGGAGTTTGCCTTTTTCGGCCGGGGCGCCGCGAGAGCTGCCGGCTTTAGTGGGAAAGAGGACATCGAAGTCATACTTGTCTCCCCCGGAGATTTCAAAGCGCTCGTGCTGTCCGGCCGGTTCGAGCAGTTAGCCGCTCTCGCCGTGCTTGTTCTGACCGACTGGAAGCTCGGCATGCGTTTACTCGCGTGACGTGATGACTGCAACTTGAGGCACGGGTGTCGATGGAAGTTTGCGAGATGAAAGAGATTGCGCGGCGGGTCCGTTATCAGGTGCTCGAGATGATCGTCTCGGCGGGAAAGGGCCACATCGGCGGTTCTTTTTCCTGTACCGATATTCTCATCGCTCTGTACCATGGAGGCATTCTCAGGTTCGATGTGAAGAACCCAAAGTGGAGCGGACGCGACCGCTTCATCTTCAGCAAGGGGCATTCCACGGAAGCCTTGTACGCGGTGTTGGCGAATCTCGGCTTTTTTCCGGTTTCGGAACTGTGCACCTACGGCAAGGGCGGCAGCATTCTTGGCGGGCATGCGGACAACAAGGTTCCCGGCATCGAGGTCAGCACAGGATCGCTGGGGCATGGATTAGGGATTGCAGCAGGTCTGGCGCTGGCTGCGAAGCTGGACAAGAAGGATTATCTGACTCTCGCGTTATTGGGGGACGGGGAGTGCTATGAAGGCTCTATCTGGGAAGCGGCGATGTTCGCCGCCCATCATCGGCTCGAGAACTTGGTGGCGATCGTTGATCGTAACGGACAAATCACCCTGGACTATACGGAGGAATGCAATCGCTTCGAGCCTTTCGACGACAAATGGAGAGCATTCGGGTGGGACGTCAGAGTTGTCGATGGCCATTCGTTTGAGGCATTGCTCGAAGCATTCATGGACGTGCGCGCGAGGAACGCGCAGCGTCCTCTCATGATCATTGCCAAAACCGTGAAAGGCAAGGGCGTCTCCTTTATGGAGGGAGAGCTCTATTGGCACCATAACGTCCCCAAGGGGGACAAACTGGATACGGCGAGAAGTGAGCTTGCTTTGAATGGCTAAGCCGGACCTTACGACGGGCAGCGTGACGAGCGCTCCCGCTCTCGATATGCGGGATGCATGCTTTGAGGAGCTGTGCCAAATCGCCACCGCAGATCGGAACGTCGTTGTGATGACGGACGACATGGGCGCCTTCAGCCTGGAAAAATTCGAAAAGGATCTTGCGCCGCAATATTTCAATATGGGGATCGCGGAACAAAACATCGTCTCTGTTGCGGCCGGGTTGGCGTTAGGGGGGAAGCGCCCGTTCATTTACGGCATCTCCACGTTTGTGACCATGCGTTGCTATGAGCAGATACGAGTCGATCTCTGCTGCATGAATCTCCCCGTCACGATCATCGGGTCGGGAGCTGGCTACACTTACGGCAGTGATGGGCCAACGCACCATGCCACGGAAGATGTCGCGATCATGCGGGCGCTTCCGGAGATGACCATTTTCAACCCCTCGGACCCGGTCCTGACGGCCGCAATGGTCAGAATGGCATACAAAAATTCCGGCCCCGCTTACATTCGCATTGAAAAAGGACCGCTCCCTTGTCTGTACGCGGAACAGCACGATTTTCAGAGAGGATTCGAGGTCCTAAGACCCGGGCGAGATGTCGTGATTGTCGCCACGGGAGTGATGGTGCATAGCGCTCTGCAGGTGGCGGAGGAACTCTCCAACCATTCCCTCGACGCCGGAGTCGTGGACTTGTATCGGATCAAGCCGATCGATGAAGGGGCATTGTCTTCGAGCCTCGGACAAGCCAAAAGGCTCATCACGATCGAAGAAAACTCCATTATCGGAGGGATAGGCAGCCTTGTAGCCGAGATCATGGCGGGGAGATCGCGACCGGTTCCGCTTAAGCGGATCGCGCTCCCTGATCGGTTTTGCTGCGAATATGGTAACAGAGAATGGCTGCACGCGTATCAGGGTTTGGATGTGAAGAGCTTGGCCAAGACTATCCTGGAATGGAAGTAGGCCTTGGCGCGCAGTGGAGCAGAACCGACAGCTTCCGTCGGGGACTCGATCGAGGCACGACATCGTAGGCCCATGAGATTTAAAACACTTGGAGCGACAGGGATTTCGGTGCCGGCAATTGGCCAGGGCACCGGCGGGGAGTTCGCGGCGGACCGGAGCCGTCACGCCGAGTACGTGCGGCTGTTGCGGCTCGGCGTCGATCTCGGCATGAGCCTGATCGATACAGCGGAAGTGTATGCAGGAGGCTATTCGGAAGAGCTGGTGGGCGAGGCCGTTCGCGGCATCAGGGACCGCGTGTTCATCGCCACAAAGTTTTCACCCGAGAACAGCACGTACGACGGGGTGCTCCGGGCAGCCGAGGGAAGTCTGAGACGGCTTAAGACGGATTACATTGACCTTTATCAGGCGCACTGGTCGAATCCACGCGTTCCGATTGAGGAAACGGCCAAGGCGCTGGACCGGCTCGTCGAGGATGGAAAGGTGCGGCATGTCGGCGTGAGCAACTTCTCGTTGAGCGAGACCAGGCGGGCTAGGAGCACCCTCCGGCGTGTGCCGCTCGTTTCCATGCAGCAGGAATACAACATCCTGGAGCGGACAGCGGAGGAGGCGTTTCTCCCATACTGCAGGGAACAGGGCTTGATACTGATCGCTTACAGCCCGCTCGCGAGCGGCCGTTTCCCGTCCGATGAGAGAGCTCGGGCCCTCTCCGGCGTGGCGGAGCGCTACGATTTGACGATGGCGCAACTCATGCTAAACTGGCTGGTACGCGATCCGATTGTCGTGGCGGTGACGAAATCGACGCGGGAAGGCCACTTGCGCGAGAACGCCGCTGCAGTTGCCTGCGAGATTGCTCCTGAGGATCTTGACTACATCTCCGAGAGCATCAGGCCGGAGATACTGCGAGTCCCGACAGGCCTGATCCGGGTAATTGACGACGGCAGCCGGGCCGTGTACACAACTCTCGAGGAGGCGCTCGAAAACCGGCACGGGTTGACCCCGGGCCCGGTAGAGCTGGCCGAGCAGATCACCCAGGAGGAATTCCTCAAGCCGGTGAAGGTCAGGTGGAATCCCGAGACACAGGAGTACGAACTGATCGACGGCCGGGTCCGCTACTGGGCGTGGGTCATCGCCCACAAGGGCCAGGTTCCCATTCCCGTGAGAATCGAGTGAATGTTCTACGCGGGCCGTAACATCCTTGTCACCGGCGGAACGGGCACCATTGGCATCCCTCTGGTGCGCAAGCTGGTCAGGCTGGGCGCAAAGGTTACGGTGGCTTCCCTGGACGGGCCGGAGCGGGCGCATGCCCTGTTCGGTGACAGTGTAGGATTCGTTCATGCGAATCTGATCGACTTTAGCACTTGCATGAAGGTCACCAAGGGTCAGGACTACGTATTCAACCTCGTTGGGATCAAGGGATCCACGGGAATCGGCGTTGCCCGGGCGGCCAGCTATTACGTGCCGATGCTGTGGTTCCAAACGAACATGATGGAGGCCGCCTTCCGGAACGGGGTGCACCGCTACCTCTTCGTCAGCAGCATCTGTGTCTATCCGCCGAGCGAGTTGCATGCGGAGGACAACGCGTGGAATGGACTGCCGCGTCAGAACGACCGCTACGCCGGTATCGCGAAGCGAGCCGGCGAGGTGCAGGGCGAGACGTACCTCCACGAATATGGGTGGGACGCCGTGCGGATTGTGCGGCCATCGAACGTGTACGGTCCCTACGACGACTTTGAGCCCGCGACAGCGCAGGTGATTCCGGCGCTCATCCGACGGATGCTTGACGGGGAGAACCCTGTCAAGGTGTGGGGAGACGGTAGCGCCATTCGGGACTTCATCTATTCTGAAGATGTTGCCGACGGGATGCTCCTCGCGCTCGAAAAAGCGCCGCCGTGCGTGCCAATCAATCTCGGTTCCGGCATTGGCTATAGCATTAAGGAAGTCGCGGAGACCATCGCGGGCCTGATGCCCGTCTCTCCGTGCATCGAGTGGGATCCCTCGAAGCCTACCGGCGACCGGATCCGGCGTCTGTCGATGGCTAGGGCGAAGGAATTGCTGGGTTTCGAGATTGCGACCCCGCTCACGATGGGGTTGAGAAAGACCATTGAGTGGTACCGTAGCAATAGAGAGGATACGAGCCGGCGAGTGGGAGGATTGGGAATGTTGGAGTCAGAGGAATGAGCACAGCATCGGAACGGAAATGCCTGCCGACCTTCGCCGATATCTTAGACGAGCTGACCATCGTGCAGATCAAGCAAGTGATGTTACCGGAAGGCAAGGCGTCTTTCATCACGCGCCTTGACTCGCTGAGCCACGACCTCGATCTGCTCATCAAGGAGCATGACATCAAGCTGTCCTCAAAGTTGATCCGGATTATTGTAGTCCTGGCTCAGATGAATCTCCACATCTGGCACAACAAGGAGAAGCTCCATGCCAACGAGCCGGAGTACGATCGCCACTTGAAGCTCGCTCATCAGCTCAACGGCATCAGGAACCAGATGAAGAACCTGCTGCTCGAAGAGGTCGGAGAGGCCACGCACGCGGCGCGAAGGTCCAATTTCAGCACCGACGGTCTGACGGGCTGGGACGTGGAGATCAAGTGACCGTGAGCGGTGACGGAGCCAAGCTATTGCCTGATGGCGACTCGTACGAGGTCCCTGGCCACGTGCCATGGCAATGCGGACCGGTTCGTTTTCTCGCTCTCGGAGGGTTGTGTCCTCTGCTGACTAAGGGGCAGCCGTGAGAACCCTCGACTTGGCGGGGTTTGCCCGGGTCTTCGGTTGCGTGCCGGACTGTGTGCCGCCAGAGTGCGTGGCGGCGATGCGGGGTGTCGACTTCCAGTACGCTGTGCTGGAGGGGAAATCTAGGGATGCCATCTATGTCAGAGTGCTCAGGGCACTTGAGTCGGATCTGAAAATCGCTGGGCGGCACCGCAAGGCAAGATGGGAAGACGGATGGACCCAAAATCTGCGCGATTTCATTGCTTCCGGTTACGACCGGCAGAACTTGGTCCCGAAGTTCGTCAAGCAAAACGAGGTTGTTAGATTGGAGAGGAACTACGTCCTGCCTGTCGACCCGGAGTTTGAGACCCACTTTGTCGACGTGCTGCGAACCTGGTTGTTCAAGACGTACTGTGCGCAAACAGGCCACATTTTTGAGTTTGGTTGCGGGCCCGCGCACAACCTCGTCGCGCTCGCCAATCTCTTTCCGGGTAAGCAGTTTGTCGGTCTTGACTGGTCCGACGCCTCGCAAAAACTGATTGCCAAGATCGTCGAGGTCTATCAATTCAAGATATCCGGGCGCCCCTTTGATATGTTCTCCCCTGACGCCTCCTGCGAGATTCCGCAGAACAGTGCGGTGTTCACCATCGGTGCCATGGAGCAACTCGGCCGAGAGTTCGAGCCCTTTCTCCAGTTCCTTCTCCAGAAGAGACCTGCCATCTGCATCAATGTTGAAACCCTGTACGAGCTGTACGACCAGGACGACCTGTTTGATTACGTCGCTGCTGCCTATCTTAGGAAGAGAGGCTACCTGCAAGGATTTCTTCCAAGGCTGAGAGAGTTGGAGAGGGAAGGAGTGATCGAAATCCTCCAGGTACAGCGGACTTTCGGATCGCTGTACCACGACGGCTACAGCTTCGTGGTGTGGAGGTCACGCGGCTCATGAAAGCGAAGAAGGACACACGAAATAAGAAGACAGGCATCAAGACGTATGCGAGTGCCGACGAGCGGCTGCACCGGCGCCGCCTGACGGAGATGCTTCACGAATGCCCGATCCCCGAGGATCAGTTCCTCTCTAATCTGGGGCTGTTCCTGGAGTCAAAGAACCTGGCGCGTATCCTTTTCATGGACTTTCTGTTCCGCCAGATCGTTGACGTCCAGGGCGTCATCGTCGAATTCGGCACTCGCTGGGGCCAAAATCTCGCGCTCTTCTCAGCGTTGCGCGGGATCTACGATCCCTTTAATCGGCACCGGAAAATCATCGGCTTTGACACTTTCTCCGGATTCCCATCGATCTCAGCGAAAGACGGCGCATCGGAAATGATGGCCTCCGGGCAGCTCGCTGTTTCCCGGGGGTATGAGAAGTTCCTCTCCCGAATTCTCGAATTGCATGAGCAGGCAAACCCCCTCGCGCACATCAAGAAGTTCGAGCTCCGTGCCGGTGACGCTTCCCAAGAGATAGGCAAGTACCTTGAAGAAGCTCCTGAGACGATCATTGCGCTGGCGTATTTCGACTTCGACTTGTACGAGCCAACGAAGGCGTGTCTTGACGCCATTCGCCCGAGACTCACAAAAGGCAGCGTGATCGCGTTTGATGAGCTGAATGATCCGGACTCACCTGGGGAGACTCTGGCGCTCATGGAGACCTTCGGGCTTAACCATGTGAAGCTCAAACGATTTCCGCATGCGTCCCGGGTCTCATACTTCGTGTTTGAGTAAGCAGCCGATGTCGCCCGATGATTGAAGAATCCATCCTGAAAACGTTTAGACGGTGCCATGCGCTGGTGACCGGCGGAACGGGACTGATCGGCCGCCAAATCGTGCGACTTCTTTGCGAAGCCGGCGCGAACGTCAAGAGCGTGTCGCTGGACAAGATCAAGGTCCACCCGGCGGCCGAACATATAGAGGGGGATCTGACCGATTTCGGATTTTGCAAGACGATCACGAAAGACATGGATTACGTTTTCCACGTCGCCGGAATTAAAGGCTCCATTGAGGTCACGAAAACAAAGCCGGCCAGTTTCTTCGTGCCGCTGCTCATGTTCAATACCAACGTCCTGGAGGCCAGCAGAGTCAACAAGGTGCAGAAGGTCGTCTACACGAGCTCAATCGGCGCGTATCCTAGCGCGGAGATATTTCGAGAGTCCGGAGAAAACGAGGCGGAAGGCCCGCCCATGGATATGTT
>JACRDG010000108.1 GCA_016218715.1 Desulfomonile tiedjei | reverse complement strand
TGACCTTCTCCAGCTCATCTCTCTTAAGATTCGTGTCCGTGTTCTTCTCAATCCCAAGATCGGAGATGGCTACATAGGCTCTCACAGCGATGTCGGCATGCTCCAGAATCTTTTTCGCACATGCTACGGGGCAGCCGTCGATGGCAACCATTGCAGGCACATCCTTCGCTGACTGAACAAATCCACTCAGATGAGCGCCGATTCCAGCGAGGCAGAACATCTTGCCAAAACCCTCCCGAGTCAGCTCCACTGCCGCCTGATTCGAGAGCTGCCCGAGATTCGACGCGCCCGAACAAGCGAGGATCATCACATTGCCATTCGGAGCACAACATTCCTGAGACATTGCGGTTTCCTTTCGTGAATCTTCGGTGATCGCTTCTGTTCGCTCTTGCCTTCATCCTCAAGGGACCCGGCAAGGAACAGAATCCGTAACGAAATCCATTCCCAGATATAAGAGCGTGCAGGGGGTGCCGGCTTTCAGGCAGAATGCCCGGAGCAGCTCACACACCCCCTGACCTGATCCAGCTAGGCTTTGTTCAAGCTGTCGTGTATCGGCTCTGCTTTCAGCTTGCCTCCTCCTCCGCATCCACAGGCGCAAGCGTTGGCAGCCATCACCACGGTTAGCAGGGCGACAGCCATGAACATTAGGATTTTCTTCATGTTCGAATACCTCTCAACTTGTTATATACCGTCGGCATGTGACGGCAGCCCGAATGGCCGAAGCAGCGGGACGATGCCTGAGCGTCGTCCCGCATAATGACTCCGCAAGCTTAACCTTATGTGTCCGCAGGCTTCACGGGTCCCAGTGGGATGAACCCTAAGATGCTGAACTCTTCCTTGTCGGTGAGAGTGATGAACAGGGAAGTCAGGAACAACGCAGTGTCCCGAACGAGATGATAGAGTCCCACCCGGCCCTTGGACTCCGCGGCTGAAGAGAAACACCCACAATCGATGTCCAGGCCGATAGTGTAGGCGTATATCAGAGCAACAAGGAACACGGCCAGCATGCTTGTGGTTAGCAGAGCCGCGGGCCTGGCCTGAATGCCGAGGATCAGGAACAGCCCGGCCCCCAACTCAATCCAGGGAAGCGTAATCGCCGCGATGTTGCTCCATGCCGCCGGCAGGATCGTGTAATTCCGGATCGCCACTGCAAACCCAACCGGGTCCCCAATCTTGTGGATGCACGCATACACAAACAGGCCGCCAATCAACAGGCGAGCAGCCAACGTCAGGTATGCCAAGGGGCTTCTTTTTTCCACTTCTATGAGTCCTTGTCCGGGTTCATTCTCATGCAGTACGCCCTGACCGCATGAAAGAATCCAAAGAATGGCTTCCCAAGGTCTGAAACCGGACGATCGCCGGGAGAATGCCCTGTGGTCTCTCGGTAAAGGCCCTTCCGTCTCATTCCGCATAATAGAGTCTCGTATGCGGATTGCTCTGCTCTGAAGTTAACCACAGCTCGAGGATCGCCCTGATTGAGATCCGGGTGAAAGCGCTTGCAGAATTCCCGATATTTCTTCCTGATCTCCTCTTCTGAGACGCCAAGGCCCACCCCGAGTATCTCGTAAGGGTTTCTCTGACATTGACTCATACGACGGCCTCCACCCTCACTCCTGAACGAAACGACCAAAAATGGCCACGAAAGGGAGACATGTGCACAATCTCGCAGCAGACTTGCCTTTCTTCCTCCTGCTCCCAGAAATCCAGGCTCTCGGTGCGATCCGTTGCTCTCTCAACCGGATAGCCGGCCTTTTCCCAGGCGGCAAAGCCGGCACTCATGATGGCCAGGTTCCGGTAACCCATTTGCACCAGAAAGACCGCAACCTGCTCGGCCATGTCGCATTCAGGCCCATAGCAATACAACACGATCCTGGAATCCTGGGGCAGCAGAGGCTCCACTGAAACGAACCGTTCTTGCACGTCATCCGGTCCGAGAAATATGCTCCCCTTCACGTGAGACTTCGCGTAATCCTCCTGCTTTCGGGAGTCCACGAAAACCGTGTCGGCACTCTCCATGAACTCCCCTGCCTGCTTCTCGTCGATGAGCTGAACCTTCGTGCCTTCGCATTCCACGAACTTTGGAGGTTCATAGATCCATGGAACGGGCTTGGCGGAAATGAAGTTCAGCCCGACGCCGATGGCACCCCAGGCACTGGCAAGGACCAAGGCTCGTACGACCACAGTCACTATGGCTCTCATGGTCTGAACTCTTTCCAACCATCCCACCGGTGCTGTATAGCCGTTACCATGAACGGCCCGTCAAGGTGCTGGCTCGATCCGGACGGGCAAGTGCCCTTGTGATACCAAGTCTTCCAGCCGAGTAAGGACTTCCACTCGCGTCACCAAGCTCTTGACTCCACAACAGTCGTTGCTCTGAAAAAGCCTCGAATGGTCGTGTTGTGGGCCTAACAGTTCACAGAGAAGCGGGAAAGCCCGTTGTCTCCATTCATCGCAGAGTTGCTGCTTGCAACCTTGGTGGAGTATCCGGCGACCAGTGTCGATCAAGTCACGAAGCTCGCTTTCGCAGGTCATTTCTCACTCCAGCCTGGAACCCACGCGTGGCCACTTGCCTGCTTGCGCCCACGACACTTCAGGCCTTGTTACAAGCCAATGCCCAAGCTGGGTAAAGCGGCTCCCACGCCGATGTAAAGGCCCACGCCCGCGAGAAGCGCTCCAGCGGCTCGCTTCACCAGACGATTCGCCGAGTGCATCCGCGAGGAACCAAGCAGATGCTTTGCCGCGCCCGCGGAAGTCCCTACCGCCAGGATCAGCAGGGAGTGCCCTATTCCGTAGCACAGCATCATGACGCCCCCGAACAATGCCCCTTTCAGAGGAATGACGCTCACGATGAGTAAAAGGGCAGGGCCGGTGCATGGGAGCGAGACGAGTCCAAACATGAACCCAAACAGCGCAGCCCCAACGTACCCCGTGTGCTTGGGCAGCTTGTCCTGAGAGATCGGAAGGGGAATATGCACCAGGTCCATAAAATGGAGCCCCAGCACCACACAGATCACTGCAACCACGTAGATCATGTACTCAGATTGGAGAAAAGGAGCCGCGGCCAGCCCCACGGTAAACAGGATGGCCAGCTCTACGCTGAACCCAACAATGAACACGAGGGTGAACAGGAAAGATTTCCACGTGTTCATTTCTTCATCCATGCCTCCGATAAACCCTATCAACAGCGGAACCATGACGAGAACACACGGATTCAAGGCCGTCAGCCCCCCGCCTATGAACGCGCCGCCAGCCGCGAGCCAGATGCTTCCCGAGGAAACCCACTGCTGAACAACTGCAAACATCGATTCCATTCTCGTTCTCCTGATTTCGGATAGTCATCCTTGCCGGTTTCCCCGTGCAAGGCTTTCAGCTAATCGGTCGTGTGTTGAGGCCCGTGGTCTCAATCCCGACTGGACATCTCTCAAGGGCCGTCCTTCATCACGACTAACTCTCTATCGGGCCGCTCCTGACCGAATAGGCGGCGCTTGCGGCTGCATAGCTTGGGGATTCTGCCCAGGGCCAGGGCTCTGACCTGCAGCCTGGACCCCCATTTTGGCGAGTACCTGAGCTATATCTTCCCTTTCAAGAGTGCCTTCGTTCCTGAAGAATTCCTTCCCGTCCGGCATCAGAAAAACCTGCGTGGGCATCATTCTGATTTTGAAATTCTTGACCAAGTCCTTGTTAGCGTCCATATCTACAGTCATAACAATGGCGGATGCCGAGTAAGCCTTCGACGTGTCTTCCAGAATCGGCTTCATATACTTGCACGGGATACACCAGCCCCGCCCGAATTCGAGCAGGATGGGGACTCGTTTCGCGAGAAGGGCTTGCAGATTGATCTTCGGTTCGGCCGCCCACGTGGGGCCGGTAGCAAACATGAGAACGAGGACTGCTACTACGGCGAGTACCATCTTCTTGGTTAACGACTTCATTCTAATCGGGACCTCCTTGGTTTTCTGAATGTCTCTATCAGCTTTGCACACGGCCATTTCAGGTGACCATGTTCGGTTACAGGTTAGGACGCAATCCGTTGAGGGAATAGGCACGCTCTCTCAATTCAATGTCGCGCCAGTAGCCTCGTTCACACGGCCGCGTGCGACGAGACAACATCTGTCTCGGCCGGATTGAGAGAATAGGGATTCAGCTTATTGAGAGGGAATCAAATCAAGAGAACGCAGGTAGACGCGAGGGGAGGGGAAATATAGACAGGCCACAGGCGGGTCCGTTCTGCGGGTGGCCTGCCGCCTCCGGCACCAAAACTGATCTCCGCTACCTGAGAAACGAACACATCATGGCAGGCGGATTCGGCTTGGCGTTGGAATTCGTTGGACCGATAATTCGGGTTTGAGGTAATCGCCGAGCGTGGAATGGTGGGACACCTCTTGTGCTTCTTGCACGTGCAGGGGGGAGTCTCACTCTGGATGTCAGCACTATTTAAGGCACTTCCCAAGACGTCCTCGCGGTCGGCAGCAGCGACAGCAAGAGCCGTCGGGTCGTTCCCTAACGAACGGGATGGATGACGGAACTGGCCAGTGCAGAAGAGCCCCGTCCCGCTCACGAGCTGACAACCCAGCACGAGAGCCATGACAAGGGCTCCTCGATATTTGTATGTCCCGATTCTCTTCATGCCTCAACCATTATACGGTTGGTACGTTGCCTTCTTGTCCTGTGCCCGAGCAGTTTGATCCTCGGCCGGCTCGTGTTCCCGCACAACCTTCCTGTTAACTATCCACAACAACTTCCCGTAGCTTGAGGATATTTTTACCACGGCGCCCTACCGCAGTCAAGAGCAAATTGGTCCGAGGATCGACCAGCGTCATGGAACCTCGCCGCAACGGTTAAGCGGATAACCATTTCAAGATTTCGGAGTCTTTTGGTACCTTTCCGGCTACCTTCACCTCACCATTGACGACAAGCGCTGGAGTCATGAAGACGCCGTACTGAGAAAAGACTTTGATATCTTCGACCTTCACGACCTCGGCGTCGATCCCGTGTTTTTTTACCAGATCTCTAACCGTTTCTTCGAGTTTGTGGCATTTGGCGCATCCTACGCCCAGAATTTCTACTTTCATCAAATCCTCCACGTCGTTGGATGACTGAGCATCGCGCGGCTCGTTAGCGCTGATTCCACCGCTCAGCGGAGACCGCGTTCTTCCCGATCAGTTGTACTTGGACCGCCCTACCTGGCACGTACACACAGCCGAGTCCGGCTTCTTCTCCAGGATCATTTCAATAATCTCGCTGTGGCCCTGCTCTCCTGCCAGGCTCAGGGCTGTGTTTCCTTTTTGCGTCTTGACGTTGACGTCTGCACCGCGATCCAGGAGAAGCTTCACGATCTCCCCATGCCCTTTGTGGGCCGCGCACATCAGAGGGGTTTGGTTGTATCGGTCCCTCGCATTTACATCGGCTCCGTTATCGAGAAGGAGCCAGACCACTTCGAAATGCCCCCGAGATGCTGCCGGCATCAACGCGGTCTTTCCATACCTGCCTAGGCTGTTGGCGCTTGCACCCCGGTCGAGGAGAAAGCGTACCATGAGAATATCTCCAGTGAACGCTGCGCGACCGAGAGCGGTTTTACCATCGCTGTCCCGGAAGTCAATAGAGACCCCTCGATCCAAGAGTGCCTGGACCCGGGTCATGTCACCGCTGGCAGCCGCCTTGGTCAGTTCGTCCGCGGGAGTAACTTCCATGTGGTAGAGGAGCAAGCAGACCACACCTACGCCCAGGAATCCTCCCGGAATCGTCCATCTCTTAACCGATCTCCAATCCATAACCTTCCTCGACTCTCATGCTCGGAACCTTGAATCCAGGAAACCTTCCGGCTCTCGAAACACTCCAGGCCGGTCATGGTTCCTACTTGTCTAATACGGTGGCCGGCCGGAAAACCCGCGAAAAACCTTCTCGAAAACCGTTTCCGGCCATCAATCCACAAAGGCTCCAAAGATCATGCCCGCTATTGTGGACAAGATGCATACCAGGATTACGAAAACGAATGTCTTCTTGAACCCCATGATGCTGTTGATGACCAGCATGCTCGGCAAGGACAATGCTGGACCGGCCAACAGCAGCGCGAGCGCAGGGCCTTTTCCCATCCCGCTGCCGATGAGGCCTTGGACAATGGGAACCTCGGTTAAGGTCGCGAAGTACATGAACGCCCCTGCAACCGAGGCAAGGGCATTGGCCCAGATGGAGTTGCCGCCCAGGGCCCATGCAATCCAGGCATTCGGTATCAGACCCTCTTTGTCAGGCCGCCCCAGGAGCAGACCTGCAAACAGCACCCCCAGGAGGAGCAACGGCATGATCTGCTTGGCAAATCCCCATGATTCGTTGAACCACTCCTGCGTCTCTCCTTCCGCAGTGGTGGCCATGACCGACAGCGCGATGACACCTGCAGTGAATGGAATCAGCGGCTCATGGGGAAATTCCCAACCGAGAATGGCTACAAAGAGCCCAGACATGGCCATCTTCCAGAGGGGAATCTCGAACCACAGGACCAATGCGGCCGCGAAGCCCAGCCCCAGTGCTGCGGTGATGATCCACTTTGAGGAATAGATGCTGTACCACAGTCCCGTCTGGATGTCCGGCTTTCCCCAGTTGGCGAAGACTAGCATGCCAACCATGAGCGCAAAATACACGGTGGTCTTCCAGAGAGGGCGCCCGTCCAGGGACATCGTCTCCATCGCAGCAATGGTAGCTTCGCTGCGGGCCTCTTCTTCCTTCCGGAAGATCAGGTGCATGAGAAGGCCGATGATGACGCTGAAGGAGACCGCGCCGACAGCCCTGGCGATGCCTATTTCCAGACCAAGAATCCGGGCGCTCAGGATGATCGCCAGGACGTTGATTGCGGGCCCGGAATAGAGGAACGCAGAGGCCGGGCCTAAACCTGCCCCTCGTTGCCAAATCCCTGCAAAGAGAGGCAACACGGTGCAGGAGCAGACAGCCAGCACGGTCCCTGACACGGAAGCGACCGGATAGGCGATCCACTTTGAAGCGGTGGGTCCCAGGTACTTCATCACGCTCTCTTGGCTGACAAAGACCCCTATTGCGCCGGCTATGAAGAACGCGGGGACCAGACAAAGGAGCACATGTTCTTGCGCATACCACTTGACAAGGTGAAATGCCTCCATCACGGCGTTGTCAAACCGAGCATTTCCAACGGGAATGTAGTAGCAGACCAGGAAGACTGCGATGATGAGGGACAGGGGTTTCCACTCATCCTGCCAGTATGAGATGAGCCTGCTCTCTCTGAGCGACTCCATGATAGATCGAGGAGCATTGGGGAGTGTTTCCTCCACCACTTGTGCTTCGGCAACGGACAATTTGCTCTTTTCGGCCATTTTCTTCCTCTCCTGGTCTCTACTTACCCGGCTTGACGGAATGTCCACCGCATCAGGGAACGATCCTGGTCGTGCACCATCATTCCTGACCGCCGGCGCTCCTGTGAGCTCCACAACCTGCTTCGTCCTTAATGATTCGTCGAGCCACCCGTTCCTCAACGCACCGCATGAAGGTGTCCAACTGGGGCACCGACAAGGTGCAAGAGAGCTTGAGCCCCACTTTGCGCCCTTCCACGATACCGAGCCCGCGTAAGACGCCGAGATGCTTGGACACGCTGGTGACGTTCGCGCACAAACGCTCCGCTATCTCGCCTACCTGCATATCGTGCCCCTGCAACAGCTCCACAATGCCCAGCCGCGTGGGTTGGCCCAAGGCTCGGAACACCTCGGCTCTTATCTTGAGGCTCGCGAATTGACGTGGAGTCATTATCGTGTTTTCCCAAATCCTACAATATCGTAACACAGAAACCGATCCCGTTCCCAGCTCCGCCTTCAACATTCTCTTTGTCGGTGATTATGCCACCATCGCTGACCGCTGATCGTCAAGTCTCTTGATCACCGTGCCTTCCACGCACTTCATGAAATCAAGAGCGCACGGCATGATCAGGCTGTACATGATCTTGAGGCCCTCTCTGCGGTCAGTGACGATTCCTGCCTTTTTGAGGACCGACAGGTGTTTGGAGATGTTGGAAATGCCAGTGCCGAGGTGGTCTACGATTTCACACACGCACTTCTCTCCATTCTGAAGGAATTCTATGACGCCGAGGCGCAGAGGATGCCCCATGGCTTTGAAAACCTCAGCTTTCAACCTCAGTCGCTCTTTTTGATTCGGTACCATGCTCGTTACTCCATTCCACTATTACGCCAAATGGTAAAACCCCTGTCTCGACTTGTCAAGGAAAATCTTTTGGCCCCGCGCCTTTTTCTTCTAAGTGCCTCTCAGCGAGTATTCCACCATTTCGGCAAAGCCTACGCCGACATTGTTCCTGTGTCAAGTCATTTCTTTGAGGGCGGCATAATATACCAAAGAAATTGGGAAATCGTGCTTGACGTGGTGCTCTTGTGGACAACCTTCATAGGCTTAATAAGTTATCATGTTTCATGAAGCTGACGCTTTATATGTGAAGACATCTCCTGGCTCTTAGGCGTGCTTCGACGTAAGCGCTTCGAACCCCGAGACAATGTCCAAGAGTTCTTCTGTGATCGACGTCTGACGGGACTGGTGGTAAAGGAGGTTCAGCTCTTCGAGACGCTCTTCAATGTTTTTGTTGGCTCGCGCCATCGCCGCGAGACGCGCAGCGTTTTCGCTGGCCAGTGACTCCGCCAAGGCCCGATACACGGACGTGAAGAGGTAGTGCCAGATCAGGTCAGAGAACAGGCGGTCCCAGTCCATGGTGAACATCGGCAATGTCCTGCAGCGCCATTCCCGACTTTGCAGCTCTCTGAGCCACTCGAGATCTATAGGAAGCAGTTGCTTCTTGTGCGGGAAAAACGTGGTGTTCGATACGTGTCGGTTGTGGAACACGATGACCTGGTCGAGCTTGAGGCGTGTCCGAAGTTCTTCTATTTTCGTCAACAGGTCCTGGACGAGCGGGACTAATCCCGAGACGCTGCCGGGAACCGAGAAAACTTCCTGAACCGCGATACCCGATTCGTCAAGCAATGAAGCCGCCCTCATGCCAACCGCCAGTACCACGAGCTGATCGGCCTCGTTATTGAGCTCGCTCAACGCGTCCCTTGCATACGAGACAATCTGTTCATTGATCTGGCCGCACATCCCCTGTTCGGAGCCCATGACCACTGCAATCGGGCGACTCCTCGGCGCAGCCTTCGCTTTCAATACGTTGTCTCGCCGACCTCGGAGAACGATCTGAAGACCCGTTTCTATAGCATAACTGTAGTCAGCCAAAGCCTCCACCGCTCGCTCGTATTGCCGGATGCTTGCCGCGGCCAAGGCCTTCATAGTACGCGTCACGGACTTGAGATCTTCTGCAACACCGATCTTTCTTTTCAACGATTCGGCTGTTTCCATCACCCCTCACATCTGGAAGGTTTGGACTGCCTGAGACGCCACTCTCAGGATAGCCTTTTGGTCTTCAGAACTCAGATCCTGATCTCCGCAAATGCTCTCGCAGAGGGCAGGTAACTCTCGGGCGACGGCTTGCCTGATTGCCACTTCCGCTCCGATCACCGACGTGACGGGCACATGATCCAAGATTCCTGAGGTGACTGACAAGAGGGCGGCAATTTGCTCCGGGACCGCGATTGTCTCGTACTGGGGCTGGTGAAGCACTTCCCGTACCCGACGGCCCCGGTCCAGAGTCTTTCGCGTCTCTTCGTCCAGTCTCGTGCCAAACCTTGAAAACGCTTCGAGTTCTTCGAACTGAGAATAGGAGATCCGCAGATCGGCAGCCACGGATCGGTACGCATTGAGCTGACTCTTTCCTCCGACGCGGGAGACTGACTTCCCCACATCCACAGCAGGCAATACCCCTTTTTGAAAGAGACGGGGGCAGAGATAGATTTGGCCGTCTGTGATGGAAATGAGATTGGTCGGGATATAACCGGCGATATTCTGCGCTTCGGTCTCGGCTATGGGCAGCGCAGTCAAGGAGCCGCCTCCACGCTCTCTGCGCAGATGCGTGGACCTTTCCAGCAGGCGGGAATGGATGTAGAAGATGTCCCCCGGAAATGCCTCGCGGCCGGGCGGACGCCGCAAGAGCAAAGAAAGTTCCCGATAGGCCCGAGCGTGACAGGTGAGGTCATCATAGACGACGAGCACGTCCTTGCCCTGTTCCATGAAATACTCGCCAATCGTGGTAGCAGCGTACGGAGCGACGAACTGGAGGCCGGGAGAGACCTCGGCAGTGGCCGCAACCACGATCGTGTAGTCCATAGCACCGTGATTGCGCAGATCCTCAATGACCTTAGCTATGGAGGCGCCCTGCTTCCCAGTGGCGCAATAGATGCAAACGGCATCCTTGGCGGCCTGGTTGATGATCGCGTTTACGGCAATGGCGGTTTTCCCGGTCTGACGATCTCCGAGGATCAGTTCTCTCTGACCTCGACCAACCGGAATCAAGGCGTCCACGACCTTGATCCCCGTTTGGAGCGGCACCTGCACTGGGTCCCGTTCCATGATACCTGGTGCCTCCCGTTCCACCGGCCAACGGAGGGAGGTCCCGATTTCTCCCAAGTCGTCAAGGGGGCGTCCCATTCCGTCGACCACACGGCCTATCAGAGCTTCGCCGACGGGGACTTGCAGAACGCGCTCAGTGCGATTCACCTGAGAGCCGGCAGACACATCGCCGTGAGGGTCGAGGAGAATCACCCCGACCTCCTGGGGGTCCACATTGAAAATCATTCCGAGCCTGTTTTGAGGAAAGACCACGAGTTCCTCGGACTTGGCTCCTGCCAACCCTGTCACTCTGGCCACTCCCTGCCCAATGGAAATCACGGTCCCCACTTCCTCCATGGCGAGGTGCGGCTTATGAGCCCTGATGGCATGAGCAATGCCGGAAATGGTTCCGTCAAGGAGCGTCATCAACTCGCCCGGTTGTTTCGCCATCCTATTCCCCAACAATGATTGCCTCATTTTCCGGACTGGGACGCATCATTCTCGTCCCTCGGCCGAGGAGACGGAGAGGTTTTCAAAAACTCTTCAATCGTCTGTGAGACAGTCTTCTCGAAATCTTCGAGGTAGGTGTCCAGGTTCCATCCAATCTTATGGCCGGCAAACCTCAGTTCGACTCCGCACCCGTTATCACTGGACTTGTCGAAGCGAATAACCGCGTCTCCTTTCGTAAACTGCCTGAGTCGGTTCTCAATAGCCTCTTTGTCAACTTGAGGCAGCTCGAACGTCGTGAGAACGGATATTTTCGCTGACCCCTCCTGGAGGGCTCTTGCCAGATCTGTGCGCTGTGGCTCAGGCAGGTTTTCGATTTCCTGGAGGAATCTCTCAACGACCTGATGCTCTAGCTCCGCGTTTGCCAGATTTCGGATAACGGAACGGGCCACCGATATGGCAGCACCCGCTATCTGCTTCCGTAACTCAGTAAGGAAACCGACCATTTCTCTTTCAAGGGATTCGCACCACCGCGACTTGCGCTCGTCGACTTCTACCCGTGCATTTTTCAGTAGTTCCTGTCGAAGAGCGTCAGCCTCGTCCTTCGCTTCGGCGAGAATCGTTCTTTGGCTTGCGTGCATCTCCTCGATCATCAGTTGATAACGTTCTGTCGCCTCTTGAGCGCGCTTCTTTGCTTGCTCAGCTTCCTGAAAGGCTGAGGCAATCTTCTGCTCACGCTCATCCATGGCTCGGGTGATCCTGTCAAACAACAGGTATCTCAAGAGAGCCACGAGGACGAGAAAGTTGACGACCTGAGCGATGACGGTGAACCAGTCTATGAGCACGGATCAGCCCCCGGCTTTCGAGATGATGTACCGCCAGAACGGGTTAGCGAAAAGGAGAATCATAGACACAACGAAACAGTAAATGGCCATGGACTCGATCATCGCCAGACCCACAAACAACGTTCGTGCTATGGTTCCGGCCTCATCAGGTTGCTGAGCGATGGAGCTCAGGGCGCTGGAAACCGCCTTCGCTTGCCCTAGAGCAGGTCCGAGAGAGCCGATCGCCATGCAGGCTCCCGCGGTTATTATGGACGCCAACCCGATCAGCGTAAGGCTATCCATGATCTTGTTCTCCTTTTGCAGTCGACTGCTGCGCTTTGTCTGAGGTGGCGTCCCCACCACCATGTCCTGCAGAGGCAATATAGACCATCGCCAGGACAGCAAAGATATATGCCTGGATCAGGCCGGTCAGAAGGCCGAGCAAGTTCATGATCACGGGAAAGAAGAGCGGAGCGACAGCAAGCAAAATTGCCGCAAGCTTTCCCCCACTCATGACGTTGCCAAAGAGTCTCACCGCGAGAGCGAGCGTGCGGGATATCTCTCCCAGGATGTTGAAGGGCAACATGAACACAGAAGGGCTTACGTAGTGCCTCACGTAGGCCAAGAAACCTCTGTCGGCTATGCCAAAGACGGGCACGGCCAGCAGCACACAGATCGCGAGAGCAGCCGTAGTGGACAACGATGCGGTGGGAGCATGGAATCCGGGAACCACGTCCAGCAAGTTCGAAAGGGCAATGAAAAGGAAAAGGGAGCCAATGAAGGGTAAATACTTCTTCGGTTCCCTGTGAGTGATTTCGCGGATCTGGCTCTGAATGAAACATATCACCATTTCGAGTACATTCTGCCAGCGGGAGAGCTCGACCGATGAAGAAAGACGCCGCGTGACCAACCAAGAGCTCAGGCCCAGCAATGTCATGACGGCCCATGTGTAACAGATCGTGGAGTTGATAGAGACGACGCCCCATTTCCAGATTATCACTTGATCTGGTGTAATACTATCCACAACCACTACCTCACTCTCGAGTTCACATGGCTCGAACTCGTGTCTGATTCGGACGAGCGAGCCGAAATGCGGCTATCCGAACCATCAGAAACCCTGCCATGGCTATCAAGAACCGTTCCCAACGGTCGTCCATCACCAGGTAGAACCCGGCAATCAAGACCACCAACCTTACATAGAAGCTCAAGAGAACCTTAAGGACAGGCTGCTTGGATGCAATCAATCGGCTCACTGTCAACCACAAGCCTCCGAAATAGAAAGCACCGAGGCATATCCCTCCAATCAGGGACAGGGCAATAACGTCCCACTCCAAGGCCATCGTGTGTCCTCCAAGGAGTTGATCCAATGGCGGGTCAACCGTGTCGATCGAAACGGCTGACCCAGTACCAAGCGTTGAGGCATCCGAGCAGTACGCCGAAGACCATGAACATGAGCGTCCAAGAAAAGCGGCTGGGATGGTTCATGTCAACCCAAGCCCCTATCGCGACTCCAATCAAAGTCGGAATCGCCACGGACCAGCCGACCAGCCCGAACATTCCGAGCCCGAACCACAGATTTTCCTCCTTGCGCTTGCGTGCTTCCATCTTGCGGGCCTCTTTGGCGCCCACCTCTTCGGCAAAATCCTGTCGCTTTTTCTGGTGTCCATCACCTGACAAAGGCTGTCCTCTAGCCGTGACGCTCCAATTCCATGAACTGCCTCACGAGGCTGGCTTCGAGTCTGGCTGCGGCGGCACGTGCCTTCCGTTCACGATCGTCGAGAATCTTGAACTGGTCTTCTATCGTTCTTTTCAAGGCTCCCAGGTCTGCTCCCACAACTGCATTCCGGGTCGAGACCACAACGTCCGCTCCGCATTTGACCAGGATGCCCTTGTCCACGGCCACAAATATCTCCGTTCCGTCAGGCAACACGTACGAAAGCATTCCCGGCACCAATGCTGTCGCAAAGGCCACATGGCGAGGCAAGAGGCAAAAGGACCCATTTTCCGCCTCGGCAGTGACTTTGACGACCTCAGTGTCGACAAGAATTTCTGTGGGAAGCGCCACCTTCAGCCGCATCATTTCCTGGCCTCGTCAACATTCCCTATCATGTAAAGGGCTGTCTCGGGATGAGTCGCGAACTCATCGCTTAGAATGCGTTCGCATCCGTTCAGCGCATCTTCCAGGCTCACCGCACGCCCTGGAATGCCGGTGAACTTCTCCGTTACGAACAGAGGCTGGGTAAGAAATCTCTCAAGGCGTCGTGCCCGGGATACGGTCTGGCGGTCTGCCTGGGACAACTCCTCTATGCCCAACATGGCTATAATATCCTTCAGTTCATCGTAGGCCGCAAGGGTCGATCTGATCGCCTGAGCAATCTCATAGTGCCTCTTTCCCACAACGTGAGGCACGAGCATCTTGGAACCGGACTTCAGGGGATCGATGGCCGGGTAAAACCCTTCGGAAGATCTCTTGCGCGAAAGCACAATGGAGGCCGACAAATGGCCGAAGGTATGCACCGCAGCCGGGTCGGTGAAATCATCTGCAGGCACGTAGACAGCTTGAACAGACGTAATCGATCCCATGGCCGTGTTACAAATGCGCTCTTCCAGCTCGGCAAGTTCGGACGCCAAGGTCGGTTGATAACCGAGGCGGGAAGGGATCTGCCCCAGAAGCCCTGACACCTCCATCCCCGCCTGTATGAAACGGAAGATGTTGTCAATCAAGATGAAGACGTCCTGTTTAGCGTCGTCTCGAAAATACTCAGCCATAGTAAGAGCCGCGTGTCCGACCCGGAATCTGGCCCCTGGGGGTTCGTTCATTTGGCCGAAAACGAGAACGGCCTTCCCCAGCACTCCTGCTTGGGCCATTTCTCGATACAGTTCCTCCCCTTCTCGACACCGTTCCCCTATTCCGCAAAAGAGGCTTACTCCGCCGTGCCGGGATACCACATTGTGGATCAACTCCATGATGAGAACGGTTTTTCCCACCCCTGCCCCGCCGAAAAGCCCCGCTTTCCCACCTCTCTCCAGCGGCGACAAGACATCAATCATCTTGATGCCGGTCTCGAAGACCTCAGAAGTCGTGGCCTGACGACTCAAGGGAACAGGCTGCCGATGAATAGAACGCCATTCGCATCCTTCAGGAGGTTCCCTTCCATCAATGGTTTCACCAAACACGTTGAACACCCGACCCAGGACTGCTTGTCCCACAGGAACCTTGAGCGTGGTCCCCGTGTCTATCACGGCTGCACCATGGGCGAGCCCTCGCGTAGAGGTCAAGGCGATGCCGCGAACAGTCTGAGAGTCGACGTGACTCACAACTTCCACGACGATCTCCATATCCTCCCCGGTGCGTAGCAGGTGGTGAATCGACGGCAGCATTCCTTGGAAACGGCTGTCGACCACACTGCCTCTTATTGAGACAACAGCCCCGGTATTTGAATCTTTCCACTCAGGCATCACATTCATGGCCAAACCTGTTTTCAAACGAAAGCCCCGAGTGAAGACTCAGGAATGGAGAGCGTTCGCTCTCAAGATCATGCCACTAGCCGCTCCCTCGTCAAGATGACTCAATTACACCGCATGAGCGAGCGACGGCCTCATCACGGGGTCTGTCATCACCGATGTACCCAGCCGAGAAAAATTAGGCGATCATGCGAGGGGCTCGCACAATCGCCCGGCGAATAGCCACCAAATCTAGGTGAGAAGTGAGGTGCGGAATCAGTAATAGAACCAACCGCTCGAAGAGCTGCTGGCCGGCCAGTAGTAACCGCTGCTCGAAGAGCTGGATGAACCGTAGTACCCACTGCTGCTACTCGACGCGCTGCGTCCATAGTAACCGCTGCTGCCGCTCGACGAAGCCGACGGATAGTAATAGCCGCTGCTGCTGGAGCTAGAAGGCCAATAGTATCCGCTACTTGAGGAGCTCGCCGGGTAGCAACCACTGCTGGAGGACGCCCCTCCCCATGAAGCGAACGGAGCCCAAGAGAAGAACCCCATCGACGCGGATGCCAACAAGATCACGACGCCTATCACTGCAAGAGTCATCACGAGCCTTTTCATCGCAACCGGTACCCCCTGTTTCTTAATGGTTTTTCAAGTCCTCAGAAGAAGCTGGAATCCTCTCTGCGGAGAGTGGTAATCAGTCCGTCCCGCCCCAGCCCTTCTAAGCTCAACAGACCCCAAGACAGAGATCCCGAACCCCTCTAGTCCATATTTCACCATTGCGTAAAATTGTCAAGAAGTTTCTTAGGCCGCATCGCTCCGGAGTTGCCTCCTTCTCTCAGGCCCTGATGGTGCAAATGTTCACCAAATACGACACCATCCACGGAGAGGTGGAGCGGGCATGCTCCGATGCGATCCAGGACGAGAAGCGGGGGCTCGTCTGCTCATCCCGGGTGAAGCTGCCCGATTGGAATCTCCTGTTGTCTCCGATCTCGTGGACCGAGGATGGGGCAAATCGAAGCACAGAGAAGTGAAGTGGTCAGCCCGTCTACGGACCAAGCTTCTTGCACCGAGTTGGGCAGACCCGCCAGTGACATAGAGGAAACTGAAAGGGTAGCCCCCGGGATCGATCCGCCACGGCTTAAAGGCTTCTGGGCCAGCCAGAACCTGAGATATAACTTTAGAGTCTGTCCGATTCTGCGCGGTCATTTGTCCAGAAATACGTCGGCACCTACATACACCTACAGAGTTCATTCGATTCTGCCCGGGTCCCGTCAATGGGTCTTGACATTTCACCATTAAACGGATACATGTAATAGTGAGACCCTGGAGGATCGCCCCGTGCACGAACAAGCGCCCGCATCACCATTGAGTTGCTGTCAGCCGCTCGCTGCTCCGCAGCGTCCCCCTCTTTCGGAGGATGTGGCGGTAGCAATGGAACATCTCTTCAAGATCGTGGCAAACGCCACGCGGCTGAGGATGATCAACGCCATCGCGGCCCAAGGGGAAATCTGCGTCACCGATCTGGCCGCAGCGGTCGGTACCACGCCGCAGGTGGTCTCCAATCAGCTGCAGCGGCTTGTGGACCGGGGGATGCTCGCTTCGCATCGCCGTGGCAGTCGTATCTTCTACCGGGTCCTGAATCCGTGTCTTGTGGCCCTGCTGGACTACGGCCAGTGCATTCTTAACAGCTCGGCTGACGAGCCGAAATGATAGTCAGTACAGGCGCTGCCGCTCGGTCCTGCGACTCGCCGCGCAGAGTTCACTCCTCAGAAAAGAGAGGCCCTGATGTACCCAAATACCGGTCATCCCAATCCCGATGAAGCGACGCCCGCTTCATGCGGCGCCGTTGCCGGGGATCACGCGGTTCCGACCCCAGCCCCAGGATCGTGTTGAGGCACGACCCAGACTCAGTTGAGTCTGCCGAGAATGGACCAACCTTTTGTAGTCGGCCGCGTTCGGACACCGGCCGGAGTTGTTCCCAGAATTTCGCCGCTGCTCCTTGCAGGGGACCGCTGGGGGAGCTTCAAGGCCCGCTGGGGGGTCGGCCGTATGCATTACACGGTGGACCTCGGTCTGTACGCTCTGGGCGAGGTCGGGCCTGAATCGCCGGTCTTTGTCACCGCCAATTACAAGATGAGCTTCGACTGCCTCAGGGAGTCCCTTGCCGGGAGAAATGGCTGGATTCTCGTGGTGGACACGCAGGGAATCAATGTCTGGTGCGCGGCAGGGAAGGGAACATTCTCCACGGACGAAATCGTCCGGCGCATCGAGATCGCCAGGCTCGCGGATGTGGTGACGCACCGCAAACTCATCGTCCCGCAACTGGCGGCTCCAGGGGTTGCAGCGCACGAAGTGAAACGGCTTTCAGGCTTCCGGGTCGTGTACGGCCCGATCCGATCCAAGGACCTGGGATACTTTCTCGATGCAGGACTGAAAGCCACACCGGAGATGCGGCAGAAGACCTTCCCCATCGGGGAGCGGGTAGTGCTCATACCCGTGGAACTCGTCGAAGCCCTGAAGACGGCTCTCATCATCATACCGGTGCTCTTTGTGGTGGGCGGGCTCGGAGGACCGGGATCGTTCTGGGACAAAGCGCTGGATCACGGGCTCCTCGGCGTGTCTGCGCTCCTCCTTTCGATCGTGGCGGGAGCCGTGGTAACCCCGATTCTTCTCCCATGGCTGCCGGGGAGGGCTTTCGCGCTGAAGGGTCTGCTCCCCGGTGTGATTGCCGCGGCCCTGATCGCTGTCGCGCGAAACGGCGCGTGGGTCGATCTGTCGGGCAAGCTCGAGACCGTAGCATGGCTCTTGCTCGTTCCCGCTCTGACAACGTACCTTTCCATGAATTTCACCGGCGCCTCGACCTACACGTCGCTCTCCGGTGTGAAGAAAGAGATGAGGGTGGCGGTTCCGCTCCAGGTCATTGCCGCGTCCGCGGGAATTCTGCTCTGGCTCGGGTCGCGGCTGGCAGCGTAGGAGGCAACCATGATAGGCCAATTGACGTATCTGAAAGACGTGGTGACGCTGAGGCTGGACGCGGAAAAATGCACCGGCTGCGGCATGTGTCTTCAGGTCTGCCCGCAGGCCGTGCTCGCCAGGGAAAACGGTAAAGTGCGCATCGACAGCCGGGATTCGTGCATGGAATGCGGCGCTTGCGCCCGCAATTGCCCGACCGAGGCCATTGAGGTGAGCGCAGGAGTCGGCTGCGCTGCCGCGGTTATAAACGCAGCGCTCGGGCGCAACAGCTCTTCCTGCTGCTGCATCATAGAACAGCCCGAGTCTGCGAACCGGGACTCACAGGCCCCCGCGGACCGCCGCGGTTCGAGCTGTTGTTGAGCGCGAACGAAGCTCGGAACGCCGTTCTTGCTCTCCTACCAGCTATAGCATTCCGACCAACTCGGGTAGTTGTAACAGATCGAGCCCGAGCCGGAATTCGTGGCTGCAGCCTGCGGCACGCCAGGGGGCACCGGTGGCGGCGGAAGCTGAGCAGGCGGTTTCAGGAATTGTTCGAGGCGTTGGACGATTCCTTGTCCTGAGCTTCCGGCGGTCGCGGGTTGGTTCCACGTACAAGCTGGTGCGTTCCATCCGGGGTAGTAGGGGTTGTAGCACACCGTCGCGGTATTCCCCGCAGTTGTTGCCGGTTTGGCCTGCACCGCTCCAGGAGGGGTGTAGGTGGGACGAGGCGGCGGAGCCGCGGATGGAACGGGGCACGCCGTGCACGTCTCCCCCGCCGGCGCACTATAGGCAGTGGCTGGCACAGACCAGGACCACGTGTATCCCGTACCATTCCAGTATGGAGCGCCGCTGTAGCACACGTTCACTGGATTCGCGGTACTCGTTGCCGCTTGAGGCTGTGCAACCTTGGGTTTCGCGGGCTGACCCGTGGCTGTCAGTCTACGAGGGCCGGTTTTTTGGACGGCCTTTTCGCTGATCTGCTTCTCCTTGGCAGGAGCGGCCCAAGCCGACGAGACAGAGACTGCGGTCACAAGAAACGCAACTGCCACTAAGGCCGAAAATATTCTGAACTTCCGGTTGATTTCCATGGTGAACCTCCGGATAAATCTGAGCATCAGAATGATTACTCTATCTTCCTATCAATTTTTTAGATGCCGATCCTCGGGGAAGGGTTCACGGAGCGGGCTCTTCCGGTCCGGCTTCGGTTGCTTTGAGGGCCGTCCATAGCTGTGGAACCGATTCGTGGTGCGGGAGCCGCAGGTACCAGCTCTCTCCACCATCCGCCACTGTCCTCACCAACATGGTCTTCCACGGCCGAAAGTAGTACAGGGCCTCTTCGCGGGAAGCCTCGGTGCGATAGTTCGGCGGAAGCTCCACCAGGTCGCAGACGAGCGTGGTGAAATCAGCGATGCGCCGGCCTTCCTGTGCCGCCACGTTTCGCACCATGGCCAGCGCCTTCAAGTAAACTTCAGGGGCCATCACCGCGCTGCCGAGGTTCATCAGCACGCCACCTTCCAGCGATTCCAGCACGTGCGCAAACCTGAGAAAATCTTCGTAACTGGCGGCCCCGTACGATGCGCCGTCACAGTTGGGCATTTCGTGGACGATGTCGTACCCGATGCCCACGTGCACCGTCACCGGTATGCCGAGCCGATACCCCGCAGCGAGAATGCTGATGCCACGGTGAGGGAGTCGCTCCTCCTCGATGGCCCTTCCCACCGCCTCGCCCAGCCCGATCTTTTCGGCCGCGGCACGGGTCACGATGTCGTTGATCCTCGACGTCTCGTTCCAGAGGCCGAACCGACCGTCCTTGATGTAGCACGATACGCTTTCCGTGGTGGAACCGATGAGGGCCAGTTCGAAGTCGTGGATCACCACTGAGCCGTTCGTGGCCACGCAGCTGATGTACCCGCTCTCCATCAGGTCGATCAAGTACCGCTGCACACCCGACCGGATCACGTGCCCGCCGATCATCAGGACCACGGCCGCTCCGCGATCTCGCGCCCGGGACATGCGTTCAGCCACCGTTCTGAGGGTGTCGTGGATCGCAGAGCGAGGTTCGAGCGGCAGAATTACTTGCAGGTTCAGATCGTGGCGGCGTTCGGCCAAGGGTAAGACCCTGAGCCGGGACCGATCAAATGCGGGGAAACGATCAGACGTCATGGGAAATCGGCCGTTCTACCTCGTAGTTGTTCGCCGGGCCTGAGGCGGCTCGGCGCCCGGTTAGGATGGAGGGGAGGACTCATCTCCCCCTCCAAGCCTCCCCCATCGTGTTTCCAGCCGGTCGGGCCTATCTAAGTGAACGGTCACTCTACTTCATGAGTGAAGTGACGTACTTCTGGAGATTGCGCTTGTCCACAGGCTTCAGGTTGCCGATCGTTCCGACCGCGAGGCCTCCGGCCGCGTTTCCGATGAATCCCAGGACTTCCTGGTTTACCCCCTGGGCCGCGGCCAGCGCTGTCACGGAAAGAAACGCGTCACCTGCGCCCACGCGATCGACTACGTTTTGCGCAAAGGATGGGACTGCAACGAATTGCCCTTCGGCGTCACTCACCACACACCCGTTCCTGCCCCTCGTCACCACGAAAAGATCCGTCCCGGTCCTCTTGACGAGGGACTGGATCATGGGCTTCAAGGGCCCCGTCGAATCTCGCATTTCCAGGCGTATTTCGTGTTCGGCAATGCAGACGTAATTCGCCCGCGGATAGCGCGCGATCGTGTGGAAGCCGCGGTTGCCCGCATTGGCCTGGGTGTTGACAGCCAGAGACTTCGCGTGCTCTGCGAGTATTACGGCCAGTTGATTGCTTATTGCTCCGTGACCGAAATCAGCCGCGATCACGAGGTCGTACGCGTGCAGACGCTCTTTCATCCAATCGCACAGTTCCCGATCCTTTTCTTCGGGCAACCCGGAGGAGTCCATAATGTAGATTTCCAAGAGCTTGTTGATCGAGTACCCGTCGATGATGCGCCGTTTGACGATCGTGGGCGCTCCGGGCTGAACGAGGAAGCGCGGGGAAACCTTCTCATGCAGGTGACTTCTGATGAACTCTTCGTAGCTGTCACGTTCGCCGAGCAGCGTGACGAGGTCCACCTTACCGGCAAAGCCGGCGACATGGTTTGCCACGGCCAAGGCGCCTCCGACGAACAGGTCACTGGACTGATACTTCATTGCCAGGACCGGGTCTTTGGACGATTTTCCGATGGCCTGACAGTATTGGTAGTCGTCGAGGATCGCGTCACCCACCACGAGGACGTTCAACGTTTCCATGCGGTCGAGCACGTCGAGAATCTTATCCAGCGTGAACCGCTGGCGAAATACCATGAGATACTGATTGATTTCGTCGGGTAGCGTCGATAAGTACCGATTGATCAGATTCGTTGAGCTGAAAACGATTTCTTCCGTGAAAGCGAGTTCCGCTCCTATCTCTTTCGTGACCCGTTCTTCAGCTGCGATTTTCCCCGTCTTGTCCGATGCGGTATCTCGAAATTCCGAACCTTTGACGTAGACGTCGGGTCTCAGGATCCGCAAGGTCTCTTCCGCGGTGGGCCATTCATTGATCGCCACGTAATCGACACAGGTCAACGACGCGACGGCTTCGGCACGGAGGCTCTCCGCGAACGCCGGCCGGTGGGGCCCTTTATCCACGTACCGGTCGGGGGTAAGGGTGACGACGAGCACGTCACCCATCGTCCGAGCCTGTTCCATGTACCGGATATGCCCTATGTGGAGAAGGTCGAAGACGCCGTGACAATGAACGATCTTCTTTTTTTCCCGCGTGCGGAGATCGGCGATGACTGCGGCAATCTCCCGGACGGTTCCGATCTTACTGTTTGCGGTCATGGTTCAGCTTTGCCGAAAGAAGGCCCTTTCTACCAGGTGAAGTCCGGGGAGCGAGCAATGATCCCCGGGTCTGACTCCGAAAGGCGTGCACAAACCCGAGGCTCCCCAATTCCGGGCACATCGAGCGCTACGTGAGCCCAAGTAATCGAACCAAGACGCAAGTTTAGCACAGGATTCGGGCCTTGTCATCCACTTTGACCTCTGCGACGGATGCCCCTTCACCGGTTGATCGCAGGGGCCATGGTGAAGTATACTGAAAATTGGCCGCTCGACTGTCGCTTCCTGCGGGGGATTGCGGAATATGGACCTCATCGCCACCGATATTGCCGACATTGGCATCATCGAGCCGCTATGGCAGAAGCTCCACGAGCACAACAGCGCCTTGCACAAGAAGTACTTCGGAAGAGAGTTGAAGGAAACTTGGACCCGCAAGAACCGGGAATTCGTCGCACGGGCACAGGAATGCCGCACGAAATTCCACGTGGTAAAAAGCGATGATTGGGTGGTCGGCTACTGCGTTTCAGCCATCAATAAATACGGCCAAGGGGAAATCGTCTCGATATATGTACTCCCGGAGTTCAGAGGCAAAGGGATCGGGACACGCCTGATGGATGAACACCTGCGATGGTTAAGGGAAAATCAGGTAACCTCGATCTTCTTATTTGTTCATCCCTGCAATATTGACGCTATACGGTTCTACTGGCGATTCAGTTTCTTTGCCAGTGGTCCTCTCATGGAGCTGTGCAAAGTCAAAGATTCATAAACGACCGCCGTTCATTCCCGAGCTACAGCAAATGATCGTACCCGCGTTCCGCGAGCAATTCGTGGAGCTTTTTCACGTCCTGAGAACAGTCCTTTCGGCAGACCATCAGGGCGTCGGGCGTGTCGACGATGACCAGATCTTCGAGCCCGATGAGCGTGACCAGTCGGTGGGGAGAGGAGACGATACAATCTTTGCAGCCCAACAGGACGACTTCACCCTTGGTGCAGTTCCCGCCCTGATCGGAGGACCATACCTCCTCGAGGGCCGTCCATGTGCCCACATCGTTCCACTCGACATCGACGGGCATGCACACCACGTTTGAGGCCTTTTCCATAATCCCGTAGTCGACGGAGACCCCTTCGATCTTGTCGTACGCCTCCGCCAGGGCTGCTGGCTCATCCGGCGTGTTCAGGGCCGGTAGAATCTCTTTGATGACCGCATCGAGCGCGGGGAGATGCATCCGGACAGCCTTGAGAATGGCCGCGGTTCTCCAGATAAACATTCCACTGTTCCACAGGTAGGTCCCTGCTGCCAGGTACCTCTCTGCCGTGGCGCGATCCGGTTTCTCGACGAACCGTTTCACCCGGCATACCGTCGGGCAGCCTGCAGATTCCGCGGATTGCCCCAATTCGATGTATCCGTATCCTGTTTCGGGTCGATGCGGAACAATGCCGAAAGTCAGGAGGTAGTCTCCGCGGGACACGAACGCGGCCCCAGCGGCGAGGGCCTCCAGGAGCTCGGCCGTTTTCCCTATGAGATGGTCGGCCGGGAGCACGGCCATCACGCCGTCGGGGTCTTTCTTGAACAGCTTGTACGCGGCCAGCGCAATGCAGGGAGCGGTGTTCTTCCCTTGAGGCTCGGCCACGATCATCCCATCGCTCAGTTCGGGAAGTTCGCTTCTGATTTCATCTGCATGGGACAGAGCCGTCACCACCATTATGCGCTCGAAGGGTATGATCGGGAGCACCCTCTCCACGGTGGTGCGGATCATCGTCTTGTCACCGACGATGTTGAGGAGTTGTTTGGGCCGATTTCTCCTGCTCTGCGGCCAAAAGCGCGTGCCGCTTCCTCCGGCCATGATGACGCCGTGAATCATAAAGGACAACCTCAGGTGAGCTGCTCGACCCTTTCAAACTGTGCGGGAAAGCCACAAGCACAACGTCAGTAAGTTACTTGCCGTCGAGCACTCTGTTCCACGTCTCGATATGTGTCTTCGTCTTTTCGAAGAGTCCCGTGGTGTCGTCGTCGATCGAAACGGTTTCGATCACGTCATTCTGTTTGATGCTGTTGACTACAGCCAGATCTTCCGGGCCGACCACCTCGCCGAAGACGGAGTGTTTCCCGTCGAGCCAGGGAGTCGGAACGTGGGTGATGAAGAACTGGCTCCCGTTGGTACGTGGCCCGGCATTCGCCATGGAGAGAATTCCGGGTTTGTCGTGTTTCAGGTCGGGGACAAACTCATCCTGAAATTTGTACCCTGGACCGCCGGTACCGGTTCCGAGAGGACAGCCGCCCTGAATCATGAAATTGTCGATCACGCGATGGAATTTGAGCCCATTGTAAAAGCCCCTCTTGGCGAGGTTCACGAAATTGGCCACGGTTATGGGCGTAAGGTCGTCAAAAAGTTTCAGATGGATGTCGCCCTTGTTGGTCTTGATCGTTGCCCGCATGGGATGTGACCTCCTCGGTTCAGTCAGGTAACGCGATTCATATCCGGCCGCAATCGCCGGAAGGGGAACCGACCAGCCGATGGGACGCAATGCCGGGTTGCTGCTCTACGACCCGCCGACGCTGCCGATCAAATCAGTATAGGGCCGGATGGCTCTGTTTGCAACCACAAACGGGATGACCGGGTATCCGGCCTTTTCTGAAGGGTGGCAAGGGGGGATTTTTCCCGCGTTGAAGTGAATCCTGCCTTGACAGGTAACATGGACATTGACTGATAGGAGGACAGTAGATTATCCTTACAGAGTAGATTGAAGAATAGTGTGGGCGAGCAAAACTGCAGGGGGCTGGCATCTTAGTCGTCCCGCTCCATATGCGGGGTGTTGGACTCGGTCAGCCGTCTGAAGATCACCCATGCGGTCGAGCCGTGCTGGGAAGCTGGGAGTTCGGGAATTGACCGTTTCAAAATGGCTCGGCTTATTGCCGATCGGAAGCCCCCACGATCATGAGGGCTCCCTGATAACCACCAGACCCTTCGTGGGATTCATACAAAAGGACCTCCCCGGCGGCGACATCGACATGATGAATCAAAAGACCGACGGGACCGGCATTGGGCCGGCTTTGGCCAAACGCATCGTGGACGTGCACGGTGCCCGCATCCGGGTGGAATCCCCAGGAGTCGGAACGGGGTCCACCTTTTGCTTTCCCTTGCCTCGTGCTATACGAACCGGTGAAGGAGAAACGGAGACATGGACATGAACGGCGCACCTCTTTGCATCTTATTGGTAGAAGACAACGAGGACCACGCGGAGGTGGTGAGGCGCAGCTTCAAATCGCACCAGGTCGCTAACGATATCCATCATGTGACCAATGGACAGGCTGCTCTGGATTACCTGTTCAGGCGGGGTGATTACAGCGATCACGACACCAGCCCGAGACCGCATGTTATTGTTCTTGACCTGCGCTTGCCCAAGGTGGACGGCCTGGAAGTCCTCAGAGAGATCAAACAGGATGATGACCTGCGCCGGATTCCGGTGGTCGTCTTGACCAGCTCCCAGGGGGAGCGTGACGTTGCCATGGCGTACGACCATCACGCAAACAGCTATCTGGTTAAGCCTCTGGATTTCAAGAAGTTCACCGAACTCATGCGAGATCTCGGGTTCTATTGGCTTGCCTGGAACGTCCATCCCTTTGTTGACGGCGACCATGAGTGAAAACGGGTACAGGATATGGTGCGAGAAATCGTTGATGTTTTGCTGGTTGAAGATGAAGAAGCCCATGCGGAAGCGATCAAACGCGCCTTCCGACCGTTAGGCGCTTCGGTTCGGCTGAGATGGCACTCGACCGTCCGGGACGCACAGGCGCGCCTGAAGGAATCGGTCCCGCACGTCATCATCGCCGACTGGCTGCTCCCCGATGGAAAAGGGACTGACCTTCTCCCCGAGGACAAGCAATCTCTCGTTTTTCCCGTGGTCTTGATGACCAGCCACGGAAACGAACAGGTCGCGGTCGAAGCCATGAAGGCCGGTGTGCTCGATTACGTGGTCAAGTCCCCGGCAACGTTCTCCGATATGCCGCACATTGTCGAGCGTGCCCTGCAGCAATGGGATTTGATGGCCGAGCATAAGCGGGCGCAGGAGGCCTTGCAGCTCAGCGAGGAACTGTACCGCGCGGTGGTGGAAGACCAGACGGAGTTGATCTGTCGTTTCTCCGCCGATCAAAGGTTCGAATTTTGCAACGGCGCTTTCTGTCGTTATTTCGGCCTGCAAGGCGACGCGCTCACAGGAAAAGAAGTTAAGTGGCTTCTTCCCGACGATTCGCACCAGGGACCCGAAGACTATCTCGCCTCGCTCAAACCCGATCGGTCGGTTTCGAGCTATGAAATTCAACTCCCTACGAGCGAAGGAGAGCTGAAATGTTTCCAGTGGACCATCCGAGCGGTATTCGACGACCGCGACAGGCCGGTGAAATTCCAGGCGGTCGGCCGCGACGTTACCGAGCGGAAGAGAGCTGAAGAGGCTTTGCGGCAAAGCGAGCATCGTTTCAGGACAATCTTTGAGGAGGCCGAGGATTGCATTTTCCTGAAGGATCGGTCGCTCAGATATGTCGACGTGAACCCGGCAATGGGGAGACTGGTAGGGCGCCCTGTGTCCGCCATCAACGGTCTCCGGTACGAGGACTTGTTCAGTACCGAAGGTTCCGACCACGTTCGCGAAGTCGAAATGCGTGTCCTTGCGGGCGAATCTATTGAGGAGGAATACACAAAACGGGTCGACGGTGTCCCGCTGACCTTTCTGGTCACGAGAGTCCCCATGCGGGACAGTGCCGGCGAAATCGTCGGGGTCTTGGGCATTTCTCGCGATTTCACCGACCGCAAGAGGCTGGAGGCCTCGGTAGAAGCCTCGTTGGACGCAGAGGCGGAATATCCCTCGATGGCTATGCGGGTCACGCTCAGCCAGGCACTTATGGCCGCCAAGAAAGCCAGTACCGTCTTGCTGACGGGCGAGAGCGGGAGCGGCAAGGACTGGCTTGCCAGGTACATCCACGACCATTCGGACAACGCCGGTGGGCCTTATTTCTCCATCAACTGTGCGGCCATAGCTCCGGAACTTGCCGAATCCGAACTCTTCGGTCACGAGCGAGGCGCCTTCACCGGCGCGCTTGCCCGGAAACGAGGACTTCTGGAATTGGCCGAAGGCGGCACACTATTGCTCAATGAGATGGGAGAGCTTTCTCTTCGGCTCCAGGCCAAGCTACTCACCTTTCTCGATACCCGAAAGTTCACGCGGGTTGGAGGAGAGAAGGAGATCTCGGTGGGTGCTCGGATCATCGCGGCCACCAACAGAGATCTACGAAAAGAGGTCGATGAAGGAAGGTTCCGAAAGGATCTCTTCTACCGTATTAATGTTGTGTCCATCACGGTGCCTTCTCTGCGCGAACGGATGGAGGATCTTCCGCTCCTCGCCCAGCAAATCCTCTCCAGTCTTGCCCGCGAATTGCAGGCGCCTGCCTGCCCCGTCGTCGATGCCGAATTCCTCGATCAACTCAAACGCTATAACTGGCCGGGCAACGTGAGGGAACTGCGCAACATCCTCGAGAGAGCCCTCATTACTTCGGAAGAGGGGCGTTTGAACTTCAACGGACCAGCGTCTCAAAGACCTCGAGACGACTGCCTGTACAGAGTTTGCTTCACTCCGGACCGTACGCTTCACGAGGTGACCGATGACGTGGTGAAGGTGGTATGTGAGGAGGCGCTGAGGTCCACCGAAGGAAACAAGAAAGAAGCGGCACGTATCCTGGGCATTTCTCGGGATTCGCTGTATCGATACCTGAAGAGGTTTGGCATGGAAACCGGCGATTAATTGTATTCCTCTTCCACACAAGCAATCCTGCCCGCCTTACCCACTGAACGCGCAAGAGTATGAATGGCCGCCGTAACATGACGAACCCGCGCCCACAGGGATTCTACGAAGTCCGCATCATGACGAGGCAAGAGCTCGATCTTGCCGTGGACTGGGCTGCGGCCGAAGGGTGGAACCCGGGTCTGTCCGACGCGGAATGCTTCTATCGCACCGATCCGGGAGGATTCTTCATCGGTCTACTCGACGGAACGCCCATCGGGTCGATCTCCGCGGTCGCTTACGGAGACTCGTACGGGTTCCTGGGATTCTACATCGTACGACCCGAGCACCGCGGTCGCGGATTCGGCATCCAACTGTGGCATGCGGCGATGGAGCGCCTGAAGGGCCGCAACATCGGGTTGGACGGAGTTGTCGCGCAGCAGGACAACTACAAGAAATCGGGTTTCAGACTCGCGAGCAGGAATATACGCTATCAGTGGATGGTGGTTCGGCAGGCGGCTGCAGGCTCAGGTGCGATACCGCTGTCGAAGGTGGCTTGGGACGATATCCTGGCGTACGATCTCCAGCTTTTCGGGGTCGAGAGGGAAAGCTTCCTGGAGTGTTGGATTACCCGCCCCGAAACCACGGCGTTGGGCGTCCTGGATGGACCGAATCTGGCCGGCTACGGAGTCCTCAGAAAATGCCGCAATGGGTTCAAGGTGGGACCGCTCTTTGCTGACACTCCGCCGCTGGCAGACCTTCTCCTGCAAGAACTGACCGCGGACCTGGAGCCGGGCTCAACGGTCTTCCTCGATGTCCCTGAGGTTAACGCCCAGGCTGTCAGCCTTGCAGACGCATACGGCATGACCCGAGTGTTCGAGACCGCGCGGATGTACACAGGGGAAGAGCCGGATATTCCCCTGGACCGATGGTTCGGCGTTACCAGTTTTGAACTCGGATAGGTTCTTGATATCAATTCACTTTCAAGGAAATAATCTAGGGAGAACTTCATTGCACAAAGAAGTCGCCATCCAAAGTTACTCTTTGGATGGCGACTTGAAATGAGACCCATCCTGCCCGGGATCAAGGGCACACCGGAAGCCCACATCGCGGAATGCCCCCGATGGCTCCTGCGCAACTCCTGTGATGAGGGTCTCCCCCAATAACATACTCCCTCGCAAGCCGCCGAGTACCACATATTCCGGAGCCGAGGAGGCCTCAGACAGGCCCTTTCTCAAGCCCCATTCGCTCACATTCGCCCAAAGCCCTCTTATCCCGTACTGGTTGGGCTCGAAGGTCGTCACCGGATGGGGAATCAGCGAGGGGCCTGGGGCGACGGTGGAGCCTCCGGAAATCTCGTTCCCACTGCCGTAACCGGAAATCCATCCCTCCATCTCCTGTTCCAGGGCACTCCGTTGTCGGGGGGACGGAGCGCCGTGCTCTGAAGAACTTCTGCCGCCACCGTCCGGTTTTGACGCCGCGTGAAGCCATTCGAGTTCCGTGGGAAGGCGCTCACCGTAGAACTCTGCGTAGGCGAGGGCACCGTACCCCGTGACCCTGACCACGGGGTACGATGCAAAGGCAACGTCCTTGAGAGCGAATCGGCCGTCCCGATACACAATCGGGTCGTAC
Organism: Desulfomonile tiedjei; assembly: GCA_016218715.1. Lineage (GTDB taxonomy): Bacteria > Desulfobacterota > Desulfomonilia > Desulfomonilales > Desulfomonilaceae > JACRDG01. The sequence goes on along the minus strand of JACRDG010000108.1, from coordinate 27,137 downwards.
CCGCCGTACACGGGACCCAAGAAGAGCCAGGGGCGGCCCTCCCCCAGAACCACTCCCTCTTTCACGATGACCTTGGAAAGCGCCTTATTAAGGAATTCTACAAACTTGTAGTTGGTCACTTTGGTTTCATCGAGGTAGAAGGAAAGAACTTCAAAGGGCTTGCCGGCTTGAGCTCCAAAGTACTCCGGAAGTTTCACTTCTCCCGAGGGCACAAGGTGCATGAGCACATTGTCTTTACCGATAATCTTTGCCGTCGGCGCTCCTTGTTCGGGCAAGTGTCCGGGTATCGTAGTATGTCCCTCGCCAGGATTCTGCAACTCCGCGGGAGCCGCTACGGGAGGCGATGCCGGCATTTCATGGAGCATGTAATAGTGGTGCACGATGTTGGAGGCAATGATAACCAAGGCCAGCAGAGCGATCGCTGCTATTATGAACCTCTTCTGTTTACGATGAAGCCCTTTGAGCAATGGGCGTTCCGCTGCCTCGGCCGCTTCGAGGAGTCTCAGCAACGCCTCGCGCAGCGCCTTGACTGAAGGCGTGCGCTGGTCCTTGTCTTCCGCTGTCGCCTGGCGGACGATCGCATCCAGCCCTTTCGAGAACGGTGTCAACGCCTCAGCCAAACACACACTCCGTAAGGGACACGCGGTCTTGCTGTCTACCATCCTGCCGCACATGACTTCGTACAAGATTTTTCCCAACGCGTAGACGTCCACGCGAGCATCCGACTCAGCCAGGTCGGTGAATTGCTCCGGCGCCATGTACAGAATGGTCCCCTCGACGTGATGGCTCCTGGTCAGTTCAGGCCAGACCCGTCCACCGGCTATCCCGAAGTCGGTGATCTTGGGGGTGGTACCGTCCATGATCACGTTCTCGGGTTTAATATCCCGGTGGATGATTCCCATTTCGTGAATAGGCTCGATCCCATCGAGGACGGGGAGAAAGCAGTCGTGGATCCACGCTCGTGCCGCGCGCTCATCGGTCCCGAAACCGCATTCCGGCATAGTGGACCGAAGCGTGGGGCCCGGGACGTACTCCATCACTACATAATGGACAGTCCGCGCGACACCGTCTTTTGCAATCTGAGTCGAATCCTCGTCGTAGACCCGAACCACGTACGGGTGACGCACCTGGGCCATGGCCAGGGCTTCACGATGGAATCGTTTGATCTCAGTCTCTACTTCTTCCGGATCGTCTTCGAATTCGGCGAGGTACTCCAGGGAAACGGTCTTCACCACAACGTCGCGGTCCAGAGTGGCCTGTCGAGCCCGGTACACCTCTCCCTTCCCTCCGGTGGCTATGTGCTCAAGAATCTCCCACTTGCCGTTGAGGATCGTCCCATTTTCGAATAAAGGGGTCTTGGCACCTGGGCTCATGGCGGTCCCTCCTCCGTCAGTATGGGGCACCATGCTTCGGATCGCAACCTAGAGAAAAAGACGCCAGAGAGCGACCTCGTGCCTACCCCTGGCGTCGTCGGCAAACACCCGCTGCAAGGCTATTCGCGGTCGGCCACGTTCAGCGTTCGAGCGCGAGCTTGTATTAATACTCCGGACGCGCCTTCTTTTTGGGCGACACGGGTTGCTGAGGCATCGTCTGATCGCCTGCTCCGGCCGCCGCTCCCCATGAGGCCGCGTCCCTGTCGAGCCTGTCAAGCGACCGGTCGATCCGATTCTGCTCTGCCTGCTCGATCCGCCATTTCTCCATCCAGTTCTGGAAACCTGCGCTCCCGGCCATCACGTTCGGGGCCCAGGCCACGACCGCTGACAAAACCAACGCGACAAGTAGCTTTCTCATCTTCTTTCTCCCTACTTATAAGACCGCCGAAGCACGGTGTGACCACCCGCGCCGGCGGTGATGGTGGCAAGACGTCCGGCAGTTCCCCTGTCCCTTTCGGCCAGGCTTACTGCCTCCTGTTTCCGACAGATCTCCGCTGCTCGCCAGTGCTCCGAAAGGCTCCGGTAAGATACGGCCCCGGCCGTCGGTTTCGGGACCGGAATCACGAGCGCGGACAAGGCCGCAGCGAAGATCGTTTTTCGTGATCGTTCACTGATCTCGAGGCGGCCCTGCCCCGGTTGAACGGTCGTCATTGTTGTCATATTCCTGTCCGGATTCGCGCGATCGTATCTATCCTTGGTTCTGTTGAGCGCGATGCGAGCTTTGACCAGTCACCATAGCCAATTCCAGCGGCCGGCGCTCCGAAACAGCGCGACATCGGCTCCTGACCAGTTTGACGGACAATAATGCAGACGAGGGCTTAGCACACGAGCATGACGGTTCTGAGGGAGGCGAGATCTTGCCCGTGTTTGGAAGGGGCCGGAGGGATCGGATATCTTTCCGCGTTTTCCAACGAGGTGACTGCCGTGAGCATCGCAAGTCCACTCGCTGATCCCGGGAATCTCTGAGAAGGTTGTTGGGTGCTTACCGTAACAATATACTGACGCAGTGCGGGAAGAGAAGCGAACGAGCAGTTGCACGGGCAATGGCCCGGACCGCCTGGGAAAAGGGAAGTGCACGGCGCGTGATGGGGGAGCGTATCGGACGCACCAGAGCAATCATGTGCGGGCGCTGAGTCTTCTGCGCACGGTTTCGATCCGACGCAACAAGGCCCCATCGGCCAGCCCGAACCCGCCATGGCCAGATAGACAGCCAGGGTGAGCATTACCGCAAGAGTTTGTGTGCCGGAGTGTTTCATCCGTCTTGCTCTCCGCTCATCCGGGTTTGAACGTCAATTCCCTCTACTCGCGTCCGTCACCCGAACATTCGGTTAGTTCCTCGGCGGTGAGTCTTTCTTGAGCAGCTCGGTCAAGATATTTCCGGCGGAATACGCCAGGTCTTGACCGTGCCCGTCAATATATAGCCGTTGCCGAGAATAATGTCCGGTCGGATGGCTGCTCACCTAAAGGGCTCCCCTCACTTCGGACAACGCAGAGTTGTTAGACCTTCGTCCAGGAGCCTCCAGGTCAGGATGGCGAACCGGTCACGGATTTTGGCAACTACTATATCTGGCATGGCCGAAGTGAAGTTCGGTCCAGCGAGCAAGGCGACTTCCTGGTTCGCCGTAGCGCCTCGGCTCTCCCGGCGGGTAAGCAGTGGGCTTGATCGAGAGACGTGAGCGGATTACAATTGGCTTACGGGCAATCTCCTTAGCGGAGAGAGGGAGAACTCCCGACCTCTATCCAGATCGCGTAGGAAGGCCATTTGGGACACCCGACATGCCGAGCACGCGGCCGGATTCGCTTTGACCCGTGACTGGAGATACTGGGATGCGCTCAGGGGTGCCCGTCGATCAGAGCTGCAAGGAGACCGGTTGTGACGAAATGGAAATGCAACACGTGCGGCTGGCTTTACTATCCCGTTATGGGCGATCCGGAGCGTAACATCGATCCGGGAACACGCTTCGAGAATCTACCGGATTCCTGGGGCTGCCCCATTTGCGGGTGCGGAATATCATGGTTCGCATCAGAAGACTCGGGGTTGGAAGCGGACTCGGCCGACGGCAAGCTCCTTCGGAACGATCAGCCGCAAGGCCTCGCCGAGGTTGAAACAAACCTGTACAAGACACGCTTCGATAACGTGTTTCGAGTCGCTCAGAAGCTCACATCGTCGCTGAACATCGGCGAAATATTGGAGATGATCCGTGACGAAGCGAGAATAACGCTCCCTCAATTGCAGGAGGTTTGTCTCCTCGTAACTGACCCGGACGCGCAGTACTACACGCGTCCCCTTCACTGTGCGATGGAAAAGCAAAGGGTCAACTGTCAGCTTTGCAAGAGAGGCAGGAGAACCGTAAACAGCGCCCTCGCTCAAGGCTCCTCCGCGGTGTGTTTCCTCCCGGATGGGCAAGGTGGTCATTTGGTTACGGACGGCTTTCCTTCGGAAGGTTTTTCCGAGATCGTATTCCCCATTCAGGAGGGGGACAGAACGCTATCGGTCTTGGATGCCATAGCGAAGCCCGGCACCGCTCTCAACGAGAGAGACTTTCTGCTGCTGAAAGACCTCGTCGAGCTCGCGAGCAACGTCATCAAGAACGCCCGCAGCCACTGGAAAATGTCTCAGGAGAAGCTCACGGTCGATCGAATCCTGGGGCATCTTCGGCCGTTTGTTCCTTCAACCGTTCAGCGGATCGTGGAAAAGGATCCTTCAGCCCCTGATCTCGAAAAACGGGACACAGACGTGACCGTCCTCTTCTTGGACGTCGCGGGTTATACGCGCATCAGCGAGACCCAAAGCAGAGATAAGGTGACCTTCATCATCGAGAAATACTTCTCGAGTTTCCTTGACGTCATCTACGCCCACGGCGGAGACGTGAATGAAACGGCTGGGGACGGTCTCATGGTGATCTTCCAAGGCGAGCCGAGAGATACCGCGCTGAGCGCGGTCAAGGCAGCGATCGAGATCCGGGACAAGACGCTGGAGATCAACGAAGAACTGAAGAATCGGTTCTTGCCGGTCGAGGTAAACATGGGCATCAACTCCGGGATCGCTGCCGTGGGCATGAACAGATTCACCGGGACGGCCGGGACCAGAATGACCTTTACCGCGACCGGTCCCGTCACCAATCTCGCGGCACGCATAGCTTCCGCGGCCAGACATGGCGACATTCTCGTCGGCCCTGACACAGCGCTCAGGGTGAATGAAGATGTACGGCTCTTTCGTCGCGGGCGGATGAATTTCAAGAACGTGCGAGAGCCTGTCGAGGTTTTCAGTCCGATCCGGGATAATGGAGAGGGCTCGCATGAGCAGTGACCCCCAACAGGCAAACAAGTTCAACCTCAAGGTCCTGCTCGTTTTGTCGTTTGGGCACCTCGCAACGGACATCTGCCAGGGTGCGTTGCCGGCCATACTGCCCTTTCTGAAAGCCAAATTGCTCCTTTCCTATGCAATGACCGGGGCAATCATGCTGGCGTCCAATCTGACCTCTTCGGTGATTCAGCCTCTCTTCGGTTATCTGTCGGACAGGAGAAAGAAGGCTTTCTTGCTGCCCCTCGGGTGTTTGAGCGCGGGCCTTGGCCTGTCCCTCCTTTCCATGCCGGATCACTACGAATTTGTCCTCCTGCTGGTTATGGTGAGCGGACTGGGCGTCGCATCCTACCATCCGGAAGGATTCAAGACAGCCCGTTTTTTTACTGGAGACAAGATGGCGACCGGATTGTCCGTATTCACCGTCGGCGGGAATATGGGCTTTGCGCTCGGCCCGCTCGTTGCGATTCTCATCGTCACTCATCTTGGCCTCGATTATCTGCCGCTTATGCTGGTCTTTTCCCTGGTATTCGTCGCGTTGCTGGTCTGGAATTGGACTTCCCTGTCTCATGCCCGGCCGCTATCCGCCTCGAAAGGGATCGCGAGCAACGGCACTCCCAGGGCAGCGTATCTATCCGTGGGATTGATCGTCGCGACGGTCGTCATGAGATCCTGGACCCATTTTGGGCTCATGACCTACATTCCGTTCTACTTCATCGACTATCAGGAGGGAGATCCGCTCTACGCAGGGACGTTGGTCTCGTGTTTCCTCGTTGGGGGTGCAGTGGGAACGTTGGCAGGAGCCCCGTTGGCCGATCGATGGGGGTACAAGCGGTATCTGATCCTTTCCCTGGCCTTGACCACTGCGTTATTACCCCTGATCTTCGTGGTGCAGGGATTCGCGTTGTTTGGCGTTCTGGCCGCAGTCGGAATGACCCTGATTTCCAGCTTTACCGTCACTATCGTCATGGCCCAGGAGCTGTTGCCAGGGAACCTCGGGATTGCGTCGGGGCTCATGGTGGGGTTTGCCATAGGGACCGGCGGGTTCGGTGTAACGGTGCTCGGGATAGTCGCAGATCACTTCGGCGTACCCATTGCGTTGAAGTCCATAATGTTGCTCCCGTTGGCCGGGCTACTCATCAGTTTGCTGATCCGATATCCGATAGGGCAGAGTGCCGTGGGCCCTGCGCAAACGGAAGCCCCATGACCGTTTGACGGTCGCATATTCGAGCCTTGCGTTCCGCGTTTGTTGGTTTGATTTAGAAGCCGTTCACTCCTGGCCCCAAATCCCCGAACACCGCGGCAGCGTCTGTAATACGGTCAGGGGTAATCAGCGCCATGCATACGTCCCCTGTCGCAAGCCTTTCGTCTGCCGAAGGATTGAGGATCAGGCCATCCTGTCTCCTGATGGCCACAACGGTCATTCCGTATTTAGCTCTCAAATTCAGTTCCCTAAGGGTTTTCCCGGTCGCCTCCGAACCAGGGCAAACGCGAAGTGACACGATCTCTACCTCGGGGATCCGGATTTCCAGATCGGGCAAACTGGTCGATGACAAAGAAAGGGTGCGCAGCATCCGGTAATGCTCGGTCCGGAATTGCATGACCAGTCGCTCAATGTCGCCTTTCGGAACCAGATACTTCGCCAACACACGAACCAGCACTTCGATGGAAGCCTCGTAATCCTCCGGAATCACTTCATCGGCTCCCAGCTCGTACAACGGTTCCATCTCACTGACAAATCGAGTTCGTGCAATCACGTGGAGTTTGGGATTCAACCGGCGCGCCGAGTCAATAATTCGTCTTGTGGCGACCGGATCGGATATTACGATAACCATCACTCGTGCTTGCTTGATGGCTGCGTGCTCGAGAACCGATTCATGGGAGGCGTCTCCGTAAAATATGGGTTCACCCTGTGCTTGTTCCCGGCGGACGGTTTCGGCATTAAGTTCAATGATGATTCGAGGGATCTTGCCGAGCGCTGCGGCACGAGAGAGATTGCGACCATTGAGCCCGAAACCGACGATCACCAGGTGATTTGCCAGGGGGAGGTGTACGGGGATTTCACTCACGGGCGAGAAACCTGATTTGAGCCTCTCCGGGAGGGGCAGCCTCAGTGAGGCCGTCGCAAGTCGGTCTCCGCTGCCAATAAGAAAGGGAGTCGCAACCATGGTCAGCACCGAGAGTCCCAGGAAAACCTGATAAACGCCCGGCTCGATCAGTCCGAATTGAATGCCGGCTTCCGATAGAACGAACGAAAACTCCCCTATTTGGGCTAGTGAAAGCCCCGTGAGCACGGTAGTCCGCAATGGGAGCCCGAGCAAACTCGCTGACACCCCCGCTGTCAGGAATTTCAGCACCATTGTCCCTATAGCTGCCGTAACCAAGAGGACCGGATTGCCCAGAACGAACTGAACGTCAAGCAGCATCCCGATCGAAACAAAGAAAATGCTCGTGAACAAATCGCGAAACGGGAGCACGTTTCCCAGAGCGCGATGACTGAATTCAGACTCGGATACGATAAGGCCGGCCAGGAAGGCTCCCAATGCCAAAGAAAGCCCCATTTGGGCTGTCAGCCACGCCACTCCCAACCCGATGAGAACAATTCCCAGGATAAACAACTCCTTAGCACGGAGTCGGGCAATCTGATAAAGTGCCGACGGAACAATCCATCTGGATGCTGCAACCACCAGGCATAGAACAGCCGCAGCTTTGACCACGAGAAGCAGCAAAGCCATACCAAGGTCCTGGCGGCCGCCTGCCAGGATGGGAGCGATCAGCATCATCGGGACCACGATGATGTCCTGAAAGAGCAGAATCCCCACGGTGAGCCTGCCGTGAGGGCTCTCCATTTCCGCCCGTTCTTGAATGATTTTCAAGACGATCGCCGTGCTGCTGAGAGAAACGAGAAACCCGAAAAAAACTGCCTGATTGAGCGCCAAGCCCATAACTGAGGCGGCCAAAGCTGCCATGAAGAGAGTCAGCCCCACCTGGCAACCGCCACCTACCAGGGACCAGAACTTGATTTGCAGGAGGCGTTTCAGAGAAAACTCCAGGCCTATGGTGAATAGGAGACATACCACACCGACCTCCGCCAGTTGTTCCACCTCGACGGTTTGACGGACCAATGCCATCCCGTGAGGTCCAGCCACCAATCCCGTGAGGAGGAAACCAACGATTGTGGGAATCTTGAGGCGATGACAGATGTAGATGACGCCCAATGCCAGGCCGCAGATTATGATAATGTCTCGGAGAAGGCCGATTTCCACGATCACCCCACCGCTCGTCAAGCCACATTGTGATGGGCTGTGCCCCGTAACAGCAGGCGCCTCCCATCGTCATGGGCCTGCTCAAAGAAAGGTTCACGCCGGAGAAAGATCAGAGAAGTCCAGTATGGAAGCCTGTCCTTGTGCTGAAAGGATCGGGCTACTTTCCACTGTGCTCGGTCCTTGATAATCTTCCTTGCCTGCGTCGCACTCTCGGGGAAATCACTGCCCGCGATCCTCGATGACTTGCCCGCGCGTGGTGAAAGATATACCCTGGCCCGCCTTGGTGCCCACCATCACACCCTCGACGACGGGCGCGTTCACTTTGGTCAAGGATTTCCATTTCACAATGAACGCCGCCCCAAACCCGCCAGTGGTGTCCGATTCGCTCACGAAGAATTCCTTGGACGCCAACGGAGGGATGTCTACCGGCTTCTCCAAAAACTGTTTGACTAGTTTGCCCGCCGAGTCATGATAGGAAACTGAAGAGACGGTGATCGGTCGCGTCGGATCCGTGTTGCGAATGATCAGTGATATCGCCAAGTCGAAAGCAAGGCCCTTAATTCCTACGTAGATGTGGGAGTACACTGGAAGGTAGACGGTCCCGCCGTCCGAGAGATCGAATTCCGAGGCAGAGGAGCAGACGACCCCGGAGACGACCCCGACGAAGATCACTGCCAAAACAGCCCCTGTTCGTAACAGCTTGCGCGCATTCATAGCACTTACCCTCCAATTTCAGTTTCTGAAAGTGATACGACGACTCGACCAATCGCGAGCAAGAATGCTGTGAAACGGGATTGTGCCCGGCTCCCGTGTCAGCTTCACTCCGGCAATCATGCGCACAGGTGGCTTCGACAGCTCCATCAGAAGCGGATCACCACTTTCCCGAAGTGGGCCTGACTCTCCTGGTAGTGCAGGGCTTCCCGAACGCTATCGAAGGGAAACACCCGGTCGATCACCGGTTTGATGCGATGCAGCGTCATCGCGCGATTCAACCCTTCGAACATGGCCCGAGATCCCACGAAAATCCCTTGAATTCGAATGCTCTTCATGACCGCGGGGAGCGGGTTGACTTCTCCGGTCTGGCCGGTCAATACACCAATGAGGCTTATGTGTCCACCGATTCGCACCGCCTTCATGGATTTGCCCAGCGTGCCCGCACCGCCCACTTCGATGACCCGATCCACCCCTCTTCCGTCGGTAATTTCAAGGACCTTTTCGTCCCAGTCCGGGAACGTCCTGTAATTGATTCCGGCAGCGACCCCCAGTTGGTTCAACCGGGCCAGCTTTGCGTCACTGCTGGAGGTCCCGATCACGTTCGCGCCCGACGCTTCGGCCAATTGAACCGCAAACACGGATACCCCACCGGTACCCAGCGTCAAGACCGTGTCCCCGCAAGCGAGCCCTCCCGTGGAGAGCGCGTGCCACGCAGTGACCCCGACGCACGGTAGAGTGGAACCTTCCTCATAGGTGAGATGCTCGGGGAGCGGAACCAGACCGTCTTCCGAGAATACGACGTATTCCGCCATCACGCCATCGATTTCCCCTCCGAGAGCGGATTTCGCGGCAGCGGGGGTTATCCTGCCCGCGGGCCATTGCTGGAAGAACGTACCCAGGACTCGGTCGCCGACCTTCCAGTGGGTCGCGTCGGGTCCCACCTCGATTACCTCGCCCGCGCCGTCGGAAAACGGAATACGAGGCCGCTGGAGATGGGGGTTGTATTTCCCGGCTATCATCAACAAATCCCGATAATTGACGGACGCGGCTTCCATCTTGACGAGGACCTGCTTGTGCCCCGGTTTGGGGACATCTCTTTCCGCGAGCGTCAGCGCATCGATCCCGAAGTGTTCCTGGATCAAATACAGCTTCATCAGCCTACCTCCTTGTGCGGTTTGTCAATGGAAGGGCGGTTCCGCAGCGAGAGATCGCGAAACCGCTCGAGTGCCTCGTATAGGGCAAACCGTCGTCTTCTCGTGCAGCCGTCTTCACAAGGCCCCGACCACTGGAGAAACGAAGCATCGCAGGACACGAGGGCAGAGCACCCACCCACAGGGAACGGCATTTTGAAGACGACCTGCTAGTCCCTTGCTCCTTGGACTCTCAACGGAGCTTTAATGTTCTTGGGATCATCTCCTTGGCATGGCTAAAACGAGTGGCGCTACTGGATGCGGACATTGTTGATTCGTCGGTATCAAGGCTCATACCAATGTGCGATTCAATAAGTAATATTGCTGAAGGGCGCTCCTGGGAGGTCTCCGGAGCGCAGTCAGGCAATGCCGTTCGTAGCGGAGGGGACCTCCCGGGAAAAGCCCAGAGCAGAGTCCTCGGATGTTACAAATTGAACTGCACATTGGTATCAGACGCGCGCGTATCGAGCGTCGTCTACTGTACGTTAATGCCAAACGTATCGTGCAGCCATTCGAGGTGGCCTCGGTGCACACTTCCCGGAGAGGCACTCAATCGTTGTTTCAGAAGTCCTTCGGCCTCTGAGGTTCGTCGGGCCATACACAGGCAGTACGCTCGATAGAGCGTCAGTGATTCCGAGCGACTGACCCGTTCTTCCGCAACAAAGTACCCGTGGGCTTTGACGTAGTCTCGGTCGGCAAGGGCGCGAACTCCCAGGTGGAAATTCAGACCTGGAGTCTTTATCACCGCGTCCGGATCCAGGGAGTCGAGCACCAGGTCATCGTCCACCAGATTCGAGCCTCCTGCGATCCACAGAATCGGCGCCTTGAGGGACGATGTGGTGAGGATGAGGTGCAACGCGTCCAGGTCGGGCTGAGACATGGACCGCTGGGTCCGGCTCATGGCCTCGTTCAGGACGTTCTGAATCCGGAAGTAGCCCAGTGTTCGTTCGCGGAGTTCGGGCGGCCAAAGCTGTTCGATCAACGGCGAGGTTCGGTAAATCTCTCTCGCCGGCGTTGTCCTCATGACATCCTCCAGGGACGAGACATCATCGGCGTATAAATCTTCGGTGCTTCCGAAAATCCGATACGGGTAGTTGTCAACGAGAGGTGCGGTGTCCGCTGTCCACTTTCTGAGCGCGGCCGCGTCCATGATGAAGGTTGACCCGAACAGCTCAGGAGTCTCGAACCCGAGGGTCCGCAGTTCCCTCTGGAGCCCTTCATCCTGCCACTGCGCGGAGAAGCGCCCTTCAGTTGAAGGACCAAACGGTCTGCGCACTCCCATGAGGACCCATTCCAAGCCTTTGCCCGTCCACATCGAGCAATCGTCGAAAACCGAGCAAAAGGCCTTTACGATCGATTTCGTGCCGGACCACGGGATCTGGCCCACAGGCAGCCAGTAGGTCACGAAACCACCCGGCCGCAGCCGATCGTAGATCAGGCGAAAGTATTCTCGAGAGTACAGATTGACAACCCCTGCGGCCAATGGCGGCGGCGGTTCCGCTGTGATCAGATCGAACTGACGCGGGCTCGTATTCAGATAGAAGCGACCGTCTTCCACGTGGACACGGACACGAGGGTCGTTCAGAGGGTTCTCACGATCATCGGGAAAGATGATGCGACTGTTTTCAAGAATATCCTTCGATATGTCAACGACCTCGATGGACTTGAAGCTTCGCGTCTCGGTGAGAGCTTTCGCCGTCGCACCGACGCCGTAGCAGATCAGGAGCGCATCCTTCGGATCGGCGTGGAGAGCTACCGGCAGGTACACGAAGTACTGCATGTAACGTCGCGAGCCCGCTCTCGTGCCGGACATCGGATGGTTGTTCGTGAAAAGCGTAACGGACGTTCGCTTCCCGAGCAACTCCCTCTGCCAGTACTGGCTGGTCTCAGCAAGACCTTCGCGGATCGCGAGAAGCTTCCAATCGGTTTGGCCCATCAGATTCCGCTCACCCGAGGCAATAATGTGCCGGCGCATGGACCCGAAGGGAAAGCACGCAAGCGTTATGACAAAAGCCGCCGCGAGGATCGTGAGTGCCCGCCCGGCCTCCCTCCACTTGAACGACGATGGGTCGGCGCTCAACACGGCTACAACCCCATACGAAGCTGCCAGCAAGAAGAACGACTGCTCCATTCCGAGAACCGGCAGCAGTACGAAGCCCCCGATGAGCGCGCCGAGCATGGCGCCCGTGGTGTTGATCATGGTGAGCAGACCGGTAGTCCGCACGCCTTCCTTTATCTCGCGAAAGACTGCGTCGCCAATGAATGTGAACAGTACTCCGGAGAGGAGGCACACGGGAAAGATCAGGCACGTGAAGAGCAGGAGCATGTGGGCCCACGGATATGGGTTCGCCGCCGCCGGCGCCGGGAGCCACCCGAAGAGAACGTACGTGCCTACGCACACGACGCCGGTGATGAGCGCCAGCCCCGCCACGTTCGGCCGCGTCGAGGGGTTCATCCGAAAATTCCAGGAGGCGAGCATCCCGCCCAGGCCGATTCCCGCCAGAACCACAGCCAACATGACTGCGAAGACTATGCTGTAGGCGTTGAAAAAGAGCACGAGGAACCGGAACCAGACCACTTCCAGCGCAAGCACAATTCCGCCGGAGAGGAACCCCGCCGCGAGCAGCCTCAGCGACCGTGGCGAGGCAATCCGCGACGGATTGATCGAGCCCGCGGCCCCAGGCCACTCAAAAGCGAGCGGCGAGGTAACGCGGGCCAGTGCCAAGGCGCTGCAAGCGGCTATCAAGCTGATCGTGAACGCCACCCATCCTGCACCTGCAACGCCCACGTGTTCGATGAGAATCGCCTCCGGTAACAGCGCGCCGGCAACCGCCCCGAGGGTGTTCCAGCCATACAGCCGACCCAAAGCGACGCCGAAGTGAGGTCCCCTGTCGCTCAGGGCTTTCACCAGAAGCGGAAGTGTGGTCCCCATGGCGGTCGCTGGTCCCATGAGGAGCAGGAACGCGATGCCCAACCGCAGGGGATTTAGAATCCACGACTGATCCAGAAACTGCCGAAACAGCGGGGCCAGGACCTGAGTGAGGGGGGGAAAACCGATGACCAGCCCGACGCCGGTCACTGCGATCACGATCTCCATCAGGCCGTAAAAGCGAATTGGATTGGCGATCTTCCTGCCATATCTGGCGGTAAGCCCGTTCCCCAGCGCGAGCCCGCCCATGAAACTGGAAAGAACGAGGCTGGTCGCCCACACGCTGTTCCCGAACGCAAGTCCCGCGAGACGAAACCAGAGATTCTCAAATATCAGGGCCGACATCCCGGAAAGAAAGAACATGGCGCAGATCAGGACCGGAACTGTGCCCTTGGGCAGCGGACCGTTCGCGTCGCCCTCGATCGATCTCCGCGTTTCCAGAGGTTCCAAGCTCACACTCCTATGGCCGTCAGTCTCATACCCATGTGCCGCTCAACGGGGGAATCCTGCGGTCTCCATTCCAACTCTCTCTCAGAAAAAGAGGGAGCGAATTCTGTACGGGCGCTGCTCGCTGCGCTCACCTCTCCGTGTGCGAGGCGGACAGGGTGAGGATTGCCCAACGGCACCCGTTCCGAACGCGATATCATATGATACGGCTGGGCAGTGGAACAAGTAAACTCGGTGAGAGAGGGTCCGTGGGTCATCGGTAGGGAAGGTCAGTCTCGTGATGCTCGGATCACGGGCCGGTGCGCTGCCGCTGGGCACGCTACCTGTTCTGGCCTGCACCGGTCTGAGCCCCGCTCCTGACCTCCATCCCGTGGAGCTGAGCTTTCAACTGCTTGATTTCCCGCACATGTGTACTTATCTCTCCATGAAGATTTGCTCTATCCTGCCGGTACTTCTGCATCTGCTCCAGATCCATTCCACTACCGTTCCGTGCCCAGGCCTCATCGTCCTCCGTCTGCTTGATCTGGGCTCGGATGAGTTCGATCTTTTCTTCCAGGCTCGCAATACGCTCCTTGAACTGAAGCTCGGAAAGCGGTTCTTTTGCGGAGTCGGTTTCTGCGGCGGATTGTACCTTGGGAGGGCTCGGAGTGTCTCGATTCTCAGAATACGTTTTCCTGAACATGGAAAAGAATGAAACAGAGGCCACGATAAGGATGAGGGCCACGCCACCGAGAAGGATCCCCAGCCACATGCGCCCAGGTCGGAGATTCTCTTCTTCTTCCGGCTCGGTCATCTCCTCGGCAAACGCCGTTGACAGGGGTTTTGCCGGCTCCTCCGGTTCCGGCTCGTTTCCTTCGCTCTCGATGAGGCACAGGGCACGGATGACCCCCAGACCCGCTGCCATGCGTTCCGCTTGTTCCTTGGGCAGGCCCTGCCGGACAATCACGGGCACGTCGCGAACCAGGGCCGTGGCATGTTCCACGTCAATGCCGAGCAGGTCGGCCAATTGTTGATGAAATCGCTCGGGATTATCGGACAGGTGGCCGTAGAGTTTGACCGTGTAGCTCATATTCGATGCCGGCTCGTCAAAAAGCCTGGTATGTCGGCCTCATAGAAGCCTCCCGACCGTACCCGGGCCGTGAGTTTACAGGCTGGCGTGCCGTCGTTTCTCCGATGGGTGAGGCTAGGAGGCTGTTACGTGACGCAATGTTTTCCCGACAACGCGCGACGATGCCGGCCGGCCGTCACTCCTTTGGAATATTCTTTGTGGCCGAAATCAGTGCGGAAGACTGCGCGTGGACCTGCTGCCGTTGAGTGTTGGCGTATTCCGATGTGGCGAACAGCGCAGCTTGATCGATTTCGTACGCTGCATCCAGTTTCAGTTTCGTTGCCGATCCCTTGGCAACCCAGCCCGTCATGTAGTAGGTGGGGGATTCCCATCCGGGACTAACCCATGGATTCGTTTCCGGTCCCAGGTACCAGGCAAGTGACGTCCAGTCGCCCATGTTGGTCACGGTCTGACTGTCGACCTTTCCTGCCGGCTTACCCGAGTCGCCTACGAGAGCAGGCCGCCCCGCAAACATCGGCTCCCCCAGCCACCTCACAGCAAAGAGCGAATATTTTGCCGCGCCGTCTGCCAGGTTGAGCATCTTGTCGTACGCTCCCTGGGCACTGACGACCTTCGTGTCATAGCGTGTCTGGACCATGAGACCTGCGCCCAAGAGGCCCAGGACCCCCAGGATCAACAAGACCACGGCAAGCGCGGATCCTCTCTCGCCTCTCACTTCTTGTCCCCTTTTTAACCCACCGTCTGTTTGAGGACGATGGTGCGTGGAGTCACTCGCAGAGTACGCGAATAGACAGGGCTCCAACTGAGCTCCCCGCCCTTCCCCCGGTTCAGTCGGTAGCTTATGTTCACTTCTACCGTCCGGAGCTGCGCGGGGTTCAGGTTGGTCGTCTGCCAGGTAGAGTCTGACATTTGACAGGTAACCTGGAAATTGCGAACGTCGATGTACGGGTCTCCGCCCATAATGGGTCTACTGTTGCGCATAAGTCTCCCCGTACCCGAGCCCACGCCGGGAACGACGGTGTACGAAATTGCCGGAACAGCCGTCCAATTCGCGCCTATTGCTTGCGGATTACTCGTGGAGTCCTTGCCGGAAGCGGAAAACTGAACTTGCCAGTTCTTGGTTCCCGGCAATTGAGGCACAGGGTTGGCCAACACCGTGCAGGTTGCCGTCGAGGCTGCCACAGTCCCTGTAGGACCCTGAGTGGCAA
Source organism: Desulfomonile tiedjei (assembly GCA_016218715.1). Lineage (GTDB taxonomy): Bacteria > Desulfobacterota > Desulfomonilia > Desulfomonilales > Desulfomonilaceae > JACRDG01. The sequence goes on along the minus strand of JACRDG010000108.1, from coordinate 11,577 downwards.
CGACAGCGCCGATATCACCTTCGCTTAAAGCCATGGGCACAGCGTACAGGGGAAACGGTGTGACGGAAGCGGAAAGCGTCACGAACCCCTGATAGTAAAAGGTATAGGGCAAACACGTAAATAATTGCGCAGGGTTGGTAAAGACGCTGTTTATCGCCCTGTACTGGGCTGCACACAGGGGAGGGGCTTTTTCAGAGTCAGCACAGTTGGGGGACCACTCCAGCGTCAGATATTGGGAATAGCTGACATACAGTTCATCAGGGATCGGGTTGGTGGTGCCGCCACCGTCTGCGACGAACAGCGCTAGATTGGGATAGCTCGGGCCCTGACCCGGGAAGAGCCCGAAGCCCGCTCTCTGAATATCATAGGTTATCAGCGAGGTGGCCGAGGCCAGGATTTCTTCCACGCTCTTGTAACGAAAGGACTCCTGGGCTCGGGAGCTGCCGAAAATGAAGAATGACATCGCGCCCAGTATGGCCACTATCAGTATGGCCATGCCGACCAATGCCTCTGTTACCGTGAAGCCTCTCGTATCACCCATGGTTCTGCCTATCCGGGTCAGAAGTAGTTGGTAAGTTGCAGGTGGCGGGGACAGGTTCCGGGGCTGTTCGCGTCGCAAGGCGCCCCACCCTGCGAGTTGCCCCAGCCGACTACTACATCGATTCGGCTCACTATGCCGGCGGAAGATACTTTGTACGTCCAGATCGACCACTGGCAATAGTAGGTGCCCACATTGCCGTCGGCAGGAGAAACGAAATTCAGCCCGGTAATCTTCTGGCTGCTCACCGTCTTCTCGCTCTGTCCTCGGACTACCGCGTTGCCTGTTGCACCCGGGGTACCAGGCGCCCACGGCGGAGCCGGAGTCAAGGGGGTAATGCTCGGCAGCAGATTCTCGGGGTTGCCCGCGACGAATCCTTCCGCGACCCGTCGCAGAATCGCTTCCGCGTTTCTCACCTGGGTGTTGTGCCGGTCATGCCAGAAGGCATTAATGAGCATGGTGCCGATGGCCGACATGCCGATGGCGAGGACGGCCAGCGCAACCATAAGTTCTACAAGAGAGAATCCCTTCTCGGAGCTTTTTGCTGCCATGATTTCTTGTCCTATGAGGGACTCCATCGGTCGGTTTCCTCCTAGCTTCCACCCGGATTGATCTTCCCCGTGGGGGTGATGGTAATAATCTTTTTAGGGAGGGCCGCTCCAAATTCGCTAGGATCCTTTCCCACGGCCAACTGATAGCCCGCGGGATCCGCAGGGAGCCCGCGGGAGTTGAAACGTACGGTCACGGTGTATTCAGGGTCGGTCGGAACGCCGGACACCTCGGGGCTTCCCGCTCCACTCGCCGTATAACCCCATATGAATGTGTGCGAATCATCGTACACGAAGTTCTGCGGATTCGCAATTAATGCGGCGGCCTCCCCAGACACCGTAAGCATCGCGCGGATTGTCGACTTCTTCATGAGGACCAGCTTGGCCGCGCCCGTAGCGTTCCTTACCATGGGCACAGGGGCGGGCGACGGATACGGCGGGGATTGAGGAATATCGTTCATGGTCGCGTCGAATAGGCCGGTAGAGCTGATCTTAAAGTTATATTGATCCACGATCGCGGTCACCGAGTACCTCCCGACATTGAGCCCTGAATGGCCGATTGAACCGGGGGGGAGCGAGGCTATATCGGAAAAGCTGACCCAGTCCCCGACTTTGAAATCGTGCGGGAAGACAGTTTGAAACTGTACTCTGTTGTACCACAATTCCCCCCCGCTAGTGACAGTGTCCGTGGATGTCCCCGCGGCGATGGGGATGGAAATGCCCCCCTTGAGAGCGCGCCACTGAGCGAGATGCAAAGCATTCGTCAGGGCCCGGATCTGCGCGGACTGCGCGTACTCCCGAAACAGTCCCTGTCTCCACGCGGCCAGGGCCATGGCGGCCATGATCGCTATCATCCCGAGCACCACAACGAGTTCAACCAGGGTGAACCCTGCCTGTGCGCGGTTTACCAGTAGGGAGGCCCGTGGAGCAGGCCCCCGCGCCCTACGAGAGATCGCTCTTGCTACTTGTCGCTGCTCTGCCATCCGCCTTGCACCCTCATCGGAGGTATACTCAAATCGACCCCAGTCCGCACCAGAGTCCCGTCGCTCATCTGTACCACAACATTCTGACCGGACGGGTCCAGAACCGGCGGACTCGGCACGCCGGGCCCAACTTCCAATCGCGCCCCGGTAAAGGTGGATGTCGGATTGAACGTTCCTTGGGTCACTACGCCCAAACCGGCCTCGGTTCCGGAAGTCTGCACGTTGACCTGCGTGCCTGGAATGGGGGAAAACAATCCGCTGAATTGCTTGCACTGGTACTCGAACAGGTACAGGTACCCCATGCCTCCGAAGTCACACGGGCTTTCAGAGGGGACAAACGAGGTCGCAAACACGTACCCGCCCGCGATCAGCGGCTTGGAAACCCAGCGCTCACCGGGTCCTCCGCCGGTCAACGGCAGCGTGAGGTCATACACGCACGAGTAGCAGGGAGAGGAGCAACTTGATTCACAGCAGTCGGGCGTTCCCGGGGCATCGTGGGCCGCGTCCAGCGTGACCCAGTGACATTGCGGGTTGAACGGCACTGAAGTGCCCCAGCAGGTGCTACAGCAGCTGCAGGGGCACGAGGTGCAACCGGAGCAGCCGGTCTTTGTGCACGTCTGGTCCGGGTGCTTAGAGCAGTATTTCAGCCAGCACGTGCGCCAGGTTTCCGTAGCCGTCACCCAGGGTTGGCATTTCTGCTGCCACTGCACGAAGTACCCGGTGCTCGCGATTTGTGTCTTGTTGGCATTCTCCGGCGGAGGCGGGGCCGGGTCTCGCAGGTTGTACAGCGACATCTTTACCAGATCGGTCTTGTCGTCGGTCCCTCCCACAAGATCGTCATATTTCCCCGCGGCAAAGACGACCCGAAGTGCGGGCTCCGCTCCGATCTGCGGCTCCTCGGTGCTGACGGTGGGTCCATACGCGATCGGCTGACGTTCCGCGCGGTAGATGTTGGACTCGAAGTCCGTCCTGTCGTTAATGATGCTCTTCGTCGGCCAGAGGTCCACGTGAACGCCCCATGAGGTGAACTTGATCCCATAGAAGTACCCAGTGGTATCACCCACGTAGATATGGTCGATGAAGCCGTCATCCTGAGGCGAGCCTGCGGCCAGATCCCAGACGTCCAGGGCCATGGGATCGGTCATGGCATAGGGGATCGCATTGGTGCTGTTGGTCCTGAGAGGGAACACTTGCGGAGTCGCAGCATTTGCCGCCCTTACGAGTTCGGGCCACACGTACTTGAAGAGGTTCTGACCCGTCTCCACATCGATGAGCATGAAGGACGGTTTGAACAGGTCCTTCTTGAAATCGGCCCATTGCGTTACGGTGTAACCCGACGCCGCGCCGTCCGGACTCGTGGTGAAGGCCGAGTCGAAGAGACGGAGGCCGCCACCGACAAACACTGTGCTGCGGTACAAATCGCTTCCGGTATAGGAAACCGTCGCGGTCCCGGTCAAGCTGCCGTCTGCAGCCGGGGTCCCCACGTAGAACGACGCTTCGGGAAGCCTGATTCGCCCGACAACCGGGGCCGCCCAGCTCATGGGAAAGTCCTCGATGCTCGTGTACGCGCCTGAAAAAGGTTGATAGTACTTGTTGCTGTCTATTACCACCCGATCTTTGAGCACCGAATACTCCCAGAGTACCTTCGGCGCGTACGGGTCTGTCACGTCGATCGCGAAGTACGTGTCCCCGCCGCCGCGCTCGCCGCCGACCAGAACGGTGCGCCATTCCTTGTCCCCGGGCGTCGGGTAGTCGGGGTTGATGTATACATGGGCGATCTTTGGCGAAAGGTCCACCATCGCGCGATGCTGGCATCCCGTGTTTCCATAAGTCGCAGCCGCGAGTGCCTTAAGCTCCTTAAGCAGGTTGCTCGGTATGTAGGCCCACAATTCCATGCCGATGTTCGGATGGGTACGCCCGCCGTCCACGTACGCGCCAGGCTGATCCAGCCATCGATCGTTCGGCTGGCCGGTGGTCCCGTTGGTGGTTCCATCCCATTTTGCGAGGAGGAAGGCATGAACCATCCCGTCGTTGGCCCCGACAAAGACTATCTTGTCCCGACGAAAAACCTCTCGGCTGGACGCGGAGGTGCACGTCCGCGGCGTGGTCGCTGCAACCGGCGGCTGGCATCCCGCGGGATTGGTCCCATCGGCAAGGGTCTTGTTGCGATACTCGTAAAATTTAAGGACGTTGGGATCACGGACTGAGACCGATCCCACGCTGGGTGGTGATGAAATCACCGGGGTGGAGTACACGGTGTCTCCCAACCGGTGACCTTCTCGGTCCCTCCAGATGGTCGCGGGGGTGATTGTCGCTCCGAGCGTCCAGTTGATGAGGTTCGTTGCATCAGCGGCCGATGTCACGTCCAAATCCGTCTGGGTGATGTTGGTGGTGTTGAAGTCCTTGATGTGGTTCGTTGCGGTCGGGTCGTACGTGAAGACCCACCTTCCTGCAGGCACCCCTCCGAGGGGCGTCATGTCAGCAAGGGTACTGCCCCCGTCCCAGCAGTGCCTTTTCACGGCCGCGGTCCCGACGCATGTGGTTCCGGGCATCTCCATACAACGGAGGCCGTAATTGCATTCGAGGTCGAAGTCGTACCTCACTTCGGTGGAATCAGGGTCGGGGTAGGGGTAGGGCCAGTAGGCTTCCAAGTGCCCGTACCAGAGGTACGTGTCCACCCGGTCCGGGTCGCTCGCCTCGAAGACGCCTCTGACGTACGTATCCCCTTCCGCGAGCTGCTGGGAAACCGTGGCAACCGCGCTGGCAGACGCGTTCGTGGAAAGGACCATGGCCAGGACGGCCTTGAGCGCGGTTACGAGCCTCTGGCCGTTGTCCGCCTCGAAGTACCCGTCGGGCACGCCGTCGCCCCTGGTGGCGGTCCCTACCGGGATGTCCCATTCCTTGCAGCAGTTGTTCCAGGTGCCGGCTGGGTTGCAGTTGGTGCGAGGCCAGGTCACGGTCTTGCTGTCGCCGGGAACGCTCGTGAAGGTATACGGATAATCGGTGGTGCAGCCGGAGATGTCCTTGAACCCTCCGAACGCCGATATGGTCTTCATGGAATTGAAGCCCCCGGCGCTCTGGTCGAAGCACATGATCCCGAACGTGGTCACGTTCTGGTACAGCGTTGTTGTCCCTGATTTGAGCTTGATCGTGGGATTGGTTATGTCTGTCCGCAGGTCTCCGACATGCATCGAGCGGGCCGGGGCCGCAGGCTCGTCGGTTCCGTTCCACTGACCGTCCGACAGCAGCAGCGTGTAGCTCTTGCGGCACGGGGCCGGAACGTATTGTCCGGGCGCGCCCGGCTTCGGGTCGTACCACGGGTCTCTGGCCCCCGCTTTCGTGATAAAGGTGGTGTTGGTCGCGTAATTGGTCGTGCTGTGGTCGTTCTGCTGCTTGAAGTAGTCGTACGCCTCCCACATTGCTTCACCGGTGGGGGTTCCATAATAGGGGTAGACCTTGGTATTATCCAGACCGTAGGTCGTGTCCGCGATCCCCTGCATCGCGTGCAGCAACACATCCAGGCTCGTGTTCTCACACCCGACCAGGATTTTGCCCCTGTTGCCGCTGACATCGCTCTTGTAGTACATGTACCCGTAACGGATGAGACTGAAGGTGTCCTGGATGACCCCGGTCCGGAGCGCCTTGGGAACGCGCACCTGGCAGCGGGCGTTCAGGATGCGGCCGATCGCGTTTGCGTAATGCACCCCGTTGTGGCTCGGATAGGTTCCTGTGTCCCACGTGAGGGGCACATCAGGCTCCCCGCCCCTGACATAGTTCGCGTCCTCGTCCGCGGTTATCATAAGATAGTAATTCCCGGTCGCGCAGCCCGATCGGCACGTGGCCTCTATGCAGTAGTCACCTGCTGCCAGCGTCTTCTGGTAGATCGCGTTTAGCCGATTACTCGTATTGTCGTTGTTCCGAGTGAGGCTGCCGACCACATTAGCCGAGTTTGGCGTATTTCCTGTATACAACTGCAGGTATGGGTCGTACCCTGATGCCCACATGCGAATCGTCACCGTTGCGCCGCCGGCCGGAACAGTAAACCTCCAGACCTCGCAACGGCATTTGTTGCCGCCTGCGTTGTTGACCTTGGACAACGGATCGGCCCCATCGAGGGTCCCCCGGTACAGGTCACCGATCGTGATGAAAATGTCCTTCTCCGGGTCGGCCGCGGTCCCCGCTCCGTAGTAGGTCGTGCCGGTTTGGTTGTACGCATCCGGGTTTGTACCGTGTCCCGGGCGGATGTGCGCGGCGATCCCAAGCGTCTCGTCGAAGACGAACTTCCTGCTCCCCTGGGGTTTGAGGTACGCATAGTTCGTGTCCACCACCAAAGCCCTTCCACCGAACATGGCTTTCATGGCCACGTCGGTCCGGGTGGTTTGGAGGAAGCTCAATATGTTGCCGCTCAACCCGGTGGCGATCGTGCCGTTCACCCGCTTGATGACCGCGCCGGAGGTGTCGTCCGCGTTCCCATCCCATGTCCATCCCGCAGCCTTGACGACCTTGAACGTGTCGCCGCCAACGTCCGTGACCTGGTACGCGTTCGCGTTCATGTCCGTGTGGCTGCTGAGTCCGTACAACACTGCCCAGTCACCCACTGCCAGGCCATGGCCCGCCGCGGTGAACTGAATCTTCCCGCCGCCACCTCCGTCAGAGCTAGGAGCGGTGAACTTTACCCTGACGGGAGGCGCGGTCGATGGCCACGCGTCCGCGGGGACGCTCTCCGCAGGACACTTCCACCCTCCGCCATGGCCGGTGATGGGGTCGACGTTCAGGGTCGGATCGTACACGTAGTGCGTATCGCTATCCCAGTACCCGAAGTCGGAGCTCCCGATCTGGTATGCGGTCGCGCCGGAGAGAAGGATCGGGCTGGCGTAAGCGATATCGGTGTCGTTGTAGTAACCGATCCACGGGGTGTCGAAATCGTAGTACGGCGCGAACTGCATGGACCCGGACATGTCTTGTACGATCATGACGTTGGGCTTGGTCTGGGACCCGACCACCACGGGGAGCTGGCACGGCTGGTACGTCCCTGCCAGGACGGAACTCGCCAGGTACAGGAACGAGAGCGAGGCGGCCACGATCAACGTGATCAGCCCAACCTGAAGAATGCGCGCTGAACGTGCTCTAGGCATTTTTTGGACTCTCCTTCCGCGGAACCACGAAGATGAACATCTGGCTCGTACCCGGTTTGCGGGACAGATAGACCGTCGTCCCTTTTTGGATATCCCCCAAAGACAGGCTCTTGTTGTTCGCGTCCCTTACATTGATCTGCATGCCTTCAATCTTCAGGACAAGGGGCCTGCTCTCTATGCCGGTCAATAACGAGAGGGTTTTCGGAGTTATCTCGAGGACTACGATGGGACCTTCGACGGAGAAGCCGGAAGGAACGTAGGATTCGATAATCGCCCTCGGGCTGGGAGGCGCTTCCTTCTCGGTGCCCGCGGGCGGCACGACGGGTTTCTGCGCCACGGCCGAGATTGTGAACCCCAAGAGCAGGACCAGGAGCCAAATAGCCAGCGGGATCCCGTTCCTGAGAAAGGCACTCGCGACATCCTTCTTTTTCATAAGGATTCCCTCTCTCTCAATTTTCCATGAGTAGGCACGACGGCTCGCACTGCGTTCCCAGTGTCGGCCGGGCGTTTGTTTCGGGAAATCGACGGAGGAGCCTTCACCCCCGTAATCATTCTAGATCCGCATCAATCCTATTGTCAAGGCGGATTAGGGAAGGACCGACCCCCTGGCGAATCCTTCGCGTTCTTGAGCGTGGTGCTTGGAATCACCCTCAAGGCCCACAGAGGAAGATCGCGACCCGGACGAGCGCCGCAGACACTTCCCCATAATGCCTGGATGCAATAAGTGTGCCCGCTTCACCAGCGCGGTTCTTTGGCTCCCAGCAACAGTCGGAATGTAATCCGCACCATGGCACGCTATTTGCCTTTGTTGGGAGCTGTCTACGCGCTGGACATGTGGGTGACGCGATTGGTCACCGGGCAGGACGAAGACCTGAAGCGACTTTGTCTCATGCCGAGTCGCATGCAAAGACGTAATCTAGGGAGAACCTTTTTGAAAAAAGGTTTCTCCCCAGACCCCTCTCCAAAAAATTCTCGTTTCCTTGGCTTTCCCGCTCTCCTCACCAAGGAGAGCGGGAAAGCCAAGGGCAATAGAGTTTCTTGAAGGGGGCTTGGGGGGAACTTCTTTGCACAAAGAAGTTCCCCCCAAGTTTACTCATTTCAATGCGACTCGGTATCAGGCAACTGCTCTGTCGTGGCCGACGCGGGTTGAGGCTTGTTCGGGAACTCCGGGGAAACACCAGGATGACGCGGCAGGCTGCGGAGGTTTGAACACGTACGTCCTTAACAAAGCCAGGCCATACGCGGCAAGGATGACGAGAATGACGAAGAATACGGTAAAAATCCTGAGCTTTCTGATTCTCACGGTAGCCTCCTGGTTTGCTTACCAGTTCTTTGACGGGTTGGTGTTGCGTTTCACTAATACGGTGGCGTTTTTGTGGCACCGTACGCGGGCTGTGCGTTGCGTCCTGGACGGACGCACCTTGAATAGCCACGGGTTTCAACCCGTGGAACAAATGCCCCGATGAAAACAGTCTGGACCCTGAAGGGGGTCCACCGATCCCGTAATCCTGGACTCGTGCCTGGTCGACCCCTTCAGGGTCGATTTCGAGCAATGGTTGGACGCCTCATTCCACGGGTTGAAACCCGTGGCTACTGTTGGTCAGCCCCTTCGGGGCTGCGCGGTTGCCTCGACTACAGCGAAAACTGTTCGGTTCGCATCCGGGCATACGGCACGCCCATGGACCGTAAGCCCGCTACAGCGGCTTTGGTCATCGGGGGCGGCGCGCAAATATAGTAGGCCGCCTCTTCTCCCTTCCCGGACACCATCAGCGTGAGCCGGTCACCGTCCAGGCGTCCGGATTCACCGGTCCAACCGGCTTCAGGGCTGCTCAGGACATGGACCACCTTCAACCGAGGCCAGGAGCCGGACTCGATCTCGGCGAGTTCACTCTTGAACGCGATATCCTTGCTGGTCCTGTTGGCATAGAGCAGCAGAACAGGGGCCTCGCTCTTCGTGTCCCGCATGTGGCGTATCATGCCCATCAACGGGGTGATCCCGATTCCTCCGGCTATGAAGACGAAGTCCCGATCTTCGGGATACAACGTGTAACAGAACCGGCCGAAGGGTCCTTGAACGTCCGCGGTGTCTCCGACGCGTGTCTTGCCGATGGTTGCGGTGAAGTCGCCGGACTCCTTTATGGTCGAGCTTATGAAATCCCTGGTTGCCGGGCTCGATGAAATGGTCCAGTGGTGCTCCTCGACGGGAAGGTCTCCCGATCGGTGGAAGGTGAGGAAGTGAAACTGGCCGGGGTGGTAATCGTAAATCTTTTCGCCCGCCGGTGCAGCGAGCTTGACGGTCCATACGTTGGGGGTTTCCTGCTCTATCCCCACAACCTCGTACGGGCGCTGTCGCAATCCCCTCGGCACGAGAATCTTGTGGTGAACGTACGCAAATGCCGTGAGCCCAAGCAGTGCCAGCCAGAGCACGCGGAGAGGAATCGGTCCCAGGTCGTAACCCGCGGCCAAACTGTGAACGAATACGCCGCCGAGAATCACGATCGCGGCAACATTGTGGAAACATCGCCACTTTTCAAAGGTCAGCCCGAGGGTCTGGCCGAAAACGCTCAGGCATACATGGAGAAGCAACAACACGAGCAACGCTTTCCCGAGAAGGACATACCAGGGCTGATTGAACGTGGTCAGCAATGCCACCCCCTGCCCGCCGAAGGCCATCAGGGGCGGGTGGGTTAGCAGCAGAGCGACCGCGAAGACTCCCATGTACTTGTGGAATCTGGATACGACATCAAGGCCGAAAGGTCGTTCGATCCATTTCCAACGAGCTACCAGCACCGGTTGGAGAGCTATGATGCCGTAAGCGGCAAACGCTGTGCTCGTTCCTGTTTCGTGCATGAGCGTCATGTCACCCTTGAGCCAGATCGCGGCCACAACGATAAGGGGACTGAGTGCCACCACACTATAGAGTGCTGCCAAGACCGCTGCCATAGCAATTCCTCCGATCGCGGGCTCTGATGTATGCTCACCGGGAAATCTGTTCTTGTCAGCAGTTTCCCAATCTTCCTGAGGCGTTAGCGCTGCGGCTACCGTCTCATCGGCTGTGGTTCGTGCGGCTGCTCTAACCGGAATGATAGGGAACGACATGGCGTTTTGCGATCGAGCTTCGGCAGTGGTCGCTCCCGAAGCGTTCCAGCGTATCCTCGCGAGCACGACTTTTCTTGACGCCCTGCATACCCCCGTGCCCAACCACACGTAAACTCTTTGCAAAAATCATTCCCAGGCGAAGTGAGGCGGCTGTCTCGCCATTCCGGAGGCTTGAAGCCGGTGACCGGTCGCGCGATGGTTCCTTGACCCCGGAAATGGCCGGCCTGTGGTCGCCCACAACACCCAGCGGAGGCAAGACCGTCGTCACGTTGATGAAAAATCGTGTTCTTTCCTGGTATCAAGCCTAGCTCGCCCTGCAACCTCGGTCAAGCACAATCTTATTGGTGGAGTATCTCGTTTGCCATGCCCATTCGACGTTGGATCCTTGCAACACTCGGCCCACGCCTTGTCGCGAAAGTCGGACACACAGGCCCCGTAACATACTGAAATGTCTACATGGTGACTAAAGATGTCCAATAAACGGTCACGGGTGGGGCCTTTGTTTGCTCGATGATGGCACCGGCGAGTTTCCCTCGTTTCTGGATAACATACTATTTTGACTGACCATTCACGATATCAAGCGGCTTGTGGCAACTTTGGCACAAGAAGTGCAAGTCGTCCAATGACTGGAAATTCCATCAGATGTGGGCATCCTCATGACACCACTAAAATTGCGACCTTGGGTTTGGGGGTAAAGCTGTGTCGGCTTCCCTGAGAAAAGGAAATTCAACACGATGTGACCATGCGACGGCCGGAACGATAGTGAAAAGGGAAGGGAGACGGCGAGGGCGTCTCACGAACCCGAGCGAAGGCATGCATTTGTAGAGCCATGCGGGAATTGCAACGGCGCAGCATGGAGCGGGAGGGCAAGAAGGGCCTGTAAATTCTTATCACTTGGCGACGGCTGTTCATTGCACCAAGCTAAACGCGTCCTAAGAGGGTGAAGTTTGCACTATGCGTAACGAGCCCTAAGTGTCGTGGTACGCCCGGCGGGCTAGCACTACCCTATACATTATACAGGTATCGATGATGATTTGTCAGTTTCCCGTTTCCCAATCAACCCGTTCCTTTAGAAAGCCTGCGGCATCGCCGGGGCGATCCACTATTGGTCCATATTCCGAAAAGAAATCATAAGGGGAGAACGAAAATGGCGCTTTTCAAGTCTCGACGCAAAGGCAAGGTTTTTCGGCCGACGATCCTCCTTCAGCAATTGGAGGAGAGAATCGTTCTGGATGCGGCTGTCACCTCAGCGGCAGTGGACGACCACTCGGCAG
>JACRDG010000106.1 GCA_016218715.1 Desulfomonile tiedjei | reverse complement strand
TTGCCTTGGGGGACATTTTGGCTTCGAGTTCAGCAAACTTACGGGGCATTCTTTGAATCCTCTTTCTTTAGGGTTTCCAAGTGTTCATCATAAAGCCGATCTGCAATGGGCACATATTCCTGGTACCAGCGATCGTTTCCCGTTTTGTCTCCGCCGATCAGTAAAATAGCGCACCGGCGAGGATCGAAGGCATGGAGCACACGAAAGGGGCGGCCAGCGTGCTGAATCCGTAATTCTCGCATGTGGTTGCGTCGGGACCCCTTGACCGCGCTGGAGTGGGGGAAAGGAAGGTTCGGACCATAATCGCCGAGGAGCTTAACGCTGGCTCTTACTGATTCTTGCTCTCCTTCGGTCAGGCTGTCCTACCACTCGCCAAACTCATCCGTGTATTCGATGTCCCATTTCATGGTAATGAAAATACCCTCCGGGGTATATATTGTCAAGGGTATACCGACAGTAATCAAGAATCGTCCGGGAGCGGGCCTCATGAACCAGGATTCACGGCCGACAGCAGAGGACGCAGCGAGGCCGGGAAGGGATGTGATGCCATCTATCCCACTGAAATTAATGCGATAGGCCGGCGGCAGTAGACCTTCTTCTGCTTGACACCGCCGGGTTCATGGGCCACTCTGAGAAAAGGCGTGCCGGGTGCATCGAAAGAAAAGCCGGTCCGCAGAAGATCGGACGAACTCGGTGTAGTCTCCCACAGCTCAGGGATTGAAATACCGGTCGGTCGGGCTTACGGTTACTTCACTTCAGCTCTTTGACCTGTACGAGGTCACGCAGAGGCGCGGGCAAACTCTCTTTCATCTCCTTCGTCGGAACCCAGCACGGGATAGTCGGAGGCTGCCCACTCTCCTGGAGGATCTTCAGTCCGCCTTCAGGGCTCATCATGTACTGAAGAAAAGCCACCGCAAGATCAGGGTTGGGAGCGCTCTTGATAATGGTGAGGCCGTACGTGCACGACGACCCTATCCGGGTGATGATTTTCCCCGGTTTGTCACCCGTGACTTCTACGTTTGCCTGCTTGTAGTAATCGTCGAGGCGGTAGTCACCGAGATTGACTTCGTTCGGAAGCTTCACATATCTCAGCTTGTGCTGAACGGCAACGGAGAGATATTCCCAGGCGAAATCCAGTTTCCCCGCCTGCAGCAGCGAGACGAGTTCCTTGGCCTTGGGCAGCACATTTTCCACAGGACGATTTGCCAGGAGCTTCTTGGCGAGATCGGGCTTCTTGTAGTAGATCTCCGCAAGCTGAAGCACCATAAGCGCACGGTAGCCGCACGGATCGAGGTTCGGGTCCGTGTGTCCCCACGAGACGCCTTTGCGCTCCAGAATCTCATACCAGTTGTCTGCATTGATGGTGTTGGCGAATTTGCTCTTGTCCGTGTAACATAAAACCAACTGATTGGATGCGAATCGCACATTCCACGAGGCGTCTTTCGGCATGAGGGTCTTGTCGATCACTTCATAATCCGCTGATGCCATTATGTCAGCGGGTTTACCGGATTCCGCAATCATGCGGGCCAGCTTCGTGCTGCCTCCCGCTTCTCTCCGTATATCCACTCCCGGGTTCCTGGCTTCAAATTCCTTCTCCATCTGAGCGAGGGGCACCGTGAGGCTGCCGGCATTGAAGATGATCAGCGTACCAGTCGGACCGGCGATTGCAGAAACGTAACACGTGAGAAGGATAAGTAAAGACAGACAACAAGACAGCCTGACTCCCCGGGACCTCGAATTCATCTAAGAATCTCCTTTCAATTTAACATGGCGCGCGCAAACCGTGCCAGAAGCCTTTGAAAACTCCTCTCCGCAGGCGTCAATACTCCTGACCGATGACTCGGTTATGTCAAACGTGACATGACCCCGCTCATTTGTCAAGCCTGCTCAAACGCATAATGTGTCAGGTTCGGTTGGTTGTCATAGCAAGCGGTCTACAGATAAGTGGTTCTCGTTCTCAGTCGCGGTACAGTTTCCCGAAACGCAGCAGGAAGATCACAAAACCAGCTATCCAGACGAAAGCATACAGAGCAGTTTCCCAGTCCATCTTGCCCTCCGTGTTCATGGCCGCAATATCTTCCGTCCCACTTTCAAGGATATCCATCCCATCGGAGAAAGTCAAAGAACTAAACAGGGTCGAAAAAGGAACACGCCAACAGGAGTTCATCACCGCAGAGTTGCGGTGTCGGGCGAGTTTCCGACGCACCAGTTCTCTTTTGAGTCGCCTGCCAACAACCGGGCCGGGGAACATATTCACCGGGCGCCGCGCAGTTCTGTCAGCAATCGGAGGAGCGATTTCGGGCAGATAGCAGTGGACAGGAAATCGGTTCCGGTCCTCGAATCGAGTACATGGCGTTCGACGAGCCATCTATCCGAGAAGAGGACCGGAAATGGGAGACCTTTTACGGTCATACGGACCCCAGTTGTCTTGCCAGACCGGGAGAATCCCAATCCTGCCATTCTTCGACGATCTTGCCGCCGGACACTCGGCTGATGGTAATCCCGCCAATTTTGAAACACCCACCCTTGTTCGGTATGCCCGGCAGATCCTTGCTCTGGCACCCTGTGGCTGTCCACCGGGTCACCACACGATCGCCTTCTGCGATTTGATCGTCTATGGTGAGGGAATGGCCTCTGATCGCTTCCAGATATACCCTTTGAGCTTCCTTGAACGCGGCGACACCCCCGCGGAAACCGGGTCGCGTGGGATCGTGGAGACAATAGTTTTCGTCGATCAATTCTGCCGCCTGATCCAGATCGTTCCTCACGAACGCCCGTTCAAAATACGTGCGAACCAATTCTTTGTTATCCATGGCAGACATTCTCAGCTCCTTTCTGAATAGCTCGTTGGCGGCCGGTTCTGACACCGTTACTCAGAGAATCGACACTCGGTTAGCGTTAGTCAACTCAGGTCCAAGGGCAGCCAAAATGCATAGCCCGTGGGAGCCGCTCTCTTTGGCGCACGGCAAGACCTGCCGCTACTGTACATCGTGTGTACTCACCACCGTGCACCAAGACTGCTTGGAGTATGAGCTTGTCAATACATTCGAGAGCTTCGCACTAGAGGTCACCGGCAATCCCTACCTCGTCTTCGGTACCGTGGAGAAGCGACGATGGAAGGAATCGTTGGGCCGTGAGGGGGACCGGCTAGCTGAAGCCTTGACCACGTGGCTGATTTTAAGAAGGTGCTCGGACTTAAGATGCACGGCGAATGGCAGCCGGTGAAAGCCTCGCGGCGTTGGATTTTAGACCCTGGGAACACCTTACTTGATTCTCGATCTGAAGCAGAAATTGGGGAGGGTATCCCTGGACGTAGGGAGTTACCTACCAAGGCACCAGGAAATCAAAAGGATTGGACAGAGATCCTCAGATTACCGAATCCGAATCCAATTGCCGGCATCAAAGTTCTCCAAAAGCGTTTTGTCGCGGGGGCCAAGGGCTGCGGCCCTGGCGGAGGCGACGATCTAACACCGCGGAAGGAGAACACAATGTCGAACCACTTCACTGGCCTGAACCTCGGTCCTCCTGAAGGGGACACTCGACTCGACCTTACCGATCTCTACGCATTCCAGTCACCGAGGGACCCGTCGAGGACCGTACTGATCCTCAACTGTAACTCATTTGCCAAGGCGGCGGCGTTCCACCCCGACGCCGTATACCGAATCAACATCGACAACGACGGCGACGCCGAGAACGACGTCGCGCTCAGCCTGGTGTTCTCGGAGCCGCAGGACGGCCGGCAGCGTGCGACGGTCTATCTGGCAACCGGCTCGGAGGCCCGTGGGCTTGAGGCCGCGGGGGAGCCGATCTTCAAAGACGTCGAAGTGTCGTTCGGTCCTGAGCCGCACATCTACACGTCGGGCCCCTACACTTTCTTCGTTGGGCTTCGCAGCGACGCTTTCTTCATCGACTTCGCGGGAATCCTGAACATGTTCGACCACGAGGGCGGAAAAAACTTCACCGGCCTCGAGGGAGCTCCGGATCCGAGCCGATGGACCGGCAAAGACCTTTTTGCGAACTATAACGTGTTTAGTATGGCGTTTGAGCTGCCGACGAGCGTTCTCGGCGCAAACTCAGCAGTGCGCATCTGGGGGCGGGTCAGCATCCGCCGCGACGGGAAGCTCGTTCCCGTCGATCGCGCCGGCCACCCGACCCTCGCGAACTTCTTCCTGACCGACAAGAAAAAACCGGAATTCGACGGGAGCGAGCCTGTTCACGATCGGGAGCGCTTTCTCGACGAGTTCATCCACTCGATGGAGCACGTCGGAGGCTACTCCGTTGAAGAGGCCCGAGCGGTGATCGATGCCCATGGAATCCTGCCCGACATGCTGAGCTTCGACCCCGGCAAGCCGGGCGGGTACCCGAACGGCCGACTGCTCACCGACCACATCGTCGCGAAGCGTCTATCCATGCTCTCGAAGGGCAAGATCCCGCCCGACGGACTGAAGCCGCACACCGACCTGCTGACGGATTTCCCATTCCTCGGTACACCACACCCGAACCCCGACCCGCCTCCCGCATAGAGGCCTAGTGGTCCCTCAACCTGGTGCGGTAGGTGTTTGCAGTTGCGAACGCCTGCCGCATCACCTTGTACAGATGATTTCATGAGTACAACGAGGCGTACGAAACACGTCGCGTGGCCGGGTCCCGCATCCTCGCCTCTTGCATCGGTCCGAGCGTCAATCCGCGGCGATCGGCCTTCTCGTGCTTGACACCGACGGGTTCATCGGCCATCTTGGCGAAACGCGAATTTTCTGATGAAGAATGAAAGGAGCTGCCATTCATGAACATCGTGGATCTCAAGAAGGAGGGCGATGTTTTTGTTCTTACCATGCGGAGCGGGGAAAATCGGTTCAACCGAATCTTTATCGACGCAATGAACGAGGCCCTGGATGTAGTCGAGAAGTCCGACGGCGCTGCAGCCCTCGTGACAGTCGGTGGCGAGGACAAGTTCTATTCCAATGGACTGGATCTGGCCTGGCTCAGTGGTGATGGACAGCCTGAGGCCCCCGAATTCATCAAAGCCGTCCTGAGGTTCCTCGGCCGGTTGATGGCGTTTCCGATGCCCACGGCTGCAGCGATGAACGGGCACGCGTTTGCCGCAGGAGCCATGCTGGCCCTGGCACATGATTTTCGGGTCATGCGGTCCGACCGCGGGTTTTTCTGCTTGCCCGAAGTGGACATCAACATACCGTTTGCTCCAGGCATGACGGCCTTGATCAAAAGCCGTATGACACCGACAGTGTTCCGCACCTTACTGCTCACAGGGGCGCGGATCGGAGGCGCGGAGGCGAAGGAGTGGGGCGTTGTCGACGAAGCGGTCCCGGCCGAGCAAGTGCTTCCACGGGCCGTGGCTTATGTTGCCCCGTTGACCGGAAAGAACCGCCACACCTATCGCGCGATCAAGCGAGGAATGTACGCCGAGGCTCTGGCTCTGCTGGAAAACGCCGTCGTCGAGCTGCCGTGATCGCCCTTTGCTCGATTCCGGGGACACCACACTTGATGCTCGACTGAGGGAGGTGGGGATGTCGAGTCCTCAGGCCACGGGACTCGGAAGAGTCGAAACTCGGGGCACCTCGCCCGAGTACCGCGTTTCATAAATGCGGTCACTTATTCCCGCGGGACGCGGTCTCTGTTCATCAGCGCAGCCTCACTGGCTGTATTGGTAGGACGGGCATCTTGCCTGTCATTACTCGCTGGACAGGCAAGATGCCTATCCCACCGTGATCCCGAAAATGCGCGACCGAACTGGCGAAAACGTGTACTGCGGCACCAGGTCTACGTCAGTCAGGTACGGTGTCCCCGACTGCTCTGCTCGGGTGCCGGATTACGGATTGCAGAGAAACAACCGTCTCCCCATCGTGTCGGAAGAAACCCCTCTCTTGCCTCATTGCGGAGGTACCTTCCTATGAGAAAGCTCATAATTGGTGCACTTCTCCTCGCCTGCGTCTCCTCGGTCTCTGCTCAAGAGAGTAAGCAAGCTGCCGCCTTGGATAAACAAGTGCGGGCGTTCCTGGGAAGTCACGGCAGAGCGTGGCACGATATGAACGTTCCGGAAAGAGACGGCAAGCTGCTCTACGACATCATCATCAAGCATAACTATACGAAAGCACTTGAGATAGGAACCTCGACGGGGCATTCTGCAATCTGGATTGCCTGGGCGCTCAGCAAGACCGGCGGGAAATTGATGACGGTGGAAATCGATGAATCGAGACACAATGAGGCACTGAAGAATTTCAGAAAAGCCGGACTTTCGGCCTATATCGATGCGCGACTCGCCGATGCACACGCGCTCGTCCCGAAGTTGAAGGGACCTTTCGACTTCGTCTTCTCCGATGCTGACAAAGATTGGTACAGGAACTATTTCGATGCTGTGGCGCCCAAGCTGGTCGTCGGCGGCTGCTATACAACGCACAATGTCTCGGATCGCGGAGGTGGCGGCTTTGGATTGGAGGGTTATGTCAACTACCTCAAGGGTCTCAAGAATTTCGAGACGATCTTTGACGACAGAGGGGCAGGCATTGCCATCAGTTACAAGAAATCTGAAAAATAGCTGGGTTGGGCAAGATCCGCTGAAGCGACCTGTGCCTGAGCTGATGCGAGTTTCAGGAGAGGCTCCGATTCAGCCCTTGGAACGGCCATGGATCTGGGGACACCGTACGTAAATATCGATCCGAAACACGAATCGGGTATGCTGTTTCCCCAACCCCGAGATTCTCAGCCTTCCCGGGCGAAACCTTGACCGCGAGAACCTGCGTCGGGTACACTGAAGACAGCGGGTGAATTGATAGCGCTGCAGGGGTGGCTTCGAGTCAAGTATGTGAGCCCGTGACGAGTGGCTCGTGTAACACCACGCACAGGCCGTGAAGACCGTCACACGACCGACCGGGTCTGCCCACACCGGCATGAGAGGGTGACGCCCGCTTGGTTTTGCGCTGCGGCCACCGGGCGTTGCCATTCAACAGCCGCCAGCCTTGGCGAAGACAATCGATCCGTCTGACAGAACAGGCAAATGATGAGGGGGGAAAATCCATGACAGTAGAAGTTGATCCACAGGGCTTTTCGAAGGCGAAGCTTCATGTCAACGGCAGGGACTACGAAGTTGCCGTCCCGTCTGCCACTCCGCTGTTGTGGGTGATCCGCGAGAACCTGGGACTGACCGGCACCAAGTACGGTTGCGGTATAGCGCGATGCGGTGCGTGCACGGTCATCATAGACGGCAAGGCAGTCCGGTCGTGCGTAACTCCTGTGTCGAGGGCAGTAGGCAAAGAAATCGTCACCATCGAAGGGCTTTCGCCCGATGGGAGTCACCCGGTGCAGAAAGCCTGGATTGAAGAGGAGGTGCCGCAGTGCGGTTACTGCCATTCAGGACAGATTATGAGCGCTGCCGCGCTCCTGGCAGCGAATCCTGCCCCGACCGATGCGGACATCGATCGCGCCATGGCCGGCAACGTTTGTCGGTGTGGTACCTATCAGCGAATCCGTCGCGCAATTCACCGGGCGTCGCAGATGGCAGCCGGCCACCCGGCCAGTCAGCTCAGGTCCGGGCCTCAGGTCGCCGCTTCAGGGTCGCGTTTCGCCTTGAACGATTTCGTGAGCATCGCCCCTGACGGGACGGTAACGATCGTCGTGAACCACTCGGAAATGGGGCAGGGGGTTTACACCGCACTCCCGATGCTCGTCGCGGAAGAACTTCAGTGCGATTGGACGAAAGTCAGCCTGGAAGCGGCGCCGGTAGATCCTGCGTACAATCATCCGTTCTGGGGCATCCAGGCAACTGGTGGAAGTACCAGTGTCCTCGCCGAGTGGGAACGTCTCTCCAAGATCGGGGCGAGTGCCAGAGAGATGCTGATTGCCGCGGCGGCTGATACGTGGAAAGTGGAAAAGTCGGCATGCCGGGCGGAAAACGGGAGCGTGATTCACACGAGCGGCAAAAAGCTGACCTACGGCCAACTCGCAAGTAAGGCCGCAGGGATGCCCGCGCCGAAAGAAATCAGCCTCAAACATCCATCACAGTACCAGATACTTGGCAAGCCGATACGACGATTGGATACCCCTCACAAAACCGATGGCCAAGCAATCTTCGGGATCGACGTGAGTATACCCGGCATGCTGACGGCACTCGTGGCCCGGTCACCGGTGTTCGGCGGCAAAGTGATGAGTTTCCAGGCCGACAAGGCCAAAGCCGTTCCGGGTGTTCAGGACGTCGTCCAGGTGCCGTCGGGAATCGCGGTGATCGCCACCGGCTTCGCTCAGGCCAAAGCGGGGCGGGACGCACTCGAGATCACCTGGGATGAGGGCACCAATGCAGCCCTGTCCACAGATGGCATGCGAGAGCAGTATGCCAAACTGGCCGGCACCCGGGGAACGGTTGCGAGGAAGGAAGGCAATCCCGCCCAAGCGCTCTCCAATGCGGCAAAGCGAATTGCCGTGGACTACGAAGTCCCGTACCTCGCACACGCCGACATGGAGCCCTTGAATTGCGTGGTGGACCTTCGTTCCGACGGTTGCGAGATCTGGACGGGAACGCAGTTCCAGATGATGGATCGAAACGTTGCAGCCGAGATCGTAGGCCTCAAGCCCGAGCAGGTCAAAGTGCATACCACATTCCTGGGCGGCGGGTTCGGCCGCAGGGGGAATCCCCATTCGGACTTTGTCGTCGAGGCGGCGCATGTGGCCAAGGCAGTGAAGAAACCGGTCAAAGTGATGTGGACACGTGAAGACGACATGACAGGCGGCTGGTACCGTCCCCTGTGGTACGATCGAATAGACGCGGGGCTCGATCTCACGGGAAATCCGATCGCCTGGCAGCACACCATAGTCGGGCAGTCGATCATGGACGGAACACTGTTCGAAGAACTTATGGTGAAAAACGGCATCGACGCTGCATCTGTCGAAGGCGCGGCAGACATCCCCTACGCGATTCCAAGCATTCTGGTTGACCTGCACAGTCCGAAGATCGGAATTCCAGTGCAGTGGTGGCGCTCGGTGGGTCACTCGCACACGGCTTTTGTCGTTGAGAGCTTCATGGATGAGTTGGCGCATGCAGCGGGCAAAGATCCCTATGAGTTTCGCCGCAACCTGCTGACCGAGCATCCTCGCCACCGGGGTGTATTGGAACTTGCTGCGCAAAAAGCCGAGTGGGGAACACGGCTCCCCGAAGGCCACGCACGTGGCATAGCAGTGCATGCATCATTTGGCAGTTGGATCGCAGAGGTGGCCGAGGTCTCCGTCACTCCTCAGGGGAAAGTGCACGTCCACCGGGTGGTGTGTGCGGTCGATTGTGGCAGAATCGTGAATCCGAACATTATCGAGGCTCAAATGGAGGGCGGAATCGTCTTCGGGTTAACCGCAGCGCTCTACGGAGCGATCACCTTGAAAGACGGCCGCGTACAGGAGAAGAATTTCAACGCTTATCCTCTGCTGACCGTGAACGAAATGCCGAAAATAGAGGTACATATTGTGCCGAGCAGTGAATCGCCCGGTGGCGTGGGAGAGCCTGGAGTGCCGCCGATTGCCCCGGCGGTGGCCAATGCGATCTTTGCTGCCACGGGCAAACGCGTTCGGCGCCTCCCCATCAGTTCCGCGGACCTGAAGAGCGCGTGACCGCACTACCGGGGAGAATGACCCGATCTTCATCTGGAGACGCCTTACTCAATTATCGATTTGATGCGGGAATTGGGCATGATGTTACCGGATTTGATTTCTTGTCCGCCTGGCAGTGGGTCCAGCGGCAGGAAAACGAGCTTTTGACACCAGGAACGGGCTCAATCCTGCTACGATGGTCTGGTGCTGCCATTCTAAATCTAAGTCACCGGGGCTCTTCAATTCTACGGAGACCTCCGGGGTTGCTTCAGCGCGGGTGTCATTGCCGGACAGAACGGTTGCGATCGTCACCGGGCGGTAGTCCGTTCAACGTTTCAGGGTAGACAAAGCGCGGCTGTCACGGGTTTTGAGAGCCCCTCTCATTTGCGCGCACCCAAGTATAGAACCAATAAACCAAGGACCAACGAGACTGACGATGCCGACAGGATGCCGATCTTCGCCGGATCGATGAACGGCGTTTGTGCAAAGGCCAAATCGGCAATAAAAATCGACATAGTGAAACCGATACCGCAGAGGACTGCGCAACCGTAGATCTGAATCCAGGAAGCAGCCGCGGGCATTTCCGCTATTCCGATACGGATGGCCACCCAGGACGCAGAAAAGACTCCGAGCTGCTTTCCTACGACGAGCCCCAGGAACACTCCCATAGTTGACGAGGAACCCAGGACTTGAGCAAGCGATTCCACGTCTATCGGCACTCCGGCGTTGGCAAAGGCGAAAATCGGCACGACCACAAAAACGACCACTGGGCTCAGGGCATGTTCGATACGGAGAAGGGGCGGCTCTACGGCGACGCATAACGCTTCGAGTTCGCGAACGGCGTCCTGATGATCGGCGTTGGTGTACATACTATATCCGCACGGTCCGGCGCATTCAAATCTGTCCAAGAGGCCTCGCGCTCCTCCAAGAAACACGTCCGTGTCGAATTTGGACCTGGCCGGTATGGTGAATGCCACGAGTATTCCGGCCACCGTAGAGTGGACTCCGGATAAATAGACGGCCGCCCATACGAGGCACCCGAGAAGCATGTACAGCAGCGGCCGGCGGTAGCCCAGCACATTGACGGTCGCGAGGATGAGGAGGAGTGCGGCCGTGATCTCCAAATGCAGCAGGGAGATCTGGGGGGTATAGAATAGTGCGATGACGAGCACCGCTCCGAGATCGTCCACGATGGCCAGTGCGACCAAGAACACCGTCAGTGACCGAGGCACTCTCGATCCCAGAATAGTCAGGACACTGACGGTGAACGCTATGTCCGTCGCAGTGGGAATGGCCCAACCACGTGCTGCCAATCCCGAAGGATTGAGAGCGTAATAAATCACTGCGGGCACCAGCATCCCTCCCGCCGCGGCGGCCACAGGAAGAGCCGCTTTCCGAAAGGAAGCCAGTTCCCCGATGAGGATTTCTCTCTTGATCTCGAGCCCCACGACAAAGAAGAAAATAGTCATGAGGCCTTCATTGATCCAGAAATGCAGGGGTTTATCAAGGACGTGATCGCGAATCCCTGCCGAGAAGAGAATATGCCAGAAGCGCTGGTACGCGTCTCCCCACGACGAATTCGCCCAGCCCAGGGCTAGTACCGTCATGATCAATATGAGTAATCCACCGGAAGCCTGGCGGGAAACAAAGGTGTGAACCGGTCTTATGAGCAGTTCCCCTATAGATGCTCCGGTTCTGAAAAGAGGGCGGTGCAGGAACTTCGGCTCTTTCATAACCCTCGCCTGGGTGGAGTTCGTCGATATCCCATGCCACGAAGCAAGCGAAAAGGGGCGCGCAGAATGGGCCAGGCATTAGGTCGATGCATGAGCCTTGAAACGGGAACCGAGTGCGGCATAGTTGATCCTCCGGCCAGGAACGAAGCACTGGAAGAACGCTCGGCTTCAGGCATATCAACTGGAATGAAGCGGCAGTCTAGGCATTTCTGCGGCCTTTGAGCCGGCGCTCGGGCAGGAGAAGGGGCTCATGACATCAGCAGGTCCCCGCACTGTCCTCTCACCCGAACCGAGAAAGTCAAGACCGTCATACCGTGGACAGACAGTCCCATTTCCCCTTGCCTTAGAGCGTACCTCACAGCTCCCCTTCTGTCAAGCCAGTTGTCTCCAGTGCTTTCCTCCTAAACTGAAGCCTGGAAGGACCCGCCGGAGCTTCCACGATGGGTTCTCTGGTCAGACGATGCTGCGACCGTCCTTCATTACTTTCGGGGGGACTCCCTTGCGATGTCAGCTACTTGCCATAAGAGCAAGGTCGTCACCCCGGTGGAGGCCGGGGTCCAGACGCGGCCCGACGAAGGTCGGGAACCACTTTCAGTTGCCTGGCTGCCGGCCTTCGCCGGAATGACGGACTCGGAACCGCCCCGCCTTCGGTTAGCCCCTATGACCCTCTCCCCCTGGGAGAGGGCATAGTGAGGGTGCCCTTTTTCGCTGCTTGCCAGCCAACCGGCATGAGTTCACCGGCCACCACGAGAAACCCTCGGCAGGGAACAACGCAGGAAGGGCTAGATGCTCTATCGTCTCCCCGGAAGAATAAGACTTGACAGTGCATGCCGCGGGTGGTTTACTACCATGCGGAATTATCATCGGCCATTGGGCGATAAAATGGGGAGGGGGACCGGCAGCCTGACAAAGCAACAGTCTCCGACCCTAGTCCAGAACAAGACAACCGTAGGTCCGGTGAAGCACATGGCGCGTCCATGGATCACAACAGCTTGGCTCGAGAAAAAAACCGGCGAATGGGGCCAAACCCCGGCTGAATCGACCGGCAGGGGGACCGGCCTTTGGCACCAGCGACAGGGGTTCGATTTTTTTGCGGACGCCAAAATAAGACACTGAGAATACAGGGAAGCTGAGAGGTCTCAGCTCCCCTGTATTTGTTTAATCCGGCAGACGGTGTCTCCGAAGGGCCTCAATGGATTGAGAACAGCATTCCCAAGTATTGTCTTCTGGTCCACGGTCACGGCAATGTGTATGGTGTCCCCAGAATTGGGGGGATCGAGGGAACATGTCACTACCAGATAGTTACACGCTTAAGCCGAACGCTATTCCCGCGTATTTTGATGCAATTCTCGACGCGCAGCCGCCGGAAAGATTCTCGTTGAAGTTTCTCGAGAATCTCGGCTTTACGTCGACGAATGATCGGCTCTTCATAGGCATTTTGAAGGATCTCGGTTTTCTCAACCGCGATGGTGCCCCTCAGCCCCGCTATTTCGATTTCTTGGACCGGTCACGATCCAAACAGGTCTTGGCTGAGGGCATCAAGGAGGCCTTTTCCGATTTGTTCGCGATACACACCAAGGCCAACGATTTCACTGTCGCAGATGCAAGGAACAAACTCCGTACCCTGTACGCCGGTAAGAAGACCGATCTCGTAATCGGGAATATCGCAAAGACGTTTCATGCTCTTTGCGAATATGCTGATTTCTCGACGCCCCTCTCACCACGGCAGGCGGCCTCGCCGGAAACAGCGCAACCTGAGGCATTGGAGCCGATGCCCGAATCGGTACCAAGTGCTTCGAAAGCAGAAGTGCCGGCACAACCGTTGGGTAAAATTCGTGTTGGGGCGCTTGAGTACCACATCAATATCGTCCTCCCCGACACGCGGGATCAGGCTGTCTACGATGCGATTTTTAAGAGCCTTCGGGATCACCTAGGATGAAAGATTTCGATTTCTACTCCTTCGTCTACCGCGGCGTGCTCACAGAGGAAGCCCTGGATCGTGTGGGCAGACAGCGCCGCAACCATTTGGGGCCGGAAGAAGCAAGAGCAATACAAAGATCTCTTTCTTACGATTTCCTTGACCCCGACCTGCTCAACGAAGCGCAGCAAATGTCTGTTGTATACGCTGCAATTCATGCGTTTGAGAACACCGTAAGAGGCATGGTTACAAAGGCGATGGCCGAGAAACACGGAGAGGCATGGTGGGAGAAGGTCCCGGAACGAATAGGAAAGGCGTCAAAAAGCCGAATGGAAGAGGACGCGAAGTTCCGTTGGCACGGAGCTCGCGGTGCAAGCGAGATCAACTACTGTGATTTTCGCGACCTGTCTTCGATTATCGTGACTAACTGGGCGGTGTTTGAAGACCTGCTTGGCAACATGGAATGGGCGAAGGCGACCCTGAATACACTGGAGAAGTCGCGAAATATCGTTATGCACGGCGGAATCCTCGCCAAAGAAGATGTTGAACGAATTGGGATGAATATCCGTGACTGGATCCGTCAAGCAGGTTAACCTATGTGATTCGCGAATTCCATGGACACAATACCTAACTCCGAGCCCGCTCGCCCCCGGGTTGCGGGAGTGGTAAGATGGCTGAATGCGCATCTTAGATTGCTGATGGCGTGTGGCGGTCAACAGCCTTTCTTACATGCAATGGAGTATCGAGGATCAAGGTTGCCGTCTGTCGGAGGTTCAGACGGAGCGTGGCGAGGAAACCGGGATGCAACAGCTGGTGCCACCCATGCCACTGTCTGAGCTCACCGGTGAAGCACCGGGACGTCAACGTATAAACTATGATGTGCGCAGAATTTAGACGATATTTCAGTGGTGACTGTCATGGCATCCTTGCGTGAGTATTTCGAAAGCGATTTCGGTTATGGTTTTAGGTTTCACATCAAAATGCCATTTCGTGATGGTTTTATCGAGGGCATGATCATATACGATTTTGCGAGTTGGTCTGCGTTCTTGGCGTTGTATGTTCCGGATGACGACAAGGACATTGAATTCTTTCTGGATTTGATTGCAGCAATAGAATATGGCAGAACCAAGGTCAACCTTGACGGCAAAGTATCTCTACCGCTGGCCAAAGAGTTCCCGGGTCAGTTGCAGGTTGAGAACAAAACAGACTTCGAACTGCTGGCTCAGTACTTCGGGGATACCGAGTGGATGAGCACCAAGCATATTCCTGCGTCTAAGAGAGTTTTCATTTACTCTGAGACCGATCTTCCGGTTGACGAAATTGCGGTCCTCAAGAGGAGCGCAAAAGAGAGGGGGCTTGAGGCACAGTTTCGATCAGACAGGTTTGCTCAAGAAAGAAGCAGACATGAACCACCCCTGGCGTTCATTTCTCATGACTCAAGAGATAAGGATATCGCTAGGAGAATTGCGGTCAAATTGCAGGAGCTGCGATGCACAGTCTGGTATGACGAATTTTCTCTCAAAGTGGGAGACAATTTGCGGGACAGTATTGAAAAAGGGCTAAAAGAATGTAGGAAGTGCGTTCTTGTACTGAGCCCCAGTTTCATCTCTAATAAAGGGTGGACAAGAACGGAATTCGATTCCATTTTTACCAGACAAATATTAGAGGAGGAGAAACTCGCGTTACCTGTATGGTACCAAGTCGGCAAGAAGGACGTCTACGACTATAGCCCTAGTTTATCGAATGTTTATGGCCTGAATTGGGAACAGCTTGGTGAAGAGCAAGTGTGTCGGAAATTGCACAGTGCAGTAATGAATCAGTAGCTTGGAAGCTGTACGCCAGTTGTGAGTTCGTAAAGGGGTCGGGTCTGTTCTTGGCTCCTATCTGACCGTCGCAACAGTATCCATGCGCCAGGATATCACAGGGACAGGTTTCACTATTGGTTGCTGGGGGCTGCCCACACCACATCACATCACTCAGAGTGGAAGTCCGCGGCGGCAGCCCCTCTTCTGCTTGACGCCGTGCTTTCGCCGGAACCGGAGCAGGTGACAGACTGAGCGCCATGACTGAATTGGATAAGTTTGCGAAAGTCGTTCGGGAAATCTACCAGTTCCTTGTCCGGGACTATGACTTTCAACTCGTGATTCCGGAATGGAACTCCGGCCTGGAGAGCATCGTATTCAAAGGGGCGGCATACGATATCGAGATCGGGTGGTATAAAGGAGAGATCGACATCCTGTTCCGGGTCACACTGGAGAATGCTGTTTTTCGGCCGCATATCTCAAGACAGTTCTCTCTGAGTGAGATGCTGCTCGCGATTGATGACGAAGCCTGGAACGACCCCCCGGAGCTTCCACGGTGGGTCGTCTCATCAGAAGATGCCGCGGCCGTCCTTCGGTACTACGCGAAACTCATGAAGAAGCATTGCGCCGGCGTACTGAAAGGGGATCTGGCTGTGTTCGAGACATTAACCGCGAAAAGAAGGGACAAGGGCTGAGAAGCTATTGCGGGACATCGTCAGGGTCAGTCGTCTCGGCCCAATTTCGCGGTCAGTTTTAAGCTCAGTGTCCTGGACTCCTCGAGAATTACCTTGAGTTGCCGTCCATATTCCTCTCGGTCATCCGGCACCTGGTTGGCGAGAGACTTGAGCTGTAGACAGACCGTCCAGAGGCGCAACAGGTCTTCGTGAAGGCCCGCGAGACGGCGGCACGGATCGGACAGGTCCTTCAAGAGTTCTTCTGCTTGCGTTTCTTTCTGGGGGTCAGGGTTGTAGACGCCGACAAGCGTGTTGCGCTTCTCCCAGTTCAGGCCTATTTGCGAGCATGCGTACCAATAGATGGCGGTCAGGCTTGAAATTGATTGGTACGCCTGTTTGAGGCGGGGCACGTATTCTTTCTCCCGACAATCCTCGGCAGGTGGCAGATCCTCTTGCAGACTCGGCGAGGCCGGTGATGCAGGGGGAGTCTCCACTTCAGCGGGAGGTTTCTCGGGAACCTGAACCTCGGGGACCTCAGGAACGGCCGGTTTTGCGGGTTCACTTTGGGGAGGTGGCTTTTGCTGAGGTCTGGCTTCCGGCTGGAGTTCCGAGCCCTTGGCTGCTTCGACGGCTGGGTCGGACTGTAGCGGATTGATCTTGGCTATATGGGTACTCTGATATCTCCAGGGGGCCGTGACGTCGGTATAGCCCCAAAGGCCTTCATTTTTTTCTCGTGCCGAGTCCTCGAGTCGCTTGAGACCTCGTTCGAATGGCACGAACGGCTGATACCATCGTGCCAGCCCTTTGGTGAGCAACTCCCGGTTCAGTGATTCACCGTCAATCGTGACAAAGGCTATCACACGGTGATACCTGTCATAAGGCTCGATCTTGGGTCGGTACCAGGGTCCTTCTACCGTGCCGGGAAGAGGCTGGACCACCACGGTGCGGCCCAACACCCGGTCTGCGACATAGAGCCGGGCTTTATTGGCGAAACGTTGTGGTTCCAGGGGGCAATCGATGCCATAGAGGCGAACGTTTTCTACCTTTTCATCGTTTTTCTGGACCCTTATCTCGTCGGGGCGCACGATCTCCACCACCTTGCCGGTCCATGGTGAATAGAATTCAGGATAGAGCAGGGAGAGGACCAGGATGATCGCCCATCGGACTGCTTCCATCAGGGATCCAATCAAGAGATCCAAGAGACGCAAGGCTGGCTCCACGAACTCGCCCCGCCGGCCCGGGCGCACCGTTTTGCCCAGGGCTTCTGCAGGAGATACGGCATCCGTTCGCTTTATACACTATCTACCACGGACAAGCCAGGGTGCCTGCCGGGCAGCGCCTCTTTCTTACGGCGAAGACTCCTGAGGATGCCCATTTCGCCGTCTTTCCAGCAGCAGAACCAGGGCCGGCAGCGTAGTCAAGGTAAGGGGCACGGCAGCCAGCATGCCTATGATCATGGCACCACCCAGAAACTCCAGGGCATAATGGCGGGATGTCAACATCGATACGAAACCCATCATGATGGTCATGGACGTCACCACAGCTCGAGGAGTAACCCTCCTCACGGTTCGCGCCACCGAGCCTCCTTCTTCGTGCATACTTCCCATGACGACATGGATGCCGTTGTGTATGCCAAAGCCAAATATCAGAGGTGCCACGCACACGATGGAGAAGGGCAGCCCCATTCCGAAGGCGCCGACGGCCCCCAGCGTGATTCCGAAAGCCCCAACCATGGGGACCAGGCACAGGGCGATGCCGAGCGGGTGTGGAAAGATTGCGAAGAAGAGTATGGTCACTGATGCGAACGCATAGAGGCCAAGCCGCACCAGGTCGGATACGAGCGTAGACAAGATGGCTTCCATGGCCTGCCGCGTTCCCGAAATACTCACTTCGACCGGCAAGTCCTGCACTGCAGCGAGGATCTTCTGATCCGCTTGCCGCAACTGCTCCGGGTCGGCGATGTTGTCGGCATACCGGACGTGGGTCAGGAATCGGTATTTCCCGTTCAGAATTGTCATGTACCACGACCGCTCCAGGGCTGCCTCGTCGAGCCGTCCGTCGGATTCGCTGACACCAATTTCGCTCAGGCTCTTAC
Organism: Desulfomonile tiedjei; assembly: GCA_016218715.1. Lineage (GTDB taxonomy): Bacteria > Desulfobacterota > Desulfomonilia > Desulfomonilales > Desulfomonilaceae > JACRDG01. Next base: position 89,028 of record JACRDG010000106.1, on the reverse strand, counting down.
CGATCGAGTCGAACGATTCTGAAAGGATACCGGAAGCAGCGGACGAGAAATCGAGCGGTCCCAGTTCTTCTGCAAATGTCCTCTTTAATGCAGGCCACGATTCGGAAATCGCAGTTAGAGTCAGGACGTTCGCGCGTTTCACGGTATCCGGAGCCACGAGGTAAGAGATGGAATCCAACGAGGCGATCTCATGATCCTGGTTCATCAAGTTCTCGAGCCGGCCGTCCAGGATGCGCTGGATTTCCAAGCCTCTCTGCGCGTCATCCACATCGAAGGAGAGCATGGTCGGTTGTGAGAAATTGGAGTGGAACTTCTGCGATATCCTCTTCGAGACGGCAAGAGAATTCATGTCACGGGCCAGGAACACTTTGAACAGATCCTGCTCGTAGGCGACACGGGTGGCAAAGAACAGGCCAAGAATCAGTATGCATGCAGAAACCCCTACTATGGCGCCCGGCCGCTTTTCGAACGCGCGAGATAGTGCTCCAAATGATACCTGCACCCCGGGGAAATAGTCTCGCTCCCGCGATGCAACGATTCGGAAGAGCGCGGGCACGAGAAATAGGGTGGAGAGGACGGTCAGTGCAAGTCCAATAGCACCGAAATACCCGAATTGCACCAGAGCCGGCTGACTGGAAAAACAGAGACTGACGAAAGCCAGAATACCGGTCAAACCTCCCAACATGACCGGAGGTCCTGTCTGCTCGTAGGACCTCGTAAGCGCGACTTCGCGAGAGGCCCCTCGGTCGATCTCCTCCCTGATGCGGCCCCAGAGGTGCTCCCCGTACTCGGCTCCCAGGCCGAGGAGCACGCCGGTAGCCCCCATTACGACAGGATTCACCTCGCTGTAACTGAAGTAGATGACGCCGTAGTTCGGCCCGATTCCCGCGGCAAGGGGGGTCATCAGGATGGCAGCCGACCAGCCGCTTCGGTAGATGAAAAGGAGCAAGGCCACCACGAGGGCGAATGAGTAGAGGATTATGGTCCCCGTCTCGCGGTCAAAGATCTCGTCCGATTCGCACTGAAACACAGCCTTACCAGTCAAGTACCAACGGATGTCTCCCGCGTTCCCCTTCATGCCGGGGACGGTCTTTGCCAGTTCGGAGACCTTTTGAGGAATCAATTCACTCAATCGACCGATCAGTTCCTTCGAGTGACTAACATCGTGACCCGGGAATTCAGTTGTGATCGCAACGAGATAGACGGTGCTGTCGGGGCTCGCTATCAGGAGGTACTGGTCTCCAATACCTACCGAGCCCATTCTTTTCTTCAGCGAATCGCCCACGAATTGCCCAAGTTCGAGGGGATCTTCCAACAGTTTTCGCTGAATGTAGGGATTTTCAGCGAGGAACAGGCGATTCCGGGTTCTCCTCAAAGCGTCGCTCATCCCCTGTGGGGTGAATATCTGACCGATCCGGGCTCCTTCTCCCTCATTCATACCGAGGAGGAAGTTCTTGAAAACCCGGCCGACCTCGTCAGGGTCGTCGGGGTCCAGGAAGCGGTAACGCACGCGGCGCACTCCGGGGCACTGGGCAATAGCGTCCCCCAAACCCTGAATGAAGGGAAGGCGATTCTCGCCCGGAGGTTCGGGGAACTCCACCACGAGAATAAGGCCATCCTGCTCTCCGAAAATTTGGCCGTTTTCCAGGGTCCGCTTGATGATCGGGTTTCCCCGACCGACCCCCGCCATAATATCCGTGCTGATGGTAATGAAAGGGAGAGTGGCGAACCCTGCAAAGGACAGAACCACCCAGGACGCGATCACCAGGCGTGGGTGGGCCTTGGAAAACCTGGCTATCCCGAGCAATATGAATACCAGCACCTTCACGTACATTCCTCGCGGGCTGGAACCATGACGGAAGATTTTGGTCGTTGCAGAAAAGGAGGAAAAAGAATCGTCATCATCCTAAGATTTCTCGATCCCACAGCTGTGTGCTGCACGGTCCGGTCTGCTAGGAGCTGCAACCAGTCACTCGCGTGGCTGCCACTGCGCAGCCAATCGCGGTTTCCCCGCTATTTGTGGGTCTTGGCGCTTCCCTTGAAAATCTCAATCAAGCGCCGTAACTGCTGCAGGTCAGCATCCGCGATTGTGACGATTTCAAAGCCGGCGAAGCACAACCCCGTTGATGGTTCTCGCCTCATCCACATGCATTCACCCTCGAATGAAATCGGAGGGATAGCGGGAACGCCACTTACCGTCATGGTGAGGCTTTTGACTTCTTTGACGCTGGCTTCAATCCCCAGTGCCTGGATCCCATCCTCCGAAATGTCCAACACTCTGCCTCTGTTCCCAGGGAGTTTAGCATCAAAGAGTGCCAATTCGGCGAACTCTGCATTTAATCTGTGAAATCGACGAATGTTCTCGAGTTCGATATCGTCGAATCGTACCCCCGTGGGGTCTGCATCGTCAGAGAAATAGAGAGTGCATATTGTCTTGCTGAACTCGGAGTCAGTTATGGCCTTGTCGAGCAAGAGCTGGGTAAGGCCGAAACGCAGCTCCTTGTATGAAAGCTTGTATTTTTCACTCAGCGCGGGTCCGGTCATTCCTGACTTGATTTCGCTGACGATGTCTTTGGCTTCGATCTTTCGCTTGGAAGCCATAGCTTCTCCTTCGCGGGATAGAGAGCGGATGTCTCGTCCTCAGGATGCTCTCGATAGCCTCGAATGCCTGAAGAATGTGTCCCCTTTTCGGCTCAACAAGACGATGGGCTCGTGACGGCCGACGAGTCGCGCAAATCGTGAACTTCTGGGACTGCCAGCGAAGACCTCCAGGTTACTGAGAGAGCAAGGCACGACATTGGATTATCGCTCGGCCTTTTGCTGTGGTGCCAACCGTATGCAAAAGCGCCTGTACTCCTCGTTTTTAGGATAAGTCACAACTGTCCCACGAGTCAACCTCCATTTCCACCGTGGCTTCGCAGTCGAGGAAACAAAGAGCTCCGTCTGGGACTCGCGACCAAGAGCAGCGAGTAATCAAAGCGACAAAACGCTTACGCGTGGTGCCGGTGCTCGCCACTGGGCGCAATGAATACATGGATTCGCCAACGAATCTAATCTATTGCAAGCAGGTCCGCCCGTAGTTCAGGAGAGAAACGCTTTTTCTCTTGACCTCGTCGGAACAATATGCTCTAAGTGTCTAACAGATGTTGGATTCGGGCTGTTTGGTGTCACGACGGCTAGTGGTTCGAGCGGCCCTTCGGGCTCCGGTGTTTGCGGTCGATGGGTAGGTTACTTGGAGTGAAACAAAGATGCTCAAGTATAGATGCCTTCTCTGCGGTATAGAATGGGGCGATCCACAGGCCACGGAAGCCGACATCTCACACGGATACTGTCCTTCCTGCATACGCAAGAGGTATACCGAAAAGATACACCAGGCACAACGGAAAGCCGGATATTCCGATTGCTTTAACAGAGGATACAATGATTGCTCGGAAGAGCGTTGCTGCTTCCGGGCCGCGTGCCAGGATGATTCGGTAACCAGTTGGAAAAGCAGAGTTATTGCATCGGCTCGCGTTGGCCGAAGCGGACTCCATGCCGATTGACGCGATTGAGGTCGCTTGTCAGGTCTTGCCTTGCATCCCTCATGCCGGATTCCGCTCCGACTCAGAACGGTCTCACCGCCTATCTCACGGATAACAATCATCATTGGTCCTTCTCACCACCATGCCCCTTTTTGGCTTACGCTAAGTACACCATTTCAGAAGTCCGGTCGCGGATTTTAGGTTTCTTGGTGGGACAGGCATCTTGCCTGTCACTTCTTAATGGACCGGCAGGATGCCGGCCCCACTGAACAGCCAAGAGCAGAGCCTCCAAGCGAGACCGTATTTATGAAAACAGTACCAAGATTGGAGTGCCCTGCTGACATTCCCGCAAAGACACACGGCTTGCCATGAAGAGTCAATCCTGACGAGGTAAGACGTGAGGCTGGTTTGTCAGAAGACTTCTTCGCGTTCTTCAGGCGCGTGCCTTCCAGGAATTGATTGCCGAGAATAGCTTTTCTCCACAAGTGACGTTCGAGATGGTACAATGATTCCGGAAGGCTTCCCGCAACTCGATCGCGCTGCAGTGGGAAGAGTCCGCATCGATTTCCCCTGCTTCACATTTCGGAGGTCATCCTATGGAAACTGCGTTGCTCCTCATCGACATTCAGAATGATTATTTTCCCGGCGGCAAGATGGAAGTTCCGGGGAGCCCTCAAGCCAGCCTTATGGCGAAAAAGGCCCTCGATCATTTCCGTAACCGAGGCCTCCCCGTCATTCACGTTCAACACATCGCCGCCAGAGTCGGGGCCACGTTCTTAGTGCCGAACTCTGAAGGGGTCGAGATTCACGAGCACGTCAAGCCGCTTCCCGGAGAGCTTGTGGTCCAAAAGCATTACCCGAACTCATTCCGAGACACGCCGTTACTCGATCACCTGAAGGACAACGGACTGCGCAAGCTGGTCGTCTGCGGGATGATGACCCACATGTGCGTGGACGCATCGGTGCGAGCCGCGTTCGATCACGGCTGCGCTTGTGTCGTCTTGAGCGACGGGTGCGCCGCGCGAGGCCTCTCCCATCAGGGTGTGGATGTCTCGGCCGAATTCGTCCATGCTGCGTTCATGTCCGCATTGGGGGCAGTCTATGCCCGAGTGCTCAATACCGACGATTTTCTCGCCGGAGCAGCGGGGCTGAAATAGGGCAGGATCGTTGCCGGTGAGCCCGCTGCTAAGCCGGCGCCTCCTTCTCGCGTTGAAAACAAACCTGGCGAACTGCCTGTGGGAACCTGGAGGTGCTCGTGTCTCAAGGGAAGAAGATCGTTCGATCGTCCTGTCGCGGGTGTCATGGAGTGTGCCAGGTGCTCGTGCATCTCGAGGGAGACCGCGTGGTGAAGGTCACCGGCGATCCCGAGAGTCCCACCAGTCGGGGGTATCTCTGCCCCAAGGGCGCAGCGGCTCCCGAAGTGCTCTATCATCCCGATCGACTAACGCATCCCCTGCGCCGTGCCGGGAAACGCGGCGAAAACCGGTGGAGCAAGATCTCCTGGGATGAAGCGCTCCATGAAATGGCGGAGAAGTTCGTCCGCGTGAAACGGGAGAGCGGCCCGGAGTACCTCGCCATAGGGCAGGGGACCGGCAGGCCGTACATCGAGTTTACCCTCCGCTTTGCTCATGCCTTCGGCACGCCGAACTTCGTCGCGCCGGGTCATGTATGTTACATACCGCGGGTCCAGGCCGCGGGAATGACCCTTGGGCAGCTCCCCGTGTGCGACATCTACGGCTTCGGCGGGGAAGCACCCGCGTGCGTGCTCCTGTGGGGGTGCAATGTCACGGAATCGGGGTCCGCGGACGGCATGTGCGGAGGGATGCTCGCGAGAGCCTTGAGAAAGGCCCGCCGCGTGATTGTCGTGGACCCGAGGCGTATCGGCCCGGCAGAAAGAGCGGATTTCTGGCTGCAATTGCGGCCGGGAACTGACGGTGCACTTGCCCTGGCGATGATTCACACCATCATCACCGAAGACCTGGTGGACCACGATTTTGTCGACCGTTATGCCTTCGGCTTTGACAAACTTGCCGAGCATGTCCGTCCGTTCACTCCCAAGTGGGCCGAGCCCATCACCCGCATTCCCGCGGAAATTATTCGCGGCGCGGCGCGGATGTACGCGACCACCAAACCGGCTTGCCTGCAATGGGGCAACGGCGTGGACATGAACGGGTGTAATTTCCAGACAGCCCGAGCACTCCTGACCCTCAGCGCCATCACCGGCAATGTGGACCTGCCCGGCGGTGACGTCTTATGGGTGGCTCCGACGAAAGTGAAGCCCAAGTCGTTGTTCGTCAATCGGGATCAGGGCGGGGGGCAGTTTCTCTCGCCGGGCATGAAGGCACGCATGGTGACTGCAGGCCAGTTTCCCCTCGCGGACTTCTGCCATCCGCCGATGTTCTGGCAGTCTGTCAAGAGCGGGAAACCTTATCGGGTGCGGGCTATGTGGATCGTGGGTTCCAACCCGCTGCTCACTCAGACGCAATCTCTCACCATCGAACGGGCGTTGCGAGAGCATCTGGAGTTCACGGTGGTCTCGGATTTCTTCATGACCCCTACTGCGCAGTTGGCCGACCTCGTCCTCCCCGCGGCCACCTGGCTCGAACAGGACGATGTCGTGAGCCTCCACAAGATCTGGTGTGTACTGGCGCGGAAGAAGGTCGCACAGATCGGCGAAGCCCGGGATGACCGGGATGTGATTTTCGACCTCGCGCATCGCCTCGGCTTGCACGAAGCTTTTCCCTGGAAGGATCGGAAGCAGTACCTCGACTGGCTGCTGGAAGATACGGGAATGACCTTCGACGAGTTCTGCGAGCGAGGCATCCTGGTTGGAGAGATGCGGTACCACAAGTACCGAGAGGAAGGATTCCACACTCCCACCGGCAAGTTCGAACTCTTCAGCACCGTGGCCGAGCACCTCGGAGTCGCGGCACTGCCGGTCTATCGAGAGCCGGTGCTTTCGCCCGTTTCTGCACCTGGTGTGGCCGCAAAATACCCGCTTATCCTGATCGCGGGAAACAAGATCAGGGAGTTCTTCCACTCCGAGGGGCGCCAGATCGCATCCCTAAGGAGCCGAAATCCCGATCCACTGGTGGAGATCCACCCTGAGACAGCGGCTTCCCTGGGCATCGAGGACGGGGACTGGGTGTGGGTCGAGTCTCCATCCACCCGCGTGCGGATGAAGGCCAGACTCTTCGACGGGATCGCTCCTGATGTCGTAAACGCCCAGCACGCCTGGTGGTTCCCGGAGGAAGACCCGCCGGAATACGGCTGGAAAAGATCCAGCGTCAATCTCTTGTTCGGCGATGCGGGTTTCGATCCGGACACCGGGACCGAGCCCCTCAAGTGCTATCTGTGCAGAGTGGTCAAAGAGTGAAGGACTGCCTCAAAATCACCATCCCGTACCAGAATCCTGGCCCAGCAGCGCCAAGGTCCGGAGGTGGGTGGCCCGAATGTCATACGTCCGGGCGGCTTGGTATTCTATGGCGCAAATAGGGTGACGCATCGGGAAGCACGGTGGGACACGCATCTTGCCTGTCATTTCTTAACGGACCGGCAAGATGCCGGCCCCACTGAACAGCCAAGAGCAGGCCCATGAGCGATACCGTATTTACGAAATCCTGTACCCAGCGACAACGAGCCTCATCCTGGATTCCCCGTCGTTCAGCAGCGTCCTGCCCGGATGTCCCACTCTATTGGTATCAGCTCTTATTTCAGGCCGATTTCGCCGAAGAACGCTTCGACCTCCTTCTTCATGACGTTGGGTCCGCGAAACACTGCGTAGTGGGCCAGCGGGTCCTCGAAAGAAACCAGTTTCGCACCGGGGATCTGCTTTGCAGCTTCTTCCGCGGTGGAGTACATGAGCCATTGATCGTTCTTCACATGGATGATGAGCGTGCGTGCCTTTATCCTGCTGAGCCCGAGGGAGAGGTCGTAATCCTTGAGAGATAGATTGCGGCACAGCAAATCGTTGACGTCGTATTCTGCGGCTTTGCTTATCAGGTTTCCGCCTTCATCACCTTTGGGCTCCCAGACGAAGACATCCTTTGTTACCACATCCCACGGTTGCTTCACTCGGAAATCCAGACTGAAGCTCGTCTGCCCGAGAACCGACCACCCGAACATCAGGCCCTTGTTCGGGTGCTGATCCTTGGGGCGTGCGTAGTAGTCACCCTTGGTCTCCCGCCATACCGGGTCGCTCTCCATTGCGTCGCTCATGAGCTGGAACAGCCACCGGACCACAGGGTCCGACTTCACGATCCCACCCACCGGCATGATCGCTTCGACGAAATCCGGATGCATGACCGCGAGAGCGTAACTCTGCATGGCCCCCATCGATACGCCGGTGGCCAGTTTGACCTTGGCCACGCCCAATTCGTCCTTGAGCAACCGATAATTGGCCTGCACCAGGTCTAGGGTCGTATAACGCGGGAACTTCATGCCGAGCCCGTCGCTGGGTTTGCTGGCGCCCCACAATCCGAGCGCATCGAGGAAGACGACGTAGCATTTGTCGGTATCGATGAGCTTGCCCGGACCCACGACCGCTCCCTTGGAGAAGGCGTTCCCTTTTTGCCCTTCGTACCAGAAGTCGTACATCGTGGCCGCATCGCCGGAATAGTAGGAACTGATCATGACCGCGTTGACGATCTTGCCGTCCTTGTCCCTCTGCGGCGTCCCCACCGCGATGTAAGAGACACGCAGCGGCTTCTGCCCAAGCGACTCGAGTGTCACGCCTCCTTTGCCGCCCCGCTCGAAAAGCGCCTCATTGGCGAAGTCGTATTCGCCGCCGATCTGAAAATCCGGTATGGAATAGAATTTCTTCAGAGGTGCAACCGCGGGCACCCCACTCAAGCCGGTTACCGATTGAGCTTGAGCAATGGCTGTGCTGTACAGCAAGACAAGTGCGACGAGGACCGGCACGCTGACCGTCTGCCAAGCTCTTTTCGAACATCGCATTTTCCAACCTCCAGGTTTCTCCGAGCAATCGGTGAAGAAAACAGAAGCCCATTGTGCAAGGCCGTTCTGGGTTCCGGCAAGGAAGACCTCAGCCGAAATTACGTTCTCCCCGCAGAACGCTATGAGAGGCCCCACGACCATAACCCCTTCAGGAGAACTACACGGAAAAGCGTCTAGCGTCAAAAGCATTGTGATCGCGGTACATGAACGCGGTTAGCGGTCACTCTTCGCCGTATGTTCAAGGAAATTCATCGGAGGGGAAGCCGGAGAAGTGCCGCAACTCTCACGCCGCGGCACTCGGAAAGGATGCTCGTCTCCAAAGAAAGGAGACGGTCACTTGCAGTCATGACATCCGCTCACCATCACACCGCCGGCCTTGGCGCAGTCGGAGTCGCTGTCCATTTTCTTACAGATGTTGCCGATGCAACAACATCGAATGCTCGATGACTTTGTTTCCATCAGATTCCTCCAGTTCGGCTCATTGTCAGCGGCCTCGCTCTTATACCCCTGCAGAAAAACGGGCGAGTCGTGTCCGGAAAAATTGACCGTTTGGCCTGCACCATGCCGCAAACCGGAAGGAGATACTCGGCTCGCCCAAAGTTGTGGGAGTCGTCAAGGGAATCCACGCGTTCCTCATTTTTAACATCCGCACATGAAGAACTGCCTCTCGAACACATCGTCCCGGGCAGCATTGGCTTCATCCTCGAATTCCATCAGGCCCCCTTCGTAGTAGTTCATACACTGAAACTCTGCGGTCTCCTCTTCTGATGCGAGTGACTCCTGAGTTTCTTCTGCCGGTTTCTCCTCAGTGTATTCCATGGTCGTGCCTCCACTGTGCGCTCTACAGCGACAAATCCCTGCATCAATAGTTGATGCCGAAGGTGCTGCGAGGATTCGAACTCTCCGGAGGTGCAACTCAGGTGCGCGCGGCTTCCGGCAGCGAGAGGCATGGATGATCTTACATTCCTACATGCACGTACGATTACGGGGCATGATTTGACCTTTCCGTAGGGTTCCCGACGGATAACCGCAGACTGAGAGAGATAACAAATCGGAATAACGGAAGTTGCTGACTTCCAGGCTCTGGCACGCAAGTTGCTCATTCTTCAACGAGATCCGCGTGCGGTGGGTGACCGGTTCACTCCTCCCTGGCGCCCACCGTACGGCCCATGTGTATAACCGAAAGAGCAGGCGTTTGACGGTGATGACCAAGAAAGAAATGACGTCCGAACTGGCCAGAGGCGGGTATTCCCCATTCCTCCAGACGGTTGTGGGTTCCATTGTCAACGCACAGGCCTGGGTGTGCAAGGCGGGCCACAGACCGCTTGTGTTCTTCCTGTACCGGACCGATACCGAAGAGGTGGTCGATCTGGACAATCTTCCCCAGGAAGAAGAGAACCCGTCAGACGTATTCGCTTTTCTAGAGGATTTTGAGAACAGCGTGTTCTTGCCCGGACAAACTGCCTGACAATCTCGCAACCCTCTCCGGCACCCGGGACGGGGAGAGGTGCCTTTGCCGTCTTCTCCAACAACTCCCTTTCCGCTGAATTTCGATATTCCCTTCGCGGGCGCTCCCAGCCGCTGTCGACTCTTCTATGAGTAGTCCAGTCAAGGAATTGCATTGACACTCGCCGGGCCGGCAGGGTACGCTCGCCAAAACCAAGCATCCCCTGAAGGCACTGGTGCAGGAGGCTCGCGTGACGAGCCAGCTGCGATCCAAGCCTTCCAGGTATGGATGGGAAAGGAGCGTCGCGTGGATCTCCAAACTGCCATTCGTGAACGGCGAAGTTGTCGCAAGTATCTTCCCGACCCTCTGAGCCGGGAAACCATCGAAGAGCTTCTCGAAGCAGGGACCTGGGCCCCTTCACCGGCTAACAATCAGCCATGGGAGTTCATGGTCGTCACCAACGGCGAATTCAAGGAAAAGATCTTTGCTGAAGCCGAGGCGCGCAAAAGTATCCTTTTCGAGAAGAGTGGCTGGAAATGGCTCAACCGCTATGAGGTGGGCTTCCTGAAAGAAGTGCCGGTCATTCTCGCGGTCATCGGCGATCCGAAGAAGACCGGGGCAGATATGTTCCTCAAGGACGGAGGCCAGGCCTATCAGCATGCCTGCGCGGCAGCCATCCAGAACATTCTTCTGACGGCCCATTCTCTCGGTCTGGGAAGCCTCTGGTTCACCCTGTTCGAGAAGGACGCGATACGCGAAATTCTCGGCCTTGAAGCGGAAAAAGATCCCGTTGCACTGATCTGTCTGGGCAAGCCTGACGGAGAACCGTTCCAGACCCCGAGAAAGGGCGTTCAGGAGAAGACGACATACCGGTGAGACGACCTCGGCCGGACAGTCCTAGTGGCCATTCAGGGCGACAAAGGCGGATCCGCGAAAAGATGATGCGGGAGATTTACCAAATCCCGTTCATGTTCAGTCATCCGGAGAACAGATGATGCGCATTGCAGTAGTCGGAGTCGGCGGTGTCGGCGGCTATTTTGGAGGGCGCCTCGCCCAGAGCGGACAGGATGTGGCGTTCATCGCCAGAGGCAAGCATTTGGAAGCATTGAAGACCCACGGGCTCACTCTTGACGACCCCGAGGGTGGCTCGGTTACGTTTACCGTGAAGGCTACCGACAATCCGTCGGAAATCGGCCAGGTGGACGCGATCATTCTGGGAGTGAAGGCCTGGCAGGTTGCAGATGCCGCCGCACTGATGCAGCCCATGATCGGGAGCGAAACCTTTGTGCTTCCGCTCCAAAACGGTGTCGAAGCTCCTTTGATTCTGTCGGAAAACCTCGGGCCGCGGCATGTCTTCGGCGGATTGTGCTACATCGTGAGTCTCATCATCGGTCCCGGTCACATCCGTCATGTAGGCATGAAACCTTATCTCGCGTTCGGCGAATTGGAGAACCGACTCACGGAACGCAGCGGCAAGATGCTCGACGCATTCCGCAAGGCCGGGATCAACGCGGAAATCCCCGGCGATATCGCAGCCGCGATGTGGCAAAAATTCTTATTCATAGCCTCGGTGAGTGGTCTGGGAGCGGTTACCCGGGCGCCGGTACGAGTGGTTCGGTCAATTCCGGAGACGAGGGCACTGCTTCAAGCCGCGATCGAAGAAGTGGCTGCTGTCGCATTGGCGCGAGGAGTCGCTCTCAAACAGGACGCTGTTTCCGCGACGCTGGCGGTCGTCGATTCACTTCCCGGAGAAACCACCGCTTCGATGCAGAGGGATATTATGGATGGTCGTCCGTCGGAGCTGGATTATCAGAGCGGATCGGTCGTGCGCCTCGGAGCAGACGTCGGGACTCCCACTCCCGTTCATTCACACCTTTACGCGGCTTTGCTCCCGATGGAGTTGCGGGCACGTGGGGAAGTGCAGTTCTGAAACACCGGCTCAGGCCACCGGACTCGTACTGGTTCGGCGCCGGCTGAGTGAGATGCCGCGGGCATCTCTCTGCGCTCAGGTCCGTCCTCTAGCCGGACCTTCACTCCACTGGTCTCCGGTATCAGAGAGTCGTCTCTTCAACCGCATCCGCTTTTCCGTGCAACACCGCAGCAATGCCCGCATGAAGGTATTCCATGTACCGAAAGGCGAGGAAACTCAGCAGCGGAGACAAGACACAGCACACGAAGAACAGGAGCACTACCGATGACATATTCACGTGCAGATGATCGTAGGCAATCCTAACGAAGTCATTATCCAAGTCCGCCTTGCCGTCCAGGTACTCCTCCACCCGCAAACGACTTGTCAGGAGTCCGTAGGCGAAACGAAGGTCGTAGAATACGATGAAGAACCCAATGACCCCGTACAAGGGTCGCTCCGCGGGGTGCACGACGGCCCGCCCGCTCAGGCACCTGAAAATGAATAAGCCTGCGATGATGAGTTCAGTCCCGTGTCCCATAAATAGAATGATCACCGAGTGCATGGACGTAGATGAAATGATCCCGTGAGTGAGCGCAACCGCAACGATCGCGGTTAGCATCGGTCGATTGCCGCGGTTCAGGTAGGCCAGCACGCCAAAGCCAAGATAGATGACGATCAACAGGATAGTATATCGCTCAAAGTGACGTGTGAGACCTCCACCGTAAAGGATATCGAACTGTGGGAAGGACGGGTACCCGAATACCCATCCAAAAATGGCGTGGCCCATCTCGTGGCTGAGGATCGTGAACGTGGAGAGTATCCAGGCCGGCCAAAAGAAAACGAAGCAAAGCAGAGCGATGAGCGGTGTCACCAGGAGCATGATCCATTCCGTCCGTTCCAGATGTCGAACCTCGGGTACGGAATCCGCTGAATCGTCGGGTGTCGTCTTCAGGAATCGGTCGTCCTCTTGAGTGAACTGAGTAGTATCGGGAGCGCCGTCGAAGCCTCGGGGCCGAACGGGCCACGCGGCCGCAGGTGGCTTTCGGGTGAGTTCTCCCGAGCTCGAATCTCTCCAGCCTTGCAAGTGTTCCAGCTCATGCCGTTCCAACAGCCCAGCGTCAGCCAGTCTTCCGAACAACAGAGCGAGCCCCTGTGGCGAAAGGCCGTACTTCTCCCTGAGGTCCGCATCGGTCATCCCGGACCTGATGTCGTTCACGGCCTCGCCGGCCTTTATTTTCTTCCTGGTGCTGTTTGCCATGCCCGATTTTTCTGGGACTGAAGCAAAGACCCTACGAAAACCGCGTCCCAGAGAGTTTCACCGTCGGAAAAGGAACGAGCCGGGACACGTTGCGTGGGAGCGCTCTTGCGGTTCGGTGCCTGAAGGCCTACAGGTTAGTCTGGGCAAGATCTGCGCCGTTCCGCAATTCTCCGCAGGTTTCACGTCGTTCCATTAGGCTTCTTGCAGGCTGGTGCGCTTCAGCACTTATCGCCAGACGGGGCCCACGGTAACGTGAAGTAGAAAGTCGTGCCCTGGCCCGAGCCTTGAGAATCCACCCAGATGCGGCCGCCGAGCACCTCGACGATCCGTTTGACCAGGGCCAATCCGATTCCGGTTCCGTCGCTCTCCGGATCAAGTTTCTCGAACAGTCGGAAAACCTTGGCGTGGTAAGACGGATCGATGCCCATACCATTGTCGCGAACATAGAATGTGGCCTCGCCCTCTTGCTCGATGCACCCTACTTCAACCTGGGGGTGTGGCTGACCGGCTGAAAACTTTGCTGCGTTCTCTATCAAGTTCTGGAACACTTCCAACAAACGGGGACGATCCCCGTAGAGAACCGGCAAATCGGGGGCGACTCGTACTTCCACCCCACTGCGGGTAATACTGCCGGCAAGCAGTTCGAGGGCCTCGCTTATCAGTTCCTCTGCGGGAACCCTGGAAGGCGGGTTGGAGAGGCGCCCGATCCGGGACAGCTCCAGAATCTCATCCAGGAGTTGCCCCATCCGGTCCGTAGCCCTATCTATACGACACAGATCCGGCTCCACTCCGTCAGCATCACCCGTAGCCAAAGCCTCTTGGACAAATCCCAGGAATGTCTTAATGGTTATCAAGGGACTCCGGAGATCGTGGGAAACGGAATAAATGAATCTTTCCATTTCCAGGTTCTTCGCCTCCAGGTCTGAAATGAGCAGTTTCCGGTCCTCTTCGGCCAGGTGACGCTCGGTGACGTCAATCCCCATCTCGAGGATGAAAAGGGAGCCATCTGAATCGGTGAACGGGCAGTCGAAAACATCGTAATTGCGGCCGTCCGGACCCGTCCACTCCCAGGAGTGGGGCTCCTTGGTCTTCAGAACGGTATAGGTCTCGCAGATCTCGCAGGGCTCGGTGCGTCCGAAGAGATACTCAAAGCACCGCATGCCGTTGGATTCTCCGAAGCGCTCGCGGAAGTAGCGATTGGCGAAGGGTACGTGATAATCTGACTTCAGCAACACTACGTAGGCGGGCAGTGTATCTAAGACGTCATAGAGTCGCTGTCGCTCGGCCTTTACCTCTTCCTGAGCCCGCTTTTGCTCGGTGATGTCGCGCATGTAATGGACAGAGCCAAACAACGATCCATCGCGGTCAAACAGAGGCGATACCGAAACGTGGAAATCTGCGTTCAGGCTTTCTTCATGGATTTCTTCCGAATGAGGTTCTCCGTCCGCCAGCAGACGGGCATGAGGGCAGAACGGCGGGGGTTGGCTGGTTCCATGGACCGCGGCATGGCAGGAGAGCCCGACTGCCAAGGACGGGGAGGTCCCTAATTTGGCGGCCATTGCCTGATTTGCCTTTACGATCTTATGGTGCGCATCGAGAATCATGATCGGATCGGTGATCGCATCGAAAGTCCGTTCCCACTCTTCTTTGGCCTGCAGGATTTGTTCCTCGGCCCGCTGACGCTCTGCGTTCTCTCGGTGCAGGGAGCGATTTGCCCGCTCGAGTTCTGCGGTTCTCTCTTGTACGCGGACTTCCAGATTCTTTTTTGCTTCCCGCAGAGCTTCCTCGGCCCGCTTGCGCTCGGTGATGTCGTGCACCATACCTAGCGACCTGATTATGCTGTCGGTTTCATCCCGTACATGATGACATTTCTCACGAACGTGCCTGATTTCTCCTGTAGAATTGCGCACGACTCGGTGCTCTATCTCGTAGGTATCCTTCCCGTCCCTCAGCGAGCCGGAATATGCTTCGTTCACCGCGTCACGGTCGTCAGGATGCACTGCCTCGAGGAACGCCTCGTACGTTGCCATGAATTCCTGTGGCTGCAGGCCGAAAATCCGGTAAACCTCATCCGACCATGTCAGGACGTTATTGACAACATCGAGTTCCCAACTGCCCAGATTTGCGATCGCCTGGGATCTCTTCAAGTGGGCTTCGCTTTCCTTGAGCTGTTCTTCAGCCTGCCTGTACTTGATGACACTGATTTCCAGTTCACTGCTCTTTTCCTGCTCTCTTTGATAGAGGCGAACATACTCCCAGAGTACGCAAAACAGCATGGTCAGCAGGGCCGAAGCAGCCAGGAGCCCGGAGAGGTACCACAGGAGTGCGTAGCGTTTGCCCGCCATCAAGGCGCTTGCCGAACCAAAGGCGAACTGCACCTGCGTAAGGGCCAGGAACGCATACAGCGTATCCCCGGAACGCAAGTACCGGCGGGTGGAGAACACGGCACCAGCCGCAAACAGGAGCAGGACCAGCAACTCCAAGCCTCTCACAAGCGGCGTAAACGCCCCGCCCCGACCGATGGGCGACGGCAAATAGCCCCCGATGGTCACCAGAACGAGACCCAGAAGGACGAAAAGAGCCACCGAGGCCTGCAACGAGTATCCCCAGCGCTTGTCGGAAAGCGACTCAGCTCCCGGCCATCGCGCCAGAAGAGCTGCCATCAGCAGACCGCCGACGAGGATGCGCTCGAGCATCACATTCCAGACCGCCGCTTCCGGCAAGTGGCCGATGATCGCTCGGCCGTCGGAGCGCAAGCCGGGCCAGCTGAGGACGTAGAACACCGCTAATATGCTGAAAGCTGCAAAGGCGATGCCGGTCCAGTACGAGGCCGGGTCGTGCAGCGCTCGGTGGCGTCCCAGCGCGAGGAAGGCAACGCAGAAGCCGATCAGCGCTATAAAACCGTGAATCATGGGTACAAACATGGGAATCTCGGCAAGAACCGGCTCAGATTCACGAAAGAAAAAAAGCCCAAAGTGCAGCGCTCCCAGCAACGCGGTCACACCCACGATGACACGGAACAGCGGGTCAGAGAAGTCTTTGTTGGCACTCATAGTTTCTCCGCGGTTTATCCGGGGCCCCTCTGCGTTCCCACGTCATAATGCTGACGGTCATTGAGACGGGATCGTGGTGCCGCTCTTGGCCTACGTGTGTCAGATAGCCATTCGGAATACTTGTACCTGTTGGTCGTATGATCCTGCACCCTTCAGAGCGTGAAGTCATACGCAATAACATGTATTATACCAGCTTCGTCGCGGATTCACACCTCTTCGCTTGCGAAAACGTACACTGCGAAGAGCTCTTGTGAGGGAAGGCTCTGCCAAGATTGGTTGATTGAATTCGAGCGAGGGTCGGTGCATTTCGTGAAAGGGTCGTCGAAGACTGGGGTTGGCGAGTTCTCCAAGAGCCGCGAGTCAGGAGGAGGATCACCCGTTGCACGGAAAGTATCACGCACTGACCGCTCGTGCCCGGGAGACTCCCCATCTGGGGAAGTCCGCCGGACGTCCGTGGTTCCGTCTGCTACGGGCAGCGACAGACGGCCTTTCACTTCGGGGACCAACGGACATCCCGTGCAGAATTGGCCTGGTTGACCTCCCGTCGGTATCAGCGCCCGGGGGGCTGGAGTTTCTTGACATCCTCCGGGGGAAGCCAGACCAGCTCCGCCGGGAGTAAGGTCATATGCCTCTTGATGGTCAAGAAGCCCTCGTACTTCGGGTCCTTTTCTGTCCAGCCCACATAGATGCCGACGTCGGCCTGATGGTCTTCCGCCCGAATGCGATGCCACCCGCGGAGAGATTTCCAGTGGAGCCCCTCCAAGGCCTTGACCACTTTGTCCGAATCCGTGCTGTTCGCCTTCTTGATAGCCTCGGTCAGGGCGAGGAGACCGTCGTATGCCATGATTGCCCAGTCTGCGGGCCATTGTTGATATTTCGCGTAGAACGCATCCACGAATTCCTTCATGTCCCGGTCGCGGGTGGCATAGAACGCACAACGGGAGTATCCCAAGACCCCTTCCGGCATGTCGAGCCCGATAGATCGCAGCATGTCCAGATCGAAGAGCGAGACCACGCTCGCCTTCGACAGCAAACCGGTCGGCTTGAGTTCCCTGATGAATTTCACCAGGGAGTCTCCCCAAAGGTTGGTGATCACGATCTCAGGGTTCTTGGCCAGGATCTCCGGGATGAGCTGAGCATAGTTTGTGTCTCCCAGCTTGATCCACTGTTCGGAGAGGATCTGTGCCTCCGGTTTTCTCTGGGTCAGGTAGGTCTTGAAGGTCGCCCACCAGTTTCTGGCATACTCGTAGTCCGGTCCCAGGTAGCAGAATCGCTTGTAGTCGCGGAGCACAAAATACTGTGCCACGCCCCGAGATTCAATCCCCGTATTGGGAACCACCTGAAACATGTAGGGCTGGAAATCGGTGGTGGTCAGCGCCTCGGCATTTGACGTATGGAACATGACGACCTTCTTATACTTTTGCGCGACTCTCGTCACAGCCAGCGCGACCCCGCTGCTCGTCGGACCGATAAGAAAGTCGCATCTTTCCTTGAGGATCAGATCCTCTGCCGCTGCCGTTCCGAGATCGGGCTTCAGCGCGGAGTCACGCACGATGAGTTCCAGTTTCTTCCCGAGAACCCCTCCGGCCGCGTTGGTTTGCTCGATGAAGAGATCTATCCCCGCTCTCTGGCTCTTGTACCAGGATTCTCCGACCCCGGTCGCATCGGCCACAAAACCAAGCTTGATCGTGTCCGCGGCAGAGGCGTTGTTTGAGACAATTCCCGGCAAGGCCAGGAGGCACAGAAGCATCATCACCGCAAGCTGTTTTCTCATGATCGAAACCCCCATCTATGCGTTATGACAGATGTTATCTACGAACGGCACGTGACGATTTACGCCGTTCGATCGGCCGCCCACCGAAGGGAGAAGCCGTCCTTCTCGACATGCACACTCCGACTCTTTCCGTCTGGGGTTCTCGGCCCCCGCCGATAGATCTTCAGAAACGGCCGTTTCTCGCCTAAACGACGATAATGCTCAATCGGTCGGGGCCGTGTACGCCGATGGTGAGGGTCAGCTCGATGTCTGCGGTTCTGCTGGGGCCTGTTTCCAGCGTGATGTTGGTCGGCGGGGCGTCACCCAGCGCGGCAAAGAACCGGTCGAGGTCCTCGTACACGTGTTCCGCAGCAACGATGGCTATATGATGGCCGGGGAGCAGCCCTGCCTGCACCGGTTTTCCTCCTTGACTGGAACAGACGAGGCTCCCCGTTTCCGCGACCGCTGCTGACACTTCCTCTACGCAGGCAGACGCGTTCACATAGTCTTCGGTGCTCCGATCCGGAGGAATCGCCAGTCCCTTTTCCGTCGGGGTCACGCCGGGGGAATAGACAGCGGTCGCGCCTTCCAGCATCCCAGAGAGGACTTCGTTGAGTTCGTGAGCGCTGCTGACCCGAACCACCCGTGCTCCGGCCTTCTCTGCATTCTCGACAAACAGATCGATTGCCGCGTCTTGAGTCATGAGATCCTCCGCCTGAACGGTTGTTCGGCCGGGATCGGCATCCGGGCCAGGGTTCCCTTGACACCGATCTTCCGGGCAAGAGGCCACAGAAGTCGCGCTGCCTGCTGCCCTGCCCCAAACAGAGTAGGCGATTTCGCTGCCATCCCGAAACCTGCCATCCCCTGGCGTTCCATGGTCGGGGTGAGCCCCATCTCCGTCCGCTGTTCACGCAGTCGTCGCAGGAGCCTTGGCAGCGGCACTTTCACCGGGCAGACGTCCGCGCACGCGCCACAGAGTGTCGTTGCGTCCAAGAGCGTATGCGCCCGTTCCATTCCTTCCAGGAGAACCGTCAAGATTATCCCCATGGGGCCTGGATAGGTCGATCCGTATGCATGCCCGCCCACCGTCTGATACACGGGGCACGCGTTGAGGCACGCGCCGCAGCGAATACACTTGAGCATCTCGCGGTATTCACCCGCGACGATACTCGATCGACCGTTGTCCAACAGCACGATGTGAAGATCCTTCGCGCCGGTAGCCTCGCCCGCTTTGCGAGTGCCCGTGATCATGGAGAGGTACGTGGTCACGACCTGGCCCGTGGCCGAGCGGGGGAGCAACCGGATGAACTTTGGCAGATCCGCGACGGAAGGGATGATCTTTTCAATGGAAGTCACCGCGATGTGCAGCCGGGGCAAAGTCGTGCACATGCGCCCGTTCCCTTCATTGGTGAAGATGACGAGGCTCCCCGAATCGGCCACCGCGAAGTTCGCGCCGGATATGCCCGCTTCAGCCGAGAGAAACTCCTGTCTCAGCTTTGCCCGGGCAATCTTCGTGAGCGCCGCCGGGTCTTCGGTGTACGCGCAGCCGAGCTTTTCCGCGAAGAGCTTTCCCACCTGGCGGCGATCCTTGTGAATCGCGGGGACTATGATGTGCGAAGGGTGTTCGCGGGCGATCTGGATGATGTATTCGCCCAGATCGGTCTCCACCACGGTGACTCCCTGCTTTTCCAGGTAGTCGTTCAGGTGGATCTCCTCACTGATCATGGACTTTGATTTGACCGCCTTCTGAATGCCATGATCCTTCAGAAGGCATGCGACGATCTCCCTCGCGGTTTCCGCATCCTTCGCCCGGTGAACCGTCGCACCTGCTCGGACCGCGCTCTTTGCGAATCGGTCAACGTAGTCGGCGAGGTGGTCCAATACCTGGAGCCGCGTTTCAGATGCCTTGTCTCGCCATTCCTCGAGAGGGACAGCGGACACCGCATCGGCCCGTTTCACCGCAAAGACCCCGGTGGCATTTCGCATTGCGGCTCTGAGGGCTTCGTTGCGGATCGCCTGAGCGGCATTCTCTCGAAAAGGTATGCTTCCCGTCGGTAAACTCATGCCAGTCCCTCCGCAAGCACCACCGCGATATGCTTGGCCTGCACCGCAGCACCGCGTCTTCGGATCGCATCGGAGATGTTCATCAAACACCCGTGATCGCAACCGGTGACCGTGTCTGCTCCGGTGCTCAGGATGGTGTCGAGTTTCTCGTCGGCAAGCGCCATGGAGATCTCCGGCATCTTGGCCATGAACGTGCCGCCGAACCCACAGCAGCGGTCGGCAGAGGGGAGGGGAACGAACTCAGCAGCATCGAGCGATCGGAGAAGAGCGAGAGGCTCCTCTTTAACCCCGAGTTCCCGGGTGAGCTGGCACGATGCATGGTAGGTGATCTTGCCTCTCCCCTTGAGGCCGGCCCGATCCGCTTTCAGGACGTTGACGAGAAACTGGCTCAACTCGTAGACCCGACCCGCGACCGCTGTGGCTTGAGCATGCAGGCGCGCGTCGTCCCGAAAGAGTTCCGGGTAGTGGTTCTTCACCATGGACGCGCAGGACCCCGACGGAACCACAATTGGGTCCGTGCTTCGTCCAAAGACCGAGAGAAAGTGCTCCGCGGCCTTCCTGGACTCATAGCGGTACCCGCCGCTGTCCGCGGGCTTGCCGCAACAGGTTTGCTCCGTGGGCAAGACCGCGTCCACTCCGAAATAGCGCAACAGCCGAAGCGTCGCCTCGCCCGTTTCGGGGAAGAACGTGTCGATCAAGCAGGTAACAAAAAGTTGAACACGCATGTTCTTGACCTGTCATGATTCACCGGCGTTCCGGTATTATGGGGCAGACCGACCGTCTGCCCTGTCGTTTGCATGTCTTGGAGGGCACTCAGAAGATTCGATTAACCCAAGGATGTCAAGGGATGCTACGAGACGAGCCGCCATCAGAGGGCAGGGGGCTCTGCATCCGGGATCTTCACCTGCAGATAGTACTTGCCGCCACCGGTCTTTCCCACCACTCCTTCGCTCACCATGTAGTCGAGAGCCTTGGCGTGGTAGTTTCGCATGCCGATTCGCAACGGACTCTGCTTTGCATAAGGCAACTCGACCGCTGTGAACGGGTCGACCGCATTCTGGCTCTCCAGGTCCCGGATGATGAATCCCGTGGCGCGTTTGACTTGCCACCCAACGAGGTAACGGGTCAATGCGAAGACCCCGAGGAGGCAAATGAGACCAACGACGATCTGAACGGGTTCGGACATTGTTCGCCTGGCTGCTCCCTCAGATGCTGAAAGACAGCTCGGTAACCTTCAGCTCGTTTTCCACCTTCACCACTCCCGGGTACTCCGCGGCGATCCGGCCGGCCTTTTCTTTGTCACCCTTCTCCCGAATCAGGCCGGTGATTCTCACCATACCGCCGGGCTCCGCGGAAATCTCCACGTGACGCGCGACCGCGGACGTCATTTTCTTCCTGATCAGGGTCTCGATTCTCTTGGCAAGAGCCATGTTCTTCAATCGGTCCTTGATGGTATCCACATCGCGGGCTCTTTCCTTTTTTCCGACTGCGTGAACGACAACGTCTGTGGCAGTTTCCGGCGTGAAGTGGGCCGTGTTGATCACGAGATCGTACAGGGACCAGTCGTCAGTGTCCCTGTCAAACACGGCCTTGATGAGTCTCTGCCGTTCCCGGTCGTGCTTCTCTACATAGTATGCGGCATCTTCCCGGGATGCGCCGTTCCTGCTCTTGATTCGTTGGACTCTCACTTCAAGAGGA
Source organism: Desulfomonile tiedjei (assembly GCA_016218715.1). Lineage (GTDB taxonomy): Bacteria > Desulfobacterota > Desulfomonilia > Desulfomonilales > Desulfomonilaceae > JACRDG01. Next base: position 67,369 of record JACRDG010000106.1, on the reverse strand, counting down.
GCGACGACCCCCACGGAGAAAACGCCGGGTAGATCGTGCAGCGCAATTTGCGCTCCACGACCCACTATCACCACATTCCCGCGGCTCGCCTGCTCGAAGGTGAGCGCCTCGAAGAGACTCTTGTGCGCGGGTCTGTCAAAGAACAGGCGCTCGAAGAACCCTGGACCGTGTTCTTCCTCGTAGAGCGTGCATGCGTCGCTGTACTCGGGATCGCAGCTCAGCGCCAGTTCATGCAGGCCGGTACGCCCGACGAATTCCAGTCCCATCCGCTCCGCTACGTTGGCGGCAATTTCATCGCCGTAGGAACCTACGAGTCGTGAGACCGTTATAATATTCATGGTCATCCTCTTTCTGTTTAGGGCTCGATCGGCCGACTACACGCTCATTCACCGAATATGACCTTGGGTAGCCACATGATGATAGGCGGGTAAAAAATGCACGCCAGGAGCCCCACCCACTGCAAGCATATGAACGGGACGACGCCCTTGTATATCTTCTCGATGGTCATTTCCGGCGGCGCTATCCCGCGTAGATAGAAGAGAGAATAGCCGAATGGCGGCGTCAAAAAAGCCATTTGCAGATTGACGCAAATCAGGGTGCCGAACCACAACGGATCGAACCCCAATTCCTGAGCCACAGGCCCGAAAACAGGGGTTACGATCAGGAGGATTCCCAACCAGTCGATGACGCATCCGAGGAAGAAGATGATGCCCATCATCAGAAACAGGACCACGTACGGGCTGGCCTTGAAACCCAGAAGCACGTCTGAAACCGCGTCACCGCCGCCCAACCCCATGAACACGGATTGAAAAGCGTTTCCTCCGACGAAAAGGATCATGACCATGGAGGTGATCTTCAAGGTGGCAATTGACGCCTCCACGATCGCGTCCCAGGTCAGTTTCCGGTAGGCTATGGCAAGAATCGTGGCTCCCACCGCGCCCAGACCGGCGGCTTCCGTGGTGGTGGCGACGCCTATCACGAGGCTCCCAAGCACCATCGCAATGAGAAAAACGGGAGGGAGAAGGGTGGTGACGACCATCCAGGCCTTCTGTCCGACGGTGTGCATGCGCTCTTCACGTGGCAGCGGAGGCCCCATTGTGGGGTTGAGACCGCACCGGATAGCGACGTAGGCGATGTACATGGATGCCAGAAGAAATCCTGGGAAATAGGCCGCGGCAAACAGCTTCCCCACTGATATGTTGGTCAAACTGCCGTAGATCACGAGCATTATGGAAGGCGGGATGAGAATACCGAGCGTTCCTCCGGCGCAGATGGCTCCTGCGGTCATGGGTATGTCGTATCCGCGTTTCAGGAGATTAGGGACCGCGATAAGGCCTATGGCCACTTCAGTCGCGCCGACGACACCAGTGGAGGCAGCGAACACCACGCAGACCATGAGGACGGCTATCGCGAGGCCTCCCCGTACAGGGCCCCATAACACGTGCATGGTATTGAACAGCGCCTCGGCAATCCCCGCGACATCGAGCATCTGGGCCATAAAGATGAACAACGGAACAGCGACCAAGACGTATTCATCCATGACGCCGTACGTCTTGTTGGTGAAAAGCGCAAAAACCTGTTCCGGTGAGCCGCCCCAGCCTATGAGGCCAAAGAAGACGGCTACACCACCCAGAGAAAACGCCAGAGGGTGACCCGAAAACAGGGCCAGAAAGAGGGCCCCGAACATTGCAAGAGCTACGGTTTCGGGACTCATATTTCTTCCCCCTTCAGCCTGTAGATGTCGCGAATGAAGTGAGCCACACCCTGCACGAACAGCATGATAAAGCCCAGCGGCATGACGCACTTGTAAATGTACAGCGGCGGCTTCCATGCGCTCCAGCTATGCTCCCCGATGGCAACGGAGTGACCGGCGTACAGCACTGCCGCCCAACTCAGGCCGCCTACAAACGGCACGAAGATGACGAAGAATGTCAAAATAGACAGCCATAGCTTGGCCTTGGCGGGCAACCTCGAAGACAGAATGTCGACTCGCACGTGCCGATCGTGCAGGTAGGTATATGCCGCGCCAAGGACGAAATGCGCACCGTACAGATATACGGTCATCTCAAAAGCCCATACCGTGGGAGAATGAAATATCTTCCGAAGGACGACCTCGTACGTGACGACGAGGACAAGAGGAACTATCAGCAAGGCCACGTATTTGCCGAAGAATTCGTTAAATGCGTCGACCGCGCGGACGAATTTTTTCATCGCCGTTTCCCTTCAATCCATATCGTTGCGGTGTAAGCCCCGAAGCCGCCTAATGCTCCGGGGCGCGTTATTCCACTACAGAAGGTTTGTCGTGTTATTGATAAAGCTTTCCTTTGGTCACATCGTCGGTAGGCCAGGGCGCGACGCCGCCGCGCATCTTGCGCCACGGAGAAAAGTCCTTCTTGAACTTCTCTTGCGAATCAAGGACTTTCTTGACATCGGGATTCTTGGCGGCCAGGTCCTCGAGGTACTTCTTGCTCACCTTGGCGAATTCGACGATCGTGGCATCGTCCATCTGGACGTATTCCACTTTCTTGCCCATTTTTTCAATTGCCTCGACGTTGAGGTTCTCGATCCAGGGTGTTGACCAGAGTTGCGTCTCTTTCGCGCAGACCTCGACAATGGCCTTCAGATCGTCCGGGAGTTCATCCCACTTCTTTTTGTTGATGAAAATGTCGGTTTGACAGCTTGGCTGGTGCACACCCGGCTCGATCACGAATTTCGTGATGTCGTGGAATCCTTGCGGCAAGTTGATTGCGGGGCTGCTGAATTCGCAGCCGTCGATGACGCCCCTCTCCAGAGCCAGGTAGATTTCCGGCCCGGGAAGCGGAGTCACGTTGGCGCCCAGCAGGTTCAAGATGTCCTGGTACCATCCGACGGTCCTGAGCTTCATCCCTTTGAAGTCCTCCATCTTGGTGGCTTTCTTATTGGAATGAATCCCAAGCTCCTGACCCGAATTGCCGCAGAAAAAGGAAACCATGTTGTACGGAGCGTACAGATCGTCCAACATCTTCTTGCCGCCACGCTCGTAGTACCAGATGTTGTATCCTTCCACATCCAGGCCGAACGGCACGGAAGCAAAAGCTACGAACGCCTCGTTCTTCCCTTTCCAGTAGCCCGACCAAGCATGCCCCATGTCGAGGGTGCCCTTTGAGACTGCATCGAAGGTTTCCATGGCAGGGACAATCGCGCCGGTCTGGAATACCTTGATGTCCAGCCGCCCGCCGCTCGCTGCTCTCACGCTGTCCGCGAAATGGATCAGGAAATCGTGAAACAGCAGACCGCCCCATGGGTCACTCGCGCGCCACGTGAATTTTTTGTCTGACGTGGTCCATTTCTTGCCCTTCCACTCTTTGGCTCGCTGATCCTCGCCGAACTTCTCGATCTTCTTTTCCGGCTTCTTTTCCTGGGCAAATGAGGTCGTTGCCGTGACGCCCCAGAATACGAGAGCCGTTACCAGTGCGAGCAAGGCCAGTGCTGTTCTCTTCATGCTATCGTCCTCCGTTGGATGTGTTGGAATGTTGAAATGTTGGATCACTTTGCTCCGCCGAATCGCCTTCCGGGGGAATCACCTCCTCTCCTCCTCGGACCCGGCTATTTTCTCGACGCTTTCGGTGAACACTGTAGTATGGGGCCAACGCCCGACTACTGCATTGTCTCCCCCCGCTCTAATGAACTTCGAAGTAATTGCGATATGTGAGACAAGGACCATTCCCTGTTCCAATGCTTCCTTGCGTAGTCGAGTTGCAAGAAACAGCCCGGATTAGAGGTCACCACCCGATCCGCGGCCGTCTTGTCGATGGCCTCGACTTTTGCCTCAAGAATTCTCATCGCGCGTCCGCGGTGGGTGATGTTGTAGATTCCAGCGGACCCGCAGCACTGTCCTTCATCCGGGATGTCGCTGAAGACAACGCCGGGAATGCGGCGCAACAGCTCTCGTTGCGGGGTCACCAGCTTCTGGCCGTGGCGCAAGTGGCAAGGATCGTGAAAACATACCTTTTCGGCGATGGTACCGAACGTTATCTCAGGACCAAGCGCGGCGACGAGGAACTCGGAGACATCCCTGATCTTCGCCGAAAACGCCTCGGCCCTGTGCGCTACCCGATGCACGGGAGCGAGGGTCTCTCGATACGCCTTGAGTTCCATCCCGCATGCCGCGCAATCGCAGACGATCGCGTCGACGTCCCGGTCTTCGAACAGCGCTACGTTGTGCTCGGCCATTTCCCGGTACACCTTTCGCTCGCCTTCCGCGATGTTGGGCGTGCCACAGCATTGCTGGCCTTTCGGAACGACCACCGTGTACCCGGACCGGGTCAGGACAGCGATGGTGTCGCGGCTCACCTCCGCGAAAACGAGGTTCATGGCACAGCCCAGAAAGAACCCGATGCGGCCCTTCTCCTTGCCCACCGCGGGAATGACGTCAGGGATTGTTTCGGCCAGCGGCCTGGAAGGCAACGTGGGAAGCAGGGCTTCCATGAACTCGAGGTCCGAGGAAATCCATTTGAGGATGTGAGACCGTCGAACTACCTTCTGGAGCCCGGTGAGCTGATACGCGCGCAGAGGCGTGAGATAGCGCGAGAGGCGTTTCTGATCGCGAATGGCCGACCCGAGCATGAATCTCTTGAGAAGCGGTTGCGGCGTATGCTCTTCGATCCGGTGCCGAGCCTCCAGCACCAATTCTCCGACCTTGACCCCCGCTGGGCATACCGTCTGACAGTTGCGGCAATCCAGGCAGTGATACATGTGCTCCACAAATTCTTCCGAAGCCTGCAACCGCCGGTCAATGACCGCCTTGATCATCGCCACCCGACCGCGGGGGGACTGGGTTTCTATGCCGTCGGTCCGATAGGTCGGACAGTGTGGGAGGCACGAGCCGCAGCGCATGCACTGGAGAACATCGCCGTAGTCGTGAATATCCAGCGTGGCGAGGGCACCTGCGATTTCGTCTGCGTTCAGGGACGTGGCCATTGAATTTATTCCATAGGTTCGGGGAATATCTTGCCCGGATTGAGACGGCCTTCAGGGTCGAACGCGGCTTTGATCCTCTTCATGACCTCGATCGCCTTGGGACCTACCAGTTGTGGAAGGTACTTTGATTTGGTTATGCCCGTCCCGTGCTCGCCCGAGATGGTGCCGCCGAGGCTGATGGCCCTTTGAAAGATCATGTCGTAGGCCTGTTCGACCCGATGGATCTCGTCCCGGTCCCGCTCGTCGGTCAGGCACGTTGGATGGAGGTTTCCGTCGCCCGCGTGGCCGAACGTCCCAATCCTCAGCGAGAACTTCGCCGCTGCCTCTCTGATGGTCTCCATCATCTCGGGAATCCTGGGGCGCGGGACCGTGACGTCTTCGAGAATGGTGGTCGGTTTGACCCGCGCGAGCGAAGTGAGCGCGTTCCGGCGCGCGGTAAACAGCTCCTCCGATTCCTTCGCGTCCTTGGCTATCCGCAGGGTCCTCACACGGCTCGCGGTGCACGCTGCTTCGATCCCGGCTGCCTCTTCCTTTACCACTTCCGGGTGGCCGTCGGTCTCGATGAGGAGGAGCGCCGCGACGTCGCGTGGGAGTCCTATGTGCACGTGGTCCTCCACGCAGTTGATGGTCACAGAGTCCATTAATTCCAGAGTCGAGGGGATGATCCTCCGAGCAATGAGTGCGGATACCGTACGTGCGGCATCGAGAATGTCGTCATAGAGCGCGAGAAACGTCTTCTTGGTCCGAGGCTTGGGTATGAGCTTGAGGACTATCTTTGAAAAGAAGCCGATAGTCCCTTCGGAGCCCGCGAGGAACTTGGTCAGATTGTAACCTGCGACGTCCTTTACGCACTTGGTGCCGTAATGGACCTTGGAACCGTCAATGAGAAACAGGTCAAGGCTGAGGAGGTAATCTCCGGTAATGCCGTACTTCAGACCGCGCAGGCCCCCGGCGTTCTCTGCCACGTTCCCCCCGATAGTGGAGATCTTCATGCTCCCGGGGTCAGGGGGATAGAACAGCCCCAATTCCTCGACCGCGGCGTGAAGATCGGCAGTAATAACTCCCGGTTCCACCGTGACCGACAGGTCGTCTGCGTCGATTTCGATGATGCGATTCATCGCGGTGGTAAGGAGCACAATCCCCCCTTTGACCGGAACGGACCCGCCGCTCAACCCGGTCCCGCTCCCGCGGGGCGTTACCGGCAGACCCTCCTGCGCGGCAAGTTCCAGGACCGCCGCGATATCCTGCTCCGAGGTCACCCGGACCACTGCTTCGGGCCTGTGTGATACGAGGGGGGTGGCATCGTAGGAGTAGCAGAGGAGTTCCGAGTCTGAAGAGAAGACTTTACCCCTGCCGACCAGTTCTTCGAGTTTCCGGGCGAGGGAGCTTGTCACGGGACGTCCTTCTGAAGGGGATGGTAATACCCTAGCATGGTCAGACCACTTGTCAAGTAAAAAGATCTGATGGTAAGAATCTCTTGACAGTTCTCCCCCTCTCAGGTTATTCAGTACCCATGACACCGAAACTCGACGAAGCCTCGCGGACAGACTTTCGCCCTATCAAAATGGAGCGGGTAGCAGAGAAGATCGCCGCTCAGCTGAAGAAGGCAATCACCAGCGGCAGGTTCAGAGTCGGAGACCGGCTCCCTCCGGAACGCGACCTGGCCGAACAGATGGGCGTAAGCCGTCCTTCAGTGCGCGAAGCCATCCAGCAACTGGAACTCCTCGGACTTCTCGAATCGGTCCACGGCGGTGGGACCGTTGTGAGGAGCCTCACCGAACAAGAGCTCCAGACGCCGATGGAAATCCTGCTGGCCGAGGACAAGGAGAAGGTGGTCGAGCTGACCGAAGTGCGGGGGGTCATGGAGTCGTGGGCCGCGCGGCAGGCTGCGCGCAATCGTACGGAAGAGGAGTTGGCGCGCATTCACGGCTATCTCGAAGAGATGGAACACGACTTGGAGAAGGGGCGGATACGGGCCGAAGTCGACGTCAAATTCCATACGGAGGTAGTGGCCGCGTCACATAATACGATTTTTCTCCACATGATGCAGAGCATCTACAACCTCGTCATCTATTCCATCACGCTCTATCGCGAACAGGTCTTTCTCACGCGAGAAGATCAGGAGACGATTTTCCACCATCATCTGGCCGTCTTCAAGGCGATCCAGAATCGCGATCCGGATTCGGCCGAGGCCGCGATGAGCGCACATCTGCGATTTGTCCTCGAGGAATACAAGAGCCGATTCTTGCCCCGATCCGATTAACAGGCGGGGCAACTCCTCAGTGCCCGGTGATTTCGGGCGCCGCGCTGCCGCCGTTTCGACGAGCCGACACGAAGGACCAACGAACGAACAGGAAAGGAAGGGGAATATGCAGAGGTACGTGTGCGACGTGTGTGGTTACGTGTACGATCCTGAGGTGGGCGATCCGGAAAACGGAATCCCCGCAGGGACTTCCTTTGAGGCACTGCCGGACGGTTGGGTCTGTCCGCTCTGCGGGATGGGGAAGGAAGTCTTTGCCAAGGAATGATGGTCTCTTGGCTCGACAACCATCAGCAGGGGAGGGAACCCCGCAACGGGTCTCACGGTCGTACCTGACAGCCGCTGAGATCGGTTTTCGAGCAAAAGGAGGGACCATGAAAGCTACAAATCAGTTGAAGGCCGAGCATGAAGGCATCGAAGTGATGCTCCGCGTGCTGGAAGCGGTGAGTCGCCGCCTGGAGTCCGGGGACGCGGTGGATGCGGACCATCTCGCAAACATGATGGAATTCTTCCGGGTGTTCGTCGACCGATGCCATCACGGCAAGGAGGAGCACATGCTCTTCCCGGCTCTGGAACAGGTCGGCGTTCCCCGGGATGGCGGGCCCATCGGACAGATGCTTGTGGAGCACGACGCGGGCCGCGGCCACATACGCGGCATGGCAGATGCGCTGGATCGGTACGGAACCGACCCATCCGCGGGCACGGCGTTCGCTTCGCACGCTCGCAAGTATATCGAATTGCTGAGGGATCATATACAGAAGGAGAATTCGATCCTCTTCGAGATCGCGGACATAAAGCTGGGCACTGACGCTCAGAGTGATCTCTTCGACGCGTTCGAGAAGCTGGAGACGGAACAGATCGGCGTCGGCAAACACGAGGAATTCCATAAACTTCTGGATAAACTGGCTGGGATTTATCTGAACTGAAGCGAGGGCTGCCTCAGAGATCCGGCCTCGCGTCGCTCACGACCCATCTTGGGTCTCGACGGTCGACGAAGCCGGTGGCTCGGGAAGGGCCGCTGCAACCTGCAGTGCGGACTTGCCCTCAACAAGACCGACCAGACCCTTCCGAATTTTGAAGTTGTCTAACTGCATCTCGCCGTAACCCGACGGGAAGTACGAAGCTCGCTTGATATCCGTTTTATCGAATTCGTAGCCTAGGGCCACTGCCATCTGGTAGAGGAGTTCGACGAGCAGGTCCTGTTGTTTCTCATTCCAGACCTCTGGTGATGCACCGGTGTTTAGATGATCCAAATAAGCCTTCCAAGCCGTGCGGACGCCCTGCGATTTCTTGCCCTTACCGTAAAACTCGATGTCAATCAGGTTCAGGGCGGAAACATGCTCTGGCGACAAGGCGGAGGCCCTCGTGGACATAAGGGTCTTGAAGATGCTGACTTTCTGCTGGCGCCTTTCTCGGCGATTTTGCAGCCAAACGGAGACCTGAACAGCGATCAAAGGTGATAACAGCACGGCGGCAACGTGCCACCAATCTGACGAGGTCATTCCGGCACCTCCAACGGCTGTGGGAACTGGGTGAGCAGATGACGGCCCAGCGAGACGCTCGTACGTTCCTGCCCGGCCATGGCGTCGCACTCGGCTTCCCGCGTTTCGGTCGATCAGGTCTGGCCTACCTGATAGTAGGGACCAAGAAAGAGACCAGGTAGTCTGACACACGCCGCACAATGTGGCCGGATCAAGTTCACCGGCGGCACCCGATGCTTACAGTCGATCGCCCACCGGATCAGCGGGGAGAATTCGTGCCAATTCGGGCTCGACAGTGAGATCATAGGCCGCCAGCAAGAGACTCAGACTTACGCCGATTGCGGATCGGAGCTCCCCCAGTGCTGTAAAAAACGTCCAACTCGAGGGCCCTCGATCAAAGCTAGTATCTATAATGACGCGACCTGGGCCGTCCCCGGCCGTATTGAGGAATTTCCTGCAGGCGGCTCGCATAACTCTAAGATGACTTGCCAGTGCTCCTTCTTTTCGGGTAACAAGAAGTTTGTTGTGAAAGAAATCCCGCATGTCAAGAACCGACTGAACCACATGTGCGGGAATCTCTAGTTCGTAGTCATTGTACAGCACTCGACGATTTTCAAGCTCCGTCACGATCTCTGCCGCGATCTCGCTTTCCTTGGGAACCCAGTTTGTCGATTGGTAGAAGTTGGCCACCTGAGCGATCACAGCTTTGTCCGCATGGACTGATTCGATGAACGGATTTTTAGGGTCATGAGCCATTATTTACTCCCCCTGTCAGAAGTTGATGCCGCCTTCCACGTTACCTGCCACGACCACCACTTTCTCAGCTGCCAGGTTGCTCACAAGCGAGCCGATCATCTGCAACGAAGCGTCATCCTGGTTGACATCTTGGAGCAACCTGATTATCTGGCCCACGAGCGCCTCATCGCTCTGAAGCCTAGTGGCGACGTTGTGAGGTAGTTCCGAAAGGTTGGGCTCTTGTCGCCACCCGAAAAGGCCTTTGACCTTCGACCAGATTTCCTTTCCTGCCTGGGACGCAACTCCTTTAGCACATTCAGTGCCGAGAACAGTCAGTCCTGCCGTCACCGTGGCGAGTGTTACTGGTTCCATATGATTTTCTCCTGGTAAGTCGAATGTAAGATGTTCTGACTTCTGTTGTTCAGCTGTCAAGAGGCATGACCGCAGCACGGCGAGGAAGGCCTCCTCTCCTGGTGGTCTTGAGAGATCAACAAGTCGTCGCTAAAGAACTGCCGTGACCCCGGCAGTGCCTCAAAAATGCTGCACCGCAGTTCTAAGACCAAACAACTGTGTCAACATCCCCACGTGAACTAGACGGCGCGTGCTTGACAGTACTTGAGCGCCATCGGCTGAGTCAAGTACTATCTTGCACGGGAAGCCACCAATGAGAGTCAGCTACCGAAATGCGTTCTTCACAAGAATCGGCCCCGTCTTCGTGCCATTTCTTGGGCGCGATTGTTGGGTCAAAGGGCACGGTGCCACATCAATACCGGACTATCTAGACATCGTAGAGATAATGGCAGACTTTGCACCCGTCCGGTGCGTCGGGCATGGCTTTGACCGCGGCTTCCTTCAGGCGGTCCGGGCTGGTCCAGGAGGCTCGTGCCAGGCTTCCCAGGAACGATCCGTTATACTTCTCGACCCGTTGCTGGAAGCGCTCTCGATAGAACCGGCATGAGACGGACTCCCAGAGCGAAAGGAGATCCTCATCCGGGACGCGGCCGTAATGCACCGAAGGCATGGTCACCTCGTTGCCCAGGAAGGTCGTGGAGCCGCCCATGGCAAGGTTGATGCACGGCGCTACTGTCCCGTCGTACCCCACAAAGAGCGAATCGCGTGGGTCCTGAGCGCAGACAGGCTGCTCGGTCGGAATGAAGGAGAAGGCGGTGGTCTGCACGTTGAGTTTCTTCGCCAGACGGTGGGCTCGTGCGAGCCGCTTCTGCCATCCGCGCAGCTCTTTGGACTCTTTGCGTGCGAAGAGGCCCAGTCCTTTCCCCAGTTCCCCGCGGATCACGTCGCACTGCTTGAAGTTCACCTGATCCACCCCCAATCGGGCAGCCAGGCGCACCATGTCTTCCACTTGATCCACGTTCATGGGCATCAGAACAACGTTGATCATGAGCAGAGGAACGCGATCCCGGCGAAGCTCCACAACGCGGGCGAGGTTGTCGCATACCCGGTCGAAGTTCGACCCGAGCCGAATACTCTCGTACACCTCAGCAGTAGCGCCGTCCAGGGAGACGCAGATCCAGTCGATTCCGGTGGTGATCAATTCTTTCGCGGTCTCCCGCGTCAGGAGAAGTCCATTGGTCAGGAGGCCCGTCTCGCAACGGTGCAATTTCGCCTCGGCAAGCCACTCGACGAGCCTGGGCTGGAGCAGTGGCTCGCCGCCTCCGCTGAAATCGACGGAAGCGACCTCTGGCAGGTGAGACGCGATCGCCCGCCACACCGTCTCAGGCATGAAGCCTTTGTTCTTGACAGAGCGCCTCACTTCCGTCCACGGGCACATGATGCACCTGAGGTTGCACGTGATGGCCGACTCCACCTGCATGAGCCGCCAGCGCCTCGCTGTGGGAGCCGTGGACGGCGCACTGCGGCCAGGCTGAGGTCGCAAAAGACTGTCGAGGAATCTCCACCGCATTGCTGCCGTTTCTTCCTTCTCTTCCGTGAGGAGTGTCCGCAGAGCGTGGGATCATTCTATACCGATTTGTGTTAGGAGGGTAATGTTAGGAGAGGTTCGTCGGAAATGGATTTCGTGGCACATTTCTTGGCAAATACGGTGTCTCCCTCGGGGTCGCTGCCCTAGGGTGTTCAGTGAGGCCGGCATCTTGCCGGTCCCTGAGGAAATGATAGGCGGGACGCCTGTCCCACCAATACAGCCAGAGAGGCCGCGGTGCTTGGCACAAACCGCGTTCCGCGGGAATCCGCGACGGCAGTTACGAAATGGCGTAATTAGGTTCGCCGGTGACATTAACCGTCGTCACACTCGAGCCGCGGTGCCGTACCAACAGGCTTTGGGACGTTAGGATAGTGGAGCGCCTTGACCACGGCGGGTTACTCAGCCGGCTGAGAATGTTCAATGCGCTCCACCAGAGTTATTGCATGGCAGACCACTGCGATATGCCATCGCCAAGCGATCGAGTCTGGGACATTTCTTCCTTTACGGCATGCAAAATGCCGCTCGCGGTGAGCAGATTCTTCTGTTCTGTTTCTTCAATATTTTGCCTGAAACATTGCGTATAGTAATGGTTTGGTCCCAGGTGATCGTCAAGAAATTCAATGGCTTGTTTTCTCCACCGGTAGATGGCTCTTGGGTCGAAATCGCTGTCAATCACATCCCAGGCAGTCCGAATCAAATCGTCCAGTATCCGGCTGGCCATAGCAGCACCCTCCTTTTTGTGTAATCGTCCTCCGTCAGTATTTCGACGGACTGCATCTGTGCCGGTGGACGGTTACTTTCATGTCATGTAAGAGTTGGATCTCCAACGATTCGCCAAGGGAAAATGCACCTGAAGTAGGTCTGAGCCTTCCGCGGTGACGTATTCCGCAGATTCCAGACCACGGTACCTGGTCGGCAAGTCACATCAGACAGCCCCTCAATGATATCCTCAGGCTCGTCTGAACGGAATCCCTATCCCTTGGCTGCATGCTAAGAGGGTATTAGCCTTCCGTGTCAGCCCTATAGCATACAATTGCAAGCAATGCCCATGCCAAATAGCATTAGTGCCTGATAAAATGAAACTATTTAGCAATGTTTGTATTTCTCTACCGACACTGGGTTGATGGATTTCACCGTTTTCCGGGAAATTTTTTCGCGTACGTGCGAAGTTTTTTCCCGGTGCAACAGTCGGATACAGTACAAGTCGCGGCAAAGCGCGCTCATCGCTACAACGATTCTGCTCTGCGAGAGTGAGTCGCTAAAGAGGGGGAAAGCATGAAATCCACTCGCGAAGCATGTCGATCGAGGAGCCTGGGCCTTGCTTCGCGCTGCCCGGCTCACTGCACGAGAATGCCCCGTGACCAAGGCGTTTTGCGTTCCCGCCAGCAACCCAGGACCTAAGGATTCCTTGAGGGAAGCTTCTTGCTTGGTCGATCGAGTCCGGTGTGGTACAAGTATTCATACCTGCACGGAGAATCCGTCGGGGCTTCACATCCTGAGCGGCAGCAGCCGACGGCCCGCGAGGACTGCACAACGCAACGTCTCACGGCCAGGAGTGAGCTGCTGCAACGGAAGTTCGGTCACTGTGCCGGAGACGCACCTCATGGACGTACTGATCATCGGCAACCCTTTGGCCGGCAGGGGTAGTTCGGAAAAGATCATCCGGGAATTCGCCCGCGAAGTGGAACGGAGGGGGCACCGGGCCGAAACCTTCGTGTCCGCAATGCCGGAAGATATGGGGATGCGCGCGTCTCAGGTCGACTCTGGTTTTGACAGGATCGTGGTTGCCGGCGGCGATGGAAGCATCCACCAGGTTCTCAACGCTCTCCCAGACCCTTCCCAAATTCCGATCCTTCACCTCCCGACGGGGACTGCCAACATGATGGCTGAAGATCTTGGCTTACCGAGAAGCATCAAGGAATTGGCTCGCCTCCTCGATCATGGGATTGTCCGACGGATCGACATGGGCTTGGTGGGCCGTCACCGGTTCATTCTGGTGGCGGGTGCCGGTGTGGATGGGCTGGTAACCAAGGAGATCGAAGAAACCAGGGGCAAGGCCTACGGATATGGGGATTACGTGGGACCGTTCTGCAGGGTGCTCTATCGACACCGACCCCTGGAACTGACCGTCAGAGTCGACGATGGTGAACCGGTCACCGGTACGAATGTCATCGTTCTCAATGTGCGGCATTGGGGGGGATGCTTCGTGTTTTCCGAGGAGGCCCGGCTCGATTCCGGTCGTTTCGAGGTGTGCGTCTTCCACAGCCACGCGCGATTCGCTCCATTGAGGTATTGCGCTGCTGGATTTCTGGGCCTGGCTTCCAGGCTGCGGGACGTCACCCGCCTGTCCGGAAGGCATATCCGGATAGATGGGGCTCAACCTACCCCGGTGGAGCTTGATGGGGACTATTTCGGCACCACACCGCTGGATATCGAACTGGTTCCCGCTGCGGTGCCGGTAATCGCTCCCGCAGATTGGCCGTGACTCCCCGGACATTCGCGGGGAGAGTACTTTTTCAGAATGCCAGACTCAGCCTGATCTCAGGATAGGAAATCTGATACTGGGCTCTCTTCGTTTGGGGTGGTCCTGGAAACCCAGGAGCGGGGGCTCCTGTCCCTGGAAAGGCCCCTTCATCACGGGTCTCGACGAGGCTGATGTACAAGTATCCGGCTTGCACGGCCAGCCCGGACGCGAAGGAACGCACTCCCGCGGCAAACCCCGGAAGCGGAACTCCCCCTAGCAGCAATTCGACGAAGCCTTCCGCCGATCCAAATCTCATGCCGTTGCCCGCGCCCAAGACTCCCGAGAACGCTAAGCGGGGAGCCATTTGGGCCAGGCGACCGCCAGAAAACGGTCCGATGTCCAGGGACCCGGCGAGGCCCATTCCCAACATGCTGAACGCTCTTGATGTCTTGAACTCGCACGGGAGCGTGATGTTCCCCGCAGCGAACGGAGTGCCGCCATGGTTATTGATGATGAACTCGTCGTAGTACCCCAACCACTCCAGCCGCGGACCTGCCGTCAACGTTCCGCGGCCCGAAATCTCCCCGAACCCGAACAGCCAATCGGCCGAAACAACTGCAAGATTCATCGCGAGGGACGCGTCCAATGGGTCGCCGTGCACCATGCCATAATAGAACTGAGGTGGCGGAGGCAAAGACGCTGCACTGGTCCACTCGGCTCCGCTGTACGACGCATCGCCGGAAAAGATGAACCCCAGGTATTCCCCGGTTATACGGAATTCGGCACTCGGCATCCGAGAGAGAAGAGAGACGAGAGCGTGACAACCCACCCCCGCGCCGAGTCCGAGAGAGGCCAGGTCGATCTGAGGATCGGCTCCGCTGCCCCCCTTAATGGAAGCCGGTCCCGCCCCAAAGCCGAAGTGGCCCCTGGGGTCTTCCTGATTGCCATAGGCGACTGCGAGCGACCAGAATAGCGGAAAGAAGACGAACAGGCAGCAACGAATCGCAAGAGGGGCCCGTCTCATGAAGAATCCCTTCGGTGCCCAGGATTAGTTATGATAAATAACTGAGTTATTATACCAGATTGAGTTAATAAGTTAAAGCTATTTGTTTGTTGACCTCTGCTCCGGGGCTGCGTCCGGCGTGCAGAACCTCTCCCGGTCACCGAACGGAACCCGTGCAGGCTTTGCGCGATCCAAAAGAGTGTGCACAGTTCGGTCAGTTGGGGTATGATCGGTCTGCCTCGAACGAGAGGGGACTGACGCGGCGAGACGATCCTTGCCCCGCGTTCGGGCCCGCGAGCCGACAGGCCCGATCGAACCGTCGAGGCGGCCGTGAAGTCACTCAGCCGTGACTTGGTCAACGATTCCCAACCGTTGAGGTGAACCGATTCATGAAGATGTCCAGGTTTTTCGTTCCAACGCTCAAAGAAGACCCCGCAGACGCTGAAGTGATCAGCCACAAACTCATGATGAGAGCGGGCATGATCAGAAAGCTCACGGCAGGGATCTATTCTTACCTGCCGCTCGGATATCGCGCGCTCAGAAAAGTGGAGCAGATCGTGCGGGAAGAGATGGACCTCGCCGGCGCTCAGGAAGTCTTTCTGCCCATGGTGCAGCCGGGGGAGCTTTGGGTCGAATCGGGCCGATGGGAAGTGTACGGGAAAGAATTGCTCCGTTTCAAAGACAGGCACGATAGAGATTATTGCCTAGGCCCGACTCACGAGGAAGTAATCACCGATTTGGTTCGCCGGGACGTTCGTTCCTATCGGCACCTTCCGCTGAACCTCTATCAGATACAGACCAAATTCAGGGATGAAATACGGCCGCGGTTCGGCCTGATGCGAGGGCGCGAGTTCATGATGAAGGACGGGTACTCCTTCGATGTGAGCGATAAGGCGGCCGATGTCTCGTACAGCCTCATGTGGCAGGCGTACAAGAACGTCTTTGCCCGGTGCGGCCTCAGATTCCGTGCTGTGGAGGCTGATTCCGGCCCTATTGGCGGCAGTTTCTCCCACGAATTCATGGTCCTGGCGGACACCGGCGAGGATACCGTTGTCGCGTGCACGTTCTGTGACTATGCGGCTAACATGGAAAAGGCCGAGATGGGAGTGCCTGCCCCGGTCCCGTCGGAAACGTGCGGTCCGATGCGAAGGGTGGACACGCCCGGAGCGAGCACCATCGAGGACGTCTCCAAGTTCCTGAACGTGAAGCCCGAGCACCTGATCAAGACGCTCATCCTCCGGAGTGAGCGGGGTCCGGTGGCCGTGCTGATTCGCGGCGACCACGAACTGAATCTGGTAAAGGTCAAGAACCACCTCAATGTGATGGATCTGGATTTTGCGGATTCTCGCACCATCGAGGAGGTCACCGGCGGTCCGCTGGGATTCTCAGGGCCAGTCGGCTTGAAGAACGTCGATCTACTCGCCGACCACGCGATCCGGTCCATAGGCTGTGCCGTGGCGGGGGCCAACGAGAAGGACGCCCACCTGGTGGATGTGAATCCGGGCCGCGATTTTCACGTCGATCGGACCGGCGATTTCCGGTGCGCCATGGGAGGAGACCCTTGTCCGCGTTGCGGAGGAAAACTCCAGCTCTTCAGGGGCATAGAGGTCGGGCACCTATTCAAGCTGGGCGAGAAGTATTCCGAAGCCATGAACGCACGGTTCTTGGACGCGGAAGGGGCCGAAAAGCCAATGGTCATGGGATGCTACGGCATCGGGATCAGCAGGACCGTGGCCGCGGCTATAGAACAGAATCACGATGAGGATGGCATCATCTTCCCGCCTCCCATCGCTCCGTTTACCGTGATCGTTACCCCGGTGGGGGCCAAAGATACCGAGATCGAAGAGGCCGCGGAGCATGTGTACGCTGAATTGTGGGCCAACGGTATCGAAACGCTCTTGGATGACCGGGACGAGCGCCCCGGTGTCAAGTTCAAGGACGCGGACCTCATCGGCATCCCGTTCAGGATCACCATCGGCAAGAAGGCGATGGCTCAAGGCAAGGTGGAGCTGAGAAACCGCAAGACCAAGAAGGTCGAACTGGTGGACATCTCCGCCGCGGTCCCGGCGGTGAAAGATCGGCTGGAAGCATGGTCTGCGGAGTAGGCTGATCCGTTCGGCAGTGCGAGGCAAAAGGTTGGTCAGCGAGCCATGGTTTCGAGCGGATCACGGGTACACGTACGGATTTCCGGAGAAGTTGTTCCGTGGGGGCTGGGGATTTGGATTGGTCGGCGGAGTCTGGGGATTCTGCTGAGTCCAGGTCTGGCTGGGGTTGCCGTACGCTGGATACGCCGCGGGACCGTACCCCGGCCACGCGCTTGGGTATGGGTAATGATTGCCGTACTGGTTGTAATAGGCTGGAGGAGGCTGGCTCGGAGTCCATGGGTGCGGATACGCGCTCATCGGCGCGGACCACCTGATCGGGTCTTCGGCAACGGCTCGACCTGCAAAGACCGTGAGCAGGATCAGTATCAGGACGATGAGTGCGGAACTTGTTCGCATATAGCGTCTCCTTATTGACAACTCGCCTCGTCCTTAGCATAACCTCTTTTCGCCATCAGTTCAACAATAAAGAACAATCGTCTGTATTCATTCGTTTACGCGGAAGCAGTTGAGTGCTCCACGTGGACGGCAAGAAAGAGGACACCTTTCGCCGTCATTCCGGCAGTGGCCGGAATTCAGTCTCGCTCTTCATAGAATTCGACATCTCCTGGACCCCGGCCTTCGCCGGTGACGATGTGGAGCCCCGGGAATACTCTTGGTTTGTTGCGCAGTTATTCCGCTAGGTTGAGCTTCCGGCAGCGGCCGGGGAGGGAAGAGACGGAACGAGGCTCTGGAATTTCCCGTCGCTTGATTCTATATTCACCGCCATGACCAAAACGCCAAAAGCCCCCCGTGCTTCAGCGAACAAGGCCGAACCGAAGCGAAAACGGAAGCCTGAGCGTGTCCGTGACGCGCCTGCCAGCGCGAAGAGGCGTTCCGTGTTCAAAGACATACTCCTGGGTCTCGTCGTCTGCGCGATCTTCTTTGCCCTGGTCGAGGTTATCCTGCGTGTCGCCGGCGTACCGGCACGTGACCCTGCGGACGACCCGTTCGTCGGCTTCGCTGGCACCAAACCTCTCTACGCGGTGACGAGCGGAGTTGCCTCGACCGCGGCTGCGAAACTTCGTTTCTTCAACGAAGCATCGTTCGCGGTGGAGAAACCGGCAAACACCACGCGCGTATTCTGTTTCGGAGAATCGACGACCTACGGTCATCCCTTCGACGGCCGGACGGCCTTTCCCCGCTGGCTGCAGGACCTGCTCCAGGCATCGTCTCCGGAAAAGAAGTTCGAGGTGATCAATGCCGGCGGCATATCCTATGCGTCCTACCGTATCGTCCGCGTCGTCCAGGAATGCCTTCAGTACCATCCTGACCTGATGGTCATTTACATGGGGCACAACGAGTTCCTCGAAAGAAGGACCTACCGGGGCCTTTTCGAACAGGGGCAAACTCTGGTCACGGTTCGGTCTCTTCTGGAGGAGTCGAATACCTACCAGGGCTTGAAACGGCTCATGGAGCCACTGCTTCTTTATGTCGCCAAGAGTCCTGAGTCAGCGCCTCTTGACGTTTCCACCGGCGGCAAGCCACGGGGAAACAGGGGCGGACCACCCAGATCGGTAATGGATGAAGAGGTTTCTGCTGTGCTCGACCACAGCGCAGGGCTGGATCTCTATCACCGAGATGAGGAGTTCTCCCGCGGGGTCGTGACTCATTTCGCCCACAACTTGCGGGCCACGATCAGACTGTGCCGGGATGCGGGGGTTCCTGTGATCGTGGTCGACCCTCCATCGAACCTCAGGGACTTCTCTCCGTTCAAGTCCGAGCATGGGACCGAGATGTCCGCGGCGGAGAAATCCCGGCTGGATGAACGACTGCAAGCCGCGGTCCGGTTAGTGGGGAAAGGGGACTGGACGGGAGCCTTGGACACTCTCGACCAGTGCATCCAACAAGATCCGCTGTATGCTGCGTGCTATTACTGGAAAGGCAAGGCGCTTCTCGGACTGGGCCGCAAGGCCGAGGCCCGGGAGCAGTTTGTCAAGGCGAAGGATCTCGATGTCTGCCCGTTGCGATGCATCTCTCCGATCAATGCGGAGATCGTCAAGATCGCCCATGAAGAGCGAGCGATGCTCGTACCGTTCCGAGAAATCCTCGATCGGAAGGTGTCCGAGACGGGAGATCGTTCCGGGATTCCGGGAAACGAGAGCTTCCTCGACCACGTTCACCCAACCATTGCGATGCATCAGGTCGTCGCGGAGCTGATCCTGGACCAAATGATAGAGCATTCTCTGGTAAAGCCGTCCGGGACCTTGACTTCCCAGGACCGCACCAAGCTGTACACCCGAGGAATGGCAAGCCTGGACAAGCGGTTCTTCCTTATCAGGGACCTCAACCTGGCCAAGACCCTGAAATGGGCAGGCAGAAAAGAAGAGGCCCGTGCGGCTCTGGAGCGTGTCGCTGCGCCCCTGGACGACAACCCGGAAATTCACAAAATGATGGGGAGCTTCCTTCTGGAAGAAGGGAAGCACCGCAAAGCGGTTGAGGAATATCGCAAGGCCGTCAAGCTCTCCGGCGACGATCCCCAGATGATCTTCTGCCTGGCCGTGGCCTACGGGCAAGCGGGTCTCAAGGATGAAGCCCTCGAGTGCTATCGGAAGCTGGTTTATGAAGACAAGAGCATCCCCGACGCCTTCGCCAACCTCGCAGTCCTTCTCCTGGAAGCGGGCAAGGTGAACGAGGCCCTCGACGTCCTGAGCGCGGGGCTCAAGGCTCATCCCGAATCGAGCGTCCTCTTCGGGCCGTACGGTTTGTCTCTCGCCATGGCAGGCAAGGTATCCGAGGCTATTCCCTGGACGCTTCGGGCCGTGGAGGCTGAGCCCGGTGACGCGAAGCAACTGTACAACCTCGCGGGGATGTACGCTCTCGAGAGGAAACCCGCCGACGCTTTGCGGTACCTCGACATGGCGGTTCAACGCGGGTATGCAAACGCGGACATGCTCGCCCGGGACCCGGTGTTCGCGACCGTTCGTGACAACACCGCGTTCAAACAGATTCTGGACCGGATACGGTGATGGCTCCCGCTTCTGAGGGCCGGGTCCGCCAGGCACATTCCGCGGACAGGACGATCGCGATATGGGCGCGGACTTGCTCCTGCATTGCGGGTCCCTTCCCGTCCCCAAACCATGAGGAGGTGTGTGCGATGGAGAATCCGATAAAAGTGACCGAGCGCGGCGAAGTCACCGTTGTCACGCTCGATCGGCCGAAAGCCTTCAACGCATTTGACCTGGAAACCATTTCCATGTTCGCGGACTATCTTATCAACCTGGCAGTCGACGACCGGGTGAGAGGGATTGTCATTTCCGGAGCCGGAAAGGCCTTCAGCGCGGGTGGCGACCTGAAGTGGGCCACCAGCTGGCCTCAAGGCTACGCAGCGGCGTTTCACAACCTGGCTGCACGATACCATCAGGCCATCGTCGAAATCCGTCGCATGAGGAAACCCGTCATAGCCGCGATTAACGGAGTTGCTGCCGGGGGAGGTTTTTCCTTGGCCCTTGCCTGCGATTTCCGCGTGATGGCCGAATCCGCGGTCTTGAGGCAAGCGTACACTTCCAACGGTTTGTCCATCGATGGAGGCGGGACCTTCACGCTGCCTCGACTGGTGGGGTTGTCACGAGCCCTGGAGATCGCCGCGTTCGATGAAGCGATCTCTGCGCAACAGGCCCTGCAATGGGGTCTCGTTACCAAAGTGGTCCCCGACGGACACGCACTGGAAGAAGCTGTGACGATGGCGGCGGACCTGGCGAAAAGGTCACTGCACTCCTTCGGCAATGCCAAGAGGCTCCTGACGGATGCCTTCGATCACTCCTTCGAGACGCATCTCGAACTGGAAAGGGCCGCACTGCGAGCTTGTGCCGCGCATCCCGACGCCAAAGAAGGCTTGACGGCATTTGTGGAGCGGCGCAAGCCCGTCTTTGGCAACGAGTGAACTTGGAAAGACGAGGCTCCACCAAGATGGCCGTTGCTCTACCCAGTCGTAAGCGAATCGGTATCGTCAAGGTACGATTTTGGTTGCATCCCGGCCCCGGTTCTCGTATTCTACAGCCGGAAAGCGCAATCGGTAGGTCGAAAGTAGGCTCCGCCATCATCTCCGAACCATGTCATATTCTATGGGTTCCCGGGTTCCCTTGTACGGTCGACAGGACTCCTGACCACCACGTTCACCGTAGGATTGGATAGAGGACGATGGACATCATTCCTCAGATCATCGTAAGCGGTATCGCCGCCGGAGGGGTCTACGGTCTCATAGCCCTCGGGTTCGTTCTGATCTACAAGGCAACGAGCATTCTCAATTTGGCCACGGGCGAATTCATGACATTGGGCGCATTTGTCTGCTTTACGGTGATGACGGCTGCCGGCGCCCCCTTCCCGGTATCACTTCTGGCAACCATCGGCTTTGCCGCCCTTCTGGGGGTGGTCCTCGAGCGTGTCATCCTCCGGCCCCTCATAGGGGAACCGATCATCTCGGTCATCATGGTAACCATAGGCCTCGCGAGCATCCTGAGAGGGTTGACCTACATGATCTGGTCTCCGGAGTACCGGGCGTTCCCGCCCATCTTCCCGCCGGAACCGCTCGACTTGGGGTTCGCCATCGTGCCGTCGGGGCTTCTCTGGGGATTCGCGTTTGCTGCGGTCTGCACTGCCATCTTTACCTGCATCTTCCGCTATACCCGAACCGGACTGGCTATGCGGGCCACGGCCAGCAACCAACAGGCGGCTCTCTCAATGGGGATCAGCGTGAAGAGCGTCTTTGCGCTCTCATGGAGCTTTGCGGCCATTACCGCGGCCATGGGCGGCATCATCATCGGCAATATTAGCGGGATCAGCATTCACCTGGGAACCATCGGCCTCAAGGTCTTGTCCGTCATCATTCTCGGGGGGCTGGACAGCATAATCGGGGCCATCGTGGGTGGATTCATCATCGGGATTCTGGAAAACCTGGCCGGCGTATTTCTCGACCCCTATCTGGGCGGTGGAACGAAAGAGGTTGTTCCGTTCATCGTCCTCGTGGTCATCATTATGATCCGACCCTACGGGATATTCGGGAAGCCGATAATCGAGCGGGTATAACGGTAGGCCTACGGCTGGCTGGCACTCTGTCCGCCAACCGTCGCGGATCGATCACCGCTCCATCGCTGAATCGCTCTCGAGAAGCTGAGAAAGAAGAGACGGATAGAGTCAGGGGTTTCCCATCGGCCCCGCGCACGACGTCTCAAGGATAGCTGTATCCGTTCGCAGCGAAAGGCAACTGGTTGAAATCACGATGGGCTGATACGGAACGCTGAGCAGGCTGCAGGGCGAAGGGAGTATCATGCGCTGCGGAGACTTCAAAGAGGCTTACCTCGATGACGAGAAGATCTTTCAGACACTATTTGTAAAGTTCTGGCTGGCGGTGCTCCTTCTCTTCCTGATCTGCCTCCCTCTCGTCGCCAACGAATACGTGTTGTACATCGCCAACCTCATCGGCTTCGCAGTGATCGGTGCGGTCGGCCTCAATTTGCTGACCGGCTGCACCGGCCAGATATCTCTCGGGCATGCCGCGTTCATGGGGATAGGTGGGTATGCAACCGCGATCTTGACGACTCGAGTCGGGATTCCGTTCTGGTTCGCGTTGCCCATTGCCGCTTTGGTAGCCGCTCTGGTGGGGATCCTGGTCGGGATACCGTCGTTGAGGGTCAAGGGGCTCTACCTCTGTATCGCCACGTTGGCAGCGCAGTTCATCCTCAATTGGGTCTTCGTCCACTGGGAGTCCATGACCCACGGCATCCGGGGCATAAACGTGCCACCCCCAACTCTGGGCGGTTTCGCATTCGATACGGAAAAGAGCTACTACTACGTGACCCTCGTGCTGGCGGTGATTGCCGTCGGCTTTGCCCGCAATGTCCTGCGGACGAAGTGGGGGAGGGCGTTCGTCGCGATCCGAGACAGAGACCTCGCCGCGGAAATGATGGGGATCAATCTGTTCCGGTACAAGCTGGTCGCATTCGCGCTCAGCTCATTCTACGCGGGGATAGCCGGAGGGCTCTGGGTAGGCTTTATGAAGGTGGTCACTCCCGAGCATTTCCCCTTCCTGCTCTCCATCGAGTATCTGGCGATGGTCATCGTCGGCGGGCTCGGAAGCATTCTCGGTTCCATTTTCGGGGCGATATTCATGATACTGGTGCCCGAGACGCTCAACGTGCTCAGCAGCGCGTCCAAGAGTCTTTTTCCCGGCCTCGAGCAGTTGTTCATGCCGATGAAGGAGGTGATCTTTGGGGCCTTGATCGTCTTGTTTCTCATCTTCGAGCCGCACGGGTTGGCCGAACTATGGCAACGTACCAAGAACTTTTTCAGCCTATGGCCTTTTTCGTACTAAGGGGCCGTTGCGTAACGCAATGCTTTCTATGGATCGAAGCACGATGGTGTCGATTGCGACAGGAATTCTTCGAAACCGACACCTGAAGAGTTTAGTATGTCAGCCTCACAGGAGCCTGCCGAGCAACGCGGGACTCTATACTTGTGCGCTGACATGCCTCCATGGCACCAATCCGTGAGGTTACGCGGCGGGCTCCTGTTGACCTGGAGTACCCGAGAGAGTTGAAGGGCCGGACGACGTCACTTCCTTCGAGCGATCGGTCGGACCTGTCCCTTAGGCATCGATTACGTGCAACCAGTCAGCGAAAGCAGGGCCGGCACGGGCTACCTCGGCACAGCGTCCTGCTTCCCAACAAGGAGGAGAAACTTATGAAACGCGGCACTCTCGTATCGGTCATTCTGTTCCTGTCACTGGCACTGATCGCGGGTCTCATGGAAAGCTCCGCTCAGGCGGCCGACGTGATCAAGATAGGCGCGGTACAGCCCATAACGGGGCGCTTCGCCTTTGCCGGGGTGAACATCAACGCGGGGCTCAAGGACGCATTGATGATAGCCAACGACGAAGGAGGCATCAACGGCAAGAAGATCGAGTACATCATGGAGGACGGCCAGTACAATGATCCCGTGGCCATTGCCGCGTTCAAGAGGATCATGTCTCGCGACAACCCGTTGATCATGTACGGTGAGAGCACCGGGCTCGGAAAAGCCGTGTCGCCGGAGATCAAGAGCCGGTACAAGGTGCTGTACTCCTCGACTTCCTTCTCCAGCGAGCTGGCGGACCCCAAGGAGAACCCGTACATGTTCGTGCCGGGTCCCACATACTCGGATATGTTCGGTATTCTGCTCAAGTACATCGCTAAAGAGAAGCCCGGTGCCAAGGTGGCGTTCTTCTACAGCGATACGGAGTTCGGAAAGGACCCGGTTCCTTTCGGACGCGAAATGTGCAAGAAGCTCAACCTCGATCTCGTGGCTGAAGAAGTCGCGGCGGTCGGCGCGGTGGACGTCACGTCTCAGGTACTGGACCTGAAGCGGAAACAGCCTGATTTCGTTATCTTCCAGGGATTCGTCATGGATCCTGTCGCGACGGTCATCAAGCAGTGCCGGGATTTCGGTCTCAAGTGCACGTTCATGGGCACCTTCTGGGGGACCACCACGATGCTGCTGGACAAGCTCGGGCCCCTCGCTGAAGGGTACATGGGAGTGAACCCCTACAACGACTGGGAGATGCAGGACATCCCCATGATCAAGAAGATCAGGGATTACACCGCTAAGAATTACCCGGATGTTAAGAGTAGGCCGAACAGCTACATGCAGGGTTTTGTGACCGGACTGCTTTTTGTCGAGTGCCTCAAGAGAGCCGACAAGGCCGGTGAACTGACCGGTGACGGCCTGGTGAAAGCTCTGCAATCGATCAAGGATTTTGGGACTGGCGGTCTGACAGCTCCTCTCACGTGGAAAAGCAACAAATTCCCGGTAGCGAGGATCTGGAAGGCCAATGTCCAGAAGAAGATATTCGAGCCTGCTTCCGACTGGATGTCGCTCGAGTAATTTTTGAACTCCGGGACCCTGCTGCGAGCGGGGTCCCGGGACCCTATGATGATGCCTGGTCTTCGCAGACGACCGCCACGCCGCGGCGCGTCTGATCACTCGAAATGTGGAGCGCTCAACGGAATGGCCACCACCTTGCCCCACCTGCTGGTGGAAAACGCTCGAAAATTCGGTTCCGGCAAAGTCGCGCTCAGAGAGAAGGAGTTCGGGATCTGGCAGTCCGTGAACTGGCAGCAGTATCTCGAGCAAGTGCGCGACCTCGCGCTGGGACTGACGGTTCTTGGCTGCAAACCCGGCGACAAGCTGGCTATCCTTGGCGACAACCGCCCGGAGTGGCT
Source organism: Desulfomonile tiedjei (assembly GCA_016218715.1). Classification (GTDB taxonomy): domain Bacteria; phylum Desulfobacterota; class Desulfomonilia; order Desulfomonilales; family Desulfomonilaceae; genus JACRDG01. The sequence continues at coordinate 42,192 of JACRDG010000106.1, read as the reverse complement.
TTACTGCGAGCTGGCCATCCAGTCCATCGGCGGAGCTTCGGTCGGCATATTCCCCGACAGCGTGATCGACCAGGTGAAGTACATCATCGATCACTCGGATGCAGGGTTCCTCATGGTGGAGGATCAGGAACAGGCCGACAAATTCCTCGAGATCAAAGACGACTGCCCCAAGGTGCAGCGCGTCATCGTCGACGACCTCAAGGGGATGCGTTACTACGACGATCCCATCTTCATTCCGCTCCAGAAGGTCCAGGAGATGGGTCGCGAACTCGCGGCGAAGGAACCGGGGCTCTTTCAGCAGTATCTCGATTCACTGACCGAAGAGACCGTCGCCATCCTGGCTTACACCTCGGGGACCACGGGCCTCCCCAAGGGAGCGATGCTCACGCACCGCAACATGTTGAAAATGGCGGAAAACCAGGACAAGGTCGATCCCGCATTTCCCGAGTACAATCATGTTTCGTTCTTACCGCTTCCGTGGGTCGGCGAGCAGATGACCGCGGTCTCCTGGAACCTGTTCAAGGCCTTCACCGTGAACTTCCCCGAGAAGGTTGAAACCGTTCCCGAGAACATCCGCGAGATCGGTCCGGAAATCCTGTTCGCACCTCCGCGGTATTGGGAGAAGATCTGCTCGGACATCCAGGTGAAGATTCAGGACGCGGTGTGGATCAAGCGGCTCGTTTACAAGATGTTCATGCCGCTCGGGTACAGGATCGCGGCATACCGGCTCGCGAACAAACGCGGCGCCGCGCTGAACCTCCTGGAATGGCTCTGTTATTTTGCGCTCTTCCGCTCGCTGCGGAACTACTTCGGGATGGGGAACCTGCGGAATGTCTACACAGGCGGAGCTGCGCTGGGACCGGAAATCTTCAACCTCTTCCAGGCGCTGGGGGTGAACATCAAGCAGGTCTACGGCCAGACCGAGACGGCCGGTATCTGCGTCGGACACCGCAACGGCGACATCAAGCTCAGCACGGTGGGAAGGCCCATCCCGGAGACGGAGATCAAGATCTCGGACACCGGCGAGATCCTCACCCGCGGCCCGGTGGTCTTTGCCGGGTACTACAAGAACGAAGAAGCCACGAAGAAAGTTTTCGTGGACGGTTGGCTCCGCACGGGCGACCAGGGGCTCATCGACGAGGACGGCCACCTGATCATGATCGACCGCATGAAGGACGTCATGGAGCTGTCCGACGGCACGAAATTCTCGCCGCAGCTCATCGAGAACAAGCTGAAATTCAGCATGTTCGTCTCCGAAGCGGTGGTGGTCGGGAAGAGTCGGCCGTACGTCGCGGCCATGATCAACATGGACATGGCCAATGTGGGCAAGTGGGCGGAAACGCGCAAGATGACCTACACCACGTACACGGACCTCTCGCAGAAGGACGAGGTGTACGACCTCATCGCCCGGGAAATCGCCGTGGCGAACCGATCGCTCCCCAAGTCCGCGCGAGTGAAGAAATTCGTCATGCTCCACAAAGAGCTGGATGCCGACGACGACGAGATGACCCGCACGCGCAAGGTGAGGCGCTCGTTCGTGGAAGAGCGGTACGCCCAGCTCGTGGAAGGTTTGTACGGCCCCCAGGAAAAGCTGGACGTGCTGACCGACATCAAATACCGGGACGGGACCGGTTTTCGCATGCAGACACAAGTCCAGATCAAGACGGTCCCCGAGGAATAGAGGTACTTCCCACGATGACAAACCCGGTCGCAGAGCAGCCATCCAACTCGGAATTCCTGCTTGAGGTACGCAATCTTTTCCTCAGGTTCGGCGGGGTAAATGTTCTCACCGAAGTCTCAACAGGTGTCCGCGAGGGGGAAATCTTCGCGATCATCGGCCCGAACGGAGCCGGGAAGACGTGCCTCCTGAACTGCATCAACCGGTTCTATCATCCGGCCAAGGGGCAGATCTATTTCCAGGGGCAAGAAATGTCCCGCCTGAAGCCGTTCGACATCCCAAAGCTGGGGATCGCCCGGACGTTTCAGAACGTCGAGCTGTTCCGCGGAATGACTGTCCTGGACAACATCAAGCTCGGCCGCCACGTGCACCTGGACACCGGGCTCCTCTCCGCGGGTTTCTACTTCGGCAAGGCGAGGCAGACCGAACTGGGATTACGCAAAGAAATCGAAGAGAAGATCATCGACCTGCTGGAGATCGAGCATATTCGCAAGAAAAAGGTCGGGACCCTGCCGTACGGCTTGCAGAAACGCGTGGAGCTTGCCCGCGCGCTCGCGATGAAGCCGAAGCTCCTCCTCCTGGACGAGCCGGTCACCGGCATGAACCTCGAAGAGACCGAGGATATCACCCGATTCATCCTCGACGTGCACGACGAATGGGGCGTGACCATCATCCTGATCGAGCACGACATGGGGGTTGTCATGGACATCTCGGATCGGGTCTGCGTGCTCGACTTCGGAGTCAAGATCGCGGAAGGGCCGCCTGAACAGATCCGCCACAACGAGCTGGTGATCAAGGCCTACCTCGGCGAGCAGGACCTCACGTATTCTCGGTTGGGAGCATAGATACTTATGGGCACCATGCTCGAAGTCAATAACATCGAAGTGATCTACCATCAGGTGATCCTGGTGCTGAAAGGGATGTCCCTCAAGGTGGACGACGGACAGATCGTCACGATCCTGGGGAACAACGGCGCGGGCAAGAGCACGACGCTCAAGGCGATTTCAGGGCTGCTCAAGACGGAGAATGGCGAGGTCACCGACGGGTCCATCTCCTTCATGGGTGAGCGCATCGACCGGATCGACCCGGAGAAGATCGTGCGGAGGGGGATCTTCCAGGTGATGGAAGGGCGTCAGGCATTCGAGGACCTGACCGTCGAAGAGAACCTCATCGTGGGAGCCCACACGATCAGGAGCAGGAAACAGATCAAGTCCGACCTGGAAAGCGTGTACCACTACTTTCCGCGGCTGACCCAGCGGCGGAACTTCCTTGCCGGGTACATCAGCGGCGGCGAGCAGCAGATGCTCGTCATCGGCCGCGGGCTCATGGCTCGGCCGAAATTGATGCTGCTGGACGAACCGTCCATGGGACTCAGCCCCATGCTCGTCGGCGAGATCTTCGATATCATCAAGAAGATCAACAGAGAGCAGAAGGTCACGATCCTCCTCGTCGAACAGAACGCGCGCATGGCGCTCAGCATCGCGGATCACGGGTACGTGATGGAAAACGGGCGGATCGTGCTCGACGACGATGTCGACAAACTCAGAGAAAACGCGGACATAAAAGAATTCTATCTCGGCCTCACCGAGATGGGCGCGAAGAAGAGCTACCGCGACGTCAAACACTACAAACGCCGGAAACGGTGGCTGACGTAGTACAAGAACGGCTGACATAGGGCGGACAAATTCGGGGCCTTCCCACGCCGTGTTTGACATGCGATCCAACGGGCTCTAAATCCTATGAATAGCGAGAGCGATAGTTTGCCCGCACGCATTCAGTTATCCGAGGCAATAGCTCGTCAACGAGGTGTTGTGCGGTGCGGCACGCGGATGCGGAAAACGGTTGACGAATCCGGGTCAGGTGAGCTACGGTACACACGGTGTAGATCCCTCTTTCTTTCCAACAGGATAGTGATAGCTTAGTTGCCGGCACATTGGGGCAAGCCCATCCGGCAGCACGATAGAATTGGAGCGGCTGGCACATGACCAGGGCCTCTCCACGACCTTAAGGCTGCGCTTCGATTGCATGACTGCGGCTGATATAGGTCACCAGGAGGAGGACCGTATGCCTACGTTAAGCCTAGAGCAGTGGGCCAATCTTGCTCGGATCGCTACAGCCCTTATCACCTTTGTGGGAATAGTTGTCTCCGTCTGGCTATCCACAAAGGCCCTCAGAGAGGTTCAGTTCGATCGAAGGCTCAGAGCAAGACCTCATTTGGCCTTTGAGACAGGTGGCTGGAGGTTGCCGATAAGATTTGAAGAGATCGGCCATCATGTAATTGGTTATGACCCGGAATGCCTGAAGGAAGTCTTCGCAAATCTTCCTGAGGATGCGGAATCCATAGTGCTATGCGATCCTCCTGGTCACAAGTCGAGAGATACGAGCTTTGGTTACGGGCAGTTGCTGAATCACGGTGGCGGCTCTGCGCTGGGCACGGATGTCACATGGGTTCCTCATGAAGTCTGGATCGGTTCAGAGCATTTCGACATAGGCCACAAGAAGAGAGCAGAGCCACTCTATGACCGACGTTTAAATTCGTGGCCAGCCATACCGTCAAATATACGGGCAGGTGGCAAGGCCGCCATTAATTGTTTACCAACCTTTATTACGAAAGATACCGACAAGAAGATTACGCGTGTAGAAGGTGTACTTGAAATTAGCTGCAAAGACGTGTTTGATTGCGAATATAGAGTACAACAATCGTTTCATTTGTTCACTCACTACAAGGATGATCCACCCGCCGTGCACGTCACTTTCAGCGATGTCATAGCAAACGAAAAATTTGCTGGTTAACGAATTGCCGCTTCATATTCAATCTCCTGTTCGGCCAACTCGGTAACCTGCGAAGGGCAGTGCGAACAAACCTACGGTGGCAGCAACAGCCAGCGTAGGGTGCGGCGACCGTTGGGAACCGCACCGCTCGCGTCATTCTCCGGCCTTTATGTTCTCAGGATCTTCAACGAGGTGAGTGATGCGGTTCACTTCGTTGACCACATCCTACACGCTCCGCGCTGCGGATGCCCGTTTCTTCCTCATGAGATTGGAATAGACCGTGGTAAACACAACACCCGAGACCAGAATACAGAACTCCACCCCGCGAAAGAACCACTCTCCGAGGTCCGGGTGATACGGCTTGGCCACATTGACAAGAGTGTTGGCCAGGAAGATCAGTCCCCAGACACCCGTCACGGTGTAGCAGCTCCGAATGAACGGTGGGGAATCCCACAACTCCTTCGGCACGTGGTCACGGGCATAGCTTTCCGTGAAAGGCTGCCCGATCGCAATGGAAAGCAGGGTAGCCATGAACAGCGTGCCGCTCGCCAGAATGCCGAGGTGTTGGATGATCCACAGGTTCTTGAGCAAGACCACGGTCACCAGAGCAAAAGCAAAGAAGACGACGCCTGCCCACATGAGGAGTCCCCGGTGAAGCTTCGTGATCCCCATGACGATCACCAGCGCTGCCGCCACGCAGATTCCGATCTGGAGACACACCATCGAATGACCGGCGGAGATGATCCAGAAGGCTATCCAAGGCGCAAAAGCCAACAACAGTTTGAGTGTGTCCATGGTTTCCTTCCGCAAACGACCCGAGCCCTCCCTGAATGCGGGACCATCAGAAACCGCCCCTGCTTTCCGGCAACCCTAATCAACCACCATCAAACAGTACCTGTTTCCCGTGTCGGTCCGTTCGCGAAGGGTCTGGATGGAAAAACCATTGTTTCGGGCAGTCTGATAGACATCAATCCCGCAGCCTTCCATGGAAGGTCTGGCTTTCCACGGAGAGGCGCAAGGCTTCCCCTCGACAGCCCCGCATTTCTTGCACTGTCTGCACGGTCCGGCCACGAATAGAAAAGCCCTGTAGTATTGATCCTTGAACAGCTCGCCTTCCAGGTCGACAAGCGTGTCCAAGTACTTCTGATAATCCTTTTCTTTGCCCGCCACGCCTGGAAGTTCGACGTGGAACAGAATCGCCCTGTGATAGCAATCGAGAATTGCCCTGGTCTGATCGGCTGTCGGGGTATGGGGCGGACAACAATGGCCTCTGCCGTAACCGGGACACCCAAACTGGCATTTCAACCGGACCCACGGCGCGGTGACGACGCTGCTCGGATGAATCTGTCTGGCATGGGTCGCCCCGGCTTCGACGGCCAAGGAACAATATTTCTCCAGATCGCCGTCGGCCGAGAGGATCCGGCCTTCGCTGGAACGATCTGATGGTGAGCGCTGCATAAGACTTCTTCCTTTCCTTACCCGAGAAGCACGCGTAGGTCGCGGCGACCGCCTGCAGACCGCACCGCTCCCGTCATTCGGCGGCTCGTACGCTCCCGGGATTTTCATCACGCCAAGTCCCCAGATATATACCACTGGGTACTGCATCATGGAAGGTGGAATGCGGCCAATCAGCCGCTCGGCGGACACGGACGTACTTTGAGGTCGACGTCGGGGCTAACCCCAGTATCCCTTAACGGTCAAGAAGGCACCGACAACGAGATGTATTGCCGCGGCGACGAGCAAGGGGGTAGTGGTCCCCAACAATGGATGCCAGAGACTCACGGTCGCTCCTGGGAAGGCTACGAGAGCCACGCCCTTTACAACGGAAAGCCAACCCATAAGTGTAATAATTACCGGCCAGCGGGCCTCCCAGGTATGATGAAATTCCAGTATCACGAGACCCAGCAGGAGCGCCATGAACCCTCCCAAATAGCAGAGAGAGGCACTCTTGCTGAACTCTTCAATCAGGCGTTGACCGGTTTCCCGGTTGAGAACAAGGCCTATCGCAGCGATAACCTGGATCGGCCCAATAATCCTGGCTAAGGTCCTTGCGGTTTCCATCAAGCTTCTCCTTCAGCCGCTTACGTCCTACCCATTCTGTCCACCAGAGAAGACCTTTGTTCCCCTGACCTGAGCTTGACGAAGTGTCTCAAATTCGGGCCGTACGAGAAATCGCAGCACGAATCGGTCCAAACTGGGTTGTAGAACCCTCACCCAACCCTCTCCCAAAGGGAGAGGGAAATCACCGGCAAGATGCCGGCCCCACTGTGGCTGTCTCAGGGGTGTAGATGCGTTGCCGAGCGTGAGGGACGCTCGACCACGTATCAGGCTTTCGGGGCCTCAGCGCCGGAAGCGAGGATCTCGTTGATCTCTTTGAGGAATTTCGCCCTGTACCGCATGATTTCCGCTTCGTTGTTCATCACCATGTCGAGCTGCCGCGTGTGCATGATCAGGTATCCGAGGATTCTGAGCCTGGCCTTCATATACTCCTCGTCACGCCCTTCGATGCGGGCGAGGACGCTGTCTTCCTTGATCTGGACGCGGAACCCGAATCGTTCGAGGAACTCCCGTACAAACGCGGCACGGCGCACACGGCGTATAACGTCAGCCGCGCCTCCTTTGAAGGAAAAACTGATGTAGTTCTCCAGGGCACGCTCGCCCACCAGGGCTTCCACTGTGGAGAAATGGAATCCGAAGCGGGAAGACAGGCTGCAGAAGTTCTTTGAGATCATGAAATAGTTGCGGGCCGCGTACGGTGACGCCATGGTCGGGTCGAGCGCAGTATTCGTGGTGGCCTCAAGCAGCACCGTCATGAGACCCTTGGCATCCACCGCGGGAGGTCCTTCCCACGGGACTGCGACAGCTCCTTCCCAGATGGCGAGCATCGGGATGCACGCGATATTGTCGAGACGGACGAATCGATCTGCGGCCTCACCCTTGAAGCCGTCGTCCAGATTGATGATCCACCACTGCATGGGCACGTTGTAAAACAACTGCTTGCTGGAACGCTCTGAGAAATTGTGCTCCTTGCCGAAGTTGAACATCTCCTGGACTGACTTCTCGTGGACAAACCGCGTGATGTCGTGGAGCGTCTCGCAGTTTTTTGGATGGAACTCCGGAGAGTCGGGGTCGAGCAGATTCAGCGGCACAATGTGTCCGGCAGCTCGTTCGAGAATCTCGTACACCGGGCTCCCTTTCATCAGGGCCGGTTTTTCCTCGGACACCGCCAGTAGCGATTCCACACGGCCTTGATAGATGGTCCTGCCGTACGCGTCGACCGTGATCACTTCACCCGGCTTGAGGGTTTGGGTCACGTCGGGCAGGCCAAACAGGGCGGGAACACCAAACTCGCGGGCGACATTCGCGAGATGGCCGGTCACGCCCCCGACCTCGGTTACCACAGCGGCCGCGCGTCCCAGGATCGGCGCCCACGAGGGGAGGGGCTGTGAGGCCACCAGCACTGCTCCTTGGGGAAACCTCAACTTATCCACATCGCTCCGCACGACAAACACCGGGCCGCTCCCCACTCCGGAGGACGCAGTCACCCCGCCGGTCCGCAGAACCGGAGCGTCCACTTCGCGAGGGGAATGCCCGGGAGAAGCGGTCTCGACGAACTCGAACTGCTTCAGCGGACGGCACTGAAGGATGAAGATCGACCCGTCCGCGGTGATGGCCCACTCGATATCCTGCGGAACGCCGTAATGTGCTTCGAGTTTCTCCGCGTGAGAAGCCAATGCAAGGGCTTCATCGTCACTGATGGACTGATCGGTGCTCCGGTCACCGGTGAGTTCCATGCGGCAGACGCCTTCATCCGGAAAGCAGATGTACTGCTGAGGCTTGACCCTGATCGATTTCTCGAGAATCGTCCGCGGGTCAGTCCGGGAGACCACAAAGACGTCAGGGTCCACGCTCCCGTCCACGACAGCTTTCGGCAGGCCCCACACCGCGTTGATCATGACGGAGCGGTCGCGCATATTGAGCGGGTTGCTGGAGTACATCACGCCGCCGGCCTTCGCGTCGATCATGGCCATGTAGCCAACGCAGACGGACACGTCTTCGTCGGGTATCCCGCGGTTGAGGCGGTACGTGACCGCGGGGAGGCCGTACTTGCTCGATGCCACTTCCTTGAACGCCTGAATGAGGCTCTCTTCGCCGACATTCAAGATGGATCGAAACTGGCCGGCAAAGGACATCCCTGCCGCGTCCTCTCCCAGGGCACTGCTCCGTGCGGACACTTTGACACCAGCTCCCGCTTCCTGTTCTATTTCGTGATAGGCATCGAAGAGGGCTTTTTCGACCTCTTCGGGAACGGGAGCCCCTATCATCAGGCGCTGAATGTCTGAACTGAGGCGGTAGAGATCGCTTATGTTTTCCACATCGGTGGCCTGAATGCGGCGCTTGATCTCGGCTTTCAGTTCCTCGTGTTGCATGAAGTGCTGATAGGCCCGGGCTGTCACGACAAAACCCGGCGGCACGGACAGGCCGAGCTTATTCTTGATCTCCGCAAGATTGGCCATTTTCGCGCCGACCTGATCCGCCATGTCGATGGTGACCTGCCTTAATGGCACCACCAGCGGACCTTCTTCGGAAGGTCCTTTCCGCACGAGAGCTTCATTGATGCGACCCTGAACGATCTTGAAGCGGTCCAGAAGCAGCGTATACTTTCCTGGGGCTAACTCATCAAGATGTTTTATCATCCTGAAGACATTCACGCTGATGGCCGTGCAGTGGGACCGGATGAACGAGATCCCGAAAGGCTGATTGCCGGCGAGGGTTTTCTCGAGGTCGGTCATGATCTCGAGCGCCTTATTGTTGGCGGTGATAAGCAATTTGAAGTTATGATAACGATTGGAGAATTGGGCACGAAGTTCCTGAATCGCCTCGGGCGAGAACGTCGGGCCTCTGCCTTCTCTTAAGAGGTATTTCCGAACGAGCTGAGCGAGTCTTCGCATTGTTTCGCTCTCTTGCGATTGATTCCAACCGATTCGCTCTTATGCTGAAGCGAATTAAGCATGATCCCATCTTGGGTGGGCCCCAGTATAGCATTGGGTGAATTGCCGCGAAATGTTTTCTTCTCTCGATAAACATGGGCTCCCCGGTTCGTCTCTCCGGAGCCGGAAAACAGGTCACACTTGCCACCGGAATGAAACGACGGTATACTCCCAGCCGAATGCACGATCGCTGGCGGCGATGATGCGCACCCGCTATGGTTCGGTCGAGGCTGCACGAACAGGGTCTGAGTCCGGAACTGCCGATGCGCCGACCAGATAGCGCGGGTTGCAAGAGCTGGATGGCAAGTTGACGCAGACCTGAAGGCAGAGGTGAAGAAAGTGGACGCTCTCCGCGTGCTCCTGGTGGACGACGAAAAGGATTTTCTTGAAACCCTGGTCAAGAGGCTCAGGAAGCGTAAACTGGACGTGATTGCCGCTTCCGGAGGAAGAGAAGCCATTCAAACGGTTACCCAGCAGCCCATTGACGTCGTGGTACTCGATGTCAAGATGCCCGATATGGACGGCATAGAGACCCTGAAAGCGATCAAGAAGATTCGGCCTTGCTCTGAAGTCATCATGCTCACCGGTCACGCGGACATGGAAGTGGCCATGGAAGGGATGGAGCTGGGCGCGTTCGATTATTTGATGAAACCCGCGGACATCGACGATTTGCTGTACAAGATTCAAGACGCATACAAGAAGAAGTCGTGCCGAGAGGAAAACGAGAGGTTCCAGGGCTCGAACGGCCCCCAGGAAGGATGAAACCAGGTCTCAATCCAAAGTGTAACTCTGGTGGGAACTTGTCTGTGCAAGAAATTCACCCCAGATTATTTTGAACTGCGAGCTGGCATCAGGTCTCCGGGCGGTCCATGCCGGTGGTGGGCAAGAAAGCCCCACGGCTGAGTAGAAGGTTTACCACTTCCTTGTGGCCTGCCAGTGAAGCCACCATGCACGCGGTATAGCCTCTTGAATTTGTTGTATTGACGTCGAATCCACTGTCGAGAAGCAGATCCACGGCATCAGGCTTCCCTGCGACACAGGCGCTGAGCATCGCGGAATAACCCTCACCGGTCTCTGCGTACAAGTCCGCTCCGGCCCCGCAGAGAAGACGAAGCGCATCCAGGCACCCTCTGAAACAGGTGACCATAAGGGGCGTTCGCGCGGTATTGTCCCGTGAGTCGATCTCCGCGCCCGCGTCCAGGAGCAGTTTTGCCGTCGCAGCATCGTCCATCAGGGCCGCGACAAAAAGGGGCGTGCAGCCGGAGTTGTCTTTCTTTTCGCGATCTGCACCTCTCTTCAGCAGCATCGCTACCATTTCCGGGTCCCTGATACGTGCTGCCACCAGTAACGAGGTACGACCTGCTGCGTCCGGCGCATCGATGTTAGCTCCCCATGTGAGAAGCAGCTCTGCCACCTCACGGTGACCCTCGAAGACAGCCCGATGAAGAGCGGTCCAGCCGACCTTGTCAGACCGGTTGACGTCTGAACCTTCTTCCAGGTGGGTCCGCACCAATTCCAGGAAACCTTCACCGGCTGCGAGCATGAGAGAGGTCCTGGCCATCTTGTCGCAGGCCTCGATGTCAGCGCCTCTCTCAAGGAGCGTCAGCACCGTTTCCGTATGACCGCCGCGCGAGGCTTCCATTAACGCGTTTCGGCCGAAGGTGTCGCGCGCTTCGAGGGCCGCACCGGCTTCGAGAAGGACCTCGACCACCCGGGAGTGCCCTTGTGAGGCCGCTTTGATAAGCGCAGTCCTGCCGCGCCTGTTCGCTGCGTGGACGTCCGCGCCTCTCTGCGCCAGCCACTTCACCATTTGCACGGATCCGTGAAGTGCCGCGTAGATGAGAGGGGTACCTCGAAAGGCGTCGTCCCACCCGTTGACATCGTGCCCCTCGTTCAGAAGTTGGTCCACCCTTTCGGTATCTCCATCCTGAACCGCACGTATGAGTTCATGTACCATGGTTGCGCCAAACCGTACCGCGGATCGCCCCAAGCCTTTCACAGAATGCTTTCAAGAGCTGACCGGCTGTCTCTCTTCGTCCAAGGCCCACGCTATCGCGCTCGCACGCGGGGCAGCGTCTCGATCCGGTCCTACTCCCGCAGGAGCGATCGTCCTTCCTGTAAGAACCTTCCACTGCAACTCTTTTCCTGCCCGGAGTCGGTCAAGGCATCCCCGTCGGGACTGTCCGGACAAACCCTCGCACGATTGCTATCAATTCGGCAATATTGATGGGTTTCGGTACGACTCGATCCACCCCGTATTCAGCCAACTCCTCAGACGTCTTGTTCTTTCTTCCCTCTTCCACGAGCAGGAGAAAGGGCGTCCTGGCAATGCTCTTTTCCCGCGATCGCTCTTGAAGCCGCGTGGCCAACTCCCATCCTTCCGACTCGGGCATGGTGAGGTTGCAGATCACCAGATCCAACTCTTCCCGTTGGAGAATTTCCATTGCCTGCTCACTGGAAGACCCGGAATGGACCCGATGACCGAATTTTGACAAGCCTCGTTCAAGGAGTCGTGCCGTGGAAATCTTGTCGTCAACAATGAGGATTCGAAGTGGAGCGACGGCATCCACGAACACTTCGGTCGTATCTACTTCCAGGATGTCCTCGGCCAACGGAAACTTGACGGTGACGGAGGTTCCTTTCCCTGCTTTGCTCTCGACTGAAATTCCTCCTCCGTGATGACGGACCACGGTTGACACCCGAGCCAATCCCATGCCTCTCCGGCCTGCTCCCTTGGTAGTCCACAGGGGCGAGAACATCACCCGTACATGCTCCTTGGGGATGGCCATGCCGTCGTCAGTTACCTCGAGCACGACCTGCTCCGAAACCACCGCGGTCTTAACCTTGACGGTGCCGCGCCGGGAGATCGCCTCAATAGCGTTCTTGACCAGGTGGAATACCAACTCGACTATTTCACCTTCTTCTCCCTCGACGTGGCACCCAGGAGTGAGATCCACCTCGAGCGCGACCGTCACCCTATCTTTCCAAGGCCTGGTGTCCCACCAGAAGTCGGCCAATTCGAGGCCCTGCATCGCGGCACGGGTGAGGTCAAAGACTGTACCGGAGAAGGCGTGGTCGGCGGCAAGGGAGGCGGCGAGCTTGGGGATGGGCGCCAGCACCTGGTCTGCCTCTCGGGCTTTGTCCGTCAGCTGCTGGAGCAATCGCTGAGCTTCCTGGGGTTGGTTGGATCGAACGGCCGACAGAGCCGTCTCACCCTCCTCAGCGATCGTCCGAAGCAATCGAGCTAGCTTGGGGGCCAAAGTCATTGCGCAGTCGCCGAGAGTGGCGGATCGGTCTGCTTGAATGAGCAGTTCTTCTGCGGACTTCCGCCGTGCGAGCTCGTCTTGCAGTTCGTCGACTGTGTCCTGATACTCACGGCCCCGGTCCTCTTGCAGAGATCCTCCCTGCCTGCCGGCCCTGAAGCCGAGGATCTTCGCGCTGCGCGCTGCCGGCACCGGTTCGAACGTCACGCCCAACCGGTCCACGGGCATACGAAAGGCTTGAATCCTGAACACACGCTCCATCGCACCGGTTCTGAAGATTCCGTCGTCCGTCTCGAAGCGTTGGCCGGTCTCCATGGTCTTCAGGAAAGCGGCAGTAAGACCGTGGCTCCGGGCATTGGGCCACATTTCGTCGAATTCCTCCCCTCGCCACTCTTCCACACCTATGCCGGTGAGACGTTTGGCTTCGGGGTTGCCGTTGAGGAGAAAGAGCTCGTTGGGCGGCTGATACTGGTATACGAAGAGGCCGCAGGGCATGGCCACGAACATGTCCACAGAAGTCTCCAACAACTCCCGCGCGGTCCCGTCCGCATGTTTGTAGCGTCTTTCGGACCGAGTGCGATCTGTGACGCGCTTGCGCAACTCTTTGAGTTCGTTGAGGAGTTCTTCCTTGGATTTGTCATTGTCCCTCATGGGCTTCGCTCTCGACGGTGCCGGCTATTACGCTGCGGTGACTGGGAATGTGATGGATGGGACGACGGAACCACGTCCGCACACCAGGGTACACGAAGTACCTGAGCATGTCAAAGTAGTACCCGCACTACGAAGGAGCGGACCCAAGGTGCCGGGACCCATGCATGAGTCACTCCATCGCGGTCCGGTCAGGGGCGTGACGGCAGGTCATCGGAGGAATTTGAACGAGTTGAGTATGTCACCCAAGTCCTTCTTCGTCTTCGCAGAGGTCGCGTCCCCAGGGAGCATATTGGCCGTAACTATGTACGCCGTCCTATTCCGAATCCCCAGGCGCTGAATCGTGGAGATCTCTTTGCCTTGCTCGCTGCCGATGGATTCAATGTACCCGCTTGAGGTGGCATCATCGGTCCTGGAAGCCACGATCGTGCGTCCGCTGTTCTTGAGGTACAGCATGGAGGTGTCCATATAGGCGCTTATCGGCATGTCGTCCTGTAGGCGCGCCACGAATACACTGATGTGCGCCCTGAACCCATCTATCACCTGGGTGCTGAGAATAAACACGGGAACTTCATAGTGCATCTCCGGTATCTTGGGCGAGTCGATCAGCTCCCAGCCTGAGCCGCTCGGGTAGGAGATCACGAAACCATATTTCCTGGTGACGTACAGGCCGTCCCGGTTCCCTTCACCGCCATAGTCCCGCAAGTCCGCAACGCTGCATGAGACGACCACTTCCCCGAGGGGACTCTCGACGGTGATCTCGCTGTGTGCAACAAGCCCGAAGGTAAAGAGAATGAGCGCCGTCATCGCGACAACCACAGATCTGTTCATTGAATCCCCCTCCCGTCAGATGAGCCGCTCGTGCTGCTTTCGTTATCACGGTGCACCCTGCACGGTCAATTCGTATCACATTCGGTCGAGGTTGAGGAAGATCTCACAACAAAGTTTTGTCACAAGGTCAGCTCCTTTCGTTTCTTCGTGAAGTTCGGCTGGCATCGCTCTCGGTAGCTGGAGTTGCGTAGTTCGGGACGATGCGAGTTGACAACGAACCTGACGGCCTGTACGATCGTTCCTGCGTGAGCCGTGAGCTCCCGCCGAGCTGGAGAGCGGGGACACGGTATTCCGATTGCTGCAGGTCAGTGCGCGGGCGGCTGCAGGGAATATCAAACGATGGTGCCGCTCCGCCGAGGGCTCCGCGTCCCCTGGCGACCTGCCGTGCGTCTCACGGAGGCGTGAGGAGACCGACGCCGTCGGTTGCCTGCAGCCCGATCTGCTTCTTCTCCTTTCGGGTTAGGCCGAGCGTTATTGGGAACGATACCCATGCACAATGCACTCCGGTCAAGCCCAGGGACTCGTAATGAGTACGATATTTCGCGCGAGCATCGCCGTCAAGATAGCCCTTCTGGTGTTAGGGGGAACGCTGCTGGTATTTGCCCTCGTGCTTTCCTACAGTTACACCTATTCCCGGACGATTATTCGTGGTGAAGCGGAAGAAAGTGCCAGCAACCTGGCTCTTGCCGTAGCCCGTCGCATCGAGCAGGAGTTTCGGGCCGTCGCAAAGATCCCTGAAGGTCTGTCGTGCGTTCTCGAGACCACGGATCTCGATGAGGAGTCTCTTGTCGGGCTGATCGGCTCTCTGGTGGAACAAAACCCGGAGGTTTTCGGCTGTGCGGTCGCCTTCGAGCCCTATGCATTCAAACCCTCGGTCGAGTTCTTCTGTCCGTATATCTGCAAGACGCAAGAAGGGGTGAGATTGACGCAGTTGGCCCCGCCGGCCTACAACTACCCCCAGCTCGATTGGTACCACATACCTAAGGTCAAGAAGACCCCTGTGTGGAGCCACCCGTACTTTGATGAAGGGGGCGGGAACATCCTGATGACGACATTCTCGGTTCCTTTCTTTGCTCGCTCGGACAAGGGGGCACGAAGGCAAGTCAGAGGTGTCATCACAGCGGATGTCTCGCTCGAATGGCTGACCAAACTGGTGTCGTCGATACGAGTAGGCAAATCGGGCTACTGTTTCATCATCTCCGACACGGGAACGTTTATAACCCACCCGCGGAAGGAGTTTATCACTCGGGAATCGATCTTCAGCCTGGCAGAGCAATATAATGAGCCTCGGTGGCGCACGATCGGTCGTACCATGATTCGCAGACAATCTGGTTTTGTAGAGGCGCGCTCCCTCATCACCGGTGCAGATTCCTTTTTCGCCTTTGCCCGTATCCCGTCGACTCGGTGGGCATTGGCTGCGGTCTTTCCTCAGAGTGAACTCTTCTCCGAAGTCGCCAGGCTCCATCAGATAACGGTGATGGTGGCCTTTGCCGGCGTGCTGATGCTCCTTCTCGTGAGCCTGATGGTTGCCAGGTCCATCGCTCGTCCGCTCCGCCGCATGGCCGACGCTGCTGAAAAAGTGGCACAGGGGGACCTGGACCTCGATCTTTCCGACATCCGACGGCGCGACGAAGTCGGGCGCCTCGCTGAGTCCTTCATGCACATGACCGAGGGGCTCAAGGACCGGGAATTCATTCGTGACACCTTCGGCCGTTATCTCACCAGGGAGGTTGTGAACCGTCTCTTGGAATCGAAAGACGGCTTGCGGCTGGGAGGAGAATCCCGCGAGATCTCGATGCTGATGTCCGACCTGCGAGGGTTCACCGCTCTTACCGCGCAGATGCCTCCTGAGTCCGTAATTGCGTTCCTAAATCGTTATCTCGGCAAGATGCTGGAAATATTGCTCGACCACCGGGGCCAAATCGACGAGATCATTGGCGACGGAATCCTCGCGTTCTTCGGCGCGCCGGAAACGCTGGAAGATCACCCGGCTCGGGCCGTCGCGTGTGCGCTGAAGATGCAAGCCGCAATGGATGAGATTAACGCCCTCAACGAGCGGGATGGCTTTCCGCACCTGGAAATGGGCGTGGCTGTCAACACCGGAGATGTCGTGGTGGGAAATATCGGCTCGGAGAGAAGATCGAAGTACGGTGCAGTGGGTTCCCAGGTCAACTTTACGGGCCGGGTCGAATCATTCACTGTGGGCGGCCAGGTCCTCATAAGCCATGCCACGTACCAGCGCATCGCAGACCTCGTCTCGGTCAGGAACGTGATCGAAGTCGAGATGAAGGGAGTACCCGGCAAAGTGTCGCTGTACGACGTCAGCGGCATAGGCGGATCGTTTGCGGTGGATTTGCCCCGGCGAGATGATACGCCACAGCCTCTCAAGGAAAGGATCGAGGTGGCAGTTTATCTTCTGGACCAGAAGATTGTTGCAGGTACCGGTATCCAGGCATGGGTGACCCACTTTTCCCCTACATCGATACGCCTCGTGGTGGCGGACCGGATACGCCAATGGGAGGACGTGAGGATCTCGGCGACAGATACCGCGTCCAAGCCCGGAGGAGGAACGATTTTCGGCAAGGTGACCGCTGTGTCCCAGGCGGGTGATTACTGCGAAGCCGTAGTTCGCTGCACGTCTATTCCACCCGAGGTGTATAAGATGTTTCGAGCCGCGGTGATTTCTCGGGAGGGTCTGCAGCGAGACTAGGAGCGTGTCGAATAACCCCAAAATCATCCTCGATCGTGCTGCTCAGGTGTAATCGGCGGTGTTGTAAGGACAAACAGCGCCTCTTAGAGAGTCTGACAGACTAAGGTGTTGGCCTGGTTGCCCTTTAGCACAATGCTGCAAATCGACCAGCATCGTAGCACGTTGTCGGAAAACATTGCGTTACGCGGCCGGCTCCCAGTACTGTACTGCTTCGCCCGGCTTGGAGCCGCCGATGCCACCTTCCCCGTTGGACGGTTGGACCCCGCCGACTTTGCTGCAGGATTTACCTTTCAGAAGCGAATGATGGATTTCAATTCACCCGGAAAGTCGCGGTGAAGTGGAAGCAGCTCCCCTTGCCCAAATCGCTCTCCACCCAGATGTGCCCGCCCATCATCTCCACCAGCCGTCGTGAAATCGCGAGTCCCAGGCCAGTGCCGCCAAAAATCCGCGTGGTCGATGCGTCGGCCTGGGTAAACGGGTCGAAGATGGCGCGGCGCTTGTCCGGAGGGATACCGATGCCGGTGTCCTGTATGGCGAAGTGCAACACCGTGGTCTCCAGGGCGGCCGATTCGAGTTCGATGCTGACCGAGACCTCTCCTGTATTGGTGAACTTTATGGCATTACCTACAAGGTTGCTGATTACCTGGTGTAATCGGCCCGAGTCACCAACCACAAGATCAGGGACATCTGAGGCCACCTGCAAGAGCAGCTCGATGCCCTTCTCACGCGCCCGGATCTCCAACGGGCTCAGCGTTTCCACGAGGCGTGCCCGAAGATCCCATTCAGTGTGATCGAGTTCGAGCTTTCCCGACTCGATTTTGGAGAAAGCCAGAATATCGTTGACCACGGAAAGCAGTGAATGAGCGGAAGATTTCACGAGAGCGAGGCACTCGCGCTGTTGTTGGGTAAGATCTGTGTCCAGCACGAGTTCGGTCATGCCGATCACTCCATGGATAGGAGTACGAATCTCGTGGCTCATAACAGCGAGGAACTCGTTCTTGGCCCGGTTGGCTTTCTCGGCCCCTTCACGAACGGCGATCAATTCCGCCTCGACGAATTTCCGCTCGGTGACGTCTCGGGCCAACTCCATGAAACCGGTTATTTCTCCCAGGCGATCTCGGATGGGGGCGAAGGTTACGTCTACCGGAACTTGCGTTCCGTCCTTCCGAACATAAGTCCAGGCCATCGTATCCCTCGCATCCGACTCGGCAAGCATCCTGAGCGAATCGATCGGGCGGACCTTACGGCCGGCCTTTCGCGTCATCTCTGCGGCGAGATCAGCGAGTTCGGAGGGAATGTGCACGAGAAGAGGGGTCTCCTTTCCGACCACCTCGTCGGATGCAAAGCCGAGCATCCGCTCTGCTCCCCTATTGAAGACGGTGATGGTGCCGAACGGATCCGTGGCAATGACCGAAAGATTCGTCGCAGCGTCCAGGACACTCCCCAACCGTGTCTCCGCTTCAGACGCCGCTTCTTCGGCTTTTGCCCTGAGACTGATTTCCTGCATCAGATCGAGGTTGATCTTTTCCAGCTCGGCATGTTTGGCCTTGAGAAGCCGGTCAAAGCCCTGCAAACCTCTTTGCAGTACGGCCTCTTCATGTTTCCGGCGGGTAATATCCCGGCCCACGCCTCGGTATCCCTGGCAATGACCGGATTCGTCAAGGATCGGCACGCCGCAGGTTTCGAGGATTATCCACCGCCCGTCTTTGTGGAGGTGCACGTTCTCGAGCCGTTCAAAGGGTTTGCCGGCCCTTGCGAGTCTCTCGAACCCGGGCGCCAGACGACTGCCTTCGACAGGGGGCATGAGATCCCGCGGCCTTTTTCCTATGATCTCTTCCGGCTCGTATCCAAGCAAGGCCTTGATCTTCGGGCTGGAGTACGTGAAGCGGCCTCGCGCATCGATTTCCCAGAGCCAATCCGCGCAATTCTCCACCAGATCCTTGAAACGCTCCTCGCGGGTCTCTTTCGGAAGCTGTTGCGCCGCTGCAACCGCCTCCAACTCGGAAACCCGTTTGCGCAATTCCGCCAATTCGCGTATCATCCCCTCGCGTGCGTCATCTGGATTGTCCATCTCGGAATTCCTCAAAGGCGCATGGCGGGCTGTAAGCCTGGACTGTTGCGGGATTGAAGCAGATCGCTATGTTACATGAGTGCTCTCGGGGAGTCAACGACGACTTTTCTTGACGCCGCTGGGTAGCTTGAGTGCTCTGCCGGTACTCGGCGGCAAGCTCCGTCCCGTATGCAAACGCGGTCTCGGACGATCCCGAGCTGCCAATGCAGGTTCAGCGCAGCCGAACAATCAGGACGAAACGTTCCGGAACTAAGAGGTAGTACTATGCTGGGTATTCTCCTGAGCTGGGCTATTGTGACTCTGGCCATCCTCGCTGCCGCTTACATTGTTCCCGGTGTGAGAGTGGCAAACGTCAAGTCCGCTGTCATAGCCGCTGCGATTCTCGGGGTGCTCAACGTTCTGGTGAAACCGATTATCACGTTCCTTCTTTTCCCGTTCATCTGGATTACCCTGGGACTCCTCTTGTTCGTGATCAACGCTTTCATGTTCTGGCTGGTCGCTCAAGTGATGGACGACTTCCAAGTGGACTCGTTCGGATCCGCTCTGCTCGGGTCGCTCGTGGTGAGCGTCGTTTCGTTTGTGGTTCATCTCGTATTGTACTGAGCCAGTATTGCAACCTCCTGGAAATGACGAAATGGACGGGCCCGCCCAGGGTCAGTCCGAGGGCGGATGGGTTCATGCAAAAGCTTGTGATACTGTTGGTAATCGGGATTCTGGTGACCGCCGTCGCTGTCGCTCAGAACCCCGCGCCGAATGAGAGCGGGACCGCGCGGCCGGTGGTGGTAAAGACCGTTCCGGCGACCGGCGACACAGCCGTCGACCCGGCACTCCCGGAGATTCAGGTCACTTTCAACAAAGACATGATGACCGACACCATGTGGTCGTGGGTCATGGAGTCCAAGGACACCTTTCCGAAGGTGGCCGGAAAAGTGCGATTCCTCGATGACAAGAGGACCTGCGTGCTCCCCGTCGAGCTGCAGCCAGGAAAGCAGTACCGGATCTGGATCAATTCGGCCAAATACGATAGTTTCCGGGACACGGAAAACCGACCTGCGGTCCCCTTCCTGCTCCAGTTTCGGACCAAGGAGTGATCGCGATTCGCTCTCAAAGAAGTAGTCAGACCGATCGGGAGCCCGATGAGGGCATGCAAGCACTGCTGAA
Organism: Desulfomonile tiedjei; assembly: GCA_016218715.1. Classification (GTDB taxonomy): domain Bacteria; phylum Desulfobacterota; class Desulfomonilia; order Desulfomonilales; family Desulfomonilaceae; genus JACRDG01. The sequence goes on along the minus strand of JACRDG010000106.1, from coordinate 22,067 downwards.
CAAATTCAGAACCCGCCTCAAGTACGCACATTTTCCCTACATCAAGGACGTTTTGCTTCAGGCGGGAAATGACGGCACGCAGCCGCGACGCATCCTCGACGTGGGGTGCGGGCCGGGTCATATCGGCCTCTTTTGCGGCGCATCACCGTCGTGGCGATGGTTCGGGCTGGATTTGTGGGAGCACGAGTTGCGCCAGGCCGAGGCCAGAGGGGTCTACGAAGGGCTCTTTCAGGTGAACCTGCTCGATGGGCTCCCGTTTCGCGACGCAAGCTTCGACACGATTCTCTGCAGCGAAGTTCTCATGTACCTTCCGAACCACCGGGAACTCCTCGCGGACTTCCACCGCGCGCTCCGTCCCGACGGCATGGTGTTTATTCACAACCCGATCTCGTGGGTCCCGGCCACGTTCGCACGATTGAAGCAGTGGATCCGCAGAATCCACCAGGAGAGCGATTCCGTATCCTTCGACACGCAGACCGAATGGAAACACGCCCGCAGAGCCTGCCGCGTGACGTACTATTCCCTGCAATCCCTCGTCGACGAGATTAACGCCGCACACTTCGACATCCTGGACGTCCGCGGCTTCCGCATCTTCCGGAACCGGATTCGCCTCATGAACCGCCTCGAGGATTTTCCGTGGTATCACCACGCGACGCAGGCTGTCACGGGCCGATTCCCCGCAGTTGCCTCTGATGTTCTGGTAGTTGGTAGAAAGCGGCCAGTCGGTTAGGGCGGTGACCGCACATGCCCATCGTGCGCGTTCTTTGGGAAGGTTGCAGGAAACCCTCTCTTACACAAGAAAAGGTCTCCGACAAAGCGCTTCCTCTCTCCCTTCTTTCCCTACTCTTCTTCACCCCGCAGGTGCGGGGCAGAGGTCCCGGCGGCCGCATTGGGGGCAGGGGGTACCCATCCAGAGGTTGTCGAAGTATTCGAGGAAAGGTTCGGTTTCGGTGGGTCCTTCGAAGAGGAACGCGGTTTCGAAGTTCCTCTTGGTGTCCCCTTTTGCTCCGATCCCGGCTCCGGTGAGGTTGGGGCTCCCCACGAGGGCCACAATGCCGTCCACGATGAAGATCTTGGCGTGCATGCGGATGCAGTGGAGGAACTCGACGCCCGCGCTCAATTGCCCTTTGGTGTCCAACTGCTCGTACCGTGAGCGGAACGGAGCGGAGGGAAGCTCGGCATGGATGATCCGAAATGACACTCCTCGGTTGACCATCACGGCCATGAGGTCCACGAACGACATGAACCTCCCCTGATTCATGAGCCCGGTCGCTTTGATGTTCGCGGTGGCGATCCAGACGAATCGGCGGGCCTGAACCAGATGGGTCCGCGTGAACCGCTCGTAGATGTCGCGATCGAATAGGGGGGTCATACCGGTCGATCTCTCGGCTGACGTTGGATGTCAACCTCGAACGATGCAGTTCCTGTTGGTAACCGCATCCTACGGAACTCGTTTACCACTCGTTTTTGCAAGTTCGGTTGCGCATGCCGGGGAGCATGGTGGGACAGCCCCGCGCCTCGCGCGACTGTCATTTCATAATGGACCGGCAAGATGCCGGCCCCACTGAACTGCCAAGAGTGGGGACCGCAAGGGAGACACCGTCTTTGGGAAACCGAGTACGTAGGGCGTTACGGCTCATATCTCTCGGCTTTAGCCCATGCGCCTCGCTGTTCAAGGTCCTTGTCCAGTTCGAGCCCCGGCCGGGCCGCGGCGAGCATTTCCACACCATCGTCCAGGACGATCAGTCGCCAGAGGACGATCTGTCCCAGACCGGCAAGCTCCTTCATGGTCTCTTCCACAGCGACGTAGTCGTCCGGATCGGCTTGCCCGGTCGGATCGCGCAGGATCCCGCGGGTGGTCACCCAGCCCGGCTGCTCCATCCGCTGCATGATAGCCTTCTGAAAATCTTGCGGCATAGTTCGACTCCCGGTGACGATCTCGCGATCAATGTATTGGCAATTACAACAAACGGGGTCGGCATTCAGGCCCCGGCGCAATTACACCAAAGATGATTCTCTTTCTACTCGATTCCGCGGGGAACGGGAAGATTTTCTTGACAGCGGGTTCGTCGAATATTATTCTTTTTCGCTGAATTACTGGGCATTGAGCACAAGGGTGTGCGGCCTCTGATTCGGGCGGAGCGTCGGCTGAATCCGTTTGACCGATCGTCTCGAAGATACCGGAAAAAGCCGCCAAGACGGATCTCCCTCCTCGGGTAACCTGGGCGCCGCGTCCGGTTGAACCGCCATTCCCTCACGAGCTTATGCCGCAAGAGCACGGGATTCACGAGAAAGGGCTCGGGGGTGGCCTTTTTTGCGAGGACGTCTTCCCCGGTGGAGGCCTTTTCCCTGAAGATCCCATTCACGCAATCGGCCAGATGCAAGGCGTGCTTCCCCGGGGGAGCGTGACGAAAAATTTGCGCGTCCGGAACCGATAAGGCTCCGGGAGCGAATCCGACGAAGAGGAAACATGGCAGGAGCTACTTTTCCCAGAGGCGGGGTTCATCCCGCAGAACACAAGGAACTCACTGAACATCTCGCGATCGAGGAGATGCCGCCGCCCCAGCAGGTGGTGATCCCCGTGTCGATGCATTTCGGAGCCCCGGCAAAGCCCGTGGTGAAGAAGAAACAGGAGGTTCAGGAAGGGGACGTCATAGCAACGGTCGAAAAGGCCCTCGGCGCGACCATTCACAGCAGCGTCACCGGCGTCGTGAAGACCATCGAATCGCGGCCGCATCCGACCATGGTCCGGTGCGATGCGATTGTCATCGACCGGGACCCCTCGGCACCGCCGCGAGTCTACGAACCCCAGGACTGGCGGAAGACGACTGCGGAGCAACTCCTGGCCAAAGTCAAGGACGCCGGGATCGTCGGGCTGGGCGGCGCCGGTTTCCCGACCCACGTGAAGCTCTCTCCGCCTCCGTCCGCAAAAGTGGATACTCTGGTTCTGAACGGCGCGGAGTGCGAACCGTACCTCACCACCGACCACCGGATCATGCTGGAGCATCCGCAAAAGGTGGTGGAAGGAACGAAGGTCCTCCTGAAGATCCTTGGCATCAAGAAGGCAGTCATCGGCATCGAGCTGAACAAGGCCGACGCGATCAACGCTATGACCAAGGCAGCGAAGGAAGCTTCCGGGCAGGACGAGTTCACGGTCGCGGTGCAAGGGATGACGGTGAAGTATCCGCAGGGATCTGAGAAGCAGCTCATTTACTCGCTGACCCAACGGTCGGTCCCCGGCGGTGGGCTCCCCTTCGACGTAGGGGTCATCGTGCAGAACATATCGACGACCCTGGCGATCTTCGAGGCTGCCACGCTGAACAAGCCCCTGTACGAGAAGGTGGCCACGTTCTCCGGTCGCGCGATCAAGCGTCCTGCCAACTTGAAGGTTAAGGTCGGCACGGTGTTGAGCGATGTCGCGGCGTACCTCGGCGGAACCACGAACGATCTGACGAAGATCGTCTCCGGTGGCCCAATGATGGGATTTGCCGTTTCCAACCTGGACGTGCCGATAACCAAGACGTCTTCTGGAGTGCTCTTCCTGTCAAGTAGTGAGACAGACACCGGCACGTACGGTCCGTGCATTCACTGCGGATGGTGCCTGGAAGCCTGCCCCATGGGGCTGCAACCCAAAGAAGTGGCGATTTACGTGGAAGCGGGGAAAGGTCATCAAACCGAGAAATTCGGCGTGTTCGAGTGCTTCGAATGCGGGTGTTGCGCCTACGTCTGCCCCGCGAAGCGCCCGCTGGTTCAGTTCGCCAGATTGGCTAAGATACAGGTCAAGAAACACGGGTGAGGCTCGCCGCCTTCCGGTTCCGCTCCGCATGAAGGGTAGGGCGGCGTGGAATCGGCGCGTGCGCTCCTTGTCCGGGCGTCGGTCCGGCGAGGATGCCGACGAGCATGCCCGATACCTGAAAATACAGTTCAGGGGAGGATGGGACAATCGAAACGCTAGATCGAAGAAGTCCAAATCCGGAACAGCAATGGACAGTGTCCGTGTCACCCCATATACGGTTGGGGAGGACGACCGCCGGAATCATGTGGACGGTGATTGCCACGTTGATGCCAGTGCTGCTCTTGTCCATCTATGTTTTCGGTTTCAGGAGTCTGATCATCACACTGGTCAGCGTGATCTCCTGTGTAGTCGTGGAAGCGATCTCTCAGAAAGCTCTCGGGAGACCCGTGTCGGTCACGGACGGGAGTGCGGTCTTGACGGGAATACTCATGGCCTTCGTGATCCCGCCGGGTGTGCCGTACTGGCTGCCCCTGATCGGAGCGGTGGCTGCGATCTTCATCAACAAGGAACTCATGGGCGGCCTCGGGTTCAATGTCTGGAACCCTGCTCTGGTGGGGCGGGCCTTGCTCACGGCCTCCTTTCCCGTGTACATGACCGCGGCGTGGATACCGCCGATCGATTGGTCCCAATCGCCGTTGGGTGTGTACCTCGGCGGCGGCGTGGACGCGGTCTCGACTGCGACCCCGCTGTATGTGCTGAGACATTACGGGCTAGCCGCGTTGCTGGAGAAGTTCGGGGACCTGTCGGTCATCTACAAGAACTTTGCGATCGGTCTAAGGCCCGGCTGTATCGGGGAGACGTCGTCGCTCCTGTTGCTCGCGGGCGGCGTGTTCTTGATGATCAGAGGCATCATCACGTGGCACATCCCGGTCTCGACGATAGCCACGGTTGCGGTCCTGAGCTGGATCTTCGGCGGAGAGACGTGGTTCACCGGAAATCCCCTGGTGCACGTCCTCTCGGGCGGGCTCATGCTGGGGGCCTTTTACATGTGCACGGATTACGTGACCTCTCCCACGCTGAAGAGCGGCCAAATCGTTTTCGGCATGGGCGTCGGTCTCCTGACCGTTCTCATTCGTCTCAAGGGCGGCTACCCCGAAGGGGTGTGTTACGCCATCCTGTTGATGAATTGCCTCACACCGGCATTGGACGAGTGGTTCAAACCCAAGAGGTTTGCACCTCCCAAACCCGCGCCGGTAGCGGCTGTCAAATAGCGTTCGCGTACTGCTGAAGAGGGTTCTATGAAAGAAATCTTAAAGATTACCGCCAGCTTGACCGGCGTGTGCGTAGCAGCTGCCTTGCTGCTCGGTGCGGTCTTCGCCAAGACCGAGCACGCACGGAAGGCAAGCGAAGAGAGAATCAAGCAAGAAACGGTTCAGGATCTTCTGGGGTTTGGCGCGGGCAATATTCCGGCCGATCTCAAGATCTACAAGATTCACCGGTACGTCGTAAAGGAAACTGACGGAAAAGTGCTCCTCGGGTACGTCGTGCCTTTGAAGGAAAAAGGGTTTGGCCTCGTGGAGGTCGACCTGTCAGGCAAGGCCGTGAAAACGATTCCGATCCAGGCAGAGGCTGCACAGCTCGCGGACAAGTCAGGCACGGACGCCGTCTTGAAGCAGGCTCTCCCGAAAGGAACCGAAGCCACCTACGCAGAGACGCTCTACGTCGCAGACCGTGGGGGAAAACGACTCGGGTATGTCGTTCCCGGCGTGACCCAGGGGTTCAAGAACTTCGTCAGGCTCATGGTCTCTCTAAACCCGGAATTTGTGGTTACCGGCGTTGCCATCACAGAGTCGGAAGAAGATCCGGGCCTCGGAGATAAGATCAAGGACGACTTCTTCAAAAACCAGTTCGTCGGCAAGACTCTCGACCTGTTGAAGGAACTCAAGGTGGTCAAGGAACCGTTGCCCGGCGATTACCTGCCGGCCCTCGATCCCGCGGTGGCCAAGAAGGACCGCTTGAGTCCGGAGAAGATCAGCGAGATCAGGGCGAAGCACGTGAAAGACGATATCTACGCGATCACCGGTGCTACCATCTCGAGCCGAGCCCTCACCACGGGTGTCCAAGAAACCGTGAGGAAGTTCGTTTATCGGCTCGGTATTCTGGATGCGGCGTTGAAACAGGAAAACGTCGCGGCTGCCTTTTAGCGGAGGTTGAGTGTGAACAGGAATTTGCAACTTCTCTGGAACGGATTCCTCCCGGAGAACCCGATCTTCCGTCTGGCCTTGAGTCTTTGTCCGGCGGTGGCCGTGACCACGTCGGTGAAGAACGGTCTTCTCCTGGGTATCGCGGTGGTGTTCGTTCAGGTGTTCTCGAGCTGTACGGTAGCGATCTTCCGGTCGTTCATTCACCCGCGGATCAGGATTCCGGCTTACGTGCTGATAATTGCGACGTGGGTCAGTGTGATCGACATGATCCTGCCGGTGGTGTCGCCTGAGGCGTACAAGCAGGTGGCCCTTTTCGTGAAGCTCATCGTGGTCTTCGCGATCATCATATCCCGTCTGGAACTTTTCGCCTCGAAGGAGCCGTTTGTGCCGTCCTTCTATGACGGGTTGGGCATGGGGATAGGCTTCACGTTCGGTCTGGTGATTACCGGCGCAATCCGTGAGTTGTTCGGAGCAGGAAAGCTCTACGGCTTCGACGTCCTTGGGTTCGAGCCGCTGCTGATCATGATTCTGCCGACCGGCGGTTTTTTCGTTATCGGCTTCATCATGGCCACGTTCAACTATTTGGAGTTTAAGATCACGGGCAAGATCCCCAAATCCGGAGGAGCCCACTAAAATGAGAATACACAGATTCTGGATGGCTGCGGCGGCGGCCTTTGTCCTGCTGCTCTTTGTCCTGGGACCGGCCCTGGCGAGTACGCCGGGGACTGGGTCGTTCAAGAAGGACAAGGAGATCGAAATATCCTTCGGGATTCCTGTCGATGAGAGTTGGGCCACGAACCCGGCCAATTACTCTGTCTATGAGAAACCCGATCCCGACATCAAGATGGCGGTTGTATCGGTATCCCTCGATCCCCGGAAGGTGACCGCGACTCTCCGGTTCAAGGACACGCTCAACAAGGCCGCGGAATACATCGTGGAGGCCAAGGACATCGTTTCCGAGGGGAAGGTGATCGGTTCCCGGAGTTTCATGGTCAAGAAGAGCGAGGTGCAGATCTTGTTTTCGCTGCTGATCGGGGCCGCGCTGATCAGCAACTACGTCTTTACAAAGTACCTCGGATTGTGCATATTTTTTGGTGTGTCCCAGAAAAAAGAGACTGCCATCGGCATGGGAATGACGTTCACGGTGGTCATGGTACTGAGCGCGATCATGTGCTGGGCGCTCAATGCCTTCGTGCTTGTGCCCTACCATCTTGGCTTCTTGAAGGTCATCGTCTTCATCGGCATCGTGGCCATCTTCGTTCAGGCTGTGGACACGATGCTCCGGAAGGTGAACCCGTATCTGTTCAAGCGGCTCGGCGTGTACCTCGTACTGATCACGACGAACTGTATCATTCTGGCGGTCCCCTTGGACAATGCTCTCAAGGACCACGGATCTCTGGAGAGCCTGATTTTCGCTCTTGGCGCGGGCGTAGGTTTCGCAATTGCGTTGTTTCTCATGGCCTGCGTTCGGGAGCGGCTTGAAGTGTGCCGGGTACCCCGGATGTATCAGGGCCTCCCCATCGCGTTTATTGTGACCGGCCTCTTTGCCCTGGCTTTTCTGGGTTTTTCCGGTCTTGCCATTTTCTAACCGGTGGAGGTTGGACAGGTAAAGACGGCGTCCTCCCTTGGGCGGATCGCAGGACTACTGTCACACGAAAAACGGGAGCCGCGGCGAAAGCGGCGGTTATTATCGAGGTGTTACACGAATGGAAAATGTTTGGGTCACGGCATCTATAGGAATAGCGTTCTTCCTCACCTTCGGAGTGGCCTGCGGATTGGCCCTGGCTTGGGCGGCAAAGCGGTTCGCGGTACAGGTGGATCCCAAGATATCGGCGGTACGGGCGTGTCTGCCCGGTGCTAACTGCGGCGCGTGCGGATTCGCGGGCTGCGAATCGTATGCGGAAGCGGTTGTCTGCGATCCTACCGTGCCGTCGAGCAAGTGTGCCCCTGGAAAACAGGCGGTGGCCGATCAAGTGGCCGCCATCACAGGCAAGGCCGCGGGTGCGGCCAGTTCGGTGATCTCCCGGCTCCGGTGCTCCCGCAACGAAGGCGACGTCCAGAAGAAGCACGACTACATAGGGTTCGATACGTGCCAGGCTGCGTCCATCGCATTTGGAGGCCCGTACGAGTGCAACTTCGCGTGCATAGGTTTTGGCGACTGCGAGGCTGCTTGCCCGTTCGACGCGATAGGCATGAAGGACAACATGCCGGTGATCGATCCTGAGAAGTGCACCGGATGCGGCGTGTGCATCACCACCTGTCCGAAGCAGGTCTTGCAGCTTCTTCCCAAGGATGCAATCTGTTACGTGCCGTGCAGCACCCGCGACTCGGGCAAGGCGGTGTCGAGTGTGTGCAAGGCCGGCTGCGTCCACTGCGGGGCTTGCACGCGGAAAGCCAAAGACGTGGTCAACATGGTCAAAGACCGCATCGAGATCGACTATGAGAAATTCGATGAAGACATGGCCAAAGCCTGTGTTTGGGCGTGCAGCCGGCAGTTGATCTTCCGCTACCTTGACTCGGAACGACAGGCGAAAGCTGTCGAGGAGATCAAGGCGGATCAGGCTGCCAAGAAGGCTGCAGCGGCCGCCAAAAAGGCCGAGGAAGAACTGCAGGCAGGGGCAGCAGAGAAATAGGATCTGTCCAGGCCCCGCACTGGTCACCGCGAGTTTTCTTTTGGGGAGACTCCCCTTGGTTTGGCGAGTCTCCCGAACACTCCCCCAGCTCCCCCGCCTCCTTCACCGTCGCACGGCGGAAGACAACGAACCAACTTATGAATCTCAACGTATAGGGATTTGTTCTCTTTACATTTTCTGATAGTTCTGGCATCACCCATGTGAGCCGAGCGATCGACGGCTCCTCAGATTGCACGGACGGAGAACCATCCCGGCAGGACACTACTGCACAGGTCGAGAGCCAGATGCGGGGCAATACGGCAAAGGAATCGTTAAGAGACGGCGTGATTCTGGGGACAGTAATCCTCTCGGTACTGTGCTGGTGCGGTTGCGTAGCCTTGACCAAGGAAGCTGCCAGGGCTGTCGATCAGCCGCCCGGAAAGAGCGCAAAAGCGCAGGGGGAACAGGCCGGACAGGATGGCAAGAAGAAGACTTCCAAAGCTTCCGAGCCCGCCACATCCACCAAGACCGGCGAAACCTCCCATAACGATGAAAACTCCGCGTCCAATGAGACCGAGGACCAAGCTATAGAACGTATGGCCAGGGAATTGGTCGCCAAGACTCCCAAGACGGTCGGGGTCAAGATCTGTTATGACAAGAAGGCGGATGAATGGTGGATTACCCTGTACGAAGATGCCGGTGCCGCTTTGGACCTGAAGCAGTACGTCTGGGGCCAACCACGCGACAAACTGGAGCAGTTCCTCGTTGTGAAAAAGGTCGGTAAACGCAAACTCGCGGACGATCTCGCATCCGCGGAACCGGGGATGTCCTGCAGGTCCATCAAACCGACCAAGGAAGTGCATCTTGCTGCAGGTGCGGAATCAAAACAGCCGGTGGTTGAAGAACCCTCCAGGAAACCCCCGGTTTCGACGCCTGCGGCGCAGAGACGAGGGGGTGAGACGCTGGCAGCACGGACTCATCAGACCACCCCAGTGCCGGACAAGAAACCGACCCAGCCCACCGCGACTGCCACTCCCAGCTCCTCCGACAACACCACGCCCATCTTCCTGTACGGGGCAGACATGAATTACAGCGTCCTGCGCACCTTGTTGAAAGGGACAGGCCTGCGCTCGGACCCCGGATTGGAGGGGACCGCTGCCAGGCTCGATGGATACGACTTCCTCTGGAACTTCTATTCCGAGTCAAGAGGCGGCGGCATCGTGAATTTGGTGCCTCGTACGGGCAGCTCGGTGTGGGGAGTGCTCCTCAAAGCGGACGCGGAGATTCTCAAGGCGCTCGATCGGAGAGCGGCTAGTTCCTCGGGATATCACCGACAGGATCGGAAAGTGGAGGTTCATACCTTGAGAGACAGAAAGTCCGTCCAGGCTTGGATCTACGTGGCCGGACGCAGCGGAGGAGGCCGAAAGGATGTCTGGCCTTCAGCCCAGTACAAGCAACAGATTCTTACAGCCGCCACATTCTGGGGTCTGCCGGACGCCTATTTGGAAAAAATCAAGGCATGGCCCACACACAAGTGATTCCAAAAATCCCCGCCAGATGAGCAGGCCCTCTGTTAGCAGCTCCGCCGCGGCAGCCTGCCCCGCACTCTGCAAAAGTTTCTCCCCACACTAGCCGGTTTTCAGATAGAATCCGCGGTACCGAACCTGTGCGAGGCAAACATGACCAGGAAACAGGAAATCTACCTCATTGACGGCAGCTCGTACATTCACCGGGCGTACCATGCAACGGGAGGGCTCTCCAATTCCAAAGGGTTTCCGACGGGAGCGGTCTTCGGCTTCACGAACATGATCGTAAAAACTCTGAAGGACAAGAGCCCGGAGCACATTGCCGTCGTGTTCGACGCGAAGGGTCCAACCTTCCGGCATGAGAAGTATGAGGCGTACAAAGCCAACCGCCCTTCCATGCCCGATGACTTGCGGCTGCAGATCCCGTGGATCCACAAGATCGTGGACGCGTACAGCCTCCCATCGCTCTGGCTTGAGGGTTTCGAGGCTGACGACATCATTGCCACCATCACGCGCGAGGCTCGGGAACATGGATGGTCCGTGATTGTCGTGTCCGCGGACAAGGATCTTACCCAGCTCGTCGGAGAAGGGGTCGTAATGTGGGACCCGCAACGGGACACGGTTTACGATCCTGAGGGGGTGAAGAAGAAGTTTGGTGTGCCCCCGGAGAGAATACTCGACTTTCTCGCGTTGATGGGAGACACCTCTGACAACATTCCCGGGGTGCCGGGCGTGGGTGAGAAGACTGCCGCAAAGCTTATCGACCAGTTCGGTTCCCTTGAAGGGGTATATGAAGGCCTGGAACAGATAACCCAGAAGAAGATGAAGGAGAACCTCGCTGCCAACAGAGACCAGGCTTTTCTCAGCCGCGAATTGGTGCGCCTCGATGACCGAGTCCCTCTCGACAGACGATTGGAGGACCTGGCACCGACGGATTACGATTCGGCCAAGCTGAGAGAGATCTTCAAAGAGATGGAATTCAAGAGGCTCCTGTCTGACCTTCCCGCCGAACGAAGCCTCGACTATTCGGGTTACCGTGCCGTCACGGACATGGCTGAACTGCTGAAGTGGGTAAAACGCATTAAGGATGTCGGGAAACTGTCTGTGGACACGGAGACCACCTCAGAGCAGCCGGTTCGGGCGGAGTTGGTCGGGATATCGCTCTGCTGCGAGGACGGACAGGCATGCTACATTCCCGTGGGGCACGTGAAGGGCCCTCAGCTTGGGAAAAAGGATGTGCTGGAAGCACTCCGACAGGTCCTGGAAGACGAATCCATCGAAAAGATCGGTCAGAACATCAAGTACGATCTCATCGTTTTCCAGCGAGAAGGAGTGGAGATCCGAGGCATCGCATGCGACACCATGCTCGCTTCCTATCTGCTCGATCCCTCGAGACGCGGACATTCCCTGGACGATTTGGCTGAGATCTTCCTGGAGCACCGCACCATCCACATCAAGGAGCTTATCGGAACGGGCAAGACCCAGATCCTGTTCAGTGAGGTAGACATCTCTGAGGCCACTGAATACGCGTGCGAAGATGCGGACGTGGCGTTCAAAGTCGCCGAGATCCTCTGCCCGCGGGTCGAGAAGGAGGGATTGGACGATCTGTATAGAAAGGTCGAGCTGCCGCTGATTCCGGTCCTGGCAGACATGGAGATCGCTGGTGTCCGTATCGACACCGAGTATCTCAACAAGCTCTCCGAGGAATTCGGCGCTACGCTGGCGAAAACGGAAACGGAGATCTACGCGCTTGCCGGTGAATGTTTCAACATCAACTCGCCGAAGCAACTGTCCGAAATTCTCTTCGAACGGCTCGGCTTGAAATCCGGAAAGAAGACCAAAACCGGGCTGTCGACCTCCCTGGATGTGCTGGAACAACTGGCACTGCAGCATCCGCTCCCGCGAAAGATCCTCGACTACCGATCGATCTTCAAGCTCAAGTCAACCTATGTGGACGCGCTCACCTCGCTGGTGCATCCGGCGACCGGACGGATCCACACGTCGTACAATCAGGCGGTGGCTGCGACCGGGCGGCTCTCCTCCTCTGACCCCAACCTGCAGAACATACCCGTGAGGACGCTGGAAGGACGCAAGATCCGGGCAGCGTTCGTGCCGGAAGACGGTTACACGTTCGTGGCCGCGGATTACTCGCAAATCGAGTTGCGGGTCGTCGCGCATATCTCCGGAGACCAGCGCCTCAGCGACGCGTTTACCCGTGGAGAGGACATCCACGCGATCACCGCGGTGGGGATGTTCGGCGGCTCTCCCGCGCAGGTAACCCCGGACATGCGGCGCAGGGCCAAAGTGATCAATTTCGGGATCATCTACGGCATGGGACCGTACAACCTCGCAGGCCAGCTCAACGTGGGAATGAAGCTCGCCAAGCAGTATCTCGAGGAGTACTATCGGACCTACTCCGGAGTGAAGAGATTCATGGACGAGTTGCCGGTGAAAGCAGCGAAGGACGGTTTCGTCACCACGTTACTGGGACGCAAGCGCTTCCTCCCTGACCTGAATAGTCCCAACCGCATCGCGCAGCAGGCCGCAAGGCGCATGGCCATCAACACCCCCATTCAGGGGACCGCGGCGGATCTCATGAAACTGGCCATGATCCGGGTCCACCATGCGCTGAAGGCTGCGGGCATCCCGGGAAGGATGATTCTGCAGGTTCATGACGAACTGATCCTCGAGGTAAAGGATGAAGCCGCGCAGGCGGCTGGGGCCCTGTTGAAGAAGGAGATGGAGGGGGTTTACCCCCTGAGCGTGCCGTTGGTCGTGGAAGTGGCCATGGGCAAGAACTGGGGCGAGGCACACTGACATGGGCAATCTGCCGGAGGCTTGGATACTTACCATCGGAAACGAGATCATCAATGGCGTCATCACGGACACGAACCGCGAAACCATATCCCGGGAACTGCGTTCGGCCGGGATTCTCGTCAAAGGGATGTCGTCGGTCCCCGATGACCTCGGGTTCATAGGGGATGCTTTACGCATCGCGCTGGACCGCGCTCGGGTAGTGATAGTTTCGGGTGGTCTGGGCCCGACCGAAGACGATAAGACGGCAGAGGCGGTTGGCGCCTTCCTGGGGGTTCCGCTGAAATCCGACCCCGAACAGTTGGCGCGGATCGAGGAGCGCTTCCTCCAGTGGAGCCGCCCCATGTCGCCGACCAACGCCAAGCAGGCATTCTTCCCGGAAACCGCGGTGCCGATTCCGAACGACTACGGGACCGCTCCGGGTTTCCTGATCGAACGGGAAGGCAGCATCGCGCTCTTCTTTCCTGGGGTCCCGCGGGAGCTGGTCAGAATGCTTCGCGAACGCGGGATTCCTGCGATCCGGGAACGCCTTGGCGCGTCGGACAAGGTTTTCATCAACCGGACCCTCCGCGTGTACGGTCTCTCGGAATCGAAGCTGGGAGAAATCCTCGGCGACGTCGCTCACGACGAGGAAGACTACCACCTCGCTTTTCTGCCCCGATTTCCGATCATCAGGTTGAGAATAGACGTTGCCGCGGCGACGCCTCAAGAGGCCGAAGAGAAGCTCGCAGCCAAGGAGGCGGTGCTTAAGGAGCGCCTGCCCGAGAACATCATCTCCCGTGACGGCCGGTCCATGGAGCAGGTCGTGTTGGAGCTCCTGGAAGCGCGGCAGATGACCCTCGCGCTTGCGGAGTCAATCACTGGTGGGATGATCGGCGAAATGCTCACCCGCGTCGCCGGCAGCTCGAAGACATTTCTCGGGTCTGTGGTGAGCTACTCTAACGACATGAAGATCGACTTGCTCGGCGTCTCACCGGATACGATCCGGGGACTCGGTGCGGTCTCTCACCAATGCGCCGCGGAAATGGCCGAGGGCGCTCGAAGGGCCGCGCACGCGGATCTGGCGGTTGCAGTGACCGGAATAGCCGGGCCTGACGGAGGCACCCCCGAGAAGCCGGTCGGGACCTTTTTCCTTGGCCTTGCCACACCTGATGAGACCCTCACGAGAGGGTTTCTCCTCCCGGGAACCCGCGAATGGGTCCGCACCCTTGCGGCCATGCAAGCCCTCGACCTGCTTCGGAGGTTCCTGTTGGGGATGAGGATTCACGGAAAGCCGCCCGAAGAAGGGTAGGGGGAACGGTTCACCGGGATGGGTCCAACCGGCTGCAATCTCGATGAGGGATTCGAGGGAGAGGGGCTGTGCTTGGTTCAGTGAGTGCCCCGAGCCGGGCGAATCGCGCCCGACAGGGCGCACCATGAATAGCCACGGGTTTCAACCCCTGGAACGAGGCGTCAAATCATGGTTCGGCGGCGACCCTGAAAGGGCCGACCAATTGGACATCGGTGGACCTCTTCAGGGACCGAAACCGTTCATGGTCCTCTAGTTCCCGTGGGTTCAAAACCACGGGAACTCACCGTTTGCCCCTTCAGGGCAACTCGCCGGATTCGTAAGTGGGTGGCGCGGGTGCTTACGAAGAACTCCCTCTCCGTCTAGCAGAGGGTTAGGGTGAGGGTGTTTCAGGAGATCTCCTGATAAATAGCGAAGGAATAAGCTCGGGTGGGGTGACGAAAGGCTAGAAGAAACCGACAACCTGAAAAAACGCCCCCTGCCAGTGACCTCGGAAATTGATGTCTTTGAGCAACCCGTCGGTTGAGCCGGCATAAGCCTGGCCGGCATCGCTCAGACGACCGATATCGATCGTCATCGGCGTCTCGATACTTATGGACCGGAACCCAGCCTCGATGGACATCGAAAACGTGCTGTGGCCGATGAAGCTCGTCTCCCAGACGACCGGCCTCAAACCAGCGGAAAACTCGTAGTCGACAACCCTGACATCGCCCAGCTTCGTAAAGTAGTCGAGAAAGGGGACCGGAAAGCGAACTCGAGCTTGCAGCGTGATCGGCACTTCCCGGATTCGGCCGGGAATAGCCTTGGCGTGCACCCCGATCGTCACTGGCGCTTGCCCCGTGAAGACGATGGAGTCGGCAAAGTTAAAGCCCATCTGGCTGTGTAACACAGGGATCCCAGGGCCACCGGGAGTGAGCTGTACAAACTGCCAGGTCGCTGGGCCCAACACCGTCTGGACTGTGGTCCCCGGTATACCTTGCGTGTACTTTTCCTCGTACTTGATTCCGGAGAAATGGACGTCGAAGTCAGGCCCGATCCTGAAGTACGGCCGGCGGATCACGTCCAGGTCGAAACCGATCCGGGAACTACTGAGCGTCAGTTCGATAATGCGTGCCTGAGTAGATGGCGCAGCGGTGGTGGTCAGCGGTGGCGCGCTGGCATTTATGATGGGTATGTCAGCTCGCGCCCGGAGCATCGGTTCCTCGTAATAAGCCCGGATGCCCAGACGATCGATGTACAGTTCACCCCAGAATTGCGGGACCGGCTCGGGATCGTTCTTGAAAGCAGCGTTGCCGAAGTTGACCGTGGCAGGCGCCGGCGGTGGATTAGGATTCACCACCGACACATCGAAGCTCGTTCCCTGGAGATCGCGGAAGTTGAAGCTTGCGGCGTTGAGCTTCATGAGGAACACCCGAGTCCCAAAGGCAGAGCGGAAATCGGACCAATCAAAAAAGGGTGCGGGAATCCCTGGTGCGGCTTCTTCCTGGGCGTATGACGGACCGAGGGTGATCGAACCCGGTAGAAACAGGGCGAGCAGGAGCGCGAGAAAGATCAGCGTGAGGTGGGTCTTAGACAGCAATCCATACCCCTTTTGAACGGGCAGGCACTCCACATGAATTACATTTCATCTTAAGATACAATACGATATACAGTTTCGGGCACGGTGTCAAGAAATTATTCCGGGTCGGTTTCGGTCAGGCGTTCCTATGGCTGAATTTCCGTCCTCCAATACGGCAACGCCGGCTCTCAATACTGTTGAATCCGCCGCGAGAATGCTCTATACTGGATGCCATAGAAAATCCGACTGACGCTGCAGGATCGGGCGGCTCGGTTCTGCAGGCACGATATTGTTCTGATAAGAGTCTTTTGGTCGACTCCTGCTGAAGGGCCATTGCGGATGAGAGCATTCTCAATGCTCTTCAGCATAGTTCGTACCAGTGAACCAGCCCTATCCCAACCCAGACGCTGGAGGTGGAAGTGGTTGCCGGACCTACGCCAAGAATCCTTCTGGCCAAGCCCGGACTCGATGGCCACGACCGCGGGGCCAAGGTCATCGCCCATGCCCTGAAAGACGCGGGATTCGAGGTCATCTACACGGGGCTCCATCAAACGGTGGAATCGATCGTACAGGCAGCGATTCAAGAAGATGTGGATGTGATCGGGCTATCGATCATGTCGGGGGCACACGTGCCCATTTGCCGCAAGCTCATGGATCTCTTGAGAGAACGAGGCGCGGGGGAGATGACTGTCCTGGTGGGAGGAGTCATCCCGAGCAGAGATATC
Organism: Desulfomonile tiedjei; assembly: GCA_016218715.1. Classification (GTDB taxonomy): domain Bacteria; phylum Desulfobacterota; class Desulfomonilia; order Desulfomonilales; family Desulfomonilaceae; genus JACRDG01. The sequence continues at coordinate 5,604 of JACRDG010000106.1, read as the reverse complement.
CCGGTCCTCAAGGAAATGGGCGTGGCCGGGGTCTTTCCCGGTGGATCGGACATCGACGCGCCTGCCGCTTTCATCCGGGAAGTTTACAAAAAGAAGGCCGGCTAAGTACTCGTTTTCATGAACACGGTCTTGCTTGGAGGCTCTGTTCTTCGCCGTTCAGTGGGGCCGGCATCTTGCCGGTCCATTAAGAAGTGACAGGCAAGATTCCTCTCCCACCAAGAAACCTGGAATCCGCGACCGGACTTCTGAACTGGCGTACTAAGGCCCCCATTCTAAGTCTGGTGTCATAATGAATAGGATACGGTGAGTTCGCGTCGTCTTCTCTCCTTTGCGACAGGGAGCAGGGTGACGGTGGGTGAAGGTCACCGTTTGAGCGATAACCCGTCCAAGTCGCACGTGAATCCCTGGAGGAACAGATGAATCCGCCACTTTCACCATACAAACCGAAGCATCATGTCAGGGTCGTGACCGCGGCATCCCTGTTTGACGGCCATGATGCGGCCATCAACATCATGAGAAGAATCCTCCAGTCCTCCGGAGCGGAAGTCATACACCTCGGGCACAATCGCTCCGTTACGGAGATCGTTACCGCTGCAATCCAGGAGGATGCCCAGGCCATAGGGGTGAGCTGCTACCAGGGCGGCCACATGGAATTCTTCAAGTACATCGTGGACCTGCTCAAAGAGCACGACGCGCGACACGTCAAGATCTTCGGTGGCGGCGGCGGGGTGATCGTGCCCGACGAAATCCGCGAGCTGGAAACCTACGGCGTGACCAAGATCTACAGCCCGGAAGACGGCCGAAAGTTGGGCCTCCAGGGCATGATAAATCATTTCATCCAGACCGCTGATTTTCCCACCTCAGATGGCACCTTCGATGAGGATGTAGCCGCCCTGACCACTTCCAACTGGAAACTCATCGCCAGGACCATCACCGCGGCCGAAGTCGCCAAAGGATCGGGTAACGGTGACCTCCCGACCGTTCAGGCCGTGTTGAAAGAAAAGATCGGAACCCGGAAGATACCGGTGGTGGGGATTACCGGGACCGGTGGCGCGGGCAAGTCGTCCCTTACCGACGAGTTGGTGTTGCGGTTCCTCAACGATCAGGCAGGCAAGACCGTCGGCATCATCTCCGTGGACCCAAGCCGGCGCAAGACAGGAGGCGCCCTCCTCGGAGACCGGATCAGAATGAACTCCATCTACGACAGGAGGGTCTATTGCCGGTCGCTCGCTACGAGACAATTCGGCAACGAGGTGCCGGTGCATCTGGAGGAGGCGGTCTCCGTGCTCAAGGCCGCGGGCTTCGATCTTATCATCGTCGAGACTGCAGGAATCGGTCAGGGAGACGCGGCGATTGTCCCGTTTGTGGATATCCCGGTTTACGTCATGACCGCTGATTTTGGCTCACAGAGCCAGCTTGAAAAGATTGACATGCTCGATTTCGCGGATATCGTGGTGGTGAACAAATTCGATCGCAAAGGGTCCGAAGACGCGTTGCACGACGTGCGCAAGCAGATCCAGCGAAACAGCACTGAATTTCATAAGCCCCTCGAAGACTTCTCGGTGTACGGGACCATAGCTTCCCGATTCAACGATGACGGCGTCAACACTCTCTACGCCGGGGTGATCGAGACCATCGCGGAAAAGACAGGGACGAGTTGGAGCACCAAACTCAAGAAGCGCCCGGACAAGCAGCCTTCCACGCGCACGATCATCATTCCGCCGGATCGCTCCCGCTATCTTTCCGAGATTGCGGCCACGATCCGCGCGTACCACAAGTGGGCTGAAGAGCAGGAACGACTCGTCAGGCGCATCTGGCATCTGGATGAGACCGCCAGGGCCTTGAGAGAGGAAGGACTTGCGGAGGATTCCGAACCCCTGAGCAAGGTGCGCCACCTCCAGGAAGCTGTGGAGCGGTGTCTGGACCCGCGTTCTCTCCGTCTCCTCGGCCACTGGGAAGACATCAAAGCAGCGTACTCCGCTGACGAGTTCGTGTACAAAGTCCGCGATCGGGAGATCCGCACCCCTTTGAAAGTGCGAACGTTGAGCGGAAGCCTGTTGCCGAGGGTTGTTCTCCCAAAATATGAGGACCGGGGCCAGATCCTCAGGTGGCTCTTCCGGGAAAACATTCCCGGCAGATTCCCCTTCACGGCCGGAGTATTTCCTTTCAAACGCCAAGACGAGGATCCGACGCGCATGTTCGCTGGCGAGGGGGACCCGTTTCGGACCAATCGACGATTCAAGTACCTCTCCGAGGGGAACCCTGCAAAGCGGCTTTCCACCGCGTTCGACTCGGTGACGCTCTACGGCAGGGACCCGGAGGAAAGGCCGGATATATACGGCAAGGTGGGAACGTCGGGGGTGTCGGTCTGCACGCTTGACGATGTCAAGGTGTTGTATGCGGACTTCGATCTCTGCTCGCCCAACACGTCGGTCTCTATGACGATCAATGGCCCCGCGCCGATGATGTTGGCCATGTTCTTCAACGCGGCCATCGATCAGCAACTCGATAAATTCCGCTCAGAGAACGGCTGCGAGCCGACTCCGGAGCAGGCCCAGCGCATCAAGGCGCAGGTGCTGTCCAACGTCCGCGGGACGGTGCAGGCGGATATCCTCAAGGAGGATCAAGGACAGAATACCTGCATCTTCTCTACGGATTTCTCGTTAAAAATGATGGGTGATGTTCAGCAGTATTTCATCACCAACAACGTGAAGAACTTCTACTCAGTTTCCATTTCGGGATACCACATCGCCGAGGCCGGGGCCAATCCCATCACGCAACTCGCTTTCACGCTTGCCAACGGTTTCACGTACGTGGAGTACTATCTGTCCCGAGGGATGAACATCGACGATTTCGCGCCCAACCTCTCCTTCTTCTTCTCCAATGGTTTGGAACCGGAGTACAGCGTAATAGGACGAGTGGCTCGGCGCATATGGGCTCTTGCCATGCGGGACAAGTTTCAGGGGAACGAGCGGTCGCAGAAGCTCAAATACCACATCCAGACCAGCGGCCGGTCGCTGCACGCCCAGGACGTTCAATTCAACGACATCCGGACCACACTTCAGGCCCTCATCGCGATCTACGACAACTGCAATTCCCTGCACACCAACTCGTACGACGAGGCGATCACCACTCCGAGCGAAGAGTCAGTGCGTCGGGCTCTGGCGATCCAGTTGATTATCAACAAGGAGTGGGGCATCAGCAAGGTGGCCAACATCAATCAGGGGAGCTTCATCATCGACGAACTCACCGACCTTGTGGAAGAAGCAGTGCTGCAGGAGTTCGATCGACTCTCACAGCGAGGCGGTGTCCTGGGCGCTATGGAGACCGGATACCAGCGTACGAAGATCCAGGATGAGTCCCTGCACTACGAATCGCTCAAGTCATCGGGAGAATACCCGATCATCGGGGTAAACACCTTCATCAATCCAAAGGCCGAGGAACTCGCCGAGAGCTGCGGAGTGGAACTCGCCCGTGCAACGGAAGAGGAAAAGCAGTCTCAGCTCCGACGGCTCCAGGAATTTCACGCTAGGAATCGCGACAGGTCTCCCGCCGCGCTCGACCGGCTCTATGAAGTGGCGGTATCCGGCGGCAATATCTTTGCGGAACTCATGGAAACAGTGAAGTACTGTTCTCTCGGTCAAATCACCGAGACCCTCTTCAGGGCAGGCGGGCAGTATCGGCGCAATATGTGACGAATGAAGAGTCGGCCTTTGAACGAATAGCGGGTGCGGCAGCACTTATCGATCGGAGCTGCTGGACTCGATAACCACCGTCTTCACGTCCGAGACTCTCCCCGTGGGCTGGTGGATCACCCTGAACTTGTACGTGCCCGGTGCGAGGCCAAGTTTCCCTGCATAGCGGCCCGAGGCATCGGTTTGCACGTCCATCCGGTCACGCCACGGGCTTTGCGACACCTGCACCGTGACCTTCGCGTTCGGCAGATCCGGGAATCCTCCGGCAAAGAGTACCGATTGATCCGATACCCTGGCCAGAAGGGTCATGCGGCTCTTACTGCAATCCGTGGGAAGATCGTGTTTCCGCTGTACGCGGTCGTACAAGCATTCACGGATTACTCTGCTGTACCGGGTCTTCAGCGCGGGGTAGGGGGGAGCGAACGGCATCTTGCCCTCGAGAAGGTCGTTCCAGTCAAAGGTCAAGGTCAATGAGCCCTGCACGCGGACGGCGTCGCCCCTCGGGCTGCTGCTCTCCTGCTCCAGCGTGGCGCTGAGCATCCCGTCTCGGGTGCTGACGGTCAGCCCTGTCTTGTAACCGTCCAGATCGGTCTTCTCGCCTCGGTACGAATGGACCGATGCGTCGAATCTCAAATCGAGCCAATCAACCAGCGGAGGGAGCAAGAAGCTCAGGCGAGCATCTACCCCGGTGGGGAGGATTTCTTTCACGCGCGTCCCCCCGAGTTCGGTGAACGTGATTCTCTCGTTGAACGGAAAGTACGCGTTGACGGTGAGGTTGAGGTCGGAATAGTTCCCAGGTAACGCGGCCAGCTCGAATCCCACCCCCGTTTCTTGCAAGAAGCTATCGTGGCTGCTCCGGGTTCTTACCCAGTCGTGGAACGCGTGGAAGCCGACCATGGTTTCCGCGGTGACCAGATGCCGGAATCCCGCACCCATCGAAAAACGCTCGTTCTTGGCCTCTAGATCGAATCGAGGAGCAAGGAAGAGGCTCTTGTCGCTCCATCCTTTGATCGGGAGAAAGTAGTCCGCTCTGAGGGTCGGGACTCCTTCCCAACGATTGTACCCTGCGCCGACATGGAGCCCCTTTTGCATGGTCGGGGGCAACACAAGATTCAGGCCGTATTTGAGCGTGGGCTCGATGTACGTCTCCGGCCACTTGATCTCCAGGGGTTTCCATCGATTTGGCGGCATCTCGAAAGGATTTCCCGGTTCATAGTGCAGATCGGAGCTAAGGTCCGGTATGTGGAGAGACGCAGCGGGGGCGGGGCTTACGAATACGGCAGCCGCAAATATGATTGAGCAATATAGAATGATTATGATTTTATTAAAGATATTACTTGAATAATTCATCATAAAATCCCGGTTTAACAGGTGTTGCGGACCATATAATGATCTCCTTCCCTTGTCAAGCCCTTTCGCCGATCCCGCGCCTCCTTCGTCGAAACACTGCCGCAAGCTCCTTCTTTCTCCGAATTGGCTTGGGGCAAGGACCGCAGGAACGCTCTCAGGTTAGTAGTACTTGCCAGGAGGAGAGAGGCATCTAATTGAGTGGCTTGTAGGAGTGGTCGGGATGGGGTTATACTGAAGTTCTGCTGAGAACGAACCACATTCTCAGCAGAACTTCAGGATGTTTCAGCCAAAACGTTCTAGCATATCTGGACGTTGCCTGAGAGAGCAAGGCTGACGTTGCTGTGCTTATGACGCCATGCTCGATGGCGTTCCGTATAGAGTGCAGTTTTGGGCGTGGTTGATGATCTCGGATTTTGATTATGGAGAGCGATTGATGGAAGCGTTGGGGATCTGTTTGGGGGCATCGACGGTCGGTTTGGTGCGGGTACGTCGGGGTGCCGGTGTTGCGGAGGTGGTGGAGAGCCGTACGGTGACCCATGAGGGGAATCCGCGGCGGGTA
>JACRDG010000109.1 GCA_016218715.1 Desulfomonile tiedjei | reverse complement strand
GTCGAGAGCCCGGCACTTCACGTATTTGCTCAATGGAAAGCCGGGCTTTCGTTTGTACCCATTGAACTCGTCAGGAGGAGCGCCATGCCGGTATCGGAACGAATAGCGGGTTCGATTCAGAGATCTTCCTGGATACGCAAGATGTTCGAGGAAGGTGCTCGTCTCAAAAGGGAACACGGGGCAGCGAACGTCTTTGATTTCAGCTTGGGAAATCCCAATCTGGACCCGCCGCAAAGCGTCAAGAAGGCCATCGTAACGGCAGCCGCGGACGAGACCCCGGGCATACATGGGTACATGCCGAATGCCGGCCTCCCTCCGGTCAGAGCAGCGGTCGCGGACAAGATCAAACGACAGGAAGGCCTTGACATCACAGAGAATTCCATCGTCATGACCGTGGGGGCGGGTGGCGCTTTGAACGTGATACTCAAGACTCTCCTCAACCCGGATGACGAGGTGGTCATCCCGAAGCCTTTTTTTGTCGAGTACCTCTTCTACGTCGACAATCACGGTGGAAAGCCGGTCCTCGTTCCCACGTTGCCCGATTTCGGGCTGGATCTTCAAGCCATCGAGGGAGCGATCACCAACAAGACCGCTGCGGTACTGATCAACTCACCCAACAACCCTACGGGTAAAGTGTACGGCGAAACCGAGATTCGGGAGCTAGCGCGGCTGTTGGAACGCAAGAGCGCAGAGGTGGGGCGACCCATCGTTCTGCTTTCCGATGAGCCTTATCGGGGAATTACCTATGACGGCGTGACCGTGCCCAGCATACTCAAGGTTTACAAGAACAGCATGGTGGCAACGTCCTTCTCCAAGGATCTCTCGCTCCCGGGCGAACGCCTTGGGTACATTGCCATGAATCCGCAGATGGAGCAGGCAGCGCTTACCATGGACGGGTTGGTTCTGTCCAATCGTATTCTCGGCTTCGTCAACGCGCCGTCGCTGATACAGCGGGCGGTCCCAACGGTGCTCGGCGATCTCGTGGACGTATCCGTGTACAAACGGCGTCGTGACAGGCTGTACGCAGCGCTCACCAGCTTCGGCTACGAATGTGTCAAGCCAGCCGGGGCGTTCTATCTGTTTCCCAAGTCACCGTTGGAGGACGACATCAGCTTTGTGGCTGCTTTGCAGAAGAAACTGATTCTGGTCGTTCCGGGGACTGGCTTTGGCGGACCGGGCTACTTCCGCATCGCGTACTGCGTCTCCGACGAGACCATCGAAGGGTCCCTCAAGGGGTTTGAGGAGGCCATCAAAGAAGTGAAGCGTTGAGCGCTTGGCTACCGCCTAACGCCGCGAGTAGCCGGGGCGCGAGTAATCCTCCGCACCAAGGCTGCGCCTCAGCTGCAGTTCCAATTCATGAATCTTCGTGCCTAACTCGAGCATGAAGGCCTTCTGCGCGGTCATAACCTCTTCAAGATCCTTCAGACGCTTATTCATGGTCTGGGCTGCCGCTTTGCCGGCTTCGGTCGCCCCCTGTGCCTTGAGCTCTGCGAGGGTTTTGCGATCGCTTTCCATCCCTGCTTTGAGACTGCTGAGCCCCTGTTCGAGGGGGGTGAAACGGTCCTTCAGTTCGGCTACCGCGGCATCCTTCACCTTGGGGAGCGTCTTTTTTACCGCTTCGACGATCTTGGCATTATTGTCCCGAAGTTCCTTCTGGAGCTGCTCCAGTCCCTTGGAGAGGTCCGTGGCATTCTTGGTGAGGTCGGCCAGTTGTTTCTTTTGGACGACCAGCGCCTTGGCGAGGCGATCCACGTGACCCGCGCCGAATTTCTTCTCCGTTTCAGCAAGTGATTCTTCCAGCCCCTTGAGCCGCTTTCGTACCTCGTCCCGCTCTTTCTCGGCTTCCTGAGCCCAGTCTCGGAACTCCTCCAGCTTGCTGTTCATCGGATCCAATTTTGTCTTGATGGCTTGAGCAATTCTATCCTGCTGATCCTCGATCCTCTGGATGTCCGCACTGAAATCGCGAGGCAGAGCGACCTTGGCGGAGAATTCGCGGAACTCCTTCTCCTGCTTTCCCACTCGCTTCTCGATGTCGGCCATCTTCTGTTTGAGATCCGAGGTCTCCTCCGCGCAGCCTGCCATGAGGACCGCGCCGACTATTACGGCCAATACGAGGAAGGAGCGATGACGCCTCATCCGAAACCTCCGACACGAACCTTGGGCGTGCGGATGATAGCAAATCTTCAATGAAACGCAAGGGTAAACGATCAGACCGGGTTAAAATATGAAGGGATACCAGCTAATATGATGATATCACATACTATTATATTGCCAAAGACACGTTCTCGCGCATCTGGACCGGCAGGCCTGGGAGAAAGCCATCTCCCTTCAAGGAGCCCGAATTCAGTTACCGCCAGCGCAGCGGTGTCGGGGAGTGCCACCAAATCCAAGAAGCTGAGTGTTAAGGCTGTTTGCGCCGGCTCTCCAGGGGCAATCAGCCGAGTCCAGGGTCTCGGGTCGGCGGCCGCGTCCGCTTGCCGAGCCGCTTGATCTCCGCTGAGGCCAGTTGACACTCTCGGAGGGGTGTGGTACAGATGTCCCCGTTTCGGTCGTCGGCAGACGATGATGTCGCCGCTGCCGCAAGGTTGATAGCTTCTGTTCAGAGGATTGCCGCTTGTTGAATCGGTCGTTCTCACAGGTCGCGAACTTTGCCGCCTCGTCGTTGTCATTCGAAATGTGTGGGCGACGGTTGACCTCACCACCAAGCCATCCGTCTTTCCCCCTGAGGACTATCTTCTGGAGAATTAGCTGACGTCCGTTCCGGTGGACGAGAGGACATGCAATGCTGGCCACGATTGCGAGAAAGTTGTTTGGAAGCAAGAACGAGCGAGATCTCAAGAGACTGCAACCTTTGGTTCAGGCCATCGGCGATTTTGAGCCGACGATGAATTCTCTCTCCGACGAGGAGATGAGAGCGAAAACCGATGAATTCAGGCAGCGTCTTGCAAACGAGGAGCCCTTGGACGACCTCCTGCCGGAGGCCTTCGCTCTGGTGCGGGAAGCTGCTATCAGAACGCTGGGGATGAGGCCGTTCGACGCGCAGCTCATCGGCGGAATTGTTTTACATCAAGGCAAGATAGCTGAAATGAAGACCGGCGAAGGAAAAACCCTCGCTGCAACCTTGCCGGTTTACCTCAACGCCCTTACCGGAAAAGGCGTCCATGTGGTGACGGTCAACGACTACCTGGCCCGAAGAGACTCGGAATGGATGGGCACGATCTACCGCTTCCTCGGTCTGACCGTAGGGGTCATCGTCCACGACCTCGACGACGACGAGCGGCGGCAGGCGTACCATTCCGATGTGGCGTACGGGACGAATAATGAGTTCGGCTTCGATTACCTCAGGGACAATATGAAGTACTCTCTGGACGAGTACGTCCAGGGAGAACTCCACTACGCGATCGTGGACGAAGTTGACAGCATCCTGATCGACGAGGCGAGAACCCCGCTGATCATCTCCGGGCCGACACACGAGAACACCGACAAGTACTACCGCATCAACCGCGTCATTCCCGGCCTGCAGAAGGAAGCCCACTACACCATCGACGAGAAGGCCCGCAGCGTGGTCCTCACCGAAGAAGGAGTAGCCAAGGTCGAGAAAGCGCTCACGGTGCAGAACCTCTACGACCCTTCCCAGATGGAGACGCTGCATCACGTCACCCAGGCGCTCAAAGCCCACACCCTCTTCAAGAAGGACGTGGACTACATCGTCACGGACGGTCAGGTCGTGATCGTGGATGAGTTCACCGGCCGCCTCATGCCCGGCCGCCGGTACTCCGACGGACTCCATCAGGCCCTGGAGGCGAAAGAAGGGGTCAAGATAGAGAACGAGAACCAGACGCTCGCGACGATAACCTTCCAGAACTATTTCCGCATGTACGACAAACTCGCGGGCATGACCGGAACGGCGGACACCGAGGCGATGGAGTTTAAGAAGACCTACAACCTCGAGGTAGTGGTGATACCGACGAACCTGCCCATGATCCGGAGCGACTTCTCCGATCTCATATACAAGTCCGAGCCGGAGAAGTTCGATGCCGTGATCGAAGAGATCAAGGAACTTCACGAAACCGGCCAACCCGTGCTGGTCGGGACCATCTCCATCGAGAAATCCGAGTACCTCGCGCACCGGCTCAAGAAGCTCGGGATTCGCCACAACGTGCTCAACGCCAAGAACCATGAACTTGAGGCCGAAATCGTCGCCCAAGCGGGGCGGCACAAGGCCGTGACGATCTCCACCAACATGGCCGGACGAGGCACGGACATTATCTTAGGCGGAAACCCTGTGTTCCTCGCGAAGGCCCAGTGCAAGAAAGGCGAGGACTCTGAGGAGTACCGGTCGGGGTTGGAGCGCTTCAAGAAGCAGTGCGAAGATGAAAGAGAGAAAGTCCTTGTCGCAGGCGGATTGCATATCCTGGGGACCGAACGCCACGAAGCGCGGCGCATCGACAATCAGCTTCGCGGCCGATCCGGACGTCAAGGAGACCCTGGTTCCAGTCGGTTCTACCTCAGCCTGGAAGACGATCTGATGCGGATCTTCGGCGGCGATCGCGTGAAGATGCTCATGGAGCGGGTCGGCATGGAAGAAGGAGTCCCCATCGAGCACCGGTACACCACCAAAGCGATCGAAAACGCTCAGAAGAAGGTCGAAGGTCACAACTTCGACATACGAAAACACCTGCTCGAATTCGACGACGTCATGAACAAACAGCGGGAGGTCATCTACTCGCAGCGGCGGTTCATCCTTGGCGGAGATAATTTGAAAGAAAACGTCCACGACATGATTGCCGACGTCGTGGACGACCTGGTGGGCCGCTTTACCGACGAACGAAAACACTATGACGACTGGGAGATACCCGCATTGATCGAAGCGCTCAAGGGGCAGTTCGGGGTCAGGTTCAGTTTCGAGCATATCCCGGAGCAAGAACGGACTCCCGACGCGCTGACGAGCTATCTCACCGAGCGGCTCGAGACGGTCTACGAGGAGAAAGAGGCTGAAGTAACCCCGCAATTGATGCGTGAGCTGGAAAAATTCATCATGATCCAGGCGGTGGACGGTCAATGGAAAGACCACCTCCTCAATATGGACCACCTCAAGGAAGGTATCGGACTGCGAGGCTACGGCCAGCGAGACCCGCTCAAGGAATATCAGCGGGAGGGGTACGAGATGTTTCTTGAAATGAGTCACCGAATCAAGGAAGAGACGGTGCGAAACCTGTACCTCGTCAAGATCGCCCGGCAGGACGACGTCGAAGAGCTGAACCCGGCTCGCGACCAGGAGATGACCTTGTCTCGCGGAGAGGCATCGACAGAGTCCCGGCCCAAGACCGTGCGTCGTCAGCAGGACAAAATCGGAAGAAACCAGCCGTGCCCCTGCGGTTCGGGCAAGAAGTACAAGAAGTGCTGCGGAAAAGCCGCGTAACCGAGACATGTATCGCAGCCGGTGATCTGATGCGGATCGCGGAACACGGCTGCTCGTCGTGCCAACCAGGCCCGCAGAAAATGGGCTCCCTTGTCCAGGCCAATTCCGACGCGGGCCCCGATCGTTTCCGGGCAGGAGGAACGTACGATTATCTCATATCAGCGTGATCATTTTGTGCCGACTTCAGAGCTGACCTTGCCGTATGACGACGACATCAGCGGAACAATTCGCGGGTACCGAATCTTCACCGCTTGCCGAACGTACCGGGGGAAGATTTTCAGACTTGAAGATCATCTGGACCGACTCTTCACGTTCGCCGACGCCATCTACATGAAGCCTCCGCTCAGCCGGGATTCCATGAGAAGCCTGTTGCTGGATGTCGTGGACAGGAACCTGAGGCTGGTCACCAGAGGGGATCTCCTCATTGACGTGGTGTTCAGCGGAGGGCTCGCGGGGAGCACCATGAAGCAATCCGGTCAGGCAGCGCATTTGTACATCGCGGTCCAGGAAATGGTGCCCCCTCCGGCCGCCTGTTACGAGCGAGGAATGGTGCTCGCCACCTTTCCCCATCAGCGCATGTACCCGGATGTCAAGCTGCTAAACTACGTGGGAGCGATCCTCGGACATCAGACGGTGGTGCCCCGGTTCGAGGCGGACGAGGTGCTCTTCGTCGACCCGGGCGATCAAGATACCATCCTGGAAGGTTCCACGTTCACCGTGTTCTTCGCAGATCCAACGGGCAGGATTGTAACGCCACCCCTCGACGGCCGAATCCTGGACAGCATCACCCGACGAGTGGTCCTGGAAATCCTCAAGCTTCGCGATGAATTCACGGTCCAAGAGATCCCCGTGTCGATGAACCAGATCCCGTCCTTTCCGGAAGCGTTTCTGGCGTCCACGACCCGCAATGTGGTGCCGGTCACTCGCATCAACAGCTCGATCATAGGGACCGGCAAGCCGGGCCCGGTCACCAAGTCCGTGATGAACCTGTTCCGCGAGTACATGGACTCTCTCTGATCGAAACCCGGTCCTGGGCTCGCTCGCCGCGAGGAACCACCTACAAGGGTCGTTCGCGGCGGGCAGACCTCGCGATTTAGCTTGACAGTCAGTCAGGTGGCACCCTATTCTCGTACTATCGAGAGGCTCATCTACTCCCCTTCCTTTTCTGAAAAACCATGTCTCTCTCAATTTCTATGGGCAAGTATTGCCCCCTCAGCTTCGAACAGGAGGTAAAGCGTTGAGCATTCCCGACAAGATTCAAACCTGGCAAATGGTCAAGGGACCTACGTACGACAAGGAGACTCAGAAGGTCACGGCGCCCGGGGTGTTGCAGAAGACGGAAATCCCCGTACCCGCGCTTGGGGCTGGAGAAGTACTGGTCAAGATAGCCGGATGCGGTGTGTGTCATACTGACCTTTCGTACTTCTACGACGGAGTTCCGACCGTAACCAAACCACCTCTAACCCTCGGACACGAGATCTCCGGAACGGTCGTTGCGGCAGGACCCGGAGGGGAATCACTGGTTGGCAAGAACGTCATCGTCCCTGCGGTGATGCCGTGCAATTCTTGCGACATCTGCGCGAAGGACCGGGGCAACCGCTGCTTGGCTCAGAAGATGCCCGGCAACTCCCTCGGGATTTATGGAGGCTTCTCCGATTACATTCCGGTGCCTGCTCACGATCTCTGCGTCATCGAAGATCTGAAAGGGCGTCCCCTGGAGAACTACGCGGTGATCGCCGATGCTGCTACCACGCCCTACCAGGCTGCTATAAGAGCGGAACTGACAGCAGGAGACCCTGTCTTGATAATGGGGGTCACCGGCGGGGTGGGGGTCTACATGGCCCAGGTCGCGAAGGCCTTCGGAGCGAAGCCCCTGGTGGGAATGGCCCGCCACGAAGACAAGCTCAAGCGTGCCCTCGAAATGGGGGTGGACTACGTCATCAACACGAAAGACAAGGATTTCAAGGCCATTCAAGCCGAGTTCAAGGACGTGGCCAAACAGGCGGGTGCCAAGGCGAACGTCGGATGGAAGATCTTCGAGTGCACCGGCGTCGGCGCGGTTCAAGACACCGCCCTGGGATTGCTCGGCTTTATCGGGAAGATGGTAGTCGTGGGATTCGGCATGAGCAAGAACAGCTACATGTTGTCGAGGCTCATGGCCTTCGATGCTGAGATCATCGGCACTTGGGGCTGCTTGCCCAAGTACTACCCCAAGGTGCTGGAAATGGTCCAGTCGGGGCAGATCCAGATCGATCCGCTTCTGGAGACGAGGCCGTTGTCCACGATCCAGCAGGCGTTCGAAGAAGCTCACAGCGGTGCGCTGATGAAGCGCCTCGTCCTGACCCCCGATTTCTGAACGATTTACCCGGTTCCGTAACGCAAGACACCCCTGGCCCATCTCGGACCAGGGGTGTCTTATTCTTGAGCCACCGCTCGGAAACCCCTCTACCAGCTCAGGCTAAAGGTTTCTTTGCGATCGCGATGCGGTAGATGTCGTACACGTCGTGGATTACGATGTCTCGGAATCCAGCGTTGCTGAGGTTTTCCATGATGACCTCTCGAGTCTCGTACACGTCGCACACTTCACCGCGGGATCCGAAGAGTCCGACGAGGCCACCAGGTTTCAGAAAGTCGTACATGCAGGAGTAGATCGACTGACGCAGTGCCGGCTTTACATGGGGGATCATAAACGAGCTTATGACCTTGTCGAATGGTGAATCGGGATGATAGCCCTCTACCGAGGTTGCCGCGACGGACGTGTTGAGCAGGTTCTTCTCTTCCACCTTCTGTGCGGCCAACTCGATCATGTGCGGGGAGAGGTCGATGCCTACAACTTCCCTCGCCCTTTCAGCCGCCATAATCGTAGCAGAACCGGTGCCGCAGCCGACGTCCAACACCCGGTCCTCCTCCTGGATGGTCAATTCCACCAGGCGTGTCAAGCCCTTGCGATAGCCGGGATCCATGGACCACTGGAGGTCATAGCTCTTGCGTCGATACTTGTAATAGAGCTGTATTGCTTTCTCCGAGGGGAGAAACTTGACCACAGTAGTTCCCTGGATGTATGCCAATCTCAAGGCCTTGATGACAGGGCGAAGGAGGCGGCGGAATGGAGCGTTCTCCTCACTCACCAGCGTTTCGTTCATCGATAGTACCCCCTGACAGGTTCCTTCAATTCGGCCAGCGCCAAGACACGTAAACTTATTACAAGCCTCGGCGATTCGCAAGAAAAAAACGGGCGACCTGCCTCATGTTCCTGTTTTAGCTACACTTTTCACAGGATGAATGAGATTCTGGGCTCTCTCCACCCCGTGGACGAGAATATTTCGGACAGCCCTGCAGGCTGTCTCTATCAGATCCTCCCGAGCGTCTTTCTCTTCCGTAGGGAATGAGCTGAGCACATACTCTTCCGGATTCACCCCTGTCGGTGGCCGGCCGACCCCGAGGCGGACCCTGGTAAAATCCCGGAATCGCAGTGAATCCGAGATCGATCGCACTCCTTTGTGGCCGCCGTCTCCTCCCCCAATTTTGATCCGGACCTTCCCCAGAGCGAGGTCCAGGTCGTCGTGGATGACGATCATACCGGCCGGATCTGCCTTGACACGACCGAGAATCGGCGCGACCGCTTTACCGCTCAGGTTCATATAGGTTTGCGGCTTTACAAGGACAACAGCGACCTCTTCAATCTCTGCCTGAGCGACTTGCGCCTTTTCCTTGTCTTTAATCCAGGAGCCGCGCGCCTCAGCGGCGAGTCGGTCCACGACCATGAATCCTACGTTGTGACGATGCTGGGCGTACGAGCGTCCAGGGTTTCCGAGCCCTATAATGAGTACTGGCTTTCCGGTTTGACGCTGCCACACCTTCCCATGTCTCCCGTTTTCTGGTACATATTCTTGTATGCACATAAACTCGGGTTACTGTCAAGCTGCCTTCCCTGATGGATGCCGGTTAGTCAGGGCTGATTCCGCAACTGCGGCGGCTGAGTGCCTACCAATCGACGCGATTATTGACGAGAAGTTGTCATTGCCGTGACACGCGACCTCTTCAACAGACAAGTGGCCCGGGCACTGGAGGCCATCCCCGAAGAATTCCAGAGCAAAATGGAGAATGTAGAGGTGCTCGTGGAAGACTTCGCTGACGATGAGACTCTGGATTCGTTGGGGATCGAATCCGCGTGGGATCTGCTGGGGTTGTATGTGGGGGTCCCCATTACGCAGCAGAGCGTCTTTTCGTTCAGCCTTTTACCGGAGCGTATTTACCTCTACCGACGTCCCATCCTGCGTGCCGCGCGACGAGGGAGGGAAGTCCATCAGATCATCCGGGAGGTCGTCATTCACGAGATCGGGCATCATTTCGGCTTCGACGATACGCAACTGGAAGAGATGGAAGGGCGATCCGAGTGAATTATCGTCCCACTCCGGAACAAGAAAAGAGAAAGAGGCGGCGGGAACTCTCCGTCGCACTGGCTGCGGTGGCGCTCATCGGCGTGATGTTTGTCGCGGAATCGCACCTCGCGCGTTCTGCCGAGGACATCCCGTTTGCCGGCCACCTGCTCCTGTTTGGTCTTCTCTCCGTAGTAACCCTGCTGCTGATCCTCGTCTTCTTCTTCCTTATCCGGAACCTGTTCAAGCTGATCTTCGAGCGGCGCCGGAAGGCCTTCGGTTCGCATCTCAAGACCCGGCTGACTTTGGCCTTCGTTGCACTGACGCTCGTACCGACCGTGGTCCTGTTCATTGCCAGCGCGGGGGTGCTTCACACCACCATTGAAAGCTGGTTCACCACGCAGGTGGAGGACTCCCTCCAGTCCTCGCTCGTGGTAGCACAGGCCTACTACCAGAATGCCTCGGAGAAGGCTGTGACCACCGCAGCTCGACTGGCCGAGCGGGTGATGGCAGCCTCCCTCCTCGATTCCGGCCAGAGCGAAGAGGCAGCCAAGACACTGGAATCCTGGCGCGCAGCGGAAGGGATCAGCTCGGTTCAGATCTATTTCCATGACCACGCCAAGCCACTCCTGTTAACGGACCCCTCCTTGACCGATGTAGCCATCCCGCCCCCCCGATCGAGTTTTCTGAGAATCGGTTTCCGCGGGGACAAGACCTCCGTCATTATTCCGCTGGAAGACGGAGGAGACGTCATTCGCGGGATCGCACCCATCTCGAACGCCAAGAGCGACGACGTGACAGCTGTGCTGGTCAACGACTATTATACGCCGACGTCACTGGCAGGCCGGCTGTTCGCTATTTCGAACGCGTTCGGCGACTATCAGGAAGCCAAGAGGATGAGAGGACCCATCAAGACGATCTATGTCCTCATCCTGCTCATGGTAGCCCTCCTGGTGATATTCATCGGCTTTTGGTTCGGAGTGACCATGGCCCGGGACATTACCGATCCGATCCTCAACGTCGCGGAAGGGACCGAGAAAATCGCCGCGGGAGACCTGAGCGTATACATCGAGCCTGTGGCCGACGATGAATTGGGAGTGCTGGTTCGCTCGTTCAACAAGATGACCGCTGACCTCTCCCGCGGTCGGGACGAATTGGTTCGGGTCAACCTGGACCTGGAGAACCGGCGCAAGTACATGGAGACGGTTTTGAAAAACGTCGCGGCCGGCGTCCTCGCTCTGGACCCTGACCAGCGGGTGACGGCGATTAACAATTCAGCACGGCGTTTGCTGGGGATGGATCAAGGGAATGTGCTGTCTCGCCCGCTTCTCGATGTCCTTCCCGAGGCTTCGGCCGCGCCTGTGAAGGAAGTGCTGGAGGACCTGATTGCTGAAGGAGCTGATGCTCTCGAGCGCCAAATCACGATTTCGTTCCCGGAAAAGGCATTGTCGCTTATCTGTTTTGCCAGCAACCTGAAGGACGAGGAGGGGGGAGAATTGGGGGTGGTGTTGGTCTTCGAAGACATGACCTATCTTATCAAGGCACAACGGATGTTCGCGTGGCGTGAGGTGGCGCGGCGAATCGCTCATGAGATTAAGAACCCGCTCACTCCCATTCAGTTGAACGCACAGCGCCTCAGGCGCAAGTACATGGACGCGCTCGGTGACGACACTGAGGTGCTCGATCAATGCACCCGGGGGATCGTCGATCAGGTGGAGCAGTTGAAGCAGATGGTCAACGAATTTTCCCGATTTGCCCGTATGCCTGCGGCAAATCCCGTTCCCCATCGCCTCAACGAGATCGTCCAGGAGGTGGTGGATCTGTACCGCCAGGGGCATGAGAAGTTGACGCTCTCATTCACCGCGGACGATTCGGTCCCGGTCTTCGACCTGGACAAGGAACAGATGAAGAGGGTCATGGTGAACCTTATCGACAACGCAATTGCAGCGAGCGGCCCTGAAGGAGAGGTCCGAGTGACGACCTCCTACAAAGCCGATCTGGGCATCGCGGCGATCGAAGTGGCAGACAATGGCACAGGCATCGATCCTCGCGATAGGGAGCGGGTGTTCGAACCGTACTTCTCCCGCAAACCTGGCGGCTCAGGGCTCGGACTGACGATAGTCAGTTCCATCGTCGCCGACCACAACGGCTTTCTCCGCGTGAAGGATAACCCGGGAGGAGGCGCTCTGTTCGTCGTGGAACTGCCGGTCAGCACGAATAATTAGGGCGGGTTCCCCGGCCTGCCGGCATTGTGCGCAACTGTGGGGTGCTGTCTCGATTAACTGGTAACCGCGGAAGGTCGATGAAGAGGAACGAATACATCCTGGACAAAGCTGAGTCTGCGCTGCGGAGCGGCGGCCTGGTCATCGTCCCTACCGAGACTTTCTACGCACTGGCCGGTGACCCTTTCAACGAAAACACGCTGCGACGTATCTTCCGAATCAAGGGTCGCCCGGAAACGAAGCCGCTGCCGATCATAGCAGCGGACAAAAGAATCCTGGAAGGGGTCGTCGAACTCCCGGAAGGTCCCACGCTCACCCTCATAGAACGTTTCTGGCCGGGAAGCCTGACCATCCTGCTGAAACCTGTCGTCCCCGTTTCTCCGCTTCTCGCGGGACCGGAAGGGAAGATCGCGGTGCGAGTCCCGCCCTGGTGCACAGCTCGAATGCTGGCCGCGCGGCTGGGCGGCTGGATCACTGCGACGAGTGCGAATCTTTCCGGCGGGCCGGAGCCTGATGATGTCTGGAAGATCGATCCTCGGGTCCTGGAAGCCGTGGACCTGGTGCTCAAGCTGGGCCCCACTCCGGGAGGCCGGCCGTCGACCGTGGTGGAGCCGCTTGCCCATGGATTTCGGATCGTGAGGCCGGGAGCAATCGAGGAAGCGGCCATCAGGGAAGTCTTACGCTCGGCCGCAGTATCATAAATAGTCTTGACATGCCCGTCTTCAGCAAGTAGGATGACTTCTGGTCTTGGGGGATCGTCTAGAGGCAGGACGACGGGTTCTGGCCCCGTTAACCGAGGTTCGAATCCTCGTCCCCCAGCCAATAACCTCCCGACATCATTAAGCCTGCCCCCTCAAGAACCCTTCTGCAAATTGTCTGCAAATCCGTAATCCAGCGCGCCTTCAGCCGACACCACGCCATTCGTACGACGCCTGAGCACCCAAGCTAGAAGTTAAACAGGAGGTTCCACTGAATCCCCATCAAGGGGTCTATTTTTCGGTTCGCGTTCACCCTGCCGACAAGGTATCCGGCGGTAGTAGTGGCGGGTGGAGGTGGAGGTGGAGGTATTGTCGATACCGTCATGTCTTGATACGCCCACTTAAACCACTTGCCCGGTTGCCAGTAACCCAGCACGACCTTGAAGGTCATGCCTTCCAGAAGCTTCCAGTCAAATCCCGCGTTGACTTCCCAGCCCAGGTCGTTGTCTGGAACGTTGGCAATCCGAAAGTATTGTCTTGGACCGGTAGATGACAAACCCCACCCCGTTACTGGCACGAGCGGGGGCCAGCCGAACTGCGTACCTTGCCCAGGTGCGTTTGCCTGGTCGGCCGGATCCGCAATAAACGCCCCCCAACTCCCCGTGTAAAATCCCTGAGGAGTGCCAGTATTGCTGGCTCTCTCCGCCTTGATGAACGAGGCAAACAGATTCAGGTTGGCCGCGACCGCGTAGTCTACCCGTGCCGCATACGCCAGAAAATCCTCAAACGTACAGACTCCTGAGGTGCTGTACGAGTTGTTGCCAGTACCGTATAAACCGAGGAGGAAATTGTACGGTCGTATGGGACCGTCACCGCCACCCAGAAAGATTCCGGGGAAATAGTCGAATTTGTCGTTGGAGTATACCACTCCAGGGGGACCGAGGTTCGTGTAACCGCCAGTGGCCTCATTGAGCATAAACAGACCGCCACGGCGGTCATGGCCGCTCTTGTAGAAATTGGCCAGGGTTATCTTGAGCGGTCCGGAGTAGCCTGCAACCTCCGCAACCCAGGCCTGGGAAAAACCGGATATCGGTCTCCCTCCATCCCTCCGGTAGTCAAGGATACCGATATCATATTCAGCGTTTATGGACAGCCTGTCCGCTGCGTACTTGACATAGGTTACCCCTATCCACACTTTTCCGTCAGTGATATAGATAGGCAGATTAGTTGTGCCCAAGGCAGGACCGTAGCTCACTGCCTTTACTATACCGGACGCGGAAATGTCATCCTGATAGGTTCCTCCCCCTTGAGGCCACGTATGGGTACCGCTGCGTTCGGTGAGGTACACCAGGGCACCCATGTCGAGGGAGCCCTGACCGTAACGAACCGCCACAGCAGTGTTCAGCGTGTAGACTTCGTTTTGGTCGACTCCGGTTCCAATGGTGTATCCTGTCAGCCTGGTATTTCTGTCGTCGTTTGGATCTGTCCGCTGGTAACCGGCGTCATGGAGGTACTGACTCACCACGAACGTCAACGGGCCGTAGGGCACAATGAGAGCTACCGAGCGAGCGTACGAGTCATCCTCATGAACCACCCATCCCAGGCCGAATGCCGCGGGTCTCACTCCTATGGCTAGAGTGCCCCAAGGCATTTTGGTTGTGGCCCAGAAGGCTCTGAGTACCGGCACCGAAAGCCCGACTCCCGAATACAAATCCCTGCTGTCGAGCATGGTCCACCCGGAATAGTGCGGGTTCGTGACCCAGTTCGCACCTCCTCCTCGATAGTTGGCGTTGACATTGCCCTGAAACGTAAGATGCGCCCTCAGTCTTATGGCTTCGTTTGCCTTGAATTCCGGGAAGAGGAACCAGCGCTGTTCAGCGTACGCTGCGTCGGAACCCTTGGAAGAGAACCCTTCCACGCGCATCGCCTGGCTCTGTGGTCCGGCCAAGCCGATGGAGCTCGCGGTGCCGGGGGTGTGCTGAGCCACCTGAGCATTCCCGAAAAGGTCGCCGGGCCCGGTCCTCGAGATGTATCGGAATCGCCACTCGGCCTCGCTCGTTAACGAGAATTCCCATGCCATGCCCGGCGAAGCGCAGAGGATTACACCGGTAACGGCCTGCACGAGACAAAGCAGGAGAGCGACCATGAAGGGCCTCGGCGAAGAGAGAAGCCTCGCCGAAAAACCAGACTGGTAACTGCAATCAGCGGAATTTGCCACAGAGAAACCCCTCCCGTTGCGGCACTACCAAGCTCCCACGGGAGGAACATCCTGGCATGCCGGACGACTGGTAAATGAAGATTATTGAGCCGAGATTTAGGGCAGAATCTTACTCGGACTGAGTCAAGGGATGCAAGGGAATAATAGCCGTTTTCCCAAAAATCGGCCGCTTCACACGAGGACAGGTTCACCAGCGTGAATTGATGTGGACCGCCTTGATGAGGCTGACGCGTTCTCTGTAGGGTAGAGCGTCAAGCCAACGCGCAGAATCTTACAATCCCATTCTTTCCGAACTCTGGCCACCCGAGCTTCCGCCCTCGGACGAAGGCGGGGCGGACCGCTCCTCACGGGGCGTCGAAGGTGCTTCGTATCTTTCCGATCTCCCTGCCGGCTGTGTGGATTCACGGCCTTTGGGGTCCGGAACTTTCTTTGACAGTTTGAGGGGATCTCCGCGGAACTTGGAACCGGTGTGATCCGCCGGAATGGTGACCACGAGCGTGTCACTCGCAAAACCGTCTTTCTCTACTTGAATCGTGTGAGGCACAGTGACCTGGAGGCCATGAACCATGAGCTTGCCCCGCGAGTCTGTCTTGCCCGCTGCCCGACCGTTAATCGTCAGAGAAGCGCCACCGGGATCGGTTACGATTTCAAGAGATGCAAGGGCAGGAGCGAGCTTGACCAGTTTGGCCTTGATATCCAGGTTCTTGTCCGAGAAGACGAATGGTCCTATCTTCTGGTCCGTCCATCCCTCTTTTTTCACGGTGACGGGCAGCGGCCTGCCCAGAGGAAGGTACTTGAGGTACATAGAGCCGTCGGGATTCGTTTTCCCGGCAAGTTTCCCGGCCACGAAGACATCCGCGCCCGGGGGGTCCGTAAAGAGTTCCAATTGAGTTGGAATCTTGGACGCAAGATCGGTGGACACGGCCAGAGGGAACTCCCCTTCAACCGTTCCCTCGAATTGGGGGTGTTGCGCTCCCTGGCTTTCGGTCTTGGTTCGTTCGTACACGTAGCGGTACGCCTCGTTAATCGTCACAGCTCCGTTACCGTCGTAATCCGCAGCGCCCTCCAGCCCCTTGAGGAACCACCTCGTAAACAGGCTGTTCCCCTGGTTGGGTTCTTCAAGAGAGAACTCTTCCGGCCTGCTGGACGTTATCACGACCCGGCCAGCTGACGAACTCATCTCGTGGATAAACTGCTTCATGGGCATGACTGCTTTAGTACGCCATTTGGAGAATCCGCCGGCATGGCAGGCGTCGGCAATCAGAACCACCCGAGGACAGTCCAGGCTCCTCAGGAAGCTGAGTCCGGACATGTTCACCGCGCTCAGTTCCATGAATTCAGGATCCGCGTCATGCGTCAGGAAGAAGAATTCACCCGGACGCTTCGGGTCTACAGCTCCATGGCCGCTGAGGAAAATGAAGATCGTGTCGTCTTTGCCCGCCTTCCGGAGTTCGTATAACAGAAACTTCTCGACGTCTTTTTTTGTGGCCTTTTCGTCGGTGAGGAGCGTCACGCGAGTATTCTTGAACAGCTCTCGCTGTCGGCCGAGAAACGCGGCGAAATCCCGTGCATCTTTTTCTGCTACATTGAGCGCAGGAATCCCCGGATTCGCATACTTCGATACTCCCACCACCAGAGCGAAGAGTTCCCCACCGGCCAACGTGGGAATGGCGGTCACGTCCTTATCTAGGGACTCTGCCCTTGCCGCGGCTGCAGATCCTGCTGCTTGGTCCTCCGCGGCCCATACCTGGCCGATCGTGGACCAATAGAACATTGATCCAGCCAGCAAACACCAGAGCACGCAAATCCCCGCTCGGAGGAAGCCTTCTCCCGCCCTTGCCGCCGTGCGGATTCCGCTCATTCTTTTCATCGATTCTGCTCCCCACCCTGAAATTCTCAAATTGGGAAATTCTCGAAACAGGAATGTCCTTCCAGTCCCCCGATCCATCGCCGGTCTGATTGGTTCGATTATTTTCCCAGTTGCTATTGTTTCCGTCAAGTGAAACCTGATCTTGAGCTTAACAATTCACTTAGGTGTGGTTTACCGAAAGGCCCATCATGTGAATGGAGCTCGTTCCTACTTTGAAAACCCCTCACAACCCTCACTCTTAAGTGGGAAACTGCATGTTGCCTTTCTCCCCTTGTCTGAAGGAGAACAATATTCTACTTCTCCGAATAACCGGCCTATTTCCTCTTCCCTCAGTGGTAGTCGCTGTGCAATCCCGACACGGTGAACGTTTGAGAATATCTTTGAGACCAGACTCGATGGCGTGTATAATCCATATCTGTTTTCGAACGGGGGATGCTGAACGTGTCAATCTTTGGGGAAAACGGGGGTGACGATGGTTTGCACGAGAGTCGTTATGGGTCTTGTCGTACTCATGTGTGGGTTTGTGGCCATTGAGTCAAGCGGAACTGGATTCGAGAGCAGCATTCCGCAGCCTGCCCGGGAGCTTCTTTCGATCGGAGACCCCGGTCCGAAGAAGATTGGTCTCCAGGTATGGGGTGACGCCGAACCAGCCACCGATCTTCGTGAAGGCGACCGCCTGACCTTTACGCTGCAAGCGGAAGAGGATGGTTTTCTCACCATCTTCGGGCTTACGGCCGACGGCACCGTGACGATCCTGTTCCCCAATTCCAGACAACCTGATGCTTCCATCAAAGGGGGCACTGTTTCCACGATCTTCGGAGACGATTCCCCCGTGCAGATCGAGCTTGGCAAGAAAGTGCCGGGTTCATGGATCGTCTTCTACGTGAATTCCACAAAAAGCCGCGTCGATTGGTCGAAACTGGGGGAAGGGGGCCAATGGGTGAGGATCGCGACCACGCCCGAAAAGAACCGAGGAATGCTTAAGGAAGCCCTTGCCGAGATAGCCAAAGACGATCGCTTCAACAGGGTCGTCCTCCCCGTAGAGACTGCTCCAGGCAAGGGGTTCGAACTCAGGCCGAGGGAGTCGGGTCCTGCGGACGGTAAGAAGCCCTTGAAGCGATTACCGGGCACCCTGGACACAAAGAAACCCGGAACCACGACCGGCACGCAAGGAGTTCGTGAACGACCCGGCGACAAGTGATTCAGCCACTCTTGAATCGAAGGGCTCTCCTGCCTATGGACACAAGCGCCCATCTGTCCGGCGAGTCGCCGGGGAAGCGTCTCTTTCGTTCGGGCATTCGCGTGAGCGTTGGCTGGTGCCTCCTGTCCTTTGCCTTCCTGTTCCTGAATCCAGGCTGGTTCGACATCCTGGACTGGAAGCTCTACGACTTAAAATTACGCGCTTTTTCAAAGCCGACGGTGAACGAAAACATCGTTCACGTGGATGTGGACGACAGTGCGATTGAAGCGTATGGACAGTGGCCGTGGGATCGGGAGAAGAGTGCCCGAATCGTCGAGCGATTGACCGAATTCGGTGCCCGAGCCGTGGTGTTTGACATCCTCTACTCGACCCGTGGAAAGAGTGCCGAAGGTGATGAAGCCCTGTTTAAGGCGGTAGCCGACTCGCGGAGGGTTGTGAGTCCGCTGGCTCCCATTCGGTTGGGGGAAAAAGGAGATCCTCTCCTCCAGGACGCGGATCCCGCGAGAGCCGATGCCCTCTATGAAAAGGCATGGCACCTCAGAATGCCCCCGAACGCCAGGCCATACCAGATCACGGAACTACGGAATTCGGGACTTCCCGTATTGCCAGTTATCAGATCATCGCACGCGGTGGGGCATATCAAGGCGACCCCCGACCCGGACGATATCTATCGCAGAGTACCGCTGTTCTTGAGACTCAAGGACCGACTCGTTCCGAGCTTGGGCTTGGCCGCCTTGGTCGCCGCCGAGGGAGCCGATCCAGCGAACGCGAGATGGACTCAGGAGGGGCTGATCGAGATTCCTCGGGGCGGCGAAGCCCTGAGTATCCCGGTGGATGCCGCGGGAAACCTCCTCATTCATTGGAAACCCTCGTGGGAATCCTTCAAGGGCTACTCAGCGGTGGATCTCCTTAGCGAGACACAGGATACCACCCGACCATCCAGGTACCGTGATAAGATAGTCATTATAGGAGTAGCCTGCACTGGCACCTCCGACATCGGCGCCAGTCCGTTGGAAAGTGAACTGGTATTGAGCCGAGTTCAGTCAGCGGCGCTTGACACCATAATGAATGGCCGGTTCCTGACGCGGATGAACGTATTCCCCTCCGTGTTACTCGGCGCGCTCGTAGTGACGCTGGGTTTCATCGCTATCGGCTCCCGCCTGGATCCAGGGAAACAGATCTTTGTCGCATTCATTGTGCCGATTCTCTTGGCGTGTATCTCGGTGGCGGTTTTCTTTCTTCGCTCTGTTGATGTACCGTTGATTCAGCCCATGTTGGTCTATGTTCCGGCAGCGGCAGCGCTCATTCTTTTCAAGTCGCTCGCCACCGAACAGGAACGAAAGGATGTGCGGGACGTCTTCGGTCGTTACGTGAGCGACGAGGTGGTCGAAGAAATACTGAAGTGGCCGGGTGGGGTCAATCTCAACGGGGAATTGAGGGAAGTCACATTCCTCGTCTCAGATTTAAGGGGTTTCACCCCTCTGACCGAGTCCCATTCTCCGCTGGTTGTGGTCGAGACCGCCAACCGGTACTTTGAAAGGATGACAGAAATCGTCTCTCGCCACAGGGGTACCATTAACGAAATCATGGGTGACGGGATGCTCATGTTCTTTGGGGCTCCGCGTCCCATGGCGGACCATCCTCAGCGAGCGGTTGCCTGCGCGCTGGAAATGCAACAAGCCATGGAGGGACTGAATGTAGAGAGCGAGCGGTTGGGATTGCCGGCGTTGAAAATGGGAATCGGTATCAACACAGGGATCGTGGTCCTCGGGAGCATCGGATCCGAGAAACGCCGGAAATATACGGGCTACGGAAGCTCCATCAACATTGCCTTCAGGCTTGAAAGCAATGCCCTGCCGGGAGAAATCCTGATATCGCCTGCCGTATATCAAAGGCTCTCCAGGCATCTCGAAATAGGGAGCACGCGAGAAGTGAAGCTCAAAGGGATCGAGACTCCGATGCTCCTCTACAGCTTGACCGGTCTGAGATCCGACGACCTCCAGCCTTCGGACACCTGAAGAGCGGCGTTCGCCACATCGTGGGGATCTTTCACAAAGCACTTCGAGAGAGCCCGGAGAATAACCTGATGAGGACACTCAGATTTCGATGAGAGATTTCTCGCCGGTATTTCCCAGAGAAGAAGCCTCGCTGGGGATCTACGTTCACGTCCCCTTTTGCAGAACTCGTTGCCATTACTGCGCTTTCTCCACATCCCCATACGATGTCTCGGCTGTGGAACGCTACATCACCGCAGTAAAACGGGAGATAGAACTCTGGAGCCGCGAACCCTCTTTGCAAGAGCTGCTGAGCGACTTCGGAGCAGATACGCTCTACTTTGGGGGCGGCACGCCGTCTCTGCTGGAGCCCCGGCAGATTCAAGAGCTGCTGGAGGCCTGCCAACAGGTATTCCCTTTCGCTCGGAACCCCGAAATAACCCTGGAGATCAATCCCGCCACCGCAGATGCCTCGAAGGTGCGCGGGATGCGAGACGCGGGCCTCAATCGGGCAAGTCTCGGCATACAGTCGTTTGACGACACGGAGCTGGCGGCCATGGGGAGGCCCCATACGGTTGAGGATGCTCTCAGAACGTTCGACGACCTCCGGCGGGCCGGATTCGACGACATATCGCTGGATCTGATCGGAGGTTTTCCCGGCCAAACCAGAGAATCCGCGAGACGAAGCCTCAGGGCAGCGATCGACCTGGGCCCCGAACACGTTTCCGTGTACTTGCTCGAGGTGAAGGAAGGATCGAGGCTGGACGCCATGATTCGCTCGGGACAGATCCTTGCTCCGGACGAGGATCTCGCCGCGGACATCTATCTCGATGTGTGTTCGAGCTTGGCTGAAGCAGGGTATGCCCAGTACGAGATATCCAACTTCGCGCCAGAAGGTCACCGCTCGAAGCACAACCTCAAGTACTGGCGCGATCGTCCCTACCTTGGGCTTGGGCCCGCAGCTCACGGAATGACCGGACGTGCGCGTTACGCGAACGCGGCGGATGTCGCTGCATACGAGCGAAACGTGAACGAAGACAGGCTTCCGGCAGGCACGTTCATGGACTTCACCCCGGATATCCGCTTCCGGGAGGCTCTGATCATGGGACTGCGCCTGGTCGAGGGGCTGGATCTCGTGAAACTCGGCGAGCGGTACCGCGTGGATGCCAGGGCGTTCGTTCTGGAGACGATCGGCGACCTTGAATCCGCGGGTCTGTTTGTCCTGTCCCGCGACCATCTGGCATTGACCGCTCGCGGCCGTCTTCTCTCCAACATCGTCTTCACTCGATGGGTTTGATTCCCTGCGGCGGCAATCGGCCTGATGACGCCACGTCAGGAGCAAGGCCATTTCATGTTGACATTTCGCCGTGAAACCGATAGGCTACAAGCGCCGTTTTCCACGTGAACGATGATCGGATTGCAATGCGATGAAGCTGAAATGGGTATGGGGCACTGTCGTTCTCCTGGTATCCCTGATCGGAGCCATGCCGGCACGGGTCTCCGCGGACGGGCTATTCGGGTCGGCGGGTACAAATCCTTTTGGCCCAGCCGTCGAACCCACGATATTCATCGGGTACCTGTCCCAACCCGCCGTCCCGGTCATATCCATTGTTGCTCCTCATCCACCGCCTCCTTCACCTGCCGGTGGCTTGTCATCCTTTTCCGTCAGCTACCGTCTGAGCGGCCTCTGGACGGAATTTGTCCTGCCGATAAACGGCGCGGGTGCAGGGTTCCTGGTGGGCGGAGGATGGCTCTTCGCACCCCGTGGTTCCTCCGAGACCAACTATTCATTCACTAATTTCGCTTCCTCCTCGGCTGCAAGAGACTGGCAGACCAGCGCTGAATGGTACAATCTGCGGGTCGCTGTGACGTACAATCTCTACCCCGCGGTCGCATTGGTGGCGGGATTGCGGCTGGAGAACTTTCAGTTCAAGGGTGAAACCACCCAAACCGTCTTGCCCCCCCAGCGCGCGGTTTACGGTGACAGAGCAGACCTGGCCATCTCCACCTATATCCCCATCCTGGGGGTTATGGCGAAAAGGGTGGGTATGGGCGGACAACTCACCGTGAACGGAGGCGTGGTCGGTTCTCCGTTTCTCTGGGGGTCCGTCAACTATATCGAAACCGCGCTGGACGTATCAACCTTATTCAATACCGGCGGTATTCGCATTGCCGGCCGAGCGTTCCCGGTCCTCGCCCTGTCCAACGAATTCGGACCCGGAGGGTACTTCGTCGAAACCTTTGTCGACTGCTCCTTGAGCCGCGGTCCAGTCACCGTCGGAGCGTTCTTCAAACTGGACATCATGAACGGCAAGGCCAAGGTCGATCCGGGCGAGCGCCTGGGGAGGGTGCCCTTCGTTGGTGGCATCTTTCCCAAGGTCGAGTACGATCTCCGGTTCCAGGCGTACAACAGCATTATCGGCGGGCAAGTCGGCTTTGTCTGGTGAAGTTGGTACGTCATTTCATAACAACGGTGTCACACTGTAGCTGAGTCCATCCTGCCGTTCGCTAGGGCCCGGCGTCTCTGCCGGGCCATTCTGAATGACCGGCACGGAGGCCGGTCGCTACGATCGAAGACGGCCCTTGGCATGTCACGAGATTCCGTAGGATGTGGTGAGCGAGGCGAACCGCATCTGTCGAGAAAAAACCCCGAACGACGCGATTCCCGTCGGTCACCGGCATCCTAAGCCTGCTCTTCAGGCACAGACTTCCACCCCTCGAAAAACCTCGCACAGCTCGGCTTCTCTCTGAATCGGTTCTTCACTCCCGCTCCCCGGCACGTTGACACCTCGGGCACGCTGGCATAGAATTGCTGGATAGGCATTTTCTCAGAGAAAGGTTTTGCCGATCACTGGGCTGTCTGTGGACCGCGTGACCGGCACGGTACGAGCATGAGCAAAGAAACTGACAGAATTACCATCAAGGGTGTGGAAATCTTCCTTATGGACCCACCCTCCCTTGAAGTCGAATGGGTGGGGATGGAGGAACCGCTGACGCAGCTCCTCGCGGCATGGTCGGACGACGGGATCGATCCGCCGATGCAGCCGCGAATCCTGGGAAAGCCCGGCGTCGGCAAGACATCTCTGGCAATCACGGCAGCGAAGGAGATAAAGCAGGACCTCTACATCTTTCAGTGCACCGTCGATACTAAGCCGGACGATCTTATCATCTCTCCGGTAATCGCGGACAATGGGAAGATCCGCTATGTGGCTTCGCCGCTCGTCTCCGCGATGCTCAGAGGCGGGGTTTGCCTTCTGGACGAGGGCAACCGGATGAGCGAAAAGAGCTGGGCCTCCATCGCGCCCTTGCTGGATATGCGGCGGAGCGTCTACTCCATCGTCGCGGGAGTGGAGATCAAGGCACGGCCCGAATTCCGCATCTGTGTCACGATGAACGAAGACGCGTCGACGTTCGAGGTCCCCGAGTACATTCACTCCAGACTGCAACCTGCCATACACATGGATTATCCTACGAGAGAGGAAGAATTTCGAATCCTGCGAGGTAAGCTGGACGGGCCCTCGGACGAACTGATCCAACACGTGGTGGACGTGCTTCAGATGTCCCACAGCAGGGATGAAGACCTCAGCGTTCGAGACGGGCTGAACATCGCTCGCTATGCTCACAGATTGCTGAATTTCTACTCGGACATGGGCGTTCACAACGCGCTCGATCAGTCAATAGTCCAGATTACCGGAGAGAGCCGTGCCTCACTTGATGGGCCAAAATTGGTCTGATGTCGTACGATTCGAGAATATAACTCTCGCCGGCGTCTTGCACTACCGCGTAGAATTCTCGGTGCTGGTCAGGACACTCGTTGCAGAAGAGAACCCGGACTGCATCTGCGTCGAACTGCCCCACGCGCTGCGCAACGAAATCGTTTCCGGCGCCAGGAGGCTCCCGTATCATTCCGTGATCCTGTACGAGACCGCGTCCAATGAGAGCGCAGTCCTCATCCTGGAAGGCTCCGACGGCACCCAGGAGGCGGTGCGCTCAGCGCTGGAACGAGACATCGACCTCTGGTTCGTCGATCCTTTGCCGGTGCGTTTCCCGCTCTTTCTGGACCGGATTCCCGACGCCTACCTTATCGATCGGATAGGACAAGGGACGTTCCTCGATCTGCTGGCGAAATCCGGCAACTCACTCTCCAATGACCCGGACAATACGCGGCGCGAGACGTTCATGGCTGCACGTCTGCAGGAAGCTGCACGCAAGTACGAAAAAGTGCTCTTTGTCGGCGGTTTGGCGCATATCCCCGGCGTGCTGGAACACCTCCAGCGACCACAGGCACTTCCTCTGCTCAAAACCGGAGTGAACGCGGCCGTGCTGGCTCCGCTGCATCCCGACTCGCTCAAGAAGGGATTCACCGAAATCCCGAGAATAACCGAAGCGTTCGAGAAATGGCGGAACGCTCCGGACGATCCGCCACCGGTGAATCGTCACGAGTTGATCCTGTCCCTCATCGAGCAGGCCTCCGCGCACTTCACCCGCGAAACCCGTCAGGAAGTGCCCGAATACGCCAGGCTGACCTGGGTGAAGTTTCTCCGGAAGTGGCTCTCGTTGAAGGGAGAAATCCTCCCGGACCTCTACCACCTCGTCGCTTCCGCGCGATCCGCCATGGACGAGGATTTCGCGTACCACGTTCACGAGTATTTTTCCGATTACGAGTGGTCCAACGATCCCTTCGATCCGTCGTCGATTCTGTTGAACGAAGACGCCTTGATGTTCCACGGCCACAAGATAGTGCTTCACAAGAAGCTGCGCACGTTCTTCAGGTCCAACCGGTACCGCCTGAAGGCCGTGAACAGCGCCAAATGGAAGGAACACCTCAAACGAAAATGGGAAACTGCGGATCCCAATGAAGTCGACATCTGCTCGTACCCGCCCGAAGACGTGGAAGTCGAACGGTGGGGCACTGCCTTGATAAAGCACGCCAACCATCTGCTCCAGACCTCCCAGAGCGACTCCGAACCTTTCGTGGCTGATTTCGGCGGAGGACCGGACATACGGGAAACGCTGCGCCGGTACTATGAGAAGCGAATCTATGTGAAGACCGACGAACAGGGCGGGATGGAATTCGGGTCCGTCGTGGTCATCTTTGACGAGGACGAGGATGTCTTCCGTTACCCCTTCCAGATGACCTGGCTCGGTGAGCACTCACAAGAGTCTGACATGGCATTCTACTCGACGTTGCCGGGCGCTCAGATCGTGGGTCCGGGGATAAGTCGGATGGAGCACGGCGGCTTCGTGATGTCCTATCCGCCTTTACGCATGTATGACGTCTGGACCGACCAGGATTTCGATTTTGTCCCCAGCAGGCATGAGAGACTCCTGGTGGCCGGCATCGCGTACTCGGAAAAACCTGGAGTTGTCTACGTCGCGCGAAAACCGCCGCCTTCCCGCTGGAAGAAACTTGCCCGGACCATGGGGAAGCGGATCATCTATATTCCGCTCGGATCGCTCAACCCCCTGCACGTTAAGCGGATGCGGACCTTCCACATGCTTCAGAACAAAGGAGTCCGGAACTTTGCCGGCGAGTATCTCAGGAAGGACTGATCCGCGCGGCGACGAAAATTCGTTGACAGAGGCTCTCATACCAATTATCATCACTCGATCGGTGCCGAGGTAGCTCAGCCGGTAGAGCAGAGGACTGAAAATCCTTGTGTCGATGGTTCGATTCCGTCCCTCGGCACCACCGAAAACGGAAGAAGCCCGTCAGGTAGTCGCACGACAGCCTGGCGGGTTTTCTTTCTTGGAAATCGCCTGAAATTTGCTAGGACGGGTGGCACTGCCACCCAAGCTGTGGTCCCGCGGTATCGAAGGTTACACTGGACAAGACAGCATTTTGGGCAACGCCCTTGGCTTAAGTTACCACGCGGTAACGAGGAATGGGAGGCCGCCGAAGAACTGGGGGAAACTCACCGCGAGGATGTTCAAGGTCAGCGCGGCGTACAGCGAAGTGAGCACATCGTCGAGCAGTATCCCCCATCCGCCGGGTATGGTTTCGAGCCGGCGCGCGGGCGGCGGCTTGAGAATGTCGAAGAAGCGGGTCACGACGAAGGCCCAGATGCAGGTGAGCCAGGGATCAGGAGCACGGAACAGGAGCACCGTAACGAGGAATCCCGCCACTTCATCGGGAACGTATTTCCGGGGATCTTTGGTCTGCCAGTACCGTTCGGCCCACGGACCGGCAGCGACGGTAAACCAGGAGACCAGGACAGTGGCCAAGCCGATGAGCCATAGGTGCCAGTCGGGAGGCGTCCCCTCGACGATGAGCAGGAACAGCAAGACTCCTGGCAACGCTCCCCACGTGCCCGGTGCGACCGGCAGGTACGAAAGCCCGAACGACGTACCGAGCAGCCAATAAATCCGGTCCTGCAAAGCCTTCCCGGAGGAAAGGGCAGTCTTGGGGCGTTCGGTGGCAGCACCGTCGGACTCAGGTTCTGTTCCGGCAAACAGAGTCATGCCTCTCTCTTTCCAGGGCTTTCAAGATCTTACTCTTGTGCCGATAAGGTTTTCCGCTGGGCATCGGAGCCTCTCTGGCTGTATTGGTGGGACATCCGTCCCGCCTGTCATTTCCTCATGGACTTCCCCATGGACCGGCAAGATGCCGGCCTCACTGAACAGCCAAGCGCAGGGACCCCAAGGGAGACACCGTATTTGCGAAAAAGCATACTAAGCGATTTCAAAGGACCTACTCCGCCATACGGCACAAACAAGACGGGACGACTCACCGTTGAGGTGGCGTCGTCCCGCTTCTGAGTCGCCTGTTGGACTTCTCGGTGCCACTCCCTAGTGGGAGGCCGAATCTCCCGTCTGTTCCTTCACGGTCAGTGCCACTTTGTAGAGCACCGACAGAACCAGGAAGCCCAACCCCCAGATGCCCAGAGTGATCGCCAACTCTGTCGGGGTAGGCATGTACCTGGTGATCGTCTCCAAAGGTGAGGGGATGAAACCGGTCAGCACCAAAGCAATACCCTTCTCGATCCACAGTGAGAAGAAGACGCACAGGCACGCGATGGGCAAGATCTTCTCGTTGTTCCGCCACTTCGGGTTGATCAGGAGCCCGACCGCGACCAGTGCCAGGACGATGCAAATCCACATCCAGGGTGTCAGTTCCGA
Organism: Desulfomonile tiedjei; assembly: GCA_016218715.1. Lineage (GTDB taxonomy): Bacteria > Desulfobacterota > Desulfomonilia > Desulfomonilales > Desulfomonilaceae > JACRDG01. The sequence continues at coordinate 4,939 of JACRDG010000109.1, read as the reverse complement.
ATGGCCGTGAAGCCCTTGGAACAGATAATTGAAGTGCAAGATGTGCTCGGGTATCTGGCTGTAGTACACCGTGAAAAGCTCGCACAGAAAGAAGAACACGCTGACGAGCATGGCATAGGTCACGATCTTGGCCAGTGAAGAAATGGCCTCCCAGCCTGCGTCGAACTTGGTGAACTTCCTCAAGAACAAACAGAAGAGGATCAGAAGCGACGGACCGGAAGCAAACGCGGATCCGAGAAACCGGGGAGCCATGATTGCCGTGAGCCAGAAGCCTCTGCCGGGAAGACCCGCGTACAGGAATGCCGTGACCGTGTGAATGCTCACTGCCCACGGTATGGACAGGTAGATCAAGGGTTTGACCCACTTGGGCGGCGGGGCGCCTCTACGCTCGCACCCGAGCAGGGTCCAGCCGATGATGATATTGAGAAAGAGATAGCCGTTCAGGACAACCATATCCCAGAACAGTATGGAATTGGGGGTCGGGTGCAAGAGCACGTTGAACGCCCTTTGCGGCTTCCCAAGGTCGACGATGATGAAGGACAAGCACATGGTGACCGACGCGACCGCCAGGAATTCCCCGAGAATGGTGATCTTCCCGAATACCTTATAGTTATGAAGGTAGTACGGCAAGACGAGCATGACCGCGGAGGCAGCCACGCCGACCAGGAAGGTAAATTGACCGATGTACAGGCCCCACGATACGTCCCTGCTCATGCCGGTAATACCGAGACCATAGTCCAGCTGTCTCAGGTAATTCACGAACCCGATCCCGACTATGGCCAGGAGTACGACTATCCAGACCTTGTAGCTTCGACTTCCGGTTAACGCCTTTTCAAGCATGTCTACCTCACAAGATGTAGTAAACCTGAGGATGGGTACCCAGTTGAGGCTTCCGGCGAATGGATGGATTCTTCCGGAGAAGCTCTCTGACCTCGGAGTTGGGATCTTCGACGTCGCCGAAAACCAGCGCCTTATCCTTGCATGCAGCGACACACGCAGGCTGAAGGCCCTTGGCAAGTCTCTCGTCGCAGAACGTGCACTTCTCCACGACACCTCGTGATCTGGTCGGATACTCCCGATTGAGCGGTGTCTTGATAAACGGCCGGGGATCTCGCCAGTTCAGGCTGCGTGCTCCGAAGGGACAGGCGGCCATACAGAACCGGCAGCCTATGCACCGATGGTAATCCATCATGACGATGCCATCAGCGCGGCGGAAGGTGGCCTGCACCGGGCACACCCTGACGCATGGCGGGTTGTCGCAGTGATTGCACAGGACGACGAAGGGCAGGTCTTGCAGGGTATCCTTGTAGTAGCCCTCTGCATATTGGCTTTCTTGGTCAGGAAACGCATGCTTGACCGAGGTCAGCCAGATCCACTTCACCTCGTCCTTGGGATTATCGAATTCGGGCACGTTGTGGGTCGTGTTGCAGGCTATCACACATTCCTTACAGCCTTTCTTAGCCTTCAGACACTTCTTGATGTCCACAACCATCGCCCACCGTTTTGCCTTCAGGGCGTTGGGGCTGGATGTAATCTCCACCTCGCCGGCCGTCGCAACTGCGTCAGTGACCGGCTTGATTCCAAGCCCCAGTACGGAGAGTCCGGCTATCTTCAGGAATCGTCTTCTTGCGTCATCCATCAGTTGCTACTCCTTAGGGCTTTTGCCTGTTGAGCCTGTCCCGGCTCTACGGGCGCGATATGGCAGTCCCAACAAGTGGGCGCAACTTCCACGTAGTCGTGGCAGCGGTCGCAGAATTTCGTCTTTTGCGTGTGGCACTTCATACAGGTGTTCTGAAGGCTCATGTCGAACTTCTTACCGGTTGTACTCGTGTACTCACGTTTGCCGTCCCGAACCACGTAATCCCTCCAGTCCACCAGGAGTTTCATGTGGTTGGCCTTCATGAACGGGGTGGATTCCACGCATTGCTTTTCCTGCGTGCCGACCTCCAGTTTCGGCGGGGCTTGAGCCACCCCCCGGTTGAACCAGAAGGGAAAGGTCGCCAGAACGAGAAAGATGATAATCCCTATGATGATTTTACCTGAATTATACATCCTCGTCCTCCTCCGGTATCAGGGGTTCCCCGCGTAGATCGACGGTTCGCTCGTGCTCGCCCGTCATGATCATGGCATTGGCCACGAGTTCGTGGATGCCTCCGACCGTTACGTCAGGAGCCCAGTATTCGCACAGAGCGCTGAGCGTTGCCCTGTCAATGGCACACATGCAGGTCAGCCGATTCACTTGGTGCTTGTCAACGACGTGGCGCACCGCGTTGCCTCTCGGGAACCCGCCTCGCATTCGCATTTCTATGTTTTCGTCGTTGCCCAGACCAGCTCCACCAGCACAGCAGAAGGTTTGCTCTCTGATGGTGTTTTCGGGCATTTCATGGAAATTGTCCACTACGTTCCGGAGGATGTACCGAGGCTCCTCTAGGATCCCTGCTGCCCGGGCCGGGTTACAGGAGTCGTGGAACGTTGTGATGGTCTTGTCGTTTCTGCTCTTGTCGAGCTTGAGCTTCCCGTGCTTGATCAAGTCCGACGTGAACTCGGTGATGTGAACCATCTTGGTGGTCTTGCAGTTTTCGAACTTCGTTCCCGTGATGGGGGATACCGGTTCCTCCAGGAAATCAGCGGGGCCGTTCATTGTATCCATGTACTGATGCATAACCCGCCACATATGGCCGCATTCCCCTCCGATGATGTACTTGACTCCCAAGCGCTTTGCTTCCGCGTAGATCTTGGCGTTGAGGCGCTTGATCATCTCGTGGGAGGTGAAGAGGCCGAAGTTCCCGCCTTCCGACGCATACGTGCTCCACGTGTAGTCCAGTCCAAGCTCGTGGAACAGCATCAGGTAACCCATGCACGTGTACGTCCCCGGGTCGGCGAAGTAGTCCCCGGAAGGTGTGACGAAAAGGATCTCCGCACCCTTCTTATTGACGGGGAGCCCAACTTTCACGCCGGTTATGTCTTCGATGTCGTCCACCATGAATTCCCACATGTCGATCAGGCCGTGGGGCGGAATTCCCAGGTGGTTTCCGGTTCGGTAGCAGTTGGCTACGGGTTCCATCGCCCAGTTGATGCCGAGTCCCAGGAGATGGAGCAGTTCCCTGCCCATCATCGTGATCTCGGCCGTGTCGATGCCGTACGGACAGAAGACCGAGCAGCGCCGGCACTCAGTGCACTGGTAGAAGTAGTAGAACCACTCTTTGATGACGTCGTACGTCAGCTCACGCGCTCCGGCCAGTTGTCCGAAGATCTTGCCGAGCGCGGTAAAGTCCTTTCGATAGACCGATCGGAGAAGTTCGGCTCTCAAGACCGGCATGTTCTTCGGGTCTCCGGAGCCGATGTAAAAGTGGCACTTGTCAGCGCATGCGCCACAACGAACACAGATGTCCATGAATACCCGGAAAGACCGGTACTTGAGCAGGCGCTCTCGAATTCCGTCGAGAACGATCTCTTTCCAGTTGTCCGGCAGCTTCCAGTCCTTGTCGGTGGGGGACCATTCCCGCGGGTTCGGCATCCCCAGGTATTTGAGGTTCTTCGCCGCAGTGGGGAAACTGTACGTCCCCGGCTTGAATACCGTGGGCGTGTCCATCCACGGAGATTCGGGAGGAGTCAGGACATCCTCCTTGACCAATTCTTCCGGCTTGGGAAGATGCTCTAGAGACATTTCTACTCCTTCTCAACCGGGATTCCGGCCTCTTTCATCTTTTCTCTGAAGTCGTTCTCGTACTCTTCGTACGTATGGACTTTGACCGGATAATTCCAGGGATTGATGTGTCTGACCATGCGGTTGTTGTTCGCCATATTTCTAGTGGGGCTCAGGAACACCCCCGGGGCGTGCAGCAGCTTGCTGAACGGGAAATAGGCCAGCAACACGCTCACCAGGAACAGGTGCACGAAGAAGATGGAGCCGATTCCGGGCGGCACCGTGGGATGGAAGCTGAACAACCCCATCGCCAACTCCTTGACCGCGAGGAGATCCACCTTCCATACGTTTCTCATCAAGATTCCCGTTATCCCGATGCCCAGGATCAAGAACAGCGGAAAATAGTCGTTGGCCAGCGAAATGTAGCGCATATGGGGAATGAACACTCGCCTGAAAAAGAGATAGCTGGCAGCGAGGACGAACGCGATATCGGTAAGGAAGATGGTCGGAACCAGGATTTCGAAGAAGCCGTCCGCGGACGACAGCAATGCGACGAACGAGGGTATCGGCTCAACAAAAAACCTGATGTGCCGGACCACGATGGTGAGTAAGGAGTAGTGAAAAAGAATGCCCCCCAACCACAACCATTTTGCGGATGCGTAGCGCACCACAGCGCCGTCTGCGACCTCGGCTCTGGTGTTTCTGAAAAGTGACCTGAAAAGGACAACCTCCAGGAACATCCTTCCAATCACTCCCCAGATGTTGTAAGGGCTTTCAAGGTTGTCGGCCTTGATCCACGGCAGCGACTTCGCCTGGCCGCAGGTCGTGGGAATTCGGAACGGAACAGGGGCCTTTGCCCACTGAAGAATCCGCACCACAATCCCGATCACGAACACGGCGATCGCTACGTAAGGGATGACCACTCCGAAAAGAGTGCCAAGGCCTACCGCAGGCGCTACTCCCAGCAGGGCTATGATCACAAGGCCGATCACTGCGAATAGGGATGCGAATAGGGAACTCCAAGCATTCATCTGCTTTCACCTCAATTTACCTTAGGGTGCTATCGTCGTCATGGGATTCCGACGGCTCGTCGGTTATCCCATATTTCCGGCAGATTCTTTCCCATGTACGGGCTGTGCTGTGCCTGATTTCATGCAGCCGTATCTCGAAGAGTTGTGTTCTGCACTGCATGTAGAGATCGAAGGACAAGAGCGCCAGCTTATCGATTCTCGACTCCAATGTCAACAGGTCTTCGAGGAGCGATTTCTCGGCTAGTTCTCGTTTCAACGTCTC
>JACRDG010000014.1 GCA_016218715.1 Desulfomonile tiedjei | reverse complement strand
GGTCAACATCGGTTTTCGCACCCTCATCGGATCACCTCCGATGAGTCACTTACGCGAAATATACAGAAAGTACAATGCCTTATTTCGCTCGCGATATCCCGCGGTTAGCCTTACATGTGGGTTTTGCAACCACTTCTAGTGTTGCGATCTCGAAATAAGAGTCCCATTCAAGGCAAGTGAACCAGTGGACATCACATGAGATATTCATCAGAGATTAGCACTCCTATTTACAGGACTTAACACTAGATCTGAGTACACCATACGTAATTACTGGCGGGAAGAGTTCACCGGCGTATACGAGGGTGCATGGAACAAGTTGCACGACTGGTCGTTCCCGGCCATCCGTATCACGTCACGCGGCGCTTCATTCCCTTGATGCGCGTCTTCATCGCTCAAGTCTTCTATTCCCCTTACGCCCGCCCACCCAGATCTCCGTGTCTCCATTGTCGAACTTCATCCGGTCTATCGCGGCCGCGAGGTCGGCATCGCTTACAGTGAGATACAGGCTCTGCACATCCTTCTTCCGGTTTCCGTGCCCGACGATCATGTCCGCCATGACGGGATGGACCCCGCTGCGCATCGCGTTGGTCTTCCAGCGGTGCGAAGGTCATGGACGGTAGATCCCAACACCCCCACGGCCTCAGCATGATATCAATCGTAGGGTAACCGATTGTTTCGGCCCATTTTCAGGTCAATAGCGGCAGGAGCTTTTGCGACTAAACCGTTCATTTCGCCTGTTCCCGCACCGCCACGCGGATGTCTGTATCACCGAAATCCCATTTCATGCGGTCTACAGCATCCAGGAGATCCTTGTCGCTGATGCTCAGGTACAGACTTCTCACGTCCTTCTTTCGGTCACCGTGACCAACGATGGCATCCGCGATAGCTGGGTGAACTCGGCTCCTCATAGCGTTCGTCTTCCAGCAATGCCGGAGGTCATGGACCGTCGGTCTCGGATCGATCTTCACAGCCTTCACGGCTGTACGCCATACCCTCGACAAAGAATCCTCGTGGGGCGGAGAGCCTTCGGCGTTGAGGAACACCCGGTCCTGGAAAAGGCGTCTGACCCTCCTCGCCTTCTCGAAGTCCGGGATGAGAATCCGAGCAACGGGAACACGTTTCGGTCGTCGTTCCTTGGTCATGCTCATGTCCAGCGTGATAATCCGCCTGTCCACGTTCACATTGGCCCAGGTGACATTCAAGGTATCATGACCACGAACCTGGACTTCTCCAAATGAGAGAACTTATCTTGCCCAGGGCCATACACACTGCCGCGTACACGTAGACGAATGTCCGGGCAACCTGCCGGGGGACTCTCGGCCTGATCCCTTTGGGGGCCCAGCACGTGCGTATATCGGTGATGCGCCCGAAGCGGCCTTCGTCCTGGGCCATGATAATCACCGGCCGATCATCTCCCGGATCTCTGCGTCCCACAATCTCGGCTACGAGTTCCGGAAAGTTTTTTTGAAAGCCTCTTGCGTCTCCTCTTTCGCTTCGGGAAGGGCCGGGCGAGGCACGATTTCTCGCCATCCATTTCTGTGAAGCATCCGGTACACTGTAGAATGATGCACTGCATGGTCCAACAATGCTTCGAGGGCATCCTTGATCGGCCCCCCAACGCAGATCTCCCCCGTGGGGGCAACCTCAAGAAACGGCTTGAGAAACTCCGCTTCCTCCTCTCTGCTCAAATAGCATCTGCGCCGTATGCCGTGCTCATGGCCTTCAATGGCTTGCGGGCCGAATCTGTTGTATCGGGATACTACGTCATAGACGGAAGACAGCGAAACACCAGCGTGGAGAGCGATCTCCGAGGCCGGCCGCGGATCGACCAACGCGTTCCAGATGATCAGCCATCTGCGATGCTCCCGTCCCGTTGTTTGCCTCAGCCTCTTTGACACCTCAAATTATGACTGATGCGGCAGCACCCTCGTCACTCCATTCATGAGCCACCTCCCCAAGGGTTACGTGGTGCAGCTTATAGCAAATGCCAGACTGAATCGCGAGCTGGTATGAAGCTTCCCACGATGCTCAGGGAGTATGCCTCCATGGCTGCGGTCTGCAGGGATGACCGGGCCGATTACCCG
>JACRDG010000105.1 GCA_016218715.1 Desulfomonile tiedjei | reverse complement strand
TCTTCCACCTGGGTGATCCTCCGCTCTGGTAAGCCGGCGGCACCCTCGCCTTCCCTCGTCTGGACGGACGATTACAGCAGCCTCCTCAGCGTCCTCTAGCAGCAGCCCGTGGCAGAAGTCACAAAACACCGCTTGCTGAGAGTCTGTGAAAAATTCCCCCCGCCGCCAATCGGCTGTTACTGAGTCTCTTGGCCTGCCCTCTCTCGACCCCGCGTGTTGGGACCGCTACCGGGGAGCGTAAATTCTCTTCACGCTCCCCAAAAAACATTTCCTCTTCGAAATGTTTGGGGTGATAATATCTCCATGTCCAAGCAAGCCACCCAAGAGGTCTTGTTAGAAATGCCAGTTGTGGAGGGCCAGCCGGCGACTGCGCCGCTGGCCGAACTGCCTGCGGGGAACGGGAGTGTGGATCGTCGGCCAAAGTACCGAGGGGTCGATCGGAACCAGCAGACGATGGCGGTTATCGACGTGGAGGAATTGATTGGAGACGATCACAAGGCGCGAGCGATTTGGGAGCTGCTGGGGAAGTTGGATCTGAGCAAGTTTGGTGAGCAGGTAAAGAGTAGAGAAGGAGAAGCAGGGAGACCGGCGTGGGAACCGCGGCTATTGAGCAGCGTGTGGCTATACGGCTATAGCGAGGGGATCACATCGGCGCGGGAGTTGGAGCGGGTGATGGAGCATGAGCCAGGGTTGAAGTGGTTGATGGGGCTGGCGAGTATCAACCACCACACTCTGAGCGACTTTCGGGTGAAGCGCAAAGAGGAGTTAGATGAGTTGTTCGCGCAGATGCTGGTAGCGATGGAAGAGGCGCAGTTGGTGACGTTGGAACGGGTGATGCACGACGGGACGAAAGTGCGGGCGAGAAGCGGATCAGATGTATTTCGGAGAGAGCAGACGGTGAAAGAACGATTGGAAAAGGCGCGGGAGTTAGTGAAGGAGGACCCGCAAGGAGAGGGGCGAACGCGGAGAGAAGCAGCGCAACAGAGAGCGCGGCGGGAGCGGGAGGAGCGATTGCAGGCAGCGCTGGAGGAGTTGAAGAAGATCCAGGAGAGCAAGAAGAGTGAAGAGGAGAAGAAGAAGGCGCGAGTCAGCATGAGCGAGGCGGAAGCGCGGTTCATGAAGCACGGGGATGGAGGGATCGCGCCGAGCTACAACGTGCAGGTGAGTACAGACGCGGCGAACGGAGTGATCGTGGGAGTGGAACTGAGCCAGCAGGCCAGTGACGACAGAGGGCTGGAGCCGGCGGTAGCAGAAGTGGAGAAGAACCTGGGGCGGGAACCGAAGCAGGTAGTAGCCGACGGCGGGTTCATCAATCGGGACAGTATGGAGAAGATGGAGGCGCGCGAGATCGACTTGATCGGGCCGCTGAAAGATCCGCGAGAGCGATCGGAAGCGGCGATGAAGGCATCGGGGATTGATCCGCAGTATGCACCGCATTTCTTTATCTGGGACGAGAAGAGTAATACGCTGAAGTGTCCGGCTGGGGCCACTCTGGAGTATGTAGGAGGCAGTCAGAAGAGCGGGAATCAATATCGGCAGTATCGTGCGCAGGGGGGTGAATGCGTAGGGTGCAGTGAGCAAAAGAAGTGTTGTCCACGAACACCGGAGAAGGGGCGCATGGTGTCGCGGTTGGAGAAAGAGAATGAGGTGGTGGCGCGGTTTCGAGAGAAGATGAGCACGGAGGAGGCGAAGCAGATCTATCGCCAGAGGGGAGCGGTGGCAGAGTTTCCGTTCGCGATACTGAAAGAAAGGTTTGGGTTGAGGAAGTTTCGGGTGTTCGGGAAGCGGAAAGCAGAGGCGGAAGCGATGTGGGCGTGCCTGGCGCACAACGTCATGATCTGGGTGCGGCTGTGCTGGCACAAGCCTGCGACAGCGGCAACCGCTTAAGAAGGCCCGCCGGAAAACGCAGAAAATCGATCGTAATAAGACTCCCAGAGGGCCCAGAAACGGCCTTTGAGGGACCCTTAACGCGAACAAATCCAAATTCCCATTTGTAGGCCCGCATGTGCAAGGAGGCGTCCGAGGGCGAACGCTGATTTCGTCATGTCCTCACTGAAAGTGTCTCGAGCAATTTTTCACAGACTCTTAGGGAGCGGGGCTTATGCCGCCGACTCACCCAGTCTTCGGGCCACGTTTCGAAATTCGTGGAAGCTCTGTCTACTTGACACTGAATACGCTAAGGACACCGAGGGTTGATTC
>JACRDG010000104.1 GCA_016218715.1 Desulfomonile tiedjei | reverse complement strand
TACCCGCCGCGGATTCCCCTCATGGGTCACCGTACGGCTCTCCACCACCTCCGCAACACCGGCACCCCGACGTACCCGCACCAAACCGACCGTCGATGCCCCCAAACAGATCCCCAACGCTTCCATCAATCGCTCTCCATATTCACTGCATAGACCAAGAACTACCCCAGCGACTCCATCATAACCTCTTCCACGTCGCTCCTACAACCCACACGAATATGCCGACAGTCGTCAGGCTCCATACGTTACGCAGGGGAGATCCGCAAGAAGGGCCTCAAACAACGGGTGCTCCTTCAGGGCCGGACCATTCCCCAGCAAGATGAGTTTCGACCGGGCTCGGCTGAGCGATACGTTCAATCGCTTTCGATCCGCGAGAAAAGAGGTCACGCTGTCAGAGCGTGCCAGCGACAGAATGATGACTTCTCGCTCTCCGCCCTGAAATCGATCCACCGTGTCCACGGAGAGCCGTGGCAATGCCCCGCGAACGTTCGCCAGGAGCCCTCGCACGAGCGCTTGTTGCGCCCGATACGGGGTGATAATGCCGATCTCGTGAGACGCCACGCCGGAAGCCAGGAGGGTCTCGACAATCTTGCACGCCAGATCCGCTTCATAGGGACTCGATTTCGCACTGCCGGCCGCGGGGACATCCACAAAAATCACGGGAACATCCGGGTCTACAATCCTTCCCATCTGCCGATCAGGGGAGGGAGCAGGACTGATCCCCAGTCGACGGGTCGCAACATCGGGTGCCGGCACCAGCAGACCATCGTAGAAGAGTTGCGACGGGATCTCCTGAACTTCCCTGTTCATGCGGTACTGCATCTTCAAGCGAGATATCCGTGAACCGGGAACTTGTTCAAAGAGCCGCTCAAAGAGCGATCGTTCGAGGCCGCGTCCCTCATCGAGCACGGACGGCTCGCTCGGCGTCTTGACCACCGGCGGCAACTGCAGGTGGTCTCCGCACAGGACGAATCGCGGAGCCAACGAGAGTGCCGCGAGCGTTGACGGCTCGTCCAATTGGCCGGCCTCGTCCACCACGACCCGGTCGAATTGCTGGCGCAGGAAGATCGAATGGGCTGCCGTCTGATAGGCGGTCGCGGCCACCAAGCGTGCGCTGGCAATGTGGCCGGGAAAGGTGCGCAGAGCAGTCGCGCCAGCGCAGAGATCGTCCATGAGCACACGAGGATTGCCCGAGCGTTCACAAGCTGCCAGGAATTCCGGGGAAACGCCGGAACGGCTTCCAACCCGCACGAAATCCCGCATACCCAGTTCGAGGAGAGCAACGAGAACCCTGTCCAATGCCACATTGGTGGGGCAGGCCAGGAGCAGGCGCTCGCCACGATCCAAACAAAACCGTATCAGACGTGCCAGCACCCGCGTCTTGCCGGTCCCGGGCGGCCCGTGAATTAAATGGAAGGTTTCGCTCGACAGGACGGCCTTGATCGCAGCCTCCTGGTCTTCGTTCAGTTCGCTCTGAAGCCCTTCGGAAAAACAGAGATCCCGGATCTCGGGGTCTGCGTCGAGTTCGTCCACATCCTGCGGATCTTGAGGATCGCTACCGTGAATTACCACTCTCTTGACTTTCGGCGCGGCCTTCGCGAGGAACGCAGCAAGTGCGTGTCGGGAAACGTCCCGAGCGCGGGAAAAGGGAATCCGGTCGAGGAACCAGCCGACAGGATCGGTGAATCGAGCAGCAAACCGCGCTGTGTCGACAGGTCGTCCGTCAAGAGGAAAGGCAGCTTTCACTGTCGCAAGGATTCGACCGCCGCCCGACTCGGAAACTCGGGCTCTCAGGGCATCTTCGCTGCACGGATCTCCCCGGTGGAGTAGCACTGCGTCCCCTGGGTTCACTTCTGCAGCGCCATCATCGAGGGAAAGCTCCACCGCGATCCGGCCGTTGCGGGTCCACGGGCCGGCCTCGCTGTGACCGCCATCGGTGTCAGGAGCCTCCTTTGGGACATTCGTGGCCTTCTCAGCCTGTCCCTGCATGAGCAACTGCCGCACCGGCACGGTGATCCCCTGCTCGACACGCTCGGGAAGCCCACGAGGGTCAAGAATTCCGGCAAATTCGGTCTCTTGTTCCCATGCATCGAGGGAGAGGAGGCGAAACCATCGGTCGTAGTATTCGCGCTCGTCTTTGGTAAAGAGCGGCCCGTTGCCAGCGGACGGTCCTCCGAAGACGCGGTGGCAGTCCTTACGGGAAAGGCATCTTCCGGTGCGCGGGCAGGCAAACCGGTCGTCGCCACGGTCCTCTAAAGTATAGGAATATCGCATAGCTACAACTCTGTTGCGCCCTTCCAGGATACTCCGCCGCCAGTGATCGCCGTCGCGGTCGAGCCCTTCGGCTCGGCCGGTGGCGGAGTACAAGACGCAGCCGTCGGGACGCGTATCGTCGCCATCTGGTGGAAACAGGAGGGAGTAGGCGTAGAGCTGAAGCTGGTGATCGTTCATCGGGACCTTGCCGGACTTCAGCTCTAGGATAGTTCGCACACGATCGTCCTGCAGGATCGCGTCAGCCCGGCCTTTCAGCCCCCATCGCGTGGACATGCAATCCAGCTCCACCTCTGCAGTGGCAAATCGTCCTTCACGTGCTTTGAGCCACGATCTGAGATTGTCGAAGTGGAGCTTCGCGTCGCGCTTGAGATCCTTGGCGTCCACGGAAATGCCGGAGCCGGGCAAAACAGCGACAAAAGAGGGGAGGGCGGTCTGGTACGCCTCGCGAAAGATCTTGTCCGGCTTTTGGCCTTTTCGAGAGATGAGATGCTCGACAAAGGTGTGGATCAACTTCCCCTTGGCCATCCAGAACGGCTCACCGGGCCCGAGCCGATATCTCAGGTCCACAGCACGTATGCAGGTAGCAGCTTCCACCGCTTCGGTCACGGTCACCAGCCGGTGAGGCTCCAGAACCAGATCCGTCTTGGGAGTTGCGGAATAGATCACGCTGCCGTCGGCCAGTCGATTGTTGAGCTGGAGCCCGAACGCTGCCACCTGCGCCCCTTCCCAGCATAACAGCGGGAAATCATAAATGTCTTCACCCGCGAAGATGGGGAACATGATGAAGAGGCGCTCTGTCCCCGAGTCGACGGCCAGCTCCAGGCCGCGGAAGAGGTATCCGCCCTTGGGAGCGGTCCGCGGCTCCGAGGAGACCCGAACCACACGCCCGTGGAGTGAATGCGTATCGTCGGTCGTGGACATGGGAAGACTTTATGGGGAGAAGAGCGGGATTTGCGGGAAACCATTTCTTGCGCAAAGAAGGTTTTCCTGCACCCTTCCCAAGAAACGCCTAATCGCAGGCAACGCGCTTACATTTCAATTACTTGCCTGAACCGACGAGCATCGGAATAATTCGGCGCCCGTGCTCGATGGGCCGGGACTATAGCACGCGGGGAAGGGGGGTTCAAGGTGGCGGGTTTCTTCACTGGACTGGCAAGATGCCGGCCCCACTGGGTGCGGAAGTAGGACCGGCATCTTGCCGGTCATTCGGCTGGAAGTCTTTTCTTCAGTGGTTAAGAAGCCGGTTGCCCCAATTGAATACCTGCTTTCTCTGCCTTCACAATCAGGTAGTTCACGAAGGCGGAACACGCAACAAGCATGTACTTGGCGTCCTCGAAATCGACGTTGGTCTCATCCAAGATGGCATGTCTAATTCCTCCCTCATCGCTAGTATAGCCATAGATACAGAGGAATCCCTTTTCCAACGCTGAATGCAAATTCACGCGGCGTTGGACCTCCTTAATGCTCTGGCCGAGTGGCGCCTTGGGACAACCGCTGATCACGCAACAGATGGACTCAACAGCCGATATCGACTCTTTGATTGAATTTCGGTAATCGGGGTTCTGGCGGTCGGCAAGCATTGCCACCGCGGCTTCGAGATGATGCCCCGCACCTTTGATTCCGGCTATCTTCGCGTGGTTCGTTGCGTCTGCAATCTCGTTCAGTGCTGTCTCGTCAATGATGGGAGCGATCTTGTCCCCGATAAAGCGATAGCCAGCCACCTCCCTTCGTAAGACTTCGTTGCACAACATGGTAAATTCTCGGAAGGCCCCACTATCAGGAGAACACCCCGTCTGCGCGACGTATTCGAGAAAATCGTAAACTTGGTACCACTTCCAAGACCCAAAGAAGTAATTCCTTGTTTCGGCACACACCAGTTGAAGAGATGGCATTCTGTCCAAGGGGAGCTTCAGTAATTCGTCCCAGAGAGCCATGAGAAAATTTTCTAGCAAGTACATGCAATCATCCACCTCGTGTGGACGAATGAAGACCCGATAAAAGGCATTCCATAAACCATTTCTGAGATCGTCGTCCATAGATTGTAGCTGAACAGCTTTTGTCGGGGTCTTTCCGGTCCTTTCTGAGAATCTCATGGTTGGCCTCACGACTAGGGTAATCTGCAGGAAGCTTCCGGGCCTGTATCTCGCGGTATTCTACTGGCCAGCGGTTGCAAGAAAGGCAGTAGCGAACTTCACGGTGTCATCTTTCGGTCAGTGACATGATTACGTTGAGCGCTGCTCTGGAGGACGCGAGGACCTCTCTCTCCAGCTCCAACGTCGCGGTTCCCTCGTAACCTTTGTCCATCAGCCGCCCCAATATTGCCGGGAAGTCGATGATCCCCTCGCCGATGGGGAGGTGCAGGTCGTCCTTGACGCCGTTGCCGCCGCTGTTGTCGTGGAGATGAAGGTGCTTGATGGAAGGGAACAGCTCGTCGATGATCCCGAACGAGGTGTTCACGTCAGTCAGGAGCTGGGCGTGCCCCACGTCCAGCGTGATCGACAGATCCGGAACCGCCTCGACCATCTCTGCCAGGTCGGCGGAGTTCTCCGATAGATTCTCAAGGCTTACCAGAACCTTCTTGTAGCGGCCGTATTCGAATGCTTCGCGCAGGAGCTTCTTCTTCTCCGCGCGAACCACAGCCTTCACGAACCGCGGATCGACCCACAAATGCACGGTGAGCAGCGGGATCTCCATGGTGCCCGCAACGTCTATGGTCTCCTTGAGCGCGGGGAGGTAGTTGTTCCACAAATTGTCCACGTCATTGGGCGGGCCCTCTCGCGGGCCGTGGGCGAGAAGAAAGAAACCCGACTCGAACCGGTTCTTCAGGCCGGTCTCCAGCCAGTACGTTCGACGCCCCGCACTCGTGATGGCAACTTCACCAAAGTCAAAACCCAAAGCCTGAAGAAACGGAACGTCATCCGCAGTTCTGACATGGCCTCCAAAAAGCATTGCAAGCAGCCCCTGAGGGAAGAATTGAAGAGGCAATCCCGGGGAAAACCTTTTTGAAAAAAGGTCCTCCCCGGGACCCCTCTCCAAAAACTTTCAGCTTCCGTGGTCATTCGGTTTTCCTCGGAGAGGAAAACCGAATGACCACGGGGCACGAAGCTTTTCGTCTTCAGGTCCTGTTCCTGGGTGTTCAGTGGGACCGGCATCTTGCCGGTCGTTTCTGGGTGGATTGTCCTGCCGCGCTCCTAGAGGCGCGCGATGGAACTTGCGAAAAAGTGTATTTAGGGACCTCGAACGGTGCGGTTCGCTTCACTCACCGCACCCTACAAAGGGTTCCGGGAACAAGCCTTCGTATGTGTGCAACAGTTCACGCGATCTCTTCGTCCGTGAGGTAGCACGCGGGGTCGGGGGCCCAGACGTCTCCGTGGACCGCCTCAGCCCTGACCCTGAAATTCCCCGCGCAGATGTCCAGCCAGCGGCAGGTCGCGCACCGGCCGGTCACGTGTTTCTTCTTCTCCTTGAGCTTCAGGAGAAACTCGTCGGCCGGATCGGTCCATATCTGACTGAAAGGCTTCTTCCGCACGTTTCCGAAGCTGTGGTGCCGCCAGAACTGGTCCGCGTGCACCGCGCCGTCCCACGACACGCAGCCGATCCCTCGACCGGAATTGTTCCCCTCGTTCATCTGGAGCAGCTTCAGGACGTCCGCGGCGTGCGCAGGATCTTCTCTCAGCAGCCTGAGATACAGGTACGGGCCGTCCGCGTGGTTGTCCACCGTGAGCACCTCGACCGGAAGCCCACGGTCATGCAGGCGTCTGGTGCGGTCTATGATCAGATCCACCACCTCACGGGTCTGCCCGTGGTCGAGGTCTTCCTCCACCAGATCGGTCCCGCGGCCCGCGTAGACCAGATGGTAGAAGCAGATCCTCGGGATGCGGCGCTCCTCCACGAGGTCGAATATGCCGGGAATATCCTGGAAATTCCGGCGATTGATCGTAAACCGGAGCCCGACCTTCAAGCCGACTGCCTGGCAATGTCCGATTGCGGCCATAACACGCTGGAACGTTCCCGGGAATCCCCTGAATGCGTCGTGGACCTTCTCCAGGCCGTCAAGGCTTATCCCGACGTACGACAGGCCGATCTCTTTGAGCTTTTCCGCCACAGGTCTCGTAATCAGGGTGCCATTGGTGGATACCACCGCGCGGCGCCCGCGGTCGGCCGCGTGGCGGATGAGTTCCAGGATGTCTTTCCGGATCAGGGGCTCGCCACCGGAAAAGAGCACCACCGGCGAGCCGAATTCCGCAAGATCGTCGATCAGGGCCTTCCCTTCGTCAAGATTGAGCTCGCCTTCGTACAAGCGGTCGTCCGAGTGGGAATAGCAATGCACGCAACGGAGGTTGCAGCGTCTCGTCACATTCCAGACGACCACCGGCTTCTTGTCTTGAGAAAACTGCAACAGGTGAGAGGGCAGATCCCGCGAATGCCGCCCGTATCGCAAAGGATCGGACGCCTCAACCGCGGCGCAATATAATTTGGAAATGCCTATCATGGAGAAAACCTCAAAGCGTTCGTAGACCTCAGAATAACGCCTGAGCCTCTGGCTTGCAAGAGATGACGTGACGGGAACTTCATGGGAAGACACTCGGGTGATCTCTTTTAGAGCGGCCGGCAAGATGCCGGCCCCACTGCACAGCCAGGAGCAAAGGGAAATGGAAGACAGCGTACGCAGGTCCGGCAGCTCTTTTATCTGCAGGGATCGCCACGACTCGAAAAGAAATCTTCCAGGATCTTGGCGTGATCGAACGCGAGCGGAGAGGGGAGGCTCTCCCGAGTGAATATCCCGATGTCAGCCGCGTCGTCGTGTGCCCGAGGGGTGCCGTCGGCCCGCGCGGTGAAGACCACGGTGAGGGTGTGGTGCCGCGGATCTCGGCTCGGATCGGAGTAAACCCCGAAGAGTTTCAGTTCCTTGACGTCGAGGGACGTCTCCTCCCGCGCCTCCCTCACCGCCGCGGCCTCGGCGCTCTCGCCGTAATCGATGAATCCCCCGGGCAAGGCCCATCCCGCGGGCGGATTCCTCCGATCGATCAAGACGACTCCTTCTCCGACGCAGATGATGATGTCCGCGGTCGGAATGGGATTGCGATAGCGGATGACCTCACCACCGCAGTGCGGGCAAAGAATGGCCTCCTTCATGGCTCACTCCTCAGTACTCGTTTTGATAGATACGGTCTCGCTTGGAGGCTCTGTTCTTGGCTGTTCAGTGGGGCCGGCGTCTTGCCGGCCCATTGAGAGGTGGCAGGCAAGATGCCTGCCCCACCAAGAAACCTAAAATCCTCGACCGGACTTCTGAAATAGTGTACTTGGCCCGGCAAAGGAGTCAGGTTACTCGAAAAATGAGGGGAGGTGGAGGAGTTTTTTTCAACGGAGGGGTTGACAATGAGGTGACCTGCTGGCACTCACTTATATTGAGTGCTAGCAATACCCGCGCTCAGCTCACTATATCCATAGGCAGGAGGTAACAACATGAAATTGCGTCCTCTGTACGATCGAATCCTCGTCGAGAGGGTAGAATCGGAGGAAGTCACCAAGGGAGGGATCATTCTTCCCGAGACCGCCAAGGAAAAGCCCCAGCAGGGAAAAATCATCGCTGTGGGAGAGGGACGGCGCACGGATGAAGGAAAGATCATCCCGCTGAAGGTCAAAGAAGGGGACCTGGTGCTCTTCGGCAAGTACACCGGTTCCGAAGTCAAGATCGAAGGGATCGATTACTTGGTCATGAAGGAAGACGACATCATGGGCATCATCGAGCCGTGACGGCACTACCCCGGTTTTTCGATCGAACGCGATAAAGACTCGAACCCGATTTCTAGGAGGAGATAACAAGAATGGCGCCAAAAGTGATCATGTTTGAACAGCAGGCAAGGGACAAGATACTCCGGGGCGTGAACATCATGGCCGACGCGGTGAAATCGACTCTCGGACCCAGAGGCCGGAACGCGATCCTGGAGAAATCTTGGGGCTCGCCTAATGTTACGAAAGACGGCGTTACCGTCGCCAAGGAGATCGAACTGGAAGACAGGTTTGAGAACCTCGGCGCGCAGATGCTCAAAGAGGTCGCATCCAAGACCTCGGACGTGGCCGGCGACGGAACAACCACCGCCACGGTTCTCGCTCAGGCGATCTACAAAGAAGGAATCAAGCAGGTGGCTGCCGGCGCTTCCCCGATGGACCTGAAACGGGGAATCGAGGCAGCAGTGGAAGCAGTGGTCGGCAAGCTGAAAAGCCTCTCCAGCCCCACCAAGGACAAGAAAGAGATCGCACAGGTCGGAACGATCTCCGCCAACAATGACGCCACCATCGGCAACATCATCGCTGAAGCCATGGAAAAGGTCGGCAAAGAGGGTGTCATCACCGTCGAAGAAGCCAAAGCCATGGAGACCACTTTGGAAGTGGTGGAAGGCATGCAGTTCGATCGCGGTTACCTCTCGCCGTACTTCGTTACCGATCCGGAGCGGATGGAAGTGGTGCTGGACGAGCCGTACATCCTGATCCACGAGAAGAAGATCTCGAGTATGCGCGACATGCTGCCCCTCCTGGAGCAGGTGGCCAAAATGGGGAGGCCTCTCCTGATGGTTGCCGAAGACGTGGAAGGCGAGGCGCTGGCGACCCTCGTGGTCAACAAATTGAGAGGGACGCTCACCGCGTGCGCGGTGAAAGCCCCGGGATTCGGCGACCGGCGGAAGGCAATGCTGGAAGATATCGCCATCCTCACCGGCGGACAGTCCATCAGCGAGGATCTCGGCCTGAAACTCGAGAACGTCAGCCTCAATGACCTAGGACGCTGCAAGAGAGTCACCATCGACAAAGACAACACCACCATCATCGACGGAGCGGGAGCGAAGGAGAAGATCGAAGGACGTGTCCGACAGATTCGTACCCAGATCGAGGAGACCACTTCCGACTATGACCGTGAGAAGCTGCAGGAAAGGCTGGCCAAACTGGTCGGCGGCGTGGCGGTCATCAACGTCGGAGCGGCCACCGAGACGGAGATGAAGGAGAAGAAGGCCCGTGTGGAAGACGCACTGAACGCTACCCGGGCGGCTGTCGAGGAAGGCATCGTTCCTGGCGGCGGCGTCGCGTATCTCCGGTGTCTCGCTGACATCCAGGCGCTGAAGCTCGAAGGCGACCAGAAGGTCGGCGCCAAGATCGTGCTGAGAGCACTCGAAGAACCTTGCCGGCAGATCGCGGTCAACGCAGGTCACGACGGATCCATCGTCGTGGACAAGATCAAATCCGGCAGCGGAGCGTTCGGATTCAACGCTCAGAATGAAGAATATCAGGATCTTATCGAGAACGGCGTCATCGATCCGACCAAGGTTGCCCGCCTGGCGCTTATGAATGCGGCTTCCGTGGCAGGACTGATGCTCACCACCGAGGTTATGGTGGCTGAGAAGCCGAAAGATAAAGAAGCCCCCATGGGCGGAATGCCCGGCGGCGGTATGCCTCCCGGCGGCATGTACTAAACCAAGTCGCAATCCACTGAGTAACCTTGGGGTGAACTACTTTGTGCAAAGAAGTTCACCCCAAAACCTCCATAGGCGCCAAATTCTGGCAGCGTAGCCCCGTTTTCCGTCATTCCGGCGCAGGCCGGAATCCAGTCTTTTCAATGCCTTCTGGATCCCGGCCTTCGCCGGGACGACGGACGGAGTGAGCGCCCGGGCTTGCGTTGGCGCACAATCCCCACCCCCCCTCAAGAAACTCTATTTCCCGTCACGTCTTCTCTTTGTATCTGATCAGAGGTCCGAAGAATTCCGTTTCGCAGTAGTGGCACCTGAGGGTGACGGGGTCTCGTTCCACCACGATGAATTTTCCCGGTACCTCCTCGTGATTGGTGATACAGAAACGGTCCGGGCAGGTGACGATGTCGCCCACGGATGCGGGTATCTCCACCTTGTGTTTTTCGATGACCTCGCCGTTATTGATGCGGGCAATGGTCGCGTTCGGCGCGATCAGAGAAACGACGTTGAGCATATCCCGGGTGAAGAGCAGGTTTTCGACTTTGATGATGTCCTTCTTCTGCATGCTCGGGGAATCGAAGTTGACGCCGATGGCAATGATATCCCCGGTTTCCCGGGCCATGGCGTTCAATCCGAGGACCTGCGCGATGAGATTGGCTTTGCCCGCGGGGATGTGGTCGATGACGATCCCCTGCTGGATCTTGGCGATGGTTACCCGTCTGTCTATCATCGTACCGCTCCCAGGATGAGGGCAAGGAGAGTCTCTCGCACGAAGAGGCCGTTTCTCGCCTGTTGGAAGTAGTAGGCGTGAGGTGAGTGATCGACGTCCGGAGCGATTTCGTCCACGCGCGGCAGCGGGTGCATCACTTTCATGTTCGGCTTGGCGTCCTTGAGCATGCCGGCTTCGAGGCGATAGATGCTCCTGAACTTCTCTGCCAGAGCCGTCCTGGCCTCGAGGCGCTCCTTCTGGATCCGGGTCAGGTACAGGACGTCCACGCCGGCGATGTAATCCTCAATTCGACGGCCTTCTTCAAAGGTGTTGCCTCGTTGCGGCCCCTCTTTCCTGCACTTGTCGATGAGGTGACCGGGCATGGCCAGATCCCGTGGTGAAATGAACATCAGGTTACAGTTATTGTACTTGAGCAGCGCCTCGGTCAGCGAATGAACCGTTCGGCCGTATGCGAGGTCTCCCACCATGGCCACGGTTAATCCGTCGAGTCGCCCCTGGGTCTCGAGGATGGAATAGAGATCGAGGAGTGTCTGCGTGGGATGCTGATTGGGGCCATCCCCCGCGTTGATCACCGGTATGGTGGATGCTTCAGCGGCGAGCCGCGCCGCGCCTTTGAGCGGATGGCGGATCACCATCACGTCGAATCCGTACCCGTCGTGTATCTTCACGGTGTCCCAGAGAGATTCCTCTTTGACCGCGGACGTGATCCTGGCATCGTAGAATCCGCTGACTTGTCCACCCAAATTGCGCATGGCTACCTCAAAAGAGGTTCGCGTACGCGTGGACGGCTCAAAGAAGAGCATGGCGCTGACCCTGTCCTTGCACAGACGCCTCTTGTCTGGATGCTTGCGGACACTTTCCACGGTGTGGAGGATCGCGTCGATCTCCTCACGCGTCAGATCGTTTATAGAGATGATGTCCTTACCCTTGAAATCCATGTTCCACCACCCTGGAAAGCAGTCCCCACCGGCTCACCGGAAATCCGTTTTGCCGCGCACTATGACCCCGGTGACGCGAGCCGGCAACGGGATCCGGTCAAACGGCGACCAGCCACACCGCGTCTGCAGAGGCCCTCGTCCTCGAATCTCATTCCCCTCCACCAGCGTCGAATCAGTGATATCAAGCAACGTAAACGACGCAGCGGCCCCCTCCTGCACGACCCCGTGAACTAGGTCCAGGTCCGGCGAAAAGATCCTTGCCGGTCCCTGCGAGAAGATCTCCGCCACCCGTTCTGGCGGGAAATCGCACGCGGTCATGAGCCATCCTGCGAAGGCGCCCAGCGTGTCCAGGTGTGGCATGCCCGGCGCTCCGCCCTCCTTGTCCGCCAACGTGTGAGGGGCATGATCTGACGCCAGGACATCGACGAACCCTTCCTTCAACGCGGTGACCAGGTATCGCCGGTCGTCTTCAGACCGTAGGGGCGGGTTGCAATCCAGCAACGCGGCAGCTGGTACCTGTCGTGTGACACCCGAACGGACCCCGCGATCGTCGACGCTGAAGAAGAGATGATGAGGCGTGACTTCGCACGAAACCTTTTCCGCCGTCCCCCGGTTGTATTCTCGAATCAATTCGACGGCCCGTGCCGTAGAAAGGTGGCATAGGTGAGTATGTAGTCCCAATTTCGCGGTCAGTTCAAGGATTTTCTCGACCGCAGCGATCTCGGCTTCGGGCGGTCGCGTTTTCCATCTTGGTGACGCGCCTCCCGTCTTGGCGAGGATTTTCGGGTCCTCCGCATGAAAGAAGAGACGGCATCCCCGATACCGCTTCAGTGCGTTTTCCAGCTCCTGCCAATCGGTGAACGAAACCGGCGACGCGGAAACATCCAAATACACCTTGTACGGTACATCTCCCCATGGTTCCGAACGAGGAGTGACTACTGCAAACACGACCACCGGGCATGGTGACGAAGAAGACAGGGCGAGCTTGCGGGCATACTGGCGGGGGTTATCGGGTGGTGTAGGGTCGTTCGGCATCGCAGCGAAGAGGGTCACTCCGCCGTTGAGAGCAGCTCTTCCCGCCGTCACAAACGTCTCTTTGCGGAGGGTGGCCTCCCACTTCTCGGTGGCAGCCGGGTCCGCATCCGAAGGTTCGGCGTACTCCCGGGCATGCACGTGAATGTCTATGAATCCCGGGAATATGAGGGGGATGTCCGCAACAGGACCGTCCGCCGCGTCCACCGAAACGATCGACCCTTGCGCGGAATCGATGACAATGCCGGCCGGGCGAACTCCATCGGGAAAAACGACTCGTCCTTCGAGAATGGCTTCGTTCATGGTCCCCCGGCGCTGCAGGTAACGGGTGCAGGTTGCCCCCGGTTGACACAGTCGTGATCGGCTGGAGGCTACTGCGCCTCCATCGCGGCGACAAGTGCTCGGCAAAAGGCCGGCAGGTCTTCCGGTTTGCGGGAGGTGATGAGCGTGCCGTCTTTGACAAGCTCGGAATCCTCCCAGACACCGCCAGCGTTGATCATGTCGTCTTTTATGGCCACATAGGACGTCACGCGCTTGCCCCTGATGATATCCGCGCTGCAGAGCATCCACCCCCCGTGGCAGATCGATGCCACCACCTTCCCCTGCGAGGCCATGCGCCGTACCAGTCCGACCATGGACGAATGAATCCGCATTTTGTCAGGGGCATATCCTCCGGGGATTACGATCGCGTCCAGATCGTCCGGGGTCACGTCAGAGGCGTTCTTGTCTACGTGCACGGGGATTCCATACTTCCCGTGGTACACCGACGCGGTTCCGGAGCCTACGACCACGACCTGGACCCCTTCCTCTGTCAGGCGGTAGTACGGTATCCACAGCTCGAACTCGTTATACAGGTCTTCGGCGAGAACAGCCGCCTTCTTTCCTTTCAGTTTCATGCTGCGCCTCCCCCATGGTTTCTACTGACGGTTTCACATTGGTCCGTTTCCAGTATGGGGCCGTGGGCGATCTTGTCAACAGCCGCGGTGAAGGGGCGCAGCAGCGCTCCTACTCATCGGAGTCTTCGATCTCCAGGGATGCGATCCGCATCTCGTCTCGTCCCTGAACGATCATGGGGGCTGCCGCTGAGCATACGGGACAATAGGGCTGGTACTCCTCCAGGACGGTCTCGCGACCGCACTCGATGCAGTGGACCTTGATGGGGATGATCTTGATATCGAGCTCGGCGCCATCCGCGATCCCGCCCTGAGAGAGGATGGTGAACGCGAACTCCACGGCAGAAGGCATCACCGCAGTGAGAGCGCCGAACTCCAGGCTGACCTTCACGACGCGCTTGGCACGATAGAGCCGGGCCTGTTGCTCAATGATTTCCATCATGCTTTGGACGATCCCCATTTCGTGCATGAATTCCTCGCGATGGGAAGGGGAAAAGAATGGAAGAACTTGGATCGGCTCTATCAGACGCCCAGGTTCACCCGCGACCCGTGGCGCTGCATGGTCACACGGACCAAGGTGGCAGGGTCACGCGTCCTCCTGACAGCCTCGCGTTTCACGCGGTCCTGCGGTCGAGGAACGGCAGACTCACCAGGGACGGACCCACGGGGGGACCTGCCAGTTTCCCCCTCTGGTCTCCTGGAAATTCCCGTCTCCGGTCATGTCCATGAACAAACGGTAAGACCCTTGTACGTCACTGTTCGAATGCGTGCTGAACGCGAAATTCCGCCCGTGAAGCGAATAGATCGTGATAATCTGTCCGTTGGGAGCCGAGTAGTAGTCCATTGTGGCTTTGGCCCCCTTGCTGTCGACGACACGAGTGGACTGCTTCGTTGTGACGTGCTTCAACGCCTTTCTGTCGGGGAGGCGATACATCTGCTGGGCCTCGCTCACGACGGAGAACCCCAGCAAGACCAACATTGCTATACAGCTCAACAGCAAGCGACTCATGGCCGTCGAACTCCTTTCGCTACAGGTCTGCACCTGGAACGACCTCTATACCAAATCTCGCGGGGTGAAACAACCCGAAGTTCGGAACGGAATCGTTCGATTGACAGCGGAGGTCGATTCATTCATCATGCGGCGAGCTATCTGGGAATGGAGGTTTGGCCGGTATGGACTTCGACGGCATGGACCGCGAGGACTTGAAACAATACCTCGATTTTCTCCTGTGGCACTATCGGGTAGTAGACTCCTTCTGGTACATTTACGTGGAAGAAGAACATGGTACCGACTCGGCGAACCATTTCAATGAGCGGGTGTGGAGCCGCTGCGCCGAACTGGCCGCGCGGGACATTCTGAAAACATTCAATATCCGAGAAAAGGGTCTCAAGGGCTTTGTCGAGGCGCTTAGGCGTTTTCCCTGGGCCATAATCGTCGGGTACACAATCGAAGAGAAACCCGGCGAAGTACTGATCAGCGTCCCCGAATGCCCAACGCAGACGGCCCGTCTCAGGCGTGATCTCGGCGAGTACAATTGCAAAGAGATGCACCGGGGCGAGTTCATCAGTTTCGCCCGGACAGTGGATCCCTCAATCAGGGTGGAATGCGTCCACGCCCCGCCCGACCCCCATCCTCCGGAAAGATTCTGTCAATGGAGGTTTACCGTCTCATAGCCGGCCAGACAGTACGACGCCGGGCGGTCCCGAGCGAGGGCCGTCGAACTCCGCAGGGATCGCTGATAAAGCGTGCTGCTCCTTGACAGTATCGGTTCCCGGATGGTACTCTATATCTGGTACTCGTTTTGTGGGCCTCTAGCGTAGGACCGCCCTTCATGCACGCTGTGCGAGGAGGCTCAGCGCCATCAGAGCGGCAAACATCTCCTCAGCCACTTGCCGATGAGACCTGAGCAAGCGGAAGGACCGCAAGCCAGCTCTCGTTGACACTCGTCGAAGCCTCTGGGACGACAAGCCATGTCCAAAGAAATAGAAGCAAGAGTCCTCGCAGCAGTACTGCAAGACCGGTATCTGCTCACGAAGGTAGTGAACGACGGCTTCAGAGCGGATGTGTTCCGGGAGACCCCCTACCGGGTGATCTTCAAGACCGCTTACGAAATGACCCAAACTCCCGGCCAGGTGATCGACTGGATAACCCTCGAAAGCACGCTCAAGGCAAAAGGGTGGCTGACTCCGGAAATTGCGCAATCCCTTGGTGAACTCAAGCTGGACGGTGCGCCGGAAGCTGACCGCTTGATGGCCTACGTCGACATTCTCAAGGACCAGAGTCTGCGAGACGGGATGTTGCGGCTCGCACAATCCATGATCGCCTATTGCCAGCGCCGAGGCGAACAGAAGGACATGGATTTCGTGGACTTCAATGGGAAGGTGATTCAAACCCTCATCGATTTCCAAAAGCAGAGGACCAAGAGGCGGATCACACCCATCAAAGACGCCATCAACGAGATTCGGGAACTGACCAACCAGCCGAAGGCCAAGGACGAGAAACTGCTGGGGTTTTCCATCAAGCCCTTCGAGAGATTGGAACACGTCCTCTCTGGGATTAGAAAAGGGTTCTATTACGGAATCGCCGGTCCGCCGCGCCGCGGCAAGACCACTTTTTGTCTCGATGTCGCAGCAAGACTCGCGGAGAGAAATCCATTCCCGGTCCTCTTCTACACCTGGGAGCAGACGAGGCGTACCCTTGCTTCGAGACTGCTTGGCCGGGAGTGCTACATAAACCCTGTCAAGCTCCTCACTGAGGTCTCGCCGGCGGAACGCCAGCGCCACGCGCTCGTCCAGAAGGTCATTGAACGCTCCGCCGCGTACAGCGGCAATCTGTTTGTCATCGAGGCGGGTCGGCAAGACACCATCGAGCGCATCAAGGCCCAGGCATACAACGTGATGCATGAGTTCCGAACCAGTGAAATAGCTATCTTCTTCGATTACCTCCAGAAGATTCCGCTTCAGAGGCAATACGAGGATATAAGGGGGCAAGTGAACGAGGCCTCCGCGCAACTCGCGGACCTCAGCCTCGAGCTTCAGTGCCCTGTCATCGCCATTTCTTCGATGGACAAGGAAGGATGTAAGCTCGACGAGAAACCGCCGTCTTACGACGAATTCTCGACCACCATCTATGCCAGACCTACCATGCACAATTGTGTCGGCGGCGGCGATCTCGAATATGACCTCGACGTTGCCCTGGTGCTTTCCAAGGACTGGATCGCAACGAAGAACCTTCAGGAGCGGCTCAGTCTCAAGGATCAGGAGGGCCAACGTGTGGATCTCCCGCAGATCGACATCATCAACGTGCATGTGGACAAGAACCGGGACTCTGCCGGAGAGTCGAGCCCGACGGTCCAGTTCGCCTTCTTCATCAATATCAACAAGTTCGTGGAAGTCGGCTTCAAGACAGAGGACGAATACACCAAAGAATTCAAGGGGTTCGCGAAGGCTGAAGACATGTTCGCGTCACTCCTGGATACGGGTGTGTTCAAGCTGTAGCGTCTTCTGTCCGAGTCTGAAGATTTCCAAGTTCTCACCGCGGCCGGAGCAACGCTACCCGGTGCAGGGACGAGTACGGGATGTATCTGAAATCAATAGCGATCGATGCAGAGCGGTTTCCGAACACTGATTCATATCCTTTTAACATTCCCGGATTTCGCAGAACACGACGCCTGGACATATCCACCGCGGTAACGTTTTTCGTAGGCCGAAACGGTTCGGGGAAATCCACGCTGCTCGAAGCGATCGCTCGCAGGAGCGGCCTCCTTCCCTGGGGAGGGACCAAAGTTCATCGAAGCCATCAAAACCCCTACGAGACTCAGCTTGCAAACTATCTGTCACTCACTTTTGACCCAAAGCATCCGTACGGATTCCATTTCAGGGCCGAAGCCTTTTTCAACTTTGCCTCGTCCCTGGATGATATAGCTCTGGACGATCCCCGACGCGACCAGTACTTCGGGGGCCGGTCGCTGAACGTCGTGTCTCATGGGGAATCTTTCCTGGCTTTCTTCAATAGTTACAGCTTTCAGCTCGACGGCCTCTATCTCTTGGACGAGCCAGAAGCCGCGCTGTCTCCGGAGAGCCAGGTCCAGTTTGTCAAGGATCTTCTGCGATTCCAGCAACAAGGCCGCAAGCAGTACATAATCGCGACCCATTCCCCAATCATTATGGCTTGTCCAGGGGCAGGGATCATGGGCTTTGACAACCCGGAGATTCGCCCGACACAGTATAAGGCCTTGAATCATTACAAGTTCTACAAAGAGTTTCTTGAAAACCCGGAGCGGTTTTTCTGCCCGTGAAGAAGCAGATTCGTGTCTGTTTCCGTAGGTCGATCAACCAGAGAGCCTGAATTGAGCCGCTGGAAAACCAGAGGTACAGGGGAGTGGCAAAGCAT
The DNA here is from genome assembly GCA_016218715.1 of Desulfomonile tiedjei. Lineage (GTDB taxonomy): Bacteria > Desulfobacterota > Desulfomonilia > Desulfomonilales > Desulfomonilaceae > JACRDG01. The sequence continues at coordinate 131,337 of JACRDG010000104.1, read as the reverse complement.
TTGCGAATCCGAGTGCTGAGCGGTCAACCATTCCACGTCGGCTGCAGTCCTCTCGCCGGAGGTACCTGGCCATGAAGTCGTCCGCCTATGACCAAGACGAGCCCATGCTCGGTTGGTTTGGCCCCCTGGACTCCATGATCATCGGGAATGTTCTCGACAGCATGAGTGACAGCCTTATCGTGCTGGGGGAGTATGGCGACATCCTCTATGCCAACAAGGCAACCGAGCAGATGTTGGGATATGCACCGGGGGATCTGAGGCAGAAGGACCTGAGCCAGATCATTTTCTTGGGACGAGACAACCTTCCGTTCAAGCAAGTCTTCGTCGACGCGCTGGAGAAAAAGAGTATCAGGAACTACCGGGAGGTCGACTATCGCCATCCGGATGGTTCCACCCGACGGCTGGCAGCTACGACTTCTTATCTTTTCGTAACTGGGGAGCACGAAACCACATTCATCGGTTTCCTGGCGTTGTTCAAAGATATCACCGAGGTGTTCAACCTGAGACGCGAAGAGAGGATACTCATCGGCGAAAAGGAACGGATAGCGCGGGAGAAGCTGGTAAGCCTTCATAAGCTCGCGATGGGCGTGGCGCACGAGATACGAAATCCGACCGTAACCATCGGAGGGTTCGCCGCCCGCATACTCCGGGACCTGAGAAATCCCGAGGAGACGAGACGGTACGCGGGCAACATCGTTGAGGACGCCCGGAAACTCGAGCAGGTCGTCAACGAGGTGCAGGCATATTGCGATCTGCCTGAAGCCCGGCCGGAGCGCCTCGCTTTGCCGCCTGCGGTGGAATGGGTGGTGAACGAGCTGCAACCCCTCGGATTACAGAGAAACATCTCGTTAAGGCTGGAAGACCGTATTCCGGAAGGCCAGCAGGTGTTCTTCGATCCGGTGTTGATAAAGATGGCCGTCTCGCGGCTCGTGACGAACGCCATCAACTTCTCCGAAGAGGGCTCGTCCGTTGAAATAGTACTCTATCTCGCGGATCACGCGGCAGTGATGGAAGTGGCGGATCACGGAGTCGGCATCGAGGAAGCCGACCTCGATTATGTCTTCAACCCGTTCTTCTCCACCCAGGTTCATGCTTCGGGCATGGGGCTGGCCATCGTCGAGCGGATCGTCCACGAACATATGGGGCGAATCGAAGTCCGTTCAAGGCGCGGGGACGGGACCACGATTCGCATATTCCTCCCCGACACGCTCGAACCTCGGATTCCTTTCTGAATGCTGAGTTCCACAAATGCCGTCGCTGCGGCAAGGCGGTCCAAATCAGCGACACCAGGAAGCGACGACCCCGTGAAGGGTGCCGAGGTATCGTCTGACCGTATAGAGCAAATCGAGTACCAGACCACACGGGGCAGTATCGCGGTCGTCCGCGAATCGAACCCCCGTACCGCCCGGTGCCACCGCGATTGACCGCCAAGAGCCTATTGTGTACTATAGGCCCACCTTTTGAGGAGCGACCCGTTTGAGACTCTACCCCATCATGATGAACCTGGAAGATCAAAAGGTCGTTGTGGTCGGCGGTGGAAGTGTTGCCAGGCGCAAAGTGGAGAGTCTCCTGGACAGCGGCGCCCGGGTGGTAGTCATCAGTCCGGAAATGGTTGACGGCCTGCGCACGCTGGCAGACGACGGCCGGATCGAATGGATAGCGGAATCGTTTGACGACGCGATACTGGACCGGTTGGCCGGAGTGGTGCTCGTCTTCGGGGCCACGAACCGCCGCGACGTGAATGTGAGGATTCACCGGGCAGCGGTCGACCGCAGAATTCCTTGCAATATAGCGGACGTGCCCGACCTGTGCACGTTCACCGTCCCCGCGGTGATTAATCAGGGCGAATTGCTGATCGCGGTCAGCACCGGTGGATCGTCACCCGCCCTGGCGAGGCGCATTCGCGAAGACCTCCAGAAGCGATTCGGACCCGAATATGCCGAAATGACCAGGGTGATGGGCGAACTGAGGAAACTCGTGCTCCAGACGGGGAGTCCGTCCGACGAGAACAAAAGGCTCTTCCTGCAAATCGTGGATTCCGACATTCTCACCGCTCTACGCGACAACGATCGAGACAGGGCACTGGCGATTCTCCGGACCATCCTGCCCGAACATGTGGATCCAGATAAGGCCCTCGAAGAACCGCCTCAGGACTGATTCAGAAAGGGAAGGGCAGGTGGATCTCCTTTTTTTCAAACTTGCTATTGCGATGTATCTGGCCTCGGCCCTCGGATATCTCCTGTTCCTGCTCGCTTCTTCCGGGAGTCGGGCGATTTTTGCATTCTGGAGCGCACTGGCAGGATTTGTGCTCCACGCCCTTTCGATCCTGCACCGGGCGATCTTTTCCGGGTTCTTTCCTCTGGCGACGGCCTTCGACGCACTTTCATTCTTCTCCTGGCTCCTTATCGGCCTCTTCCTGGCAATGCGGTATCGAGAGCCGAGCCCGATATTCGGGTCGATTGCAACACCTATAGCTTGCGTGCTCATGCTGTTCGGCTCCACCCTCTCCTATCAGATCCAGGAGCCTCTGGTTCCGGTGCTCAGGAGTTGGTGGCTCCCCATCCACGTCACCTTGGCCTTGATCGGAAATGGGATATTTGCGCTCACCGCAGTGAGCGGCCTGATGTACCTTCTGCAGGAGAGATTGATCAAGCGAAAACGGATCGGCCGATTTCACCGGCTCCTCCCGAGCCTTGAGGCCCTGGACACCCTCAACCGCCGCGGTGTTCCTTTGGGATTCTTCTTTCTGACGCTCGGCATCATATCCGGTGCATTGTGGGCGGGCAGCGCGTGGGGCTACTACTGGAGTTGGGATCCAAAAGAGACCTGGAGCTTGATCACCTGGTTTGCGTACGCAGCCATGGTGCATCAGCGCTTGGCCCTTGGATGGAGGGGAAAGCGCGCAGCGATCCTTGCCATCATTGGCTTCGGGCTGGTAATGTTCACGTTCCTGGGAGTGAGCGCTCTGTTCAGCGGACATCACGCTTTTTCAGGAGTGGGCTCTTTGCGCGGGGCGACGGGACTATGAGCGCGGAGATACTCGTTATAGGACTCAATCATTCCACCGCGCCCGTGGAGATCCGGGAAAAAATAACCTTTCCGGGTGACGACCAGGGAGCTGTGACCCGCTCATTCCTCCAGATAGAAGGTGTCCAGGAGGCCATGATCCTTTCCACGTGCAACAGGGCCGAACTCATCGTGACGACCGAAGAACCGGAACCGACCGGCGAGAGGGTCGTGGACGCAATCGGCCGCATACACGGCCTCGATATGGAACGGTTCAGGAAATTCCTCTATTTCAAGCAGGGATCCGAGGGGATACGGCACCTGTTTCGAGTGGCATCGAGCCTGGACTCCATGGTACTGGGAGAGCCGCAAATCCTGGGACAGGTCAAGGAAGGATACCGCCGGGCAGCTGCAGTTCAGGCCACCGGTCCCGTCATGAATCGCCTCATGCATCACGCCTTCTTTGCCGCTAAGCGCGTAAGGTCTGAGACCGGCATCGGGTCCGCGGCCGTCTCGGTGGCATATGTCGCGGTAGAATTGGCCAGGAAGATTCTGGGAGAACTCACGAACAAGCGGGTCCTCTTGCTCGGCGCGGGAGAGATGGCCGAACTCGCCGCGCGCCATGTGATGAATCAGGTTGACGCTCCTTTGGTGGTGGTAAACCGCACGTTTGAGAACGCGTGTCTGCTCGCCCGGCAGCTCCAGGGCTCGGCGCTCCCACTGGACCAATTGGAACAGGGACTTGTGGCCGCGGACGTGGTGATTACGTCCACGGGGAGTTGCGATCCGGTTATCTGCACGGCAGAGATGAAAAACGTCATGCGGAGGAGGCGCTTCCGCCCGATCTTCATCATCGACATCGCGATTCCCAGGGATGTGGAACCGGAAGTGAACGATATAGACGGAATCTACTTGTACAACATCGACGACCTTCAGGCGGTCGTTGACGAGAATATCGGCGGAAGACGTCAAGAGGCTCGCAAGGCTGACGTGATCGTCAACGAAGAAGTCGAGAAGTTCGTCCACTGGACCAAGACGCTCGACACCACCCCGGTCATTGTCGCATTGAGAGAGAGGCTGGAGGCGATCCGGGAGGGGGAATTGGTCAGACAGAACGGCAAGCTCGCGACCTTGACTCCGGCCCAGCGTGAAACGGTGGAAGCCATCACGCGATCCATTATTAACAAGATAGCGCACGACCCCATCGCGTTCTTGAAGAAGGCCGGCCTGACATCTAAGCGCAACGACTACTTCTACGCCGCGCAACGGATGTTCAGGCTGGACGATCGTTCTGAGGACGACGACTTTGGAGAAGAATCCTGAATATCATGAGACTCATCATAGGAACGAGGGGCAGTGCTCTGGCCCTCTGGCAGGCGCGTTTCGTCGCCTCGACCCTGGAAAAGAGCCACGCTCACCTCAAGGTCGAACTGAACGTCATCAAGACCAGCGGAGACAAGATCCTCGACGCCCCACTGGCAACCATCGGAGGTAAAGGCCTTTTTACGAAGGAAATCGAAGATGCCCTGCTCGAAAGACGGGTCGACCTGGCCGTGCACTCAATGAAGGATCTCCCCACCGATTTGCCCGAAGGTCTGCAATTGACCGCGGTCATGGAGCGCGAAGACCCCCGGGACGTGTTCATTTCTCGGGACGGCCGGTCGCTGGACCAACTGAACCCCGGAGAAAGGATCGGCACGTCGAGCCTGCGGCGCAAGGCTTTTCTCTTGAACCGCTATCCCGGGCTCGAGGTAATTTCTATCAGAGGGAACGTGGACACTCGCCTGCGGAAGATCGAAACGGAGCATCTCGCCGGCGTAGTCCTCGCGGCGGCCGGAATCCGCCGGATGGGGTTTTCGGATCGCATCACGACCTATCTGGACCCGGAGTTCATGATTCCCGCGATCGGGCAAGGAGCGCTGGCAATCGAGACCCGCGTGGGAGACGAGCAGACCAACAGCATCGTCGCAACCCTGGACCACCCCACGACCGCGCGGTGCATCCACATCGAGCGGGCTTTCCTCAGACGATTGGGAGGAGGCTGTCAGGTGCCCATGGCTGCATACTGCGTGTGCGAGGGAGACGACATTCGGGTTACCGCTGCCGTCGCGCATCCGGACGGGAACCCTCTCGTGCGGGATGCGTTCGAAGGTTCGGCCTCCCAAGCCGGTGTCGGGGTCTCTCTGGCAGACAATCTGATCCTACAGGGGGCAGATTCCATTCTGAGGGCCGTCCTGGCGAGCGACTGGGAACCGGTCCCTATGAACGAGCTTATCTAATGGTCCGTTCCGCTCCCGTGAGCCTGCAACCGAAGCCTGCTGGAGCAATCCCTCGAGATAACCTATGACTGATGACAAGAAAGAAAAGGCAAGCCCGCCCGGAACCGTCGTACTGGTCGGAGCCGGTCCCGGCGATCCCGGGCTGATCACGGTGAAGGGTCTGGAGAAGATCCGTGCCGCGGACGTGATCGTGTACGATTACCTGGCCGGCACCCAGTTCCTCCAGGAAGCCAGGAGCGATGCAGAGCTGATCTACGTCGGGAAGAAGGGCCGGGACCATACCCTCGAACAAATCGATATCAATGAGCTTCTCGTGCGCAAAGCCCGTGAAGGGAAGCGAGTCGTCCGCCTCAAGGGAGGCGACCCCTACGTCTTCGGAAGGGGTGGTGAGGAAGCCGAAGAACTGGTCGAGGCGGGTATTTCTTTCGAGGTGGTTCCCGGCGTCTCGTCGGCCGTGGCCGCGCCCGCGTACGCAGGGATTCCTGTGACGCACCGGGATCATGCATCTCTGGTCACCTTCATAACCGGACACGAGAATCCCGAAAAGGAAGAATCAGCCATCGAGTGGGCGATCTTGGCCCGCAATCCGGGCACGCTGGTGTTCCTGATGGGGGTCAAGAACCTTGCGAACATATCCAGCTCACTGATATCACACGGTAAGCCGGGGAGCACCCCTGCAGCGCTGATTCGATGGGGGACGACCCCGCGGCAGGTGTCGATCGTCTCCACACTCGAGGAGATTCCGGCAGAAGCCGAGCGCCGGGACCTGAAACCGCCGGCCGTGTTGGTGGTCGGGTCCGTGGCTTCACTCAAGGCCAAGCTGGACTGGTTCGAGACGAAGCCCCTGTTCGGAAAACGGATCATGATCACCCGGAGTCGCGAGCAATCCAGGAAGATGGCCGACAGGATAGCCGAACTCGGGGGAGAACCTCTCCTTTTTCCCACCATCAGCATTGTCTCGCCGAAGGATCTTGCCCCTTTGGATGAGGCGATCCGGAGCATAGCTTCTTTCGATTGGGTCGTCTTCACTTCCGTCAACGGGGTCGAGCGATTCTTCCAGCGATTCTTCGAGGTTCGAGAGGACATCCGGGACATGGCTGGACCCAGGATCGGCGCGATCGGCCCGGTCACCGCGGATGCACTGCGAAGTCGTAGAATCAAGGTGGACCTGTTGGCCAAGGAATTCACGCAGGAAGGGATACTGGAGCTCTTCTCCCACGAAAACATGCAGGGGAAGCGCGTCCTGATCCCGCGAGCCGAGGCCGCGCGGGAAGCCTTGCCACAGGGGATTTCAGCCATGGGCGCGGAGGTGAAGGTGGTTCCGGTCTACAGGACCGTGCAACCGGAAGCCGCGGACATCGAGCGTGCACGCTCCCTGCTCCAGAAAAAACAGGTGGATGTCATAACCTTTACCAGTTCCTCAACAGTTACCCATTTCCTCGACATGATCGGGAGTGCGGACCTGCTTCGTCTACTGGAAGGAGTGGCTCTGGCTTCCATAGGTCCGGTGACGTCGCGCACGCTGCGAACCAATGGCTTGCAGGTTCATGTGGAGGCATCGGAATACACCATCGAGGGGTTGGTGGCCGCCTTGTCGGAATACTACCGGCCACGACCGTAATCCGAACGGCAAGATTCGTTTCGATAGACCGGGTGGGTACGGAGATTTCGGAGGCGTCGACGTGTGAACAGTGCCTTACCGAGGTCACCTGGCCGGAGGCTTGGCCACAGGGCGTTTAACCGGCTGATACTTCAGCTAAAATATCAAGCATCTGGCGGTGATTGTTCTCGAGGGTGTACTTCGAAGCGGTCTCTCTGGCCGCGGACGAGGCGGCTTCCAGGAACTCCGGATCGAGAAACCGCTCCATCGATGCTGCCATCGCGTCGATATCCCGGGGATCTTTCAACACTGCACCGTCGGCCCCCTCGGTAAGGACCCCGGAAGCGCCGTTGAATACGGTGCTGATTACCGGCAAGCCCGCTGCCATGGCTTCGAACACCACGAGCGAGCACGCGTCGTAGAAGGTGGGAAGGATGAAGACGTCGCACGCGGCGTAGAACGCCTCAGGTTCTCGAGTCGGCCCCGGAAACTTCACCGTTCCGTCCAGATTGAGCCTCCTGACAAGCGTCGACAGGAGAGGGGAGGGGTGATTGCCCACCACGACAACTCCGAATGAGCCCGGCCCGACCTTGTGCCGCAACTTCGCTGCAGCCTCAACCAGGTACCGGACCCCTTTCTTCCTGAAGTCGTACGCCATGAAGAGGAAGAGCACCTCGTTCTGTCCAAAGCCGAGCCTCTGTCTGAGCTGATCCCGCGTCGGACCGCCTGGAGCGACGAATCGAGCGTGGTCGATTCCATTGTACACAAGGCGGATCGTTTTCTTGTCGACCCGGAAATAGTCGGCCATGTCTTGTCTCACCATGTCTGAAATGGCTATGATTACAGGCCGTTGCTGCATTCTGAATGGAGCCGACTCGATCCAGGCCCTGGCATGGTACTTGGGCGTCGCCAGGAGCGCCATCGCCTTCACCGCACGGAGAAAAGGGTTCCGTATGGCCTCGAGTTTCCGCAAATTGCTGAGGCGGTGTACGCCTCCGTGGCTCTGATAAACATTCATAGCCAGCGTATTGCCGAAGCCCAGAACTATGTCGAAGTGTTCACGGGCGATCATGCGCCGATGCGTGAAAGCGAAGTGCAGAATGCGTATCGAAGGGGGTATCCATTTCGGAAGCCGGGCGATCGGGTGAAAGAACGCTTCGGCTGGCTCGCCGTCCCACTCATGGCCGTACATATGGACTTCCCAGCCATGGGAAACGAGGGTCCGGGCAAGCTCTACGGCATAGGACTCAGCTCCTCCTGCATGGCGACCGAACCGCTCCAGTGCAAGCGCAATTCTCATGCGTGTATCACCTGCTGTCTGTCTTGGGAGGGCGCGGCTCCGAGGCGGATGGCTGCTCGGAACGAGTGTCGAGTCCTTTTTCCCAGGCTTTGGCATGCTTCAGGAACACGTAAAAGGCGCTGTTCATAGCGATTACCAGGCCGGCTATCCCATCGAGAACGCCCAATTTCCATATCGCGCACTCGAGGAATTTGCCGAGCGCATGTACCACACCCCACAGGACGTACCATCCGGAAGCGGGAGATCTGCGTTGATCCGCAGTTACGCTGGAGAACCGGTTGATGGTTCTCACTTGGTCGGAAACATCTCGATAGACATAATGCAGTAGGGGGTGTTTCAGTTCCCCGACCCGCCCGAAGACCTCGATCCGTTCGTGCAGCCCATCGCCGACCCAGCGCGCACAACCTTGGCGCACGAGACGCACCTTTCGGTCAGGGTACCAGCCACCATGTCGTATCCAGCGGTTCAGGTATCGGCTAAGTCGCGGCATGGCGAATCCGTTCACGTCCGCGGCTGCGTTCTGAATGGCCTGGAGGATCTCGAGACGCGATTCCTCGGACAACGCCTCGTCAGCGTCGAGGTTCAGGATCCACTCACCAGTGGTCATTTCCATCGCGAACTGTTTCTGAGCCACGTACCCTGTCCAGTCACGATCGAGGACTCGCGCACCCCACGACCGGCAAATCTCCACAGTATCGTCGGTGCTCCCCGAATCGACCACAACAACCTCGTCCGCGATCTCGGCGCTCGCGAGGAGTCGTCCCACGCGGTCCGCCTCATTCTTCGTGATTACCGCGAAACTGAGGAGAGGAGGAGTGTGGTGTGATGGCGGCTCGTTCATGGGCGGAGATGATAGAAGCGACGGCCTCGGATGTCAATTGCAAGGCAAAGGGCGGCGGCCGGTTTGAGTTAACATAATATATCTTATCGGACGCTGATCGGGGAGGGGACCGCAACTCACGCCTCGCCCCCCATCCGATTCACCTGAACCTCAATCCCGATCATCCTGATCACGTCCGCAACAGCCTCTGCGGTGTCGCGAGGGGCACGAGCCACTGCGCAGCTCCCGCTATGGTCCACCTCCCACGCGATCGCGAAGGCTTCTTCTTCACTGACCCCCAGGGCGATCATCGAGATCTCGATGACCTCCTGGTACGTATTGTGATCGTTGTCTATGATGCGCACTTCGTAGAGGTCGCGGGTATCCCGCGAACGCTCGTCATCGGGCTCGCCGCCCAAGCGAATGGGAGAAACGCGCCTGGTTGTATAGCACTCAAAGCCTTCCATTTGGGAACATGGCAAGGGCCTTCTCCACATCCGAAACTCGGAAAATGAACAAGGCCGCTTCACTATCAGCAAACCCCGAGCCGTAGGTGTAGCTGATGTTGATCCCCGCGTCGCCAAGCATTTTGGATACCCGGTTGAGCTGGCCCGGCCGGTTGTCCAGGATTACCCCAAGCACGTCATGGACCTTCACCTGGTATCCCACCTTGGTGAGCGCCTCGACTGCTTTGGTCGGGTTGTCGGTTATCAGACGGATCATGGAATACTTGGCCGATTCCTTCAGGATCGCTTCGTAGTATTCCAGTGGGGCGACGCGGCGGCCGGTTTGGCTGCGCACGTCGTAGAGCGCTTGCAGGTACTCGTTGGCGTCCTGGATGCTCATCGCCTCGATGTTGACGTGCTCGTCGTTGAGCGCTGCGGTCAGCTTGGCCAGTTCGCCGGGAGCGTCCGCGAGCATTACCTCGAGTTGTTTCCTGATGGTCATCGCCTATCTCCTGAGGATTCTCTTCGGGGACAGTTCTCTATTATGCCTCAAATTCTTCCAGGCTCAACCGAAATCATACCTCGCGCGATAACGCGGTTGACCGAACGGTGCGTGGCGTAAGCGGCTGGACAGAGCACAGAGTCGGTCAATTCACACATGATCTCTCCTGTTGTCCACGATCATCGCGGATCATTATATTCTCGTGAGCATTGGTTGCTGCGGCGAACTTGTCCTTTCCATGAGGCGGTCTTGGCGTTATAATCCGCAGATTCTCAGGCAGAATGGATCGAGGCGGCGATGGCGGTTTCAGACCGGATATCGGTGGCACACCCGCGTCATGGGTTTCATTCCTTTAGCGCACTCCTTGGATTGAAAGTGCGTGCTTCTTCGCGGCAGGTGTTGGGAAAGGTCGTGGATCTGATGGTGGATCTGGATCTGCCCCTTCCTGAGGTGGTGAACCTCGTGTACCGGCATCGGTGGAGCAAGGAACGCTGGTGTGTGGCGTGGAGCCAAGTCCAATCGATCCTCCCTTCCGAGATCGTTCTCAATCCGGACACCGCATCGACCCACGTTCCGGCCCGGGAGTCGCGTCCTTCTTCCCACATTCTCCTCAAGGACTTCCTCCTGGACAAGCAGATTGTTGACATCAACGGAGCGAAGGTCGAACGAGTCAACGATCTTCACTTTGTCCGCTCCGACGGCAAGCTTAAACTGGTTCAACTGGACGTCGGTTTCCGCGGGCTGTTGAGGCGGCTCGGATTCGAGGGTCCGGTCGTTCGTTTCTGCGAGTGGTTCTTCGATTACACGCTCAAGGAAAGGCTGATTGCCTGGAACTATGCACAGCCGCTGGCCGATCCGGACCGTCTCCGGCTGCAGATACCTCAGAGCAAAATGTCCGAGTTGCACCCCGCTGACCTCGCGGACATCATCGAAGATATGGATGTCAATGAGCGAGCCGCGGTCGTGGAGTCTCTCAAGAGTGAGGTCCTGGCCGACGCACTAGAAGAAATGGACCCAAAGGTTCAGGTTTCCATCATGAGAGGCCTGGAACCGGAAAAGGCCGCGGATATCATCGAAGAGATGTCCCCTGACGAAGCCGCTGACCTCATCGCAGACCTTCCGGCAGAGACGGCATCAGGAATTTTCAAGGAACTGGACCCGGACTACGAGGAAGAGGTCAAAGGGCTGCTGGCCCACGAAGAGGACAAGGCAGGCGGCCTCATGACCACCGAATTCGTCGCGTTACGGCCGGATGAGACGATTGTGGACGCGCTGGCGTACATCAAGCAGAATGCGGACGAAATCGACGTGATTTACTACATCTATGTGGTGGATGAACAGACACGGCTCCTCGGCGTAATAAACCTGCGAGAACTCCTCTCGCATGAGATATTCACCCCGCTGGAAAGAATTATGACCACGCGCGTCATCAGTACACAACTTGATGACGACGCGAGCCACGTGGCCGACCTCTTTGCCAAGTACGGATTTCGTGCGATCCCCGTCCTGGATGAAGACAATCGCATACACGGGGTGGTAAGGTTCAAGGCCCTCATGGAAATACTCGCACCCCACCTGGGAAGATAGCACAGCGGAGCATCCGTACATGACAGAACGAGCAGACAAGCCAACAGCGAAGCCAAACATCGGTTTTTTCAAGATGCGGTGGCGCTCGTTGCTGGCCTTCCTCGTCCTCATGGGGCCAGGGATCATCACCTCCAATGTGGACAACGATGCGGGTGGTATAGCCACCTATTCGCTCGCAGGTGCCGGCTTTGGGTTCAGCATGCTCTGGACCCTGATACCGATTACCATTCTCCTCATAATCATTCAGGAAATGGGCGCAAGGATGGCCGTAGTCTCCGGCAAGGGGCTGTCCGACCTGATACGGGAACGCTACGGCGTCAGGCTCGCGTTCTACACGATGATCCTGTTGATCCTCAACAACCTCGGCAACTGTCTCGCTGAATTCGCGGGCATAGCCGCAGCACTGGAGATTTTCGGCGTTTCACGTTACATCTCCGTCCCGGTGAGCATACTCTTCCTGCTGTGGCTCGTGGTCAAGGGGAGTTACGAGTCGGTTGAGAAGTGGTTTCTCACGGCTTGTCTGTTCTATCTCGCGTACGTGGTTGCCGGATTTCTGGTCCAGCCGGAATGGACCGAGGTGATCGCGTCCGTGGCCAAACCGACCGTCAAGTTTGAGACGAGTTTCCTCGTGATGCTCGTCGGTCTGGTGGGAACCACCATCGCACCCTGGATGATGTTCTATCTCCAGGCGTCCATGGTGGACAAAGGATTGGGGATCAAGGACCTCAAGGCTGCCCGGACCGATGTGATCGCGGGGTCGGTGGTCGTCAACATCGTGGCGTTCTTCATCATCCTGGCCTGCGCGGCCACGCTGTTCAAGGCCGGCATCAAGATCGAGACCGCACAGGACGCGGCCCTGGCATTGCGGCCATTGGCGGGGGACTATTGCACGTGGTTGTTCGCGATCGGGCTCTTGAACGCGTCGGTCTTCGCCGCTTCCATCCTACCGCTTTCAACCGCGTACACCGTCTGTGAAGCCTTCGGATGGGAGTCGAGCCTTGATCAGAAATTCTCCCAGGCGCCGCAGTTCTACGGTCTCTACTGCTTCATTGTGGTCTTTTCCGCACTGATCATCCTCATGCCGGGCATCCCGCTCGTCCCCATCATGTTCATCTCCCAGGTGGCAAACGGCCTGGTGCTCCCAGTGGTGCTCGTGTTCATGATCTTCCTGACCAACGACCCGACCGTCATGAAGGGCCATACCAATGGGCCTGTTCTCAATCTCATCTCCTGGATCGCGGTCGCGCTGCTCGTTGGGCTCAGCCTCTGCATGATAGGTTTCACCCTGGCCGGTCAGGCCACCCCCTGATGAAGCTCAACCGATGGCCCCCTGTTTTCAAGGAAAAACCGGTCTGCGCGGCGCGGTAAACGCGCCCTGATGGCCGCGAATTGCCTGTTCCCGAACCCTCGGCCCTCCGATTTCGCGAAATGTGGTTGCCGATCGCGGACTGGACCCTGGACGCCCGCGAAAATAGTGGAGTTTTGTTAGGTAGTTGCCCGATCAGTCTGGATGAGCAGAACGAAAGAAAAACCTACTATTCGCTAAATAATGTCATGTTATTAGTTAATTAGATATCTTTCTTAAAGTATTTTCTTGACTTTCAGGCCGCCTTCCCTTATATTCTCAAACCGTGAGGCGCCATTCGGCAAATGCTGATGGCCCTCGATTTCGACCTCTACCTGGATGGACACCCTCCCTCCCCCATAACCCCCCCACCCAGGGATTAGAGGTCATTTCCATCATAGGGCTTTTTCTTCAGGCCCACTTTTTCATCTCAGTCGGTAGCGGCTCCAATCGGGGCCGCTACCGGCGCGTTTGGTTCCTGGAGCCGGGTCTCTCTTCACCGGATCTTGTCCCTTGCGTTATTGAGTGTTAGGTATGGTCTCATGCGAACGAGCCAACGCGCAGCGCCCGGCGGTGCGTCATCACGCAATGAGAACTCGGGAGTCAGGTCATGCGAGAGTGTATTTCGCGGATTGTGATGGCCCTCTTTCTGATCGGGAGCATCTTCTTCTTGAGGTGGCTCGCCGGGGTTTATCCGTGACCGAGGGGGCTGTTGCGTAACGCAATGTTTTCCCGACAATGTGCTACGATGCCGGTTTATTTGCAGCGTTTTGGGAAGGGGCAACCGGGCCAAGCCATTAGTCTGTCAGACTTTCTAGGAGCCGCCGTTTGTCCAGACGACACTGCCGATTTCATCTGAGTAGCACGATCAATGATGATTTTGGGGTACGCGACAGGCCCCTAGGGTCCGAAGATGCCCAACAGGCCCTTGAGTCCGTTGTGAACCTGAATCAGGCCCTCTTCGACGATGGATGCCAGCGTGGACCCTGTGCCTGGATAATCGCCCCTGACGACCACCTTCACTGGCTTGTCCAGCCAGTGATACGATCCTCTGTCGTTCCTCCTGAGAGGCCCCACCCCCACCAGTCGAATGAGGGTAGCCTTGAATGCGCAAGGATCGGGAATCCTGATGCATCCGGCGGAAACGGGACCCTCGCTCTCGTGCCGCACCGCACGGGAGTCGGGAAACGCGGAAACATCGAAACCGTGCATGCCGAGGTCTCGGTGCCGTCGGCAATCGCCCGAATCGTCGCATACGAGGAGTGGAGCGAAGAAGCCTTTGTACAGGCCTGAAATCCTGTCTCCCGCCTCACTGAAATAGAGAACGTCCGGGTATGGATAGATGTGGTTGATCAGGTAATCCCCCTCGGGAGTGGGAGTGTGGAGATCGCCAATACCGATCGGGCTTTCATAGATTAGCTCGGCTTCTCCATCTTTCCTGAGACCTTCGACGCTCATGCGAAATACAGAACGATCGAGCACGATCCTCAGCCGGGCAAATCCTCTTTCCTGAGCTTCCCCTTTGCAATCCAGGGCAGCTTCGTGCCAATCTCGATACAGCGAGGGCAAACATGGGTCGTTCGGTGCGGGGAGAGACCGCGGACCAGCCACCAGATCCCCATCCAGCACGATCGCCTCGACCTCCTCTCTTGCAGGCGTACGAGGGGGAGGGTCAGCCCTCCCCTCCTCGGGTTTCGGCGCTTGCGGGGCCTGTGCCTCTGTGGTGGCCTTCGGCGCCTCCTGGGCCAGAGCGAAATCAGGCCGCCATGCTGCCGGTCCGAAGGAGAGGATCGCCAGTAAGACGAGGCAAGCGACGGGGACGAGACTGGGTTTCATGGTATGGGAGCCACGCTCCTGGAGAGGCCGAATTCCCGACAGTCGCCACGGAGGACTCCTGTGCGGTTGCGGAAGTGTCAACTGCCGTCGACTGCGGGCCTTCAACAACTCGGGGAAGATCGGGCAGCGTCTCTCAGCGCTGCGAGAAATCGAAGCGAAAGACGGGAGAGTATTCCGCCCCCGATGGTTTCAGCACGCTTTGAAAGAGGACAGCGTGGTCAGCGACAAAAGTGGGCCCAGAGAGGTCCATCTTCTGGCGAACCGCTTCGGCGAGCTCTCGGTCTCGTGCGGTATTGGACCGAATGCGGCCCAATGTCAAATGAGCGCTGAATGCGCGCTTTTCTCGAGGAAATCCGAGCGATTCCGTGCGCCGGTCCACCTCCGCGGCCAGCGCGGCCAACCTGCCCGACAGATCGTTCAGGCCGGTCCATATGACCCGTGGTCTCCCCAGACCGGGAAACGCGCCCAGTCCCCGGACCTCCAGCTCTATCTTCCCTTGAGACCCGAAGGCCGGCTCGAGTTCTTCACGGATGGCCGGAAGCAGTTCGGTACGGACCGAACCGAGGAACTTCAACGTGAGGTGCATGCCTGTGGATTTCACCCATTTCACGTCAGCCCGGCACCGCTCAAGCCCGCCTGCGATCCTTCCAAGAAACGACTTCACGGATTCCGGAAGCTCAATAGCGACAAAAGCCCTTATCTCCTCTGAATTATTTGTCATTATTTTCCACCCCCACTTAAAGCGTCCCGTTTCGGGTGCCGCAGGATCTCGACCGCGGGTTTCGGCCAATCGAGGTGCTTCCGGCTGCCACCGCGCAGTTACAGGGGCACGCCCCTTCCGTATTTTGCCGTCGCGGCGTCATAGTACTTCTGCGTTTCCGGCAGGGATTCTCTCAGCTTCTCGACTCGCTCCTCATCCGCGGGGTGTGTCGAGAGCCACACCGGTATGGGAGGTTTCTTGATCTTGGACATCCGATCCCACAGGTCAATTGCAGTCGCGGGATCGTAACCGGCCTTGGCCAGGTATATCTGTCCAATGCGATCCGCTTCCAGTTCATGGAGACGGCTGTAAGGGAGCACGACGCCGATGGTAGCACCCATGCCCAGCGCGCCCAAAGCCATTTGTACCTTGGGGTCGAGTTTCCCGTCCTTTCCCTTCAAAACCTCTCCGCCGGCGGTTATCGCCCCTCGAAGCGCAAGTTTCTGGCTCAGGCGTTCCCCGCCGTGCCGTGCCACAGCATGGGCGACCTCGTGGGCCACCACCGCGGCCAGTCCGGCTTCATTCTTCGCGTACGGAACGATCCCGGAATAGACCACTATCTTTCCTCCGGGAAGGCAAAACGCGTTGGGTATGTCCTTGTCGATCACCCGGATATCCCATTTGAAGGCAGGACCATCGAGACTTTCGGCCGCCTTGCTCACGCGATCCACCACGCGTTTGACGATTTCTCCAAGGCGCTTGTCTGTACTGGCGGGTTCCTTAGAGCCTATCTCGTCGAATACTTTTAGCGCGAGCTCATTGAGCTGCGCGTCGGAAACCATGTTGAACTGATTGCGGCCCGTATGAGGGACCGTCGCACAAGCACTTATCATGGCGAGCACTACCAGAGGAAGGGACCTCCACAACGTGCTCACCCAACGGGGTTCGCTCCTCATGCCAACCCCATTGCTTGATTTATCAAGTATTTCATGGTAGTATGGTCTCATCTAGTTAAAACCGTTCGGCATCCCTGGAGGTGCATGGTGAAATGTGAGAAATGCGGTTACGTGAGCTTCGATTACAACGTCGCCTGTCCGGCTTGCAACAAGGACCTCGCGCAGGTCCGCAGTCGCCTCGGGATCTTCTATCTTCCGCCGGAAGTCGGTCTGGAGGGTTTCTTTACCGGAGCGTCCGATGTCGCAAAGTCCGCGGTGAAGGCCGCTCCGGCGGCAGCCAAGCACGAGGAAGCTGAACTCGATCTCGACTCCGTGGGAGACGACTTCGAATTCACCCTCGACGACTGAGGCTCCTGCTGCGACGTTCGGGTCGATTCTTTCCTGGAAGTCACTACCACTCGAAACGTTGTTCCGAGACGCAGCCGGTCTCGGGGATGCAAGTCCCGCCAGCGCCCTGCCAATCCCTGGTGGAGCAGCCTTGCGTGAGCCGAAAACCGCGGACGAGCTCGCGTCCTCCCGATTCTTGACAGCTGCGGGGGTTGCCCTCAGCCGGTCCTCCTTTGCGCGCACGCCTCGTCACCGGAACGGGGCGGCAGTGGGGAGCAGAGCAGTGGGAACAGTTATTCCTCCTGCTCGCCAAGCGGCCAGCGTCCTTTTTCTTGAAGCACTTCTCTGAGTACTTTCAAGGCTTGATTGACTATGGGCATTCCCCCGTAGATGCCACACTGGAAAATTACCTCAGCCACTTCTCGGGGGTTGCATCCCACGTTGAGAGCAGCGTAGATGTGGAGCTTGAGCTCTTCCGTCCTTCCCAGCACCGTCAGGGCGGCGACCGTAACCAGCTGGCGCGTTGGATGCGGAATCTTTTCCCGCGCGTACACCTGTCCGGTTATGAATAGAGAAAAGTCCCTGGCCAAACCCTTGTCAAACGAACGCCAGAGGTCAAAGGGCCTTTCCTCGGTGTAGTCTCCAAAGTAGAGTTTCGCGGTTCTTTCCGTCTTGGACTTGAGATCTTCATCCATGAGTGCCTCCCATTTGCATCGACCTTCGTGGGGAAACGAGACGACCCACGCGTCCGCGAACGACTGCCCTTACCGGTCATGGTGCAGCGCTTTATAACGGGTCGCAGAATCCTAAGCCACGGTGGAGATCACGCCGAGGCTTATCTGCCTGCGCTCCGCGGTCCCGCAACGACAGTATGCCACGCTTTGCGGCAGGAGGAAAGGGGGCGGTATTTCCTCCTCTGCTCGGCCTCATCGGTGCCACACCGCTTCGCTTTTGAGGAAGTGAGCTCGGGCAAACCTCTTTGAAACACTTCGCCTCGATGTTACTTGTTGGAAAACGAAAGGGGATCAGGAGCGCCCAGGATCGCGGTTGAGGTGCACGGTCAATCCGTCCCGGGCCACCAACACGGGGCCCTTGACGTCGAAATCCGTGCAAATCCTGTCCACCACAGCTTGCCACTCCTCATGACATCGAGGGACCGGATACGGCCTTCCCGAGACTGGTTCCGCCACTGGGGAGAGTGGTTCGTATTTTTTTAGGAACGAGTTGCACGGGTCACCCGGCACCTGGTCCCCATCGGAGAAATGTACGAGGTAGGTAGCGGACCGCGGCCGCCACCTGCGTATAAAGTCAAGGGCTCGTTGAAAGCTCATGAGGTGCGGTCGGTTCACTGTGGGCTCGTTGAACCAATGGGACTGGATGACCAACACGTCCGGTTCAAGCAGCAATTCCGTCTCCTCTTCAACGCGCAAAAAATCGGAGGTGTACACGAACTTGACCGACTCATCCCCCTCGCCCTCTTCCAGCACGTATCCGACCGATCCTTTCGCATTGGGACCGTGGTCGGTCTTGAACGGAGTGATTCGCAGGTTCGCTTCCGGCAGCGGCACACCGGGAACGGCTATCCGTTTCTCGATGAGCGCCTCGAGCAAGTACCCGAAACGAATTTCGACGGCTTCCCAGGTTTCCTCGCTCGCGTAAACGGGAATCGGAGTCCACTCTTTCGCGGGAACAGATCTGCGGAAGGCTACCAAATCATCCATTCCTAGATAGTGGTCTCCGTGTTCGTGGGTTAAGAGCACGAGATCGGGCTTTTCCATGGAGTTCCTTCTCATCTGGATTCCCAGATCTGGGCCACAGTCTAACAACACTGTCCGGCTGCTACGGATCAGGAGCGAAGTCCGGGCACGGTATTCGCCCAACTCGGTCATCTTCGTGCAGATCGCGCATCCGCATGAGTGCTCGGGCAGGCTCCACGCCGCGCCGGTCCCGAGAAATACGATCTCCATTTCTTTCACCTTCTACAGCACACTTTGAGCCCGTCGCGAAACGCCGACACGACCCTCGATGGTGCTGTGTGTAACGTTCATGTCCAGAATTCTACAGCGCTTTTTGCAATATCTTCAGGCGATGTGAAGGTCGTCATGTCTCCGAGCATGACCTCGAAGCCGGTGTGGTCGTTCCGTACCCAGGCGGCATAATTCGACCGGACAAGAATCACGACCCGCATTTCAAGACAAGGTTTCCCGTCTTCCACGAACAACATGCCGAGATTATACCCGTTTCTGCAAAGGCTTCGGTAGAATCTCTGAGCGTTTACCACTCCCTGAGCGAGAGCAAGCCAGTCCGACTCCGTTATCTGAAACAGGGACGTGATCTTCGGCAAGATTCCCCAGACTTCAAAAAAGCCTTCCGGAGCAAACGCGGCTACCCATTCCCATGAACCGGTCTTCCCAATATAGCGGCTGCGATCCTGCCGTTCATGCAGGAGATAGTCGGAAAACAGACGAGAACCGGTCTCGTGAAAATATTCTTCAGCTCTTTTCCGTAATGAGCGATGATGATTGGGAGAAATCCTGTCTGCATTGATCTGAAGGTGGGGATGAAGCAGGGAGCCGCCGGCTGACGGCAAGTGATTCTGCGTAATTGCCAGGTAAATCGCCTCGGAATCATGCTCAAGGACGTGGCGCAGGTAATTCCGACAGTTGATGAAGCAGTCGGTATAGGAACCAACTGACGCAGTGCCGATTTCCGCAAAATGCCGGTTGTCAAAAAGGCTGACCGCCGAATAACTGCCGTAAGGAAAAAGATTCGGGAACAAGATCGAATCCTTGTAACATAAACGCCCGCCGGGAAAGATGTCGGAGGCCATTCTCGGAGTTCTTGACATGACTTGCGGCCTGCAAAAAGGACATGCCGCAGTATCGTCGGCGTTCGGCGGCGGCAGCGGTAGGGTCTCGGTTCCCGGTTCTTTTTCCGCGCCCCGGCCCACGGCAATTCTGCTGGTTCGCCCCGTGACGGGATTGATGCGGATTTCGATGTGTTTCTGAATCTCATCGCCGGAAGGAGCGATGAATCTTGCGGTAACCGTCTCTTTTTCAAACGATAGAGAATGGTCGCTCATCATGAGCCCTACATGGGGACGGGTCGGGATTATGTGACAATCCGGCCGTTTCCGTTAAATCCCAACCGCCGCCGCCCGGCTGGAAAGCAAAGGTCTTACCTTGTGGCCGAGCGTGTGTCCGCCCCTGCGAATCGGTCAACCTCTTTTCCCCTCCCCGGTCGTGACCCGGGCGTCGCGCGTCAGTGCCCGGCCCGGAGATCCGAGAAGACGCGTTCGCACCCCGACCCATAAGGTCCTCGGAATGGTCCCCGAGCCCTGACGGGCAGTAGGAACCGCTCTGCTTTGCTGGAGAGTGTTACTTGCCCCTGTAGACGATAAGGCCGTGGGTGAGGTCGTAAGGGGAGAGAGCCACCGTAACGCGGTCGCCCAGGAGCACCTTGATCCTGAACCGGGACATCCTGCCCGAAAGCTTGGTTCTGATGCTCCTGCCGTCATCGGTTTCCACCTGGTACATTCCGCCGGAATGTACCTTGACCACGGTTCCTTCTACTTTGACGTTGTCATCTCTACTCACTTACACCACCCTTTATGTCCAACCTTATCGGTCAGTTGTATGTCTGCGGCCAACCGGGCGTCTCGGGCGCCTCAAGAGCTGTGCCAAGTCTCGATCGCTCATCCGAAATATCACTCACCATTTTTTTTTGTCAAATCATCTTTGCATAAGTTTCCCGCACCCGTTCCAGATCCTCGGGGGTGTCCACTTCGATCGAGTCCTTCTCGGTCACCACCACTTTGATCCGGTACCCGTTCTCCAGTGCCCGCAGTTGTTCCAGACGTTCCGCTCGTTCGAGAACTCCCCGCGGAAGTTCGCTGAATCGCTGGAGGAAATCATTCCGGTACGCGTAGATCCCATGATGCTTGAAGTACTCCTCGGTTACCTTCGATCCATCGAAATGCGGTATGGTTGCACGAGAGAAGTACAGGGCAAACCCCTCTCGGTCCATCACCGTCTTGACCGCGTTGGGATGCGTGATCTCTTCGTCCCGCACAATCCGGTAGATGAGCGTGCTCATCGGAATCGACGGTTCCAGGAGGAGCGGTCGGACTACCTCCTCGATCATGATCGGATCGAACAAGGGCTGATCTCCCTGGATATTGACCGCGATATCGTTGCTCCCCAAACCGATCCCCCGGGCGGCCTGAGCGATGCGGTCGGTTCCCGACGCATGCTCTCTGGCCGTCATCAGGGCTTTTCCGCCATGTCGGGTGACCGCGTCCAGGATATCCCGGGAATCCGTCGCCACATAGACGCCATCCAGGAGGGGTGACGGAGCTGCCCTTTCAAAAACCCGCATGATCATCGGCTTGCCGTGGATGTCCGCGAGAGGTTTGCCTGGAAAACGCGTGGATTCGGCTCGGGCGGGAATGAATCCAACAATTCGAATTGCCTGATCTGACATGAGCGACGGTTCGAACCAGTTTGTAGCGGTACTCCGGACCGGTCTTGCCGCCATTCTTTGGGCCCATAACTCGATGGGCCGTCACTGACGAGACCGGACACTGCGTCCACGCCCCGGAGGAATCTAGAGGATCTCCTCCGCAGTGGCCTGCAATTCCATGACGATGCGTTGAATCAGATCCTCGTCCATTTGAAGGAGTATTGGTATCACTACCAATTTCTCCAGGATTGCGCTGCTCTTGGGAAGCATGTCCTTGGAATAACGGAAATCCCCGCCATACGGCCCGCCGGCGAACGGATACTCGCTATTCCATGCGGTCTTTCGTTCGATAAGATGCTCCCAATTGGGGAGAAAATGCCAGAAATTGTTCTTGAAGTAGATGGCGCTCAGGCCTTTCTCCGTAAGATGCTTGTGGAAAGCCATCGCTTTCTCGGCATTCGGGAGAGAGAAACAGATGTGCGTGTAACTGTCCTTGCCGTTTTCCGGCATAGCCCGCATCGTCACGCCTTCGAGGCTTTCCAGCGTCTCGCGGATGAGTGTCTGGTTTTCCTGTTGCCTCTGCATCATGTCTCCCAGTTTGCCCAACTGGCCGAGCCCGACCGCGCCTTGAAGTTCGTTCATGCGGTAGTTGAAGCCGAGGAAGTTTCTCCCTTCCATTGCCCTGCCCACATCGGGGTTGTGGTCGTGACCGTGATCCGCGTACTCCGACGCGCGAACGTACAGGTCGCGGTCGTTGGTCACGATCATGCCGCCCTCCCCTGTGGTGATCGTCTTATAGAAATCGAAGGAGAATGTCCCCATGTCGCCCCAGGTGCCCAACTTCTTGCCACCGACCGCTGCGCCGAGAGCCTGGGCGGTATCTTCGACCACTCTAATGTTATGTTTCCTAGCGATATCAATGATTTCCGGAATCCTCGCCGGTGACCCCAACATGTGAACCGGAATAACTGCCCTGGTCTTGTCGGTGATCTTCCTCTCGAAATCTTCGGGGTCGAGATTCAGGGTGTCATCGATCTCCGCAGGGACCGGAACCGCGCCGCATTCCATGATCGCCTCGAAGGTCGCGATGAAGGTGAACCCTTGCGTGATCACCTCGTCCCCAGGCCGCACGCCGAGCGCGGTCAGAGCAACCTTGAGCGCTACGCTGCCGGAAGGCACCGCGTGGGCATAGGCAGCTCCGGTGTATTGTGCGAACTTCTCCTCAAACTCCCTCACCTTATAGACGCCTTTGCGATCGTCCTTGAATTCGTAGCGAAAAAGGATCCCGGTGTCCAGGACATCATTTATATGTTCTTTTTCCGATTCACCCAGCCATTCATATCCGGGCATGCAATCCTCCTGATTACTCGGCTCCCGACAAAGACTATCAAGTCCCGCGCATTGTCACTGAACAAAAGAGCGGCCAACCCAACTTTTTGGACGACCAGTACTGCACAGCGACCCCCCACGCTCCTCGATGCGCCGAAGCGCTGCAAGCCTAGTAGAAGAGCCGCTGGTAAATCAACTCGGCCTGTTCCGCTGCGAGAAGCCTCGGGTTGTTCTCGACAGGTCGAGTCACTTTCAGGGCAGCTTCAACCAGCTCTGGTATGTCCGAACTGGGGATCCCGATGTCCGACAGGAACTCAGGAATTCCGACGTCTGAACACAGGGTTTGCACTGCGTCCACCGCGGCTTCGGCGGCATGACGCGGCGGAACTCCATCGACAGGTTCACCCATGCTCCGAGCGATTAATGCGAACTGGGTTTCGGCAGCCGGTAGATTGAACTCCATGACCGAAGGGATCAGAATCGCGTTTGCCAGCCCGTGAGGGACCCTGTACTTGCCTCCCAGGGGATAGGCCAGGGCGTGGGCTGCGCCCACTCCGGCGTCCGCCAGTGCCAATCCGGCCAGCAAGCTCCCCATGAGCATGTTTTCCCTCGCTACCGTGTCATCACCGTGAAATACCGCGCGTCTCAGACTACCGCCGATCAGGCGAACCGCAGTCAGAGCCAGCGCCTCGGTAAACGGCGTCGATGATCGGCTCGTCACAGACTCAATGGCGTGAGTCAAGGCATCCATCCCCGTGTAAGCTGTGACCGCGGGAGGTAAGGTCAAGGTCAGCTCGGGATCCAGCAGAGCCATCTGCGGGAAGAGAAAGGGGCTGTTGATACCGCCTTTGGCCTTGGTCTCCCTGTTGGCAAAAACCGCGGTAAACGTGACCTCAGACCCGGTGCCGGCTGTGGTGGGTACCATGATGGTGGGAATGCCGGGAAAGTTGACTCGATTCAGGCCAACGTAATCTTCGGCCTTGCCTTCGTTTGTCAGCAAAATGGCCGCGGCTTTGGCCGTGTCCATTGCTGAGCCGCCGCCGATTCCCACTACGAGATCGGCGTCAACAGCTCGCCCGAGCCCCGCCGCATCGTCCGCGTTGTCCAAATACGGCTCAGGGTCTACATTCTGGAAGATCTCCCCCTGAAGTCCTGCTTGCTTGAGGCTATCGAGCGCTGGCCTGAGTAAACCGAGGCTTTCAAGAGCAGCGTCAGCGACCATCAGGAATCGCTGAGCCCCTATGTCCTTGGCAATCTCTCCAAGCTGGGAGATCGCGCCCGAACCAAAGGTAATGTTCGTGCGAACGCTAAACTGTTTCAAAGTTCCGATCATGCAAACCTCGGCTGTAGAAAAGCTCTATCTCCTGAAGGCAGTCCGGTTATAACAGAAAACCCACGGCCGAGCAACAAAAGAAAAGGCTTACCTTTTGAGCGCCATTATGATATGTGAAGAAGTTTCTGGAGAACTGACTTACCAGGAGGCTTCGCCCAGTGCTCGAGATTTTGACCCGCGGATTTCGCGACGTCCGAGAATACTTGCAAGGCGTGCGCACCCTCTCAGAGGAGAATCTCTCAGAGGCCTTGCGGATGATTCGCGTCTCGCTACTGGAGGCGGACGTAGAATTCCAGGTGACCCGTTCCTTCCTCGATCGGGTCAAGGAAAAGGCGCTGGGTGAAATCGTTCAGGTCGCGGTAAAACACCGGGACAAGCACCTGAGAGTCTCCCCGAGCGATCACTTCATCAGCCTGTGTCACAAAGAACTCATCTCGCTCATGGGGCCGGAAGACTCATCGCTGAGGTTCGTCTCCAAGCCGGTCAGTCCGATCATGATGGTGGGGTTGCAGGGGTCCGGCAAGACGACCACCGCGGCGAAACTCGCCCGTTTCCTCTCGAAAAAGGGAAAGAAACCAATGCTGGTCGCAGCGGACGTCTATCGACCCGCTGCGGTGGACCAGCTCAAGAAGCTTGGCGCGGACCTGGAAATCCCCGTTTTTTCCGACGGTGGAGCCGCGCCGCCGGAGATTTGCAGGGCAGCTATGGCGGCAGCTGCCTCGATGGGCTGCGACGTGGCCATCTTCGACACCGCCGGCCGATTGACGGTGGACGAACCCCTCATGGAGGAACTCCGCCGGATAGAGGAGTTGGCTCCTCCCGACAATGTCCTGCTGGTTTGCGACGCCATGATCGGCCAGGATTCGGTCAATGTCGCAAAAGCCTTTGCCGAGCGGATTCATCTGACGGGGTTCATCCTGACCAAACTGGACGGAGATGCCCGCGGTGGTGCGGCGATTTCCGTCAAGGAGGCCACGGGGGTCCCTATCAAGTTTGTGGGAATGGGCGAGGGAATGGACCGGCTGGAAGAGTTCCGACCCGACGGACTTGCCTCACGCATTCTCGGATTCGGTGACGTTGTCGGCCTGGTAAAGGATTTCGAGGAGGTTGTCGACGAGAAACAGGCCGAGGAAGACGCCATGCGTATGCTGAGAGGCCAATTCACTCTCAGCGATTTTCTCGGTCAAATCAAGGCCATCAAGAAAATGGGGCCGCTTCAAGATCTCGTGGAGAAACTCCCCTTCTTCTCTGGCGGCCTTCCTGACTCGGCGCGAGTCGACGATCGGGAGCTTGTTCGCATAGAATCCATCATCAATTCGATGACCCCGGCTGAACGCGGAAACCCTGACCTGATCAGCAGCAGCCGCATTCGCCGCATTGCCAAGGGATCGGGCCGGTCCGAACCACAAGTTGTGGACCTCCTCAACAAGTTCAGGGACATGCGCGAGTTTATGGTCGCGATGGGTGGAGGGAAGGTCCGGAAGAGCCTCTGGAAGAGGATGAAAGGGCTCCGGGGCGCCTTGGGCGGTGCTTTCGACGGCATGGCAGGCGGTGCCGAGTCGGCCGCCGGGCCCGGGAACCCGTTCGGGTTGCCGGACGCGAAAAAAGGCAAGGTAGTTTCCAAGAAGGCCTTGGAAAAAAAGCGAAAAAAAGCCAAGCTGGCCAAACAAGATCGGAAGAAAGGGAGAAAACGGTAAAGAGGCACCGACGGGATCTGCGACGATTCGTGGAGCCATCAGGCGCCGACGCTTGCCGCGTTCCCTTAACCTGTACAGATCAACCATCTGATGGTGTCAACCCGAGTTGACCCGGCATCATTCTTCACGGAGGCGGCTATGATTTTGGTGAAGTTGTTGTGCTTTGTTCTGCTGGGCCTGCTGAGTGCAGCTCTGAGCTATTACGGAAAGAATTACTACGTCAGGATTTTCGACGACATTATCGGGAGAGAAGAAGATCCCAAGGTGGAAAGCCGTATTGGCAGAGGATTCTACTATGGATTCTTTTTCCCTGTCTACTTCAGTCTGCTCTTGAGCGGGCTGGTTGCGCTCGTCGCGTTCTTGATCGTTGCGGGAGTGATCGCGGCCATCGTCTTCGTCATAGGCTGGGTCATCGAGAAAATTCTTCCCCACGAGTGGGCGGGAAATATCGTGCGGAGCCTCTTCGATAGTGTCGGGATCAAAGGGCCCAGAAGCGCCGCCCCGCCGGCCCCTGCGACCGAGACCGCGTCGCCTCTTCCCGGACCTACCGGAGCCGCGCCGTCCTCATCGCCGAGTTCCACTCCCGAGGAAGGCGGGACCACCGGCAGTACCGAATCGCATTAAGACAAGTGGTGTCGCGGGGAACTTCGGTTTCAAGAGGAGTTCCCCGCTGCCGCTTGAAAAATGTTATCGACATTATGCCGGCCTGGCTGTGGTCGTGAGGATCACGGGGTCAACCTGCCGCAACCGCCTATAGATGCCCCTACCCTGCCAGCTGTTCCCTTGCAAGACCTACAGCAGTTCTCGAAAGCAATCACGGATTGACTCCGGGGTGCCACTGCTGGCTTGTCCAGCAGTGCGATCTCATTCCGAAATTACTTCTGAGAAAAAAATAGAGTTCTTCAGTCCTCCGGAAATCAGCCCTCGGCGTTCTTGAGACGCTCTTCGAGGCGGTCAACCTCGCTTTTGAGCGCTGCCGGCAATCGATCGCCGAATCTCTGAAAATGGTCTCTGATGAGCGGCACTTCCGCCATCCAGTCGTCCCGATCCACGCGGAGCAGTTCATCGAGGGCTCCCGGAGCCAATTCGATTCCGGAAAGGTCAAGCGATCCTGGACCGGGAAGCCGTCCGATGGGTGTGTCTATGGCAGCAGCGGTTCCCCGCGTGCGTTCGCAAATCCATTTGAGAACTCTACTGTTATCGCCGAAACCCGGCCAGAGGAACTTCCCGTTCGCATCCTTTCGGAACCAGTTGACGTAATAGATCTTCGGCAGCTTTGCCGGGTTCGCGCTAACGCCGATCCTCAGCCAGTGAGCAAAATAGTCGCCCATGTGGTAGCCGCAGAATGGGAGCATGGCCATGGGGTCTCTGCGGAGCTGGCCTACCTTTCCGGCCGCGGCAGCCGTGGTTTCACTGCTGGTGATCGCGCCGAGAAAGGTGCCGTGTTGCCAGTCGAATGCTTCAGTCACGAGAGGGACCACGGAACCGCGACGTCCTCCGAAGAGGATGGCGTCAATAGGCACGCCGTTTGGATCCTCCCATTCGGGCGCGATGACGGGGCATTGCCTGGCCGGAGTGGTGAAGCGAGCGTTGGGGTGAGCTGCCACGCGGCCACACTTCGGGTCCCAGGGTCTCCTGAGCCAGTCGGTCAACTCCGGCGGCTCTTCGTCGGTCATCCCCTCCCACCAGACGTCACCCTCGGTTGTGATGGCGCAATTGGTGAATATGGAATGCTTGGACGCGGTAAGGATCGCATTGAGGTTGGACTTCATGCTCGTTCCGGGAGCGACGCCGAAAAAGCCTGCTTCGGGGTTGATCGCGTACAATCGACCGTCAGGACCGAACTTCATCCAGGCGATATCGTCTCCCACGGTCTCCACCTTCCAGCCCGCGATGGTGGGGATCAACATGGCCAGATTGGTCTTGCCGCATGCAGACGGGAACGCGCCGGTAAGGTATTTGACTTCGCCTTCAGGACTGGTGATCTTGAGCACGAGCATGTGCTCGGCCATCCAACCCTCGTCGCGGGCCTGTACCGAGGCGATGCGGAGGGCATGACATTTCTTGCCGAGGAGCGCGTTGCCGCCATACCCGGAGCCGAAGGACCAGATCTCTCGCGTGTCGGGAAAATGACAGATGTACTTGTGCTCTGCATTGCACGGCCAGGGAGCATCAGCCATCTTGCCGTCCAACGGCGCGCCCACACTGTGCAAGCCGGTCACGAAATCACCGTCCCGTCCCAGTACCTCAAGGACCTCCGTGCCCACACGGGTCATGATATGCATATTCGCCACGACGTACGGAGAATCGGTCATTTCCACGCCGATCTTCGCGATGGGTGAACCCGTCGGCCCCATGCTGTACGGGATCACGTACATGGTTCGTCCGCGCATGGATCCGGAGAACAACTGCCGGAGGTTCGCTTTCATCTCTTGCGGATCGGCCCAGTTATTGGTGGGCCCTGCGTCTTCTTTTCGTTTGGAACATATGTAGGTACTGTCTTCCACGCGGGCTACGTCGGCGGGATCGGACCGAACGAAAATGCTGTGGGGCCGCTTCTCCGGATTCAAATGAATCGCAGTGCCCGCGTGGATCATCATCCTCAGCATCAGTCGATATTCGTCGTCAGAACCTTCGCACCAATGTATCCGGTCCGGTTGGCACAATTCAGTCACTTCTCGGACCAGATCTGCAAGCTTGTTGTTCGTACCCGTCATGGCAACTCCTTCATGTGTGGCACTGAGATAGGCGACCCGGCGTGCACCCGGTCGCACAAGAAAACGGACGCGGAGAACTCCGCGTAGCCCGCTGGGAAGGAAGGGGAAACCGGTCGGGCTGATACGGACGGACTCAAAGAGATCGAACGACAGTTGGGTGCGTCACGTTGTGGCGTCGAGCGCGGGCGCAACGGAGCGGCCGGCTCGAGCACAACGGTCGTTATATCACACGAAACGTGTTCCTGAGAAGATCTTTTGGCCCAGGATCGCCCATCTCTGGAACGGAGCACACTTCTCGTCCAAAGTACTGCGCTTCATAAATACGGTCGCGGATTCCGTTGGGACGCGGTTTCAGTTCACCACCGCGGCCTCGCTGGCTGTATTGGTGGGAAAGGCGTCCCGCCTGTCATTTCCTCATGGACCGGCAAGATGCCGGCCCCGCTGAACAGCCAACGGCAGGGACGCCAAGTGAGACACCGTATTTGCGAAAAAGAGTGCTAAGTCAGCATGGAAGACCGGTCGAAAGAAACGCTGTTTTTCGGCCTCTCCTCTCCTCACCTGTTGCCTTTTGCGGTGAAAACGTATACCACAGACTTGCCGGACGGCTTGTGGGCCGAACCCGCTTACAGCCCCTTCGGGATGCAGTCGTCGTTGCAGAAGGTATTCTTGAGAGCATCGTCACGAGTTCAGCGATCTCATGCGAAAGACGTGGACCGCTTCGCCGTGGTCAAGGCGCTCATAACTCTCTTGATCGTGTTCGTCTGTACGCTGCGACTGATGGGGTGTGTACCCGCGTTCCTCGGTGGAAAGGCATCCTCCAAGAAACCGGAGAATAAGACGGAACGAGCGGAGCTGATGAAGCCGCAACTGCCTGAGGCTTCCGAGAGTTCGGACCCGAAGGTCGAAGCCGATCGCAAGCCATCGAGCGCCGCGGCCGAATCGGGTAGTCCCGGTAGCTCGGAAGGTGTATCGGAAGCGTCACGGCCTTCAACACGGGACGCAGGCGCGGGTAACCAGGAAACGTCTGCCCCTTCGGAACGCGCATCCAGAGATGGCAGCGAAGGGTCCGACCGAAAAGGAGAGAAGCAACCAATCCGCCCTACCCCATCGGAAGCATCCGAGAAACCGGGAAAATCAGGATCGAATGATGCCTCCAAAGAGGCTGAGGGTGCGGGCAAGGAAGAGTTGTTCAAGAAACACGATCACGAAAAGTATGTGGAATCATTAAAAAACAAAGCAATCGACCAGGTTAACAGGGATGGCAAGTGCGACTATGCCCGCCTCTGCCGCAACTCCGTGACGGACGAAAGGTCCCTCACCCTCTACTACATGGATGGGAAAACGTTCTCGTTCGTAACCTACGAGTGGGATGAAATAGACGAGAAATGGAAGAAGGACTACACCTCGAACAAATGGCCCATGTCCCAGTGGGAAGAGCATCTGAAACTTGCGGCCGCTCGGCAGGATTGCACGGTCATCAAAGGGAGTGGCCGCCAGACCGGCTCCAGCAAATGAGAATGCCTACCATGTCCGTGCGGTTGGATGAGCCGCGTTCGGGCGATTCGGAACTGAGGCCGTCTTATTTGTTCCCACCACCGCTCGGACCGTACCGGTCTCAGGGTTTCGGTTGGGAAGCCGCGTACCAGCGTTTGGAGGTTCAGATCGTGAGGTCGACCGTCACACAGCAGTTGAAAAGAAGGTCAAAGGGCGTTTCCGTTTCTTATTTCGCACAGGCTGTCGGCATGAGCTTCCTGAGCCTGTTCGTGGTGAGCTTGCTCGTCTCACCTGCGTTTAGCGACCAGACCAGGGAGCAGTGCGAGGAGTGCTGCAGGAAAGGCGGCTACGACGAGTACTACCTGGAACAGTGTCGATTGTTCTGCTACCGGCACCCGGACCACTGTACAGGCAACCGCTCGTCACGATTGCCTGGATCCGAGGTGGCACCGAAGGTAGCACCCAAGCCCGAACCCGAACCCGAACCCGCGCCGACAGCCGCGGAAGCTCCGGCACCGAAATTCAGGTGGCCTACTCCGCTGAATCTCGTGCCGGGCCGAGAACGGGACGCTGCCGCCCAGATTCTGACCCTCAACGGGATCCCACCGCAAAATCCTAACTTCATGGCCGCTGTCCAGCAAATGGAGCAGGTTCTCATCGGTTTCGTGCGAGCGAACCCGCAGGGCGGCCGTCTTCCCACCGCCCAACTGGAACGGATCTTGCGCCAGTTCAAGCAGACGCGGTGAGTTGTCCTGTGCGGCAAACGGACCATCTCCTATGACCGGTTTGTTGTGCCAGTGGTGGAAGCCCTGGGTTTGGCTCATCGCTGCCGCTCTGGCTTTTGCGAGCCCGGCTGCCACGCGATCTTATTCGAACGAGCAAGAGCCGTCATCCGGCTCTGCGCGTTCTGCTGAAATGTCTTACCCTGCGTGGTGGGGCGTGCCCTCCGAAACGCCGCAGGTAGTGCCGTGCCGAAACCCGGGCAAATGCGTCGAATGCCACGAGTCTACTGCTTCGATGGACCCTTCCCATGCGGTCGCGTGCGTGCAGTGCCACAAAGGAAATCCAGAGGCGGACGCCAAAGAAGAAGCCCATAAGGGGCTCATCCCTGATCCCGGGGACTTAAGGATCGCGGAGACGACCTGCGGCAAATGCCACCGCGACGAAGTGAGGCGAGTCAAGACTTCATCTATGGCGTTGGCCCCACGCATGATAAACCACACGCGGTTTGGCTTCGGCGCGCAACCGACGTCTGACGGCGGTTACGCTACCGTCGCTGCCGGAGAGCTTCTCCAGGTGCCGGATCCCGCCCGCTCCGGGAACCTCGGCGACGACCTTCTGAGGCGCTCGTGCCTCCGGTGCCATCTGTACACCAGCGGTTCCGCAAGATGGGGCGAGCATCGCGGACAGGGATGTTCTGCGTGTCACTTTCCGCGCCCGAACGGCGCTGAGGGAAAAGCCGCGACCCATGCGGTTTCCCGGAATGGAGGCCTGACCGCGTGCTTGAAATGCCACAATTCCAATCACGTGGGATGCGATTTCGTCGGTCTATTCGAAAAGGACGCGAACCGCGGGTTTAGATCCCCCGTTGTGAACGGAAGGCAGGCTCACCGGATATACGGTTCCGAGCAGCATCGCCTCAGCACCGACCTCCACTTCAAAGCAGGCATGCAATGCATGGATTGCCACACCCTCGATGAGGTCCACGGGAGCGGCCAGGTTTCCAGGTCACCCGCAGCAGGGGTAACGATTTCCTGCGAGGGTTGCCATGTTCGGGGGGACCATCCGGCGATTCTGAAGAACTCCGACGGAACCATGACCCTCCTGCGCGGGCCAGGGCGGCCGGTTCCGCCCTGGAAATCGGATACGATACCTCACAGCGTGCAGGAACATCGGGAGAAGCTCAGGTGTTCCGCGTGCCACGCTGCCTGGTCTTTTCAAGACTATGGTTTCCACCTCATGTTGGAAGAGCGAGCCGACTACTGGAAATGGGCTCCTACTGCTGCTCAGAACGATCCTCAAGTCCAGGAACTGCTCGAGAGAAACGTTGGGACCGAGGTGGAACTGGTGCCCCCTCGGGATGGTCAGATCCCTTCAAAGCCGATGGAAAAATGGGAGCCTCCCATAACCCGAGACTGGCTGACGAGGGAAGACCGGCCAGGCGCATGGTTTCGCGGATTCACGGCACGGTTGTGGGAGAGGCCGCCGCTGGGACTCGACAGTCGCGGGCGCGTGTCGATCATGCGTCCCTTCTATCAATATGTGGTTTCCCACGTCGACCAACAGGGAGTTCTCATCCTGGATAGACACGTGCCGGTCACGGGGGGGGGCTTTCCGGCTTTGATCGTGAACCCATACACGCCCCACACGACGTCCCGGACGGGAAGACCGTGCCACGAATGCCATGGAAACCCGAAGGCGGCCGGACTCGGTGAGGGACTCATGGGAGGAGAGAAACCTGGGTTCAAACCCTTGTGGCGGCCCGAACAGGACGTGCCCGGGCACCGCTTCCTGTGGGGAGCGCTCGTTGATGAAGAGGGTCATCCCCTTCAGAGGAGCAGCCATCCCGGAGCCGGGCCCCTGGACGCAGAGACGGTGCGGAAGCTTCTCCATCCGTCGGATCGGCATCGGGCGTTGTGGCATCGCTTCCTGGAAGGTGCCCGCTATAAGCGACCATGAGGTCATTCCGAGGCGCGTAACGTCGCGTGATCGCTCATATCGGAAAGCGGATTGGTACAAGGTGTCGAACCGAAAGTCGAGGACGCACGATGGGCTGAGGCACCACTGCGAAGATTTTGTGGTATTATAAGCCTTTGGTCGGGCACCCCTTCGACTGCTTTCAGTGGAGGCATACCGACGGAAACACCATGTCGCACGACCGGCCGTTCAGGTTCAGTTTCGAGAGTTTAAGCATGAAAATCACCTCCGATCAGGTCGACTATGTGGCTCATCTGGGTAGACTGGCCCTCGAGCCGGAAGAAAAGATCAAATACCAGGGTCAGCTGGACGATATCTTGAAGTACATGGACATGCTGGCCGAGGTCCCCACCGACGACGTCGAGCCAATGGCCGGTCCCGTGCAGATGTACACGCCACTGCGCGAGGACGAGGTCAATACGTCCTTGCCCATCGAGGAAGCCCTGAGCAATGCCCCGGCACGCACGGGGACCTCCTTTCGCGTCCCCAAGGTCATCGAATAGAGACCGGGCCTGGACCGGCGTCGCGGTTGCGGAGGAACGTGTTCGCAACCTGCTGACGCGGAGGCGCCCGAAGCAGCGCCCCTTCAGTCTCTGGGGAAATCGCCGATTAAGATAGACCCCGAAGGGTCTCGTAGAGAGGAATGAGATCTTGGCGCATTTGTATGAACTGACTGCTATCGAGCTGGCACGAATGCTCCGGAAGAAGGAAACGTCTTCCGTCCAGATAACCGAATCGCTTCTCAACCGGATCGATTCGGTCGAGCCCAACATTCGTGCCTACGTGGACGTGACTCGCGAGACCGCCCTCGAGATGGCCAGCGAGGCCGACCGGCGGTTGGCCTCGGGTGATGTCCGGCCGCTGACGGGAATACCCATACTCATCAAGAACAACATGTGCTTCCGAGGTCACCGGACCACCTGCGGGTCCCGCATCCTGGCCAATTTCGTCCCTCCGTACGACGCCACGGTTGTCACGCGGATAAAAGAAGAAGGGATGGTGATCCTCGGGACCGCCAATATGGATGAGTTTGCTATGGGCTCGTCCACCGAGACCTCCTATTGGGGACCGACGCGCAATCCCTGGAATCTCGACACGACGCCGGGGGGCTCCAGCGGCGGCTCCGCCGCTGCTGTAGCCGCGTGCATCGCAACGGTCAGTCTGGGATCGGACACCGGAGGCTCTATCCGGCTCCCCGCGTCTTTCTGCGGAGTCGTGGGAATGAAACCCACGTACGGCTCGGTCTCCCGGTACGGGCTGGTCGCGTATGCATCGAGCCTCGACCAGATTGGCCCCTTTGCGCGAGACACCGCGGACCTTGCCCTGTTGCTGAACCTGATCTGCGGTCACGATCCGAAGGATTCCACCTCCGTTCCGCGGCCGCATCCCGATTTCACCACCTACCTGGATAAGCCGGTGGCGGGCATGACCCTCGGCGTCCCGACGGAGTTTTTCAGCAAGCTTGAGAATCCGGATGTGTCCAAGGCCTGCGCGGAAGCGCGTTCCATCTTCGAGCGACTCGGCGTGAAGTTCACCGAGCTTTCCCTGCCCCATCTCGACTACGGCATAGCAGCGTACTACATCATCGCGCCCAGCGAGGCTTCGTCGAACCTGGCACGGTACGACGGAGTAAAGTACGGCCACCGGGCGGAGAAGTTCGACAGTATGATCGACATGTACTGCCAAACCAGGGCCGAAGGCTTCGGCGCGGAAGTTAAACGACGAATCATGCTGGGCACCTACGCACTCTCATCGGGCTACTACGACGCCTACTACCTCAAAGCCGCCAAGGTGAGGACGCTCATCACGAACGATTTCAAGACGGCCTTCCGGACGTGTGACGCGATCTTCTGCCCCACCGCACCGTCCCCTCCGTTCAGGATCGGAGAGAAGATCGATGACCCGATTCAGATGTACCTGACCGACGTGTTCACAATTCCGGTCAATATGGCAGGTCTGCCCGGAATCTCGGTCCCTGCGGGTCTATCCGGCGATCGGCTGCCGGTCGGATTCCAGCTTGTGGCGCCTCACTTCGAGGAGGCGCGACTGGTTCAGTTGGCCGCGGCGTTCCAGAAGGAAACCGATCATCACCTGCAGCGACCCTCTCTATAGGATGGTGTTATGGATTACGAGACTGTAATAGGACTGGAAGTCCATGCTCAACTGCTGACCGACTCGAAGGCGTTCTGCTCGTGCACGACCCGCTTCGGAGCAGAACCGAACAGCAACACGTGCCCCATTTGCCTGGGAATGCCGGGTGTGCTGCCGGTCCTGAACCGCAAAGCCCTGGAGTTCACCGTTCGGATGGCCATCGCGTGCAACTGCGAGATCAACGAGGTCAGCCGTTTTGCGCGGAAGAACTACTACTATCCCGACCTCCCCAAGAACTATCAAATATCGCAGTACGAGCTGCCGGTCGCCGAGCACGGATGGGTCGACGTGGAAACCCCTGAAGGGGTCAGGCGTATCGGCATAACACGGATCCACATGGAAGAGGACGCGGGGAAACTCATCCACGACGAACAGAAGCCCGTTTCCTACGTTGACCTCAACCGGACTGGCGTGCCGCTCATGGAGGTCGTCTCCGAACCGGAAATCCGATCGCCGGAAGAGGCCGCCGCGTACCTGCGTGCCCTCCATTCCATCCTGGTGTACCTGCGGATCTGTGATGGCAATATGCAGGAAGGGAGCTTCCGCTGTGACGCAAATGTCTCTGTCCGGCCCCGCGGAGAGACAGCGTTCGGAGTCAAGGCGGAACTCAAGAATATGAACTCCTTCCGCAACGTCCAGAAGGCCCTCCAGTATGAGATCGATCGCCAGATCGAGGTGCTGACGGACGGCGGACGAATCGTCCAGGAAACCCGACTCTTTGACCCGGTCAGCGGTACCACCTCGTCCATGAGGAGTAAAGAACAGGCGCACGACTATCGCTATTTCCCCGACCCCGACCTGCTGCCGCTCCATGTTGAACCCGCGCTCATCGACCGCTTGAAAGCGACCATGCCGGAACTCCCGAGCGAGAAGAAAGAACGACTGATCAAACAGTTTGGAATTCCCGGATATGACGCCGCTGTGTTGACCGCGTCCAGAGAGTTGGCCGAGTACTTCGAAGAGACGGTTTCGCTCTTTCCCAACCCCAAGCTGGTCAGCAACTGGATCATGACGGAACTCATGCGTTCTCTCAAAGGCGAGGAGACCGGAATCGCGTGCTGTCCGGTGAATCCGAAGCAGTTGGCCGCGTTGCTGCAACTGATTGACAACGGGACCATTTCCGGAAAGATCGCGAAGACGGTCTTCGAGGAGATGTACGCAACGGGGAAAGATCCCGCGGTAATCATAGAAGAAAAAGGTCTCGTTCAGGTTTCGGACAAGGAAGAACTCGCAGCGGTCATACGTCGAGTCCTCGATGAGAACGCAGGGGAGGTGGCAAAATTCCTCGGCGGTAAGACCAAACTGATGGGCTTCTTCGTGGGACAGGCGATGAAGGCGACCAAAGGGAAGGCCAACCCGGCGGTGGTGAATCAGATCCTTGCGGAAGAGCTGCGGAAAAAAGCAGAAGGGAAATAGCAGGCGAGAAGACTCCGCGAAATGCCGGTCGCTGTGCTTGCCTGTCGGACGGGTTCAGAGTATACTGAGTATGCACCGACCGTGCGAAGCCCAGCGCGCAACTTCCAGGCCGTTTCTAACAGCTCAGACCATTTGTTAGTTTGACTGAACGTCTTGGTTGCCGAGAACCTGTGTAGCGTATGGAATTCCGGTCTCTTGGCGCGGCAGCGACCGCGCGCCGCGAAGGGAAAACAGAGAAACCTGAAGCCGACGGCTTCCGAAGCGACTCAAACGCGTAACAAAAAAGGGGTTGGAATCATCGGACCGAGTGTGCATACTAAGAAATTGCGTATATCTCAGACGAGGTTTCCCTACAGGAATTATGGAAACAGAACCTACCAGAATTGTAGTGTATCACTGTCGCAATCTGCGCCTCTTTGATGCCGGAGAACAGAAGAACTTTGCTCGCTCCATGCCTGGCCTCAGCCTCGTGGCCGTGCCCTGCTCTGGAAAGCTGGAAGCACACCACCTCCTGAAAACCTTGGCCGCAAACGCCGAGGGCGTGCTGGTTCTGGCCTGTGCAGAACAGGCCTGCCAATACCTGGAAGGGTCCAAGCGTTCCCACAAGCGGGCGGATTACGCTCGCAAGTGGCTGGAAAAACTCGCCATAGAACCCGATCGGATTGAGTTCGTTCATCTGCCGCCGATGGATCTGGCCGCATTGGACAGGGTCTTGAAGGAATTCGTCACGAAATTGGAGTCCTTCAAGGGTACACTCAACGGCGCTCAGGCCGGTTGAAGCCTGTCACTCGAGGATTCGCTCCTACCTGCACACTCCGGTTGAAGGTAGTCGGATAACTTGGAACGATCGGCCCGGTTCAGCCGATCAAGGAGGAAATCTGTGATTGTTGCAGAACTCAAAGAGATCAATGAGATCAGGAAAATGATCGACCGGTACGAAGCGATACTGGTGGTAGGTTGTGATTCCTGTGTAGCCGAGTGTGCGGCCGGCGGAAATCGGGAGACGATGCTCCTGGCGGCTGCGCTCAAGCTTTCGTATAAGAAGGATCGGAAGAATCCGGTCATTACCGAGGCATGCCTGGATCGCCAGTGCGTCGATGATTTCATCGAACGCATCGCGCATCTCGTTCCGGAACACGATGTCATACTTTCACTGGGGTGCGGGGCCGGCGTTCAGGCCCTGGCACGGGTGTACACGGACAAGCCGATCATTCCCGCGCTGGATACGCTGTTCATCGGTGAGACGGAAATGCGCGGCGTGTGGCAGGAGAACTGCCTCGGGTGCGGGCAGTGCAAGCTGGGCTACTTTGGCGCCGTTTGCCCGGTGACCCGGTGCTCGAAGAAGCTCATGAACGGCCCGTGTGGAGGGTCCAAGGGAGGCCGGTGCGAGGTCGATCCCGATGTCCCCTGCGGATGGGACATGATCATGCGCCGCCTGGAGGCCATTGGAGAACTGGACCGACTGAAAGAGTACGTGCCCCCCGTTAACTGGGCTACGTCCCATTCGGGTGGGCCGCGTCGCGTTGTCAGGGAGGATCAGAAACCGTGAAGACCGAAAGCCGTCTGGAAAAAGTACTAGCCGCTGGACATTTTGCCGTTACTGCCGAGTGCGGTCCGCCTAAAGGCGCTGACGTGGCTGCTCTGCAGGCAAAGGGGAAACATCTTCTTGGTTGTGTTGACGCAGTGAACGTCACGGACAATCAAACCGCCATTGTGCGGATGTCTTCCGTAGCAGCCTGCGCCATCCTCAAAGGAATGGGACACGAGCCGGTCCTGCAGATGGTCACCCGAGATCGGAACCGGATCGCGCTCCAAAGCGATCTCTTCGGAGCTTATGGGCTGGGTGTCCGAAACGTGCTCTGCCTCACCGGCGATCACCAGTGTTTCGGAAACCAGAAAGAAGCGGTGGGAGTGTTCGATCTGGATTCGATTCAGCTCGTCAAGACCGTCCGAGACATGCGCGACAACGGCAAGATCATCGGCGGAGAAGAGATTCAGGGGCCGCCGAAGTTCTTCATCGGCGCCGCAGCGAATCCCTTTGCAGACCCGCACTGGTGGCGTGTAGTCCGGCTGGGGAAGAAGGTCGAAGCCGGTGCGGACTTCATTCAGACTCAGTGCGTGTTCAACTTGGATCGTTTCGGTGAGTTCATGGGCCAGGCCAGAGACATGGGCCTCACCGAGAGCGTCAAGATCTTCGCCGGGATCACCCCGATCAAGAATGTCGGCATGGCGCGCTATATGGCCAACAAAGTGGCCGGCATGGACGTTCCGGAAGAGCTCATCAAGAGAATGGCAGGCGTCCCGAAGGAGAAGCAGCCGGCTGAGGGGATCAAAATAGCCGTCGAAACGATTCAACAAGTCAGGGAGATGGAAGGGATCGCAGGCATTCATCTCATGGCGATCGAATGGGAAGCGAGAGTGCCTGAAATCCTCGAGGCTGCCGGCCTGTCCAAGAGGCCCGAGGTGTGATGAACGCGCGGCGACCGCTCGCGGATCTCATGCAGTGAGAGACTGAGAAATGCCCAGAAAATATCACATTGATGTGCAAGCCACGCCGAATCGCTATCCCGTGATCGGGAGGTCCGGAATTGTCGACTGGGGCGAGGGATGTCTGAAATGCGCCCAATGCGTCAAGTACCAGTGCGTGTACAACGTCTATCGAGAACGATCGTTCTCTTCGGACATTCTCGCGGATACCATCGATCAGTTCTGCAAGAACTGTTTCCGATGCGTGCAGGGGTGTCCCAAGAGGCTCATCCACAAGACCCTCAACCCGGAATGGGAAGCGCTGGGTGACGACATTTACACGCCCGAGATCGTCTCGGCGACGTGGACTCAGGCCGAGACCGGCAAGATTCCCGTATCCGGTGCAGGGTACGGAGGTGCCTTCTCCGGGCCGGGCTTCGACTCAATGTGGACCGACATGAGCGAGATCGTCCGACCTACCCGGGATGGCATCCATGGCCGTGAGTATATTTCCACCGTTGTGGAGATTTCCAACCGTCCCTTCAACCTCGAGTTCGACAGCGTCGGAAAGATTCGCACAGGCCAGTGGCCGTTTGCCAGGATTCCCCTTCCCATCATGTTCGACTTTCCGCGATTCGGTGACCTTTCGGAGCGCGTATGGCAGGCCATGGCTTTGGCTGCGGCGGAGATCGACACCATGATGGTGGTCCCTGCGGAGCAGGCTCAAGCACTGGCAGAATTCTCGCATCACCTGGTACCGTTTCTTGAAGACGATCGGCTTGATGGTGCGTTGATCGAACGTCACCGAATGGTGCAGATCCCGGACGGCGAGAATGCCATCGAACGGGTGAGTCGTCTCAAGGCCATGAAAGCCGATCTCCTGGTTTCCGTGAGGATCGGTGCAGCAGGCGGTCCGGACTTGGCGGCCCGCTCCGCGGAGTTGACGCGAGCCGGCGTGGATCTCGTACACTACACGGCGGACGAACGCGGGTACGAGGCCGGCGTGGAGAACGGCCGTCACATCAAGGACGTGGCCAGAAACGTGCATGGAGTCTTGTTGCAGGAACGACTGCGGGATCAGGCGACTTTCATGGTGTCCGGCGGCATAGCGATGGCCGAACACGTTATCAAGTCAATGCTTTGCGGCGCCAACCTCGTCGCAGTGGATATGCCGCTGTTGGTCGCTCTGGAATGCCGAGTCTGCCGCAACTGCGTCGCAGGCGCTCGGTGCCCGGTGCAAATATCCTCCATCGATCCCCGGTGGGGGTCCCGGCGCATCGTTAATCTCATGGGCGCGTGGCACAACCAGTTGCTGGAGATGATGGGCGCGATGGGAATTCGCGAGGCCAGAAGATTGCGGGGGGAACAGGGTCGGGTAATGTTCATCGAAGATCTCGAGGAAGACACGTTCGCCCGGCTCCTCGGAAACAGTAAATCGTAGTAAGGAACGGTATTCGATGCGCTACAGAAACGTCTGGAGTGAAGTCCCTCCTGCTGAGGTTGTCAATACCCCGTCGAGATTCGATCACGCGATAGGCCCGTTTAACGTCGTGATTTCGGACGCGTGCGATCACTGTCTCAAATGCACCGCGGCCTGCCCGGAGAAAGTGTTCGAAAGCAGAGGAGGCAAGCTTGCACCTCCCAAAGATCACCTCTGCCTTGGAATAGACTGTTCGACCAAATCGACCAGATGTGTTCGGAGCTGCCCGGTGGGGGCCATCAGGGTGGGCATCAACCCCGACGCCCGAGCCCTGGGTGACCGGCGATGGACGTCCGACCTGCTGATGAGCACCTGGCACATGGCTGAGACGGGGCGAGTCCCCAAGAACGGCCTCGAATACAGGATCGGTGGATCGGGCGGCGGCTTTGACAAGCTTCGGCTCGTCTTTCCGCGGCGTCTGCCTCGACCTTCGCTGGACAAAGACAGCATCGACACTTCCGTCACGCTGAACAGGCGTAACGACGGAAGG
Organism: Desulfomonile tiedjei; assembly: GCA_016218715.1. Classification (GTDB taxonomy): domain Bacteria; phylum Desulfobacterota; class Desulfomonilia; order Desulfomonilales; family Desulfomonilaceae; genus JACRDG01. The sequence goes on along the minus strand of JACRDG010000104.1, from coordinate 90,902 downwards.
CACAAGATCGATATACCGATCCCGGTGTACGGCGGTGGGATGTCGTTCGGGTCTATCAGCCAGATCACCATGCTCGCGCGAATCAGAGCTTTTGCAGCGTGGGGTTCTTTCACCTGCACTGGAGAAGGCGGTTACCCGGAAGCTCTCTACCCCTTTGACGATCATATCATCACGCAGGTGGCGACAGGGTTGTTCGGCGTGAGGGAAGAGACGCTCCAGCGCGTCAAGATCATCGAGTTCAAGTACGCCCAGGGCGCGAAACCCGGCCTCGGCGGCCATCTGCTCGGCCCCAAGGTAACCGAAGCGGTTGCCCGCATTCGCGAGACAGTTCCAGGCTCGTCGCTGTTCAGTCCCTTTCCGTTCCATTCGGTGTATTCGGTCGAGGATCACAAGAAGCACGTGGACTGGGTCAAGGCCGTGAATACCAAGGCGCTGGTATCGGTCAAGGTTTCCACCCCTTCGGACGTCGACATGGTTGCCATCGGGTCTTATCATGCCGGCGCACACATCCTCCATATCGACGGATCGTACGGCGGAACCGGCGCGGCTCCGGACGTGGCCAAGAAGAACATTGCCATGCCGGTGGAATATGCCATTCCGAAGGTTCACAACTTCCTCGTTGAGGAAGGGGTGCGCAAAGAAATTACCCTCATCGCTTCCGGCGGTATCCGCACCGCATTCGACATTGCCAAGGCGATCGCGTTGGGAGCCGACGGCGTGGTGACGGGAACGTCCGACCTGGTATCGCTCGAATGCCTGCGTTGCCACAATTGCGAAAGCGGCCGCGGATGCGCTCGAGGGATCGCGACGACCGACCTAGAACTCGTCGGTCTCATGGATCTCCAGTGGGCCTCTCAGCGGATCATCAATATGCTGGCCTGCTGGAGAGAGCAGCTTCGGGAGATACTCTATCGGTTCGGATTGGGCAGCATCAGAGAATTGGTCGGCCGAACCGACCTCCTGGCTCACCTGGACTACACTTCCGACGTGCCGGACGACGACATCCGGGATCAACTCCGATGAGGTTTGAGATGAAATACGACGGCTCTTTTGCTCAACAAATAATTGGCTCGCGGGTCAGAGAGCTTCAGAGGGGCGGTTTTTCTGCGAACCTCAAGCGGGAAGACGAAGGCGGTTGTGGCGTTACCGGCTTTGCTTGCAACGTTCCGGTGGCAGGCAGATACATCTTCGAACCGTCCGTTTGCATGCACAATCGAGGCAACGGCAAGGGAGGCGGCGTCGCTGCCGCGGGCATGAATCCGGACATGCTGGGAGTGAGTCGCGAAGTACTCGATTCTCATTACCTGCTCAACGTGGCCCTGCTGGAACCCCAGTGCCTGTCCGCGCTGAAGGAAGGCTTCGTGAACCCCGTTTTCGATGTGGCCCGAGAGGAACTCGTGGGTCACATCCCGGACTATCGTGAACTCGAAGGCCTGGACGTGCGGCCGCCGGACATCTGGAGAGCCTTTGTGCGCGTGAAACCGCAGGTCTTGAAGCTGTTCATCGAAGAGAACGGCCTTCAGGGCATTCCTGCAAGGTTGGCGGAAGATGAGTTCGTAAGCCGCAACTCCCTGCGTCTCAACAGGCAGTTCTACAGCTCTTTGGGTGAGAAAGAGGCCTTTGTCCTGTCCCACGGCCGCAACGTCATGATCATGAAGATCGTCGGTTACGCGGAGAACGTCGTCCGATACTACAAGATGGATGATTTCCAGGCCCATGTCTGGATTGCGCATCAACGCTATCCCACCCGCGGTCGAGTGTGGCATCCGGGCGGGGCTCATCCGTTTACGGGTCTCAATGAAGCCCTGGTGCATAACGGGGACTTCGCGAACTATCACGCCACCTGCGACTACCTCAAACAGCGCGGGCTGGAACCGCTTTTCATGACCGATACCGAAGTCAGCGTGATGCTGTTCGATCTCTGGAATCGCGTGTACGGCTATCCGCTGGAGGTGATCATCGAGGCGCTCGCCCCCACCGGCGAGCTGGACTTCGATCTCCTGCCGCCCGAGAAACAAGAACTGTACGACAAGATTCAGATGACCCATCTCCACGCATCGCCTGACGGACCGTGGTTCTTCATCATCGCGAGGAACATTACCGAGAGCAACACCTATCAGTTGCTCGGGATTACCGATACGGCCATGCTCCGACCCCAGGTCTTCGCTCTCTATGACGGAGAGGTCCAGATCGGGCTCATTTGTTCCGAAAAACAAGCCATAGACGCGACCCTGCGGTCCCTCTCGGAAGACGACCCGCGTTTCAGCCCGGTGGCGGACAAGTACTGGAATGCGAGAGGCGGCTCATCTTCCGACGGCGGGGCGTTCATGTTCAACGTAAGCCCGAATGGCAACGGCACACACAAGCTGGAGTGCTTCGACAAGTTCGGGAACCAGGTGACCGTGGCCCCTCGTAAGCCGCTCGACGTGACCGTCGAAGTGATCAGGCCGGATAACCACGAATCGGAGATTCGGCCAACGCTCACCGACGTGCTCGGTTCCGACGAGCCTGAACGAGTGTTTCGTCTCGTTTCGGAAAACGCGGCGGGGTGGGATTACAACATGCTGAGATGGATGATCGGCAGATTGGGCTTCCGCGCTCGGACTCAGCCTAAGGTCCTGAACGTGGTGATAGAAGGGCTCACCATGGTCCTGGACCGCCGTTTCCCGCTCGCCGACAAGAAGCGATCCGTCCTAGTGCGGCTGGTGGTGGATGAATTGTTCGAGATCTTCCGGTCGCTCCCGAGGATCTCAGACGCTACCCAAATGGGCTCGTACTGCCTTGTGGATTTCGCGACTCGCAACGATTTTCGCCCGCCCATATCGGTGGAAAAGACGCTCGTGGTGGATGCCAGTGACTTCCGACCCGAAGGAGACGACTGCGACGCGGTCCTCATTTCCGACGCGTATCAGTTGGGCTGGCGCCGGTTCATCATCTTCGACCTGCGAGGACAGCGATTCGAGGGTTGTGGTTTCGGGTCCATGACCGATACCGTGCGGATCGATTTGTACGGCTCCTCCGGCGACTATACTGCCAGCGGCATCGACGGGATGCAGATTCACATCCACGGCAATGCGCAGGATCAGATCGGCCAGATCATGAAGCGAGGTCTCCTGGTGATCCACGGAGACGTAGGGCAGTGTTTCATGTACGGCGCGAAAGGCGGCGAGGTTTTCGTGCTCGGCAATGCAGCGGGCCGGCCTCTCATCAACGCAGCGGGCCACCCGAGAGTGGTCATCAACGGCACAGCGCTCGACTTCCTCGCAGAAAGCTTCATGGCCGGCGACCCGCTCAAGGGTGGTGGCTTCGTGATCGTGAACGGGCTGACGCTGGACGAAGACGGGAAGGTCATCTTCTTCGACCGTCCGTACCCTGGTTCCAACCTCTTTTCGTTGGCATCCGGGGGTGCGATCTATATTCGAGACCCGAACAAGATTATCGTCGACGAGCAACTCAATGGCGGCCGGCTTGCCAAGTTGTCAGACGCGGATTGGGACCTGATCCTCCCCTATCTCCAGGCCAACGAGAAACATTTCGGCATCCCCGTGGACGAGCTGCTAACCGTGGACGGAGTGCGGAGGCTTCCCCACGAGGTATACCGCAAAGTAGAGGCTGTGCCTCTCGCTGTGCTCACCCAAATTCCCGAAACCGACGACTCGGTCTGGTCGGCCAAGTCCGCGGCTGCGGGCCACTGACAGAGAATTCTCGAAACGTCCCCGAGAAGGGTTTCGTGGCAACGAGACCCTTCTCGGGCCCCTCCCCATACTTACCCATAATTGCAGCCGAATCCCGACATTTGAGCCTTCTCTTCAACATGAACTGGTTTTCGTGGTAGTGTTGCTTTGATGGAGTCTCCTATGGCAGACACAGATCAAAGACCGCGACCGCATGATTCTCTGATCCCTGCCGATCAGAATCGTGCCATGTTCGATACGATAGCCGGCTATTACGACGGAACCAACAGAATCCTCTCACTGGGGTTGGATGCGTACTGGAGGCGTCGAGGGGTCGCCTTGCTCGACACGAAACCCGAGGGCAGGTACCTGGACGTGGGCGCGGGGACCGGCGACATCGCGCTGGAGATCCTGCGCCAACGGCCGGACAGCCGCGTGGTAGGGATCGATCCGTCACGAAACATGCTCGAGATCGGGTGGCGCAAGGTGGAAGACGCAGGCCTTTCCGACCGGATTTCGCTCGAAGAAGGCGACGTGTTGAACCTCCGGTTTGAAGACGCCTCGTTCGACGGGGCCATCACGTCGTTCTGCATCCGAAACGTGACGCACAGGCGCCGCGGCCTTGAAGAGATCCGGCGCGTGCTCAAGTCCGGCTCTCGGTTCGTCATCGTTGAACTCACCGAACCGCGGGGACCTGTCATGCAGCCGCTCTTCCGCATCTACGCCCGAGTGGTCATGCCGCTGGTCACCCGGATTCTGTCGTCTGTGTCCGCGTACCGGTACCTGGCCGACTCCATGGCAGACTTTCCCGCGCCTGAGGTCTTCTCCAACCTGATGCACGAGGCCGGCTACGTCAACATCCAAACCATTCACGTAACCGGCGGAATCGTGACGCTTTTTGTCGCGGAAGCACCGTAGGGGAGCATGCGCACCCGGAACAGCCGGACACGGGAACTGTCATAGGGTATTGCCAGCTTAGTACACCATTTCGGAAGTCAGTTCGCGGATTCTAGGTTTCCTGGTGGGACAGGCATCTTGCCTGTCACTTCTTAATGGACCGGCAAGATGCCGGCCCCACTGAACAGCCAGGTGCAGAGCCTCCAACCGAGACCGTATTCATGAAAACAAGTACTTAGGCTGGTCTGAGAGCAAACCAGCGCGGGGTGGTCCATGGAGATCAAGGCGCTCCTGAACGAGAAACGAGAAGAAATCCTGCGGCTCGCAGCGAAACACGGCGCGGCCAACGTGCGCATCTTCGGCTCCGTCGCCAGAGGCGACGCGGGGCCCGAGAGCGATGTGGACTTTCTCGTGCGCCTGGAACCGGGAACCACCCTCCTGAAGCATGCTGCCCTCATGAGGGAACTTAGGAGCCTCCTCGGCCGCGACGTCCACGTGGTGAGTGAAAGGGCACTGAGAGAGAGAATCAAGGACCGTGTGATCCGGGAGGCCGTCCCGCTATGACCACCGACTTGCCCAGATGAAGCAGCCAATTCTGCCCTTGGTCAAGTAAGCGGATAAGCAGAGTCCAACCTGACGGAAAGGGGCGTGGGGTCGGGGCATGGCAGTGAACGCACGGCCGAAACGGACTATGTCTGTGGATCCATCGCGTCTTCTTCGAGGATGGGGCGGTAGTGACCAAGTACTGCGAATGCCGAGAAATAAAGAAGATAACTGGCCCATTCCACGCAACGTCCTGGCTCGTCGTTTGCCGTAAGCGGGCGAAATCTTACGGTTCCGGCGGGTTCTTGTCGAAGTAGGCTCACAGGATCTGTGCCGTGCACACCCGCGGAAAACCATCGGTAGTAGATCTCATACACGGGCCATCGCCCGATCTTTCGTGCCAGTCCCTCGATTCCTCGAATTGAGTCGACTAGTTCGAAGAAATATCTGGGCTCCCAGTTCTTGCCCTCTTTCTTCTTCTGCTTCTTCTTTTGCTGATACGTCCTTTCCAAGTCAACCAAATCACTCTCTTCAAGCCGCTCGTAGAGGTCCTTGGTATCGTAGGCTTTTTTTGACCGACCCCGGACATGGTCGAGCAACGCTTCGCCCAAACTGCCAGCAGACTTCAGTTGCTGCCTGAAATCCTTTCCTCTCGCTGTAGACGGATTGAGCCGCTCCCTGAATTTTATTTCCTGGTGAATGCAGAACCAAAACCATGCCAGTGACCTCGTGCTCTGATCTTGAGAATTCTTGGAGTCTCTGGCCAAGATGTACTCCAGGCTGAAGAAGTTTTCGAGCATGGATCGGAGGAGAGGAACCATCTGGATTGAGCCATGTCCTTCATTTGCTTCCGCCAGCAGGCGTACAGCGTCCCCCATGTCGATGATCTGTCTGAACAGAGCCAATGGAGCGAGGTTGAGTGCGTCGATAATCTTGATGCGATCCTGTAGGCGCTTGAAGAGATCCTCTGCTTCCGTCAGTAGGGTCTGAAGCTCAGCAATTTGGTCTGTCAATGGAGGCCTCCAAATCGATGACGCAAGGGACGACAGGTATTCGTTGTCGCCTTCACGTCAGGCCTGTCGCAGTCGTTGCTATGCCAACTTGCTCGAGGGGTCGGCCAGCGTGCCGTTCGCACTTGAGGGACGTTATTCAAGCCTCGCACTCGCTGCGCAGACCTCATCGTGGGGACGATCCCTCACTTCCTCGGGGGACGCGCACTCGAAGAAAAGCTCCAGGGCCTCTCGAAGATTCTCGCGCGCCTCCTCGATGGAGTCCCCCTGGCTTGCAATGTCCAGCTCCGGGCACAATGCCACGTACCCGTCAGCCTCTCGGGCTACGATTGCAGTCAGTTGTCTGCTCATTGAAGGTCCTCTCTGCAGCGTTACCGCACACCGAACGAATGACCAATATCCTGAACTCTCCGTTCTGGGGCGTCAAGAATCTTGCACACGGGATCGTTCAGCGTTCAACCGGTGGATCGGGATAAACCTCCACAGGGCGTGATGCGCCTTTGTCACGAAAGTTTGGATTTCTGAATCTCCCGCTTGATCAGGTTGATGGACTTGGTGACGGGGATCTCCTTCGGGCAGACGCGGGTGCACTCGAAGTGGTTCACGCACCCCCACGCGCCGTCGGGATAGTCGAGCTGTTTCATGCGCTGATCCTTCTCGTTGTCCCGCGAGTCGAAGATCCTCCGGAAGGCCTGCACCAGCGCTGCCGGTCCGACAAACTTCTCGTTTTCGTTGGAAACCGGGCATGCGCCCACGCAACACGCGCAGAGGATGCAGCGGATGACCTCATCGACCTTCTTCCGCTCTTCCGGCGATTGGAGTCGCTCTTTCTCCGGAGTGCCGGAAGCGTTGAGAAACGGGCGGACCAATTCGATCGTCTTGAAGAACGCGGCCATATCCACCATAAGGTCTTTCAGGACCGGAAATCCCGGTCCCGGTAAGGGTTCGAGCACGACTTCGGTCCCCTGATAGTCCTTCACCAGCTTCTGGCATGCGAGCGCGCACCTGCCGTTGATCTTCATCGCGTCGGAACCGCAAACTCCGTGCGCGCACGACATCCGATACGCGAGGGTCCCATCCTGCTCCCATTTAATGCGGTTCAAGCAGTCGAGCAGGCGCTCCCACGGTTCGGCAAGGACCGTATAGTGGCGGAAGTACGGCTCCTTGTCCTTTTCCGGGTCGAATCGGAATATCCTGAAGTTCATGTCGATCATCAGTAGGTCCTCGGTTTCGGCTGAAAGCGGGTTATGGTCACGGGCTTGTACGAGATCTCCGGACCGCGATCCGTGCGCCGGATCAGGGTATGCTTGAGCCATCGATCGTCGTCCCTCTCCGGATAATCCTCACGGTAGTGTGCTCCGCGGCTTTCTTTTCTGGCCAAAGCGGAACGCACCATGGTCTCTGCGAGGCCGAGCAGGTATTCCAGCTCGATCGCGTCCAGGAGATCGGTATTGAACGAATCGCTCCGATAGTCGATACAAACACTCTGGTACCGCTCCTTCAATATCTCCAGTTCGGCAAGCGCATCTTGAAGACCCCGTTCGGTTCGGAAGACCGAGCAATGGTCAGTCATGACCTGTTGCATCGCGCCGCGGATCGCGGCTGCCCGCTCTCCCTTGGTGCGGGTTTTCAAGGTTTCGATCTGCCGGACTACATCCGTGCCCGCAGTCTCGGGGAACTCCTTCCGTTCCAGGTGCTCGAGGTCCCGGACTATCATCTTCCCCGCGCGACGACCGAATACCACCAGATCCACGAGCGAATTGCAGCCGAGGCGGTTCGCTCCATGGATCGATACGCACGCGCATTCGCCGGCTGCATAGAGACCCGGAACCGGAGCGTTCCTTTCGTCAAGGACGCGGCCGTCCACATCGGTGGGTATACCGCCCATCATGTAGTGGCAGGTCGGACTGACCGGTATCGGTTCCGTCGCGGTGTCCACTCCCAGGTAGATCCGTGCGAAGGAAGAGATGTCCGACAGCTTCTCCGCGAGTCGATCCTTCCCGATGTGGGTAAGATCGAGGTTCACGAAGTCGCGACCGTCTATTCCCCTACCCTGCCTAATCTCGGTCATGATGGCCCGACTCACCATGTCTCTCGGCGCGAGGTCTTTGATCGTGGGAGCGTACTCCTCCATAAAGCGCCGACCCTCCCGATTGCGAAGGACCCCGCCCTCTCCTCTCGCGGCTTCGCTGATCAGCACCCCCAGACCGTAGATTCCCGTCGGGTGGAACTGCACGAACTCCATGTCTTCCAGGGGAATTCCGGCACGGTAGGCCAGATAGACGCCATCACCGGTATTGGCGAAGCAATTGGACGTGACCTTGTAGACTTTGCCGAATCCGCCGGTGGCCAGGAGAACCGCTCGAGTCTTGAAGAGGTGTATTTCGCCGGTAGCCAGTTCGTACACCGCGACCCCTTTCACTGCGCCTCCGTTCAGGACAAGGTCCATCAAGTTGAATTCGGAATAGACCTTTATCCCGCGCTTGAGGGCTTCGGCGTATAGGGTGTCAAGGATGACTCGCCCCGTGCGGTCCGCAGCGTAGCATGCTCGCTTTACCGCAGCTTCGCCGAAATTGCTGGTGTGGCCCCCGAAAGCCCGCTGCGCGATCCGTCCCTCGGCAGTTCGGCTGAATGGAACCCCCAAATGTTCCAGTTCGTACACCGCACGAATAGCGTCGGTGGCCAGCACTTCGGCTGCATCCTGGTCGGTGAGGTAATCCCCGCCTTTGACGGTGTCGTACATGTGCCATTCCCAGGAGTCGGGCTCCTCATTGCCGAGGGCAGCTCCGATCCCTCCCTGGGCAGCACCCGAATGGGACCTGGTCGGAAACACCTTCGAGATCACTGCCACGTCTGCGACAGGAGCGATCTCCAGGGCTGCCCGCAAGCCGGCAAGACCCGAACCCACAATAACCACGTCGTGTTCAAAGATCATGATCTCGCGTCCCCCAGCAAGGCGCGTGCCTGGCCGGAATGTATCGTCACCGCGACGTCGTGAAATGGCTCGTAGACCGAGTTAGAAATTCCTGTGCCCCGCAGCGCGGGTGCCATGGCCGCCCTGTCCCGCGGTGCAGAGCCTCAGGAGCGGACAGCAAGCTATGAGAGTTCCTGCTCCTGGCGCGCGGTCAACGGGTCGTAAACGCAGCCCATCAGCCCGCAGTAATTGCCGACGTATTCTGCCTGCGGCCGGTAGAGCATGGGTTTGTCCTGAGCCTCCGCGAACTTCTCCTCGATCACGTGGCTCGACCATCCTGCGATGCGGGATATGGCAAAGATGGGGGTGAAGAGGTCCCGTGGGATCCCCATCATGAAGTAGACCGGTGCGCTGAAGAAATCGACGTTCGGTTTGATCTCGGTCTTGCCGCGGGCCACAAATTCAGTCGTGGCTATGCGTTCGAGGTCCTTGGAGAGTCGGTCCCATTTCTCCATTCCCTTGCTCTTGCCGAGCTTGGTCGCCATGTCCTTGAGATAGGCTGCTCTCGGGTCCATGGTCTTGTACACCGCGTGGCCGAATCCCATGATGCGTTCTCCGCGGTCGATGTGGTCTTTGACCCACCCTGCCAGATCTTTTTCCGATTCGAGGTCCAGCAGCATTGCCATGACACGGGCGTTCGCTCCGCCGTGAAGGCTCCCGGACAGAGCACCTATGCCCGCCGCGACTGCTGCGTACATATGTGCGCGCGTGGAACACACTTCCCGGCAGGCAAACGTAGACGCGTTGAAGGTATGATCCGCGTGGAGTACCAGACAGCAGTCGAGATACCGGGCCATTTCAGCGTCGGGCTTGGTGCCGGTGAGCTGCCAGAGAAAGTTCGCCGCGTGGGAAAGTGTGGTATCCGGGGGCAGCGGGTCTCTTCCGTTCCTGATCCGGTGCCACGCGGCGGTGACCGCGGGGAGCCAGGCTATCAGTCTCTGCGCCATCCGGAAGTTGGCATCACGGGAATCTTCGTGAAGGTCCGGGTCCACCATGGCAAGCAACGGAACGGCTCCTTGGAGCATGTCCATGGGGTCGGCGTCCATGGGGAGTCTTCTCAGGCAATCATAAATATAATCAGGAAGTTCTCTGTTCTTCCGCATCTGATTCTCGAAATTATCGAGTTCTTTGGTGCTGGGGAGGTAACCGTTCAAGAGGAGGAACGCGGTTTCCATGAAGGTAGACCTCTCGGCAAGTTCTTCGATGCGGTACCCGCGGTAGATCAAGATACCTTTTTCCCCGTCGATAAAGCTGATCTTGGTGTCAGCGACCGTCACCCCGCGCAAACCGATGTTCTTTACCGAAACCGTCTGTTTCATGTTTCCCCCTTGTCACACGTCGTGATGCCTTCGAGTTCAGTCGTCCTACAACGCCATACCAGCGCAGTCCCCTTGTCCCGCCCCGGCGATCGCTTACCCGCGGAAGTCCCTGAACGTTCCCCGTCCTTTGGCGTCTGCAAACCGAATTGTCATTCCCTGGGCGAAAGCGACACGCTTTCGCCGACCGGGCCGCATACTTCTACTATACCGCCCGCACGTCTCGGTCACAAGTGTTCGAGGAGCAAGGGGGACGCGGACGGTCATGGAGGGGCACGGTTCCGGAAGGAAGAGCGCCCCGGGATGCCATCTCTTGCAGGGAGTCGATCGGTGAAGTGGGCAGTGCGTCAATCGCCTCGGAAGACGATAGATTGCTCTGCCCACGGTCGGAGCGGAATTATCCCTTGATGATGCGGGGAAGCATCATCTGGTGATGGGGGCAGATCGAATCCGGGTTCTGATAGGCGCAGCCGGCAAAGGCCACCATGTACTGGCGCATCTCGGCGAACGTCACCACTTCGTCGACAAAGCCGCGTTTCGCACAGTACACGGGCCGTGACTGCTCGTAGTACTGTTGGGCGAGCGCGTTCATCCTGTCGATCACGGGCTCCAAGGGGCGCCCGGAGTCCTTTTCCTTTACCAGACGTCTCGCAAACGAGGCAGCGGCCGCGGTCTCGCCGTGCATCACGTAAATTTCCGTAGTCGGAGTGCCGATGGTGAACGCGCAGTGATTGTTCGCCGTGGGGCCTCCCATAATGTAGTGGGCCGCCGCGGTCCCTTTGCGGAGCACAAAGAGCATCATCGGAACGTTGGTCTGTTCTATGGAGTAGATCAATGACTGACCGAGGCCGAGCAGTTCCGCCTTTTCCGCGATGTCCCCCACGTCGATGCCGGAGGTATCCTGGAACCACACAATGGGAACCCGATCCCGGCCGCAGAGCGTCACGAACTCGTTCATCTTGATCAGCCCCTGCCTGTAGAGCTTCCCGCCGATACCGGGATAGTCGGCATAATCGGGGTACCCAGGTGGAAGCATCCCCTGTTTGTTGCCAATGATTCCGACGAGCAGCCCGTCGATCTTGGCCAGACCGGTGTAGACCTCGGGACCGTACGCAGGCTTGAACTCCATGTGCTCGCTGTTGTCTGTCAGACGCGCAAGCACCTCCTCGAAACTGTACACCGCCTTCTGGTTGAATGGGACCAGGCGGCCGAGATCTTCTCCCGAGAACTTCGGCTCCGCAGGCGGAGCAACCCGGAAAAACCTCGGATCGTACGCGGGAGCGTAGCTCATATACTCCTTCAGGGCGTCCAGGACCCCTTGTTCGGTTTCGTAGACCGCTCTGAAGAAACCCGTCGAATCGTAATGGATCTTGGCACTGCCCGGAGGCACTTCCTTGAAATGCCGCGTGGCCTCGATGAGTAGCTCCGCGCCCTCGACGTCGAAGCTGCCCTTAGGGCTCATGCCGCTGACGATACCGCCACCCCCCACAGCGATGTTGCAGTCCTTATGGGCCAGGAGGATCGTGGGGCTGATTCCGTGGTACCCTCCCCCCGCCGGGTTGGTGCCGTAAATGCCCGCGAGCACCGGTATGCCGAGCTTCTCCAATTCTGAATGTCGGAAGAACGTCGCGCCACCGCCTCGCCGATCCGGATACACTTCCTGTTGCTCGGTGAGCTTGACTCCGGAGCAGTTCACCAGCCAAACAAGTGGGATTCGGAGCCTCTTGGCCAGGTCTGTCACCCTGAGCACGTTGTCCGCCTGTCCAGCGACCCACGCGCCCGCCATGACCTTGTTGTCAAAACCGATTATAACGGCCCATCTTCCGTTGATCTTGCCGAGCCCGTCCACAACGCTGGTGGTCCCTTCCTCGTTGTCATCCGGGTTGAATACGGAGTGAAGCGGGGTCCAGGTACCGGGGTCCACGAGGTATTCCAGTCGTTGCCAGACCGTCAGTTGTCCTCGTTCATTGATCTTCTTTTCCGGCAAACCCAATGCCTTGATCTTTGCACGGGCTGCTTCGATCTCCCCTTCCACTTCCCGTATTTGTGCCAGGTTCTGTTCGGTGCTTTTGATTTTGGATGTGCTGAGCGCTTTCCCGAACGGTGTCATCTTTTCGAAGTACGGTCTCATCCCATTTCCTCCCGAAACCCTCACTCAGGCGTGGTAAGTCAGCGATCGGAGAATATCAGCTTGCCTCTCACTTTTCAAGTAGAAGAACGGGCAGTACGATAAGCACGCGGAAACAGGGGTCCCGAAGAGGACGGAAAGTCCGCCATGCTGAACATCGTACTGCCGGAAGATCAGGTCAGCCGGCCATCATCCTCATCCGACTGTTCCACATGGTCCTGATCGCTCAGCTCATCCGGGGAGAATTCGGTCTTGCGCGGTGGGACGCTTCTCAGGGCAGGAAACAGGCCTTTGAACCTGGGGGAGTACTGTTCCATCTGATCGGGCGAGTACAAAGACCAGTAGGGTGTGGTATCTTCTTCTTCAACGAGTACGGTCAAGAGGAGCGCGGGATAGCGGTACCGGGGATTGTTGCCGAGAAAAGTGAGCATCTCTCTGCCGCGGAGGAATTCCCCGCGACGCCTATTGATTTCGCCGAGGAGGTACATCACCATACCGGGATCGCCCTTGGTGAGCCCGCGGCGGAGCGCTTCGTCCAATGCTGCGTCTGCTGATTGCAGCAACTCCTGCTCGGTTTCGAGGCATCCGAGTTCGCGGGCGACCCATGAGCCCTTCAGGCTCAACAAGCCGAGATCCCGAGGATTGACCCCTTTCGCGGTGAGGACCGATATGAGCGCGAGCCAGCCTCTGGCTAGGAATTCCTCGTCGGAATCGGACTTGAGAATCTTGAGGTATCCCTTGGATCGCACCAGCTCCCTGACATGGCCGGGTACCTTTTGGTCCAAATCCTGGACGCGCGCGGTGAAGAAGCAATCCGGACAGATCGCGATGTCCGCGGAACGGTTGCAGTCCCGCGGCACGGATCGAAAGTCCAATCCGTACCCGAACACTTCCATCTTCAGGGCGCTCGTCGCACGGACATGAGAGAACTGATTGTAGCACAGAGGGCAAGAAACGGCGGTGAGAGAACTAGTCACGCAATCCTCCTTCGAACTCTTTCACCTTTACTACACCTCCCCCAAGAGTCAGCGACGAACATAGCATATCATAAACGACGGCTTTTGACCATGCTTTTCTTCAAAAGTCACTTTTTCTCTTACCAGAAAGCCTTTAGAATGATTAATCATACCCAAGGTCGGCTATGAAAACGCAGCCCCCTTCACGCGTCGCCTACGACCGAGACCTCAACTCTGCCCAACTGGAAGCCGTCACGGTTCCCGGCGGGCCCATTCTGGTAATCGCCGGAGCAGGCTCGGGAAAGACCCGGACCATCGTGTACCGTGTTGCTTGGCTGGTGGACTCGGGCGTGGACCCCGAGTCGATCTTGCTCCTCACCTTCACGAGAAAGGCGGCCGAAGAGATGCTCTCTCGCGCCGCGCAGTTGCTGGACGGAAGAGTCACGCGAGTTGCCGGCGGCACGTTCCATTCCGTGGGGAACCTGCTCCTGCGCAAGTACGCAGCGCTCCTCGGGTTTGGCGCGACGTTTTCCATCATGGATCAGGGTGATTCGCTTGAAGCGATCGACCACATGCGCAAGACGCTCTCACCTCCCATTGCCGATATGAAGGGTTTCCCGAAAGCCAGGACGATTGCGGAGACCATCAGTCGCGTTCGAGGCTCGGGGCAATCGGTTCAGGAAGTCTTGCGGAGAAGGTACCCGCACCTGGAAGGCTACGCGGCGGAGATCGAGCGAATCGGCGCCATGTACGAGGAGTACAAGAAGTCCAACCAGCTCATGGACTATGACGACCTTCTGGGGAACACGGTCAGGCTCCTGGAGGAGTTCGAACCCGTGCGCAGGGAAATCTCGAGCCGGTGGCAGCATATCCTCGTGGACGAATACCAGGATACCAACCGCCTTCAGGCGAATATCGTCCGTCTTCTCGCACACTTACATGACAATGTGATGGTAGTGGGAGATGATTCCCAGAGCATTTACTCATTCCGCGGTGCGGATTTCACCAACATCGTCGAGTTCCCCACACTCTTTCCCGGCGCGCGCATCATCAAACTGGAAGAGAACTACCGGAGCACGCTCCCCATACTCAACGTGACCAACAGCATAATCGAGCGAGCTGCCACGGGGTATCCGAAGAGGCTCTTCACCCGGAAGGCCGGTGGGCTCTTACCGCTCGCGGTGCGTGCTGAGACCGAACGGGACCAGAGCCGTTTCGTGGTGGAGTGCGTCCGCGAGCTCCACGCGCATCGCGTTCCGCTCAATGAGGTTGCCGTGCTCTTTCGAGCCGGCTTTCACTCCTTCGACCTCGAAGGGGAACTCACGAGAAACGGCATACCCTTCGTCAAGTACGGCGGCTTCAAGTTCTTGGAGAGCCAGCACATCAAGGATGTGCTGGCACACCTCAAGGTATTGAACAACCCGAGAGACCGTCTGAGTTGGATACGCATCCTGAAGTTGTTGCCTGGGGTAGGACTCAAGACGGCCTTGGGCCTCGCTGGTCGAATCGTCGAGGGAGGGATGCCCGATGCAGCGTCGGCGCTGGTCCCGGCGGGTAAGAAGTTTTCAGCTCACTTCTCAGAACTCCACAGCCTGATCACCGAGTTGAGAAACCACGCCGGCCCCATCTCAGAGAAGGTCGAGCGCGTGAACCGATACTACTTCCCGTTCCTCAAGGAAGCCTACGATAACTATCCGAAAAGGATGCGCGATCTGGAGAACCTCGCTGATTTGACCGTTCCGTACCGTAGTTTGCATCGGTTTCTCGACGACATGGCGCTCGAACCACCCGACGACGAGATGACCGAGTCGCCGAGCAAGAACAACTCGCTCGTTCTCTCGACGATCCACTCGTCCAAGGGACTGGAATGGCACACGGTGATTATCATCTGGGCTACAGAAGGGCGCATCCCATCTCCCATGGCCCTGGAATCGGAAGACGATCTGGAAGAGGAACGCCGGATTCTCTACGTGGCCACGACGCGGGCGAAGCAGAACTTGGTGGTCATAGCCCCCGTGAGCGTCCTGGATCGTCGCGTGGGACGGGTGCCGACCACTCTGTCGCGATTCTTCCAGGAGGTTCCCCAGGATCACTTCCGCACCGCCTCGGCTTAGGAGCCTGTCGCCAAACCCCGACCTGACGCTTGATCCTGCGGCGCGGGTACTACCGGCACTCTTGCCACGGCAAACAACGGCTCCCAAAAATTCTGATAGACCAATGGGTTACCTTGGTTGCCTCCTGTCCGGGTTCTGCAACTCGAAGAGCTTGGTAGCACTTCTTCAGGAAAACATTGCGTTACGCAACAACCTCCTCGGCCGACCTGCCCAAAAGGCCTTGACATTCGAGCCCAGGACCAATAGTCTAACAAGTGTCTTCACATATCGGCTTGCAGCGGAGAGATGACCGAGAGGCCGAAGGTGCTCGCCTGCTAAGCGAGTGTAGGGTCAAAATCCTTACCGAGGGTTCGAATCCCTCTCTCTCCGCCACGTCATCCCCACTCGGAATTTCAAGCGAAGAAAAGTCGGCAGATCGCCACCGATGCACCGATTCCCGCGGCGTCCGCGAGAAGGCCGGCGTGGAGCGCGTAACGCGTCCGGGTGATCGACACGGCTCCGAAATAGACCGCTATGACGTAAAGCGTGGTTTCCGTACTTCCTACGATCACTGAAGCGAGGCGAGCCGGGTACGAATCGGGCCCGTGAGCTGCGATGATTTCTCCCAACATCCCGAGCGTCGCGGAGCCGGAGAGAGGCCTCATCACCGCTAGGGTCAGCACGTCCGGTGTCAGCCCGATACTCTTCAATGCTTCGGGAACACCCCTGGCAATCAACTCCATCGCTCCGGAGGCTCGGAACATGCCCACCGCCACGAGGATGGCGACGAGATAGGGAATGATCCTGACAGCCACATCGAAGCCCTCTTTCGCGCCCTGTACAAAGGTCTCGTAGACCCTGACCCCTTTGAAGTGACCGTACAGAGGGATTCCCAAGACAAACGTGAGAAACAGAACATTGGAAGCCAGTGCGGAAAACTCAGGTAATGTTGTCATCCTCAGATCCTTCGGATGCGGCTGTGCGAAATCGTCGCACGCGAGCCAGGATTTTCGCGGCAATCACCCCTACCGCAGTGGAGACACAGGTCGCCAGAAGTGCCGGAAAAACGATCACCGTGGGATCCGATGAGCCACCTCCGGCGAGGAGGGCAATGGCGCCGGCGGGAATCAACTGCAGACTCGAGGTGTTGAGGGCCAGGAACATGCACATTTCGTCGCTGGCGGTTCCCGGCTCGCGATTCACGGAGTCGAGGTCAGCCATAGCCTTCAGGCCCAGAGGGGTCGCTGCGTTGTTGAGCCCGAACATGTTGGCCACGATGTTCATCGCCATACTCCCCAGTGCCGGGTGATCGCGCGGGAGAGCCGGGAACAGGAATCGCATCACAGGCGCTATGACGGCGGTGAAACGGGTGACTAACCCACTCTCCTGAGCAATGCGCATGATGCCCAGCCACAAGGCCATGATCCCCGTGAATCCCAGAGCGAGTTTAAACGCGGAATTCGCGCTCTGGGTCACCGCAATCACGACGTCGTTCAGATGGCCCGTCAGTACCCCGCACAACGCGGATCCCACGAGAAGCACCAACCAGATGACGTTCAACATGGTTATTCCCCTTCAGGACGGCCTGCCGGAACTCTCCCGAGGTTCTCGAGGCGCTCCACTATAGCGCCATTTCGCTCGGGCGCGGATCGGATTTGAGCTCCTGCCTCGCGGGTATCAGGAGTTGCTTCCCCACCAGGTACTTATGCTTTGCTTTTGATGAAGGAGATGCTGGACAGCGGTATGGCGTAGACGTACTGGCCTGCCTCGACTTCGACCACCCCGTTCCCGCTGGAGACCAGGACCCCTGTGATGGTTGTCTCCGACCCAAGCAAGAGAATCTCTACTTCAGTCTGTGACGAGGAAAGTCGTTCGAGGACGCTGTTCGTAGCCGGAACGAGTGCTGGTTGGGGCCGGAAGTGCGCGACTCGAGGTCGTGGCGTGGCCGTAGGGGCCTCCATCTCCACCTCCCCTTCCACTTCCGCTTCTGGTTCGGTGTTGTACTCTCCTGGAACTACTCCGGAGGAGACATCGGCCACGACACTACCCGCCATGGATATGTCGTCGATGAGTTCGTCGATGATCGTCTCGTCCAAAACCAAAGAGTCGTCGAGCGAAGGAGACATCGGTTCCGCGTAATGAGGGGTCGTGTCCGATGTCTCTTCGTCTGAGTACGAAGGGACCGACGCGCCCACGGGCTGGGGTTTGGAGGTTGATCCGGCCTTGGGAGCAGCCGCCGTGGCCCGTGGTTCAAGGTTTTCGAAATCTTGCAGGGAGTACCGGAAATTGGTGTTGATGAACTTCACCTCGCAGTTCACCGGCTTGCCCGGGATCTTGGTGTTGACCGTCTCGGGGAGCCGCAACACCGTGTCGAGGCTTACGTCGGTATCGCAATTGAGGTACTCGTTGATATTCCTGAGCGCCCTTTCGATCCTCTCCGGATCACTCACCTCGGTGACGTGTTTGAGCAGCCAATACAGATGTGCTCCTCTACCGGATTCCACAATGATGGAGGGTGCTCTCGGGAAGCTGCGGATAGCCTTGGCCGCTTCCTGGGGGCCTTCAAAGAACTTCTGTTTGTCCTCGTGCCCTTCCTGGCCGATATCAAGATCCGCCCACAGCGCCACGACGTAATGAATATGCTCCTTTTCCGCTTTCATTCGCTCCCGGGGAGAGATACCGAAGTATACGTCTCTTTCCTCCCCATAGTGCTCTTTGGCCAGGATCTCGATGTTGGGAAAGTAACGCGTACTCTGTTTAGGATCCCCGCGCTTGAAACTCTTGACGAGTATAAACCCCCGATGATCTTTGTAGTATTCGGAGAAAAGGGCGTCCAGGAAATCCTTTCGCGTGAATTTCGAGATCATGAGAAGACCTTAGAAGATAAGGATTGGGGGTAACGCTCTGCGGCCATTCTATTACTGGTCTTGGGAAATGTCAACAACGTGTTGCGACGCTTTCCCTTTTTGGGGACCGGCGTCCTGGCCGCAGCATCATTGCCAGGCCACCGTTAGCAGGGAATTGAGCCGGTAGTGGGACATCTTCTCGGACGGGTCCTGACTTATGAACCTTCTTTCTTCTTCTTGGTGCTCCCAGGTGGAGTTGCTTGCTTCTTGAGGTCCTTGGAAGGGCTCTTGGCCTTGGCCCGATCGAGGTTGTCCTTAATGGTTTGATTGTCGGGGACAAGTTTGAGTGCCTTCGCTAGATAGACAATCTCCTTTTCATGGTCCCCTTTTTCGCCTAGGCTTACTGCATAATCATTGTAGGCCATGGCCAGATCGGTCTTTATTGACTCGTTGCCGGGCGCGACCTGGTGTGCTTTTGAAAGGAGGCGCATTTCCTCCTCATGATTCCCCTTTTCGCCTTTCTTGAGACCCTCTTCGTGGTAGACCGCCGCGAGATTCTTCTCGACTGTTTTGTTCCCGGGATCGACCTTGGCGGCCTTTTCCAGGAGTTCAATGGCTTTCGGGCTTGAACCGCCCTTGAACTCCCTCACTGCCTCCTGGACCAGAAGATTGCCCAGGTTACCGACGGTGGCCCGGTTCTTGGAATCCAAGCGAAGTGACTCCTCAAGTGCAGCCACCCGTTCTTGAAACGTCATACCGTTGGTTTGATCCACCGCCTGGTTGTTATGCGCAGCGGCAAGGTTCTTCTTCGTAACGGCATCTTGGGGCTGAATTGCCAAAGATTCCTTTAACAAGCCGATCTGTGCTGTGACATCGCCGCTCTTTCCCTTCAGCACCGCAAGATTGGACAACGCCTTTGCCAGGTTTTCAACGGCCGCTTTGTCTTTTGGGTCGAGTTTGAGTGCCTTCCTGAGGAATGTCGTTTCTTCTTCGTAATCACTCCCCTTGCCGCGCTGCACAGCCAAATTGAAATAAGCGGTCGCGAGGTTCCGCTTGATCATGTCATTGCCCGCATCCAACTGGAAGGCTTTCTCGAGTTCAGCGACCTCTGCCTGATAGTTTCCCTTCCTCCCGAGGCTCACCCCGGCATTGTTCAATAGAGTAGCCAGGGCTTTCTGAACGGAAGCGTTGTTGGGGTCCCTCTCCAGTACGAGCCGCATGGCCTCGATCTTCTCGGTGACCTTCATCTTTTCGTCTGGTAGTTTAACCGCCTGCATCACCGCCGTGGCGAAATTCGAATGGATGTCCGGGTCTTCAGGGGCCAGCTCAAGTGCCTTTCCGAGCGTGCGAATCCCCGCTGCTACATTGCCGTCTCGCTTAAGTTTCAGACCCAGGTTGTTGTACGCCACAGCAAGCACCTGGCGGTACTTGATGTTATCCGGGTCCAGTTTCATGGCCTTTTCCAGGGCAGCCACCGCTTCTGCCAGGCTGTTTCTGGAGAGGAGATGACTCCCCTGGAAGAACGCGTTTTCCGCTTCGGCAGCGCTGGAAGACTCGACAGCATACGAGGCGAGATCCGGCGCCAAGAGCACCATCGTGACAAAAAGCGCACACAGGCCGAAAGATCGTGCGGGGTTCCTTGATCTCATGGACAGATGATCGCCTTTCTCGGTAGGATAGTGGCGGCCAAGTTCTGCGGCGCCTGAGGAACGTTTCCTCGCGAACGACCCATATCACGAGCCTGGGGCTGGGTCAACGGTACGAGGCTCCACGCGGTGCTTTTGCCGCGGATTTTGACGAGCCTGGAAGGCAAGGGCTTGACAAACCACTGAGTATGGGTAGAACGGTCTTTTCAAGACAAGTCCCGAGGAGGATTGGCGATGATCGAAGTCGAAGGCCTGACCAAGTACTATGGCCGCCTCGCTGCGATAAAGAACGTCAGTTTTCGCATAAGATCTGGTGAAATTGTTGGATTCCTCGGCCCAAATGGTGCGGGCAAAACCACCACGATGCGAATCCTCACCTGTTTTACGCCCGCCTCCGAGGGGACGGTGACCATTCTCGGCAAGGACGTGCGCAAGGATTCATTGGAGATTCGGCAGAAGGTGGGCTATCTCCCCGAGAACGTGCCTCTCTACGACTGGATGCGTGTTGGATCTTACCTCGATTTCGTCGCGAGGGCAAAGGGAGTCCGTTCCTCATCCAGAAAGCAGGAAATCGAGCGAGTAACCGAGTCGGTTGGGCTAACCGGAGTGATGCCCAAGCTGATCCGCTGGCTCTCCAAGGGGTACCGACAGCGGGTTGGGCTCGCACAAGCACTGATAGGCGATCCTCCGATCCTCATCCTCGACGAACCCACCATCGGGCTGGACCCGAGACAGATACGGGAAATCCGGCAGCTCATCAAAGGATTCGCTCAGAATCGAACCGTGATTCTGTCCACGCACATACTCCCCGAGGTGGGCCAGGTCTGCGATCGCGTGCTCATCATCAACAAAGGAACCATCGTTGCGGAAGACTCCCCGACGAACCTGACCCGGGGGCATGGAAAGTCCTCGCGGTGCCGGGTGGTGCTCAGAGCTCCGGAGAGCCAGGTGGAGGACGTGCTGACTCATGTTGAGAAAGTGACTGGGGTCCGTCTCGGCAGTAGCGGTCCGGGAGGTGAAGTGGAAGCTATCATCGAGGCGGACGCTGAAAGCGATGTTCGGCCGCTGGTGGCACGGGCAGTTCTGGAAAAAGGTTGGGACCTGCTGGAACTTGGGGCCGTCCAGGTGACGCTCGAGGATGTTTTCATTGACCTGGTAACGGAAGAGAGCGAAGTGGATTCCTCCCAGCAGGAAGCATCTCAGCAGGAGGTGGCTTGATGCGAGGTTTTTATGCCGTGTTCCGTAAGGAGATGGGGAGTTTTTTCGTCTCCCCCATCGCCTATGTGGTGATAGCGAGTTTCCTGTTCATTTCCGGTTTCTTCTTTTGGGCCAACATTTCGTTCATGAGCATTCTCAGCCTGCAGGCAACCGGGAACCCCATGCTGGCGGAGCGTATCAATCTTACCGACGTGGTGGTCCGGCCACTCGTGCAGAACCTGGCGATTGTGCTCCTCTTCGTGATGCCGCTCCTTACCATGCGGCTCTTCTCGGAAGAAAAGAAGTCCGGCGCCATAGAATTACTCCTGACCTACCCGATCACCGACACGGGAGTTACGGTAGGGAAATTTCTGGCCGCAGCGTTCGTGCTGCTGGTCATGCTGCTCGGGACAGGAGCATCGGTGCTGTTGTTAACTGCCATTGGAAAGCCTGACATGGGAACCGTATTGACGTGCTACCTCGGGTTGTTTCTCATGGGGATGGCCTTCATGGCACTCGGCACTTTCATCTCATCGCTCACCGAAAACCAGATTATCTCGGCGGTCGTGACATTCGGTGCGGCCCTGCTGTGCTGGATACTGAGCTGGACCTCGACCGTAGCAGGCAAAACTGCAGGCGCGATAATCAAGGAGCTGTCGATTCTGGAACATTTGGATTCTTTCAACAGGGGTGTTCTGTCACTAAGCGACGTCTCGTTCTTTGTTCTGTTTACGGCCTTCTTCCTGTTCTTGACGGTACGCTCGGTGGAAGCCCACAGGTGGAGGGGATAAAGCGTGGAAGGCGAATACTCTAAGAGAAAACTGGTATTGGGCGCGGGAACACTGATTGGCGCGATCATTTTCCTGGCGATCATCGTGGCGGTTCAGTACATCACACTGCAGCATCCCGAGCGATGGGACCTCACACAAGGGGGGAGGTACACGCTCTCACCTCAGAGCAAGAAAATCCTGGAGACATTCAAGGAGAAGAAGATCCCCATCGAAGTGATAGGGTTTTACGACATCAAGAACCTCAAGGCTCGCGCCGCGGCGCAGGAGCTGTTGGACCAATACCGGGACGTCGACTCCAGTTTCGTCTATACTTTTGCGGATCCCGACCAAGATCGTGCACTGGCTCTTGCGAACAAGGTGGAGTCCTACCCTACCCTTGTCATTAAGGCGGCCGGACAAGACACGAGGATAACCACCCTGGACGAGGAGAACTTGACCAACGGCCTCGTCAAGTTGCTCAGAACGGAAGTGAAGAAGATCTATTTTCTGAAGGGCCACGGCGAGCACGCGACCGATTCGGCTGAGCCCGTGGGCTTCAAGATTGCCAAGGAGCAAATCGAAAAACAAAACTACAAGACTGCCGACCTCGTCCTCATGCAATCCCCCTCGGTTCCGGAGGACGCAGCCATCCTGGTGATCGGAGGCCCAAAGACCGATCCCATGGATGCGGAATTCGAGATGATCCGGGGCTACCTGGATCGGGGAGGGAGCGTCCTGGTGCTCCTGAATCCTTTCCAGACACCCAAACTCTGTGAGTTCCTCAAAGACTACGGGTTCGAGACTGCCGAAGATATCGTGGTCGACCGCATGAGTCGAGCGGTCGGTGGTGACTACCTGATGCCCATTATTACGACGTACATCGACTTCCCGATAACCAAGAACTTCGAGTTGGCCTCGTTCTTTCCCGAAGCGCGCTCCGTACGCGTTCCCGAGAAACTGGCACCCGGGTTGGAAGGGCAAGAATTGGCCCTCACCAGTCAGGACTCGTGGACGATTAGTAAAGAGCAGCTTGATTTGCGCACGGCCAACTTCGACGAGAAAACCGGCAAGAAAGGGCCGATTCCGGTGATGGGGGTGGTAAGCCACTTCGACCCCGAGGCGGCTATGAAGAGCCCCAAGAAGGGGGATGAGTCGGCCAAGAAAGAGCCGACAGCCGAGCAACAGGACGAAAAGGCTGAAGGACAAGACCCGGATACCACAATCAAGAAGGGGCGATTGGTCGTGGCCGGTAGCTCGCTCTTCGCTGCGAACAAGTATTTCAAGCTCCAGGGCAACGGCGACCTTTTCATGAACACGGTCTCCTGGCTGGCCGAGGACGAAAATCTCATTGCCATTCGGCCGAAATCATTGCACGCCCAGCCGATCGTCCTGACACCGAGCGAATCCCTGTTTACGCTGCTGATTCCGATGGGGCTCGTTCCGCTGGCCTGGATTATTGCCGGAGTCCTGGTTTTCCTCTACCGGCGGCGATCCATCGCGGCGTGACCTTGGGGGCTCGCAACGCGGCCCAGCAACCTGATGGTAAGACAGAACGGACTGGTACGAGGCTGATTCTAGCGGCCTTAATCGAGGACTGGATATGAAGCCGAGCAAGATCCTTATATACTTGGTAATTCTTGTAGCTCTAGGGGCTTACGTCTACGTGGTGGAAATCAGGGAGAAGCAGAAGCAAGAGGCGATCGAAGAGAAATCGCAGAAGATAGTTTCCCTCGTCACCGAAAAGGTCGTCAAAGTCGAGCTGATTTCGCGGGACGGGGGAACGATCCAGATCGAGAAGCCTGCGAACATCTGGGTCATGAACGACCCCGTGAAGACCAAAGCCGACGAACCGCAAGTGCTGGGAATGCTACAGTCCCTCGCCGAGGCCAAATCGGAAAAGGTGGTCCTCGAAAAGGACGTGAAATGGCTTGATTATGGCCTCGACAAGCCGGCGTTTTCCCTCGTTGTTTCTACCGAGGATCAAAGAGCCGACATTTCGTTTGGCGCGCTCAATGCAGCGAAAACCTCATATTACGTGCGGGTGGACAAGGAGCCGCGGCTGCTGCTGGTCGCAGACACGTTGAAAAACAGCCTCAACAGGTCCGTCTTCGACCTCCGGGACAAATCCGTATTTCGCGTAGCCGAAGCCGATGTGGACCGCATGGTGATCCAGCGGCAGGGAGCAGTGACCGACTTCGAGCGGAAGGCGCCCGACAAATGGGTCCTGACCAAGCCTGATTCGTTTGCCGTCAAGTATCAGGCGGCGCGCCGGAATCTCAAGACCCTGACTGCTCTCACGGCCAAAGAGATCATTGACGAGCCCCAAAAAGAGGGAGACCCATACGGCCTCGACAATCCGGGCGAGACCATTTTCCTCGGCGGAAACAAGGTGCAGCAGACACTTCTCGTCGGCAAGGCCAAGACGAAGGGACCGGAGTCGGTTTCCCCGGATTCAGACCGCTACACTCGGATCAAGGGGCAGGACACCATCTATCTTGTCGACGGCAAGGTACTGAACAGCCTCACCCTCGATCCCGACAAAATCAGGGATCGGTCCGTGCTTGATTTCAATCCCACGGAGATCAACAAAGCTGAAATCGAGTTGGATGGTCGCCGGTTGGTTGCACTGCTCGGCAAGGACAAGACCTGGACGTTGGAGGAACCGGAGAAAAAAGACAAGATCGATGCGTGGGCCGTTACCGGCATCCTCTGGGACCTCAAGGACCTGGAATGGAAGTCCGTGACCTCTCCGGCTCCTTCGGACCTGGCAACCGTCTTCCTGGATAAGCCCCGCCTGACCATCTCCCTGTTCAAGAAGGATGACAAGCATCCAATGCTGCTGAAGGCAGGTTGGAAGACCAAGCCGTCAGAACCCGAGGCCGCGGAAATGACTTCAAAACCTGCGGGCAGCGAGCCGCAGGAGACCGCGAAGCCCGCTGCGGAAGTCGATAGGCCTCCCGCGCCACTGGAGACAACCCCGGAACCGGAAACCGTTTACGCCCAGGCCGAACCTCATGAGTTGCACGGGGCGGTCTTCACAATGGATGGGAAATTCCTGGGCCGATTGCGTGAACGTCTCAAGGCGCTGACCGCAAAGAAGTAACCCCTTTTGCGCACTCTCCGAGTTCTCTGAAATGATTGGCACTGCGGTCTTCGCTGCGGAAGGATTGCGTATGCCGGCGATCCTGCACGTATGCGGTTCGCGTACTTCCACCGAGGCCGCCAGTCAGGCAGTGGGAGGGTTGGCCAGTATGTCTCTGCCGGGAAGCCACTTCAGTGGACTCTGCATATTGCCTCGAGGTTTTCTCGTCCGAACGGCGAGACTGACCTGAGAAAGTGAATTATTCCCGGTAATTCCGTCAGGACGTAGTCTATTTCCTCCGCGGTTGTGTATCGCGATAGCGAGAATCGAATCGAACCGTGCACCGACGTGAACGGTACCCCCATGGCCCGAAGAACGTGCGATGGTTCGAGAGACCCCGATGTGCAGGCAGATCCCGATGAAGCACATATCCCCTTTTCGTCCAGCCGCATGAGGATCGCCTCCCCCTCGACGAATTCGAACCCCACGTTGAGCGTATTGGGGAGTCTCGCCTCTTTGTGGCCGTTCAGATGGGCAAAAGGGATTCCGGCCATGACTCCCTGCTCGAGCTTATCGCGCAATCGTCTGACCCGGTCGTTCTCCTCGTCCAGGTTCTTCGCTGCAAGGCGAGCAGCCGTCCCGAGACCTACGATTCCGGGAACGTTTTCCGTTCCACCTCTCCGGTTGGATTCCTGGTGCCCTCCCAACACAAAGGGAGAGAATCGAGTTCCTCGCTTCACGTAGAGGGCCCCGATCCCTTTGGGTCCATGAAGTTTGTGCCCGGACAGGGAAATGAAATCAATTGCCGAAGCCTTCAAGTCCAGGGGGATCTTGCCCACTGCCTGGACCGCGTCCGTATGCATCAGGGCACCGCGCTCGTGGGCGATTTCCCCGATCTGCTGTATGGGGAAGATCACGCCGGTCTCGTTGTTGGCCCACATGACCGAGACGATGGCGGTATGGTCGGAGATCTTACTCTGGACCTCTTCCATATCCAGCCGCCCTTCTCGATCCACCGACAACCATCGAACGGTGTATCCTTTGTCCCTGGCCAGGTACCTGCACAGATTTAGCACTGCAGGATGCTCGACCCGACTGGTGACGATCTCCCGTCGCTCGGGGCTGGTTGCCAATGCGCTCAGAATCGCCGTGGAATCAGATTCCGTCCCGCCTGACGTGAACACCACCTCCTGGGGAGAGGAGGCTCCCAACAATGCGGCCAAGGCCGCTCGGGCGGCAGCGACGTCGCGGGCGACGTTCCCGCCGAACGAATGCATGCTGGAAGGATTGCCGTATCTCTCGCAAAAGAAGGGCTTCATGGCCTCGAATACTTCCGCAGCAACCTTAGTGGTGGCATTGTTGTCCAGGTAAACCGGGTTCATCACGCTACCTCCTCGACGACGAGGTCCGGAAGCACGAGTTCCCTCAGTTTCGCTTCGATACCTTCCCGAGTGAGCGCGGCACTTGGACACGACGTGCACATACCCCTCAGCGCCAGCAGAACGCGAGCCCCTTCCACGTCGACCAGTTCGACGTCCCCCCCGTCCTGCTGCAACATCGGGCGTATCTCTCTCTCGATTACTTCCTGTATTTTCGCTATCTTCTGCAGATTGGTCATGCGTTTAGCGGCAGGAACCGGTGGCGCCTCGTCCTTCTTCTGTTCACCGCGAATTTGCAACAGGATTTCCTCAATCTTCTCGTGACAAAGTCCGCAGCCGCCCCCTGCCTTGGTGTAGTTGGTGACCTCCTCCACCGTAGTAAGTTTGTTCTCCGTGGCCACCTGCTTGATCTGGAGGTCCGTGACGCCGAAGCACTGGCAGACGAGCTCACCTTCGAGCTGTTCCGCGGGGGACGGCTGTCCACGATAGTGGGCGATAGCCGCGTGAAGCGCCTCTCGGCCCATAACCGAGCAGTGCATCTTTTCCTTGGGAAGGCCACCCAGGAAGTCCGCAATATCCTTATTTGTTATATCCATGGCCTCCTGGACGGTCTTACCTTTAAGCATCTCGGTCAGCGCACTGCTGGAAGCGATCGCGCTGCCGCATCCGAAGGTCTGAAAGGTCGCGTCAATGATACGATCGGTATCCGGATCGACCTTGAGAAAGAGCTTCAAAGAGTCCCCACAGGCAAGAGAACCTACTTCTCCGACCGCGTTACTGTCTTCGAGAGCACCGACGTTTCTCGGATTGAAAAAATGGTCCTTAACCTTGTCGCTGTATTCCCACATGGGCACCTCAACTTTGGCTGATACGATCGGCTGTGCAGTCGAAAATTATCAGACCCGGTTTTGCACTTCAAGGGATTCTCGACCACGCTTCCCTAATTATGGATGCACAGGGCCTGGAATCGATTCGTACAAGCGGCCGCATAGTTCCTGCTCGTGCCGGTTTCGCTGGATCGAGAACCCCATCGTGTGTTATGATTGTTCAAGGGGGTTGTTCTCAAGATTTCAACGTGATTCATCTTACGTCGTCCAATTCCGATTGAGGGTGGTTTTGAGGGTTATCCGGGAACTTCGTTTTCGCCTGACCTGCATCGCGACGTCGCTGGGACGTTTACTCCCGCGCAGCCCCTCCTCCAGGGGAGAGGGTGTCGGCAGGGACTTCGACAGAGCCCAGTCGCGCCGCCGACAGGGGGGGCTTCCCTACCTCCGATCGCCGGCCCTCCTGGTGCTCTGTGCCGCGCTCTTGGGCGCTTGCAGCGGCACCGGTCCGGTGCGGGTTTCCGATTTCGAGGATCTCGTCCAGAGCATGGAAGCGAAATCCCGTCTGGTGGACCGATTCAAAACAACTTTCGTGAAGACACGGCTTTCCGACGTCTTTAACCGCGCGCTCACCATCCGCGGATCCCTCGTCTTCCAGAAGCCGAATAAATTTCAATTGACCATGACGGGCGATGTAAACGTCGAACTCCTATCCGACGGAGCCCGGATTACGGTGATTCACGATCAGCGGGACAGGGAGACGTTCGAAGTCCAAGGGGACCGAGATATCGCGCGCTTCGCAGATCCTCTCATGGCCTTGATCGAGAGTATCGGTAACGGAGGGCTCCGCGAATTCCGAGCCGTGCAAGCTATCGAGGAGGAACCCTCGCTCCTGGTGCAGGGTGAACCCAGAGGGCAACGCTATTTCGAGCGCATCGAACGCGTGACGCTCGTCCTCAATGAATCGGGACAGATCAGAAAGGTCACGCTCCTGTTCAAAGACGGTAACCGAGACGAAACCATCTTCCAGGATTGGCAGGCGTTGGCATCGGACCACCCGGATATCCAGCAGCTCGATGAGCGGTTGAGCCGCATCATGCCTGAACGAAGTCCCGTCCTCGCCTTGACGGCAACAGCCGGTCGGGACCGTTCCGAGCCTCAGGCCCCCGCCACCTTCCCCCTCGCGATGCCCACATGGGCGCAGTCATTGCTCTGCCGATTAGGCTTCACGGCGGACCTGGCGGCTGCCGAATCTCCGGATCTTTCCAAACTCAGTCACCGTTCGACCCGTTCGCCGAGGTAGAGCGTGTCCGGGTCTATATTAACGAAGCGCCAGGAATCAGCCACAAAGCGCGATCGATCCCAGCCCTGATGCATGGGCCGCGCCCATACCCCTTGCCGGGGCGCTTTCCTGTCTGTGTCGGGAAACTCTTCTCCTTTTCGAAAGAAGCGCGCTTCCCACTTCACACCGGCAACGTTATAGAACCGACTCTCGATCACTTCGATCCTCGACAGGCCGATCTGCTACGTCTGTCCGCAGTGATATACCCCTTGCCAAGAGTAATGCCCTGAATTCAGCCTGGGCAGAAGATGCAAAATCCCCTCTTCCCCCCTTTACGAGGGGTGGGGATTCTCATGCAGCCCCGACGTTTGACCGACGCTATGAGGGACGCCGATTGGACTGCCGTTCTGCAACGAAACGGGGGCTGGGATCCGCCTGATCTCCGTATCCACGAACGCGAGAACTGTGCCACGGGCGCTTCGGGGATCTTCCGCGGATTCTCTCATAGATCGCCTGGGGTGTCAGGACCACCAACAGCGCGAGGCCGGCGACCGCAACGGCCGCGAGCACCGGTATCATGGCCGCGAGGAAGCACACGGTTTTGATTTCGGTCAGCGTCCGAGACCATGGTGTGTCTTTCATCAATCCGAGGTCCTCCCTAGCGACGCCGCGCAGAAATCTTCACGCTATGACCGCCATTGGTCCGCAGGGTACCAACCAACTGTCCGTTCGGTGCGAAGCGCCCGGAGAAGGAGTGCCCGCTGTAATGAGCGGCTTGAAGCTGGTCTCCATGGACGGTTCCGCGAACCGTGTACCGGTCTTTCTTGCCCCAGGGATCGTACACGTCTACGATTCCTTTAAGCGTTTCACCCTCCTGAACGAGATTCGCGTGGATTTTGGCGCCCATCACGTCCGCTTCCCACTTGCCCGTCGCATTCCAATTCGCAGCAGCAGCGGGCATGCACATGGACACGAGCAGTGTCGCCAACAGCGATACCATAATCATATTCCTTGCCACTGAACGAGCCCCCTTTCGAGGCGTGTGAGGCATGGCAGACTCACGCGCCGATCGACATCAGAATCACTCAACATCAAGGCTTTCGGTCTCTCGGAGATCCTTCGCCGACATGAGGCGCGAACAGGGCCGTAAGCAGCAAGACATTTCGCGATCCGTAAATCCACGCACGCCGGCTCTCCGTCTCTCCTGGTGATCCAAGCTACCACATTATGCCAATCCATTCACCTTCGCCGCGGTTCTCCCCGCGGCATTCACTTGTATGAGTAGCCAGGAAGCCGATCTTGTTCCATCTTTTTTGGGGGTAACTGCATAACCAACCGAATATATATGGGTATATGGCACCGGACTCGCATTGGCTCACGCGCTTCCTGCAGCAATCCTTCAGGGGATATCGAGGCGAATGGTTCCCGTGAACCAGCGGAGCGCTTCTCTCGCGAGGCGCCGGGCCTGAGGTGGATCGACAGCGGAAAGAACGCCGAGGTGGCCGTCTTCGGACCGTACGACGATCAGGCCGGCGCCGAGCTTCTTGGATGAGCCATCACTCCTGCTCAGAACGACCGTGACGGGTTCCAGAAAGGTCATCAATTCCGGATCGCTCTCGGAGACAGCCATGGAAGCACTTTGCATGATTCCCAGCACGAGATGGCGATCCGGCTTCGGTACGCCTAGTTTAAGGTAGATTTCAGGGATTGCGTCCACGTCGACGCATATGACGAGTTCCAATCCTTCACTGAAGACTGGAAGCTGCGGTGACGGATCCACAAGGAGTCTCATGTCCGACAAGAAATGCACTCCGACGCGACCGAATCACGAAACAGCATGCGATTACGAACGATCGCTCCGGTCCGTAATAGGCTTCTCCAAGCGCTGGCGAAGCGATTCTGCCAGAAGGATGGTGGCCACTTGGGATACATTCAGAGACGCGGTCTTGCCGCTCATGGGCACCACGACGAGCTGATCGCATTTCTCGCGCACAAGTCGTCGCATGCCCTTACCCTCCGAACCGAGAACAAACGCAAGCTGTCCCTTCAATTCCAGATCGTAGAGGCTGGCCTTCGCTTCGGGAGCGGTGCCGTAAACCCAGTACCCGGACGCCTTGAGCATCTCGATGGCGCGCACCAGATTCACCACCCTTGCCACTGCTATATGAGCCGAAGCGCCGGCAGCGGCCTTTTCCACAACGGCGGTAATCGGGACTGAGCGATCCTTGGTCAACACCAGAGCCTCGGCTCCAAGGCACTCAGCGGCCCGAAGGATGTTACCCAGATTTGCCGGATCCTGAACTTCATCCAGAAGAAGTATGGGGCCTGTTGCCGGTAGCCGGGGGGATAGAATATCCTCGAGATCGGCATACGGGAACGGCCCGACTCGCGCGGCCAGCCCCTGATGGTGGGGCGATCCGGCCACGGCGAGGAGTTGAGCCTGCGGAACCTGCGTCACGGGGATCGTTTTTTCCTTGATAAGGGCGCTTATCCCCTCGTCAAGCGAATCCTCTCGCGCGCTGTAGATCTCCTCGACGCGTCTCTTACCGGCCTTTAAGGTCTCGAGGACCGGATGGATCCCGTATATCACGGACTTGGAAACGTCTGCAGGTTTCTTCCTGTTCAATCGGGCTTCTTCTTGACCTGCACTTCTTGCTTTTCCGCCAATTCGTCGGGCAGAAGCCGTCGGGCGCGCACCTTGGAAGCGGCGATTTCCCTCAGAGCCATAACAACCTCTCGGTTGTCCCGGTCGTGGACCAAAAGAGGCGCGCCCCGCTTGAGTTCCTTGGTTCTCTTCGCTGCAAGAACCACCAGGGCGAACCGGTTCTCTACATTTTCTAGACAGTCTTCAACAGTTACCCGTGCCATCCGACCTCTCTCTCCGGTTATTCTATGTTTTGAATTTGTTCGCGTATCTTTTCCAACTCAACCTTAATGTTCACCACATGGGATGCGATGTCCGTTGACGCGGACTTTGCCCCCACGGTATTAGTCTCTCTGAGCAATTCCTGCAAGAGAAAATCGAGCTTTCTGCCCACCGGTGACCCTTGCGGACCGAGCGAGAGAAACTGCTCAGCGTGACTGTTGATCCGAGTAAGCTCCTCCGTGACGTCACTTCTATCGGCTATCAGTGCGGCCTCCTGGTGCAGGCGGTTCTGGTCCAGTTCAAGCCCGCCCGTCAATTCCCGCACCCTCTTCTCCAGTCGCTCACGAGCCGCGAGGCTCACGGTCTCGGCCATGGTCCTGATGTGCGCCGTTCTGTCAGCAATGGACCGAATCCTCGACGACATGTCGGCCCAGAGTGCGACGGCCTCGGTCCTGCGCATGTGGTCGAGAGCGGCCAGGGCTTCTCTCAAGCACTGCTCGACCTCCGGCCATTCTTGCTCGAGGACATCCTCGCGCTCGACGGGCACGAGGAGATCATGGAAGGTCAGCATGTCTGAAATAGATATTTCCCCCGCCAGCCGGAACCTTTCTCTGAGGCGCAGGAGGCACGCATGGTAGCTCTGGGCAAGCTCCTCGTCCAGCATGACATCGACGAGACCGCTCTTCCCCCCGGATCGGGTGACCACCACATCGATCTTTCCCCGATCGATCGCGTCTGAGACGATCTTTCTGATCTCCGGCTCGAAAAGCGAGTAGATCTTGGGCAATCTGACGGAGACGTCGAGAAACCGGTGGTTCACTGCACGGATTTCCGTGACAATTTCGACGCTGCCCGCGACCCGCCGGCTCCTGCCGAAGCCGGTCATGCTTTTCAAGGCTTTTTGCGATCCGTTGCCGGACGGAGCTTCCATTTGTACGTCTCCCGTAGCCGATTGAGAAGTTGTATCATCGGCAGATCCGCGTAATCCGGATAGGTCCATTCCAGGGGGCGATAGCTTCCTCCGCGGAAGATGAGCGTAAGATCCGCGAAGATCCCCTGTTGTAAGTATATCCGGTGCGCGTTGTCTTTGCCAGTGGCCAGGACAAAATTCCCCAGCGTCAACAGGCCGGGGTCAAGGTTGACGGTCCGCTTGCCGTCTCGGGAAAAGGTTTGCTCCAGCTTATTCGTGAAGAGCTTGATGCGCGCCAAGTGGCTCCTGTCCACGAGATCCGAGAGCGCCCAGACCCATCTGCGTATTCCCGTTCCCATCTCGGTTTCGTAATACGTACTGTAATCGAACGCAAGCGGGCCTATCTCCTCTTCTACAGGACCGAGTTCCGGAGTGAGCAGGCGAGCCACCTTCCCAGGCATGCCGTCATGGGGAGTGAGAATGCTCACCACCACCTGGGCGTATTCAGGCGTACCGGGCACACTCACAGCCCACCCTCCCGACAGATTCGACGTTTCTCGGGGACTATTGTCTGGGATCTCCGCAGGAAACGGTGATGCTATTTCGGCTCCCCCTCGTCTCTCAGTGTGGCTATTCCGGCCAGCATAGCCTGAGGAACGGATGTCGCGATGGTCTCGAAGACCTTGGGGGCTTCCTCTCTCCGCTTTCTTATGACTTTCAGCGGCCGTGTCGCGGGAAGTTCCGGGGGCGGCTGCACCACCGCTTCAGCCTGTTTCGTTTCCCGCTTCCGGGGTGTCGGTATGACCTTCACTGCTACGTGGGCCGGTATCTCCAGCCGAACCGGCCGCTCGGGCTCGAGCGCCCTTTCGGCCAACGTTTCCAACTTGATCGGTTCGGGCAGAACATCGTCGGCCTTTGGTATTTTCCGTGCCGGTCGCTTCGGCTTTTCCGCCTTAAAATCCAGTGATTTTGCTTCGGATCTGCGCGGCGACGGGGGCTTCACTTCAGGGATTCGCGGCTCAACTGGTCGCGGTTCCCGAGTCTTGGGCTCCCGGGTTCTGAGCTCTTGAGTCTTGAGCTGAGCGATTCTTGATTCTGTTGCTCTTGATTCCGGGTCTTTGGAGTTCAACGCCTTAGCCTCCGCCAGGGTAGCCGTCGAAGTCCGTTTCTTGAGCGCGAGGATTCTCGGAACCGATCCCTCAACTCTCAGTCGCGTTCTTCTGAGACTGGGAATTGCAGTCTTCGCGCAATCGGATGACAACACAGGCGCAGTGAAGCTCTGGCCTGAGAGTTCCTCAACGAGTTCAGCTTTTCTCCGGCAATTGTCGTTGTGCGCGGCAAGGGCCACTTCGCCCAAACAGGGAGATATCACCACGGCTCCTGCAGCAGGTGATGTTTCCATCGCTGCTTCAGCCAACGCTGCCGTGTCACCGCAAATCTTGATTCGCGGTTCGGCACTCAATCCGTAGTGTGTTGAACCAGTGCATGTGACCGGCCCGAGAAGTACTTTAGCGCGTTTCATGTCCTAGAACCTCGCCAGTGAAAGAAAACCGGATATCAATCGGCGTATACGTGCCGGGAACAATCTCACGGAAGTCGGCATTCAGGAGGCATACCTAGACCGCGGGGGGATAAACAAGGCTCTCCAGGATTCACGATGACTACACAACTCGACAATTGTCGGCGCCTCTCGAAACCGCTTCGACTCGGGCCCAATGCCGGTCAGAGCCAGATAGTCAATAGAGACTCTTGAATTCCAGAGGGAGACTACTTCAGTGTAACGCCGGTCAACCAAAGATGTCAATCCCTTACCGGGAGAATTAGCATGTCGCAGATTACAATTTTCGTATTTTTTCTTCTTCCTCTTCGGAGGTTTTACACTCGATGCAATGTGTTGTCACCGGCCGCGCCTCAAGTCGCTTAAAGTCAATAGGCTCACCGCACACTTCACAGAAACCGAACGTGCCGTCCTCAACCTTCTCCAGGGCCTTCTTGATCTTGTTGATGAGTTTCCGCTCTCTGTCGCGTATTCTGAGTTCGAAGTTTCTACCCGACTCCATGGAGGCGCGATCAGTGGGATCAGGGAACGCAGCATTCCCTTCAGACAGAGTCATCTCGTCAACTGTTCTGCCCGCTCCTTTGACCAACTCATCCAGTTGCTTTTGAAGTAACCCCTGGAAGTAATCGAGGTCCTCCTTTTTAAGCTTCATCATTCGCTCCTCCTATGCTCGTCCCGCGGACCCGGCCGCGCTGCCCGATTGGTCTCCACCGATCGATCTAAAGTGAGATCTGTCGGGGAATTTGGGGCAATCGTCGCTCCCGTTGAGCAACGCTGCCGGGCATCCCGGGGCTCGACTACGTGAATCGGATCTCACCGCGGCCCAACAGGTCATGAAGGTGCACGATCCCGGCCAGACCACCGTCGTCGTGGAGTACCACCAGTGCGGTGATCATCTTGCTCTCCATGATTTCCAGGGCTTCCGCCGCGGTTCTGTGATCGGAAATGGTCAAGGGGCTGCGCGTCATCAAGTCCCTGGACCGGGTTTCATAGATGTTGAGGTTCTTCTCCAACGCTCGTCTGAGGTCACCGTCGGTAATGATTCCCAGCAAGCGGTCGCCCGACGTGACCACAGTAAACCCGAGATTCGGTCTGCTTATAGACTGCAAAACTTCCGCCAGGGAAGCATCGTCGTGCACCTGGGGAATCGCTGCACGATCCAGCATGACGTCGCGTATCGGGCGATTGAGTCTTTCTCCAAGGCTCCCGCCGGGGTGATGTGCGAGGAAATCCTCTCTCCGAAAATCCCGCCGGGTCATGAGTGCGATCGCTAGCGCGTCCCCCAGCGCCAGCGTAGCGGTCGTGCTGGCGGTGGGGGCCATGTTCAGAGGACATGCCTCCCGCTGAACGCGGCAGTCTAACACCAGGTCCGCCATGCGAGCCAGGCTCGAAAATGCCCGGCCCGTCATTGCCATAATGAGCGAGCCCCGTTTCTTGACCGTCGCGGCCAAGGAGGTAATCTCCGGGGTTTCACCGCTGTTGGAGATCGCCATCAACGCATCATCTCTGCTGATGATGCCGAGGTCGCCGTGAAGTCCTTCCAGCGGATGCACAAATATCGCGGGAGATCCCGTGCTGGTGAGCGTCGCGGCTATCTTACGCCCGATGAGCCCCGACTTCCCCACGCCGGTAATGATGATTCTGCCGCGCAGCCCATAGAGCAGGTTCACACACCGGTCGAAACTCTCGTCGAGCTTGCCCATCACGCCACGGATCGCTTCGATTTCGATTTCGAGGACCCGCCGCGCGATGTCAACCGCGGGCATTGCCGGGTCACAAATGCTTTGAGATTGCATCGGCCACCGTATCCACCAAGGATCGTACTTCGTCCTCGTTCTCCCCTTCAGCCATTACTCGGCAGAGGAGTTGCGTGCCGGAATACCGTACGAGAAGTCTCCCATTCCCTTTGAGTCTCTCGTTGGACTCTCGGATGACCTTCCGCAGTTCCGGGATCTCGTCCAGATTTCTCTTAGTCCTGACTTCGACGTTTTTCAAGAACTGAGGAAACTTCTTTACGCGGGAAGCCAACTCCGAGAGAGGTTTGCCGGTCTCCTGCATGACTCTCATTACCTGCAGTGCAGCGAGGATTCCGTCACCGGTCGTGCTGTGGTCCAGAAAGATAAGATGCCCGGACTGCTCGCCCCCGAAATTGTATCCGCCTTGCCGCATGTGCTCCACCACGTACCGGTCGCCAACGGGGGTGCGCACCAGGGTTCCCCCCATCTCCCGCATGGCTATCTCAAGCCCAATGTTGCTCATCACCGTCGCCACGAGCGTGTTCTTCTGGAGAAGCCCGCGCACCATCATGTCTGAGGCGATGAGACACATGATCTGGTCACCGTCGACTTCGTTCCCTTTCTCGTCTGAAAAGATAGCCCTGTCCGCGTCTCCATCCAACGCGACGCCTAGATCCGCGTGAGACTGCCTCACCGCATCGCACATCACCTGAGGATACAGGGAACCGCAATTGTGATTGATGTTTAGTCCGTCTGGATGCACTCCCAGCGGCCTCACGTCCGCGCCCAATTCCGCGAAGACGAGGGGGGCCGCCCGATAGGCTGCTCCGTTGGCGCAATCTAAAACCATTTTGACCCCGTCGAGCGTCATGCTGCCGGGGAAACTGTTCTTCGCGTAGACTATGTATCGGCCCAGAGCGTCGTCGATCCGTACAGCTCTTCCGATCTCCGCTGCAGTCGGTCGAATCTCATCGAGGCGTGGGGAGCCGATGAGCCTTTCAATGTCTTCTTCCCGTTCATCGGAAAGCTTGAACCCGTCACTACCGAAAAACTTGATCCCATTGTCTTGAAACGGGTTGTGCGATGCGGAGATCACCGCGCCTGCATCGCACCTCATGTTGGCAGTCAGAAAGGCTATCCCAGGGGTGGGCATGGGCCCGACGAGCAGGGCGTCGGCCCCCATCGAACATATCCCGGCGCAAAGCGCGTGCTCGAGCATGTAGCAGGATCGCCGCGTGTCTTTTCCAACGAGCACCCGATGCCGAACGCAGGGTTGTTCCCGAGCCACATAAGCGATGGCTCGACCGAGTTTCAGAGCCGTCTCGGCCGTCATGGGTTCCAGGTTGGCAACCCCTCGCACGCCGTCGGTGCCAAAGAGTCTCTTCGCCATGTCCGCTACCTCGAAAATCCCTGGGCCAATTGGTTTTCCCCGCTTGCCGGCTGACTCGATCGTGGTCGCGGCTCCTCTTTGCTCGGCAGATACATCGCTGAACCCGCACGCGGCCCCAACCGGGAATATAAGGCGCGTGTGCGAGACTGAGAATCGGGTCCAAGTGTGATGAGAGAACAAGCGAAGCAGTACTCGGCCGGAGAGAAGGCTGAGGCGTGCGACAGGATGACGCTGTTCACCGTCGGGGACGGATTTGCAGCCGGGATGGACACGTGTGCTCCTCTCATTCGGGTCTCCCGTGACGATGGAACCGAAGATGAATTAATAAATATACCACCGCACTTTCACCTTTACAATATTTTTTGCAGGCCCGCTGCCCCCATTGGGCATCTCGGTCGATCTGGCTTCCTGCCGTCAGCGCGCGTGCATTCAATTGGAGTTGACGCACTGGCTGACGGGACCTATTGTAGGAACGATTTGAAACTACCACTTCAGGTAGCCCTTATGATCGATCTTCACGTTCACACCGTCATCTCTGACGGCACGTTCTCTCCGCAACACGTGGTCCGACTCGCGTCGAAGAGAGGCCTCAAGGCGATAGCCGTGACGGATCACGATACCGTTGCGGGGGTTGCTCCGGCTCAGGACGAGGGGAGACACCTGGGCCTCGAAGTGGTCCCCGGCGTGGAGTTGAGCGCCCACTCCGAGCGAGGAATCCTGCACATTCTCGGGTATTTTGTCCGGATTGATGAACCTGATCTGCTGGAGTCGCTGGACTTCCTGAGCCGCGGACGGCGGGAACGGATTCCCAAGATACTATCCAAACTTGAACGAAATGACGTGTTCGTCAGCAACGACGAAGTCGAAAGTGAAGCTGTCGGCGGTGTCCCGGGCAGGCCCCATCTTGCTGCAATCATGCTCAGAAAAGGGTACGTGAGCGCGCGGCAAGAAGCATTCGACCGGTTTCTAAAGAAAGGAGCACCTGCGTACGTCGAGAAGGTGAAATTGGCGCCGCAAGACGCTATCGAGGTTCTTCGCAAAGCAGGAGGAGTGCCGGTCTTGGCCCATCCCTACTCCCTGGGAGAGGAGGATCCGCACCGCCTGGAAGAGATTGTCCGAGCCTTGATGGAATATGGCCTCATGGGATTGGAAGCCTACTACTCGAGGCACACCCTGAAGCAGACAGGAACCTACCTCGATCTGGCACGCAGGCTTGACCTCGTGATCACCGGCGGGAGCGATTTCCACGGAGCAAACAAGCCTGGAGTCGAACTGGGAGTCATCCCGCATGGCGGCCCCCTCCCCTATCGCATCCTCGAGTGCCTGAAAGAGGCGGTGACTCGAACCTCTCCACCCCCTGATGCCCCCTCTCCCCGGAGACCCGCACCCAACGGACTTTTGGCCTCCTGATCAGCATGCAAAGAGGTGCCGACGGTATGACTGTCCCAGACAAAGTCGCGATTATCGGATTGGACGGAGTTCCGTTTTCGCTCCTGGAGCGCTTCTTCGCGGAAGGATACCTGCCGCGGCTTGCGGAGATGGCAGATCGAGGGACTTTCGTGAAGATGCAGAGCACCCTCCCCGCGATTTCCTCGGTCGCATGGACCTCCTTCATGACCGGAACCAATCCCGGTGAACACGGCATTTACGGATTCACGGACCTCAAGAGCGGTGAGATCGCGCTGCGTCTCCCCTCGTTTGACGACGTTCAATGCGCGCCGCTCTGGCAACAGGCAGGTACGAAGAAATCGGTGGTGGTGAATCTCCCGTTTACCTATCCGGCGCGGCCGCTGGACGGTGTCTTGGTTGCAGGGTTCGTCGCGCCTGTGTTCGAGCGAGCCGTGTACCCGCCGCGTCTCATCCCGTGGTTGCGGTCAATGAAGTACCGGACGGATGTCGATTCGGTAGCTGCGCGGGAAGACCGCCGTGTCTTGATCAGGGATCTGTTCGACACCCTGCACGTGCACGCGGAGGTGATGTCGGCCCTCCTCGCCAGGGAACCGTGGGACCTGTTCATCGGCGTCGTGACCGGCACGGATCGCCTGCACCATTTCCTGTTCGATGCTCATGACAATCCGTCGCATCCGTTTTTCCGGGATTTCATCGACTATTACCGGGCGATCGACTTTGAGATCGGGCGACTCTTGGATCGGATCGGACCGAATTGCAGGGTGATCGTTCTGTCCGATCACGGCTTCACCCGCCTCCATTGCGATGTCCAACTCAATTATATCCTGAGAACGCTCGGGGTTCTTTACTTCTCACGCGCGAACCCGCAATCGCCCGCTGATATTGCACGTCGTTCGCTCGCGTTTGCCATGGACCCGACACGGATCTACCTCCACAGCCGAGAGCGCTTCAGGTCAGGAACGCTCAGTCCCGCGGCATGCACAGAGCTGCGCGGCCGGCTCAAGCACGATCTGGAAAGAATGAGACTTGCGGATGTAGGGATTCGGGTCATGCCCGGCACCGACGCCGACGAACCCCTGTTCGACCGAATCCTCGTGCAGGAGGAGATCTACCGGGGGGGCGCTTCCGAATTGGCCCCGGACCTGGTGGTGGTTCCCCGCCGTGGGTACGACGTCAAGGCGAGCCTGAGGGCTTCGGCCGCGACCTCCCGGGACATATTCACCGGAATGCACACCCATGACGACGCGTTTCTCATCGTAGACGACCCGCTCGCCAAGCGGCGGCTGCCGCAGCCGGAGATTGCCGAGGTCGCCGGACTAGCCCTGGAAGTCCTGCGAGGGCAGCGAAGAGTGGGTGGGCTTGGATTGCGCGCCTCGTGAGGGTGGCTGAGCAATGTTGAACGTAGTTCTCGTGCATCCGGAGATCCCGCCCAATACAGGGAATATTGGCAGGTTGTGCTGCGCGGTCGGCGCCACGCTTCATCTGATCAGACCCTTGGGGTTTCACATCGATGACAGGTCCCTCAAGCGTGCGGGACTTGACTATTGGGACAAACTCGACCTCGTGGTGTGGGACGACCTGGAGGCGTATCTCTCCTCAGTGCCACCAGAGCGCCTTGTCCTCACCGGCAGCAAACGCGGGGATGCGTACCATCGCATCAGGTTTCGTCCTGACGATCACATACTCTTTGGTCCGGAAACGACCGGTCTCCCCCCCGAGCTTTTCGCGCGGTTTCCGTTGCGGGTGGCAAGAATTCCGATCGACCTGAGCAAGGTTCGCAGCCTGAATTTGTCAACCTCGGCGGGCATCGTGGTGTACGAAGCTCTGCGGCAGACCGGTGCCTTGCCCGGTGAGCAGACGCTACCGACCCCAGAGGCAGGATAGACACGAGACAGGGGACACGTACGTTGAAACGGCCGGTCGTTCCGGCACGACCGTCTAGCGGGTATTGCCCAGGAGGCCCTGCACCTTCTGCACGAGTTCGTCCAAGTCCCCTGACTTGACAACATATGCTTCGGCACTGTCGGTCACCTGGTCTGATGCCAGGTAAGGATAGGCCGTGCTGATCACGACAGGGATCTTCATTTTCATGCGGCGAAATCGTTCCAGAAATCCTCTTCCTCCCATGACCGGCATCTTCAGATCGAGTATGATGAGGTCAGGACGACTCTTCCGGAGAATCGCAAGCGCTTCTTCCCCGGAGATGGCAGGGACGACCCGGTGACCCAGTTCCTCGAAGACTTCCTTGTACAGAAATCTTACGGACCCCTCGTCTTCCACATGAAGGATTACGGCCATTTACCCTCCTGTCCCGCGATTCTATCACCCCTGCGAGACCGGGGCAATCGAGAAAAAATCAACCGGGAAGACAACCTCGTCTGATACGCATGGAGTGTCGAACGAGGCATCCTGACGCCTTCAGCCCAAACCCTCCCCAGAAGGAGAGGGAAATCACCCGTAAGATGCCGGCGCCACTCAGAGTCTTCTCATCCCCTCGGGACAGGATGAGGGTCGGCCAAGTTCACCATCCGAGCGCCAAATCGCCGAACGACTTGACGGGAACGATCGGCGGGCCTAATTACTCGTTTTCATAAATACGGTCTCGCTTGGAGGCTCTGTTCTTGGCTGTTCAGTGGGGCCGGCATCGTGCCGGTCCATTAAGAAGTGACAGGCAAGATGCCTGTCCCACCAACAAACCTAAAATCCGCTATCGTATTCAGGAAGTGGTCTACTAAGCGATTGACCTTGAAAACAATGACTGATAATTGCCCATGGCAACTAACGAACTCGGAGGGGTGACTCGCGGTATGCTCGCTCTGGCAGTCTCAAACAGCCAACCCGATCTTCTGGTTCCTCAGCCGCTTAAGAGAGGCGACATT
Source organism: Desulfomonile tiedjei (assembly GCA_016218715.1). GTDB lineage: Bacteria > Desulfobacterota > Desulfomonilia > Desulfomonilales > Desulfomonilaceae > JACRDG01. The sequence goes on along the minus strand of JACRDG010000104.1, from coordinate 49,536 downwards.
GTTGGCGTGGTTGCAGCGTCCGGGCCCGTCCTTCCTGACGCCCTCGAAAAAGGGCTCCGGTTCCTCAATCGATTCGGTTTTCGTATCCGACTGGGCCGGCATCTGCATGAACGGAATGACTACCTGGCCGGCACGGATCGCCAGAGGGCGGACGATCTGAACAGCATGCTGTCCAATCCAGACGTGCGCGGCATTTTGTTCGCTCGCGGAGGGTACGGTGTAATGCGGCTGATCGAAGACGTACGGACCGAAGAGATTCGCCAGGATCCGAAAATCCTCGTCGGCATGAGCGACCTCACCGCGCTGGCGCTCTCGTTATACGGCCGGTGTCGGCTCATGACCTGGACAGGTCCCATGCTTGCCGCTCAGGTGGGTGAGGGACTGGACCTCCTTTCCGAAGAGTGGTTCTCCCGGGCACTCACCGAACCGGTTTATGAGCGGAACCTGATACCGGACAACCATCCGATTAGGGTGCTCAGGCCCGGGGGGGCTTCAGGACCCTTGATGGGCGGCTGCCTTTCATTGATCACCGCGCTGCTGGGAACGGCACACGTTCCTGACCTTGCAGGAGCGGTTCTGCTCCTGGAAGATGTGCACGAGCCCCTGTATCGGGTCGACAGGATGCTCACGCAGCTCAAACTAGCTGGGATTCTGGATTCGGTTGCCGGCTTCGTCCTCGGTCACTTTGTCGACAACGAAAGCGCAGATCGGCGCCTCGATGTAGAAAACATCCTTCTGGGTCTGATTGGAGACAGATCTGTTCCTGTTGTATCCGCGTATCCGCACGGCCACGATCTGCCGAATCTCACCCTACCGCACGGGGCGCATGTTCGGCTCAACGCGGATCAGGCCGAGGTGTCGGCTCGGCCCGGAACGGCTCGCCAATCGCCTTGACACGGCACATTTTCCTGGGCTAGATTTGATGCCGGAGGGATGGCCGAGTGGTTTAAGGCGGCGGTCTTGAAAACCGTTGACCGAAAGGTCCGGGGGTTCGAATCCCTCTCCCTCCGCCACGTGCCGATTTTCCCAGCGATCTGCCTGACCCGGTCCCCCGGTAAGCCTACCAAAGTCCGATTGAGAAAAACTGGTCATCGCGCCAGGTTATTCCCAAACGACAGCCATGGCACCTGTTCCTTGGGACGGGTCTCCGGGGGGGAGCACCGTTAGGGCGTGCCGTTCTCAATGAAGGAGACCTACCAGGAGACCTCAGCAGATCTCTAAAACCTCACCTGTTTATGAGCGCATTGTCATCTGTCGCGCACAAGGTGTCCGGGACGTTACAGCGAACTCTCTTCGTCTTCAGTAACTTGGTATTCCCTGTAGAATTTGATGAAATAATCCACGCCCGACCAGAGGGTCAGCGCCAGCGCCATATAGATCAGGACCGTGCCGATCAGATGGAAGTCGATGGGGATGAGCAGCCTGTATTCGTAGTGGACGATAAGCGGAACGATTGCCGCGAACTGGAATACCGCTTTCAGTTTGCCAATGGGGCTCGGCTGCAGGGTGGTGTTCCAGCTTTTCGTTATGGCGCGCAGAACACTGACGGCAACCTCCCGGGAAATGATGAGCATTACGATCCAAGCCTGTACGCGACCCAGCGAAATGAGCATGATAAGCGCGGAAGTGACGAGAACCTTGTCGGCAATGGGGTCAAGAAATCGGCCGAAGGACGATTCCAGCCTGAACCGCCGGGCAAAGAATCCATCGAGAAAGTCAGTCAGACACGCGACGAAAAAGATGCAGCCAGCAACCGCCGACGGTAGTCTACCTGGAAAAAAGAGCAGGATTACAATCGGTGGGACCATGACAAGCCTGCCCAGCGTCAAGAAATTGGGGAGGTGTTTCTTCATCTATTTTGAGCCTGCTCCAGTTGCCACACCCGCCACTCGCAGGGTTGGGTCATTCGTGAATTTCTTGTAGTAGTAAATGACTTTCTTAACATAATTGATCGTCTCTCGGTAAGGGGGTATGCCGGCATGCTTGGCGACCGCGGCCGGACCCGCGTTGTACGCGGCAAGAGCGAGGCGGAGATCGCCATACGAAGCCATCAGACCCTTGATGTACTTCACGCCTCCAAGGATATTCTCCCGTGGGTCGAATGGCTTGGAAACATTGAGCTTCTTGGCCGTTTGCGGCATCAGTTGCATCAGTCCCTGAGCCCCCTTCCGAGAAATTGCCGAGGGGTTGGAGTTCGATTCGGCAACAATGATCGCCTTCACCAAGTTAGCGTTGATATTGAACTTGTCCGCGATTTCCTCCACGATCTCGTCCAGGTTCTTGGGCTTGCCCTCTTTCTCGAACCTGATGGTCGGCACGTACCCCTGCTCGCTCGCATAGAACAGCCATCCCGTGCCCGACGGGCGATTGGTGAACTCCTTCTGGCCTTCTTTCTGAGTTCGGACGTAGATCTCGGCGCCGGCCAGCGGAGCGAACACACTGACAGCCAGCCCCACTACGACGAGAAGTGCTATGCAGAACCGCATCGTGCGTCTCCTCTAAGAGTCAAACAGTTGTCTCGGGGTGGCAGGGTCACGACAACGCCTGCCCGGCAAACCAAACCCCTGAACCAGAATAGAGAAGGCATCTCGTCAGCCCTGCGCGGTTCGTCACGTAGGTGGTGCCCCGCGCGACACGGCCTCCCACGAATGCAAGCCGGTCATCAATCGGTCGACCGGCAGGAAAACCTCAAAAGTTGCGCCTCTGCCCAGCGTGGACTTCACGTTGATGGCCCCGCCGTGCTCTTCGACGAGCAGGTACGCCTTGCTCAATCCCATTCCCGCGCCCACGGTCTTGGTGGTGAAAAAGGGGTTGAATATCTCCGTGAGATCCTGATTGTCGATCCCCATCCCTGTGTCGGCGAAGGAGACGGAAACAGCGGAGGCCATGTTCGTGGCCGTCACCTTGAGTTTTCCGCCGTTGGGCATCGCCTCGTACGCGTTCAGTAGGAGATTGTAGAAGGCCTCCTCCAGCGCAGGCGAGTCCGCGCTGATAGCGGGAAGATCCTTGTCAACCTTGAGGACGAACGATACGGAATTGGCGTGACGGGGAGAGACACGTTGCAGAACTCTCTCTCTGGCCGCATTGATCACCGCCGCAACGTCGGCCTTTCTGAAATGGAAGGAATAGAATTTCGAGAAACGGACGTAATCTTCGATTTCCCGAACCATGCGTTCGAGGCGTGAGACGTCGTCGAGCATGACCTTGGTGTACTGCGTGCAAATCGGGTCATCCGCAAGCTTGCCCTGGAGCCGTCGCGCGAATCCCCCCAGCGACGTCAGGCAGTTGCGCACTTCATGAGCAACCCCCTCCACCACTTTGCCGAGCGAGGCCAGCTTTTCCGACTGTTTGAGCCGCCGCTCCACCGCGTGCAGCCGCGTGAGGTCTGCCACGACGAGGACGATCCCCGTGACGCGGCCCTGGTCCTCCGCAATCACAGACGACGAGAGGTAGCCCGGAAATGTGGTCTTGTCCTTTTTCCGGAAGTAAAACTCGCCTCCCAATCTCCCTTCCTGGATCGTATCCTTGACAAGATCGCGGTAGAGCAAGGTGTGGGCTTCTCCTCGGATAAGGAAATGAATATCCTTGTCCACAAGCTCTTCCAGCGAATATCCCCACATCTCGGAGGCCGCGCGGTTGACGAACTGGATGCGCCCCTTGGCATCGGTGGTGATGAGCGCCTCGCCAATGATCGTAGTCAGGTGCGCGAGGTACTTCTCGTTTCGGCGGATCTTGTTTCGCAGCTTTACGTTCTCTTCAGCGACCCGGCGATTCTCCAGGAGCTTGGCAGTCAAACTCAAGACATCCTGCATGCTGAACGGCTTGTTGATGTAGTCGTCCGCGCCGGCCTTCATCGCCTTCACCGCGAGTTGCTCGCTCCCCCATGCCGTCATCACCACGACGATAGTCCGCTGCTGCTTCTCTTTGATAAAGCCAAGCGCCTCGATTCCCCCCACCTTCGGCATCTGGATGTCCATGAACACCACGTCCGGATTCTCCCGAAGGAACGCGAGCTTGCACTCCGCACCGTCGAACGCCTGAACCACCTCGTAGCCGTTTTCTTCAAAGACGTCTCGAAGCATATTGTTCAGGATCTCCGAGTCCTCCGCGATCAGGACCTTGGCGTTTTCTTCCTTTGCGCTCAACCTTGGCTCATCCTCTGCGCTCGACAAATGATTTCAGGCACTCTTGCGAACAGAAGAAGACGGTGACTCCGTTCACAGTTGCGGGGAGAGCATCCCGTGCCGAAATGTAGACCCCGCACACAGGGTCTCGTACCATTTCATTGGCACCCAGAGCCGGATCTTCTCTGCGATCGCGAACTCGGGCACGCGCGATTTGCGCCCTCACATAGCGTCTCAGCCAGATCAATGCCTTGATGCTGAAGTATGCTGCAGCGGCTATGAGCACGATTCTCAGGAACATCGTGGATGCTCAGGCGTTTCCGTCGCGAAAACGCGCACTCCTTCTAGTTCTGTCTTCGGCAACGTGCCGAGTTGTGCTGCAACCGTGCACGCTGCCGTGGGGATTCGAACATCAGGTGCCAGTTCGGCGAGCGGGACCAGGACAAACGCACGCTCGTGCATGCGAGGGTGCGGTACAATCAGATCGGTCTCCTTGATGATCTCTTCGCCGTACAGCAGAAGATCGAGGTCTATGGTCCTCGACCGGTCACTCCGATGAGCCGGTGACTTTCCGAGATCGCGCTCGATCTTCCTCATGGATTCCGCCAGTGCCCTTGGTGACAGTTCCGTCTCGATCGCGATCACTGCGTTGAGGAACGCATTCCCATCATCGACGAGACCGACCGGCTCGGTCCGGTACAGACGCGAACACCCCATCAGCGTGCTTCGGGGTAGATCTGTCAGTGCAGCAACCGCCTCGTGGAACTTGGCGCGTCTGTCCCCAAGATTCGCTCCGAAACCAACATACGCCAATGCGCTCATTCCAAGACTCACCAGACGGTGTTCACGAGGGAGCCGACACCTTCTATTCGGACCTCCACCGTGTCGCCGTGTTTCATAGGGCCGATGCCGGATGGGGTCCCCGTGGCTATCACATCTCCCGGAAAGAGGGTCATCACGCCTGAGGCGAATTCCACCAGCTCCGCAGGAGAAAAAATCAGGTTCGATGTCCGTGACCGCTGCTTCCGTTCGCTGTTCAGGTACAGCTCGATCGCCAGGTTAGCGGGGTTCACGTCGGTTTCGATCCATGGACCGAAGGGGCAAAACGTGTCAAATCCCTTCGCCCTGGTCCATTGCCCGTCCTTGTTCTGGAGGTCACGAGCGGTTACGTCGTTGAGGCAGGTGTACCCAAGGATATGCTCCGCGGCGGCCTCGCGGGTGACGTTCTTCGCGGTCTTCGCGATCACGATACCCAGTTCCGCCTCATAGTCCACTCTGGTGCTCTGAGGCGGCAGGAGTATCCGCGCACCCGGACCGATCACGCTCGACGCAGGTTTGAGAAAGAGCAACGGTTCCTCAGGGAGCTTGAGTCCCAGTTCCGCAGCGTGGTCGCGATAGTTGAGGCCGACCGCCACAACCTTGGTCGGGACGCACGGTGGCTCCAACTGGACTTGATCCAAGCGGCAGTCCCTGGGGAAAGGTCTGTCGTCGAGCGGGTGTATCAGGTCTCCCTCGAGTCTCCCCGCAAAGATCCGGCCATCGGCTGAAAAGCGTATCAGTTTCATGGTTCTTACTTCAGTCCGAGCATGTCCTGCATGTCGTAGATACCGTTCGGTTGCGAAACCAGCCAGACAGCTGCCTGGACTGCCCCTTTTGCCAAGGCGTCACGGCTGTGAGCCCGATGGATCAATTCGATGCGCTCGCCGGTGGTCACGAACATGACGGTATGCTCGCCGACGATATCACCGCCTCTGACCGCCATGATGCCGATTTCTTCGGGTTTTCTTTCTCCGACCTGTCCTTGTCGGCCGTACACCCCAGCGGTGCGCAGATCCCGATTCAATGCCCCGGCTATCACCTGAGCCAATTTGTCGGCCGTACCACTGGGAGCGTCCTTTTTCATGCGGTGGTGGGCTTCCACGATCTCCACGTCGTATTCAGGACCGAGCGCTCGCGCGACCGTCTCCGCGATCTTGAAAAGGAGGTTCACCCCCATGCTCATGTTGGGAGCGATGAGGCATCGCGTGCGCATTCCTGCCTCGTGCAGCGTCTTCTTCTGGTCTTCGGAGAAACCGGTTGTCCCCACCACGATCGCTTTACCGTTTGCTGCTGCGGCCTGAACGTGGGCCACCGAAGCCACGGGCGCGGAGAAATCCACCAGCACGTCGCACGCCTGGAGAACCGCATCAACGTCTGACGTCACCGGCACGCCGAGCTTGCCTATCCCCGCGGTCTCGCCCGCATCCAGTCCGAGGAACGGACTGCTCGGAGCTTCCAGAGCTCCGGAGATCTCAACCTCCGGAAGCGCGTGAGCCAATGCGAGAATCCTTTTTCCCATGCGACCGGCCGCACCGGAAGCAGCTAGCTTCATGTTCGCCTCCGCTCTACAGGATCTGATATTTCTCCAGGACGGTTCTTAGCTTGTCCAGATTCGCCGGGGCCGGAGGACACAGAGGGAGCCGGTACTCCATCTGTACCTTGCCCATGAGTGCGAGCGCCGCCTTGATCGGTATAGGATTGGTCTCGATGAACATCGCCTGACAGAGTTCATAGATCTCAAAGTGCACGGCCCTCGCCTGCTCGATGTTTCCGTCCAGCACGTGTTGCACCAGAGCAGTCATCTTGTGCGGGACGATGTTGGTCACCACGGAGATCACGCCCTTGCCGCCGAGGGCCATGAGGGGGAAGGTCATCTGGTCGTCCCCCGATAGGACGTCGAAATCCGGACCGCACAGGCGAATAACCTCGCTCATTTGGAGGATGGAGCCTGAGGCCTCTTTCACTCCGACAATATTCGGTATCCGGGAAAGGCGCTCCATAGTGGAATTCTCGATATTCACCGCAGTCCGGGCCTGGATATTGTAGACCACAATCGGAAGGTCGACCGCGCTGGCGACCGCGCTGAAATGCTGAAACAGGCCCTCCTGGGTGGGCTTGTTGTAGTACGGGGTTACCATGAGACCGGCATCGGCATGGACGGACCGGGCAAAGCGGGTCAGTTCGATGGCCTCATCGGTGCTGTTCGAGCCGGTTCCGGCAATCACTTTCACCTGGCCTGCCACCTCTGTGACGGTCAGCTCGATCACTCGCTTGTGCTCTTCGTGGCTCAAGGTAGGCGACTCGCCGGTGGTTCCGCACGGGACGAGCCCACTGACTCCTCCGTCGACATTGTAACGAATCAGCTTCTTGAGGGCCTCTTCATCGACCCGGCCGTCCTTGAAGGGTGTCACAATTGCAGTAAAGGCTCCTGAAAACATTCTTGCCCTCCTCTAGCTTGCTTGCTGAATGCGCTCGGGTACGCGTTCCCCGCGGATCAGGTCAGCATATGTCTCTCGGTCCCGAATGACAAAATAGTCGTCGCCGTCAACCAGGACCTCACATGCCCGCGGACGCGAATTGTAGTTTGACGACATGGCAAATCCATACGCCCCCGCGCTCATGAACGCGAGCAGGTCTCCAGTCTGGACGGCTTCCACATACCGCTCTTGAGCCAAAAAGTCACCCGATTCACAGATAGGGCCCACCACATCGGCGAGGACTCTTCCGTTCGCAACGCCGACGGGGACCTTCCGGTGAACCGGCCAGAGTGCATGATGCGCACGGTACAGACTGGGACGAATGAGGTCGTTCATGGCCGCGTCTACAATAATGAAGCGTTTTTCACCCCCCTGCTTCTGGTACAGCACGCTGGTCACAAGGATTCCCGCGTTTCCTACAAGAAGCCGCCCGGGTTCGAGAATCAGTTTCAACTTCATGTCGGCCAACTGCTCCACGATGGCACCGCCGTACACCGCGGGCAAGGGGGGAATCTCATCTTCATAGGGTATCCCGAGGCCGCCGCCGAGGTCGAGGCAGCGGATCTCGATTCCCTGGTGTGAGAGTTCCCAGACGAGCTTCTTGAGGCGCTCCAATGCGTCGAGAAACGGCGAGAGTTCCGTCAACTGGCTGCCTATATGGCAGTCGACCCCGATCGGTTCGATTCCTTTCATCTCCCGTGCACGCTGATAGATCTCGATCGCCCGGCTGATGTCGATGCCGAACTTGCTCTTCTTCAGACCCGTAGCGATGTAGGGGTGAGTGAGCGGATCCACGTCCGGGTTCACCCGCAACGCCATACGGGCCTTCTTCCCCATCTCTCTCGCGCGCCGATCGAGCAGAACAAGCTCCTCTTCGGACTCCACGTTGAACATGAGGATATCCGCAGCCAACGCTTCATCGATTTCCGAAACCTTCTTGCCGACTCCGGAGTAGACGATCCGTGACGGATCGATGCCTGCCTTGAGTCCGCGAAAAAGTTCGCCGCCGGAAACGATGTCCAAACCTCCGCCCAGATTGCCGAAAATCCTCAGGATGGCGATATTGGAACAAGCCTTGAGTGAATAACAGATCAAATGATCCGTCGAGACAAACGGTTCCTGAAAGATATTGAAGTGTCTTTCCAGCGTACCGCGGCTGTAGATGAAGACAGGGGTCCCCACCTCCTCGCATATGCGCTTCACGGGGATGTTTTCGCAATAAAGTTCGTCAGTTATGTAATGAAAATGGTGCATAGTACTTCCCGATCACGGGCCGAATTTCACGGCTTCCGAAGCGGTCCGACTCGATTCTTCATCCGGTTTGCCTTCAGGAAATGCCGTCACCGCGTAGCGGTATGTCTTGCCTCGCGTTACATCTCTGTCAACGAATGGCGCTCCTTCCAGCGGCTCGCGATTCGCCCTCGAAAAAATGCCTCCGGACTCGGACCGGTACACATTGTAGCGGATCGCGGTGCCCGGAACCTTCACTGGGTCCCAGATCACACGAATGCCATCGTCGACCGGCGCGGTGTCTACATTTTCAGGTGCCGGGAAAGCCAATCTGGTTATCACCGCCTTCACTGTTTGTGACGGGTACGATTCGAGCGGAATGCCGCGACTGATGCGCAGAGACCTCACCTGGTAGTAATAGGTCTTCCCTTGCTGGACATCTTTGTCTGTGAATGAGGTTTCGGCCCATTTCGTACCGCCGATGGCCTTCATTTCGTCCGCCTTGTCCGATTCGGCGCGGTACACTCGATAGCCGCGGATACCCGCAGGACTCGACGGCGCGTTCCATTGCAGATTCACGCCTGCAGCGAACGGCTCCTCACGCAACCCGGTCGGCGCGGCAGGAGGTTCGTCCAGGACCACAGTGACATCGGGACTTGGGGCTCCTTCTCTCGCTCTGAAGTTATAGACTGTCACGGAGTAGGTATAGGTGTTCCCAATCGAGACTGCCTTGTCCACATAAGTCACCTCTCGACCGTTGATAATCGCATTGGTAGGAGCTTGATAGTCGATGTTGGCTCGCATCTTCTTCTCGTGTGGACAGTCGTCGCACTCTTCGCCTGTCTTTTGATCGGCTCGATAGACCTTGAATCCCGATACGTCCTTCAAGGCGGAGCCGTCCGTATTTGAGAGGGGCGTTTCCCACTTGAGCACCACGCGGTCCGGGTAGCAATGAACGTCCACCAGTCCGATTTCTCCGGGGACGGTTGCAGCCGATGGGCGTGGGACCGTTTTGTAGCCGCAAGCAGACAGGATGCAGCAGACGATAAGGCAGCAAATTCCGCTACATGCTCTCCTCAACGTTTCCTCTTTTGGCTCTGCCGCGCCTTCCGGACCGAGCGTGCCCGTGCTCCTTCAGGAACGACCGCGCTGCACGGATCTGCTCGATCACCCGATCCCTGGATGTTCCGCCAATATGGTTTCGCGCCTCGACCATCTCTTCGGGGCCCGGGACCGAATCCACCGTGATCTCGGTACTCGTCCTCTGAAGACGAGCGCGCACGAGTTCTCCCGTCCGTGCATGAGCCTCTCTGAACGGGAGACCTTCCCGTACGAGCCTATCCGCAATATCGGTGGCGGCCAGAGACGGGTCGGACGCGGCCCGGAGCATCGTTTCCGCGTGAAATGCGACGCCCGGCAGCAACCCCGCCATGATCCGCACCGAACCCCGCACGGTATCGACCGCGTCGAAGACGGGTTCCTTATCTTCCTGAAGGTCCTTGTTGTAGGTTAGTGGCAGGGCCTTCATCGTCGTGAGCAAGGCCACCAGATCACCGTACACCCTGCCGGTCTTTCCTCGGATCAGTTCGCATGCATCCGGGTTCTTCTTCTGCGGCATGATGCTCGATCCTGAACAGTATTCGTCGGGCAAGGTGCAGAACCCGAATTCCGAGGAGGACCAGATCACCAGCTCCTCGGCAAGCCGCGAAAGGTGCATCATCACCATGGCTGCATCAAAGAGAAACTCCAGGGCAAAATCCCGATCCGAAACCGCGTCCAGGGAATTCTCGCAAACCCGGGAAAAACCCAGCTCAGCAGCCACGAACCCTCTGTCGATGGGGAACGTGGTCCCCGCCAGCGCTGCCGATCCGAGGGGCATCCCGTCGAGCCGGCCGAGGCAGTCCGCGAAACGCTCTGCGTCCCGGCGAACCATCTGAAAGTACGCCATGAGGTGATGGGAAACCCGCACCGGTTGTGCTCGCTGCAAATGCGTGTATCCGGGCATGATTACGTCCAGGCACGCGTCGCTTTTGTCCACCAATGCCTCGGCAAGATTCATGAGATCCGCGAGAATAAGGCGGATCTGTTCTCGCAAGTACAGTCGGAGGTCAAGGGCGATTTGATCGTTGCGGCTCCTCGCGGTATGGAGCTTGCCTGCGGCATCCCCGACTTTTTCCCGAAGCGCCTCCTCGATGTTAATGTGGACGTCCTCCAGTTCTTCACGGAATTGCAGCTTCCCCTGCTGAATATCGGCCAGCACTTCCTTCAACCCTGCCTCTATGACGGCGGAGTCGTCTGCGGGAATGATCCCCTGCCTGCCCAGCATCCTCGCGTGGGCAATGCTCCCGCGCACGTCTTCGGTGACCAATCGTTTATCGAAGGATATCGAGGCGTTGAAACTGGCGAAGAGCGGATCCATTCCGGCCTTGAACCTGCCTCTCCGCACTCCGGCAGGTTTCCTGGATTCTCCTCGTGTTTTGCTGATCCGTCCTTTCCGCATGGATCTCTCCACCGGTTCGTTGCCAAGGCCGGTTGGATGATACCTATTTCCCGCGTTCCACCAGCGATCGAATGCGCAAACGCAGGGCATTCAGCCTGATGAAACCCTCCGCGTCGGCCTGGGAGTACACCTGGTCGGCCTCGAAGGTCGCATACCGGGCGTCGTACAACGACCGGTCGGATCGGCGACCGGTCACCGTCACACTCCCCTTGTATAACCTCAACCTCACATCGCCGGTCACCGCGCGGGCGGCCTCGTCGATGGCAGCCTGGAGCATGTATCGCTCCGGCGAGAACCAGTACCCGTTATACACGAGCGACGCATACCGCGGAATCCATTCGTCCTTCGCGTGCATGACCTCGCGGTCCAGAGTCAGGGATTCCAGCGCTCGCCGCGCCGCGTGAATCACCGTTCCTCCTGGGGTCTCGTACACGCCCCGGCTTTTCATTCCGACGTAGCGGTTCTCCACCATGTCCACCCGCCCTACCCCGTGACGACCTGCCATCGAGTTGAGCGCTCCAAGAATCTCCGCGGGAGAAAGCCGCCGGCCGTCGATGGCCACCGGATCGCCGGCTTCAAATGACAACACAAGCTCATCAGGGGTGTCCGGCGCGTTGCGGGGGTCCACGGTCAGTACGAACATATCCGCCGGCGGTTCGGCCCACGGATCTTCCAGAATGCCTCCCTCAAAGCTCAGATGGAGCAGGTTCCGATCCATGCTGTACGGCTTCGCCGCAGAAACGGTGATCGGGATCTCCTTCGCTTTCGCGTACGCGATGAGGTCCGAGCGCGAATGCATGTCCCACACCCTCCAGGGAGCGATAACCACGATCTCCGGGTCCATGGAGAAGTAGGTCAACTCGAACCTCACCTGGTCGTTCCCCTTACCCGTGGCGCCGTGACTGACCGCGTCCGCCTTGACCGCAGCCGCGAGTTCCATCTGGGCCTTCGCGATGCAGGGACGGGCGATCGACGTTCCGAGAAGGTAAGTCCCCTCGTACACGGCGTTAGCCCTGAACATGGGGAAGACGAAATCCCTCACAAACTCTTCGCGCACGTCGACAACATGGACCGATTCGGCCCCGGTGGCCTTTGCTTTTTCGTGCAGAGGCTCAAGTTCCTCACCCTGGCCCACATCAGCCGCGAACGCGACCACCGGGCAGTCGTATTGCTCGATAAGCCACCTGAGGATTACAGACGTGTCCAGTCCACCCGAGTACGCCAGTACGATCTTGCTGACCTTTCTCTCCTTCACGAAGCCTCCGATTCCCTGGAATCTCTTCGCACCCAAGCAATATCGGTGCGATTGGTCGGACAATACCGCGACATCCGCCTATCAGAAGGCGGTTTCTCTATTCCACAAGCATCTCCAGGATAGCCTTCTGCACATGAAGTCTGTTCTCCGCCTCGTCCCACACAAGCGAGTGAGCCGACTCCATCACCTCTTCGGTGATCTCCTCACCTCGATGGGCCGGAAGGCAGTGGAGAACGTAAACGTTTTTCCTCGCACCCTTGAGCAGTTCGCTGTTCACCTGATATCCGCGAAAGACCTCCTGCCGGACGTCCGCTTCATCCTCCTGTCCCATGGAGGCCCAGACATCGGTAGAAACGACGTCTGCGTCCTGGACCGCTTCAGACGGGTCCCGTACGAGGGTCACCTTCCCCGAATCGCCGGTGAGCTGTGGATCGTACCCCTCAGGACAGGCAAGCTTCAGGCTGAACCCCAAAATCGAAGCAGCCTCGATCCACGAGTTGGCGACGTTGTTTCCGTCGCCGACCCAGGCGGCCTTCATCGTCAGCACATCCACACCCCGCTCCTGCAAGGTAAACAGGTCGCCCAGGATCTGGCACGGATGATGTGAATCCGACAGGCCGTTGACCACCGGAATGGAAGACCACCGGGCAAATTCCTCCAGCACGTTGTGGCCGAAGGTCCGTATAATAATCGCATCGAGATACCGCGAGAGGACTCGTGCCGTGTCACGGATCGGCTCGCCTCGCCCGATCTGGATTTCTCGCGAATTCAGGAATATCGCCTGACCGCCTAGCTGAGAGATGCCCACGTGAAACGACACGCGCGTCCGGGTCGAGGGCTTCTCAAAAATCATCCCCACGTACCGACCTTCGAGAGGTTTGGCCTTACCGGAGCGGGGGATTCCCGACTTCAACTCTCCTGTCCGCTTGAGAAGCCCAAGCAGTTCTTCTCGGGAGCAGTCATCCAGGGTCAGGAAGTGCCTTGGCTTCTGCATCTCAACTACCTCGCCCATCCATCAAAACCGAATCCAGCACGGCAATCATCTCGTCTATCTCCGCATCCGTAACAATCAGGGGTGGCAAGAACCTGAGCACCGTCTCTGCCGTGCAATTGATAAGAACACCTTTGTCGCGCATTGTTGAAGCGAAGGCTGCACCTGGCCGGTCGAGGTCGATGGCTTGTATCAGGCCGATGCCGCGAACTTCTCGGATCATGTCGTGCCGCTGTGCCAGTGACTGCAGTCGCGACTCGAGGTGCCGACCCCGTGCCTCCACATGCTTGAGAAATCCGTCGGAGAGAACCTCATCCGTGACCGCAAGCCCCGCTGCGCAAGCCAGCGGATTGCCACCGAACGTAGACGCGTGATTCCCGGGCACGAATGCCTGCGCAACCCGATCGGTAGCGAGGAGAGCGCCAATAGCTACGCCCCCCGCCATCCCCTTGGCCACGGTCATGATATCCGGGGTCATGCCGAAATGCTCGTGTGCAAAGAACTTTCCCGTACGCCCCATGCCGGTCTGGACCTCGTCGAGGATGAGCAAGCAGCCGGTGTCGTCACACAATTTGCTGATATTCGGCAAGAAATCGGAAGGAGGCACCCGCACTCCCCCTTCCCCCTGGATCGGCTCGACCAGGACTGCGGCCGTCGTCGAGGAGACGGCTCGCTCAAGGGTCTCGAATTCTCCGAAGGGCACGTGCGAGAAACCCTGTACGTCCGGTTCAAAGCCCTTTCGGTACTTGGTTTGCCCGGTCGCTGCCAGAGTAGCCAGCGTCCGCCCATGGAATGAGTTGTCCATCGTAATAATGTGGTATCGGTCGTGTTCCCCACGTTCATGGAAGTACTTCCGCGCGAGTTTGATTGCCCCTTCGTTGGCTTCAGCACCGGAATTGCAGAAAAAGACCTTGTCGGCAAAGCAATGCTCGGTCAGCAACTTGGCCAGCCGGATCTGCGGTTCTATATGAAATAGGTTGGAGACATGGACCAATTTCCGCGCTTGCTTGCAGATCGCGTCGGCCAATCGCTCGTGGCCGTGTCCCAAGATACAGGCTGCCAGACCTGCTATGAAATCGAGGTATTCCTTTCCCTCGCTGTCCCGGACCCGGCAGCCGGTCCCTTCCACCAGCATGACCGGATTACGGCCGTACGTGTTGAACAGGTACCTGCCGTTCATTGCCAAGAAATCCATCGATTCCATATTGAGACCTCTCTTCAGAGACTAAGCTGCGAATGATAACCAAGAATCTGCGCTACGATTCAGAACCCGGGGGCTCGTTCGCGGACGATCTCGGTCCCGATCCCTTCGTCGGTGAGCAGCTCGAGGAGCAGTGCGTGGGGAGTTCTCCCGTCAATGATGTGCGCCTTGGGCACTCCTCCGCGCAGTGCGTTGAGGCAGCACCGGAGCTTGGGAATCATGCCGCCCGACACGACTTCTTCGCGGATGAGCCGGTCCGCCTCTTCTTCCGGCAAACTGGAGAAGAGCGACCCGTCGGGGCCAAGAACTCCCGGCACATCGGTCAGGAGAATGAACTTCTCCGCTTCAAGCGATGCGGACAAGGCGCCAGCGGCCGTGTCTGCATTGATGTTGTAGGGCTTCTGGCCCGGACCCGCACCTACCGGTGCGATCACGGGAATAAATCCACCGCCTTCCAGCGAAGAAATCAGTTCTGGATGGATATGGTCCACCTCCCCCACCAGCCCCAGGTCCTCATCGATCCCCGCCAGTCGTGCCGGTCTGGCTTTCCTGGCTTGGATGAGGCCTCCATCTCGGCCCGAAATCCCCACCGCGCGGCCCCCATGGACGTTGATCAGGGAGACCACGTCCTTGTTGACCTTCGCGACGAGAACCATTTCCACGACGTCCATGGTCTCCTCGTCGGTAACTCGCAGTCCCTTGACGAACCGGCTCTCTTTCCCGAGTCGTTTCAAGAGCTCCCCGATCTGCGGCCCGCCGCCGTGGACGATGATCGGCCGTATGCCAATAAAGCCGAGGAGCGCGACATCCGCGGCAAAATCGTTCTTCAGGCGTTCGTCGGTCATCGCGCTGCCGCCGTACTTGATGACAATTCGCTTGCCGCTGAACTGTCTGATGTATGGAAGGGCTTCGGCGAGGAATTTGGCCCGCTGGGCCGGGTT
Source organism: Desulfomonile tiedjei (assembly GCA_016218715.1). Taxonomy (GTDB): domain Bacteria; phylum Desulfobacterota; class Desulfomonilia; order Desulfomonilales; family Desulfomonilaceae; genus JACRDG01. The sequence continues at coordinate 33,998 of JACRDG010000104.1, read as the reverse complement.
GATATCGGGTTGGGTGGCGTCAGGCATCGGCGAATCCACTTTAAGTTTATTTAGCAACCTATTGATAAGCTATGGTAAAATGGTTAACAAGTCAAGGCGAATCGGTCATGACCCCACATTTTTTGCGAAAGACTTCTTTATAACATCGTCCGTTCAGCTTTTTCCATAAATATTTGTGGGACCGAGCGGGAGGGGGATGAATGGATCCTATTCGGGCTTCACCGCGGTGACGATCATCTGGTGTCCGAACGAGGTCAATCGTATGGTCTCGTCGATCAGTTTTCTGAAAGGGCGCCACAGGCTCCAGCGCAAAGCCGGTTCATGTTCCGGGTGGTAGAGTTTTCTCCGCAGGTTGAACGACCTCGTGCGAATCTTCACGTCCCAGAATCCTGCGTCCGCGAGGAGCTTTCGTATCGTGTCGGGTTCGAAGAGGAAGATGTGGTCGGAACCGTTCAGGTACACCCACTCTGGGCCGTTCACCTTGCGGGACAGAGAGGCAAAATTGGTGGTAGCAAGGCGAAGCAGACCGCCGGGCCGCAACACGCGATGGATGTGGGCGACAGCCCGCCGAGGCGATTCCAGGTGTTCGATGACGTCCCACATTCTCACCACGTCAACCGATGCTGCGGGCGCATGAAACTCCTCGGCCGGCTCAACCACGAGGTTATTCACGGGGATTTTTCGCAAGTAATCGAGCGCGCTGGAGTTGATCTCCACCGCCCACGTCTCCCAGCCCGCGCGAGAGGCTTCCAGCAAGAACCATCCTCGACCGGCCCCGACTTCCATGATGCGGTTCAGGCGGCGGAACGGTTCCATGGAGGAGAGTTCCTTCCTGAGCCGCTGCCGCTGTGGCGGCGAGAGGGAATCGTCGCCCATGGAGCCGGTCCCGGAGGACGCCTGGAAATCGAGGTGGCCTGCGAGCCGCGGGTTCACGAACACCATGCCGCACGTTTCGCACCGCACATGGCGGAAGCCCTCTTTGACGAACAGGAGGCGATGGTCAGCGGACCCGCAAACATCGCAACTGATTGTAACCCACTCGACTCGTGTCACGCCGACACCTCAGGCTCCAGGATACGACATCGAGCATTATGCGAAAAGGGTGTGCGGGAAGGAATCTTTTTCTTTCTCGGACTGAAGCTCGGCCAGTCGGTCGCTTCTCTGCGAAACCGGGCGCAATCCGTGGAAGCCCCTTGATAGAAAAGGAGAATCGTGGTAGTGAAGCCTGCGACTCGGGAAAGCCCAGTGAGGTTTGGACGTGGAATTTAATGCACTTGCAGATTTTCTTTTCGAGGTCGGAATGCTCAAGCGCACGCCCCGGTCCGGGTTCCAGTTTCTGGGAACCGGTCAGGAGACCGTTGCCGAGCATAGCTTCCGCTGCGCGGTAATCGGGTACGTGCTGGCACGCGTGTCGAAAACCCTTGACGGGAACAGGGTCGTTCTTATGTGCCTGTTTCATGACCTGGTCGAAGCACGAACCGGAGACCTCAATTATGTGAACAAGCGGTACGTGAAAGCTGACGAGAACGCAGCGGTACGGGACATGACCGGAGCACTACACTTCGGCGACGAGATCAGAGAGTTGACCGAAGAATTCAACGCGCGCGCCACACCGGAAGCCGAAGCCGCCAACGACGCGGATCAGATCGAGATGATTCTCCAACTCAAGGAACTCGGTGACCTCGGCAACCGGTACGCGCGGGACTGGATTTCCTCTGCAGTGAAGCGGCTCCGTACTGATGATGGCAAGCGCCTGGCTCGGAGCATCCTGAATACGGACTTCTCAGCCTGGTGGTTCAAGGAAAAGGACGACGAGTGGTGGGTATCGGCCGATCGACAGGAGAAGAGCGAGAAATGAAGTGCTTGCCGGGCCGTCGCTTCGCTAAAGCATTCCTGACCTTCCTGAGTATCGCGACGGTCGCGCTGGTGGTGGTGTTTCAGACAGGTCGGAATGATGCATTCGGCCAGGAACCGGGCGGCCGCGGGCAGGACGCGGGAACCGCTGGGTCTGACTCGGAGAAGACCGACGCTCGTGGCCAGGACGATGCGAAGTCCAAGTACCGCTGGCTCTTCAAGGAACGCGTCGAACCCCAGCCGTCTCCAGAGCCCGACCCCGCGACGATTCTGCAGAAACTCGACCGCCAGATCAAGGAAGCCCGCAGATTATATCTCGCCGGTGAGATTGAGAACGCGATTCTCAAGTACCGAAGCGTGTTGGACAATCTTGAGTCCGCGTTGGGGGACGTTCCGCCGGGCGACCCGCTCCTCAACGAAATCAAGGAGCGCTTCCAGATATTTGACGAACTCGCAACCAAAATCATGGGACCCGCTCACTTGGAGCCGCAGGAGGACGTCTCTGCCCGGATCTTCCACCTCATGGAAAAACGGCGGCTGTGCTGGAGAAACTACGTACTGAAGAAAGCCGGCCCGATCAAGTTCCTTGACGTGTCCGCCGCCCTCCTCAAGGAGGAGGCGGACGTCTTACGCAAGATGCTCGAAGTCAAAGGAGAGATCGGGTCTCCTTCCACGCGACAGGAGGAAGAGGCGCTGGCGACCAAGCTCTCGGACGTACGCAAGTCTCTGCAGAAGAGTTCTCCGAGGTACGCGTTCCTCCGCAAGGGTTTGCCGTTGACGCTCGCCGAAGTCCAACGAGAGTTGTTGGGGAAGGACGAGCTGATTCTGGATTTCAATCTGCTGGCCGATCGCATGATCGTCGGCGTGATCACCAACGAGAAGGCGACGTATTACCAGGTGCCTACCACGAGAGGCGACATCGAGCGAGGGATCCTGCACCTTCAGGACAAGCTCCGAGAGTTCGCCCTCGGCGAGGCAGCGACGTTCATGGGACATGCCTGGCGAGAACCGGCTCGCCGCGTCTACCGAACCCTCTTGGGAAAGCTCCCGCCCCTTCCGGCCGACAAAACAAGGATACTGGTCATACCGGATGGAGCACTCTGGTACCTTCCTTTCTCTGTGATGTTGGATACTGAAGACCGCCCTTTCGGTCGCGATCGCGTGATTTCGCTCACCCCATCGGCAGATGTGGTGCGGTTCCTGCGGTCATCCCACGGGAAGCCTCCGGCGCCCGAATTCACTGGCGACCTGCTGCTGTTCGAAGCGATCCCGTGGATCCCCGAGGGGGATGCTCGAAAAGCCTCGTCTCACGATCAAGCCGGCCAGAAAGCGCCCCAGTCTGAAGAGGACAAAATCGAGCGACTCATCCTCGCGAATCCCGTCTACCCGAAACCGTCGGATATCGTCGTCAGCATTCAGAAGATCTTCAAGAAGTTCGACGTATGGATCGGGTCGACGGCAACCTTGGACAAGCTCGTCCAGTACAAAGGCCGGGGAGATCACGTGGCTATTTTCGCGGTGCCGCTTGCCATGACGGATACGGTGAGCCCGGAACGCCAACCGACTCTCTTTTTCGCTCCGGACAACAAAGCGCGGAGAAAGCTATCCGTCAGCCGGCTGTTTGCTCTTCCGACGGGAGCGAGGCTCGTGGTTTTGCCCGTGTCCTGGCTGGATCTTAGTGGAGTCGAAATTCCCGGCGGTGAGGGACCGCTTCTGCTGAACCTGGCATTGGCATACTCCGGCGTGAAGTTGTGCCTGGTGAACTATTCGGACCAGAACTGGGGAGCTGACGACCCGTTTCTGCTTTCGGTCCTGAAACGGATAGCGACCAAAGGCGCCTCCTACGAGGCGCTGGGAGCGTACCCGCGAGAGATGCCCGCAGGATTGGACTCTTCCTTTGCCGGCAAACCCCCTTCATGGACCGGTTGGATTCTCATGGGGGACCCGTACGACGCGAGAGGGTCAGCGCCTGCCGCGCCGGTTGCCGCGCAGCAGAGTGAGACACGATAATGCCTGGCGGCTGGACGGTGCCGGCGGCCTCGGTGAGGCCGCCCAAGGTGATACAGCCGTTCCTTTAGACCGGGGGCAGCTTCTGGGCGAGTCTCGACACTTTTCGGCAGGCGGTATTTCGGTGGAATATGCCTTTGGAAACGCCTCGTTGAAGCAGGGATTCGGCCAGGCGGAAAAGCTCGGCGACTTCCGGGGTCTTTTCGTCGGCCGCGATAAGGAATTTTTTCACTGCAGACCGGACCTGCGAGCGGTACGACATGTTACGCAGTCGTTTTTTTTCGCTCTGTCGCATCCTTTTTAAGGCTGAGGGATGATTCGCCATGCACAGCTCCTTACAATCTAAGTCTTCCGAGTAGCAGCACTATCCAGCATCTTGCGCTTCTTGGCTCAATACAGGGCCGGCCGCCGGTCGACCGAGGCGGCTGCTCCCTCCAGGAATTCTTCTTTATGGCAGACAACCGGACCGAAAGTCAATCCTTTTCCGAAGAGAAGGCAATGACGCGAGCCGCCGGCGTCGTCGGCATGTGGACGGTGTTGAGCCGCATTCTCGGCTTTGCCAGGGACGTAGTAACCGCGCTGTTCCTCGGAGCCGGATTGGGCGCGGATGCCTTCTTCGTCGCTTTCCGGATTCCCAACCTCCTGAGGCGTCTGTTCGCCGAAGGTGCGTTTTCCGCCGCCTTCGTGCCCACTTATGTGGAAACGCTCCAGAAGGAGGGCCGGTCGGAGGCGGCTCGCCTGGCCAGAATCGCCTTCACGTTTGTTGCGATCGTCCTCGCAGTGGTGACGGTGCTGGGCATCATCACCAGTCCGTGGATCGTGCGCCTGTTCGCACCTGGCTTCATAGAGTACCCGGAGAAGTTCGACCTCACCGTTCGTCTGAACCAGATCATGTTCCCATACATCTTCTTCATATCGCTCGTGGCCCTGGCATCGGGCGTACTGAATTCATTGGGCCATTTCTCGGCACCTGCGGCCGCCCCTGTGATCCTCAACCTGTGCATGATAGGTGGGGTGCTGGTATTTTGCACTCATTTTGCCGTGGAGCCGGTCTACGCCCTGGCATGGGCGGTGTTCGCAGCAGGAATCCTCCAACTGGCGCTGCAACTCCCCTTCATGTCGCTCCTCGGGGTGAGGCTCCGGCCGGATTTTCACTTTAGCTATCCGCCCCTCAAGAGGGTCGGACGCCTGTTTGTACCGGCCGCTCTTGGCGGCGCGGTCTATCAGATAAACGTGTTGGTCGGCACCATGCTTGCCTCGCTGCTCCCGGCCGGAGGCGTCTCCTGGTTATGGTACGCAGACCGTATTGTGGAACTTCCGCTCGGCATATTTGCCATCGCGTTGGGGACAGCGGTCCTCCCGTCGATGTCCCGCCAGGCTGCCAACGGAGATATAGCAGCGTTAATCCGGTCGGTCTCTTTTTCGCTGAGGGTCATCGCATTCTTTACTATTCCAGCGTCGGTTGCCTTGGTAGTCCTTCGAGAACCGATCGTTGCGGTTCTCTTTCAAAGAGGGCTCTTCAGCGTTGCGGACACGGAAGCGACCGCGTACGCCCTGCTCTACTATACCCTCGGGCTCTGGGCGTTCTCCGGGCTCAAGGTCGTTACCCAGGCATTCTTCTCGCTAAAAGACACCAAAACCCCGGTGAAGGCCTCGGTAGTTTCGGTTGTGGTCAATCTTGTGGCAGGGTTGCTCCTGATGGGGCCGATGGCACAGGGAGGGCTGGCCCTGGCCACGTCGCTGGCTGCGGCAATTAATGTGGCGCTCCTTTTCGTTCTGCTGACGCGGCGCCTCGGCCAGTTTCCGCTGGCACATTTCACCGCGTCGCTGGCCAGGATTCTCGCAGCTTCGCTCGTGATGGGGGGATTGCTCGTCTACGGAAGGACCCTCGGAGAGTGGGGGTTCGGGCTTACCACACACAACGGCATGGTTCTTCTCGGATGCATTCTGGGTGGGTTGGTGGTGTTTGCAGGGTCTGCCTGGCTTTTCCGTTGCGGAGAACTAAGATCCGTCGTGTCGCTGATCAAGAAACGAGCCGTCTAATACCGCTACTCCGCTTTGACGCGGTCGACGATGTCTTTGGCCTGATCGTCGAACCCAAGCTTCGGATATTCCTCAAGAACCCGCTTGGCTGCCACACGTGCCGCCGAGTAATTGCCCATTTTGTAATAGGTGTTGGCTTTGTCGAACTCCTTCTCAGCCAGCATCCGCTTGCACTCTCGCTGCTTTTCCTCGGCCTTTTTCGCCCATTCGCCCCCCTTCGGATCCGCAGCAAGCTCGCCGAAGGATTGCTCCGCCCTCTTGATGAGCGCGTTATCCAGGTCCGTCTTCTTGATCTGACTGAAGTAGGAAAGTGCAACGTAATACTTCGCCCGAGGCACAAACCGGTGGGTGGGATACAGTTCCAGGAACTGAAGGTACCTGGAGATCGCCCGATCGTAATTTCCGGCCGCGTAGAGGGCATCACCGATCTTCACGCATACCGATGGCATCTCCTTGAATTCCGGGTGACCCGACTTGAGTTGCTCGTAGCTCTCCGCCGCTTCGGTGAACTGGCCATCCTTGTACTGCTGCTCGGCCAGCTTGTATAGCGCCTCCGCATTCGATTCCTTCGGAACCTGAACGGTGTTCCAAAAGGAGGGGCAGCCGCCGAGACACGCGCCAGCCATCATCAGTACGACTATGTGAAGTACGGTTTTCACGATACGAAACCTTTGGTACGTTTTCTCCCCGAGTCGTGTCTGTAACAGGCCAAGGCACCCCTGTCAAGGGCTGCTCTCTGCCCTGACCCAAACGGAGTGGGGCTTTTCATTGGCCGCCGCTTACCCGGTTCGACTAATTCACTGTGCTCCCGGGGCGACAGTGGAATGCTATCGGTTAATGACCATTCGTCTCAACGGAGCGATAAGACTGCTGCCTCATGAGGACAGGAACGCATCAACTTTCCTGGCACGGTGTCTTCGCGGGGAAACCGGTGTCCGCGGGACCTCTGACGTCAATAAGTCCTGTGAAGAATTCGCTCGGCAAGTCTCGCCAAAGCCCTCTTCTCCTCGGAATCGGGAAAGGTCTCCAAATCTTTCGCTGCGTCGTTCAGGTACGTGCGGCTCAGGCTGAGGGTGTCCTCTATGCCTCCCCGTCGATGCAGGAAATCTTTGACCCATTCGAAATCTCCATCCGCGAGGTGCCGCCCGGTAATTATTCGCGATAGTCGTGCCCTCTCCTCTCCGCTTGCTCTGGTCAGGGCAGCGATCAAAGGCAGGGTGAGCTTGCCCTCTTCAAGGTCTTTGCCGGGGTTTTTTCCCATGGTTTTTCGGTCGGACTGATAATCGATCACGTCGTCGGTCATCTGAAAAGCCATTCCCAGGTTGAAGCCGAACCGGGCCAAAGCCTCTTCGCGGTCGCCGTCCAATCCGCCCAGAATTGCTCCGCCTCGACAAGCGGTCTCCATGAGGATCGCGGTCTTGTCCGCGATGATACGAAAATAGTCCTCGCTCGTTACGTCGATATTTCCGATATTCATCATTTGAAAGAGTTCGCCTTCGCTTAATCGCTCGGTCGCGACCGACACGATATACAGGAGGCGGAGATTCTTCAGCGAAGTGAGAGCTGAGAACGCCTTGGCAAATATGAAGTCGCCGCCAAGGACACACATCTCGTTCGGCCACAACGTGTTTGCCGCAGGCCGGCCACGCCGCGTGTCGGCCTTGTCCACAACGTCATCATGAAGGAGGGTGGCGGTGTGGATGCACTCGATCGCTCCGGACAGTGTGACCGCATCCGGCCCCAGATACCCGCCCATCCGAGCGGCCAGGATGGTCAGTTGAGGCCTGATTCTCTTACCGCCGCTGTTCATGATGTGAGCGCCTATCTCGAACGCGGCCGGAACGCGACTCTGGAGGCGGACGATGAGTTCCTTTTCCAGGCGCTGCATATCAGATTGAATTGAATCGAGCAGATCCAAGCCTCTCCTCCCGAATGAGACGCAATACCAAGGTTCGGCAGGGCATCCGGGTTTGTACCCGGCCGGTGCCGGAACACGCTGCCTGTCAACCGCGGCACAGGCGGACGATATAACCGCGAACGCTCCTTCACGGCTATGCGAAGCGGTGACAACGCTCGTCGAGCCCGGACGCGTGCGTGCTCGGAAACTCTATCACTTTACCTTGCCAGTCGCAAGCTCCACGCCCCCGCGGCCACGCCGGATGGAGATGGCTCGATAGGTGATTCCTGAGCCGATCCGTGTTATAAAAGGCATATACTGTTTCAGGCCGAGCGAGCAGAGTATGATCCGAGCAGCCCTTGTCACCGCAGGCGGGCACGGAACCAGGATGGGGAGCCGTTTCCCGAAGCAATACCTCGATCTGAACGGCTTGCCGGTGCTTGCCAGAACCCTTCTCATCTTTCAAGCGCACCCACTCGTCGACACCATTGTGGTCACTGTGCCGCCCGGAGACGAGGAATTCTGTCTCAAGGAAATCGTCGTTCGGCACAACCTGCGCAAAGTGGCGGAGGTGGTTGCCGGCGGGGCCGACCGTCAGGCATCGGTGTACCATGGACTGGAGAGACTGACGCACACCGATTTGGTTGCCATCCACGACGGAGTTCGCCCGCTGGTCTCTCCGGAGGTCATTACCCGAACCATACAGGCGGCCGAACAGGTAGGAGCGGCTGCTGCCGGAATCCCCGTTCGAGAGACGGTCAAGAAACGGATCGGGGCCCACCTGGAAACGATTCCTCGTTCGGACCTCTGGCTGGCCCGCACCCCTCAGGCTTTCCGCACCGCGCTCATATGGGATGCTCACCGAAGAGCCCTGAGCGAAGGCTTCCGGGGCACCGATGATGCGGCGCTGGTGGAACGGCTCGGGCACGAAGTGGAAATCGTGGAAGACACCGAAGAAAACATCAAGATCACCACGCCCGCGGATCTGGCTGTGGCAAGATTCTGGCTTGGTGCTACGGCCGGTCTCGATTCACCGGCACGTGACGAGGACCGGGAGAGCCGTCCCGTGGTCATTCAGCCGGACGCGCGCGGTCCCTCGAAATGATGACGGGGGAGGCTCCCGACCTCGGCCCCCGAGCAATTCCCCTTGGCGAGGGTCGAACAGTCTTCAAGCATTTCTCTTGTTTGACAGCGCAAGCGTACTGGTTCCCATGGTACCGAGCAGATGTCGCGGGATTACGCCGGACGTTTCTTCAGGGCTGAGCGCCTCGCTACTTATCTCATATTCGGGCACAACGGCCTTCAACTTCTGCCGAACTTCCTGATTTGAGGTGTCCGGACGTAGTGAGTCGACGGCTGCGTTGATGGTGCCGAGGGGATCTTTCGGGACCTTGCCGTCTTGATTGAAGACCTTAATCTTTTCGTGCGCGGTTTGAACGCATACCTCGCTGTCGCAGCTCAGTTCCTCAAAGAGCTTCTCCCCCGGCCTCGGGCCGATGAAGTCAATCGGAATTTCTGCCGGTTGTCTTCCGGCAAGTTGGATAAGCTGCTGCACGAGGTCGACGATTTTCATCGGCTTGCCCATGTCCAGCATCATGATTTGGCCCGATTCTCCCAGGGCGGTGGCCTGAAGAACCAGGGTCACCGCTTCCGGAATGGTCATGAAATATCGCCGCATCTCCGGATGGGTGACGGTGACGGGTCCGCCCTTCTCGATCTGTTCCAGAAATATCGGAATGACGCTCCCCTCAGATGCAAGCACGTTCCCAAAGCGTACCGACAGGAACTTCGTAGCACTTACCTGAGCGAAGGCTTGACAGTAAATCTCGCATGCCCTTTTGGTCGCACCCATCACACTGGTGGGATTCACCGCCTTGTCCGTGGAAATGAGCAGGAACCGGTCCACTCCGAATCTGTCCGCGGCCCTCGCAAGTGTTTGAATGCCGTGAATGTTGTTCCTGAAGCACTCAGCGGCGTTGATCTCCTGCAAGGGGACATGCTTGTGAGCTGCAGCATGGAAGACCAGGTCAGGTCTGAACTTGAGGAACTCGTGGTCCACGCGGGCGGCGTCAGTTACGTCGCATAACAGCGGTACAACGGGAACGTTGACGCTCAATGCCGAAAGTTGCCTGTGAACGTGAAAGAGATTGTTCTCCGATCGTTCCATCAGGAGGAGTTGCTTCGGACCCCGCTTGAGGACCTGTCGACAGAGTTCCGATCCGATGCTCCCGCCGGCCCCGGTGACCAGGACCACTCTGTCCCGGATCAGGTTCCTCACCTGTTCGGTGTCGATACGCACCTCTTCCCGCCCGAGTAGGTCGGTAATGTTGATCTCCCTGAGCTGAGGCAGTTGAGAGAACCCTTCCATCATTTCGTGAAGCGAGGGGAGGGTCTTCACCGAGAGGTTCAGATCTTTCAAGATGCTGTAAAAGCTGCGCATCTGAGCGTTCGTCGCGGAAGGGATTGCTATGATGGCCATCTGCACGGGATTGTGCTGGACGTAGAACGGGACATCGTCTATTCCTCCTTCCACTCTGATTCCGTGGATGGACAGGCCTTGTTTGCGACGATCGTCGTCGAAAAAGGCCCGGACCCGCACCCCATAATTGTGATTGCGGAGTATCTCTCGGACAATCATTTCACCCGCGTCGCCGGCACCCAGCACTACCGCATCTTTGCGCCCGGGTGACTTGCCGTTGCGAAAGAGGTCGCGAAGCGTCTCCCGAAAGAGCCTCATGGTCACGTGAGCGCCACCGATCAGCATGGTGCTCGTCAGGCAGTCAATAACGATGACTCCTCGTGGAATCCAGAGATCATCGGAGAGAGCCGACATAAGGAAAACCGCCAGGCTGCTCGCCGCACCATGGAACAGCAACCGTGGGATGTCTCGCAGGCCGAAGTATTTCCAGTTCGCGGAGTGGCCCCGAAGGATATAGAATATAGACAGCTTGAGAAACGCCACGTACGGAAGGAAGAGCAAACGTTGATCCGCGAAGACCCTCGGGACGCGAAAATCGAAGCGGAGTTCATAGGAGATCCAAAAGCTGACCCCTGCCAGCACGAAGACCGCTATAAGGAGGACGTGATTCAAGCGAATGTACGGTGCGGCCGCTTTGACGACTTGCTCGAGCTTTGGGAGCCAACCCTCGTCGGCAGGTTTCCATTCGGTTCCCGGCATTTCTATCCTTCTGGTCGGCCTGTCTGCGGAACTAATCGCGACAAGCCCTTCTCAAACGAAACGGTAATTCGGGCACAGAAAAGGCGCGCGTCACCACGAGACAGTAATTTATTGCCGGCGATTGCTCACGACCGTTGATAGGCGGCGGGCGTTCCTGCAGGGCACTGCCTCCACGGGCGACCCGGCAGAAGGGAAAAGCGCAACATTACAAGCGCGACGGCCCACAGACTCGGAAGTCACATTCGCTCACATGCCCTCGTGGACGAGGCCCGACTATGGCTCATTGCACGTTTCCACCGGCGTTCGAGCCACAATAATCGGCCCGTCATGCCTGTACCGGTTGATCTGATTCAATGGCGGAAAAGTGAGAAGGGTCTCAACCAGTACTTGATCCCTATGATAAGGAACGGAGTGGCACGGGTCAAGAAGAACGATGGGGACGCGGGAACCGTCCGCGGAGAGTGTGACGCCCGGAAACCATGCGCAGTGGCTGTCCGGCCGTCTGTAACGGCGGAAGAAAAACGTGCCACGGCGTCAAGTAAAAGTGCGGCCGGAAAGATAGCCCGCTCGTACTCGCCTGTGTTTGGCATGGGTCGTGCCGCAACAGGCCTCCCCAGGGGAAAACCCCTACCGGGACCTTAACGGAGGTCTCAGGAGGCATCGATTCCCATCCGCTCTCTTATCAAGTTCTCGATAATCGCGGGTTCTGAGATAATTGAGGTGTCGCCGAGGTTGTCAAAGTTCCCTGCCGCGATCTTTTGCAGGAGCTGTCTGAGCACCTTTCCACTGCGAGTCTTGGGCAACCCGTCCGCCCATTGGATAGCCTCGGGGGTAGCGATGGGGCCGATTTTGGTGCGGACCAAGTCAATAAGTTCTTTTCGAATCTTGTCCGACTTCGAGCTGCCCGCTGCCAGGGTTACGAAGGCGTAGATCCCCTGACCTTTTAAACGATGGGGGAATCCTACCACGGCCGACTCGGTGACCTGAGGATGAAGTACCAGAGCGGCCTCCACTTCTGCGGGTCCCATTCGGTACCCCGAAACGTTGATGACCTCATCGATGCGCCCGGTGATCCAGTAGTAACCGTCTTCGTCCCTCTTTGCAGCGTCACCGGTGAAGAATAGGCCGGGGAACCGGGCAAAGTATGTTTCCCGGAATCTCTCGTGATCTTCAAAGGCAGTCCGAGCCATCCCGGGCCAGGGTTTTCGTATGAAGAGCGCTCCTTCCTGGTTGGGAAATCTCACCTCATCTCCGGTGTCGGGATCGATCAGAACCGGGTCGACCCCCATGAAAGGAAAGGAACACGATCCGGGCTTGATTGCCGCGACGCCGGGCAACGGCGTAATCATGTGCCCCCCCGACTCCGTCTGCCACCACGTGTCGATGATCGGGCAAACGCCGCGGCCGGGGTACTGGTGGTACCACATCCACGCCTCCGGATCGATGGGTTGGCCGACGCTGCCGAGCAGCTTGAGCGAAGAGGTGTCGTGTTTGGTCACGTTCTCGGTCCCGTGCTGAGCAAGCAACCGAATCACCGTTGGAGCGGTATAGAACTTGTTCACTCGATACTTGGCCACGATCGACCAATAGCGATCGAAATCCGGGTACCTCGGCACCCCCTCGAACAGTACGCTGGTAAGCCCGTTGAGGAGGGGACCGTATACGCCATAAGTGTGACCCGTGATCCACCCTACGTCGGGGGTGGACCAGAACGTCTCGTGCGGCTTCAGGTCGAAGCTCAGATGAGTCGTCATTGCCGCGTAGAGAAGATAGCCGCCGTGTGTATGAACCAAACCGAGAGGTCTTCCGGTACTGCTGCTCGTGTAGAGCAGAAAAAGAGGGTCTTCGGCTTCCATAGGTTCCGGAGCGACGTGGTCCGGGATAGATGGTTGAGCGACAGCCTCGTGCCACCATATCTCTCGCCGGCCGTCAAGAGCAGGTTTCAGACCACATCGGTCAAAGACGATCACGGTATCGACATCCGGGCACCTCTGAACCGCATGGTCCACGTTTTCCTTCAAACGAATTATCGATCCACCCCGAGACGACCCGTCCGCGGTCACCACCGTACGCGCCCTGGAATCTCGGATGCGGTCAGTGAGGTATTCGCTCCCGAATCCCGAGAATACCACGCAGTGAACCGCACCAATCCTGGCGCAGGCCAGCATCGCTACCGGAAGCTCAACGATCATCGGCAGGTAGATGACTACCCGGTCCCCTTTGCGCACCCCTCGGCTTTTCAGTACACCGGCAAAACGATTCACTTGCCGATACAGTTCCCGGAACGTAACCTGCCGCGATTCGGCAGGGTCGTCCCCCTCCCAGTAATAGGCGACCCGGTTGTCGCCTTTGCCAAGGTGCCGGTCCAGGCAGTTGAAACTCGCATTCAAAACGGCCCCCCGGAACCATTCGACGTTTCCCGCCTCGAAATCGTAGTGGAGAACGGAGTCCCACTCCTTCTCCCAGGAAAGGTATTCCCTGGCCTGTTCTGCCCAGAAGCCTTCGACATCCTCGATCGATCGGGTGTAGAGATCCTGATACCTGTCGATGCCCTCGATGTATGCTATGCCTTTGAAATCCGTCAAATGGGCGTCGTACCGCTCAGGGGGCTTATCCATGGTGCAGGACCTTCCTTTCCCTTCTCTACCCGCTCTACCCGGGAGGGAAACAACAAAGAGTTCTCGCTGCACGAGTCGCAACTCGCTTCAACGAGGTTCGTCAGCGGCGCCCCAGCGGTTCTTTCGATCATAGCCCGATTCGGCGCACGGCGCGCAGCCTACCGCGCAAGCGAATGCTGTTCTCAACAGCCTCGTAGCCCACGAATCGGCCTTTCCCTGCGGGCCGATCGTTCCGGCGCCTCACGAGCCCACTGAATTCAGCGCCTCTGCCTCTGAAGCGTCTGTGAAGTCCTCAGCCTTGGCCGACCGAAACAGCGTAGCCGTGTCGTAGTCTTACCCTGTCCAGAGTGAATGTCAAGTGGCATAGTCGTGCCGCAAGGCCCTCAACCGGGTTCTCGAACTGGATGCCCGATCGCGAAACGCCGCCGCATGCTCCGGACGTTGAGGCTGTTGCGTAACGCAATGCTTTCCAGAAATCGTGGCACGATGGTGTCGATTGCGACAGAGCTTCGTCAATGGCGCCACCTGAAAAGCTTAGTATGTCAGCCTCATAGGAGCCTCCCGACCGAAGCAGAGTGTGCGGTCATGCGCCGATATGCCATCATATGTCCGGTGTGTGGGGCTACGCGACAGGCTCCTGGGTCACCGACAGAACGGTCAGGGTTCCATCGCGCGCTTCCCTCGCAGAACGAAGAAGACTTTTTTTGTAAGAACCAAATGCATTATGATGCATCCAAATATATAACACAGTTCGGGTGTGGTGTCTGGACGATCGAAAGTTCCTGTCCTTCACCCGAAGAGATCCTAGGCTGGCGGGACGGCCGATCCCCGGCGAGATCGCGCTTGTCCAAGAGAACCGGCAGCATCGCGTGAGCGGGCGTATGATGTCGCACGAAAGTTGTTCCGACCGCTCAGGAACCGAAAGAGGAGGGACACCTATGAAACGCAAACATTGGGCCACAGCAATATCCGCACTGTTGGTAATGGCCCTCGTGGTTTGGTACGGGGGCTGGTCGTCAGCCGCGGGTGGGATCCAAGGGACCGTGTGCGCCGACGAGGACCCGCTGATGATTCCTGCACAGAGCGGGACCGGCCCTGACCTGGCAGCCTGCCAGCAGGAGTGCCGGTCGCGCTTCGGGGTAGACCCTTACTCCCGCAGCGATGCTTCCCTTCAGTGGCGCGGCGGGGACAGCGGGATGTACTATGCCTACGCTCAGTGCATTCAGAATTGCAACGACAGGTTCTGGAAAGAGTTTGACAAGAACATGGACGACTTGCAGCGCGGTCAGTAGCTCCGCACGGTCGTTCCCTCGCTCCTACGGGTTGCCCGACCATGGCCCCGCGGCTCGGGGCCTGTCACAAATTGGACCCCGCCTACGTCCTGCGAGTGTGCGACCGGTCAACAGATTCACTCCTTGGGCCGAGCGCCGGCGGCGTAAAGACAAGGAATCACGGCTATTGAGCAGGGCGCAGATCTCTTCTGAGCCATGACAAGATACGTGCGGCATCAGCAAGGTCATCGAGGATCAGATCGGCTTGAGTCTCTGCCAGAGCGGGCAGGCCGTACGGGCCTGTTGCCACGGCAATGGAATGAGCACCATGCACCTTGGCGCATTCAACGTCCTTGGGCGTGTCGCCCACAACCACGCAGTCGGCAAAGTCAATAGAAATGCCCGTCGTGTGCGCCAACCGGCGTACGGCAAACGGAAGAAGACGGTTTCTGTCTTCTTCATCGCTTCCGAATGCTCCCACCGGAAAGTACTGGTTCAAGGAAAAGGGCTCCAACTTGATTCTCGCACCTTCCTCGGTGTTTCCGGTCAGGAGTCCCAGATAGAACTCCGAATCGGTCTGAAGCGCCTCCAGCAGGGTGCAAACTCCTGGCTTGACCTGACCGAGCCCTTGGGAAACGATTCGACGCAGGTGGTCCTCGTAGAGGGAGCGGAATTCGGCCCCGAGCGCCCGGTTGAATCTCATACCATGCTTTGCCAATGTTTCCCTGATAATTTGCAGGTCGGTCTTGCCCGCGAAGTGGACCCCCTGGAACCCGTCGTTGATGCCTGCGAGGTCCTCAAGGGCGCGGTTCAGAGCCATCCTTCCTGAGCCGCCGGGATCAATCAAGGTGCCGTCAATGTCAAAGAGCACGAACCTGGGCATCTCTATGAGCCGCTCACCGCGACCAATCGCTTCATGAAAAGAGCCATCATTCCGAAATACTCGTGCAGAGCCTTTTGAGAGGTCACGAGGCCCCGCGCCTCCGGGAGAAAGGCCCGGTAGTCAAGGGTAAAACTCTTCGTTTCGAAATCAGCCGGTGCCGGAATCGGCCTGAGTCCCGCTCTCACGAAAGCCATCACCGCCCGCGGCATATGGCTCGCAGTCGTGACCATGGCAAAGGCTTCCTTGCCGAGAATTGGTTTCAGATAGCGAGCCTCGTCTTGGGTGTCCCATGACCCGCTCTCCAGAATCATAGCCTCGGCAGGCACTCCCAGTTGGCCGGCCATCATCGCCATGGCTTCTGCACAATTCATGACGTCCGATGAGTACGTGCCTCCGGAAAGGACCAGCTTGACGCCAGGAATCGCTTTCCACAGCCGCACCCCTTCCATGAGGCGCACGAGAGACGTGTAGGCCACGCGATCCGCCGCAGTAACGTCGCCTCCTCGGAGGTCGCCACCCAATACCACGACGAACTTCACCCCCTTGTTTCGCAACGCCGCAGGATCAGCGTACGCTCCGGCGCGGACTTCCAACGAGTGCAGCAGGTAGAAGCCGGTCACGGGGAAGGACATCACAAGCAACCACAATGCGCCGCAGCAAACCAACAAGAGACCGGCGCGACTGCGAGGCCGAAGAAGCCACCGAACAGCACCGACCAGCCACAGGAAGAGTGCCGTCCCCAACGGATACACGAGAATGCTCACGACTTTCTTCGTAAGAAACAGTGCCCAGTCCATGTGCTCAATCCCAGGGAGACCTCTGCCACATCCAAGCATGGCGGATAAGGTCCCGACCATCTCGTTGGAGAATCAACGTCGCTTCAGGCATGCGCCGCAGCAGAGAAAGCGGACATGCATTTCGGCGAGGCGCCGAGCGGGAGGCCATGCCCGGCCGTCGAACTCTCCTGTGACCATACAATGAAGATCCTCTGAACGGCAACAGATTATCTCAAAACCAGCGCGGTCTCCCCGGAGCGGATATTGCCAACAGCTTGGTCAGTACGCTTTGCCGAAAGATGGCCGAGGAAAAGATCGACTATCTTGGTCATGAACTCTCGTGCGCGATGAAGTAGTTTTCCTAAGCATTTGCTCGGGCATCTTCGGCCACTTGCAGGACAATTAGTTGCTAAAGAATCTGAGAGAAAGTTCTTGACAAGCTTTGTGTGGCTTAATATCCTGACTTGAGGCAGACGGGCATTCGATCTTCTTGCATCACGAGAGATGAGATCCGAGGCCGATGTGGGGCCTGCGAAGTAGCCTATATGCGGGCCGGCGCCATGCGTCCTGGAGGAAGATAGGTCCAGCGTAGGCAATGGAAGCGAGATATCGCTCGGCTTACGTGACGAAGCGCATACTAGTAGGGGACGACCGGTTATTGCTCATCCCGCGAACCGCGGGGCGAATACGCACGACTGCCCGATACCGATGGCGGTTGGAATAAGTCCTCTCAAGGACACCGAATAGAAAGAAGGGAGACGCACGATATGGAGAACAAGGTAGGGTACGCCCTATGGGTACTCCAAGAACCGGTTCAGTACATTTGCCTTCTCGCCATGGCAAGCATGTACGCCATCAAGATCTACACTCTCATGAAGAAGCCCGGGCCACCGGAAAAGGCTGAACTGAAAGGAGATCGGTTCGCCGGAGCGATCCACTCCCTGCTCAATGTGCTCAGACCGTGGGGCATGGAAAGCACGAGTAAGAATCCGTATTTCTATTTGGAATTCCTTGTGTTTCACATTGCGGTGGTCCTGACCATCGGGTCGACCTTCTTCATCCCCCTTTTCCCGACATTAATGACGCCTGTGGTGACAAAGGTAATTATGCTCTTCATGGGGCTGGCCTTCCTTATCGGTCTGAGACGAATCTACCGACGGTTCACCGCTCCGGAGATTCGGATCATCAGCTCTCCGGATGACTATTTCGCGATCATCCTGATGACGACATTCTTCGGTGTGGGCTTCGTCACGATGTCGCTGTGGCTCGAAGGGAAGCCCGAGACCGGCTGGATGTGGATTTTCTTCCTCATGACCACATTCTTCCTGCTCTATGTCCCCTTCAGCAAGATCTCTCACTATGTCCTCTACCCCTTCAATAGAGTGATCTTTGGTCAGATTTTCGGGGGCCGGGGCGTGCTGAACCGGAACAAGACCGATATTAAGTGGCTTCCACGGTAACCTTGTGAAAGCCTCGCTCAAGAATTTAACGGAGGAACGTCATGTCAAATAGTCCAGAGCCTGCCGTGGCTCCTGCAGAATCGACAAAAACGGAGAAGCTCGGTGCTCCGGTAGAGAGGAAGTGGCACGTAAAGAGCGAGTTCACCCCCGAAATGTTGCAGGAAATGGAGAAGCTGCTCCCTACCAAGCTTTCCCGTGCGGTGGCCGCCTCGTTGGCGGGCTGTATCCATTGCGGGATGTGCAGTGATGCCTGCCACTACAGCGTGTCCATACCGGAGGACAAGACCCTTCTGCCCGCGTACAAAGCAGATCGTTTCAGGAAATGGTACAAGTATCGTTTCGATTGGATGGGCAGGATCTTTCCGGCCTTTGTAGGAGCGAAACCTCTTACGAAGGAATTGGCCGAAGACATGTACGATAAGCTCTTCGGCGGATGCACCATGTGCCGGCGTTGTACGTTCAACTGCCCCATGGGTGTGGACTACGGTCTGATGGTCAGGGGTGCCAGAGGTATCCTGACGCAAGTCGGACGAGTCCCGGAAAACCTGCAGGATACGGTAGACACGCACTACAACCATGGGAACAACATGGCCGTTCCTCAGGACGAGTTCGTAGAGACCATCGAGTGGATAGAAGAGGAACTTCAGTCCGAAGATGGGTGCGAGAATTTCAAGATTCCCGTGGACAAGAAGGGAGCTCGGTATTTCCTGACCCTGAATCCCAGGGAACCGAAGTATTACCCGCTCACGATACAGGCCAGCGCCAAAGTGCTGAACGCGGCAGGGGTGGACTTCACGATCTCGTCACGGTATTGGGATCTCACCAACTATGCCTTGTTCAACGGATGCGACCCCGACGCGAAACTCTTCTCGCAATGGCAAGTTGACGACGTCAAGAGGCTCGGATGCGAGTACCTCCTCGCAGGCGAATGCGGTCATGGGTATCGAGCATTGCGCTGGGAATCCCCGAACTGGGTTGGCGGAGTCCCCTTCAAGATCACGAGCATGATGGAATTGATGGCCAAGATTGTCCAGGATGGACGGATCAAGCTGGATAAATCGGTGTGGGACGGCCACCGGTTCACCTATCACGATTCCTGCAACATCGCGAGGTCAGGCGGCGTCATGGAAGAACCAAGGATAATCATCCGTGCCGCGGTGAATGATTTCGTCGAGATGGAGCACAATAGGGAGCAGAGTTTCTGCTGTGGCGGGGGTGGCGGTGCCCTTGCCATGCCCGAGTTTGCCAAGCGGCGGATCGCCGCCGGCAAAATCAAGGCTGACGAGATTCGGGCCACCGGAGCTGACCACTGCCTCCAGTCGTGCCACAACTGCACGGACCAATTGAAAGAGATCGTCGATCATTACGGAATCAAAGCCAAAGTCATGAACCTCGCGGAGTTGCTTTCTCCAGCGATCGTTCTCTAATTTCACAGGGAGGGGGACCAACCCGGTCCTCCTTCCCGATACCCTTTCTCCGACGCCGTTCCTGTGCATCGGACGGTCTCCATCCACTTCGTTTTTCCCACTCCATGTCAAAAATACGGTCGTGTATTCGTTCCAATGTTTCACGACTTTCCCCGAGGTTTATCAACCTGCCACGATCCAGAGTGGGTCTGCGATAGGTCGCTCCGCATTTCTTGACTGTATGAAGCCTTTCCACTACACTTCGCCACCGGGGCCGTTTGGGCCGCAACAGTCTTCGCCCGGCGCTCAAGGGTGGCCGAGGATCACCAATCCATTGGACGCATGATGACGTTCTGTACCTACGTGGCGAAAGCGTCCCGGAAGACCGAGAGGAGCGACTCCATGAGCACAACCGAGGAGAGCGCGGCGGAAATCATTCTCCCGAAAGACTTCGCTCGGGCGTATGTGCAGCGCCTGACGGCCATCCTGAGCCGCCTGGACCTCGACGCGGTGGCAGAAGTTGTCGACGTTTTCCTGGAGGCCCGTCGACAGGACGCCACCCTGTTCTTCTTTGGGAATGGCGGGAGTGCCGCGACCGCATCCCACTTTGCCAACGATCTCGGCTTCTGTGCGTCACCGCAAGGCCGCAAACCGTTCCGTTCTTTGAGCCTGACGGCCAACAATGCATTCATCACCTGCCTGGCCAATGACATTGGGTACGAAAATGTCTTCTTCTGGCAACTGAGGAATCTGATGAAGCCCGGCGATGTCGTCGTGGGCATCTCAGCAAGCGGCAACTCTCCCAACGTGGTCAAGGCCCTCGAATATGCGGAGAAGGAAGGCGGCATTCCGGTGGCCATCGTCGGATTTGACGGAGGAAAGATGAAACAGGTCGCTCGGCACGTGATTCACGTGGAGACGAACCCGGGAGAGTATGGACCGGCCGAGGACGTGCACATGGTGTTGGATCACCTCATATCAAATTACCTTGCTCTCCTCGTTAAATAGGCTAGTCGTGACAACCGCTCCGACCTTTGCAGGATGAGAGCCCGGTCCCCATGAGCCGACCACAATACCTCGTCGATGTGGCGATACCGCTACCGGTTGACACCCTCTTCACGTACCGCGTGCCGGAGCATCTGGCTCCCATGGTGGAGACGGGTCGCCGCGTGCTGGTGCCGTTCCGAAACAAGATCCGATCCGGCTTCATTGTCGGAACTTCATCGGCCGATCTTTCAGCGGACGACGTCAAGACTATCGGCGATATCCCCGACGAACCGCCGTACCTTACTCCGGCCCTCTGGGATTTTCTCCGCTGGTTGGCCGAC
The DNA here is from genome assembly GCA_016218715.1 of Desulfomonile tiedjei. Classification (GTDB taxonomy): domain Bacteria; phylum Desulfobacterota; class Desulfomonilia; order Desulfomonilales; family Desulfomonilaceae; genus JACRDG01. The sequence continues at coordinate 13,277 of JACRDG010000104.1, read as the reverse complement.
TACTATCTGGTGCCACTCGGACTTGTCCTGAAGACCGCGCTTCCACGAGGATCGGATAAGCGATCGCAACCGTGGGCGATCCTGACGCCGGAGGGGCGGCGATGGTTCGGCGGCACGGGCGATGAAACCGGCCTATCGCTGCCTCGGAAACTTCTCCGTCATGGATTCATGCAGTTGCGGGAACTGAGCGTGGCTCTTGGGCCGGAAAGGATCCAGGAGGCGATCAAGCGCGATTGGCTGTCTATTGAGGAGCGCATAGCTCGGCCGCGAATCCGGCTCCGGAGAACCCACCTGCCAGAACTCCTGACCCCCGCGGGCGCACGACTCGATTCACTTGAGACTCCACCAGAACTGACCCCCGATCAAGCCGTTGCCGTCGACACGATCTCGACCGCTGCAGAGACCGGCGGGTTCTCTCCGTTCCTGCTTTTCGGCGTGACGGGTTCCGGTAAGACGGAGGTCTACCTTCGCATAATCGACGAGACCTTGAAGCGAGGTCGCCGGGCACTGGTGCTAGTTCCCGAGATTGCGTTGACGCCGCAACTGGCCCGCCGGTTCCTGAGGCGCCTCGGAGGTGGGGTCGCACTTTTCCACAGTGGTTTGACTCCGTCGCAACGACTCGACGAGTGGCGGCGCATCGGTTCAGGAGGGGTCAATGTCGTCATCGCCGCGCGATCCGGCATCTTTGTGCCTTTAGAGAATTTGGGCCTCATCGTAGTGGACGAAGAACACGACCCCTCATTCAAGCAGGAAGACCGCTGCCCGTACAACGCCCGCGACATGGCCCTGGCCCGGGCAAAGCTGGAAGGAGCGGTCGTGGTCCTGGGGAGTGCAACCCCCTCCTTTGAGACCTTCGTCAACGCACAGAACGGAAAGATCAAGAGGCTGGATCTCCCTTCGCGGCATCACGGCGGCGGGCTCCCTGCTGTTGAGATCGTCGATCTGAGGACCACAAAGATCAAGGGCAGTCGCGGAGCGTTCTTGACCGCGCCCCTGATTCGATCGGTGGAAGAGACACTCGCAAGGCGCGAGCAGGTGGTTCTCTTCCTCAACAGGAGGGGGTTTGACACCTTCGCGCAGTGCCGATCCTGCGGGCACGTCTTCAAGTGCCCCAATTGCGATGTCAGCCTGACGCACCACAAGCGGGCTCGAGCCCTTCGGTGCCACGTCTGCGGGTTTTCTCAATTCTCCCCTCCGCTCTGCCCTCAGTGCTCCAGCGAAAAGATCTATTTCGGAGGCGTCGGAACGCAAAAGGTCGAGGAGGAATTGGCTGCCGTCTTCCCAACCGCGCGCATCGAACGGCTCGACCGGGACTCCACGAGGAAACGCCACGAACTGGAGGAAATCCTGGAGCGATTCAGGAAGAAAGAGATCGACATCCTCACCGGAACCCAAATGATCGTGAAAGGTCATGATTTTCCGGGGATCTCCCTCGTCGGGGTCCTTTGCGGCGACCTGTCGCTCCACTTTCCGGATTTCAGGGCAACCGAGCGCACGTTTCAGATGCTCACCCAAGTGGCCGGTCGCACGGGCCGCGCCAGCGACTCGGGTCGCGTGATCCTCCAGACGTTCGACCCTGACCACGAAGCGATTCGCTTCGCCGCGTTGCACGCGTATGAGGATTTTTTTCAGACCGATTCGGTACTTCGTCGGGAGCTGCTCTATCCGCCATTCGGGCACCTGATTCTCGTGCGAATCGAGGGGAACACCGAAGAGAGGGTCGAAAAGAGGGCCATCAGTATAGGTCGCGCGGCTCGACTTCTCAAAGGGAAAGACAAAAGCGTCATGATTCTGGGGCCCGCCCCCTCTCCGAGGAAGAAAGCTGTCGGACGATTTCGGTGGCAGGTCCTCTTCAAGGCGCGGACCCGCGGCCCGTTGAGGGAACTGGTCAAGGCCCTGGTCGCTCAGGGATCCCTGCACGCACACGGTCTCAAGATCGTCGTGGATGTAGATCCATCCGACCTCATGTAAGTCCCCCGTACTTCGCTCACCTGGTGACATTCTCTCATTCCCATCATGGCCTCCCTGGAGTAGAATAGTGAGATGTGCGGAGGCAACATGAACAAGAGCAGAACGATAATTGTTTCAGTGGCGGCTTTTCTCGTATGTGGCGGTCTGATCGTTGGCTGGTCGGTGTACCAACGGGGGGGCCTGGGCGATACAAATGCTGCGGTACGGGTTTTCACCGATGATAATTTCGAGAAGGAAGTGGTCGAAGCCTCCACACGGCATCCGATCCTGGTGGATTTCTACGCGCCGTGGTGCTTTCCATGCCGCATGCTGGAACCGATCATCGAAGAGGTAGCCCGAGAACTGGAGGGCCAGGCTGTCATCGGGAAACTCGACACCGAACGGAACCTCCTCCCGAGGCGCCTTGGAGTGACCCAGATCCCCGCCGTGTGGATTGTTAAAGACGGCGAGATAAGAGAATCCTTTCGCGGCGTAGTCCCCAAAGAGACGATTATCGAGGCCATCAAGAAAGCCGGTTCTTGATGTCGAAGCGCGCTGTATGCCTGTGAAGTTCTCCGATCTGAAAATCATCGTCCGCGGCGCGGGTGAGATGGCCACAGGAACGGCCTGCCGTCTCCATCGTTCCGGTTTTTTCCGGCTCCTCATGACCGAGATCGAGCACCCGCTCACCGTCCGGCGCACGGTGAGCTTCTCAGAAGCGGTATATGCGGGAACGTGGACCGTGGAAGGGGTCCAGTCTATCAGGATAGCCGAGCCCGCGGGCGCGTGCGCTGCCTGGGACCGGCGGATGATCCCGGTAATCGTGGACGCGGACAACCGCTCGAAAGATGTCCTGCGACCGGACGTAATAGTCGATGCAATTCTGGCGAAGCGAAATCTGGGGACGACTCTCGGTTGCGCGCCGCTGGTGATCGGACTGGGACCAGGGTTCCACGCAGGAAGAGATGTCCACTTCGTAGTAGAGACCAACAGAGGTCACAACTTGGGCCGCGTGATCTCCGAAGGTACGGCCGCGGCCGACACGGGGATTCCTGGGGTCGTCATGGGGGAGACAATTCGCCGGGTCCTCAGAGCGCCCAAAGATGGCGTGTTTGAGTCAGGGGTCTCCATCGGCAGGACCGTGGAAATCGATCAGATCGTCGGACACGTTGGAGCAGAGCCGGTCAGAGCCCAGGTGACCGGGATGCTGCGGGGGCTTATCCGGCCCGGGACCTTTGTACAGGAGGGGATGAAGATCGGGGACGTCGATCCCAGAGGTGAGATCGCGTATTGCCAAACCGTCTCGGAGAAAGCCCGGGCACTGGGAGGCGCGGTCCTGGAAGCAATCCTCAGGCACTTCAACACATAGTTCACGACCATATCTCCTGCACTTTCACCGGCTACGTAACCAAAGCCCCCTTTCCTCTTGAACACAATCACGCTGGCCCAGCCCATCACACGATAAACGACACTCGCAGACTTAAGATCGCAGGTCTCCAAGGGACGCGCTCTTCAGAAGCCCACCTGGGGGAATTGGCCTTGAAATTTAGCGCCGATTGCGATATAATCCTTCATTGTCAACCAGAATGCATCTGACATTTCATGAAAAACTAACGATTAGAGGGTGTCTCTCGTGCGTGTAGTAATCATACTGGTTGTTGCAGTCTCGTTGTTTTGTTCTTGGTCCCCGCTCACATGCGGACAAGTCGCTGAAAGCCTTCCCGGCACAACGAAAAGCAGCGTCGCCGCTGCTCCGTCCGCCGGAGCCGGAGCGTCTTTCCACAACAAAGGGCCTCGCGCGCAGGACTTGGACCGTCGCTCGGAGGCTCAAACGCTGGGCTCAGCGGTGCACGGGCCGAGGATCGCTCTGGAAGGCGCGGGAACTGTCCAGGCGAGCGCGTCCGAGAGTGCCCAGACCGCGACGCTTCAGGACACAAAAGGTTTTCATCCCAAAGAGCGCGACTCACTGGACCTTCTCCCTCTCGACAACATCAAGCCTCTGTACACGGCCCCGGCTATGCAGGGCGAAGGCGTCTGGATGACCAACGAATGCCCGAGGGATCCGCGCGGCCTGCCCATTCTGTACCGTACCTTCTACCGGCCGAGTGTGTCGTTTCCCAATTCCATCGTGTACATGATGGTCGTGGACATGAACAAGGTCCAGATGTCCTACTTTGTCGGTTCACAGGAGCCCGGTGCTCAGGCCGCATCGGCAATTGTGCCGACAGAGCTACGCGACCACTTGATGGCAGTCACGAACGCAATGTGGATGCAGCGGCACGCGAAGGGAGCTGGAGCCATCTTTCGCGGTAAGGCGCTCTACCCCATGACGGAAGGCATGGCCACGTTGATCGTCTACAAGGACGGTTCGGTGGATGTGCGGGAATGGACCTCGGACATTCCTGTCAGCCAAGTGAGTGACGCCCGGCAGCTCTTGCATCTCATCGTCAAGGACGGCATGGTCGTTCAGGCGGTGGCGCGAGGAAAGCAAGTGGTGGACTCGGAGATCGGCCTTGGTTTTCTGCTTGGTGGTGGCGGCCGAGACCAGGATGGACAGCATTTCTGGTACGTGGCCCATCGGAGTGGATTCGGGATACGCAAAGACGGTAATCTGGTATTCGCCATCGGACACCACATCAGTACGAAAGACCTGGCGAAGGCGATGGTCCTGGCAGGATGCGAACGAGCGATGCACGCGGATGCCAACCCCGACAACATCGTGAGCAACCTCTATATTCGTGATCCGATGGGCAATCTTGTGCGAAAGGCACAGCTCTCCCCCGAGCAGTCCAAGTACTCACTGCACCGCTACGACAAGCCGTACAGCAAGGACTTCTTTGCATTCTTCCTCAAGGAACCGCCCAATTCCGACGCCGCGGCCCTTACCCGCAACGCAGCCCCGGCTCGCGTCCGCCGCTGATACCAAGCAAGTCACAATCCAAAGAGAATAATCTTGGGGGGACCTTCTGTTCAACGAGATTCTCCCAAGATTAGCTCTTTGAAAGCAACTGGTCGTGAGTCACCGGAAACCAGTTCGGCCGGGCACAATCGCACCTCGCTCCTGAGCTGAACGACTGCACAGCCTAACCTCCTCTCTCCTCATTGACTTGCCTTGTAGTGGTTGCCAAGGATCTCTGGCCGCGTTCATCGGATAGCCGCGAAATCGTATGGACTGACCGGCCAAAATAGGTTAAACCAGAGACTGATACAAGTCAGCCTTCCAACGACGAAAACCTTTCGGCTCTGTTCGCTGTCCGACAGCGAACGCGGTTGAGCCGACCTCTTCCTGAAAGGATCCCATGTCTATCGGAGACCAAATGGCCCAGTTCATCGTCTCCGGACTCACTACCGGCAGCATTTATGCGCTGATTGCGCTGGGTTTCTGCATTATTCACAACGCCACGGGGATCGTGAATTTCACCCAGGTCGATTTCGTCTCGCTCGGAGGACTGATGATGTACACCTTCCTCCTCGGGATGGGTTTGCCGCTGGTGCTGGCGTTTGCCGTGGCAGTCCTCGTGGTTGCGGGTGTCGGAGCGTTGGTGGAGCGGTTCGCGATACGCCCGGCAAAGTCACGTGCCGTAATCATCCTGATATTCATAACCATCGGCGTGTCCATCCTCATGCGGGGGACGTTCAAGATCCTCTGGGGCAAGAATCAGATGGCGCTTCCCCATTTCTCGTCCGAGAGCCCGCTCATCATTTTCCGGGCTGCGGTGCTGCCTCAGAGCCTCTGGATTCTCAGTATCACCCTCATCGTGGTAATCTTGCTCCATCTTTTCTTCACCCGAACCCGGGTCGGCAAAGCCATGCGGGCCACATCCTTTAACTCGCGGGCGGCCGCGCTGATGGGGGTGAACGTCAACCGGATGATCCAGTTCTCTTTTGCCTTGAGCGGGGCATTGGGAGCAGTTGCCGGAATAATCATCGTTCCGATCACCACGCTGTCGTACGACATCGGGGTCATGCTTGGCCTGAAAGGTTTTGCCGCGGCGGTCCTCGGCGGGTACGGCAACAGCGTGGGAGCCGTGATCGGGGGCCTGACTCTCGGGGTCCTGGAATCGCTGGGGGCCGGTATGATCTCATCAGCGTACAAGGACGTGATAGCCTTCACCATCCTCGTAGCGGTTCTCTTTGTCAAACCGAGCGGTATTCTAGGCTACGGTGAAAAGGAGCGGGTCTGAGTGGCCGGGAGATTCGCACGCAGCAACACGATGCTTGGCCTGGCAGCGTTGGCGGCGGCAATCGTTCTGTTTCCCATACTGATCCCGAACCCGTACTATCTCAACGTCGCCAACATCATCGGGCTCAACACCATCATTGTGGTGGGACTGAACCTGTTGATTGGTTTTGCTGGGCAGATCTCCCTCGGCCATGCCGCGTTCTACGGTTTGGGTGCTTATTTTTCCGGCATCCTCACCGTGACGTATCAGGTGTCGCCCTGGTTGGCCATGGCAATCGCGGTCGCCGTTACGGCCGCGGTGGCTCTGCTGATCGGCATTCCTACATTGAAGCTTCACGGCCATTATCTGGTCATGGCCACCCTCGGATTCAATCTGATCGTCAATATCGTCATCGTGCAGTGGGACCAGTTGACGGGAGGACCGTCCGGCTTTCCCGGGATACCGAGTCTGAGCGTCGGCCAGTGGGCCTTCGATTCAGACATGAAAATGTACTTCTTGATCTGGTCGGTTGCATTCATCGCGATTCTGGTGGCGCTCAACCTGGTAGCTTCCAGAGCAGGTCGCGGGTTACGCGCCCTGCACGGGAGCGAAGTGGCAGCGGCCTGTCTGGGTGTGCGGATCAAGAGCTACAAGGTGAAGGTTTTCATCCTTAGCGCGGTGTACGCATCGCTGGCCGGGAGCCTCCATGCGCATTACCTCGGCTTTATCAGCCCGAAAACCTTTGATGTCTTCTTTTCCATCGAGCTAGTCACCATGGTCATCGTCGGCGGAATGGGGAGCATCTGGGGGGTCTTGTTTGGCACGAGTTTCTTGACCTCTCTGCCGAATGTCCTCCATTTCTTCGACGAGTACAAAGACATCTTTTACGGTCTTATTTTCGTGCTCATACTGATCTTCCTGCCCGAGGGGGTTGTCGTTGCGCTGCGGAACAAAGTCCTGGCCAAGCGGGAGAGCCGGCAGCGGAGAGGATCGGAGGCCGAGGCGGAGGAAGCCGTCCAGCCGGCCGTCGCGGCAATCGAGCCTTCGCACGGATCTGGTGATATCGGCGGGAGAACACGACGACTCGCGGCAGAGCCGATTCTCGGGATTCGAGACCTGCACATGAGCTTCGGCGGATTGACTGCCTTGGCAAAAGTCTCTTTCGAAGTCCCCACCGGGTCCGTCACCGCGCTGATCGGCCCCAACGGAGCCGGCAAGACCACCATGATCAACCTCATCTCTGGGATCTACCGCCCTTACGGAGGCACGATTCGCTTCCGACAGAACCAGATCACCGGGCTGCGGCCGTACCGCCTTGCGGAAATGGGACTGACCCGAACATTCCAGAACGTACAGATCTTCGACAACATGACGGTTCTCGAAAACGTCATGGTCGGGATGCATGCCGGGACCCACAACGAATTCTTCCGTTCCATGTTTCGGCTGCCGGGGTTCAAGAAAGAGGAGGACCTCATTGAACAGAAGGCGTGGGAGATGCTAACCTTCTTCAGTCTGGAGGACAAAGCGCATGCTCCTGCGGCGAGCCTCTCCTTCGGCCAGCAAAAACGCCTCGAGATGGCACGAGCCCTGGTGCCGAGCCCGTCGATCGTGCTCCTGGACGAGCCGGTTGCCGGCCTCAATATGACCGAATCGCTTGCGATTGCGAGCCTCATCGATCGCATGCGATCTCAGGGAGTTTCGGTGCTTCTCGTCGAACACGACATGAATCTGGTCATGGGAGTATCGGACAGGGTCGTTGTCCTCAATTATGGCAGGAAGATCGCAGAGGGTACTCCTCAAGAGGTCCAAGAGGATAAACAAGTACAGTCGGCATACCTGGGAAGCGTGGCGTAGATGCTCAGGGTAGAGAACCTCGAGGCTTACTATCGCGGTAATCGGGCGCTGAAAAGTGTTTCTCTGGAGGTGCGGGCGGGAGAGATCGTCTGCCTGATCGGCGCGAACGGAGCGGGCAAGACGACGCTGCTCAATTGCATCTCCGCTGTGCATCCTGACTGGTCAGGGATCGTCTCCTTCGAGGGTAGGGATGTCTCGCGCGCGGCATCTCAGGCGCGGGTCAGGTTGGGTATCGTACAGGTACCCGAGAATCGGCAACTCTTCGGTCCCATGACCGTCGAGGAAAACCTTGAGATGGGCGCGTACCTCAGGGCGTCACGCATGAGTGCCGCGGACCTGAAGCGAGAGATGGAAGCGATCTACGACCGTTTTCCCCCGCTGAGCAACCGGCGCAAACAGTTGGCCGGCACCTTGTCGGGAGGTGAGCAGCAGATGGTCGCGATCGGCCGAGGCCTCATGGCGAATCCTCGTCTGTTGCTGCTGGACGAGCCATCACTGGGGTTGGCTCCACTGGTTGTGCGTGAAATCTTTCGTATCATTAAGGAATTTAAGCAGGAAGGACGGACCATCCTGTTGGTCGAGCAAAATGCATTGGGAGCTTTGGCCATTTCGGATCGAGCGTACGTTCTTGAAACCGGGCGTTTGACGCTGTGCGGCGAAGCCTCCGCTCTCATGCAAGACCACCGGGTCCGCAGTGCGTTCCTGGGGCAACAGGTGACCGGGTGATGCCTTTGCCGCGGAGCAGCCGCCGACTCTTTACTGTCGAGGTTTCACCTGGGGATTTCGGTTGCAACTGAGTGAGACCGCTGTTTCGCTCTCACTTGGACACCTTACATGGAGGCGCTGCACTCGGCAAGAAAGGGGGGAGGGACGCTGGCTGCGGGTGACGTCTCAGAACAGCTGGGCAAGGGCCCCTGCCTTGTGCCGCGGTACATAACAGCAAACCAGGGCGTTATGCCTTGTGTCCATTCGGCCCGCGACATGCGGGGATTCAAGGAGGTCGCGATGAAAAGATTTGGAGCATTCCTTTTGGCAGGATTGCTACTCCTGAGTGTGAGCATTGCCAACGCTGCCGAGCCCATCAAGATCGGCGCTTTCTATTCCTTGTCCGGGCCGGCAGCCGCAATCGGCACTCCCACCAAACTCGTCACCGAGATGGTTGTAGAAAAGATCAACAAGGAAGGGGGCATCAACGGCCGACCGATCGAGCTGGTACTTGGAGACACGGAATCCGAGCCCACCAAGGCGGTCATGGTGGCCAAGAAATTCATCAATGTGGACAAGGTGGCAGCGATCATAGGCCCTGACCGAACCGACCTCGGGATGGCGGTGAAGAAGCTGATCGAAGAAGCAGGGGTCCCGACTTTCATGTGCGTCGGAGGAGATCCGGTCATCATGGGAGGCGGTCCGCTAGGGACGTTCAAGTGGGTCTTCAAGTCGCCTCAGCGCAGCTCCGTCGCCGTGGAGACCCTGTACGGACACCTCCAGAAGAACAACGTCAAGAAGATCGCCCTGATTACTGCTTCCGACGGATTCGGCAAGGACGGCAAGGGGTGGCTGGAAAAACTCGCTCCGAAGTTCGGGCTGACCATCGTGGCTGATGAATCCTTCAACCCGAAGGACACGGACATGACCGCGCAGCTTTCCAAGATCTCTGCGGCAAAGCCTGAAGGGATCGTCTGCTGGACGATCGGACCCGCAGGGGCCATCGTAGCCAAGAACGTCAAGCAGTTGAACATTCAGACCCCGCTCTTCCAGTGCCACGGATTGCCCGACCCGAAGTACGTCGAACTGGCGGGAGCCGCCTCGGACGGGAACAAGATGCCTTCTACCAAGTTGATGGCATGGGAGCAGCTCCCCGACACCGACCCCCAGAAGAAAGTGATCAAGGACTTCATCCACCTGTACAACGATGTGTACCATCACGACAAACAGTTCCCCATCAACGCGCATTCCGGGTATGCCTGGGACGCCATCTACATCGTCGCCAATGCCATGAAAAAGGCGGGGACCGATCCCGAGAAGCTGCGTGAGGCCATCGAACAGACCAAGGATTACGTCGGTATCAGCGGTATTTATAATTTGACGCCCGAGGACCATAACGGGCTGGGTACGGATTCGATGATCATCGTCGGCATCGACAAAGGGAAATGGCATCTGGCGAAGTAGGCCAGATTCTTTCAAAGTCGAGAATTACGAGACGGGTAGCGCCAGCGGGTGAAAGCCCCGCTGGCATCCGCCCCAGCCTGTGTCCGAACCTGCACGATCCACAACCGCGCGGTCAACCAAGTACTTGTTTCAGGGGGTCACCGTGGTGAAGACCCGTCCGTGCTCTCTCTTGACGATCCCCTTTCGGAGAAACCCTTTCATGATGTGATCGTACTTGGTGCGGTATTCCTTGCGGAAATAAAGATCGATGGTCTCTACGAACCATGGGGTGGTCATCAGGTAGTCGAAAAAGGTCTCCTCATTCGCCCCTCGTTTCATCATCAGGGTGTAGACGATGATCTTCTTCAGCTGATCGTCCCCGATTCTGGTTCCGTCTTCCAGATATCCTTCGAGTCGTCTGACAGCCTTGCGCACCGCAGCGTCCAGGCCGGTGAATGGTGCACCGTGTCCGGGATAGATCATCCGGACGTCGAGGCCTCGCAGCCTTTCGAGCGACTCCAGTAGCGAGAATACCGCCCTGCTCCCCTCAACCCGCATGGTCAGAGCTGCCATGTCGTGTTCCCACAGCGTGTCGGATGAAAGCAGGATCTTGGCCTCACGATGGTAGAGCACAATTCCGTCGGCTGAATGGCCGGGTGTGTAGATGACCTGAAACTCGTGGGGGCCGACAGAAATCGAGTCTCCGTCTTCGAACGCCTGCGTACAGGTGAAGAAATCCGCCTCCTGCACGTAGTAACGCCACCACGTGGCCCAATCGTCTCGCGTGTCGATGAAATGCTTCCCGATCTTGTGCATCGCAATGTCGCAGCCGGACCTCTCCTGTATAGTCCGATTCCCTCCGACGTGGTCGCAATGACAATGGGTGTTGACAATGAGGCGGACGCGGCCAAGGTCAACGCCGACCCGGGCGATGATTCTCTCGGTAATCTCGAAGTCTGCCTTGTAGGCAGTGTCGATGAGGATCGGCTCTTCATTTCGATAGACGAAATGATTCCCGTTCAGATATCCTCGCTGGAAGAAGAACAGGTCAGGTAGAATTTCGACGCCGGACATGCAGCGGTCACCTAAAACCCTGTGCAAGGATGCTCGTTGGCTAGTCAGTCAACCGTCCTCGAGGAGACTCGGACGGGGAATCGTCTTTGCAACTCTCTCCCGCCGTCATTCAGCGGGCGGAGAAACCAGTCCTCTGGCCCGTCGCACGTGCATGATGGCAAGCCAGACGCCGCACACCGCCAGTACCGCAGCCACTATCAGATCCAGTTCGTGGGAGTATTGCTGGACCAGCGTCCAGTTCTGTCGCAGCTTGTACCCACACATCAACAGAAAGGTGTTCCACATGGTCGCGCCGATGAGGGTGTACAGGCAGAAGGGAAAGAGCCGCATCCGGCCCAGACCCGCAGGAATGGAAATGAGGTGCCGAACCACCGGAATAAAACGGCTCACGAAGATAGTCCAGGAGCCGTTGCGCTCGAACCATCGTTCCGTCCACTCCAGATGTTCCCGATTCAGGAGAAGGTAACGGCCCACTTTCAGCACGAGAGGCCTCCCGCCAAGATAGCCCATGTAATAGGAGATCAGCGAACCGATAACGGAACCAACCGATGTGACGAGGATCGCGAGGCCGAGGGAGAATTTCCCCTCCGCGGCCAGGAATCCTACGAAGGGCATTACCAGCTCACTAGGTACCGGAGCGACCATGCTCTCCAGCGCCATGAGAAAACCTGCGCCGAAATAGCCTAACTGCTCGATGATATAAGTGAAGTATATCGCCAACTTCTCAACCATGCGCTACCTCTCTGAGTAGAATAAGCTCGTCATCGGCCCGGGGTTGTACAACGTTCCGGAGCCGAATTCAATTCAAAACCAACCTGCGCTGCCATCATGTTGGGACGGTCGCGTGCCGTCCGCTGAGCGTCCCGCATTTCCACCGATCTTGGGCTCACCATGCAGTAACCTACACGAGCAAGTACTTGCGGCGGAGTTCTTCATTCTCGCGTAATTCTTCGATACCCCCATGATAGCGGATCACGCCGTTATCGATGATGTACCCGCGATCGCTCAATCTCAGGGCGGTCCGCTGATTCTGCTCGGCCAGGAGAACCGTCAAGCCTGCCTCTTTGAGTGCCAGGATCTGCTCTTCCAGCATGCCGACGATGATAGGCGCCAGGCCTTCCGTCGGCTCGTCCAGTAGCAAGAACTCGGGATTCGTCATCAGCGCGCGTGCGATGGTCAACATCTGCTGCTCTCCTCCGCTGAGGAACCCGGCTCTGCGGGAATCGATGCGTTTCAACGGAGGAAAAAACTGATAGACCCTTTCTCTGGTCCATGGCGAGAGGTTCCGAGCTTTTCTCTCTGATATCTCGAGGTTCTCGTCCACGGACAGGTCCGCGAAGACGCGGCGATCGTCAGGCACATAACCCATTCCCATTCGAGCGACGAGATGGGGTTTCTTGCCGGCGATATCTTGCCCTTTGAACACGATCGACCCCTGCCGCGGCGGAGTCAATCCCATAATACTCCTCATGATCGTGCTCTTGCCGGCTCCGTTTCTCCCCAGGATGCAGACAATCTCGCCGCCGGCCACAGTGAGCGATACCCCGAACAGAATGTGGCTGAGCCCGTAATACGTGTGGACGGATTTCACCTCGAGCATCACTGTGGGCCTCCCAGGTAAGCCGTTCGGACCTCTTCGTTCTGTTTGACTTCAGAGGGGGACGCCTGGATGATCGAGACTCCCTGATGCATAACCATGATTTGATCGGCTATGGAGAAGACCAGCTCCATATCATGCTCACAGAACAGAATAGTCAGCCCGCGCTGAGAGGTCAATCGGTTGATCTGTGCGATGGTCGCGAAGGTCTCTTCAGGTGACATGCCGGCTGTAGGTTCGTCCAGGATGAGAAGCTCCGGGTCGTTTCCCAGGGCAATCGCTATCTCCAGGACTTTCTGCTCCCCGTGGGAGAGCGAGCCGCTGACACGGTCAGCGGCAGGGCACAGGCCCACACTTTCCAGGATTTCCGTCGTCTCCTGCACGGCCAGCCTGCGGGCGGGTGAAAGGAGGTTGAACGTCTTTCCCTGATGGGCAAGCACGGCTGCCTGGACGTTTTCGAAGACCGTCAGCCGGGGAAAGACATTCACAAT
>JACRDG010000102.1 GCA_016218715.1 Desulfomonile tiedjei | reverse complement strand
CTCTGTCGCATTCGTCGCGTTGTTGATCCTTGGGTTTGTGTTCATCAAATGGGTATTGTGACCGGGGCGAGAGGTTTGATGATGCCTCGGTTGTTAGCCCAAGTTCGACACTTCTCGAGAAAAAACAGCGATTCCATACTGAAAAGGGCACAGGCGCTCAAAAGTTTTCACTACATTTTGTGTTGTACTGCCAAGCGCAGCGGTGGCTTTAAGTTCAGCCGATCGAGGAGTATGGCCAGATGCTTCTCCGGCCTCATGACGCAACGCAGCCGGAGCTCCGGTCCTCCTCGTGTCGGGAGAACGACGTCGGCAAGGTTGAGTTTGGTGATCTCCTCGAGCACTCTGCGCGGCTCATCGCCAAGGCCGGCTCGCTTGCACATCTGGCCAAGACACTTCCAGAGGACGTAGGCAAGGAAGCAGACCATGATGTGGGACTGCACCCGGTCTTCTCGCTGATGCCAGATCGGACGGAGCTTCAGATCCTGTTTGTGAAGACGGAACGCCGTCTCGGCTTCCGTCAGCTGGATATAGGCTCTCCAGAGGTCTTCCGGCGTCTAGTCGGCGATATTGGTCCGCAGGAGATAGCATCCCTCGCTTAAGCGGGCCCACTCGCTCAAGTGCTTGAGGACCTTCCAGCGGAGTGTGACACGGTGATTGCGTTCTTTGACGTTGATCCTGAAGAGCGGGGCGGCCCGGCTGTAGCGCTCAAGCAGCCGGCCGACCCTCCGCTCCGCCACGCGAACGTCGGTGATGCGGCCTGAGGCACAGCTTTTCTTGACGCGCTCCAGGCCTTCCTCCAGATGAGCGATGAACCGGTCATGCATCGCCTGCTCTTTCTCGGCCCGTGCGGCACTCCGGCAGAGGATGAAGGTCTCCTTGGTGCCCTCCGGTGAAGGGCAGAGCTTGACTTCGAGACCTTCGTGCACCTGGTGCCATCCTCTGGAGAGAAGGTGCTTCTCGAACTTTTTGAGCTGGTTTTTGGGTGTTCCAATGATGTAGCGTCGGCGTTCTTCGGCGAGGAGTTCGAGGTTGTCTTCACTGGCCATGCCGCGGTCCATGATCCAGACCCGGTCGCTCTTGCCGTAGAGGGATTCCATCTTTTCAATAATGGTCTCGACCGTTTTCGAGTCGTGCCGGTTGCCCTCGAAGACCTCGTAGCCAAGAGGGATCCCCTCTTTGGTGACGACCATGCCGATACAGACTTGCTTGCAGTCTGGACGGCTGTCGCGGGAATAGCCCCGCTGGGCCTGCGGGTTCTTTGCCTCCTCCCCTTCGAAGTAGGTGGAGGTAACGTCGTAGAGCAGAATGTCATAGTTGATCGCGAACAGTTCGCCAAGCCGTTCTTTCAAATGCTGCTGGATCCGGTCTTTGTGCTCCAGCAACCGGTCCAGGGCACGGTAGAGGCGATTGGCGTAGATCTCTTCCTCCGGTATCCCGAGCAGATCGGCCAGTGCACTCGAGCCGTAAAACTGCTCGGCGATATGGAGCTCACTCGAGGGCTCGCAGAACCGGGAGACGATCAAGACCTCCGCCAGCCGGGCCCAGGGGATCTTCGGGTGGACATCCGGCAGGAGAGCCTCCAGGAGCTCACTGAGGCCGAGCTTTTTGAGGATCTCCAGCGCGAGCCAGACATCGCCGAAGCGCCGGGAACGCTCCAGCCGTACCCGACTGGAATCGACCTCGACCCAGGTCGGACTGGGCGGTTCCTCAAAGAGCGAGCTCTGGACGCCAGGATGATGGAGAGCGGCTTGCTCAACGCCAAGCCGTCCGGCCTCGTCGATGTCCCCGAGATAGGACACGACACGATGCCGGGGGCCGCGTTCGGTGCGGACCGATTCGACCAGAGCCCAGTAGTGGTGGCGCTTGCCGTTCTTCCGGACCGAGATCTTGCGCAGAAACATGGGGCCAATATACAACGCCGCTCCGGCCGTGCGCAAGAGGCAAAGTTTTCACTACATCGACTTTTCACCCCACAAGGGGTGAAGGTAGTCCGCATTGCTCAAATAATATTTTTTCAGACCCTACAACTGTCGAACTTGGGCTAGCATTGATTGCTTGCTTTGTATTCGGGCCTCCTTTTCGATTCTCTTGCGCCACATCTCGTCCCAAGCAGCCCTTTGTGCCGACGCCTTTTGTTCAACGACGTATTT
>JACRDG010000101.1 GCA_016218715.1 Desulfomonile tiedjei | reverse complement strand
GCACTCCCTGGCGGACCGAGTCCGCGTCGATGGCCGGAAACTCGAACGACTCCGGCTCGGCCAGTTCTACTTTGGCGACAGCTACCTCTATCAGTAAGTCCTGGAAGGCATGGAGAAGACTTGCCAGAGCGGGTAATTCCTCCTGGATTTTAGCGACCTCGCGTTCGATTCTCGGGGCAAGGTCGGAGCGTACGATCGTGTCGGGCATGGGTACTCCTTGGTGCTTCCTAATGCCAGCGTACTTTCAAACGAGGAGGCGACGACGTTCCTCATGCGCTTGTGACAATGTCTTACCATAACCGGGGAAAAAAGAAACGCCCCACCGGTGAATCAGGTGGGGCGTCGTTGGTCGTTCAGGAAAGGACAAGATTACTTGGCCGCTGCGTACTTCCAGTACTTCTCCGGTGCCTCTGTGACGATGTAGATAACCCGCACGTCGTCCGGATTGATCGCCTCGGCTTTGGGAAACGTCTTCTTTAGCTCGTCGACTCTCGTCTTCATCGCGCCGAGTATTTTATCCCGATCTCCGAACGTCAGGGCTCCGGTTGGACATGATTTCACGCACGCGGGGATCATGTCGTGGGTGATCCTGTCAAAACACATGGTGCATTTCGTCAAGACCTTGGTCTTGGGATTCTGACGCGGGATGTTGTACGGGCATCCCTCCAGGGTCTCTTTGAAGTTGAGCGTGCTGGTCTTCGGAGTATAGAGGACCGCGCCGGTCTTTTCGTCTTGCACGATCTCCCCCTTCTCCGAAGCTGCCATGCAGCCCGGTGAGAGGCAGTGGCGGCACTGCTCCGAGAAGAAGTTCCACCTCAACTTTCCGTCACCGTCGGCGTGCTCCGCGTAACGCACGATCTTGTACGTATCCATCGAGAGGTCCTGGGGGTTCTCGTAGGTTCCCAGGTTCTTGGTGACTGTGCCAGGCAGTTGATTCCACTGCTTGCACGCTATCTGACAGCCCCGGCACGCCGTACACTTGGAGGTGTCAACGAGTATTGAGTATCCGGCAGACATTTAGCACCTCCTATGCCTTTGCCACGTTGACCATGAACGCCTTGGACTCGGGGATCATGGTGTTGGGGTCGCCGACGGTGGGAGTCAGAAGGTTCGCGCTGTCACCGCCGTCTTTGGGAGTTATCCAACCAAAGCACCACGGCAGCCCGACCTGGTGCACGGTCACCGTTCCGATCTGCAACGGGCGAAAACGCTTGGTAACCATGGCCAAGCAGTCTACTTCGCCGCGAGCCGAGGAGACCTTGACCTTGTCGCCGTTGTTGATGCCTCGCATCTTTGCAAGCTCTTCGCTTATCTCGACGAAGAGCTGGGGCTGAGCCTCGATGAGCCACGGCTGCCACCGGGTCATGATGCCGGTCTGCCAGTGTTCCGTCACTCGGTACGTGGAACCTACGAACGGGAACCTCGGATCGCACGTGAAGTGCTTATCCATTTCACCCTTGAAGATCTTTATGGTCGGATTGGTGAACTGGTTCGACATGGGGTTCTTGGGAATCGGACATTCCAACGGCTCGTAGTGCTCCGGGAACGGCCCGTCGTTGAGCCCCGGGCCGAAGATCATCCCGACCCCTTCCGGCCTCATGATGAACGGATACCTGCCGGCCTTTTCGTCGCTCATGGGCGGCCACGGACCGTCAGGAACATCACCGACCCATTTGCCGCCTTCCCACTTCACGATCGGCCGTTTGGGGTTCCAGGGATTGCCCTGGAGATCGACCGAGGCGCGGTTGTAGATGACCCGGCGGTTCACCGGCCAGCACCACGCCCATTGAGAAAAGAGCCCCAATCCCGTGGGATCGTCCTTTTTCCGGCGAGCCATCATGTTGCCCGCGTTGGTGTAGCTGGAGGTGTGGAGCCAGTTGCCCGACGAGGTGTTCCCGTCAGCCAACAGGAGTGCGAAACCGGGTACCAGATCGCCCTTCTTGAACTTGTTACCCCCGACTTCCACGTCGGCCAGGAAGTAGCCGTTCATCTCCTTGGCTACCTTGTGGGCGTCGAAGTGCCCTTTTTCGTCAGCGTAGTCCCACTTGAGGTTGAGAATCGGCTCGGGAAAGGCACCGCCTTCCTTCTTGTACAGACCTTTGATCTTCACCATAAGGTCCATCATGATGTCCCCGTCAGGACGGGCGTCCTTCGGCGGGTTGGCAGCCTTATAGCGCCATTGAGCCCAGCGTCCGCTGTTGCTTATGCTCCCCTCTTTCTCCATGGACGCGGCGCACGGGAGCATGAAGACTTCGGTCTTGATCTTCTTGGGATCCATGCCCGGTCCTTTCCAGAAAGAACCGGTTTCGTTGTCGAAGATGTTCACGTTGACGAGCCAGTCGAGCTTCGCCAGAGCCTGGCGGGTCTTTTGGGAATTCGCTCCGGAGCAGGCCGGGTTCTGTCCCCATGCGAAGAATCCTTTGATCTTCCCATCGTACATGGTGTCGAACAGATTGAGCCACGAGCAGTTCTGCCCTGGATCGAGCTTTGGCAACAAGGCATAACCGAAGTCGTTCTCCTTCTTCGCATGGTCTCCCCAGAAGGATTTGAGGAGGCTGATGGAGTACTTCGGATAGTTCTGCCACCAGTTGGCAGAACGCGGATCGGCAGCCTTTGGAGTCGATTGCGTGTTATAAACCTCCAGGGTGGGCTGCGTGGCCATCGGCATCTTCAGATAGCCCGGAAGGATATGGAACAGGAGGGCCTGATCCGTGCTCCCCTGGACGTTGGACTCCCCTCGCATAGCGTTCACGCCGCCGCCGGCGATCCCCATATTCCCGAGCAGGAGCTGAATGATTGACATGGCCCGAATGTTCTGGACTCCCACCGTGTGCTGGGTCCAGCCCATGGCATACATGATGGTGCCGGCCTTGTCCTTCGCTCCCGTCGTGGAGTACATCTCGTAGACTTTGAGCAGGTCCTTGATTGGGGTCCCGGTGATCTCGGAAACCTTCTCCGGGGTGTACCGGGCGTAGTGAGCTTTCGCGAGCTGGAATACGCACCGGGGGTTCTCCAGCGTCTCGTCTTTAACGAAGAAACCCTTTTCATCCTTCTTGAAGGCCCACGCGGCCTTGTCATACGCCCGCTTCTTCTCGTCATATCCCGAAAAGAGTCCATCGCTGAACGAGTACTTCTCGTCTACGATGAATGGCGCATTGGTGTACGAAACCACGTATTCCTTGAATTGCTTGTCGTTGTCGATGATGTACTTGATCATCCCACCCAGGAACGCGATATCGGTCCCGGAACGAAGAGGCGCGTAGAAATCCGCCACTGCCGATGTCTGAGTGAATCGGGGGTCAACGGAAATGAGCTTAGCGCCGTTGTCTTTGGCCTTTGTGACCCATTTCATGGAGATGGGATGGTTGGAGGCAGCGTTGCTGCCCATGACGAGGATACAGTCACTGTTCTTGAGATCGATCCAGTGATTGGTCATTGCGCCACGACCGAACGACTCTGCCAGAGCCGCAACTGTAGCGCTGTGTCATATTCGTGCCTGGTGTTCGATATACACAAGCCCCAGAGCACGCATCATCGCCTGGAGCGGCCAGCACTCTTCGTTGTCCAGTGCCGCGCTCCCTATGTGCGCGATTGCCTCGACCCTGTTGACCGTCTGGCCTGCCGCGTTCTTTTCGATGAAGTTCTTGTCCCGGGTGGCCTTGACGCGCTTGGCTATTTCACCAAGGGCCCAATCCCAGGACTTTTCCTGCCACTTGTCGCTCCCGGGAGCGCGATAGAGAACTTTTTTCAGGCGGTTCGGATTGTTCGCGGTCGTCTGGAACAGCCCCGCCCCCTTGGCGCACAGCGACCCTTCGTTGATGGGATGATCCGGATCTCCCTCGATGTTAATGATGTTTCCGCTCTTGGTGTCGGTACTGCAGATGAGCCCGCAGCCCACGGCACAGTAGGCGCAGATGGTTGTGGACTGCTTCGCGCTCTTCATCTTGTTGAGCTTGACGTCATCGGCGAAGGCCTTGGCTGGCCCCAGGTCGATGCCAAGCGAAGAGAGCGCGAGGCCGGCCCCAACTGCACCCGAGAACACAAGGAACTCGCGGCGTGTGAACGACATCTCTTATCTCCTCCTGTGTTGAGTAACGCGTGAAGATCTTAGAATAACCTGATGAAACCGTTGCTATTTCTGTAGGAAGGATGCGTGAACATCGGGACAGGCCTTCTTGAGCCCCCCAACGCGACGATAAGGACGGACCGACGAAAAAGCCGATCTATCCCGGCTTTCGGCCCTGAAAGGCCTTACAAGGCGGTCGGGGACTCGCAGTAGTCCTGAAGTCTCATGTGATACTAATAAGTTGAGTCAAGGTGAGCGTCAAGTCGCGAAAAATTGGTAGGAAATATAAACTTCTGAGATCACATCACAAAGTGTGCACATTGGTCGGAATGCGTCATGTCCTCTAAGACATAACCCTTTTAGCCAGGCTCATCCCGCTCCCGTCGAGCGGTTTCTTCACCGAATCCTCATCCGTTCCGCGAAGGGCGATCGCGCGATTCATCCCGCTCCTGCCGCATGGACAGCGATATCCGCTTACGGTCCCTGTCCACGTCCACGACGGTTACCACCACCTTCTGCCCGACTTTGACCACGTCGGCCGGATCTTTTACGAATCGATCCGCCAGGCGACTCACATGGACGAGGCCGTCGTGATGCACGCCGATGTCCACGAACGCGCCGAACTTGGTTACGTTCGTCACGATGCCGGGAAGCTTCATTCCGGGTTTCAGGTCGTCCAGGCTGCGTACGGCATCGGAGAAACTGAACGCCTGGAAGCTCTCCCGTGGATCCCGACCCGGCTTGAGCAGTTCCGAGAGGATGTCGTTCAGCGTCGGTAGTCCCACCCGATCGGTAACGTACCGATCGACCTCGATCTTCCGTTGCAGCTCCGCGCCGCGCATCAAATCCTTTATCGAACACCCCGCGTCCCGCGCCATCTGCTCCACGATAGGGTAGCTCTCGGGATGCACCGCGCTTGCATCCAGAGGATTGTCGCCATCGCGGATGCGCAGGAAACCCGCAGCCTGCTCGAAGGCCTTCGGCCCAAGCCTGGGCACCTTGAGGAGCTGCTTCCGAGACCGGAACGGTCCGTGTTCGTTGCGCGTCGCGACGATACTCTTTGCCAGAGCAGGCCCCAGGCCCGACACGTACGTGAGGAGTTCCTTACTCGCGGTGTTCACCTCCACCCCGACGGAGTTCACGCAGCTCGCCACCACATCATCGAGGCTTCTCTTGAGAGCGGCCTGATCCACATCGTGCTGGTACTGCCCAACCCCTATGGATTTCGGATCGATCTTCACCAGCTCTGCCAGGGGGTCCATCAGGCGCCTCCCGATGGAAGCAGCTCCACGAACCGTGATGTCGTGGTCGGGGAACTCCTCCCGGGCCGTGTCGGACGCGGAGTAGACTGAAGCTCCGCTCTCATTCACCATTACCACGGAAACCGAGCGGTTCAGCGGGAGCCCACGTACGAACGCCTCGGTCTCGCGGCCTCCGGTGCCGTTCCCGATTGCGATCACCTCGATCTGCAGCCGTTCACAGAGCTGTGCGATAATCTTGCCTGCTTCGGAAGCGCGGCGATCCGAATCCAGAGGGTAGACGGTCTCGTGATGGAGCAGCTTGCCTTGTTCGTCCAGGCATACGAGTTTTGCGCCGGTGCGGAATCCGGGATCCAGCGCAAGGACGCGCTTGGGTCCGAGCGGCGGGGCAAGGAGCAACTCCCGCAGATTCTGCGTGAACACGTGTATGGCCTCTTCGTCCGCTCTCTTCTTCACCGCCTGTCTGATTTCGGTCTCGAGGGATGGCGCCATGAGCCGCTTGTATCCATCTTCCACCGCTGAACCGACCTGCTCGGCCGCGGGGTTGGAAGCCCGAACAAAGCGCTTCCGCAGGCGGGCCAGAGCCTTCTCGTCGGGGGGCCGAATCTGGAGCGAAACCGCACCCAACTTTTCCGCCCGAAATAGGGCCAGTGCCCGATGACCCGGGATGCCGGCCACGTCCTCCTCCCAGTCGAAGTAGTCGCGGAACTTGGCAAATTCCTCTTCCTTCCCCGCCGACTTCTTCGACCGAACTCTGCCGTTGTCGAAGAACAGGCTCCTCAGTTCTGCACGCGCGCCTGCGTCCTCGCTGGCCCACTCCGCGATGATATCTCTCGCGCCTTCCAGCGCTTCCTCCACGGATGCCACCGATTTCTCAGGATTCACAAAGCGCCGCGCTTCTCCATCGAGGTCAAACTGCTCCTGGGAGAGCACCTTCGTCGCGAGCGGCTCCAATCCTTTCTCCCGGGCGATTATTGCCCTGGTGCGGCGTTTCGGTCGATAGGGGAGGTACGTGTCCTCAAGCACGGCCATGCTTTCCGCCTGCGTCACTGCCCGTTCCAGTTCCTCCGTGAGGAGCCCGCGTTCATCCAGTGATTTCAGGATAGCATCTCGGCGCTTGTCCAATTCCGCCAGCTGGTCGACCCGGTCGCGAATGGCTGTTATGCTCACTTCGTCAAGGCAATCGGTGGCCTCTTTGCGATATCGTGCCACAAAGGGAATGGTGCACCCTTCGTCCAGCAAACGAGCGGTGGCCCGAACCTGCGGCATCGAGAGGTTCAGTTCCCGTGCAATCCGTGTCAGATGCAAATCGTTCATCGCTTACTCTCCCGCGGGAAACCGTACGGCACGCGTTATAGCATACCGATTCGGTTTCAACGAAGGAATCTGGGGCGAACTTCTTCGTGTAAAGACCTCCCCCCAAGCCCAGTCAAGAAATCTCCCCATAGCGCCTGGTTTTTGTCGTAAACTGGCGGGGACCCCTTGCGCGTCGGGTAAAGGGTCGCGAACATAACGGGTACAAATATCATGACTTTCGGACGCTTCAGCCTATGAGAATAGGAAATCTTGAACTTCAGGGAAACGTCTTCCTCGCACCCATGGCCGGTATCACGGATTCGCCATTTCGGCGGGTGGTGCAAGGATTCGGCGTGTCGGCCCTGTGGACCGAAATGATCAGCGCGGATGGGATCCTGAGATCTCCGCAGGCTTTTGCAACGACGGAACTCAGCGGGCACCTCGTGCCGACCATCTTCCAGATTTATGGAACCAACCCCGCGGTCATGGCTGAAGCCGCGCTGCGCGTTGTGAACCGGGGCGCGGCAGCAGTCGACGTCAATATGGGATGCCCCGCGCGAAACATTGTACACAAGGGCGCGGGAGCGGCCCTCATGAAGGATCTTCCCCTCGCGGCCAGGATAGTGGCTACGATTCGCAGCGCGACCGAGCGGCCACTGACGGTGAAAATCAGGTCCGGGTGGGACGAGCAGACGCAAAACGCGGCAACCTTTGCCCAAGCTATGGAATCCGAGGGGGCCGACGCGATCGTCGTGCACTCCCGGTCCCGATCCAGAAGACATTCGGGGCCCGCGTCCATGGAAGTCCTCCAACAAGTCAAGGATTCGGTACATATTCCGGTTATCGGAAACGGCGGAATCCAGGAAGTTCACGATGCCGCTGACATGGTCGAGCGTACCGGGTGCGACGGCGTGATGGTCGGGAGGGGAGCGCTGGGCCGGCCGTGGTTGCCCGGCCGCATCCTGAAACGACTGGCAGCCGGCGCTCCTGCTGAGGAAGAGAAGATCCCGGTGGTGGATGTCGTGCGCCTCCACTTCCGGCTCCAGTTGGAGTCGCTGGAACGGAAACGAGCCGTGTACCGCATGCGCAAGCACCTGGGATGGTACTCCAAGGGTTTGGCAAGCGGGACGGAATTCCGGCGCCTTGTCTTCCGGGAACTCGACCCCGATCGAGTCCTCGATCTCGTCACGACGTGGTTCGCTGACTATGTGGCGTGAGCGCAGGTCTGGATGAGAGGATTGCATGGGGCGCGGTCCCGCGGCGGAGCGGGACGCCCTGACGGCAGCCCAGCGGCGCTGGAGGCTGCCGAGAGAATGGCCGGCAAGATGCCGGCCCCACTGTTCCGGTGTACGCTCGCGCGTGTGGCGGGTGCCACTGCTGGCTTGTCCAGCAGTGCATGCTCAGGAAACGCTGCTGGACGGGCCAGCAGTGGCAAGCAAACCATGATCCCCAGGAGCGAAGCTCACATTGAAAAAGCTGCCCCTTTTAGTAACTCAATAAAATTCAACCTGTTGATTCAACTACCTAGAAACACATTGACAGAATAACATCAATTTGCTATAACAACTCCTGATATCTATGCGCCGACCTTTCCCGTTCGTGCGGAAAAGAGGTCCACGTTTCGGAGCTTCCCGCAGCTCACGTTTTTGCTCCAAACCATCCTGCAAGGTCGGCGATTACAAGGAGCCCGTCATGAGATTGCTTCATCGGAACAGAGCACATGTATACGGCCCGAGATTGATTTTCGAGCAGCTGGAAGAGCGGATCGTCCTGGACGCGTCGGTCGATTCGGCGGTGCACGAGCACCCGTTCGGCTGGGCCGACAGTCACCACGATGTGGTGCAAGTCGCGGTAAAGGCTCCCGTGGGCGGCGCGGGCGTGGAAAACAGCGTGCACGCGGCCCCTGCTGCGGCGGCCTCCGATCGGCACCTCAACGTCGTGCTCATTTCCGATCAATTGCCCGAACTGGCCACGTTCAAACAGGCGGCCGGCGAGCATGCGAAGGTGATCCTGTACGACGAAGCGCACGACGATCTGAAGTCGATCAATGCCTCGCTCCATCAACTCGTCGAGTCATCCGGCAAGAAGATAGACAACCTCGCCGTACTGAGCCATGCGGCCAAGGATCAGGTATGGTTGGGCACGGACAAGCTCAATCTGATCAGTGCTGCTTCCCACAGGAGCGACTTTGAAGGCCTGGGCAAAGAACTCGCCCCGAATGCGCAAATCCAATTCTACGGCTGCGACACGGCTGCCGATTCCCTGGGCCATGCCCTGGTCGACCGCGTCGCCCTGTATACTCAAGCAGACGTCTTTGCCAGCGCAGCCAAGACCGGTGGCCCGCAGCACGACTGGACTCTGGAGTACTCGTCCAATCCCTCGGTCGTGATGGAGCAGATTCTCGACCCTGCCACCCTCCAGACCGTCACCACCGAACTCTATCCTCCGTCCATTACGCTGGCAGCAGTCCCGCCGGTGCACAGACCCCCTGACCTTATCGGACCAGCGGTGGTCAACCTGGGCGGCGCCATCAGGGTGAGCGATTCTCCTGCCGAAGAGCTGACCGTAACCATCACGCCGGATCAGCAGCCGCTCATCAACAACGCCATTACCGGACTAAGCTTCTCACAGGTCGTGTCGAACGTTACCGTCACGGCTGTGGACAGCGGCCTCGTCATGGTAGGGCTTCCTGAAGGTATCAACGAAATCCTTTCGACCCTGACCGCGACCATATCGAGCGAAGCTCCTGCGGGCATCGCCACCATCAGGGTGACCGCAGTCGAGACGGCGAGCGGCGGCACGGCTGACGCCACGTTTTACATCGACGTAGACAGGGCTCCCTATACCCCTCAGATTCAGGTGCCCAATTTCCAGACCGTAACGAGCGGTGTACTGACCACGATTCCGTTTCCCGCCTCGTCTGAACCTCATCTCAGAGTGACTGACACGGACAGCCATGATGTCGGCGTGATCATTCAAGCATTTCACGGAACGGTGAGCGTGCCGTCCACGCCGGGCGTCGTGCAGTATGCGACCAACATCCCGTTTGGACCGTCGATCGTCGGTCCGGTCATCGGATTGCGGGGTGACTTGCCGTCTCTCTGGAGCGCCCTCCACGGTCTGGAGTACCGGAGTTTTCCCGGTTACTTCGGCCCTGACACCATAACCGTGAACGTGAACGATTTGAGCTACATTCCGTTACGGCAGCCGGGCCTCTCCGCAACCGAGCCCATATCCATCAGGGTGCTCCCTGCCTAAGACCTCTCACACAGAATAACGCTGCCAAGGCAGCAGGCTTCCACTTGAAGGGGTGGGTTTCAGACCCGCCCCTTGTCGCGTCGGCGTGCCCTCATCCTATCCTCTCCCGGAAGGAGAGGGAAATCACCGGCTACCCACACCCGGGGTTGAAACCCCGGGCTACTCACCGTGAGCCCCTTCGGGGCTCAGGGTGCCGCGTCCCGAAGGGACGCACTTTGAATAGCCATGGGTTTCAACCCATGGAGCTGGAGAAAAAAGCTTAAGTCACCCCCATCGCCTCCCTCTGTGGAAGACTCGAGAAGCTCCCATCTTCATCAAACGTCTAAACGAGCGACCCCACTCCTTGTGGGAAAGCCTTTTCTGTCTTCTCCCTCTCCCTCTGGGAGAGGGTTCTGAATGCCAAAGAGTGGAGCGCGACCCTTCAACGGATTCATGAATTGATAGACTATTTTTACTTTTAAATTAAACAAGATGATGAAATACTAGATAAATTACTTGACATAATTGCAATTTTTTGATAAAACAATGGCTGATATTTGTCTAAAGACGTTGGTCTTTTACCAACTAAGGAGACTCAACCCCGGAGTGCTCCATGCAGAGAGTTTGTCTCACTTCCGCATTACGCTCGTCACGCCGCGGCGACGGTTTCTCCCCGACGGCTGCCACACGAGCATGCTGTGCGCCGTGGGAATCGCTCGGAGCATCGGCGGTACGGATGTCACCCGTTTCCTGCGGACATCTGAGGAGCTTCCGGGTCAAGAAAGCTTGTCATCTCGCTTTATGGAAAGCAACCAAGCGTGGGCCAAGAAAAGGAGTTTGTCATGGGATTGCTTTTTCGTAACAGGGCCAGGGAATGTCGTCCTGAAATGATCTTTGAAGAGCTGGAGCAGCGGATTGTGCTGGACGCTTCCGTGGATCCGACGATTCAGGGTCATCAGCTAAGCAACACGCTCACGCTCTCGGACTTGGCACATGCCGCTCAACCACCGGTTTCCTCCGGTGCAGGTCCGGACGCGATAGCGTGGACTGCGGGTCATGCTGCACCCACGGGACCGGAACTGAACGTGGTTTTGATTTCCGACGCGCTGCCGCTTCAGGATTTGGATGCGATGAGGCACGCGGCCGCGGGACATGCGAAAGTACTCCTGTACAGTGATAACCATGACAGCCTCGACTCGATCAATGCCGTCTTGAAGGACGTGGTTGAAACTTCTGGCAAGAAGATCGACAACCTCGGCATCGTCGGTCACGCGCAGGCCGGGCAAGTCTGGCTGGCTGCGGACAAGTTCGATCTCGTCAGTGCCCAGTCCCATCGCGCTGGCTGGGCCAATCTCGGCCAGAACCTCGCCGACGACGCGCAGATTCAGCTCTTCGGTTGCGACACGGCCGGGAATGCCGTTGGGCAGGCCCTGGTCGACCGGATCGCGATGTACACCCAGGCTGACGTCCTGGCCAGCGCACACAAAACGGGCCAGCACCACGATTGGAATCTCGAGTACTCCTCGAACCCCCGCGTCTCCCAGGTGGATCTCTTCAATGCCAGTGACCTTGCCGGCGTGACGGTCGAACTCGGCACCCCGCTCCCCGCGGTCACGATCATCCCGGTGCCGCCGGTGACGGGCGGGGCCACGGTGGCGGACTTGCAGGGTGCGGTGCGGATAAACGGCGATCCGACCCTGGAGATGCACCTCGTCATCACTGCCAATCCGCGGCCCTTGACGAGTAACGGGATCTCAAGCCTCAGTTTCTCCGAGACGACCCTCTTCGGCATAACTACCTTTACGCCACCGACCAACACCTCGGGGACTCAGATCTGGCATATGGACGGTGACTACCAGAGCTTGAACGCAGTCCTTGCCACCATGCAGGCAAACTTGAGTTCCGGTTTCGCGGGGAACGCGGAGATTGAAATTACGCTGACCGACCCGGATCACGCGACCGACGCGAACGTCACTCCCCTCGTTGTACAGACGCTCTTTGTCCCGGTGAACGCGGCAGCGGCCGGCGGCGGTGGCGCGGCAAGTTCTATCGCCACGGGATTCCCGGTGGTCACCCTCCCTGGTGCTCAGACCACGGCCGGAGACACCCCGATTCTCTTCACCGGGGCGAACGCGGTCCAGGTGACTGATGCGGATTCCCACGTGATCGACGTGGCCCTGCGGGTGCATCACGGGATCCTGGCAATCACCCCCGATCCGTCGGTCCACATCCTGAAGAGACCTGCCGAGCATACCGCGCCTGATGTGGGCGTTTTCCCGATCGACGCCACCGCGTCCTGGATGTATATGACGGGCCCCATCCCCGCATTGAACACCACACTGAGCACGTTGCAGTACACCCGGCTGGCGGGCTGGGTCGGAGCGGACAGGCTTGATATCACCGCGGACGATCGCGGGTTCGATCCCTGGAAGCACAACGATGTGAATCAATCCGTCGCCGGCAGCATAGCCATAACCGTGAACCCGTAGAACTCGGTCCGGCCTGTCCCGGTGAGGGTAGCGTTTTTCGAGAAGAGCCGCGTAGTGGCCAGAAAAGGAGTCTGTCATGAGTTTGCTTTCTGCGAACAGGGTAAAATTCTCTCGTGCTGCAATGCTCTTCGAACAACTCGAAGAGCGGATCGTCCTGGATGCGTCGGTCGATCAGACGCCTCACGAGAATGCCGTCGGTGCCTGCCCCCATCTCCCGGTCTTGCCACCACCCCTCCCCTTCGCGGCCCCGTTTTCAGCGGTGCCCGATCCCGGAGCCACAGTGGCACAGGCGCAGGAGCTGAACGTCGTCCTCATCGCGGACAACCTGCCCCAGAAGGAGATCCTCCACGCCGCGGCCCAGGACCACTCACAGGTGCTCTTCTACGATGCATCGAGTAACCTGAATTCGATCAACACGGCGCTGAAGCAGCTCGTCGCTGACTCCGGGCACAAGATCGACCACCTCGCGGTGGTGGGTCACGCGGAGCTGGGCAAGGCCTGGCTCGGCGCTGAGAAGGTCGATGTGCTGAGCGCGCAGTCGCACCGCTCGGACTTCGAGGCACTGGGACAGGTGCTGGCCGACAACGCGCAGGTCCAGTTGTACGGCTGTTCCATCGCGGGCAACGCCCTCGGCGAGGCCCTGGTGGACCGGATCGCGCTCTACTCCCACGCGGACGTCTTTGCCAGCGCGAACAAGACCGGCGGCTCGCAGCACGACTGGGTCCTCGAGTACGCATCCAATCCCGATCAGAAGATGCTGCCCATCCTGCAGGCTGATGCGCTCATGGATTACACGGCCGAGCTGTTCGCGGACGCTCAGTGGGTAGCCGACATTAACGTCCAACCCCCCGGTTGGACCGGCATTTTCTTGCCGAATCGGTTCCAAGTCGCCCAAATTGCGCCAATCCCTCCCGCGCCGGCTACGATAGACGCCACGGTCTACGTGTTGCCGGTGGACGGCGGCTTCACCAGTATCAGCGCACTGTCGGTGGCCGGCGCGACAGTGAGCCAAGTCTCCGATACGCAGATCAACATTACGGCCGACACGCCTGATGCCATCAATTCGGTGCTGGGGACGCTGTCCGGGACTATCCAAGCAGGTTACATCGGGCCGCTCGGCCTCGGCTTCGCTGCGGCCGATGAGAACGGTGGAGATACGGCTGTGCCGGACAGCTTGGGCTCCGTCGAGGGGAGTAACGACATTCCGGTGATAACAGTGCCGGTTTCGACGCAGAACGTGCCAGCGAACACACTGACAATCGTCTCCGGAATCACCGTATCCGACCTCGATGCCCCGAACTTCGTCGGTCTGGGTGAACTCCGCGTCACGATCACAGCCGCAGACGCAACGGCCCAATTGCAGGTTCCGACCAACCTCCTCACCTCTGCTGCCGGTCTCGGAACCAACAGCATCATTATCGAGGGCCTGCAACAGAACCTCAACACAACGCTGCAGTCGCTCCGGTACTTCAATTCGACCCCAGGTCCCGATACCCTGACCGTTGTGGTCAACGACCTCGGCCACACACCGGCCCCCGCTCAGGAGGCCCAGGCGACAGTCAACATAAACGTCGCATCAGCTTTCCAGGACTTCACTCCCTCGATCGGCGGTGTCGGGGTCGGTCCCTTTGCGATCGCGGGCGGAGCGCCGCAGACGCTCCAGACCATTGACGGTGCTACCCTCATCACGGTTTCCGATCCCAATTCCCATAACATCGACGTGGGCATCCATTGCAACCACGGCACCCTGGCGCTCCCCAGCCCGCTCGCCACGCAGATTACGGTGACCGGGGCCGATCCGAGCAACCGGTGGGTGCAGTTCAGGGGTCCGTTGGACTATGTCCAGGATACCGTCAGAGCCACGACGTACACCGCTCCGACGCACTATACGGGACAGGATTTCATCTACATCATTGCCAATGATGGCAACTCCTCCGATTACAGGAACCCGGTCAATCGGCCGACGCAGTTGACCATGCCGTTGAACGTGGCCAACCCTTAGGAGAGGCCCCATGAGGCTGACCGACTAGACTTTGCAGGTGGCGGCAGTGACGAAGCGCTGTCGCCATCGACACCACCATGACACGAGTCTGGAGAGCATTGCCTTCCGCAGAGACTCCTAACCGCTTTTCCCCGGGAAACCTCCCGGCAGGGCCGAGGTCTCGCTAACAGTTTGGTTTGTTGCTCGTGCGAAGGCCCACAATGCCGGGAGCGTTTCCCACACGCTACGGGGAGCCCCTTTCTGGACGGAGGGGTTCCCTTCAGCAACCCTCCCCTCGGACACGCGAGAGCATTCAGTTGTGCAGCCGCATTTAGAGTGGATAGCGCCCCAGAGGGGCGCACGTTGAATAGCCACGGGTTTCAACCCGTGGAATGAGGCGTTCAACCATCATTCGGAAACGACCCTGAAGGGGTCGACCAATTCCGACGTCGGTGGACCCCTCCAGGGTCCGCGTCTGGTGGGTGGTGCGATCGGATTCCGTGGGTTGAAACCCACGGCTACTCACAGCATGCCCCTTCAGGGCATTCCCGAGAATATTCGGCAGTTCGTGCGGTGCGCAACGCGATCCGCACCGTTCGAGGTATTCGCGCCAGGCAATTCAGCCCCATTAATGGCGAGCGGTGCGGTTCGCACGCCACCCGCGTGCTCACCGGCACCCTACCCTGAAGCCCGGCATGCTCGCAATGGCGCGCCGCAGGCGCACCAACAACACCTGAGGCAATGATTACGAACCGGCAATCCATCATGGTGCATCTCAGAAGTTCGGTGCAGGAGGCGATTTTGTTCCGGACGACTGAATAATTGCCTCGAAACTGCGCGGGATGTTGACAGCAGCCGCACCTGTTGGTAAAAATAATAAGCCCCTCGCATATCAAGACAAAAATTTTTCCGAAAGGTGAACCTGTAATGGCCCAACCCAAGGACGTGGTAGGCTCCGCGCTCGTCGTGGGAGGCGGGATCGCTGGAGTACAGGCCTCATTGGACCTGGCAGAGTCGGGTTACAAAGTCTATCTGGTCGAGGATCAAACTGGAATTGGCGGCCGCATGGCCCAGCTCGACAAGACGTTCCCCACAAACGACTGCTCCACCTGCATCTTCTCGCCGAAGCTCGTGACCGTCGGGCAGAACCCGAACATCGAGCTGATGTCCTACAGCCAAGTGGACGATATCCAAGGGGAAGCGGGTCGTTTCAAGGTCAAGATCCGGCAGAAGTCTCGTTTCATCCGCAAAGACCGGTGCAAAGCCAGCGGAGACTGCGCCACGATCTGCCCGGTAAAGGTTCCGAACCAGTTTGACGAAGAGCTGAGCAAGCGCTCCGCGACGTACCGACTCTTCCCGCAGACCATTCCTCAGACGTTCGTCATCGACAAGGCCGACCGCGCCCCCTGCGTCATGACCTGCCCCGCGCACATCAACGTCCAGGGGTACGTGCAGCTCATCAAGGTCGGAAAGTACAAGGAAGCCCTCGAGCTGATCTACAAGAACCTTCCCCTTCCGGCTGTATTGGGAAGAGTCTGCCCGCATCCGTGCGAAAAGGTCTGCCGCAGAGCGGAAAAAGACGCGCCGGTGGCGATCTGCAAGCTGAAACGCTACGCATCGGATCAGGTCGATTACGATTCTCTCGCGGTGCCCGAAATAACCCCGCGCGAGGAGAAGGTCGCGGTGGTCGGTTCCGGTCCGGCCGGTCTCTCTGCCGCCTATTATCTGGTGTTGCAGGGGTTCAAAGTGACGATGTTCGAGGCGGGACCGGTGCTGGGAGGCTGGCTGCGTGTCGGTATCCCCGAGTACCGCCTTCCCCGCGACGTCCTCGAAAAAGAGATTCAGCACATTCTGAACCTCGGCGTAGAAGCGAAAACGGACACCGCGCTGGGGAAGGATTTCAGCCTCCAGAGCCTCAAGGACCAGGGATACAAGGCCGTGTTCCTCGGCATCGGTTGCCAGAAGGGCGCGACCATGGCGATCCCCGGGGAAGAGACTCCCGGCGTGATCCAGGGTGTCGATTTCCTGCGTGACGCAGCGCTCGGCCGACGGCCCGACGGCGTGAAGAAGGCCGTGGTCATCGGCGGTGGAAACGTGGCCATTGACGCGGCAAGAACGCTCCTGCGCATCGGCGGTCAGGACGTGACGATCCTGTACCGGCGTTCCCGGCACGAGATGCCCGCGTTCGAAGAAGAAGTGGACGCGGCCCTGGCAGAAGGGTCCAAGATCCAGTTCCTCGCGGCTCCGGTCGCGGTGGTCTCCAACAACGGGAGAGTGAGCGGCCTGAAGTGCATCAGGATGGAACTCGGCCCGGCAGACGAATCCGGCCGGCGCAGACCCGTTCCCAAGGAAGGGTCGGAGTTCCTTCTCGACGTGGACACGATCGTTCCCGCGATCGGCCAGATCATCGATCCCGCAGTGTGGGACACGCTCCCCGAACTCGGGCGCACCCGGCGGAATACCGTCGAGGTGAATCCCGTCACGTATGCGACGTCCATTGAAGGCGTCTTCTCCGGCGGTGACGCGGGGACCGGTCCGGCGACCGTGGTAGAAGCCGTGGCAGCCGGTCGTGAAGCCGCGGAATCGATCCTCCGCTACATCGACGGCGCGGAAATGGCTGCCGGGCGAGCGATCCCGCGGCCCGAAGTCCCGCAGTATCCGCCCATCCCGGCCGATATCGTGCCGGAAAAGAGAGCAATCAACCCGGAAATCCCCATTGCCGCCCGGTCCGGCTTCCAGGAGGTCGAACTGGCCTTGCCTGAAGACGAGGCCCAGCGGGAAGCGGCCCGCTGCCTCAATTGCGGCGTCTGTTCCGAATGTATGGAGTGCGTGAAGGCATGCCCCGCGGAGGCGGTGGATCACCTGATGGAAGATCAGGTGGTCGAACTGGATGTGGGGACCGTGATCCTGTCCACCGGATACGAGCTGCTCGACCCGGAAAAGGTGCGTGGTGAGTTCTCGTACGGTATCGCGCCCAACGTGCTGACCAACATGGAGTTCGAGCGGATGCTCAGCGCGTCCGGGCCGAACGCGGGTGAAGTGAAGCGCCCGTCCGACGGCCATCACCCCAAGAAGGTTGGATGGATACAGTGCGTCGGCTCCAGGGACCCGCAAAAGGGGATGCCGCATTGCAGCGCCATCTGCTGCATGGCGTCCATCAAGGAAGCGGTCATAGCCAAGGAGCACGATGCGAATATCGAGCCGACCATCTTCTATATGGATATGAGAGCGTACGGCAAAGAGTTCGACGCGTATTACGAGCGAGCAAAAGGGAGCGGCGCGGTCCGCTTCATCCGGTCCATGGTGAGCCGGGTGGTGGAAGACCCGCTGACCCACAATCTGAATATCACCTATCTGGACGACAGCCAGAAGCTGCAAACCGAGACGTTCGACATGCTGGTCCTCGCGGTGGGCCTTAAGACTTCCGCCGAATCCAGGCAGCTTGCGGACAAGCTCGGCGTGGAACTCAACGAGTCGAATTTCTGCGCGACGAGCAGCTTCGAGCCGGTTCATACGACTCGTCCGGGCGTGTTCGTGGCCGGTATGCTCCAGGGCCCAAAGGACATTCCTCAGACGGTTATGGAAGCATCCGCGGCCGCGGGCGCATCGTCCGTCCTTCTGGCCGCCGCACGGAACACGCTGGCCGTCAAACAGGTGTTCCCGCCCCAGCGGGACGTTTCCGGCGAAGAGCCGCGGATCGGCGTTTTTATCTGCCGGTGCGGTATCAACATCGCCAACGTGGTGAACGTGCCGAAGGTGGTGGAACACGTCCGCACCCTGCCCAACGTGGTGTTCGCGGACGAGAAGCTGTTCACCTGCTCCCAGGATACCCAGGAACAGTTCCTGAAGATCATCGAAGAGCACCAGCTCAACCGCGTGGTGGTTTCCGCGTGCAGTCCGCGGACACACGAGCCGATGTTCCAGCTCACGATGGAGAAAGCCGGGCTGAATCCGTACCTCTTCACCATGACGAACATCCGGGATCAGTGCTCGTGGGTCCACGCAACCCACAAGGAAGAAGCGACCCAGAAGGCCATGGACCTGGCCCGCATGGCCGTGTCCCGGGCGCGGAAGCTGGCTCCGCTCCAGAAGAGCAAGATGGAAGTGTGCCCGCAAGGCCTGGTGATCGGCGGCGGCATCGCAGGCATGACCTCGGCCCTGAACCTGGCGGATCAGGGATTCCAGGTGTACCTATCGGAAAAGAGCGATCGCCTCGGCGGAAATGCCCTTTCACTGGAAAAAACCATCAATGGCGAGCCGGTGAAACCCTTCGTGGAAGAGCTGATCCGGAAGGTCGAAGGACATCCCAAGATCGAGCTGCACAAGAACTCGGTCTTCGGCGACCTGTCAGGGCATGTGGGGCACTTTAAAGGCAAGATCCACCCCAATGGCGGCGAACCCCGCGAGATAGAATTCGGCGCGGCGGTGATTGCGACGGGCGCGGTGGAGTCCAAGCCGACCGAGTACCTGTACGGCGAGCATCCCGGCGTGATGACGCAGCACACCCTGGAAGAACGGATCATGGCCGGCGATCCCACGCTCAAGAATATCAAGAACGCGGTCTTCATTCAGTGCGTCGGTTCCCGGTGCGAAGAGCGCCCGTATTGCTCGAAGATCTGTTGTTCCGCGTCGGTGCGGCTCTCGGAGCGACTCCGGGAGATCAACCCGAACGTGAAGAACCACATCATCTATCGGGACCTGAGAACGTACGGGCTCCTCGAGAAATTCTACACCGCGTCGCGGCGTGCAGGGACCATCTACATCAAGTACGATCCCGAAGCCAAACCTCTGGTAGAAGCCAGCGGGAACCAGCTCAAGGTGACGGTGCGCGACCCGGTGATCGACGAGGACATCACGATCCCCGCCGATGTGCTGACCCTCGCTGCAGCCATCGAGCCCGCGGAGACCAATCGCGAGCTCGGCCAACTGTTCAAGGTGACCGTGGCGACGAGCGGTTACTTTGCGGAAGCCCATATGAAGCTGCGGCCGGTGGACTTCACCACGGAAGGTGTCTTCCTCGCAGGGCTGGCTCACTATCCCAAGCCGATCGACGAGGCCCTCGCACAGGCAACTGCTGCGGCTCAGCGGGCATCTCTCATCCTGAGCAAGAAGGAGATGACCTTCCCGGGCGTGGTCTCGAAGGTGGACCCGGAAAAGTGCGCGGTCTGCCTGACCTGCGTGAGACTCTGCCCGTACGGCGCACCATTCATCAACGACGATCACGCGGCGGAGATCACCACCGCGCTCTGTCAGGGTTGCGGTATATGCGCTTCGGTCTGTCCGGGTAAGGCGATCCAGCTTGCGCATTTTACCGACGAGCAGGTGTTCGAAGAGATCGACACGCTGCTGACCGCCAAGGCGATATAGGAACGAACCTAAACAAAGGTCAACATAATGCCCGATCGTTGCCGCACCCTGCGGGAACGGTCCCCCATGAGGTGAGAGAAATGCAGGAATCCAGCATGAGAGTGTCAGCCGGAGGAGTCAAACTTCCCAGTGGCGAGCTGGCCTCCATCCTCAATCAGTGTTTCCAGTGCGGCAAATGCTCCGCGGGATGCCCTGTGGCCCCGGAGATGGATCTGTTGCCCCACCAGCTTGTGCGCCTTGCGGTGCTGGGCCGAGCCGAAACCATCATAGCTTCCAAGAGTATCTGGCTCTGCCTGACTTGCCATACCTGCGGCGCGAGATGCCCGAACGGAATCGATGTGCCGACTCTCCTGGACCCTATCCGCCACCAGATGTTCCAGCAGAGTTATGGCGATACCAAGTCCCCGGTCCCGATGTTCCACAACGTCTTCATGAAGAACGTGCGCATGTTCGGCCGAGTGCACGAGCTGTCGCTCATCGGTATGTACAAGATGAAAACCGGGACGTACTTCGACGACATGGAACTGGGCATGCAGATGTTCAAGAAGGGCAAGATCCACCTGATCCCGCACTGGGCTGCCAGTCGCAGCGAAGTGAAGGATTTGTTCAAGAAGTCCTCGATGAAGTGATCGAGATCATTCCGCACGCTATCCCCGAGGGGGTGGCGGCGTGGCCCCGGACCTGCGGGCAGCGTTCCCGTACGGTCTCGACCCCTGTGAACGGTTACGAAAGGCCGAGAGGTTTGACATGGAATTTACTTACTACCCCGGATGCACCTTGAAAGGCTCTGCCCTGGAGCTTGACGAGTCCTTCAGAAGCGTGGCCGAGAAGCTGGACGTCACCCTGCGCGAGCTTCCCGATTGGACGTGTTGCGGTGCGTCTTCGGCCCACATGGTGGACGAGTTCCTCGAAACCGCGCTCCCTGCCAAGGACCTTATGACCGCGGAGCGGATCGGCAAAGATGTCGTCGCTCCCTGCGCAGGCTGCCATGTGAGGATGAAGGCGGCGTCCATGCGCATCTTGAAGGAGAAAGAGCTGCAGGCCCGCTTTCCTTTCAAAGGTGACATCAAGATCCTGTCCGGCATGGACATGTTCGATCTCAAGGAAGTGCGTGCGAAGCTGAAAGAGCGCCTCGCAAAGCCCCTGGAAGGGCTGAAGGTCGTACCGTACTACGGCTGTTATGCCGTTCGTCCGCCCGACGTGGTGCAACCCGAGGACGCGGAAAATCCGACGCAGATGGACCGTGTGCTGCAGGCCATGGGCGCGGAAGTGTTGACCTGGCCCTACAAGACCGACTGTTGCGGTGGCTCGCTGGCTCTGACCAAGAAGGAAATCGTGTTCAAGCTTACCGGCAAGATCCTCGACATGGCCAAGACCGTCGGCGCGGATGCGATTATCACCTTCTGTCCCATGTGCCAGGCCAACCTCGACACGAGGCAGCCGGACATCTCCAAAGAGACGGGGAAGGTTTACCACGTGCCCGTTCTGTTCCTCCCCGAGTTGATGGGGGTCGCGCTGCAGAACCCGCATGCCCGAACCTGGTTCAGCAAGCACATTATCTCTCCGGAACGCATGCTTTCCGGAAAAGGGCTTCTGTAAGAGCGTCGCGGCCCGCCAGGGCACGATTCGCTTCGATTGAATTGCAGTCCCGGGCCTGACGGACCGAGCAGTGGTTGTACGAGCCTGGGGGCGCCCAGAGTGCCCCCGGGTCTACCATGCGTCTCTAAGAGCCACGCGGGCTTTCTGCGTCCCCGGACCTTTCCTACAAGCGCGATAAGATCATGGCGAAAACGATTCGATGGGAGTCGGATTGGGGGTTGGCTCTTCCTATGGCGAGAGTCCAGGACAAGCATTTGCTGCTCGATTTCTACAATCCCGGCTGACCCGCGTGCAGACAGATGGATGCGGTTACGTATCCCGACCATCGCACCGTAGACTTCATCGGCCGCTTCATGATCGCGCACCGCGAGGACATTACCGGTCGGAGCGCTCTGGCCGCGCAGTTCCGTGTCGAGGCCACCCCCACTATCGTCATCCTGGACGGCGACGGCATCGAACATCACCGGATCGTCGGCTTTCTCCCGCCTGAAGAATTCATCCCATCGCTTATGCTCGGCATAGCCAAGGGGGATTACGCCCACCGGGCCTTCAACCGGTCGCTCGTCATGCTCGACCTGATCCTGTCTTCGTACCCTTACAGCCGACCCGCTCCTGAAGCCAGAACCCTCAAACAAAACTGCCTCCAACACAGGCACTGACCCCATCTCTCTGGCAGAGAAGTAATATCTGGAGAGAACCTCTTTGAAAAAAGGTTCCCCCCAGGTTTGCTCTCATGCAGGCGAAATGGGGTCAGCGCCGTTGAGAGGGCAGGTTCGCGAAGGCTTCGCATCCGAAGAGCATCAGAACCGCGGCATCGAGTGCATTCCAGAGATTGCCGCTGCCTGCCAGCGAATCTTCGCCTGCGGGAACTTGCCGGATGGCCGCAACGGTCAACTCGATGAAGGCAGCGAGAAGCGGTTGCTTCTGACGTCCGGGAACTGGCTCAAGGAGACGTGCTAAGTGCGAGATCCATTCTGCAATTGACACGGTTTCTTGCTCGGATAGTGAACCTGACCACCCCTCACCCTCTCCCATCGGAAGTGGGGACTCCCAGTGGCGCCGGCATCTTGCCGGCGATTTCCCTCTCCCTTTGGGAGAGGCTCCATTCCCTCTCCCCATGGGAGAGGGTCGGGGTGAGGGCGCGGGGACTCCTTGCTCGATTGTGCAATCGTACCGCTCCGCGGCGCCGGCCACTAGTGCTTGGAACTGCCTCTTCACGTCGGCGAGTAGGTTTTCCGGTAATTCCGTCGGGGAAATTCGCGGCACCGGGAGCGCCTCGATCTCCGCGGCGGAGAGATAGTTGTTCGTGCTGGTCAGCTTGATGCGCCAGTTGAGAAGCCGTGAATTGAGCAGCCCGAGCAGGTAGTTCTCGGGAACGGTGAGGCGGCAGATGAAGTTGGTCATATCCCCGAGAAACACCCCGGCCGGAACGGCCGCGGCTTTGAGCCGTCGATCGGTGTCCATGTTCACCACTCGCCCGAGCACGATGCGCGGCTCCTCCCACGGAGCAAACGAGCCGTGAGAGCGGGCGGGGCGCCCCTGTAGCAGCCCTTGCCGTCGTGGCGGCCGGCTCTGCTGGCACCTGAGCCGGACGAGCTCGGGGAGCACCCAATCCAGCCGCCCTTCCCTGCGGGACGGATGGTTCACTCGTAGCGGCATAACGTGTTCACCCCGAACGAGGGGACAGTCGGTTCTGAGTTCCGTAATGAACGCGCGGTCCACGGTAAGATTCACCTCGCCCTGATGGACAAGTCCTGCCGGGACGTCGCGTTCGTCCCCGCGGAACGGTGTGTGCTCCATGAGCCGTTCCAGCAGGGTCTTTTCTTCCTCTGACCTGAGGATGGGGATGCGGCCCCCTGCCCGCTCGATGAGCCTGCGGCTTATGCAGACTTCCCTCGTGCCGGTGACTGGTCCGGTCCCCTGCCATAGCGAAGGCGCTACTCGTCGGGTGGGCCCGCCTTTCCGGGCGATCAGGATCAACAGAGCCTGGGTGACCCCGACAAAGACTTGGGCTTTCTCCGGGATTACCAGCGCCCCTTTAATTTCCGACTCGTCGAGGATCATGCGGCGGAGTTTTTCCGCGGTGGTGTCGGCCAAAAGCGTCGCGGGGACAATGAAACCGAGCACCCCTCCGTCTCGCAGGAGCGTAAGCGCCCGTTCGGTCATGAGCCGATAGGTGTTTATCTTGCCCTGACAGGTGCGGTAGATCGAGCGGAAATAGGCTTGTTCGCGCCGTCGCCCGGCAATACCGGATTCCTTCACCGAAAGAATCTCGTACGGCGGGTTCCCGACGATACAGTCAAAACCGCCGCGTTCCCGGAAGATTTCCGGATATTCCAGAGGCCAGTGAAGGATGTTCTGTTCCGCACGCCATCGAGCGATGGATTCCGCACGAACGGGCTTCGTGCCGAGATATGCGGTCGCGTGGTGCCGATCGGCTGCGAGCCGTGACGCGGGAATCGGAGCTTCGCCGCCGTGTCCCACAAGAGCGTTCCCCACCCGGATGGCAGGCTCGATTCCCGGGACGCACGCCTGACCGCCATACGCCCTGTTCTTGAGCGCTGCCTTCGCGATCCTCACTGCTACAGGGTCGAGATCTACGCCGTACAGGCACTTGCTCATGATGTGGAGCCGGACGCACGTCTCGAGGTCGGGTTCAGAGCAAGCTCCGAGATCGCGAGCGGCAGCGACCGTTTCCCCGTGGATCTGACGGATCCTCTGCGCGATCGGGCCATTGCTGTACGCACCGTGCCCCAGGACCCGCCGGCTCAGCTCGTCCAGCGCTTCAAGGAGGAAGGTTCCGGTCCCCACCGCAGGGTCGAGGAGCCTCAGGTCGAGGTACTCCGCGGGATCGGGAATGGCGAGCGCATCGAGCGAGGTTTTTACAATGTGCTCCACCACCGGCTGCGGCGTGTAGAACAGCCCCTGATTCCGTCTGCCTCGCTGGCTGGCGGCCAAACGAGGAGCTTCGCCCGGTTTGACAACGAACCTGAACCCGCGCAGGTATTCGTACAGCTCTCCCACCTGTTCAGGGCTTACTGGGCCGATTTCGCGCGCCTCTCGCACAAGTCCGGCGAACTCGGGCTCCACGGGCGTGGCTTCCCTGGGCGCGAGGAGTGCGCCAACCACCGCTGCCACAGCCGACCGGTAGAACGACTCCGGATCGCGGGCTGGGGCAGCCTGGCTGCCGATGGAGTCACAGAGGATTTGAACGACCCTGTTTCCGGGCACCATTCGTGTTTCCCTTGGGCTGAGGGGTCTGTTCTAAGCCGAGAGCCCTTTTCAGCCACGCCTGCTCTTGACCACCGGCCCCTGTAAACAAGCACCACTTATGGTATGAATCCGCGCCTACGTTTTGGTTTTACCTTCATAATGCAGCCTTGGATCGTCCCGGTACCGCTCACAGGGTTGCATGGTCCTTGACGAGTTCCTCCGCAGGCGGCATTATTGCAGAAGTCATTGCACCGGAGCAATCCGGTGGAAGGCTCGCCGGAATTTCAGCAGAAAGACGAGTCTTCCGATGAATTCCGATGTGAAACGGCGGCGCTTGCCCAGACCCAGGAAGAATATCACGGATTGGTTGTTACTGGTGTGCGCGGCAACGTGTAGCCTGCTGCTCTGCGCACACACAGGGCACGCATATTCCGAACGAGCGACCCCTTCGACGCATCCGACACTGGTCCTCGCGCAACTCTTCCAACCGAGCCATGAGTTTTCCGACTGCCCGATGCTGCCGGAGTTGCCGGGCGGGTTGTCAATTCCGCTCCCACCGGGTCAGCGGGAAGAAGCGCCGCCACCGACGGCTGGGCCCGCCGTGGAGGCTCCGCAGCTTGCGGAGGGCAAGGGAAAATACGAGGGGATGCTCTTCGTCCCGGCAGGCGCCTTCGACATGGGAAGCCCGGAAGGAAAAGGAAGACCCGATGAACGCCCTCAGCACAGGGTATTCCTGAAGCCGTACTTCATTTCCCGGATCGAGGTCACCGTCCGCGAGTACTGCCGTTTTCTCAACTCGCAAGGCGAAAGCTCCAAGGAACGTTTTCCGCGAGTCAAGCTCGACGTGCCCGACTGCCCGGTCGTTCAAGAACGTGGCAGGTTTCAGCCTAAAGAAGGGTATGCGGACAAGCCAATGGTATGCGTCTCGTGGTACGGCGCAGCGGACTACGCCCGTTGGGTTGGGGGACGTCTCCCTACTTCAGCCGAATGGGAACGGGCCGCAATGCTTTCCACCGGGCAACCACCAGTGGACCTCATTTTTGCCGGTGCCAGCGAAACGGCTCCTGCCACGAACGGGCAAGCCCAAGCAGAACCGCTGTCCGGGAGCATGATCGGCGATGTCTGGCAGTGGTGTGCGGACTGGTACTC
The DNA here is from genome assembly GCA_016218715.1 of Desulfomonile tiedjei. Taxonomy (GTDB): domain Bacteria; phylum Desulfobacterota; class Desulfomonilia; order Desulfomonilales; family Desulfomonilaceae; genus JACRDG01. The sequence goes on along the minus strand of JACRDG010000101.1, from coordinate 57,402 downwards.
GACTGACTACTACGGGCAGAGTCCGTCGGAAAACCCCGCCGGCCCCGAGCGAGGCGAGGACAAAGTGATCAGAGGCGGTTCCCGGGCATCCGCTCACAGCTCGAAGCGGATAGAGAATGTCCACAACGCGTGCCCACGAGGATATTACCGATCGGTCGGCTTCAGGATTGTAAAGGACTGACGAGCGCGCTATCCTGAGAAAAAGCTCGCATGGTTTCTTGGGAATTACTCAAGTATCATCGTCTCGGTGTCTTGTGTGTCGTTTTGAGGAATGTTTGCGATGCTGTGTATCGCAAGTTTCCCACGGGTGCCGAATTGAAGCGGCGCTACAGTCCAGGAGGTAACCATGATCAGGCTGGGTTGTTTGTCGTGTGTGGTGGCTCTGCTCGTGTTTTCGCCCATCGGCGGATTGCACGCGGCGGAAAATGTTCAGGTTCTCAAGAGCTGGTCAATCGACGGCATGGACGGGATTCTCACCACATCGGAAGTAACGATTGACAAGGAAACCTCCAGCGATGGGAAAGGGGCGCTGAAGATTGTGGCGTCGCAGCCGCGAGTCGTTCCTCTTTTCGAGGTCCCGGCCCCTGGCGTGGACAACGCGACCGTGATCTACCAGGCCAAGCTCCGCGCGCAGGATGTCAAAGGCCAGGCGTACCTCGAAATGTGGTGCCGTTTTCCCGAAAAGGGTGAATTCTTTTCGCGCGGGCTTGATGCCCCGCTGTCCGGTTCTACGGAATGGGTCTTGCGCAAGACTCCGTTCTTTCTCAAGAAGGGAGAGAAACCCGACCTCATCAAGCTCAACCTCGTGATCAACGGAACCGGAACCGTCTGGATCGACGACGTACAACTGTTGAAAGGCCCGCTCCAGTAGAAGCCTGAGCCATGAAACCCGATGGAGCGTTTGTTCTTTCTGGCGCTCTGAAATGCCTGGCAGCGTCTCAGGATGACGGCAGACCATCATCCGTCTCCCGTCAAGGGAGTCACCCGGCACGAGGGAACCCAGGGATAGGAAGAATCACGACTACGGCTCTGTCAGCCACTCTAAGCCTATGGTATTGGGGGATTTTCCCCCGGATGCAGGAATGGTAATTCGCGAGGATCTCAATCCCGGTGCTGATGCACGGCCCGGTGAATCAGCCGCATTCCCGGAAACACCCGCCAGACCGGATAGGGTTCCGAGCGTGCCCCATCTCGTTCACAAGGAAGCATTCGCCGCGTTGATTGCACTGACCGCGGTCTGCCTGATCTCGGCGCTTTCAGACGCGCCGCTGGCAGGTCCCGCGGATCCGGCAGGAATCCCGGCCAGTCATGTGAAAGCCCCGTGGATCTTCGTCGGGATTCAGCAGTTGCTGCGTTTTCTGCCCCCCTTGTCCGCTGGGATCGTCGTTCCGATGACCGCTCTGGTTTTACTGGGACTCCTGCCGTTTGTTTCGCCGCGCAGGAGAATGCTCACGTTCGCGACCTTCTTTGGTATCACCATCACTTCAGTGATGCTGACCGTGTGGAGTTCCCTGGGATGAGCACGGGATCGCGGGCCTCCTCGGTCGCCCTGCTCATCGTCGTTTTCCTGGTATGCGTTCTGGCCTATGTCGAGTATCGGAGCCTTCACCCTGAGTGGAAGCTGTTCCAGGAAAGGGGGATCGCTCTCGCGGTTCAGCGACTGGAACAGAAGCTTTCAGAAGCCGGCCCCCAAAACGAACGTCAAGACCTTCTCGATCAAATCGCCGCACTCAAGAAGAAGGTCCCCGAGATCATCGAGATCAAACCTTTCGGAGGAAGACTCCCGCCGGAACGGTGCCTGACGTGCCATGAGGGAATCGAGGATCTGTCGGCATCACACCCGAATTCGGTATTCGGCTGTGTCATGTGCCACGGAGGAAACGGCCCGGATTTGACTGTGGCCGGCGCTCATCGCGGGCTGCGCGGTGGAAAAAACCCCGCGCGGCTTGACCTGGCGGAGGTTAGCTGCGGGAGCAGCAAGGCAGTAGTCGGGTCGTGCCACTCAGAGCGAGCGCATCCGTTACTCAACCGGGTCGAGAACGTGCCTCGGGCCTTGATGGCCACCAATGCGGGCATCATAGGGACCCTCCGGTTCCAGTGGGGCCTCTCAGAGGACAGCACCTCACCATACGCGATCAGGTCGGTCTCAGACGGCCGGACCACGCTCCACTCGATACCTGCCGAGTCCGGGTTGGGCGGAGATGCTGATTATGCGGCGAGCCATTTTCGAAAGTTTTGCGCGGCCTGCCATCTCTGGTCACCCCGGCACCGGGAGAAGATGGGGCGGCAGGAGGGTTGCCCGGCCTGCCATGCGCCGTACAATGAAGGAGGACTGTATCGGGGAGGCGACCCGACGATCAAGCGCGACGAACCCGGCCACGCGACAAGCCATACCATAACCAACCGCATTCCGGACGAGCAATGCCGAAACTGTCACAACCGCAGCGCGCGGACGGGTCTGAACTACCATGGGCAGATGGAAAGCTCCCAGGACGGCACGCCCCTCGTCCAAGGAGGAGAGAACCCCGAAACCCTCAGTGACGACAGATTCTTCTGGAAGCTGGTTCCGGACGTACACCACGAAAAAGGGATGGGGTGCATCGATTGCCACACCGGCCAGGACACCATGGGAGACGGAACCGTCTACCGACACATGAAGGATCAGATCGAAATCCGATGCGAAGACTGTCACGGAGCCTCGGGCCTGCCTCCGCGTACCATGAAAGCCAGCGCGCACGATCCCCTGGTTCAAACACTGATGAGAAGCTCTCCATTTCTTAAGCTCACCGAAGGAGATACCATTCTACAGACGTCTAAAGGTCGGCCGCTCCCCCATGTACGGCTGACCGAGAAGGGGTTCAGCCTCACGTCCAAGCTCTCGGGAAAGGAGCATCCGGTTCGTGTCATCACGGGCAAGCGGGACGCGCACGCGATAGCGGGCCATGGCCGCCTCGAATGCGACGCGTGTCACAGCGCCTGGAGCCCGCAGTGTTACGGATGCCACCAGGTCCTCGATTTCGGTCACCAGGGAACAGACCACGTCACCGGGAAAAACACCGACGGGCGCTGGGCGGAGGGCCGCGGCTTCTTCAGGTTCGACCGGCACATCTATGGGATCAACTCCCTCGGCAAGGTCGGCATCCTCGTTCCCGGCTGCCAGGTGTGGAACACGGTGATCGACGCTCGCGGCAACGTCGTCGGTGACTATGACTCCAAGATCATGCAGCTCAAAAACGGCCGATCTTCCATAGCTATGGCGCCGACTCACCCACACACGACCCGAACGGAAGTCCCCCGCTGCATCGACTGTCATCTCGATCCGAAGGCGCTCGGACTGGGAGACGGGCGGCTCACCCGGGAGGCCGGCTCCAACAAACTCCACGTGGAGCCCATATATGATTCCGCGTCTTCAGGATTGAACATCCCCTACCCGATAGACGCGGTGGTCGACACCGAGGGAACCATCCTTCAGGGAACGTCCCACAAGCTTTCTCGGGGATTCAACCGCGAAGAACTCGCTAAAATCGTCGGGATCGCTCCATGCCTCCCCTGCCACGACCGGTACACCGACCCTGTCTGGCAAAAGCCTGGACCGTACAAACAGGCACCCGCCTGTCTCGAAGCGCTGAAAAAGATGGAAGACGCAGAGCGCTAGAAGTATTGATAAAGCCGCAATTCAGAGAGTGACTTTGGGGAGAAACCTCTTTTCAAAGAGGTTCTCCCCAGATTACTTCTTTGAAAGCGACTGCCATGAATCGCTACTTCTTCAGCAGCTCGGGGGCTCCGTATAGGGCTCCGGTATCGAGGTCGTCTTCGATGCGGAGGAGCTGATTGTATTTCGCGATCCGATCCGTGCGGGAAGCCGAACCGGTCTTGATCTGACCTGTTCCGAGCGCGACGACCAGGTCCGATATGGTCGTATCTTCCGTCTCGCCGCTGCGGTGGGAGACCACCGACGTATATCCGGCCTTGGATGCCAGTTTGACGCAGTCCATGGTCTCGGTAAGCGTGCCGATCTGGTTGAGCTTGATCAGGATCGAGTTGGCCACGGAGAGATCTATCCCTTTTTGCAGGAGTTCCTTATTCGTGACGAACAGGTCGTCGCCGACGATCTGGATTCGCGACGCGATGCGGTCGGTAAGGAGTTTCCAGCCGTCCCAGTCGTTCTCGTCAAGGCCGTCTTCGAGGGAGACGATGGGGTAGCGATTCACGAGGTCTGCGTAAAAGTCGACCATTTCTGCGGCGTTCTTCTTCACGCCTTCACCGGTCATGTTGTAGACCCCGTCTTCATAGAATGAGCTGGCCGCGGTGTCGAGAGCGATGAAGATGTCGCTTCCGGGCTGGTACCCCGCTGCTTCGATCGCCTGCATGATCACCTGCAGGGCTTCTTCGTTGGATTGCAAGTTCGGCGCAAAACCGCCCTCATCACCAACCGCCGTGTTCAGGCCCTTCCCTTTGAGGACCTTCTTGAGCGAATGGAAGACTTCCGCGCCCATGCGCAACCCTTCCCGGAAGCTCGACGCGCCGAGCGGCATCACCATGAATTCCTGGATATCGACGTTATTGTCCGCATGCGCCCCACCGTTGAGGATGTTCATCATAGGGACCGGCAGCCTCCGCGCCGCGACGCCGCCGAGGTACCGGTACAGGGGGATTCGCAGCTTCACGCAACAGGCTTTGGCCGCTGCAAGGCTGACGCCGAGCATCGCGTTGGCCCCCAGGTTCCCCTTGTTCCTGGTGCCGTCCAGGTCGATGAGCGTACGGTCGAGTGCTTCTTGGTCAAATGCATTGAGCCCTATGATCTCGGGACGGATTTTGCGCATCACGTTCTCGACCGCTTTGAGGACCCCTTTTCCCAGGTAGCGTTTCGGGTCGCCGTCCCGAAGCTCGACAGCTTCGTGCTCGCCGGTCGACGCGCCCGACGGCACCGCTGCACGGCCGATAAAGAACCCTTCCACCATCACATCGACTTCTATGGTTGGGTTTCCTCTGGAATCCAAGATCTCGCGAGCCTTTACGTCGGTGATGTCAAATCTCATCCGCCACCTCCTTTGTGATCTCCCATTGTAGTGTCCGAAGCGGGTCGCCACGCGGTTGCCCCCGTGGCAGCGCAATGAAGGTCGATCCGGGACCGCCCGGGGGTTCCTGAAAAAATCTATTCTACACCGAATGTGTCCCGAAGAGAGCGATTTTATTCTCCAGACCGCCCCGGGCGGTGGGCACGCGTGTTAATGTTTGCCGCACTACGTGTTCAAATGGTATTAAACAGAGATCGACTCAACCTCCGCGAGGTTGAAGCAGAAGGTGTCACGAGTTTGCCCAACACAGAGATTCTCGTTATCGGCGGTGCCGGGTATGTTGGATCGCACTTTGTTCTGCACGCGCTCAAACAAGGGTTCAGCGTACAAGTCTGGGACAATCTTTCGACCGGCCATCGGTCCGCACTGAAAGATGTCCGGTTTTTCGAGGGGGACCTTAACGACCGCGGGGAGTTCCAGGAACACCTTGCCGGGAATCGATATCACACGATCTTCCACTTTGCGGCCAGTTGTCTCGTGGGCGAGTCGGTCTCCAACCCGGCCAAGTATTACGAGAACAACGTGCTGGCGGCTTTTAACATGCTGGAAGCCATGCGAAGGACCAATCACGATCGTGTGGTCTTTTCGTCCACCTGCTCGGTTTACGGGCTTCCTGATAAGCTTCCCATCAGAGAAGACCACGCCAAGAACCCGATCTCGCCGTACGGCAAGACCAAGCTGGCTATAGAATGGATGCTTGAAGATTATGGCGCTGCGTACGACATTCGGTGGGCCGCACTGAGGTACTTCAACGCGGCCGGGTGCGAACCGGATGACGGGCTCGGCGAAGACCACGATCCGGAAACGCACCTGATTCCGAATGTGGTCCGGCATGCCCTGGGTCTCGACCCAAAGCTCGTCATCTTCGGCAACGACTACCCAACCCCGGACGGGACGTGTATACGGGACTACATTCATGTGACCGACCTCGCGGAAGCCCATGTCGCGGCTATGCGCAAGCTGGAAGAGGTCTCGCAGATCAGGCTGAACCTCGGGACCGGTAGGGGTCTGTCGAACCTCCAGGTTGTGGAAGGGGTGAGCAGGGCCTGCGGAAGGAAACTCGGGCCGGTGTTCGGCCCGCGACGCCCAGGAGATCCACCTGAACTTGTTGCCGATCCCGGCGAGGCGTTCCGCACGCTTCAGTGGCATCCCCACCGCTCCGATCTGGATCGGATTGTCGCGGAGGTCCTCCGGTGGATGAGCGACCACCCCGGCGGATATAGTGGACCGCCCTGAAAGGTGCGTGAGAGACAGGTTGCGGTTTGATGATGCCGGGGCTTCCCATGCCCGGCGGCCGTTCGACTATCCATTTCATCGCATTGCATGGTTGAAAATATGCCCACAATTCTTCTGACAGGCAGCGCGGGATTCATCGGCTTTCATGTGGCCAAGGCCTTGCTCGAGACCGGCGCACGGGTGATCGGCATTGACGATTTCAATCCATACTATTCGCCGGACTTGAAGCGGGCCCGATGGGAAATCCTTTGCGCCAACGACAGCTTCGTTCCGCGAGAACTCGACCTCGCTGACCGCCACGGGGTGGAAAAATCCTTCCGGGACTTCTCTCCCGACCTCGTCTGTCATATGGCCGCGCAGGCCGGCGTTCGCTATTCCTTGCGAAACCCCTATGCGTACCAGAGGTCCAACCTGGAGGGATTCCTCAACCTCATCGAACAGGCGAGATTGCTTCCGGTGAAACGGTTCGTGTACGCGTCCAGTTCCAGCGTGTACGGCGGAAACACCAAGATGCCGTACTCCGAGACGGATCCCGTCAACACCCCTGTCAGCCTGTACGCTGCCACCAAGAGGGCCAACGAACTGATGGCCTACTCGTACACCCACCTCTGGGGGCTCCAGACGGTCGGGTTGCGGTTCTTTACCGTGTACGGTCCTTGGGGCCGGCCCGACATGGCTTACTGGTCCTTTCTGGAGGCGATTATGCACCAGGAGCCGATCAACATATTCAATTACGGTAATAACCGGCGAGATTTCACGTACATCGACGACGTGACGCCTGGCGTGCTCGCGGCCCTCTTTACCGACGCGCTCGGCTCGTACGAGATCATCAATCTCGGGAACCACCAACCCGTGAATGTTCTCGATTTCGTCAAGACCCTCGAAGTGCTTGCAGGCCGCGAGGCGATGAAGAAGATGCTTCCCGCTCAGCCCGGGGATGTTGTAGCCACGTACGCGGATATCGCGGCCGCGCGCACAAAGCTCGGATTCGAGCCGAAGACGGCCCTGAAAGACGGATTGCGGCACTTTGTGGGCTGGTACACCGCCCACCCCGAACTAGTCCTGGCCGTACGGAACTTCGGACGATCGAGCCGGGATTGACACTACTCTTATTCTGCGCGACCGCTGGACCGAAAGAGAGAAATCAAAAAACCCGGCGACGAACCACCGGGTTTTGAAACGTTCGATTTGGTGCCGAAGAGGAGACTCGAACTCCTACAGGCTTGCGCCCACCAGACCCTGAACCTGGCGCGTCTACCACTTCCGCCACTTCGGCATCCAGGCAGATATTAATTATGGCATCACGCTTCCCTGGCTGTCAAGGGAGAAAATCCTCACCTGACCCGAGCCTTTCCCGCGCTCGCTTGAACGCTTCAAGGCAATCCAGCAGGTCAGCCTCGCTGAAGATTTCAAACGTCACGACCCCATCGAAATCGCGTGCAAGGACCGCGACCACCGGGTCCAATTCAGCCGGGTCCATGAGAGATAGCCGCTCGTGATCCCGTTTCCCCAACCCGTGAAGGTGAACCACTCCGGCTCGCGGGAGCCAGGCATCCAGCAATGGCACAGGATCCAGGCCTTGCTTCCAGAGGTGTCCCACATCGACGCAGCACGAAACCGGAAGGAGGGCGAGGACGGCATCGAGCAGCTCAGGAGGCTGGCTTTCGAGGTTCTCCACGCAAATTTTCCGAGGATCGGGCACTTCCTGGAGGAGAGCTTCCAGGGATCGCACCGAGTTCTCCAACCACCGGGAACGATCGAGGGTCTGATCGCGGACATTTCCATCGAGGTGCACGACGAATCCGTGCGGGGCAAGCTCTGTCGTGTGCCGCACCACCCCGAGGGCTGTCGCCAACGCAGGCCGGTCCGCGGCAAGGTCCAGATCCAGCGGCAAATGCACCGTGAAGGTCAGATCGCTCGCTGCGGCGATCCTGCGCAATTCCTGCAGGACCTTTCGCTCCGGATAGTTGTTCCCATGCTCCCCTGCTTCGAAAATGAGCAGCTCCACGTCCTGTACGACTCCGGCCAACTTCCGGACGTTCGTCAGAATGTCCGCGGGATAAATATACGACGTGGTCCCTAAGCGCATCCCGATTACCACCTCGCCGAGGCGACCAACAGAAATACCGCCTCTGATAGTTCGCACGTCGCGCCGAGTACATCGCCATTGATCGTCCCGAGCCGACGTTCCGCGAAGCTTCTGTACCAGAGCGCCACGAGACACGCGCAGGCCGCGGCCGCGATCCCCGCCCATCCTGCCAGAAGCGCAGGACCGAGTCCCACTATTGCGGCCTTGCGGACGGTGTTTGGGTCAAGACCGGAGACGAACAGCGCAGCCATCCCCCGATCCGGGTGCCGCGCCCCGGACGCGGCAAGCACCATGACGCCGCGGCCGACCACCGGCGCGAGAAAGAGCTGGAACACTGAAAGGTTTGCGCCTGCGATCGCAGCTCCTTTGACCGCAAGCAACAGGATCAAGGCCAGCGCTCCGAAGGTTCCCAGCCGCGAATCTTTGAGGATCTCGAACCTCCGTTCCGGAGGAACCGCTGCCAGTAACGCGTCCCCGCAGTCTGCCCAGCCGTCCAGATGCAACCCGCCGGTTAGCAAGATCCAGAGCCCTAGTACCACCACCGCGGAGAGGAGAGTCGGGACGTGGCCGTCAAGTGCCCAGTGCGCCAAAGCAAGGATGCCGCCGATCAGCATTCCCACCACCGGGAACGCCCACGAGGCCCGGGCAACCTCGGTCAGCTCAGCGGGCGGTTGCGTTCGAACTCTCCATATCGTGAGGAATGAGAGCGATATCTCAAAGGCTCTTATCATGCATCACCCCAAGTCGCTGCAGGCCGAGTAATTTCGGGCAACCGCGTGCATCAACGATCCCATCATCGTGGCCGTTCGTTCCCGTCTTCCTGCTGGGGTGCGTCGACTTTGATCCAGTCGAGCACCTTCCTGCATACGAGGAAATTGTACAGCTCATTGGGATGATGGTCGGTCTCAGCGACCGCGTATTTGCGATAATCATAGGAATCGTTGGACTCGTGGACGGCGAAGATGTCTCTCACCAGAATGTGGTCGATGCTGTTCCGGGTGAACAGATCCTTCAGGAATTGCACCCTCCAGTCAAGGGGTTTAAATAGTTGAGGGGCAGTCTCAAACACGAGAAAAACGTACTTCACCTGCCGCCGTTTCAGGTCCGAAGCCATTTCCAACAGGATGGCCCGATTCACCTCCAACGTTCGGGAAATCATTGTCTCGGTTCCGCGCAAGTACGAACCGATTGCTTCCGGCACAATCGGGCTATGGACGGCCAATCGGTACAAGTACGACGTTATCTCCGGCGGATGCCGTGAGAAATAGCGGTGAATATCGGGATCCATGTGGGCGTTGTGGTATGCGAGACGGCCACCGTCGACGGTGAAGTACGGCTTGGTCTGGTAAGATGCTCTCACGGTGCTCCTGTCCAGGTCCTCAGCCAGGAGGCTCACGATCACCACGGGGGCTGCGTAGCCGCCTATCGTGGCACGGTACAACAGGTAGATCTGATCGACCCCGTATCCATTGACCCCGTAGTTGAGCAGGTAATGATGGGCGCTGAAAGAAGGGTCGCGATTCAGGATCCCTTCGAAGCATTGTTCGCTCGGCACGGCGCATTGAGCAAAGGAATCTCCGTACAAGAGCACCGGCGTCCGCGAGCCCAACTTTCCGGCATCCCGATGCTGGTAGGTTCCCGGCGAAATCGTTCTATGATTCACCCACCCCAGCATTCGGTCGTTGGGCTGCACGTAAGCCCCGATGAAGGAGTATGCGAGTTTGAAGTAGTCTTCTGAAAACTCGTTGGCGTAGAGGCTCGGCTGCTTCAATGGGGTCATGAAGCTGGCTCCACTGAACAGCAGGCGACGAAATACGAACTCCGCGCTTCCGAGGATCGCGCAACCCACCATCACCGCAATCAGCACGGTGAGCAGTCTGCGTAACCACCGAGGAGTGGTGGAAGACATGTCGCGCTCCACTTGCACGCATCGAGCTTCGGTAGCCGTGTCTCGCCTCACGGAACCGTTCGGCGCCAGGTCTCGGCAACGGGATACGCGGACCGGCTCGGCAAGCAACGCGGATCTGCTCCGATCGCTGCGCCCCAGCGTCCCGTACTCACCGGGAGAATCCTTGTTTCCCGGCAATGCGCTCCATCTTAGGCCAGTGGTCGGAGATTGACAAGGCGGATGCGAGCCTGGCGCCGCAGAAGCTGATAGCATCCGACCTGCGGCCCGGCCCATCGAACCACCGAAACCGTATCCGATGGCCCCGTCTCGTTAGGCCTGCCATGCCCTCGGCCCATTCGGCCCGGTTGAAAAAATCTCCCCCGTGTTGCATACTCGGTCTAATACCTATTCCCTCCAACCAGCGGGGAGGTGCCGATGCCTGCGGAGCTTAAGGCCAAGGATGTTCTGGATCTCCTGCGATCGGGAGCGGACAACCAGGCCCTGATGGAAAGATTCCACCTCTCTCCCAAGGGGCTGCATAGTCTGTTCAAAAAGATGGTCGTCGCGGGGCTCGTCTCCGAGGAAGAACTGAAGGCCCGCATCGGAAAGGTCCCGGTCGATTTGGCACAAATGGAAGCGGACGTCCGTGCGGGATTGGACGATAGCGCTCTTTGCGAGAAATACGGCCTATCCTCTGCCGAGCTTGAGAAGCTCTACGAGCGGCTCGTGGAATCGGGAGCCATGGACGTGGCCGAGTTTTACGAACGAATTTCACTCGCTGAAGCCGCTCTGGCGGCTCGGGAATCCGAGTCTCGGGATCAGGAGCCTCCCGAGGCGATACCGCCGCAACCGGCACGGGCCGCTCAAGCCACAGGGGACACGTCGAGGGGCACGCCCCGCGTACTGAGGCTGATGTTTCAAGCAGTCCAGGAAGGCCGCTCCGATAAGGTGAAAGTCTTTCTCGGCACCGGCTGCGATGTCAACGCGAAGGACGAGTTCGGCGACACGGCTTTGATCCTCGCAGCGGACAGGGGGCATGCTGCTGTCGTGCAATTGCTCCTGGAGTGTGGAGCGGATGTCAACGCTACGGACGCGGAAGGGAAAAACGCTCTCGCCTGCGCACGGGCCCGAGGTCATCAAGCTATCGTCGAACTCCTCGCCGCGCGGGAGCCGGTTTGAACGCGCTCTAATATGATTTGTTCCTTTTCAGCAGTGCGATAAGCGCTCCGCATTCGGGGCACCTGGCATATTCTCGTCCCTGAAAGATCCCGCAGACCGGGCATTCCCATTTCAGATCGATCACTTCATCTTCCGGTGCTGGAGCATGCGGCTCGGCCACACCGGCGGTCCCCGGTCCGGTTATCTTTCCGGTCAGGTCCACCGTCGAATCGAAGTTGGGGATCCGTCGGTCGAAATCCGCCTGATCGAGGAATCCGGATCGCAGGAGTTGGGCAAACAGATCTTGGAGTCCCCGAAGCGAGAGGCCGTATTTTTCCGCGAGGTCGAAATCGTGAACCCCAGTCCGGATGTCGTGGATCACTGCCTGAACATCGATTCCGTGTCGCTCGCGCCCATCCGGCCCGGCTGGATGCGGAGCTGACGCCTGCCCGGCCGATATGCGTTTCAGCAGTTCCGAAGACTCTATGCTTCCCATTTCCAGCAACTTCCGAAAAAGGCTCTGCAGGCCTTTTGCAGAGAGTCTGTAGTTCTTCATCAGGCCGGCATCGTCCATACCGGCTCGAATGTCCGCCACCACTTGGCCTCCGGATATTCTCGTTCTTTTTGCCATGTCTCACCCGATCTCCTGCCCGGCAGCGGGTTCTCCTCTGAACCCCGGGTCAGTATACCCGAAAAGTCTGAGCCGACCTAATGCCAAAGTGAATGTGTCGCTTTGGCGGACGCGATTGACCTTTGCCCATCCCTGTTGTAAACCAAGGACGGCCGGAACGCAGGAGTTCCGGCGGCGTGGGAAAGCGGCGGACCGAGTAACCGTTTCTCCTCCGTGCGAATTCGCTTGGTTTTGCAGGTGAGTGTTGGCACCGGATCTTTTGTACCTCGCCATCGCGATAACTCTTGTGTTTGCGTTCGTCCATGGCTTTCACGACGGCGGCAACGTTATCGCAACCATTGTCTGTTCGCGGTCTATGAGGCCGGCCAAGGCGCTCATGCTGGCTGCGGTGGCTGAGTTCCTGGGGCCGCTGGTGCTCGGAACCGCGGTCGCACATACCATGGCAGCGGACATTCTCAAGCCCGAACTGGTCGAACAACTCAAGCCTGAAGCGGTCTATCTGATCGCCATCAGCGGAGTCGGCGCAGCTATCCTGTGGAAGATTCCCTCATGGTTCGTCGGGCTTCCTTCCAGCGGCTCTCACGCCATCATCGCCGGGCTCGTGGGGGCAGGCCTGGTGTCCCTGGGCAAGGAAGGAATAGTTTTCCAGAGCATTTTCCGAGGTGTCCTCCTCCCCTTGCTCCTCTCCCCACCGATAGGGTTTGTCATCGGTTTCGCAGTCTTCGGAATCATAAGGGCGCTGTTCAGGACGGCGCATCGCGGGATAGCGAACATGTTTGCAGCCCTTCAAAGGCCGATTATGTTCGTCTTGGCCGCGGGCCACGGGTCCAACGACGCCCAGAAGTCGATGGGGGTGATCGCCATGGTCCTGGCGGCGGGCAGCGGTGAAATGCATGGTGCTCTGGAGTTGCCTCAATGGGTCGTGCTCGCCTGTGCGGCTGCCATGGCCACGGGGCTCGCTGCCGGTGGCTGGCGGATCGTCAGGACCGTCGGGGCAGGTATCTCGCGACTTGAACCCGTCCATTCCTTCGCTTCTCAGCTCACAGCCGCTTCGGTAGTCCTCGTGGCTTCCGTGACCGGCGGTCCTGTAGCCACGGCGCAGGTGGTGGCATCGTCGGTAATGGGCGTTGGAACTGCTCGTCGGCTTACCGGTGTGCGCTGGGAGGCAGCAGCCAATATCGTATATGCCTGGTTTCTCACCGCGCCGATCTGCGCGGCAATGGGAGCGGGCGCGTACTGGTGCCTGAGTCAGGTTATCCGGTAGGGTCAGAAAGGGTTTTTCCATGTCATTCTGGAAAATCTTCGGCTCGACGCGAAAGGTCGATTTCTTCGCGCTCTTGCTCGAGCAGGCAGAAGCCACACTTCGGGGTTGCACGGAACTCGTATCGTTCCTCGACGGCCAGGGAGAGGCGGAGAGACTCAGGCATTTAGAGCAGCAGGCAGACGACATCCGGCGGATCTTGATCGACGAACTGAACCGGACCTTTATCACACCCATCGACCGTGAAGACATCTTTGCGCTCTCCCGCGCGATCGACGACGTCGTCGATCACGCGAACAATACTGTTAAGGAAATGGAGGCGTTCGAGGTCGAGAGCAATGAGTTCCTCTGCCGTATGGCAGAGCTGCTTCAAAAGGGAGCGGAACAGCTCGTCTCGGCAATGCGCCATCTCAAGAAGAACCCGAATGTCGCGGTCGAATATGCCATCAGGGCCAAACGGATCGAGAACGAAATGAACGATATCTTCATCGCTGCCTTGAGACAACTCTTCTCCGGCAGGGACATCCGGGTGATGTTGAGCTATCGCGAGATCTACCGGCATTTCAACCGAAGCGCGGATCGCGTGGACGAAGCGGCCAACATCATCAGCAATATCGTGGTGAAGATGTTTTGATCCCGCGGACCCGCTCCATCGTGCGGCGGGGCCTTTGCCGATTCGCAGAGCGGTGCTATAACGATTACCAGGAATGAAGTCCGATTGGCTGGATGCTGGCCAGGGCGTGTACGGGTCAGAGGTTTCGACAACTGCTTCATGGTTCCCACCTTGTGTCGGTGAATTCCAAGAGGTTGAGTTTTGAGAGCGTTCCTCGAATGTGTTCCGTGCGTGATGCGCCAGGCCCTGGAAGCCGCCCTCCATGCCACCGCCGACCGGGCGGTTCAGGAGGAGGTGCTTCGGAGGACTGCGCACACGCTGAGTCAGGCGGACCTCCGCGAAGCGTCGCCCGTCATAATTGCGGTGGTTCACCGGATCGTTCGCGACGTGACCGGCCTCGCGGACCCATATGCGGAGGCCAAAACCACGTGCAATGAGAAGGCCCTGGCCTTGTACCCCCACCTAAAGGAGATGGTGCGGAGGTCGGAGAAGCCGCTCGAAACCGCGCTCGGTCTGGCAGCGGCCGGTAATATGCTCGACTTCATCGTCGATTCCACTGCAGACCGGTCGGACCTCGCGACAGTGATGGCCGCGTCTCTTTCCGAGCCTTTCCCGGCAAAGATGGTGAGCGAGTTTCAGCACGCGGTGCAGGGTGCCCAAGAACTACTCTACCTGGGCGACAATGCCGGCGAAATAGTCCTCGACCGCGTCCTGATCGAGCAATTTTCCGGGAAACGAATCACGTTTGTCGTGAAGGGTGCCCCCGTGGTGAACGACGTCACGATCCGAGACGCTGAAGCCGTTGGAATGACCGGCCTCGTGCGGGTCATCGACAACGGATCGGATCTGCCGGGGACTGTCCTGAAGTACTGCTCCGAGTCCTTCCGGCAAGAATTCCATCGTGCAGATCTGGTGATTTCCAAGGGTCAGGGGAATTACGAGTCCCTCAGCGACGCGGACAAAGACATTTTCTTTCTCTTCAAAGCCAAATGCGCTCCCATTGCCGAACATCTCCGCTGTCAGGTCGGGCGATCGATTCTTCGCAGAACCAAACCCGCGTAGGATCACTGCTGCACGAAGCGACGCGCCTGGAACGTGCATCTGGAGTAAACGGTCATGCCGACGAAACGTTCGATACGGGCCAAAGACGTTGTCAGAGATATCCGGGACGGGATGACCGACGCGGAGTTGACCGAAAAGTATAAGATCTCTCGGGCAGAGTTACGCTTCCTGTTCGAGAAACTGGTGGCGTTGAAAGCGATCGGCCGTGCGGAGGCCCACGGACGGCTACCTCAAGAGGAGACCCGCCCTTCACAGAACTCCATAGGCGTTGAAAGTTTGCGCGCGCTGCCGCGGCACCTCGCGCCTTTTCCGATCCCTATCTATGACGGAAAGGACCCGAAGGTGGTCGGCACGCTGAAGGATATCCACGAGAAAGGAGTGGGAATCGCGGAGATTGCGGCCACCGTCGGCGAAACACGAACGTTCGTGGTCCTCGGCGATGAATTTGTCGCGATTGAGTTCAACACCTTCGCGTTCGATGCGATCTGCAGATGGACGAACGCCGGGGAGGAGGCCTCCCCCGCCTTGGCAGGATTCGAGATCACCAACATCTCGCCTCGGGATATGACTGAGCTTCGCAAATTGATTCGCTCCCTGACCATGGATGACTTGCCGGAGTGAACGGTTCCCGCTGCCCGTGACAGAGGGTTGTGCAGGTCTTCACCGCGTCTCTGGAACGTTCTGAAATTGGTGGGACAGGCGTCCCGCCTGTCATTTCCTCATGGACCGGCAAGATGCCGGCCCCACTGAACAGCCAAGGGCAGGGACCCCAACGTATTTGCGAAAAGGTGTACCAAGGCGGTACCATATCCTCGCGTCTTTGTCTCCGGCGGACACGTCCCGTGCGCATTCGCGCTCAAAGAACTTCTCCCGATATTGCTCGCTTGCATGCGAACTGGTACGAGTCGGCAAGAAAAACTTGACGACCCGGCTCTTCCTCACCGAAGATAGGCGGGGGATCGGCAGGCAAGGTCATTTTTTATGGGCGAGCAAAAGCACTCAATTCTTCTGGTAGACAGAGACCCCGAACTCACGAAAGCCGTCCGACGCAAACTCGCGAAGGCAGGTTTGCGCGTGGTGGCAATGCACAACCAGCGTGAAGCGCGGCGGCTTCTGGACACCAAGGAGTTCGGCGGTCTCATCATTGACGTGCTAATGACCAAGATGGCCGAACTGGATCTGCTCGTCTGGGTCCGCAGGCGATGGCCTACGCTCCCCATAGTGGTGACGAGCGATTTCGAGTCGCCGCTGATCGAAGTGCTCGTCCTCAAGAAAGGAGCGAATATCGTCGTCAACAAGCTGGTCGATACGCAGGAGATCGTTCAGTTCTTCTATTCTACCGGGGTGCGGCCGATGGAATCGGCACGTTTTTCCGGGACCCTCGAAGACATCGACATCATCGAGTACCTCCAGTTCTTGCTGCTCACAGGCAAGAAGTTAGTGTTGCAGATCACTACCGATGACCTGCCGACCGGTCTGATCTTTCTGTGTGACGGCGAGGTAGTGCACGCGGTGTGCGGCAGCCAGGAAGGGGAAGAAGCCCTGTATCGGTGCCTCAGCTTCGAAGGCGGCCGGTTCACCAACCTTCCGTGGCGGGAACCCGACAAGATCACGGTTTCCAAGGCCAGCCAATTCCTTCTCATCGAAGCGGCACGAATCCGAGACGAAACCCTCCGTACCCGAGACCTTGAAACGACCGCGTTTTGACGGGCCGCACGCAGGCCGTTTCCCTGCGTCGCAGCGTTCGCCCCTCGCTACTTCCGCAAAATTCACTTCTTGACCTTGCGCGAGCCGCGGCTTATGTTGTAGAAATCGCACGGTCCGTATGAGGCACTGCCGCGGCATAGCTGGCAAAGCATTGGTACTCTCGTTGACGTCACCTGACTGATGCAGGAATAGAGCAGCCCGTGAGGCACGCGATCGGAAGACGCGTTGCCGATCCGTGCGTGGGAGTGAGACTTTGGACGCACCGGACGTCTCCTTCAGCAAAGGTGAGACGTACAAAGACATGGGCCTTTTCCGAGAGGCTATCGCTGAATTCGGCAAGGCTCTGGCCGACGAATCGCTTATCTATCGCACCTGCCGTGAGATAGCATCGTGCTTTCTCGCTCTGAACCTGCCGGACCAGGCGGAAAAGATGCTGCTCAAGGCCCTCTGCTTCGGTGACATCCCGAAAAAGAACCGTCTCCTGATCTATGGTGACCTTGCCGACATCTACCTGAAACTCGGCCGTTCGGAGGCCGCTCTGGAAAGGCTCGTCCTGATCCAGAGTGAAGATCCCGCGGTCATGCCCGATCTCGAAGAGAGAATCCGGCAACTCACGAAACTAATCGATTTTTCAATATTCGACGCCGACTCTGCCCTTGGGTTGACCGCGATGGCTCCGGACGCCCAGATCGACCAGTCCGCCGAGAGCGAACCCGCGCCCGTCCCACTCTCCGCTGTAGGGTACATGGATCCGCGGCGGCGTGCACCCCGGCACAAGTTCTCCGGCCGGATCGAGTACTCCTTCGATCAGGCACGATGGGCTACCGGTTACGCGACGGATCTGAGCCTCGTGGGGATGTTCGTACTCACCCATGCGCCGGTGCCCGTCGGCAGCGTGGTATTCCTCAGGTTTGAGCTTCCCGACGGAGCGGAAACAGGGACCGTCGACCTGATCGGCCAAGCGGTCCGTCAAGAAAGCAAGCAGAAAGAGAAGGATAACGTCCTGGGAATGGGAATACAGTTTCTCTCCGTGGACGAAACCATCAAAGCGAAGCTGGAGCAATTGCTGGGACAACTGGAAAGCGATGAGCATCATCCGCTGGAGCAGACTTCCAAGATACGATTCCATTGCGATCATTGCGGGCGCATTGTGACCTCAACGGAAGCCTCGTCGGGTCAAATGACAAAATGTCCCTGTGGGGAATCGGTGCTCGTCCCGTTTGGGCATCACGAGCCGGCCCCGGACAACCCGTTGAGGGGCTATCGTGTCGCGGGGTGCAGAATAGACCGGATCATCGGCAAGGGGAGCGTAGCCACCGTGTACAAGGGTCATCATCTCGCTCTGGATATCCCGGTGGCGATCAAGATCCTCAATCCTAACCTGAAAAAATCAGGTTCCCGCCTGGCCGATCGATTTGTGAAGGAAGCCCAGGTAATTGCACGGATCAACCATGCCAATATCGTCGCGGTGATGAATGCGGGAGAAGAAGCCGGCCACAGCTTCATCGTGATGCAGTACGTGGCCGGTCGGAGCCTTCAAGACGCACTCAACTCCAAACAGGAGATCACCACCACCGATTTCCTGCGCATATTCCTGGATGTGTGCAAGGCGCTCCAGGCAGCTCACGAGCATTCGGCCGTCCACGGCGACATCAAGCCCGCGAACATCCTTTTGACCCCTGCCGGGAGCGCGATGCTGGTGGACTTCGGCCTGGTGAAAGACCTCAACACGTACCAGGACGATTCGGAACGGGGTATGGCAATGGGAACGCCGCTGTACATGTCTCCCGAGCAGGCCAGAGGCGAGCACGCGGTGGAAGTGCGATCGGACATCTATTCGCTGGGAGCGACGATGTATCACGTGTTGGTGGGAAAACCGCCGTTCTCGGCTTTCACCAATCTCGAAGTGATCCGCAAGCACGTTACCGAACAGCTGATACCGCCCGTGCAGGTGTTACCGAGCGTGCCCGCTGCCTTGTCGGACATCATCGCCAAGGCCATGGAAAAGAAGCCCGATGACAGGTTCCGGACCGTGGAAGGATTGAAGCAGGAGCTGCTCAAGCTGTCCCGCGACGTGGCCATCGAACAGTTCAAGCCTCTGATCAAATCCGCGCGGTTGAAAGCGCGCAAGGCTGCGAAATAGTTGACTTAGTACTCCTTTTCGCAAGTTCGGTCACGCATGCATTGCTCGTCGAAATCATCGTTCGTCATTCCGGCGGAGGCCGGAATCCAGGATTTCTGGACCCCTGCCTTCGCCGGGGTGACGGGGGAGAATGTGCGACCGTACTTACGAAATCCTGCACTGAGAAACTGAATGTCCCATAGATTGACAGCCATTTCATGGCCTATCAGATCTCATTTGAGGCAGAATGGCCCCGAAAGGGGGAAGTGAAGTGGAGCAAGCATCTGGGACCATAACAGTTTCGTTATTATCGGTTTTTCACCTTCTGTTGGGGGGATTCCTCGCTTTCTGGGTCATAAGAGGATATTATCTGAAGGAGAAATCACGCTATTCTGCGGCAAAGACCGTTGTGTCATTAACGGGTGGCATTGCGTGGATGGTGATCGGTCTGCTTCAGTTGCTGAACATCTTGAACGAACGCTGGGCCTTGGTGGCATTTACTGGGGTCATTTGCGTCCTGCTGCTTCAGGAAATGGTTCTCGAGATCGCCCGTACACCTCCAGGTCCACCTGGAACACGAAAGGTACTCACGGCGGTATACGGGGTAGTCCTGATATTGATCGCTGCGCTGTGCTACGTGGCATTCCGAGACGCCTATCGGCTCTGATATGAGTCTTGTCGTTACCGTCCGCTCGGCAATAGCGGCAATGCTGTGCCACCGGAGGCCGCGCAGGATGTGGTAAGCAAAGCGAACCGTATCTGTCGAGAGAATACCTCGAGCGATGCTGTTCCGGTTGGTCAGCGCATCCTACGCCTGCTCCAGTCAGGGCAACGGACAGCCTTGATGGTAGCGACCGGCCTCCATGCCGGTCGTTCAGAATGGGCAGGGACTCCGGGCCCTACGGAACCGCTGATGGAGTTAGGTATCGTGTGACACCATAGTTGCGATCAGGCGTACGCTTGATACGATTCCTCGGTCGCTCATTCGTGTTACTGCCCGCTGTACGTGCGACGCGGACGATCGCGGCGCACGTACCCCATCTCACCTTTCACGAATGACACCACCCGCGCCTTGCCACGAGACTCGGCGGATTGCACGTTCCCCTTTATCGGCCCTTTTGCCTCATCGAAGGCAGCGCGCACCGTTTGCGCCAGCTTTTCGGCCGGACCGGTTCCCCAGAAATAGAGGAAGAACACGCGCGGGGTTTCGTCCATCATGTGGTTATGGAGCCCAACGACCTGTATACCTCCCTTTTGCAACGCCTTGATCACCCGATTCACCTCGTGGTCGGACATGGCCACGTCACCGGCGACATGCGCCTTTTCATTGGTGCCGACAAATCCGGCCCACGAGTTGACGCCCATGGCGGAGGGGAGTTCCGTCCCATGCATCCGTACCCCGGGGCGGCCGACCACAATCTTGAACGCGCCTCCGGCTGCTTGCCCAGGACGGCCGACGATCTCCTGGAGGCGCTTGGTGTCCAAGTTCAGAGAAGGCTGTGACGCGCTCTCTGCCGCGGAGGCTGCAACAGGCGTGGCGGTCTTGCCCAAAGCATTGCTAACTGCGGTAGCGAGTTTCGATGCATCTCCCTTGCCGGAAATGTGCATAAACATCACGCGAGGCCGGTCACCGAAATAGCGAGTATGCAACCCGGTCATCTGCATGCCAGCGGCCTGAAGAGCCGATAGTACCGGATTTACCTCCTTGTCCAGCAGGGCGAGATCCCCCAAGACGATCACATCTTTTCCCATACTTTTCCACGCGACCCAAGAACCGAAGCCCAGCGCCGTAGGGATCGGCTCCCCGTCGACCTTCACGTTTATGTCGCTTCGAGGGTACCGAAACAGCAGGACGCCGTCTTCCAATTGCCCGAAGGGACCCAAGATTTGCTGGACCGCCCGGAGATCCCCGGCAGCAAGGGAAAACGTTGGCATAATGAAGGATGAAAGAAGCAGTGGAAGCGAAAGAATGAACGATTTCGTGAAACCGGTCATGGCGCGTTCCCCTCCTCGCGTCGATTTCTCTATTGGTACGCATTGGTCGCCCGCGCGGCAAGTCAAGGGTCAACCGGTGGCCCTCGAACGATTTCGGGTGCAGGAGAACGGCTTTGGCTAGGAGCGCCATTTCATACATGCGGTCGCGGATTCCTGTGGGCGCGGTTTGTGTCAACCACCGCGGCCTCTCTGGCTGTATTGGTGGGACAGGCGTCCCGCCTGTCATTTCTCCATTGACCGGCAAGATGCCGGCCCCACTCAACAGCCAAGCGCAGGGACCCCAAGGGAGACACTGTATTTGCGAATAGGTGTATTAAGGCAATTCACCGGTCTCGGGAACAGAGCCGCCTCGAGAGGCGGCGAGCGGCGATCCTCATCGGGGGCGCACAGAACCCCATGGTAGTCTGCGGCCGAAAAGACCGCGCGAGGAGCAACCGAGAAGACGCGGTTGACTGGAGGTCCTGTCGCAGGGTATGCTCGACCATTGAGGGAAGGCAGAGTCCTGCGGCCCTTGGCCGGCATGAACGAGCGGATTCAGCGAACTTGACAGAGCGGCACTGCAGCCGACGGGGCCACTGGCTCCCGGGATTGCCTGCCGCCGACCTTTGTTGTCTCTTACGGATGTAAAAGGAACGAGGAGGTGCACCATGTCCCAGGAATCCAGGGAACAAAGGAGGGCAAACGTCATTGAAGTATTGAACAAGGCGCGCGCCATGGAGCTGCACGCCATCGCCCAGTACATGAACCAGCACTACAATTTGGACAATATGGATTACGGCGATATGGCAGCGAAGGTCAAACTCATAGCGATCGATGAGATGCGCCACGCCGAGATGTTTGCCGAACGGATCGCGGAATTAGGTGGGGAACCAGTGGCAGAGCCAGCGGGAACGGCTGAAAAAGGCCAGTTGGTCCGGGTCGTGTTCTCCTTCGACGCCAACCTCGAGGATTTCACCATCGACACGTACAACGAGTTCTTGTTGGTATGCAGAGAAAACGCGGACAGTACCAGTGTGAAATTGTTTGAACAGATCATCGATGAAGAACAGGTCCATTTTAACTACTTTGACAACGTCAGCGCTCATATTGACCAACTCGGCGAGACGTATCTCGCTCAGATCGCGGGGACGCCATCGACCACCGGTCTGCAGACACGAGGCTTTGTCGCCAGATTCGGTTCTGGTGGCGCGCCGGCTGCAGCGCCGGGTGCAGGTGCTGCACCGGGTCGCCCGGCAGGCTGACGGCCGGCGGAGGTACCGTACGGCTGGAATATGGCCGTTGCCAAAAAGAATATCCGATATGACGGCCGCCGGAGGACCGCGACTGCAGTTTGCCATCGGGCTCGGGGCGTGCCGAGGTTCCGCCCGGTTTCCTGACCTTATCCGCGGGCCACGCTTATCGCAGGCGCCCTTATACCCTGATGCTATCCTGGCTGCGGTGTCCGGACCTGCCGCAACAACTCAGTAAGCGCATCAACAGGTTGAGGGCCGCTGAAAAAGTAGCCCTGCCACTCGTTGCAATCGTGCAACTGCAAGAACTCCAGCTGTTCTTTGGTCTCTACTCCTTCGGCAATTACGTTCAGTTTCAGGCTGTGTGCCACGGCAATAATTGCCTTGACGATGGCTTCATCGTCCGTATCGGGGGTAATATCCCGTATGAACGACTTGTCGATCTTCAGTTTGTCAATTGGCAGTCGTTTCAGGTAGGCCAAGGAAGAGTGCCCTGTGCCAAAATCATCGATCGTAACGTGTATCCCCGCTGTTTTCAGAGCGGTAAAGACTCTGACAGTCGCATCAGCGTCCTTCATGGCCAAGCTTTCGGTCAGTTCCAATTCGAGGTACGTCGGATCGAGCCCGGTCTCGTTCAGGATCTTCATGACAGTGGCGGCCAGATCCTCGCGCTGCAACTGGCGGGCTGAAACATTGACCGCCACCCTGATGGGAGGAAGCCCCATGTCTTGCCACGTCTTGTTTTGCCGACAGGCCGTGCGAAGCATCCACTCGCCGATGGGTACGATGAGCCCGGTATCTTCCGCAAGTGCTACGAATTCGTCCGGCCTCACCAGACCGCGAGTGGGGTGCTGCCACCGAATCAGGGCTTCAACACCGGTTAGCTCTCCCGTCCGCACCGCGAGTTTGGGCTGGTAATAGACCTCGAATTCCTCGCGCTCCACAGCCTTGCGCAAATCCTGTTCCAATGCGGATCGAGCGAGGACCTGCTCGTTCATTTGCTCCGAGAAAAACTGAAAGGTGTTCCTACCCAATTCCTTGCCATGATAGAGAGCCATGTCAGCGTTTTGGAGCAGACGGTCTGCCTCGAGACCATCTACCGGGAATATGGATATCCCCACGCTTGCAGTCAAGAATACTTCGCGGCCCGGCAGATGAAAGGGTTCGGCCACGGATTGAATCACTTTTCGCGCAATAGCAGCGAGCGCCATCGTATCCGAGACATCCGGCAAGATAAGTGTGAACTCATCTCCCCCGAGGCGCGCCACCGTGTCGCTCTTTCGCATACAATGCGTAAGCCGTTTAGCAACGCCAAAGAGCACATCATCCCCAGCTTTGTGCCCCAAGGTGTCGTTGATATCCTTGAAGCGATCCAGGTCGAGAAGCATGAGCGCGACCATGCTCTTATTGCGATTGGCCTCAAGGAGGGCTTGCTGTAATCGATCCCGGAAAAGGAGCCGGTTTGGCAGGCGAGTGAGAGGGTCGTATTGAGCCAGATACTGCAGGCGCTGCTCGGTCTGCTTGATTTTCGTAATGTCAGAAAAGATGCCGACATAGTGCGTAACCCGGTTCTGCTTACTGCGGACTGCGCTTATGGACAAAAGTTTGGGATAGATCTCACCATTTTTCCGTCGATCCCAGATTTCCCCGTGCCACTGTCCCGTTTCCAGGATCACCTTCCACATTTGGTCAAAGAATTCGCGAGGGTGGCGTCCAGACTGCATGATCCTCGGGTTCTTCCCTATAACTTCCTCCCTTGAGTACCCGGTTATTTTGCAGAAAGCGTCGTTGATCTCTGTAATGTTACCGTGAACGTCGGTTACGACTATGGCCTCGTTGGTGGTCACCAATATTTTTCCGGCCAACTTCAGCCTCTGCTCGGCGAGCTTGCGTCGAGTCACGTCACGGGAGAATACGGCGATGCTCACGATGGTTCCGTCCGCATCCGGAACAGGATAGCAACTGTGATGCCAGATCCTCTTTTCGATCCTCTCCTCGAATCGGACTGCCTTCCCGGCGCGGATCACCTCCTGGAGCAGCCGTTTTGTCTTTGGTACCGCATATGAAGGCAACAGGTCGCTCACCTGTTTGCCGAGCAGTTCCTCTCGCGGCTTGCCGAAACTTTCGGCACAGGGTTGATTCAAGGCCAGGAGAGTTCCGTTCGTGTCCACGAGGAACACCAAATCTGTCGTCGCGTTGAGTAGCGCTTCGATCGTGTCTTTGCTTTCTTGAAGCGAACTCTCAGCGCGGCATCGTTGAGCTATCTCCCGCCTAAGTTTCTGATTCGCTTTCAGCAGTTCGACCGTGCGTTCTTCCACACGTTTCTCAAGCTCATCATGGGCCTTGTGCAGCTCTTCCTCGTGTTTCTTATTCAGGAGCAGCTGTTTTTTCTGGAGCGTTAGATCTTCTATAAGAACGAGTGCCAGTCTTTCCTCATGGACTCGGATAGGGCGAAAGTGTGCCCGACCCCATATTCTGGTCCCCTCGAATCCCAGGAGGGCTTCCCACACCAGCGGTTTCCTGCCCGACAGGACCTTGGCCAACAACGTCTCAGCGGTAGCAGCATCGGCAGGATGGGGGAAGAGCGACGAGAAGAGCGTGCCCTGCATCCCCTGGTACCTCGCGTTGGTTCTCCCCCAGGCCCGATTTATCATGACGATAATGTTTGATTGATTTACCACCACGGAAGGGACCGGAAGCGACTGAATAAGTCTCCCAAAGGATGTTGCTTCGACGCCCCTGAGATCAAAGCTCCCAGACGACGTGACGTCTCTGGTGAACAAGCTGCTCAGCTCGATGCTTTCTGTCGCGGTACCTCTCCCGTCGCGAAGCCTCGGGGCCGCAGGCTCCTCATGCAGCTTCCCAAGGGTAGGCAGCTTGTTGTCACGCATCTCCGACCTCCGGAAAGATTACCACGAGACCGCTATTCTCCATTACGAAGCGCCCTCCCCCCTTGTCAGCCTCGCCCCCCCCGGTCTTATGATGTTCCGGCAGGTCCAAGAGAGGGATCGAAAATCCTCTGTAATGCTCTCAGGAGGGGCCGTGACACTAGTGTCTCCCCATCAGGGGGCTTGCCGCCCCGTCTGTCAGCATACTTCACCCTCATCCACTGAGTCAATCGTCAGGGTTTCACACCGCCACCGAATCGGATCCGGATTGCGGGACAGGCGTTGTTTGCAGTCTCGAATACGACCCTTGCAACTTTGGCTCACCATAGGTGTCTTTATTATCATCCAAGCGATGTGAAGTGCAGGGGCGGTGTTCCCGTCGCCTCTCATGCCCTGAACAGGCTGTCCGTGCGTATGTGACGCGCTTATACAATCCTCGGTGAAAAAAAACTTGACCGGGGGGGGACGATGTGGTACGGCCCGCACTGGCTGAAAACCCTTCTAACGAATAAAAAAACCGGAGATCTCCCCGACTTGAGGCAGCATCCGCGTCTCGTGGACGCGTTCTCAAGATCGCGCGGCGGTCCCCGAAACACCAGTCAGCGGTTCCGTGCCCGGCAAGACGCGGCACCGCGGCGTAGTCCGGGGTCAAAGAACATGGAAATCGCGGAACTCGTCTATCAGTATGGGTACTCTGAACATTTCTCGGAATATCAGTACGACGAAGAGCGCCAGGCCCAGAAGGCAAGGAAGGCTCTGTCGGTTCTGGAGGACTTCTGCGGAGGCCCCGGTTCACTCGAAGCATTGACGCTTCTCGACCTGGGCTGTTCGGCTGGTCTCATGACCAGGCTCTACAGCAGACAGTTTCAACGAACGGTAGGTGTGGACATAGACGCGCCTGCGGTGAGACACGCCGCGGCCAACTTCTCGACGGACAAACTCCAGTTCCTGGTCAGAGACGCGATGGATACCGGATTGCCCGCAGAGTCCTTTGACGTCGTAACCTGCACGCACATCTACGAACACGTCCCGGATTTCAAGAAGCTGATGGCCGAGATCGGCAGGGTTCTCAAGAAAGGGGGCATTTGCTATTTCGCGGCCCAAAATCGTCTCTCATTGATCGAACCGCATTACGGGCTCCCCTTGCTCTCTGTGGTCCCAAAACCGATTGCGCACATCTATTTCCGGCTTTTCGGCAAGGGCGACCACTATTACGAAACCATGCTCACTCTGGGCAAACTTCGAGAACTGGCGGCTGGATTCGAGTGCCACGACTACACCCTCAAAATCATGAGCGAGCCGGTCAAATATCACGCGACGGAACTCCTGACTCCGGGGTCGTTGAAGCAAGGGCTCGCCTTGGCTGTTGCTCGCCTGGCATATTTCCTGTGCCCGACGTATGTATGGATTCTGCGAAAATGATACGCAAAGCAGCTTGGTGCTCCAGTTCATGAACACGGTTGCGTATTCGTCCTCTCCTTCACCTGCTCGTAATGCCGGATGCCACTGCTGGCAGCCTGGATTCGGCCGGCGGTATGATGCCGATGGAGGAGAGTGAGCGGCAAGATTCAGGCCCCCCTGAACAGCCAAGACCAGAGGCCCAGGCGAGAACCGTATTTGAGAAACGCAGTACTTGGGGAGAGAACAGAGGGCTCGGCAATCGCTGAAAAGGTCCGTCTCGGCACGATAGTATTACCAGGCGAACTGAACCTGTTGGACCATCTCGGTCTCCTCGAGCCAGCGCCTGATACTGAGCCGGGTCTGCTCGTCACGGATCGGTTCCACTTCCGAGATCCACTGGCCTAGCTCGTTCTGCCTGACACAAAGCGTGACAACGAAACCCGGCACATACGCGAAACGACAACCGGTCGTTCCGCAACACGAGGAGTCGGTCCAAGCGTTCCCCAGCACGCAGAGCACCGGCCTTCCCTGCATTTCCAGGGTCACTTCACTTTCCCACGTGTATTCACCGGCTATGGACTGCACGGATTGGTGCAATTCATGGATGTGTTCCTTGGTCATAGGGATTGCAGGCTCCTCTCGGCGTGGCCGCCTCCGCCTTTCATTGAGCGCGCTTCCTCGCTGGGCTCAACGAATGTATGGTTGTGACCTTCCGTCGTCAAGCGTTGCCATTCCGCGTTCAACGTCCTAGTATAGGAGCACATCCTTTCGATTTGTCCGGGAGCGTCACCATGAAACCGGTGCTGGTAGAGATAATAATACCCATGATCACGGCCATGGGGTACAATTGCCCGAGATGCACTCCTTTGTTTGAGGACCTGGGATTAAACCATAAATATCGGGAGTTGTGTGCGGACGAATTTCCACCCGATTGCAAGGTCGACCTGGAGAGGATCGTCTCGTGGGCCGAGCAGGCGAAGAGCTTGTACAAGCATCGGCTTCGCATACGAATCATAGACGCCGCGTCCCCTCTCGGCATGTGGAAGCGGATCAGGCACTGGTGCCTCCCCATGCCTGTTTTTATTGTGGAGGGGCAGAGGACGCACACCGGCTGGGACCTCAGCCGCCTGGAGTCGATGATCGACGAATTCATCGAAGGCGAGGCCGGTAGGCTGCGGAAGCAACACACAAACAATTACGGAAATTAAATACTCTGATACTGAAATGCGGTCGCATATTGGGCCGCATGGTGGGAGAGGCATCTTTTCCGTTTCCAAAGAAGTGACGGGCAGGATGTCCGCCCCACAATGCCAGTCCGGTGTAAGCCATCTACTGCAGAATCCCGAGCACTTCGGAATAGCTGTCAGAGGTGCCAGCCCTGCTATCTTCTCTGAGCCATGCCCCTATCGGCCCTCTATCGTGGCAACCGCTATCAACAACCCTGGGAGTAGTGCTATTTCCCGTCCGCCATGAGCTTCTCGACCAGACGGTTCAGCATATGAGCGCCCTTGACTTCCGTCTCGAAGAGCGGCAGCACCGCACGCACCCTGTCACCGAAGGTCTTCCAGATCAGCTCCATGTGCTCTTCCTGCATGAGAACGCGGTTGCGTACGAACTCAGCGGAGTCTGCGGTTACCTGGGACTTATCAATGAGCCCGTTCACCACCACGCCGCCCACGGGAATGCCGAACTCGTAGAACCAGTTGATGAACCGCGTGATCACCGCGATGGGGAGACTCTCGGGCAAGGTCACGAAGAAGAAAGCAGTCAAGGCTTTGTCGGTCAGGAGATCCTTGGCGTGGCTCATGCGTTCCTTGAAGCTGATGAGGTAATCAAGGAGCGGGTCCTGTTCTTCCTTCTTGGAGAAGGAGAGCATCTCTCTCAAGGATTTCGCCTCCTCCCGGCTCTTGAGCATCTTTTCCACCCAGAGTCCGTAGACCTTGGACATGCCGAGCAGCCGCCTTGCGTTCGCGGTGGGGGCCGTGTCAAAGACGTAAAAGTCGTACTCGTCCTTGAACATCAGGTCCATCATATTCTCGAACATGGCCGATTCTTCGAATGCGGGATTCATGGTGGCCGATTCGATGAAGTCCTCGGCCTTGGTCGTGATATCGGCAAACCTGAGGAACCAGTTGATCTTTTCCCGGATCTCCTGCTTCGACCGCTCGATGGTGTCGCGGGTGTCGATCTCGAACGCATAGCAATTTGCCTCGTCGCACACCATGACCGGCCTGCCGAAGACGTTCTGTTCGAACAGGTTCGAGAGACTGTGAACCGGGTTGGTGGACGCGAGCAAGGTCTTTCTTCCCTGCTTCGCGGACCACAAGGCCGCGGCTCCAGCCATAACCGTCTTTCCCACTCCGCCTTTTCCACCGAAGAATATATATTTCAGCCGAGGATTGTCCCTCATATACCGACTCATGCTGATGCTAATCTCGTTCACGGCAAACCCCCTGATCTCCGCTTCTTAGAATTCCCCGAACATTTTTCTCGCCAGTTTATCGATCATGGCCAGTCCGGTGACATCCCGTTCCATCTCCGGCACCCGGGCCAAGATTTGTTCTTTGAACTCGTCGTCTATGATTTTCAGGTAATGCTCCTGCATTTCAAACCGGTTCTTGAGATAATCCGGGATGTTTTGGTCCTTCAATTCACTGGGGAGGACCCGATTCATGATGTAACCACTGAGAGGCACATCGAATTTTGCGAAGAGTTCCGCCGCCTTCTGGGTGTCCTTGATAACCATCTCTTCCGCGGTGAGCACAAAGAAGAACGCGGTCTTTTCCTTGTCGGTGAGAATGCTCGACGACTTATTGATCCGCTCTTTTATGAAGAGCAGCTCGTTGAGGATCGCATCTTCGTCCAGTTCCTTCTCTCGGCGTATCACCGCGGCGGCCTGATCGAATTCGCGCATCTGTTCTCTGAGGTTGGTGATCTTGTCTATCCACGCGTCGTAGACCGACGCCATGCTGAGGTAGTACAGGGCATGTCCCAGCGGCACCAGGTCATATACGTAGTAGTCGTACCCGCCTTTGACCACGATGTCGACAACCTCGTCAAAGATCGCGCTCTCTTCCATTGCGGGCTCTGCTGCTGCGGCCTGGATGTAGCTCTCGATCTCCTCGGGAATCTTATCCATGCCGTACATGTCCAGGATCTTCTGTCGGATCTCTCCCTGGTATTTCTTCACCCTCTGGTCCGCGTCGATTTCCTGGGCGTACAGGTTGGGGATGATCTCGGTCGGGCCTTTTCCGAAGATGTCTTTCTGGAAAATGTCCGTCAGAGAGGCTTGAGGATCCACCGAGAAGACGAGAACCTTCTTGCCGGTCTTGGCGAGGTAATAGGATGTGGCGGCCGAAAAGGTGGTCTTACCCAGGCCTCCTTTTCCACCGAACATGATGTAACGCCGATTAGGATACTTCTCGAAAATCTTAGCTAAAGACATGAGTATCAGCCCTTTCCGGAGTTAAGGCTTTGGAGGTACGTTGTTCGACGCGCGAACCCGAGCGCCAGCCCACGGAGCCCCGTTGGAAACCCGCCGCAGAAACGCGTTTCCAGGTTCTATCCGCTACGCCAGTCCGTCCGTCAAATCCTTCTCTCTGAGCATCCTGCGCTTCCAGGTCGCAATTTGAGGAACCGCGTAGGGGAGCAGTCGCAACGAGTAGTACGGAGGAAGAATCGGCACGCCGAGCATGTCTCCCATGGTGATCAGAATAAAGAGGTGCTCCATGCTCGCCCTGGATTTCATGGCAAATCGGGCCGAATCGTGGGCCGCGACCCCATATACGAATTCCTTGACCGCTCGGAAGAAACCTCCCTTGCTCTGTTTCTCTTCTGACATAGATCTCACTCCTTGGGCCATCGTTTAGGCAGTATAGTCGTCTGAGGGAAGAAATCCCTCGCCGCCCAAAATCGGCCTCGTCTGTCGGGTCCTTCTCTTACATCAAATAATGCTTCCGTCCGCGCAGTACGACAAGCTCAATTGGGAGAAGTCTCAACGCGGAAGATGTTAGAACGATCCGAACCCCCAACATGTCCGCAATGGCGACGAGCATGGAGAGAGGTTCGATCAGCTATCCGGGGCGGATACGAGACCCACCCCGGGGCATACTCCAGGCAAGACCACGGTTTCAAGGCCGCGGTTGCTCGACCTTAGGCCTTTGAAGGCGCCGCCTCCGCTCTCACAGCCTTGAAGCGCTGGAACGCCTTAAACCCTTCCCAGGCGAGCACCAGAGCGGCACAGACCAGGAACAGGGCCACAAGCCCCATCAGGGTGTTCCCGATGAGAGCCTCACCTTTCACCGCGCCTCCCAGGACCTTCACCACGAGCAAATTGTACGCGGTGTACAGGAGCGCTGCGATCGTGGTCACGAACATGAATATCATCGGATAGAAAGCCCACGCCGCTGACTTGCCTTCGGACACGAGCCATGCTGAGATGAGGAGGAGCGCCAGCGACGCCATCAACTGGTTCGCGCCGCCAAAGAGCACCCACAGATACTGCCACCAGCCCGTCATGACCAGAATTACGCCCAAGATACTGGCCACGAGGGTCCCCACGTGCACGTTTCTGAAGACCGGGCTTACGTCGCTCAGCAATTCCGATGTCGCCACCCTCATGAAACGGATCACCAGTTGCATAATGGTGATGGCAAGGAAAATCATCATGACGCTGCCGTACGACTTGGCCACTTCCAGGGGAAGGCCCAGTGCGTTGAGGAACTTGCCCACGCCCGCGGCAAAAACGCCGGCAGGGCCCAGCTTGATCGCTGCGGCGTAATCGGCCGAGGAGGTGAATATCGTTCCAGCGATAATGAGCGCGAAAAGAGCCAAGAGCATCTCCACGAACATCACGCCAGCGCCCACCGGCCGGGCATCCAGTTCATTCTCGAGCTGTCGAGCGGTCCCCGAGCTTGATACAATACTGTGCCATCCGGAGATAGCCCCGCAGGCGATCGTCACGAACATGATGGGCCACATCGGACCGATGGGAATCGAGAAACTCG
Source organism: Desulfomonile tiedjei (assembly GCA_016218715.1). Lineage (GTDB taxonomy): Bacteria > Desulfobacterota > Desulfomonilia > Desulfomonilales > Desulfomonilaceae > JACRDG01. The sequence goes on along the minus strand of JACRDG010000101.1, from coordinate 26,038 downwards.
TGACAGCCGGCAGGGTGAAGTCCGGGTGCAAGACGAATATGCCGATGATGCCGAAGAAAAGTCCCAAGAAGACGACGTACGATGCCACGTAGTTGATCGGGAGGGCAAAACGCCAGATCGGCAGCACCGAGGCGAAATAGCAGAAAACAAACGCACAGATCGCCCAAACCCACCTGCTGTTGGCGATCTCCTTGCCCAAAATTGCGTCCGACGGCAGCTTGGTCCCCAAGAAAATCCCGAATAAGGCAATCACCACACAGACTACGGTAGTGAGAATAATATCTTTCTTCCAGCGATAGATCATCTGACCCGCCAAAACGCCGGCGATCGTCAGCAAAAGCCAGGCCATGGGCGATGCCTTCAGGCCGATCGCGGTGTTCACCACCACAGCGCCAAAGGCCCCGGCTATGAGGAGCAGATAGAAATAGATGAATGAAAGAAGAATGATGCGGGCCCGGGGCGAAATCAGTTTGTGGCTCAGGCCGCCGAACGAGGCTCCTTCGTGCCTCATGGCGATCATCATGCTCGCGTAATCATGCACCCAGCCGATGAACAGTGTGCCCAGGAGTATCCAGAGCACAGCCGGGAGCCATCCCCACTGGATGGCGATAATCGGTCCGATAATCGGCCCCGCTCCCGCGATGGATTTGAATTGGTAACCGTACAGGATGTTCTTGCTGGTCGGCATGAACTCGACGCCATCCATGTACATTTTGGCAGGAGTCGCTCGGTTAGGGTCTGCCTTGATAATCTTGGCATCCACGTATCCGGCGTAGAAGCGGTAACCCACGTAAGCCACCACAAAACCCACGATCAACACAACGATTGCGTTCATGGTCCGGCCCCTTTCTCCTCACTCTGGTTATCGTTCAGTTTGCGCAGGGTCTTTGGCCGCGCAAACGCTTCAACGTCTTGCCAGGAGTGCTCGGAAACAACCCTTGGGCTCATGGGTGCATTCTTGACCCTGAGTGTCGGCGAAGCCGTCGGTCTCGGTCACGGAATCTTTGCTGTACCTGCCCCTTCCCCCAAACTGACCAGGGCGGTCAAACGAAGGGCTCAGAATCAAGTCCTTTTCAGCATTATACTTCCCCTGGGTCCGAGTCAAGCATTATCTTCCGTTCCGACGATGGATCGCCGGCGGCCGGCTAGCAAGCCTTGACTGGATTGGTAGAGATGGGTCGGTTGCCCCGCAATTCTCGCGGCCCTCCACCATGGTTGACCCCACGCGGACCCGATGATATGAATTCTGATGCATAAATGCGGTCGCCTGTTCGTTCTACCCTTCGCAGATTCGTAGTCCAGCAGTGTCTTGGCAGAAGCACTGCTGGGCAAGCCGGCAGCGGAGCCCATGCAACCGCCTGGATTCGGCCACCGCAATACTGCCGAGGAAGGGGAGTGTCGCCGGGAGAGTAACCGGCAAGATGCCGGCCCCACTGAACGACACAGCAGAGGGACCCCGGGAAAGACACCATATGTGGCAAGCCGAGCGCTGAACTTCTTTCGCCTTGCAAGAACAGAACGGAGGTTCGGGGACATGCAGAACTTACATCGTCATCTGCGCATCCAGAGCCTGGGAATCATTGTGGCGTGTCTCGCGCTGGTCTGGGCGGGACAAGGTACTGCCGAGGCACCCTTCCTGCAGGACCTCCCCATCAGAGTGCCTGATTTGCCGGCCGGACCGGCCATGCCCAGGAACCGGGTGACCTTCGAACAGGTGCATACCATCGTCGGCCCCGATGCCGAGAATCGCGGGCTTGTCATTGACCTCCAAGATGCCAAGCTTCAAGGGACGATCTACACGGGCCTCTACCCGTTTGCATTGGGCAAAGCAGACTACGACTATTCACGGTTTCATAGGCAAAGCCGCCTCGACGCGGGCAGAGGCACGCTCCCCATTGCGGCTCTGCTCTCGGACGAGAGCTACCCTACAACGGTGCCCGAGCCCTTCCGATCTCCGACTCCGACCATCGCCTACCGGTTGGACCTCCGACTCTCGGAACGCCCTTCTTCCGGTGCGGGATCTCTCGGCCTGTACGACGGCCTGGTCAGCTTCCGGAGAGAGAACGGCCGGTTCGTCAAGAATCTCACCATCGTGGAAGGCCCGTTCGTGACGATGAAGACCAGCGACAATCCGGAGTCCCTTGCGATCGCATGGGAGACGGATCAGCCGTGCAAGGGGACGGTCACCGTGTGTCGTATCGGCGGCACCGGCGATCTCGCCAAACCGGGCAAAACGGAATATCGCGCCGAGCCGCCGCGATCGTACGCCGACGCCGGTGCGGTCACCCGGCACCAAGTGGCCGTCACCGGTCTACAACCCGGCGCTCGTTACCTGTACCAGGTGCAGTGCGAGGCGCAGGGGGATGAGAAATGCACGTCAGGTGTCTACTCTTTTCAGGCCGCTCCCCCTCCCGGAAAGGGGTCGGTGACGTTCGCGTTCACCGGAGATAGCCGCCAAGATATTCAGCGAGGCGAGGAGTCGTATATGGGAGTCAATCTCAGCACCATGAGCCGCATCGCTCTCGACGCTTTTCGCCGGGGCGCGGATTTCCTGCTCTTCGCCGGCGACCTGGCTAACGGCTATACCCCTGATAAAGCAGACTTTATTTTGCAGCTCAAGGGATGGAAACAGGCCGTGGCAGGATTCTGGAGGAGCAGACCCGTCTATCCAGGCATGGGGAACCATGACAGTCTGATCAACTCCTATAGAGACGGCTCCCGATATGGCCTCTCTTTGGACAAGTGGCCCTACCCGACCGACAGCGCAGAAGCGGTCTTCGCCAGCGAGTTCTTTAACCCAGGGAACGGACCAAAGCTTTCCGACCCGCGGCGTCCGCCTTACAACGGGAATGTGTACAAATTTCAGTTTGGCCCTCTGCTGGTCGTCGCGTTCAACAACGATTACTGGTCCACCAACCCGAAGGATGTGCCGACCTACGGGGGCTCGCCGAGAGGGTATATCATGGCGGATCAGCTTGCCTGGATCGAGAATGCCCTCCGGGAGGCCGATTTCAATCCAACGGTCCGCTGCGTGGTGCTCTTCGGCCATCAGCCTGTCTTCCCGTGCGAGGGGCACGTGAAAGACTATGGAAATAGTGATGAGGACAACAAGACAAGGGCCTACACCTATCGAAATGGCGTAATGGAAGCGGATAAACTCGGGATCGTCGAAGTTCGCAATCGACTCTGGAGGGCGATTTCTCGTTCCACCAAGGTCGCGGCGGTCCTGACGGCGCACGAGCACCTTTATCACCGGACGCTTATTACGGACCGCACGCCGGTTGGGGTCTATCCGAAGGACGACGTCAACGGGGATGGGGTCCTGGACACCCGTTCGCCGGACCCCGAATTCGTTCACCCGACGTGGCACCTTATCGTGGGAACGGCCGGAGCGCCGTATTCCCCGTGCCCGAAGCCTCCATGGCCGCCTGCGGCATACTCGCTCGAATCGGGATATGCGTTGTTTACCGTGGATTCCGAAAGAGTGTCCCTGAAGTTCATATCCATTATGGGGCAGGTGCTGGACGCAGTGCCGGACCTGATGGAAGCCAAGAAAGGCGCCCCACAGTAGAAATCTCTCCAAACTCCGCGTGGATGCACAGGAAGCCTATGCATCCAGGGGTCCAGACATTGTCACGAGGTGAGGAATGACGGAAGGAAAGCGTTCCAGTGAGACCCGCATCACCATGGCCGTGCAAATGAACCCTGAAGACGCCAACCCGTGGGGTAACGTTCATGGCGGCGTCATCATGAAATACATCGACACCGCTGCCGGCGTGGTGGCGCATCGTCACACGCGGCGGAATTCAGTTACCGCATCCATAGACCGGCTGGCGTTCCACCACCCTGTTCTTGTAGGGAATCTGCTGATCCTGAAGGCAAACCTCAACATGGTGGGGACGACTTCCATGGAAGTCGGAGTACGGGTCGAGGCGGAAAACCTCCTGACCGGCGAGGTCCGGCACACCGCGTCCGCGTACCTGACCTTCGTGGCCTTGGATGAAAGGGGGCGTCCTGTTCCGGTGCCGCCTCTGATCGTCGAGACCGAAGAGGACCACCGCCGTCAGTGCGAGGCCCAGTTGCGACGTGAACTGAGGCTCCAGGAGAGGCACCGAGAAAAGACCTGCCTGACCTGATACCGAGTCAGGGATGCGCCGTGCGGGTCAATAAGATTCCTCGCCACGCTCCAGCAACTCCTGGAGTTCTTCGGTGGTCATCTTTTTCCAGGCACCCAACCGGTCGGCCACCAGTTGTTGGCACTTGAAGGGAGGCAACCCCAGTGCCTGAAAATGCTCGAACCGTGCATCGGAGAGTTTCTTCAACAATTCCGCACGTTCCATGACTGACACCCCCTTGCCGAAGATCCCGAGAGCCCACAATATCGGAAGCTTTCTTTTAAGGTACCAGATTTCGCAGCATGTTCCAACACCTACTCCCTCTGCGCGACACGTCGATTCGCCCCTAGAAACACTGGATAATTGATCGGTAGGCCTGTATAATCGGTCCAGTTGAGGGACAGGCTGCCGTATGGATTCAATGCTTTTTCCAAAAGGAATTATTATCGGCCTATCTATTGCGGCGCCGGTGGGGCCGGTCGGGCTGTTGTGCATCAGCCGGACGCTGGCTCGCGGACGGGTGGCCGGCTTGGTGTCCGGCCTGGGAGCTGCAACCGCCGACGGAATGTACGGAATCCTCGCGGGATTGGGAGTTGCGTACGTCTCCGACTATCTGATCGGTCATCAGGTCCTGCTTCGGCTGGTCGGCGGACTCCTTCTGATCTGCCTGGGATTGAGGCGGTTCTTCGCGAAACCGGACCTGCGTGAAGAGGCGAATAACGGTTCAGGACTGGTGGGATACTACGTCTCCACGTTCTTCTTGACGCTTACGAACCCTCTGACGGTCCTCATGTTTGCGGCGGTCTTCGCTGCCCTGGGGCTCCAGGGAAGTGCGGGAGATTACACTGCGCTGCTGGCGCTTATCGGAGGAGTTTTCAGCGGTTCGGCCCTCTGGTGGCTCGGTCTTACGTATGCGGTGAGCCGTTTTCGCGTGATACTCGACGAGAAGCAGTTGCGAATCTCAAACATTGTGGTAGGGAGCGTGATCTTCGCATTCGGGATCCTCGCACTGCTGAGTCTGGTTCCGATGGCCTGAGTATGGCCGCGCGGGGCTGCCGAACGCCGGAGTCTTGCCGTCAGCGCAGTAAGAGAGCAGAGAAAGGAAGTACCATGCCAAACGGCTGGTCTCGATACCACTCCAACGAGCCGAAAGGCATACGGGTCTACGTGGCCGGCGCACGTGGAATGGTCGGATCCGCACTCGGTCGCAGACTGCAGGGAGCCGGGTACACGCTGGTTCAGCCAGCCGTCCGCGTGGATCTTCGCGACCAGAAAGCCACTCACGAATTGATCGAGGACCTCAAGCCCGACTGGGTTTTCCTTGCAGCCGCCAAGGTCGGCGGGATTTACGCCAACAAGACGTATCCTGCCGAATTCATTTACGACAACCTCATGATCCAGAGCAACGTTATCCACGCGTCGCACCAATCACGGGTAAAGAAGCTCCTGTTGCTCGGCAGTTCGTGCATCTATCCCAAATTCGCTCCGCAGCCTCTCAGAGAAGAGTACCTCCTGTCCGGAGAGCTCGAACCCACCAACGAGCCGTACGCTGTGGCCAAGATTGCCGCCATCGTCATGGCTCGATCGTACAACCGCCAGTATGGTACCGACTTCCTATGCGTGATGCCGACCAACCTTTACGGCCCCAATGACAACTTCGATTTGCAGACCTCCCATGTGGTGGCCGCCCTGATCCGCAAGACCCACGAGGCAAAAGTATCCGGCGCAGAGTTCGTGGAAGTGTGGGGGACTGGCACCCCTCTCCGGGAATTCCTCCATGTGGACGACATGACCGACGCGTGTCTCTTCCTCATGGAACGGGAGGAGACTGCAAAGCTGGTCAACATTGGATACGGAAGCGACATTTCTGTCAGAGACCTCGCTCTGCTCATCAAAGATATCGCGGGGTACGAGGGCGAGATCCGCTTCAATCCCGAGATGCCGGACGGTACCCCTCGCAAACTCCTCGATACGACGCTCCTCACCTCGCTGGGCTGGAAACCGTCGATACCGCTCCGAGAGGGTCTCACGGCAGTTTATCGCTGGTATGTGGAGAACGCCGACTGGCAGCGGCGCTGATTACTTCAATTCCCAAATACGGTCTCGGAGTTCGGTGGCACACGGTCCCCGTCAACCACCGCGGCATCAGTGGCTGTGTTGGTGGGACAGGCATCTTGCTTGTCCTGTCTTGATGGACCGGCAGGATGCCGGCCCCACTGAACAGCCAAGAGCAGAGCCTACAAGGGAGATCGTATTCACGAAAAGGAGTGCCAATACCAATTCACTTTTAAACAGGTAATGTTCGAGAAGGCGCGAAGGGCTTCTCCTGGGAGGTCTCCGGAGCGCAGTCAGGCTGTGCCGTCCTAAGCGGAGGAGACCTTCCAGGAGCGCGCACCCGCAGTACCACCTTTTGAATCGCTAATTGGTATAAGGCTAAAGCAGATCGGTCGGCAGGTCCCCGGAGCCCGATGGATCCTCGGTTACTCCGGGCTTCGGCTGCACGAGAAGCACCCAATAGAAGACGACCGCTATGACCACAAAGGTAACCAGGTTGGAATACGGCTCCAACACCGTGGTGAAGAAGATGGATTCGGTCTCCAGCACGGAATGCGCATAGTTGCAGATGACGGCGTTGAACAGGCAGGTGGCGGCATGCACGCCCAGAGCGAGTTCGAGGCTGTTGCTCTTCAAGGTCACGAGTGTGAGGAAGACCCCAACGCCGAAGTAGTAGGCCGCCATGGGCCAAAACCCCGTGACGACCTCGGGATTGCCCAGATGGGGCAACATGAACAGAATGCCGACAATCCCGGCAAGGATCCAACGGTTGCGAGTCAGCAGTCCAAAGCCCTGGAGTAAGTATCCCCGGCAGAGGAGTTCTTCCGCGGAAGTCTGAATCGGTGTCACGATCAAAACCACCGGAAGAAACAAGAAGAAGCGCTCCAGCTTCAGGCTGACCTGGTACGCTGAGGGGTGGAGCGCATAATCGACCAGGGTCGCCACACAGAGGAGCAACGACCACCAACCGAATCCCTGCCAGACGCGCTTCCAGTCGACGCGATCGGCTGCGGTGACGAGACTCAGAAGAGGCCTCCGGTGCAAGCCCCGAACAACCAGGAACAGGGCGATCATCAGCGCCACGTGGCCGAAATTCAGCATCAGATACGAGACAAACGGGTCCACTCCCTCCACCGCGCCGGTTGTGGGGTCAATGTGCACCTGAGGGTTTCCAGTCCATATCGCAAACAGAACGACCGCCATCCCCCACGCAACGCCCGCACCAACCCAGGAAACCAGGACAATCAGTATGCCCAGGAGGAAGCGCCACCACTGCGTCTTTCCCAGCCGTACCAGTTCGAGGAAATCGGACGACATTTCGTTCAGCCTCGTGCAGCTCCGCATACCGGTTTGCGGGACCCGCGTGCAGCTTTGAGAAGCCGATCGAGTTCCGACACCACCATCTGGGCGAAGGCTTCGTCGTTGATGTGAGCGTTCACTTCGATGACCGGTATGGACGGATTCAGGAGTGACTTCAGCTCCGAGATGAAAGCCTGATTGGTTTCAGGTTCGTGGAGCGGGCCGTCGGACGAATCCGCCTCGGACCACCCGTACAGTGGGATGATTACCTTCACCGGACCCACGGCTCGGTTCAACCTCTCGGCAACCGTCCGTGCGAGCCGCAGCACGTCATCCCGATCGGTACGGACGCCGGACCGGAAGTCGTACCAGAAGACCTTACGACCGCGCACATTCGCGGGCATGGTCTCCAACGAGTTGAATTCCAGGACGATGCAGTCCAGACCGCCCGGCACCACCACCTGTGGGATGCCTCGCTTTCCCGCGGATTCGAGTCGCCCGGGACCGATGCCTCCGCAATATCCGCCGTACATCTCGTCGGAAAATTCATGGAGCGCAAAATCGAGCACGCCGTCGATCAACCCCTGGTCGATGAGATCTTCCATGGCCATGCCGCCGGTACCGTTGGCATGAAAGGGGGCTACTTCGTAGCCGAGGCCTTCCAGCAGCCGTTTCACTCGCATAGCCCCTTCGGTAATGAACCCGAATGAGGTCAATCCGACGATCGGCTTTTCCGGAACGATCGCAGCGGACGAGCGTGCCATTCCCGCCACCGCTGCGGCCGCATTGGCAAGTATCTTTCTGCTGATCGCGTTCAGGCCGAGGATGTCCACCACCGAATGCATGACCGTGATGTCTTTCGTGCCCACGAGTTGGCTCATGTCCCGTGACGCCACGGTAGATACCATCAACTTCGGCACGCCCAGCGGAAGCGAGCGCATGACACCCATTCCTATGTGCGTGCCGGTTCCGCCTCCCAGGGACACGATAGCCGAGAGCTCCTGCCGTCCGTGAAGTTCACTCACCACGGAAGAAGCGCCCTTGATCATCGTTTCCACCGACGTTCTCCGGTCCTTCTCCTCCAGGAGGTGTGTCAGGCTCGAACCCGCTGCAGTAGCAACCTCCTCCCGCGAGATGTCGGGCTCCATGGCCGGCGGATGAAGGGTGCCCACATCGATGACGACCGTGGAACACCCCCCCTGATGGATCAGCTCTCGGAGGTAAGCGACCTCTTCCCCCTTGGTATCGAGGGTTGCGACAATGGCGACCGTGGGCGGCATACTAACCTCACAGGATAATCGGGTGGTGGGATGCACTCATCGAAGACTCGTCAGCCTTTCCGATGAACACCGGTGAAACGGCCAAGGGGCAGCATCAGAGCGGGACGGTGCCGCGCCCGCAGAGCCCGGTCCATTACTCTCGAATGAGGAACCGTGAAGCGTCCAATCAGGTCCAGTCCAGGTGTCGAGATCTCTTCGGCTGGACTTCCACCGGCTCTCTCTCCTTGCCGGAATCGGGTTTCTTGAGCGGGCCTCGAATCGTCGTGTCCGTGATGGTGATCCCGAGAAAGCCTGGATTAGCCCTGACCGAGTGCTCGTACCCGTCCCGAACGAAGACGATGACAGGTCTTTCTCGCGTTCGCTTGGTCTCCGCGGTAAGGGCGAGAAACGTGGGGCCGTCGAGCTCGCGCTTGCCGTTGTACTCGACAATCACGTCCCCTTTCTGCATGCCCGCCTTGCGTGCATCCGACTTGGGTGTGAATTCGAGGACCAGAACGCCTTTGATCAATTCATAGGTGACCGGTGGTTCCTTGGGGGCCGTGCGCGCAGCTTCCCGGCGCCGTGCCTTCTCGGCCTGTGCCTTCTCCTTGGCAACCGCCTGAGCTACCGCCTGGTGGTCCGGGTCCGGCACCCACTTTCGGGTCAGAAAATCTTCGGAAAAGTAGAAGGCACGTGCGGCCGAATCAGGCTCTATACCCACTCGAAAGCCGAAGGTGTTGTTGGCGAGATCCGGGGCGGCCCAGCCCCTGAAGGCGCACCGGAGGCTCACGCCGCCTGTGGCCCAGTCACCACCCTTCATTACGTGGTTCTCTCCATGCCCCGGCCCTTGGGGATCGGCCTCCAGCGTGTGCCGATAGTAATTCTCGCCATAATAGTCCCGGACCCATTCCAGGATGTTCCCCGCCATGTCGTACAATCCATAGCCGTTGGGTTCGTAGGTCCCGACCGGAGCGACATGCTTGTATCCATCGTCCGCGGTACGATCCCGCCACTCGAAACTGGTCGATTGGTCTGAGTAGTTTGCCCTGCGCCCGTCAGGAAGCTGGTCGCCCCAGGGAAACTGTGCGGCTGGAATCCCGCCCCTGCAGGCGTACTCCCACTGGGCCTCGGTGGGGAGCTTGTACGGGAGCTTTTCTTTAGCCGCAAGCCATTCCACGAAGGCCCTCGCATCGTCGTAGGATACCATTGCCACAGGCTGCTCGTCCGAAATCGTCCACCCGGGGTTTTTCCAGGAACTCCCTGCCTTCTGTTCGAAGCGCCCTTCCTTCTCGTCGAAGATCTGGCCCCCGTTGTCAGCCTCGGCGTCCGTGACGTGCCCCGTCTCTTCGACGAAACGGCGGAATTGACCGACGGTAACTGCGGTCGCACCTATGCAGAACGGCTTGGTGATCCGAACCTTGTGGCATGGATATTCGTTTTCCAGTGCCAGCGGCTGCCCCTGAGCCAACGTGCCGATTGCCCACCCGATATCCGCCTCGGAACTCCCCATGATGAAGCTCCCCGCAGGGATACGAACCATTTTCATTCCCAGGGAATTCGTGAAGGAAGGGAGGGTCTTGTCTCGCGCCACATCGCTGACCGCGTCCAGCACTTCCGGCAAGAACGGACGCGGGACCGCCGTGGCGATCTGTGGGCCCGAAGCTGTACCGGGAAGCTTTGCGACCTCGTGCGCTGCCTCCAGACGCCGCCCCTGGGCCGTGAGGTTCTTGATTCGATCCAGTGTTGCGGTGAGGGCTTCCTTACCGAAAGGATTGTCGGCGGCCACCTGCTGCTTCTGGCCCGCCTCCGGCAGCGTAGCCACCACCCGGAACCCGGATAGATCGACGCACAAGTCCGCCTCGATCCCGAAACGGAAGGCAGTCCTGGCAATGCCGGGTCCAAAAGCCCAGTTTCCCCCTCTGACACTCCGTTTTGTGCCGCTCTTTGGGCCGGAGGGATCGGTGGTTATCCCTGATTTGTCCGTCTCGTATGCTGTTCCATCGTAGAAATCGGCACACAACGCCCACACATTGCCGACCATGTCGTACAGCCAGAACCCGTTCGGCTGATAGCTCCCCACAGGAGCCACTCGTTCATACGCGTCGTCCATCGTTCGGTCAGCCCATGGCACGTGAGACCGCCGATCCGCCATGTTGAGCTTCTTGCCGTCCGGATACTCGTCCCCCCAGGGGAAGCGGGTTCCCGTCCGACCGGCTCGCGCGGCGTACTCCCACTGTGCCTCCGTCGGCAGACGATACTGACGATTTTCCCGTTTGCTCAGCCACGCGCAGAACGCCTCTGCATCCTGATGGCAGACGAGCGTGACCGGATGATCGTCCCACACGTCATAACCTGGATTCCGCCAGGAAGCACGTTGCTTCTTGACCCAATGCTGCTCCCCGTCGTCGTACACCCATCCCCAGCCCTGTTTTTCCGCGACGGTGCGGTACTCCGTGTCCTGCACGAACGTGCGGAATTGCCCGACGGTAACCCCGTACTTGCCCATCAGGAACGGCTCGGTGATACGCACCGTGTGTGCCGGTTGCTCGGGTCGGAGCAGGCTCGCGTCGGCCGGCCACTCGCCCTGAATGACGCGGGTATCCTCGGACGAACTCCCCATGACGAAGGAACCGGGTTTGATCGCGATCAGCTTCATTCCAATGGAATTGGTCTGTTCTCCCGCGGCCGCAGGACCGCCTGCCGCTTGCTGTTGTGCGGCACGCAGCGTCATTTCGAGCCGTCCGGGATCCTCGGGGCGTTCGGGCCGCTGCGCGGTTTTCACGGCCCTCTCGAGAGGTGGCGCGACCATGTCCCCTTTTGGACTTGTCATGCGGCCCCTGGCAAGCGCTCCATCTGTCGACGCAGCGGCGACTGCCGGTTTCGGGGTGATGAGGTCTTTCGCTTCGCGTAAAGCAGGAGGCCGATGGTTTCTGCCGAGCGCATCGGGGGCACCGGCAAGGACTTCGAGGAACTCCTCCAGCCCGATCGATCCGCGGTCATCCGGACTCCGCTGTGGAGCGGAAACAGGAGCGGGCACGTCGGCGCCCCACTGCGACAGTGCAGCTCCTCCGGCCAACAGGGCAAGCATCATTCCGAGAGCGACAACGGCCACCTTCCCCAGGTTCGGGCTTCCGGGCGTCCGGACTGCTCGGGATGTATCAATCATGCGGGGTCTCCCCGGAAACCTCGACGAAGGTGTGGTACTATCTTGTGACGACAGGGATAGTCTTCTTCAACTCTTCGGTCAGCTTGTTGTGCAACTGGGCGTTTCGCTGGTCCTCCAGGCGACTCTTGATCATTCCCCTCACCTGCACAAAGCTCGGAGCCGGCGGCTGGCGGAGATCCTCGACCTTCAGGACATGCCAGCCAAACTGCGTTTTCATAGGTCCGCCGATCTCGCCTTTCGGGATCTTGAATAGCACATGCTCGAAGGACTTTTCAAAGGTCCCGCGGGGAAGCCAGTCCCGCCCGTCGGCCTGCAAGAGCCTTCCTCCATCCTTGGCTGCAGGATCGATCGAGTACTTCTTCGCGACCTCTGCAAAATCCTTACCCGATTTGAGTTCCTCCATCACCTTGTTCGCCTGGACCTCCGTCGCAATCAAGACGTGCCGAGCCTTTATTTCCTCGGGAGGGGTGAATTCCGCGAGGCGGTCCTTGTAGTACGCCTTGAGTTCTTCTTCCGATATGGGCGTCACCTTGGCGAGATAGCGCTGAAAGTACTCTCTGGCCAGGTACTGCGTCTGGAGGTATTCGAGACGGGTCTGCACCGCAGGCTCTTTGTCCATCCCCGCGGCCTTGGCAGCCTCGGCAAAAAGCGTAAATGAGACGACCTCATCCAAGATCTTCTTCTGCCCGTCCGGAGTAAGGAACGGTACGCGGTTCTCTTCCGGAATCGTGGCGATGATATTGTCGAGCATCTGCCGTGTGATCTCGTGGTCTCCGACCTTGGCCAGGACTTCACCGGCCTTTTCGGTGGTCACCGGCTGCGCGGAGGCATTCGTGGCAATCAAGGCGATCAGAATCAGAAAGAACCGAAAGAACCTCATCTGTAAACCTCATTCGTCGCTTCGACGGGCATTCCGTACAGCGGTCCGCCGGGCAACCCCTCATATGGATGGGGACCGCCGTGACGGTCCCGGATCATAGGACAATGCCGTGGGAAAAGCAAGGCAGGCGTCAGCACACGCGATCGCATGACTGCGAGGATTCCTGCAGCCGCTTTCGCGCAGGCGACGCTGTCCTCTGGGCCAATCGTGGTTACGGTGCGGGGTCGGGTGTTTTGTCGTCTTCCGTCTCTGAAGGCACGAGATGAAGCCGAGGCTTGCCGCCGGGAGTGCGCGGGGTATCCAGGTTCTGTTTCGCCTTGGCTACCAGGTCGCAGAGACGGACAAAGTCTTGAGGGAGAAACTTGAGGCTCACGTGCATCAAGTTGACGTGCACGACCCCGCCAGGACACACCGAAACGTTGCCGAAATTGTCTTCGCTGGCCAAGATAGTATGATCGTCCACGTCAGGCTCCTTGTGTCATCAATCCATAGTATCATTCTAGGTTGGCTGCGCAGTGGTTGCAACAGATTTCGCTGCTGCCTTCCGCGGGACTCTTTTGGGAGCGGCCCCCCGGGGCAATGGGGGGGCGCTGCATGCGCGGGAGCTGCTTTGAGCCGTAGATGAGTGTAATACTATTTATTCTAAAATGTTGTTCAATTTGCAGAATCTGATAGTTCCTGTTATTTGGATAACATTTTGATAGTGAGAGTATTAGAATCTACAATTGCTTTTTATATGGCTTTGAATAATGCTTTTCGTTGTTTTACTTGGCAAATGCGTTCATTTTAACAGTGTAACATACCGATGAATTGTGCTTTTATAACCAAGTTCCATCGCGCGCATACCCGCAGGAGCGCGTTTGGCCGCGGCCCGAGGAACGCCAATTCATTATAACTATTTGACAAATCCACCATTTTTTGCTAGCGTGGCCAAAAATATTTTTCCTCGGAGGGACGGGCCATGCGAATCGTTATCCTTTCCTGGTCGTCATTTTGTCGTGGCCGAAATTGCTTGAGGAGTCAAGCCGGGATACTGCGAAGCCTGGTAATCGCATTCCTTGGATTGTTTCTTGTATCGAGCCTGGCATTCGCGCAGACCAAGGCCTTCACCGAGAAAGAGATCCAGATACGCAACATGCTCCTGAAAGCGTTCACCACGGCAAGTCCGGAGGAGCGCAAAAGGAACTTGCTCAAGGTGCTCGAGGTCGATCCCCGCAACTATTTTGCGTTGATAGGAATGGGCGGGATCATGCTTCAGAAGGGAGAACGGGGCAACTACTCGGCCAACGATTATTTCCTGCGGGCTGCCATCGAGCAGCCTTACTGCCCCGATGCCTATCTGGCACTGGTCCAATCCTTTTCAAACACGGGGTCCCCGCCCGAGGCATTCAAATTCCTGCAGATGGGCCGTTCTGCCGGGCTCTCCGCTCCGACACTGGAAGCCGTCGCACTGGAAGGGCAGTACTTTCTTGACGCATGCAATTACAGCGCGGCAGCCATGGTTTTCGCGGAGGCGCTGAATCCCGACTCCCGACTCCGGGGGAACAAATATTTGCTGAGCAAGTTGTACCTGGCTGCCGTCCAGACCCCTATTGCCAGCGTCCGGTCCGAAGACTTTTCGGATTTCGCGTACTGGGTTCCCGAGGTAGCGATGCGCATACTGGGAAACTCGTATGCGGTCAGTGAGTTGGCTCGAACATCGCAGGCGCGAACCGAACTCGAGCGCCAGCAGAACTTGAACCAGGTCTATGACAGCCTGAGACTCAAATTCAGAGAGTTCGTAGAACAACTGCAGATGAAGTACCCCCGTCTGACTCATCGCCAGGCAGCCAAGATATTCAACGGCTTCCTGCACACTCATGTTGTGCTGCCGTACCTGAGGGCCAAGATCGGCGGAGAGGACTTGGACAAGCGCTTTCAACTGGGCGACCGCTTCTACAGCTACAACATCTGCCCCGAAGCGAGAGACCAGTACCAGGAATTGGATCCGAACACCCTTGATCTGTACAAGGTGTTTATCGAAGCGTCGGTGCAAGACCCGCAACAACAAAAAGAGCTGTACAGGAAATTGGCCGACGTGAGGAAAGACGTGCTCGCTCAGGTCCAGCAGATCAGCGATCCCAAGGAAAAAGCAGGGCAGCTTTTCATCCTGCTGCGCGAGAAACTGCTGAAGACCTACGATTCAGTGGATGGCATCCCGGCTGAAGGACCGATAAATAAGGGGCTCTACCTCTGCCTCACCGGAACGATTCTCTACACACTCATCGGACGAGAGGCGGGCCTGGATGTGAGTGGTGTGCTCAAGCCGACTCATGCCTATGCGGTCCTACACCACCAAGGCAAGCAAATCGTCATAGAGACCACCGAGCCGGAGAACTGGAAGCAAGGTTCCAAGCCGGATGGGTTTGGGCGGTCGGCGAAGGTCGCGGTCAGACGAGGTCACGACCTGCGAGGAAATGCATACATGAGAGGTGAAGTCAGCCCTCTGGAGCTGGTGGGGTGCCAATTCCGAAATGTAGGTCTGAGCAGGCTGGACCGGCTCACCTTGACCGAATATGAGCAGCCGTTCAAGGATTTACTGAGAGAGGACAAAGTCTCCGACGAACAGATAGAGAGAATCGAAGACGCGTTGCGGCATGCTGAGAGGAGCTTCCAACTGAAAGTCTTCATGATCAAATACATGCTCATGCTGGCTGAGCGCAATGAAACCTATCAGAAAGACATGGTCCGTGAAATCCTTCGATCGCTTGACACCTTCTCCAAAGGCGGTACGTTCAATCCGTTCGACCCACAGCTGGAAGCGACTCTGGAGGGACAAGCCGTGCTGCTTACCACGCTGGCCCGCGCGAATCCCGTCAAAGCAATGAAGAAGAGACGCCAAGCGCAGGCCGCGCGAGATCTCGCCGCACTTGAGGGGAGCATGAAGTCCCGGGCGCAAACGGAGGCCGCAGCCGAGCCTGCCGACCCCAAAAAGAAGGAAGGAGCCGCCGCGCGGCCTACCGAGCAGACCACACCGCAGCCCACCCAAGAAGAAATGGCTACAACAGTGCAGGAGGAGGGCGCTGCGGCTCCTACGCTAGAGGCTGCAGAGGATATTGAGGAGTATCGAGGCGAAGTGGAGAAGTGGGACCGAGAGAAGAAGCTCTGGGTTGACGTGCTCAAGGCGCTCCAGGAACTGGTCAAGAGACACCCTTGCAGCGCGGTACTCAAGGATAGGCTCGTCGACCACTGCAACGCGATGGCAGATGTGATGATTGATGCACAACAAATCAGCCGGAATCGCTCACCGGAGTACCGTCTCAGGTTCAGTGATTTGTTAGGCATACTGAAGCAAGTGCCGGTAGACTCACCCGCGGCGTTCACCAACCCTGCCAACCAGCAGGAGTTCGATTCCCGCATGAGCAGACTGGACCGAGAAGCCACCGGCACCGAGTCGGCGACGCGATGACTGATTCAAGACCCGGTAAAACGCCGGGTCTTTTCATGGGATGGAGAGGAACTCGGAAACGAGGACCGGGGAGGTCAAGATGAGAAAGCCCTTTACGGCAAGTATGGTTGTGCTTGTTGCCATCCTATTGGCAAACATTGCTCTGGCTCAGGGATTTGCTACACCGAAGGTGGGTGTGACCGACGAGCGACTGTCCATCGAACAAACGGGCCGGACGCTTACCCTTTATTGGGAGGGTTGGATCGCTGTGGTGAAACCGCCTGAACACCCGCTGACCGTCTCGTTACGGCTCGCGATGGTGCCTTTGGGGAGATGGGCGAGCCAGCCTCGTTCGCTGAGGCGGAGCTTTCCCAGTGACGAGGTGGTTAATTCGTTCCACTGGAAAGTTGACATAGCCCGGATGGATATACCCGAAGAAGCAGTATCGGGCCAGGCTGACCTTGCGCTCTTGCCCTATTTCGACAAGGGTCAGGTCATCAAGGTGACGCTCCAAGCACAACGTACCGATATGCCTTCAGCCGGTCGCACCTCGCCACAGGAGGTCCGACACACTTTGAATCCTTTGGGTTATGCTCTTCTTGAAGCCGCTCATGCGGGGGATTACCGCATGGCGGAAGCTCTCCTGAATAAGGGGGCTTCGCCCGACTCGGCCAACCTGCTCGGTTGGAATGCGCTGATGACCGCGAGTGCCGCGGGTCACAGGGACATCGCACAACTCTTGCTCGACCGGAAAGCACGAGTGAATGCCAGGACCAAGGGATACCCCTTGTTGGAATCGGCAAACGGTTCGCGATTGCCAGGGGGCGCCACGGCACTCATGGCCGCCTCGTACGCGGGCAGCCCGGAAATCGTCAGGCTGTTGCTCGACCGCGGCGCAAGCTATGCAGACGTCTTGGGCATCTGCCTGGCTACGGGGGCCACCCCCAAGGATATCGCCAGCTTGGTGTTCAATAAGCAAGAGAGCCGCGGCGAGATTTTTAGGAGCCTTCGAGAGAGAGGCAAGAGCAGTGATTCTCTGGTCCAGGGCCTCCTGGATAAGGGCGCCCGACCCCAGGATATCGAAAGGCTCATGCAGAGGAGCGATTTCGCCCTTGGGCAGGTGGTTGAGCGGTTGCTGCGGGAGGCCGCAAGATACGAAGCCGTCGCGGACCTGCTGCAGAAACATGCCGCGGAATTTGGCGACGCGGTCAACCGATTGCGCGAGAAAGGCATCTCTGAGAGTGAAATCCTCGCGAATCTCAGGGACCGAGGTTCGCAGTATACCGAGATAATCGCTCTGCTTCGAGATGCAGGCGCGGATAACACGGACATCGTCGGTGTGCTGAGGCAGGAACCCTCCGAGTACGCGAAGACGGCAGTTCAACTGCTCAAGAAACGCACCGGTGAAGTGGATATTGTCAGGCGCACCGTCGACAGAGGAAACAGCTTTGAGGACATTATTGGCCTGCTGTTGCCTCCGGACGTACGGCGCTCCGACCTCCCCGAACTCACGATGGCGCAGCTCAGGCCGCAGGAAGACATCGTTCGGGATCTCCTGAAGTTGAAGGTCACGCCGGAGGATGTTCTCAAGTTCCTCCAAGCTCAGGCCGGGAGCGTTGAAGAGAAGAGGGCGGATCGATGGACCGCTCTCATGTGCGCCGGATACTCAGGAAACCCTGAGGTGATCGAACTTCTCCTGGATGAGGGAGCGAGCGCGAACGTCGTGGACGAAGTCGGGTACTCGCCTTTGGCGCTGGCCCTCATGAACGGAAACGCCGGGGCCTACCGGCTGCTTCAGTCCAGGGGCGCCACATTGGAAGTGCCATGGGAGTGAGCTGAGCGCCGCATGGCGCGTGTCATCACATAACTCCCCGCAGTCTGCAAACTTTATTGTGCGGACCGAGACGGGGTGTGTTTGAATGCCACACCCCTCTCGAGAAAAACCCCGCCTAACAGGGTCGTTTCGTGACAGGCATTGAGATACTCGACGGCCCGGTGATGTCTACAATTGGGATTTACCAGCATATTTATTGACATCCTGGGCACTTGTGATGTATAATATCTGAGAATCCGTATAACTGACAAGCTTGAGAATTCGGTTCCTTGTTTCCCCGGCGCTTACCGGAAGGAGGAGATACCATGAAGAGGTTTGCCTTTTGGATTTATTTTTGCTGCCTATTGATCCCGGCGATCACTCCGAATGCCGTATGCGCCCAGGAGGAAAAACCAGCAGAAAAGGTCCGTGACGGCCTTTTCGAGATTACGCTGAAGACCCGGGAACCTGACGCGAGGAAGATGATCGTCGACACGCTGGTGCGGGACAGGGACCTGGACCCCAGCGCCCTTTTCCGGGTCAAGGCAGGCGGTTACCTCGGCTTTGACGAGTCGGAATGGGTAGACAAGATTGAGTTCAAGGTAGATAACCCGCCGGTCACCGAGCTTCCCGAGTACAAGAGATTCGCTTCTTTGCTCGTAGAGATCAACAGGAAGAGCTGGGACATCAAGGAGAAGCTCAGCCAGTATGATGTGCTGGCCCTCCGTTTGTTGGACATCTGCGGCAAGCATCGGTTTTCCAATCTACAGGCCATTGACGAGAACGTGTCGGAACAGCTCACCGCGTACAGGAAACTCGTACTGTTGCGATCTCTCGTGGTCAATTCTCTCAATCGCTTCATCGCTGACCGATCTTGTCGAGACAAGTTCAAAGATTACAACAAGACTCTCAACATCTATTCGAAACAACTTGACGAACTCTCCCACAATGTCGGAAGGCTCGGCAATCGGGCTGTGAACCTATCCCAGGAACTCTCTTCCGGGGCACTAAAGGAAGATAAGGGTAAGACGGGTGAGGACTCACCCGAAACGCCCGAAGGTGAGTAACATCACGTACTGCAGTGAATTTCGCCGGGGACTATCGATACTCCCCGGCGAAACCATTCCGCTCGTGCCGTCACACCGATTGACGCCACATTCGTCCACAAACACACGGTAATCATGATGAGCGCTCCAAACCCCAGGAGCCCGACGGAATTCCCCTCGGTCTCAGGCATTATTCTGGCCGGCGGGGCATCGCGGCGAATGGGGGGAGTGAATAAGGCTCTGCTCCGGATCCGCGGCCGCAGTATCGTCGAGAGAGTCCGGGACTTGCTGGCCGGGATATTCCCCGAGGTTATCGTTATCACCAATTCACCTGAGGAATTCGCATTCCTTGGGCTGCCGATGTTTAGCGACCTCATGCCGGGCAAGGGCTCGTTGGGTGGGCTGTACACGGGTTTGAAGGCTTGCACGGGTACGCACGGGTTCCTGGTAGGCTGCGATATGCCCTTTCTGCATCGGGAAGTCATGCTCCACATGGGGCGGCTTATCGGAGATCACGACGTGGTGATCCCGAAAATAGGCGGCCATTGGGAACCTCTACACGCGATCTATTCCCGGAGGTGTCTGCCCGTCGTGGAGGAAGTTCTCGATCGAGGGGAACTCAGGATCTTCAGTTTTTTCGATTATGTAAACGTGTGCGAAGTCCCGGATACGGACCTAGCCCGATTTGACTCACGGTTTCTGTTCGCCATGAACGTCAACACCCCAGAAGATCTTGCCAGAGCCAGGGCGCTGGCCGAGGAACTGGAACCGGCTTAGTGCTCCACGTCATACATACGGTGTCTCCTTCGGGGTCCTTGCTCCTGGCTGTTCGGTGGGGCCGGCATCTTGCCGGCCGTTCTCCGCGAGGTCTCGTAGGATGTGGTGAGCGAAGCGAACCGCATCTGTCGAGAGAAAACCTCGAACGATGCGGTTCCCATTGGTCATCGCATCCTACGCCTGCGTCCATGAGTGCGGCACTGAAGTTTTGGGGCGGTGTGCTCAATGCCGGCTTCCAAGCGGAAATCCCCGAGACCGCTGGCATTACAGGTCCTAATACTCGTAAGGCAGGAACAGCTTTCGGTGCTCGTCCAGGGCAAACCTATCCGTCATGCCTGCGATGTAATCGCAGACGATTCGCGAGAGCGAATCCTCGTTTTCCGCGATCCGCTTCTGCACTCCCGGAGGGAGCTGCGACGGCCTCTGAAGATATTCGTTGAACAAGTCCGTGAGGAGGCGCACCGCTTTATACTGCATGCGTAAGATTTTGTGGTGCGTGTAAAACCTGGTGTGGAGGAAACGGTTGAGCTGCCGTTTCCAGTCCTGCATCAACGGCGAGATGGTAACCACCGGTTGGTCCGCGTTCATGATGTCTTCAGGAGTCCGATACTTCCCCTGAGCCAAACGAGCCTCGGTAGCGCTCACGAGGTCTCGGATGAAGGTGTCTATGAGTGCCCGGATGCATTGATAGCGGAACGTGTCGCGATCGAGATGAGGGTAACGGTCCCGGATGATCCGCGTCACTCGCTGCCAGATTTCGAGTTCGGAGAGATCGTTTTCGTCAAAATATCCGGAGCGCAGGCCGTCCTCTATGTCGTGGCAGTTGTACGCTATTTCATCGGCCAAGCTGACCGCCTGTGCCTCGAGCGTCGGGCACGGTCCTTCCATGAACTCCTGCACCAGGTGCGACGGCGCATGATCGTACACCGTAGCGTGCCGGATGATACCGCTCCGAGTTTCGTACGTTAGGTTCAGACCTGGAAAGTCGGGGTAACGAGCCTCCAGGAGATCGACGACCCGCAAAGACTGAGCGTTATGCTCGAAGCCGCCATGCTCGTGCATGAGGTGATGGAGCGCTTCTTCTCCTGCATGGCCGAACGGGGTGTGCCCGAGGTCGTGGGCAAGGGCCACCGCGTGGGTGAGTTCCTCGTTCGCGCCGAGGTACTGCGCCACGCTCCTGGCAATCTGAGCCACCTCCAGGGTGTGGGTCAATCGCGTCCGGTAGTGGTCACCCTCATAGTACGCGAAGACCTGGGTCTTGTACTGAAGCCTTCGGAATGCCCTGGAATGGGTAATTCGATCGCGGTCCCTCTGAAATGCCGTCCGATACGGGCATTCCTCCTCCTCGTGGGCACGGCCGCGGCTGTTCTCGGCCAAGACCGCGTACGGCGCGAGGAAGGATCTCTCTCTTTGTTCCTGGGTAGCACGTTTGATTATCAAGCCGATTGTCCTGGCGACCCGAGGCCTGAGACAATCGTGAAACCTCGGGCAATGTTGGTGCGACCCTTGCCTTGGAGTTCGACGTGGGGGTCGCTGCGATCGTCGTCCCCCTGGAACCCTGGCGTATTACCGGGCTCCAGGGCTGGTGGTGGTTGCTGGCGGTTTCTGCGGTGGGGTGACGCTCTCTCCTGGGGCCGTGTGGACGGTTTGCTGAACCCCGGCAGGCCCTGGGAGAATCAGGTTGACCAGGAGCGCAAAGAGACTGACGATCGCAAGCGACACAATAACCCACACGGCAAGCCGCAGCCCCCTGTGCCTCGAAGTCTTCGGGTGCTCCCGGCTCTCCTCTTGCTCTGCGGGGAAACGGAAGCTCTGGAACGCGTCCCGCGGCATGGTCGCTTCTTCCGCAACCGCGGGTGAGGACTCTTCCATCGGTAGAAGCCGAGGGTGATCGCGCGGCTCCGCGGGAGCTTCTGCCGTGGCATCCTCCGACACAGCTCCTTGCAGCGGAATGTCGGGCATGGACCCGATCTTCTTGCAATGAGGACAGCGGATCTTCGCGCGGCGGCCGGCAGGCAGACTCGTTTCGTCCACCCTCAGCACACCCTCGCAGTAGCAACACCGGACGATCATATTCCTTCGCCCTCTTGACCAACGGGGAGCATTTGCCGGCACGATTTCCGACCCCATGGGTTTTATCCCATCGCTCCGGCACTGTCAATCGCTACAGAAACCGGAACCGTCAGACGGCTAACTACACCTTTTCGCAAGCACGGTCGCGGATTTTAGGTTTCTTGGTGGGACAGGCATCTTGCCTGTCACTTCTAATGGACCGGCAAGATGCCGGCCCCACTGAACAGCCAAGAGCAGAGCCTCCAAACGAGAACGTATTTATGAAACACAGTACTAAATCAGCAGCTTCAACAGCGGATCGTGGATCTTTCCGTTGGTCGCGACCACACAGTACGTGTACACGTCAGTCGGGCTGCCCGTTCGATCGGAGACTCGTCCCCCTGCCTCCTCCACGAGGATCATACCCGCAGCCATATCCCACGGCTTGAGCTTCAGCTCCCAGAAACCGTCCAGCCGACCGGCTGCAACGTACGCCAGATCGAGTGCTGCCGACCCGGCACGCCTGATTCCCTGGACCCGCGTCACCACGCTGGCGAACTCCTTGACGTTGTTATCCGGGGCTGTGCCTCGATCGTAGGGAAAGCCGGTCGCGACGAGGCTCCGGTCCAGGCGGTCGGCCTGGGACACCTCGATCCGATTGCCATCGAGAAAGGCTCCTTCGCCTCGGAGCGCGAAGAACGACTCCCTCCTTAACGGATCGTAAACCATGCCGGCAACAAGAACGTTGTCGTGCATGAGGCCGATGGAGATGCAGAACAACGGAAGGCCGTGAGCGAAGTTCACCGTGCCATCGAGCGGGTCCACTATCCAGAGCCATCGCGAACCCGTCAGCGCGGGCGGTGTCTCCTCGGCCAACACATCGTGATCGGGAAATTCGCGAGCAATGGCCTTCAATATCAGGTCCTCGGACACGCGGTCGGCATCGGTTACGATATCGATGGGCGTCTCGTCCCCCCCTTTGCGCTCGATGCGAAAACTTCCGCTGAAGTAAGACAGAAGCACTTGTCCCGCTTCTTCGGTGAGACGGGAAAGAAAAGGCAAGACGTCGCGAACGGTTACAAGTTCCTTCATACGGGATGTTCTCCCCTTCCTGCGCGAGCTGTTAACTTATCTTCCGTAATCCCCCCGTCGTGATGCCGGGGGATTGTGTCTGTCCCGGCAAGTCGCTTCCATTCACTCAAGCCTCATCCTCAGCCGGCCTTGTCTCGGTAATCCGACAGAGTAGCTCTCCACGGCGAAGGCGCACTGCCAGATCCTGTCCCGAACTCACCGTCGAGGCGTCGGTGATGACGGCTCGAGTCTGCCGATCGAAGGTGATGGAGTATCCTCGGGAGAGGACTGCAAGCGGGCTGAGCGCGTCCAATCGTGCGGCCAGGGTTTCGACCGAGCGCCGTCCGTTCGTCAGAGGGTCTCGCGTGGCGCGGATCAAGCGCTCGAACAGTGCGTGGCAGAGTTCGCGCTGCATGAGCAGCCCCATCTCAAGGTGCTCCGGCCTGAGGCGTTCCGTAACCGCGCCAACCTCCTGGCGCAGCTCAGCAAGCTTGCGATTCATCGTACCGGTGAGACGAAGAAAGAGTTCATCCACCCGCATACGGCGCTCGCCGATATCGCGCCTCGGATCGCGAACGCGCTTGAGCAGATCCCGCAAGGCCACGTCTCGCCTATCGAGGGCGGTGAGCATCCCGTTTCTTAGCCTGGCTCCCAGGTGAACGACCACGTCCCGGAGATCCCGGCGATCCGGCACAACAAGCTCCGCAGCAGCCGACGGTGTAGATGCCCTCACGTCCGCAGCGAAGTCGGTAAGCGTGAAATCGGTTTCGTGCCCGACCGCGGCTACGGTAGGGAACGGGCAGTAAGCCACCGCGCGCACCACCCTCTCGTCATTGAACGCCCACAAGTCTTCGATCGATCCGCCACCCCGGCCGACTACGATCACGTCCACATCCCCCGTTTCGCACAGCCTCTGCAGCGCGTGAACGATCTCTGTCGGAGCCTTGTCTCCCTGAACCGTCGCGGGACTCACGAGAATATGCGTGCGAGGCAAGCGCCGTCGAATGATACGGATCATGTCGAGCACCGCAGCGCCGGACGAGGAGGTCACCAGCCCAACCCTCCTGGGGAAGCGGGGAAGCGGTTTCTTCCGGCTCGGGTCGAACAGCCCTTCCGCTTCGAGCTTGCGTTTGAGCTGCTCGAAAGCGAGCATGAGACTGCCGAAACCGACTGGTTCCATCGTGTCGATAATGAGCTGGTATTCCCCTCGAGGACTGTAAACCGACACGCGGCCCCACGCGATGACCTGGAGGCCGTCCTCGGGCCTGAACTTCATGAACCTGCTCTGGAGCTTGAACATCACGCAGCGGACCTGAGCGGCATCGTCTTTGAGCGTGAAGTACAAGTGACCTGACGCGGCCTGCCGAAAATTCGAGACCTCACCCTGTATCCAGAGAGAAGGGAATTCTCGTTCCAGCATGGTTTTGAGTTTTTCCGTGAATTCGGAGACCGTGTAGATCTTGCGTTCCGGGAGTTCCATGATCCTCTACCTCATCGACCCTGACGCTTAGTACACCTTTTCGCAAATACGGTGTCTCGCTTGGGGTCCCTGCCCTTGGCCGTTCAGTGGGGCCGGCATCTTGCCGGTCCATGAGGAAATGACAGGCGGGACGCCTGTCCCATCAATACAGCCAGAGAGGCCCCGGTGGTTGACACAAACAGCATCCAGCGGGAACCCGCGACCGTATTTATGAAATGACGTACTTAGTGGCGGTCAGTATAGTGACCTCCGCGCGTCTTTTCAACGTCTTGAATACTCTGTGGCGCAACTACGCTGACGTATTTTGGGGAGCACGGTGGGACAGTCCCGCGACGCGCGGGACTGCGTGTCCGCTAAGAAACGACCGGCAAGATGCCGGCCCCACTGAACGGCCAGGAACCGGGACGCCAAGGGAGACACGGTATTGCCGGCAAGCTGGGCTGCAGTAGTAGACAGGGGCGTGCGAACCGCGCGGTTCGAGGTCCAAGATAGGAGGCTCTTTCTCCGTCATTCCGGCAGAAGCCGGAATCCGGTCCCGCATTTTGCTGGGTTCGACTTCTCCTGGACCCAGGCCCCTGCCCGGACTACGATCCGGGGTTCGCCGGGGTGACGAAATAGGGCCACCCGCTCGTCTATGGATAAACAGCGTCGATCTGTTGCCCCGAATAATTGATTGAATACTGAATGGTTACATTTTCCTTTTCTTTCTTCCTTTCACTGGACTATAATGCGGTCGCCGAATGAACTCTGAATTTGATTGTGGGGATGGGATTTCATGCGCTCCTATAGCAAGGTATGGTTCCTGGCGATCTGTCTCTGGGCTGCTGCGGCTCCGGCATCTGCTCAAACGCTCCCGCTCGGTTTAGCGCTCCCAACGGGTCTCTCTGTGGACTCATCCTTTCGGGTCGAATACTTGTTCGGAGCGCAGTCGGTGCGCCAGGTGGGGCCGCCTCCTAGCACGCTCATCGCGTTCGATCGGTTCAGGTTCAAGTTTGAGCCGAAGATCCCGGTCCTATCGGGTACCGCGGAGGTTTCCCCCCTTCCATGGCTGTCCGGCCGTCTCGCAGGCTCTCTCAGTGTGGGGGAACCGACTGTACCGGTTGTTCGACTCTTTCATATTACGGATTTGACTCCTTGGTCGGGGAACTGGGAAATCAAACCCCAGTTCAACTCGTGGGAGGCCGCGGGGCTGGTGCACTTCTGGAACGCGGGGGGTTATCGTTTCAGTGCTACCGCTGGATACCGGAAACGCACCTGGGAGTTCAACGGCGAGCTGGTACCGGAGCCCACCCTACCAGGTACCCCCGGTGCGCCGTATCGCGAGGTGCTCATATCGCAGATTCCATTCGTCGGGCTTCAAACAGCTATGTACTTCCCCTTGTGGAAGGCCCGATTCGAGGTTCTCGGCTCCGCGTTCATGAACAAGACTGCGTCATCCTCCTTCAGTGACGGCACCAATTACGTGCACTACTCGACAAAGGCGACCCGCGGTGGCTTCGTGGAATGCCAGATGCAAGGAACGGTCGGCCTCAGCTCATGCATCTACCTCGGGGTTTTCGGCCGATTCGGTTACGAGGAGATGTTCGGCGCATTTGATG
>JACRDG010000103.1 GCA_016218715.1 Desulfomonile tiedjei | reverse complement strand
GCTTCTGCAGAGAACGCCTCGCGCCGTACAAGGTCCCGTCGTACATCGAATTCCGCGACATGCTCCCCAAATCCAAGGTCGGCAAACTCCTCCGCCGTGAAATCCGCGAAGAAGAACGCAGAAGAATGGAAAAGGGAAAGAATACGGGAAGCTAGCCTTCCTGACCTTGTGCTACCCCTCGCGCCACCGACGACGGAATAGCTCGCGGGTGGCCATTGCCGGGTTTGCGGCATCCACCGGTTACCGGCCCCGCACCTGCGCTTCCTCGGCTTGTTCGACAAGGGCGCATCTCATCCTGCGACAGGCCCTGACGGTGAGGATGAGGAACTGGAGATCCCTCAAGCATTTCGTCAGGCCTTGCATGGCCTATCCTTCCTGCTATTTCTGGGGCCAGGGGCCTGTAGAGATCAAGTCATCCTAGAATATGAGCTTTGGAGGCCGGTAACGGCAAAGGTCTGGGGGTGTTTGTGGTGCACGCGGACGCCTCGGGTATGAGTTCGGGCAAGTCAAGAGTCCCAGTGCCGTTCCGCTGCGGTTTGTCCTGTCTGTTCCCTAGGAGGAGTCGGCCTTCTTACTTCGTCGAAACGGCTAGGTCGCTCCACATTTCCTAAGAGATCCGAAAGCCAAAAGGTGATCGTTCACCGCGACAAACGCAGTCCCTGGAAAGAACGATCGGGACTGAAGAAAGGAGCGAATGTCATGAAGAGCAGGGTGCGTCCCGCCGTTGCGTTGTTCACCTTCTCCCTTGCAATCGCCTTGAGCTTTTCCTGCGCGAAGATCTCGGCTGCAGAACCTCTCAAGATCGGTTACTGCACTTCTTTGTCAGGCGTTTATAAGTCGCTCGGCACGGATATGAGGGACGGCCTGAATCTTTATATGGAAGAGATAGGCTACAAGGCCGGTGACCATGACATGGAGGTTATTGTGAAGAATATCCAAAGCAATGTGGTAAGCCTGGCTTTGGATAAGGCCTGGGAACTCGTGGAGAAAGATAAGATCGCAATCTTGGCCGGCGTAGTGGATTCCGGCTGCGCCTACCGTATTGCAACCTTCGCGACAGATCGGGAAATCCCCTTCGTCATATCGAACGCTGGGGCGGACGACCTGACGCAAAGAGGGGCCAACCCATTCATTGTCCGCATCTCCTTCAGCAGCATTAGCGGCTCCCACTGTCTCGGCGCGTGGGCCTACGAGCAGGGTTTTCGCAAGGCAGTGGCCCTGGGCCCTGCCAACCACGCGGGCTATGAGCAAGTCGGTGGAATGTGCAGAGCCTTCAAGAAGATGGGGGGGCAAGTAGTTCAAGAGCTGTGGACACCTCTCGGTACTCAGGATTTCAAGCCACTGCTTGCCCAAATCAAGCCCGATGCTGATGTCGCAATGGTATTCTTTGCCGGCGGTGATGCGAGGCGATTCGTTCAGCAATATGCCGAGTCCGGCCTTAAAGGAAAGATTGCAGTCGTCGCCAAGGGATTTCTGGTAGATGAAAACGTGCTGTCCGAACAAGGGAAGAACGCGGAAGGAATCGTCAGTGAGTCGCACTGGTCTTTCCTGGCTGATAACCCCGAGAACGTCAAGTTCAAGGCGGCCTTCACCAAGAAATTCGGGCGCCCTCCCACGCTCTATGCGGAGCAGGGGTACGTAACCGGTATGGTGATAGCCGAAGCCCTCAAGAAGGCTGGTGGCCATATCCAGGGCAAGGATTTCACAAGTATCATGCGTTCGATTGCACTGCAAGCCCCGCGAGGGACAATAAGGTTCGATGAATACGGAGCACCCATCCAGAATTACGATATTCGCAGAGTGCAACTGGTTGGCGATCGGTGGCAAAATGCAATAATCAAATCCTATCCCGCTGTCAGCCAGTTCTGGACCTGGAGCCCCAAGGAATTCATGGCCATGCCCAGATATTCCGACATGAAGGGAAAATGGGGCACAACGAAGCCTTGACGTTGAATGTCGCGTTTACCAAGAACGTTCGACTTGAGTTGGAATCGGTGCTCCAGCATTCTTGGAACCGGAAAGCAAGAGGCTGTTTCGGCAATGTGGCTGTTGTTGATCGTTTCTGCAGCCAAGTGGGGAAATACGGGGGTCTCTTCGACGACAAGGTCCGGTGCCCCACCAGGGTATCGGCCGGAAGCTCCGTGAGATGGCGAGACCGCGGTATGATTCCCGTCTCAATTGGGCTCCTTAAATCAAAACTCTTGGACGTCATGAATGGGAGGTTTCTGATTATGAAAAGGCTTTTCCTTGTTCCCCTGAGCGTATTCCTGGCGATTGCATTCTTGAGTGCAGTGTCTGCTGAGGAAAAACCGATCAAACTGGGCGTTATGTTTATCAGTTCCGGCCCTCTGGGAGGCTATGGAATCAACGGTCAGCGGGCTGTGGAAATGGCTGTGGAAGAAATCAATGCCGCAGGTGGAGTGCTGGGGAGAAACCTGTCCGCGTCTTTCGGAGACACGAAGTTGAAGCCCGAGATCGCAACTGAGCTTGCCGAAAAATTCATCGGCGAGGACAAGGTGGATTTTCTCATGGGCCCCACTTCCAGCGGTGTCGCCATGTCTCTCTCAGAGGTCGCTCGAAAGCACAAGAAAATCCTCATTGTGACTCAGGCGGCCACGGATGCCCTGACGGGAGCCAAGTTCAATCCCTATGTTTTCAGTACGCTCAGTAACGTCATGATGCACTCCCGGTCAGGCGCGTACTACATGGCCACAAAACCGTACAAGAAATGGATGTGCATCGGGCCGGACTACAACTACGGCCACGAATCCTGGCGCTTGTTCAGAGAGAAACTGAAAGAGCTGAAGCCGGACGTGGAAATTCTCGGCGAGACGTTTCCCAAGCTCATGGCCAAGGACTTTTCGGAACACATAGAGCAGATCCGCAAAGCCAAGCCTGAGGCAGTATGGTGCCCGCTTTGGGGCCAGGACGCCGTGAATTTCATCCGGCAGGCCAAGGAAACCAAGCTCTTCGATGAAATCAAATTCGCGTTTCCCGTGGGTGCAGCTCTGGAAACCGTCGTCCCACTGGGCAAGGAGACCCCTTCAGGCCTCTACATGTCATCCCGGTATTTTTTCACCACGCCCGACTCTGTTGAAAACCGGGATTTCGTAAAGAAATACTACGAGAAGTACAAAGAGTATCCGGACTATATGACCGAGGAAACCTACGCGGGCGTTCACTTCATCAAGGCTGCCCTGGTGCGTGCGGGGACGACCGATCCCGACGCGCTCGTGAAGGCGGTTGAACGCGAGCCCCTGGCCTGGCTGACCCCGGAGGGGTGGAAGGTCATGCGGCCCGAGGACCATCAGGTGGTGGAAGACGTGGTTTGGGGTGAGACGGCGCCGAGCGAGAAATACGGTTTCGCAGTGCTCACGAACATCCAGTCCATACAGGGTGAGCAGATCTGCCGTACACCCGAGGAACTGAAGAAGGTGAACAGGAACCCCTGACACACATCGGGAAACGGCGGTTCATGCAGGAATTGGGCACTCAATGTGAGCCGGTGAACCGCCGGAGACACAAGTGGGCAGCGTGGTTGAATCATCCCAAACGGCAAACGTGATTCAGTCCACCTGCCCCCAGCATGCCACGGGATTGGATCAGGTGTCTGTTGCGTCCATCGGCCATGCCGTCAAACAGATCGTCAGCCATTCCAATCAACTCAAGGAATCCGTGGCCGGACTCGAGGATCTCGGCAACAGTGTCAACGAACTGGTCGATCAGTACCGCGTTTAGAGGGGCTCGCGCCGGTTCTTCTCCGCGGCCTGAGAATAAGGCTGAATCTCCTCTACGCCTTTATGATGAGCCTTATGAAATTGACTCATGCCGCGTCAGGCCGGCGCATTCCTGGTCGCTCCTCTTCAGCTTTCCTCAACCGGTCAATCCTACCACCCGGTACAGAGTGATCGGGTCGTCAAGTCCCTTGAGGTATGACTCTCTTGCCTGATCCACCAGAAGTTGGCCATTGAGGTGCGAATGGACCTCCGGTGACACGAGCACTTCTCCGCCTGCAGTCTGAGCCTCGACCCGAAACGCGAGATTGATGGGGCTACCCAGTGCTCCATATTTCTTCCGCTTTTCCGAACCGATATTTCCGACAATCAATCGACCGCAATTGATACCGATACCCATCCGGAGTTCCGGGAGGGAACGCTCGCTCAACTGCAGGTTGAGCCCTGCCATGGCTTGTTGCATATCGAGGGCGCAACGCACTGAGCGTTTGCAGTGATCAGGGAGGGCCTGGGGCGCACCGAAAAAGACCAATATCCCGTCTCCGGTGAATTCGTCGATGGTGCCCCTATGGCCCACTATGATATCCGTCATTGTCTCCAGATAGCGGTTGATAATCTGCAGGACCTGGCGCGGCCCCAGGGCTTCAGTCATTTGCGTGAAATCTCGAAGGTCAGCAACCAGAACTGAAATATCCCGCAATTCGCCCTTCAACTCCACGCCGCCAGGAGACTTGAGTATCTCATCAACAATCTCCCTGCTGAGGTAACGCCCGAAAGTGTCTTTTATCGACTCGGCTTCTTTCAGGTCGCGGACCATGCGATTGAATCCTTCTCCCATATGGCCGATCTCGTCATTGGATACCACCGGGACTTGAGTATCCAGATTGCCCCTACGGACCACGGTCATGACTGATTCGAAGCTCTGCAACGGCTCCGATACGCTTTTGGCCAAGAATACGGCCAAGCCGGCTGCCAAGATGCCAAATACCCCAAGCAGAAACCAGATCACGTCAGGCATGTACATGAGGAAATTGTCCAGCGATTGCTGTCCTGCTCTGATATCGTGGATCTGCCTCAAGGCCAGGTGGCTCACCAGCACAAAGGGCACGCAGCCTATCACGAGAGATACCACGAGCAAGCGAGGCAACACATTGATCCTGAACGTCGGCGGAACCGAGTCCAAAGCCTCCGCAGGAAACAGCTCGGGAATCTTCAAGCGAAGCCACCTTTCCTGGGCAAAGTGAATCCAGAGCATGGTGATTGGAGCAGCGACCAGAATCATCCACGCTGAACACCTGTGAGAGAATTCCGGAGACCACGGATACAGATTCGGGGCAACCTGCGCCCAAGCTAGCCAGGCAATGGCTGCGAGGACCCAGGCCGCCAAAGTTGTCCCTGCCAGCTTGACAGGAAGCTTCATCAGCTTTCCAACGAGCCGTCTCAGGTCCTCCACCTCTTCATGCTGAAAAGTGCCCTGGTGTTCCTGACCGAGTCTTTGCTTCACTTCGCGCATGAGCGGCCAAATAATCCTGGTGTTGAAAGCCATTACAAACACCACGACTGCGAGAAGGAAACCCAGCGTGCTTCCGAGAGGCCCCATTGGGGACCCGTGGTGCAGCCTTGGCATGAGTACCCCAAAGTAGATAAAGGTCAGTCCCACTCCCAACAAGTTCCCGAGCACATTGATGGCAGCCACTGACCTCACAAGAGTCTTGGTGGTGAAATGCTTCTGATCGATCATTGATTGGGCCTCTTGCTGCTTCCGTCGTTTTTCACAACCGGTCGAAGACTCCCCGTACTCCCTGTAGCAGCTCTTTCGCATCAAATGACTTATCGACCGGAATTATGCAGCGGTCTTGCGATTTCGGTGACGTTTGCCCCGGAATCCGGTCTCGGCAGTGTCCCCCTGAGACAGATGAAGCCCCAGAAGGGGCCCCCACAAGACCTGACAGAGGCAAAACCGCCTCCATTTTGCTGAAAAGACTCCTCTTATCCTGTACTTGAGCATACCTCACCGTCCACCCCTCCGTCAACCGTTTGTTCCACTGCACCCTTTACCCGAAGACAACCCGGTAAATCGCTGGATCCCGGCAAACAGCGTCCTTGAATCGTCCCGGGCCGCGGGCTTGACTCAGGCCATTTCGCTTTTGAAGAGGTAACATTCGAAAAGCCTGCCAAGCGCTTTTCCTGAGAGCTCTCCTCCGCTAGGGACGGAGATAGTGCCGCTCTTTGAAAATCGTGGCACCAGGCAAGCTGAATGCCGATGAGCCTTCGATAATCGCCTCGCTGAGACCGGCCTTGCAGGATTATGAATCATGACGCTTGCTTCAGGCTTTCGGCCGCTAGGATAGTGGAGCGGCAGCGCTCCACTATTGCCTGACTGAGCTCCGGAGACCTCTCAGAAGCGCCCTCCACGAGTACTACGTTTCTTATCGTGAAATTGTAAGGGGATCAGGTTCTCTTCAATGGCGTCCGACAGTTGGGCCAGGTTGCTGCATTGGGCAAGTGTTGTGCAGTAAGGCTCATAGAGCGGCATGACGCTGTCCCCGGTTCCCCAGAAGGCGACCGGTTCGGGATTGATCCAGATCACTTTGCGGGCACGTTCGGCCACGGCCTCCAGCGCTTCAATTCGGGGAGGCAGGTTGTTGTTGCGGGCATCTCCCAGTATGATGACCGTTGTTTTGGAATTGACCTCCCCCAGGTGCTCCTCTACAAATTGACCGAGCGACGAGCCGTAGTCTGTGCCGAAAGGGTATCTCAAGCCCTGACCGGCAGCGGCCTTTGATACCGCCTCATTGAGATCGTGCTCTCGGAATATTGATGTCACCTCCGTCAGGTCCCCTACGAAGATGAAGCTCCGGATGCGGGAAATCACTTCCTTCAACGTGTAAAGGAACAACAGCATGAACCGCGAGAAATCCCGGACGGATCGAGAAACATCGCACAGGGCCGCAACCTGAGGCCGCGCGGCCCGCTTGTTCCTGAAACGTAGGTCCGGCAACGGTCCGCCGTATCCCACATTGCCGCGCAAGGTGCGCTTGATGTCGATGTGTCCCCTGTCTGCCCTCCTGAGCCGCAAACTGAGCCGATCCTTCAACCGACGGGCCAACCGTTCCACTGCAGGGCGCATGGCTGATAAGTCTCGTTCCGTCAACTGGTAGAGATTCCGCTCTGCTATCTCCTCGTCTTCGATACGGCGCAGGGCCATGAAGCGGCTCTTTTCCACTTCTTCGAGGACCAGCTCTTCCAACTCTTCTTCAAGGCGTTCCAAATTCCGGGCGACGTATTCTCTGAACTCCAGGACCGCATCCCGGTCCATTCCGCGGTACGCCATTTCGGACAGCACCGCCTCTGCCTCTGTTCGGACTCGCTCGGGATCTATCATTCTCCGCAGCTCATTGACGAAAAACCGCCCGCGCACCGGTGCCAGGTCCATTCGTCTCAGGGCCAGGCCTCCGCTTGCTGCCAACAGGTGCCGCATCAGTTCACCGAAGCTCCCCGTCATCACCATCCGGGTGACCGGTGAGAGCTCCCCGTTATGTCGTTCTTCTATCTCAGCGAGCATCCGGTGCACCTGGCCAATGTGCTCTCCGACCGTTCCATCAGCCGGTGTCCCCACAAGGGGGCCGCCGGAAAAATACAGGTCGAACAACACCTCGAAGACGGGAATGTCGCGACTGCGTTTCACAAGGCTTGAACGCAGAGCGTCCTTGAACTGGCTCCGGTCGTCAAGGTTCAAGCGCTGGAGGCATGAGGCCGCGTCCATTGTTTCAGCCTGAGAAACCGAAATCCCGGCCTGCCTCAGCTTGCCGACAAAATCAATGAGCGCGTTTTTCATGGCCGGCACCAGTTCTTACGGGTCTGAAGCCACAACGACGCATGCGCGGGCCTTACCTCGCTTGGAGAAGGGCTTCGCCTATCTGAGCGAACCGCTCCTTGGCGCGCTGGATGTCCCGTTCGTATTTCAGGAGGACGTTGAGTGTCTCGTTGAGCACGTCGTCGGACAGGCTGTCCACGCAGAGGGCCACCAACGCGGCGGCCCAGTCCAAGGTCTCGCTGATGCTGGGGGTCTTCTTGAGCGACATCTCTCTGAGGCGTCTTACCACCTCGACCACTTGCCCGGCGATACGTGCATCGAGCCCAGGGACTTTGAGCCGGACGATTTCCAGCTCGGCCTCGCGGGTGGGGAAATCAATGAACAGGTGGAGACATCTTCGCTTCAGCGCGTCGCTCATCTCCCTGCTGTTGTTGCTCGTGAGGATCACCCGCGGAATGCTCCGGGCCGAGATAGTCCCGATCTCCGGGATACTCACCGAGAAATCGGAAAGCACTTCCAAGAGAAACGCCTCGAATTCCGGGTCCGACTTGTCCACCTCGTCCACGAGCAGAACCACCGGGTCGGGAGAGGTAATTGCCTCCAAAAGCGGTCTCGGCTGAAGAAAACGTTCCGAGAAGAACGCATCCTCGAACGAGAAGACCCTTTCGACGGCTTCCGAAAGGCTGAGATCACTGGCAGTCAGCTCTGAAACTTTATCCCTGAGAATCTGGCTGTAGAGGAGTTGCTTCCCGTATTGCCACTCATAAAGGGCCTTGGCTTCGTCCAGACCCTCATAGCACTGAAGTCGGACGATTCTCCGTCCGAGAACCGCAGCCAGCACCCGAGCCAGGTCTGTCTTGCCCACGCCTGCCGGACCTTCCACCAGGACAGGTTTGTTCAGTTCACCGGCAAGAAAGAGCACGGTCGCTGCGTGATCCGGCAGCAGGTACTTATGATCCGCGAAGGCCGCTTTGATACGAGCAGGCTCAGTAGGTCTCGCGGTCGACTTCACTTCATGGTTCATTGCCAATCCCCAGGCATCTTTGCTCGACTTGCCCCGCAGTGGGCCGGTCCCGGACTCTCACACACAGAGTTCAGCCCGACCGAGGCAGGCAGTCGTGACGCGTTCGGCACAGGTTACAAGAAAAGCAGCGGAATGCCAACCCCAACAGCGGGCCGGAATGAACGCTTTCCATGGAGCCGGCTGGAAAACCTCATAAACGTTCAAAAACGATTATGATACAAACCGTCTGGAGGAAGGCCTGGTACCTGCACAGCTGATGCTCTTAGGTGATTGCCAGAGGTCCATAGTGTCCAAACCATCTGAACGTGCGACCAACGATATATCGCTTCCTGCAGCGACCCCCGAGGCGATCATCTGCTCGGGGCAACCCTCTCGTGGTCGTGGCGGAGGCTGAGGAATAAGTGGCTCGACCGAGAAGGCATTTACCGTTCAGGGCTTATCGGTGGGCTTCGAGTGCTCGATGTAAGCGGCAATAACTTCGGATGGTGCTCCGCAGCACCGAATGCTCCGATCCTCGATCCAGATGACCCGGTCACACATCTGCTCGACCTGCGGCAGCGCATGGGAAACCAGAACGGTGGTGACACCGCTGCCTTTGAACGAGAGCATCATGTCGAGACACTTCTTTTCGAAGGCGAAATCCCCGACAGCAAGTACCTCATCGATCAGGAGGATCATAGGATCTAAATGCACCAGGACGGAAAACGCCAGTCGAGCCACCATGCCCGATGAATAGGTCCGGATTGGCTGGTCGATGTAATCGCCGATCTCGGAAAACTCGATTATCGAATCTTGCTTCGTCAACACCTGTCGCCGAGACAAGCCGAGCAAAACTCCGTTGAGCTCAATATTCTCCCGTCCGGACAGGTCCGGATGAAAGCCGGACCCAAGCTCCAGGAGGGGTGAAACTCGTTCGCGAACGGTTACCGTGCCGCCACATGGCTTGATCACACCGGCAATCATCAATAATAACGTGCTCTTTCCGGCCCCGTTTCGTCCTATGATTCCCACCGATTCCCCTCGCTGCACGGTGAACGAGACATCTCGGAGAACTTCTAGCCGAGTGGACCGCAGCGAGCGGATTGCCCCAGGAAGATCGAGGAGGAAATGCTTTAACCCGGCAGTTACCCGATGGTAGAGGGGATATTCCTTGCTCACCCGATCGAACACAATGACAGGTTCCATCACAACACCTCGGCGAATCTCCAGCGGAACCGCTCGTAAACCTGATGTCCCGTGTAGAGGATGAGAAGCGCATAGACGGCGCTCAGCAGCAAATAGTCAGGGAGCAAACACCCATCGAGCAACACGGACCGCCAGTTGGCCATCAGGGGCGCCAGCGGGTTGACATAGAGCAGCCACTGGTATTGCGGTGGAATCATGCTTTCCGAGTACAAAATCGGCGTGCAATAGAACACCAGGATCGTCAGGGTGCTCACCAGACGGGCCATGTCCCGGAAGAACAGGTTGATCGACGCAAGAAAGAGTGCGGCACCATAGGTCATGGCAAGTTGAATCAGTAGCAGCAAAGGAATTCCATACAGCCATGTGAGCGTTGGAAAGACCTGGTAGTGCAACGCAACAACCGCGATGACGGGGAGTGACAGGACATAATGAATCATGTCCTGTAGGACGAGAGCCAGCACAATGACACTTTTGGGAAAGATCGTTTTCTTGATGAGAGAGGAGTTCCTGAGAAAGATCTCGGTCGACGTGTTCACAGAATTAGAGAACCATTGCCATGGAAAGAGGCCGCAGATGAGAAAGAGAGGATAGTTCGCGATTCCGATTCTGAACACTATCTGAAAGGCCAAGTAGCAGACAAGGGCGAAGGACAAGGGGTTCACGACCGACCACAAGTAGCCGAGAACGCTACTCTTGTAGCGGATCTTGATCTCCTTCTTGGTGAGGACGACCGTCAGGTCCCAATAATAAGATAGGCGGTTCATCATACCAGCGAGTTGATTCATTGTCCAAACAGAGACCACACGATCGTTCTTCGCAGATGAGGACGGTAGCAAATTTCACCAGGTCTGGCAAGCCTTGAATACCCGGGTGAAGGCGCATTCGAATCGCTGTGGCCCAGGTTGGCCTTGACAGCACCACCAAACGTTGGTAATACTCGAACCGCACCGGTTATGCGTAATTTGTTTTGGGGTTGCGGCAAGGAGGGCTCAAGTTGGCACTGCAGGAGGCGGCCTCACGCGAACCGTCTGTAGCAATGGCGTCAACGATTCCGGCAGGTGTCGCAGGCGGATTGCTGCGGCGTTATCGAGCACCGTTCGTCGGCGTTGCCGATACGCTACTGATAAGCGGGGCCTGCTTTGTGGCCTATCTCTTGCGATTTCACTCACCGCTGGTCGCTGAATTGCTTCCTTTTAAGGAGGCAATCCCAGATCCCGAGGCATACGCAATCATATCCCTGATAATGACGCTGGCGTGGACCTTCCTGATGTGGCAGGAAGGCATGTACCGAAATTCCCTTCGTTCGATGAGGCTTTTTAGCGATGAGCTGCGGGTAGTCCTCTGGGCTGGTGTTCGAGCGCTTGCCGTGGTGATGGTGTCCTCCTTTCTATTTCGGAAGCTACTGATTTCCCGGATCTTTCTCGTTATGGGCTTTGGATTGGCTCTGGTCATGCTCCTCTGGCTCCGGATCCTCGTTGGGGACCTGCAAAGGTGGCTGCAATCGAGAAACGTCTTGTTCGAACGCTTTGCACTTTTGGGGACGAGCCAGCCTTCGCTTGAGATTCTTCAACGCCTCGGAGGGGTGAACCCATTGGCGAAAATTACGGGGTTCATCAACCTCGCTCCAGCGGTGCCCTCGCACAACGATCGGTTCGGTGGACTCCCAATCCTGGGAGACACGAATCAACTTGAGCGAATAATCAAGGACCAACAGATTACAGGGTTGATCTTTGCTTCCAACGGTTATGACTATGAGGCCAATCCTGAATTGAAGGAAGCGCTCGTCCGAACGGTCAACTGCTGCGAAACACAGCGGATGCCTTTTTATATGATTCCCGATGCACTGAATGTAGCCGTGCGTAGGAACGAAGTCGGGTGTTGCTGCGGATTTCCAGTCATCGAACTGCGCGATGCGTCTGTGCACCCATTGTACGGCGTTGCGAAGCGCTTGATCGACGTGTCAATAGCAATCGTGGGATTGGCGGTCGGGTTGCCAGTCTGGTTGGGGATCGCGGCGGCAATTAAGCTGGAGAGCAAGGGACCAGTCTTGTACGTGCAGGAGCGCGTCGGTCGCAATGGACGGGTTTTCCGAATGCTCAAGTTTCGGACCATGGTTCAGGATGCAGCCTCGCAGTTGAAGGACCTGGTCGATTTTGGTTCGCTGGCCGAGCCGGTGTTCAAGATCAGAAACGATCCGCGTGTCA
The DNA here is from genome assembly GCA_016218715.1 of Desulfomonile tiedjei. Taxonomy (GTDB): domain Bacteria; phylum Desulfobacterota; class Desulfomonilia; order Desulfomonilales; family Desulfomonilaceae; genus JACRDG01. Next base: position 47,251 of record JACRDG010000103.1, on the reverse strand, counting down.
CGCGGATCGGTCGGTTCCTTCGGCGAACCGGTTTGGACGAGGTGCCGCAACTGTTTAATATTCTCATGGGAGACATGAGTCTCGTTGGGCCCAGACCGGAGCAGGTAGAGCTGGTCGAGCGGTACGACGACTGGCAGCGACGTAGGCTCAAGGCACGACCAGGCATCACCGGTTACCAGCAGGTAATGAGCCGAGGAGACCCGAGCTTGGCGCGACGGATTCACTATGACCTCTACTACCTCAAGCATCAAAGCGTTCTCCTGGACCTTCATATCATCTGGAAGACCGTCCTCGTGGTCATCCGGGGTGACGGGATCACATGAGCCTCTTTCCAGACCCTTACCGGTTTTCCCTGACGCTTGACCGCAAGCTATGAAGATTGCCGTCGACTGTAGGATGATCCAGCATGGTGGCATTGGTACAGTGCTCCGGGAATTGCTCCCTCTGTTGCTTCGATCGAATCACCGGTTTGTTCTCCTGGGAGATTCGACGCACCTTCGCGCCTACGCGAACCTCGACGCGGAGATCTGGCCGTTTCGAGAGCCTATTTACTCAATATCGGAGCAAATGCGGTATCCGCGGCGCGCGCTGAGAGGAGTTGACGTGCTCCTGCACCCGCACTACAACGTTCCGGTCCGGCCTTCGGTTCCCGTGGTGGTCGTCATTCACGACCTCGCTCCACTGGCCTTGCCGGACCTTTTCTCCGGACCGGCGAAGCGACTCTACGCCCACATGTTCTTCCGTCTCGCGGTGAGGGGCTCGGCGAGAGTCATCGCGGATTCTCATTTCACAAAGCAGGAAATCGTGGAGCGCCTCGCCGCGGATCCGGCATCGGTCCGGGTCATTCACCTTGGGCCGGGCCGCACGTTCTCCAGTGAGGCGGATGTCACTCCAGAGGCGCTGGGCCGTTACGGGATCGCCGCCCCATACGTCCTGTCGGTCGGAAACCTGAAGCCTCACAAGAACCTGAGAAAGCTCGTGGAAGCCTTTGTCATACTCAAGCAACGAAGGCACAGCCCGCTCGGCCTCGTGATCGCGGGGCAAGCCTTCTCGGACACCGGAAGGTGCGAGGAACTGCTCGGTCTTTCCCGAGGCGAACTTCGTCAGAAGGGGGTCACGCTCCCGGGCTTTGTTCGCGATGAGGACATGCCCGCGCTTTATCACGACGCCAGCCTCCTCCTGCTCCCTTCTGTATACGAGGGTTTCGGACTGACTCCGCTGGAGGCCCTTCGCTTCGGAACCCTTCCGCTCGTGGCAAATGCGGCCTCTCTCCCCGAGGTGCTCGATGACCCGGAACTCCGCTTCGATCCTGTTGATGCTGAAGCCATGGCCGAGAAGATGGCGTTGTTTCTGGACGATCCGGATCTTCGTGCCACGAAAATTGCTGCACAGAGGAAACGCATCGACCGTTTCTCGTGGCATGTCACGGCGCAGAAGTACCTTGAGGTGCTGGAAGACGTTGGGGCTCGCCCATGTTCATAGATAGCTCCTGCAGCAGCATAATTTCTGGGTTCCGTGGAATCATGAGGTTGCCGGTGATGACCGCGGAGGTTTGTCAACGATTTCAAGACGGAGAACAGCACTCCCGTTCAAAGCTGCGGTAAAATGGACCTGACGGCGTACAAAACTGCTCTCGCTCATCACTGGTTCTTCTCCGTCTCAGGTGGGGAACGGGTGTGCGAGGCCATTTTTGCCATTCTGGGAAATCCCGATGTCTTTTGCATTGCCGGAAATAGGGCCAAGCTCCCTTTGTCGATGCAGAATTGCTCGTTTACCACGAGCTTTATTCAGCATATCCCTGGGTCGCAGCGATGGTACCGCCACTTCGTTGCGCTCTTTCCGCTTGCTGTAGAACTCCTTGACCTGCGCGGTTACGACCTTGTGGTCAGTAGCGATGCTGCCACGATGAAGGGAATCGTCACCGCGCCGCAGGCCGTCCACATCTGCTACTGCCATTCTCCGATGCGATATGCATGGCATATGTTTCACGAGTACCGCGCGGTCTGGGGATTTCTCCCTCGCTCACTGTTTTCAGTAGTCATGCACTATCTTCGCATATGGGACCACGGCGCAGCGCAGCGGGTGGATTATTTCGCTGCCAATTCTCAGACAGTGAGGGAGCGCATCAGGAAATTCTACGGGAGGGAGGCGACGGTCATTTATCCTCCGTGCGATCTTGAACGGTTCGAGGTTGGTGCCCGCCAGGAGGATTATTACCTGTTCGTCGGTCGGCTTGTCCGGTACAAGCGGGCCGATCTGGCCATCCAAGTCTTCGGAGAGAACGGGAAGCGGCTGTTGGTGGTGGGAGAAGGGCCGGAAGAGAAGGCCCTCAAAAGGACAGCGACAAAGAAAGTGGAGTTCCTCGGTCGGGTCGGCGATGAGGAGCTTGCGCAACTTTATTCACGCTGCAAGGCGGTTGTGTTTCCCGGGGAGGAGGACTTCGGGATCGTTCCCGTGGAAGCCCAGGCCGCTGGCCGTCCGGTCATTGCCTATGGGAGGGGAGGTGCCAGCGAAACCGTCTTGCCGGGCAGGACGGGAGTTCTCTTTCACGAACCGACCGCCGAATCCCTCGACGCCGCTGTCCAGGCATTCGAGGCGGCCCAGGATTCGTTCGATCCCATGGTGATCCGACAACATGCCGAACAGTTCGGGGCGAATCGCTTCCGGGCTCAATTCGAGCAGTTTCTGAGTTCTTGTCTCGATGATCGTGAGATCAGACGACGGGAGTCCGGACGATCCGTCGGGTTGACACAATAGAAGAAACGAGGTAATTCTCTGGCCTTTGTGAGGCTATGTAGCCATCCGAACATTACTACCGGTATGCAGGTGACCAGGGAACGCGATGGGAAAGATTGCATGCCCCGCCCGCCAGGAACTACAATCCCGCGGCTTGTGGGAATGACTTCTTCCGGGAGGACCGCAGTCTGCCTTTCCCGCAAAGCCGCACATCGGCGCGAATGGGAGACTTGCACGTGCAAACCCCGTTGAAGGATTTCCCCGATCTCCCGGCCGATCCGAACGGAGGGCACCCCGGCGAACGCGAGAGGGAGGGCCGCCTGTCCTGGGCCGTACTCATCGTCGGAGTCTTGGTCTGGTGCTGTGCCCAGGGTTACCTTATTCTGACGCCGGTCTGCACGCGGACTATGCTCCCGGAAACGGACGACACGCTTCCGTACGTCGTCAGAGCCGCACGGATGGAGCAGTGCTTCTCTGCGGATTGCCTTGCCCTGACGGATTTGCGAGAGCAACTGCATACCCCTTCTGCCAGGCAGGAGGAGGCCGCATACCGTTCCTGGGCCGGCAGCGTATTCGGGTCGCAAAATCCACTCTTTTCACTCCTTCTTCTCGGGATCAAACAGTTTGGAACGGATCTCATCACCGCGTACAAAGTGGTGTGCGCAGCGGCGGTCCTTGTCTTCGCCCTTGGTTTTGCCTACCTGCTGGCAGTTTTGTATGGGCTTCCCGGAGCGGGGATCGCTATGGTGTTTCTCGGGCTGAAGGTATTTCCCGACACCGGTCTGAATTTCGTGGTTCCGTCAAACCTGGCAATGGCGGTGGCGCTGTTCGTCTTTGGCCGTGTCATCTCCTGCCGCGGGAGGGCGCCGTGGTCTTTGGTGCTGGGAACCCTCGTCATGGCAGGCATCCATCCCATCGGGCTGTTATACTCGATTATCGCAGCGACCATCGCATTGTCGTTGGCCGGCTTCTCCATGCAACAGAAGAGCTTGTTGATAGCCTTGGCGGTAGTGCTGGCAATGCTCGTGATCGGTATGTTTCTGCCGTCGAGAGTGTACGAGCTGCCGAGGTATCTCGAACTTGTTTCCCCGGGCGCTCTTCTGTCGCAAGCCAGTGCCTCATTCTCGGTCATAACCGCGGAAGTGAACAACCTGAAGGACGGGCTGTGCGGCTCCATTCCTTTTCTATGTGCGGGGGCTGCATGGGGTTTCATGACACTCAGCTCAGAGCGGCGGAGCGCCGTGAAGAAAACGCTCGGAGTGTATTCTGTCTTCTTAGTCCTGGTGCTGTGCTATCCTCCGCGGGAACCTGGGGATACGTTTTTTCGCATCTGGATTCCTCATGTTGCGATCTTTTTCGGTGCCATCGGGTACGGCTTGTGGTACGCGATCAAGTCGATTGGGTCGTCGGACGGGAGAGACAGAGCTCAGGTTCAGCCAGGACAGCGGCGGCTGGAGGAGTGTTGGCCGGTATTGCTGGTAGCGCTGCTCGGTGGGTGGGGGCTCCAGATGGTGCTTGCCGGGGGAGAACAGATTGTCATGACCGCTGACTACTTCCGCAAGCGCCAACCTCTCCACATATGCGATTCACAGCCGCAGTTGCTCATGTCTTCTGCGAAGCCCGATGACCGGGTACTCTATCTCAGCATGCTCGTCATGCCGTACTACTTCGTCAATGGTGCGATGAAAGCCGGAGCGGTCTACTACCACGAAGCCATAAAAGAAACGGATGTGGTCAAGACATGGCTTTCAAGGCCTGATATCCGATTTGCGGTGGCGTACAACCCGCTGGTCTATCACCCCTCGTTCGAGAAGCTGCACGAACGCCGGTGGGGCATCTCTGCGCCCAACTTTCGGTTTTCCGAGTGGAATCAGCCGAGAACCTTCGGCCCTGTCCTCCAGGAAGATTCGATCCCGCTGGAAGACTTCAAATGGATAGAAGTTGAACCGACGGCCGGGCCTTTTCCCCGTCGCCTCAAATTGACCCTCAACCGCGTCGACACCCCATGCAGTCTCCAGCTTATCCCAATAAACGAGTTGGATCATCCGATTACCGATCTCGAAGTCACCAGGACCATCACTCGCGGCGTCCCGGATCGAACGACGGACGAATACGAGCGAACACTTGGCCGGTCGGGCATGAAGTTCGGGGCACCCCATGACGGAGTCACGATCGAGCTGGACCTACAGCCATTCGCCGGTCGCGCACGACGACTGCGGCTCGTCTTCTCGGGATGGAAGCCCACCGCTCAGCTCGCCGGCCTCAGTTTTGACGATTCGCCCCTTCATTGGCCGTGGGACCAGAAGGCACGCCTGACATTGATGTCCAGAAAGTCGGAAGTGGGCGAGCTGACCTTCTCGTTTGATCCTGCCCGAATACTTCCCGATCCTGTCAATCGACGGGAGATCACGGTTTTGGACGACTGCGGCGGTTCGGTGCTGTTTCGCATAGGTCGATAGCGTCCCTTCTCGATCACCGGCACCTGCTCTCGATACATAGTCTAGGAGCCGGTCGCGTAATCTCACACATCCGAGAACTGACGGCACGTCGCCGCATAGCTAATACCAATTCGCGATTCAAAAAATGGTACTGCCGATGGGCGCTCCTGGGAGGTCTCCGGAGCGCAGTCAGGCAGTGCCGTTCGTAGCGGAGGAGACCTCCCAGGAAAAGCCCTTGGCGCTCTCTCGAACATTACTTGTTTAAAAGCGAATTGGTATAATATCCGGCTTCGTTCGAAAGGCTATATGAGGCTGACATACTATACTTTTCAGGTGGTGGCATCGACCAAGCTCTGTCGCAATCGACTTCATCAGGCTACGATTTCTGAAAAGCATTGCGTCACGCAACAGCCTCTTAGATTCGAAGAAACAGGCCTATGTTCCTGACCAACCCGGTCTTGAGAAACCCGTACTTCAACAATGTCTTACGCCTTGCGAGGAAACCCAATTGGTCTAAACCCGCATAAGCGGAAATCATTTCACGATGTTCGCTTTCCATGTCCTCGCCGTACCGATCGAGGAGAATCGCTGCCTGGCGTCTGCTCGCGGCCAATGACTTGACCAGCGCTTCTCGGTCATAAAAACGCAAGCACTTCCGGAGAACGTAACTGAGCCCCCAACTCTGTGCGCCCACCGAGTTCTCTCCATGTTGGCGATACAGGGCAGTGGGGTCCGCAATGTAGCCCACACGGCCCAAGCATACCGACACCAGAGCGAGCCACCAGTCGTACTGGACGACCTCATCCGGGATAGGCATGGCGAGTTCCTTGAGACGGGCATTTATCAAAATAGAGCATCCGAAGACCATATTTTGGACCAGAAGGCGATTCAACTCCTGACTGAACGCCGGATTATGATAACCATAATGCCATACCGACGGGTCCAATTCTTCAAGATCGGTGTCCACCACCCGGAGATCGGTGTGGACCAACAGCGGAATCTCCGCCCCGTGCTGCGCCTCCAAAGCTTGCATGCATTGCAGTGACTTCTCAACCTTCTGAGGCAGCCACACATCGTCCTGGTCGCCAAACATAACGTAATCCGACTCGACGTGCTCCATGAGGTACGAGAAGTTGCTATTCACCCCCAGGCGGGTTCGGTCCGACGGAAACACAAAGATCCTATCGGGAAATTCTCTGGCAAATTGGGAGGCAATTGCCGGCGTATCATCGCGGGAACCATCATCTCGAATGTATAACTTCCAGTACGGCCACGACTGATCCAATATGGATCTTATCTGAGCAGTCATGTAACGCTGTCCGTTGTACGTTGCCATCAAGATGGCCACGCTCGGCCGATCGCGATTCATTCGAGGTCTCCCAGATTGCCGTTAGCCGTCTGATATCGGGCCAATTCTTTCACACTTCACGGTTTCCGGTCAAGTCATTCAGTGTGTTGCCCAACTCTTTGCAGCATGCCCGTATCCTGTCACCAACGTGTTACGACCCTGCTCAGCGCCCGTCAAGCGCGGGGTCTATTCCCACAATCCCTTCAAGCAAAGCGCCTTCGCTCTGAATTGGAGCAACGCCGTCCGTTTCGGGCGGCCACTCCCTGTCGTCAGGGCCTTGACTATGAGTTGGCCGTGAGATATGCTCGGTCGCCGAGACAAAGACAGTTTGTTGCGTGGCCCCTCTCTGGAGCAGTGTTTGGAACCTCTTGGTTCTCACACGAACGAAGGGTTTAGCCTCGATGCCCAAACTGCGACGGATGGTCCGGATCGAGACGGAGAAGACCGTTTGGCCGATCGGACATGAGGTCTGGGAAGGGCAAATGGACATGCCCATTTTCATTGGGCCGGGTTTGAGGTAAAGGACGAGGTTTATTCGTGCGAGTACTTCTGATCAATACCAACACCAAGGACGATCCCCTGGCAGCAGCTCCCATAGGACTTTCGTATGTGGCAAGCGCAGCCGACGGGGCCGGCCATGAAGTCTGCTTTCTGGATCTCTGTCTTCGGTGGAATATTTTTCGGGCGATCAGGAAGAGTATTGCAAAATTTCGCCCTGAAGTGATCGGGGTGTCCATTCGCAATATCGACAATGTGAACATGCTGCACCCGGTTTTTTACTTGCCTGAGGCTCGGGACATAATCAGCTTCATCCGCACTCTCACCGACGTGCCCATCGTCCTGGGAGGATCCGCGGTGACCCTCAACCCGCAGGGTATCCTGGAATTCATGAAAGCGGATTACGTCGTCGTGTCCGACGGTGAAGTGCCTTTTGTGAAATTGCTCGGCGCCTTTGAGCGCGGAGAAACGCCGGAAACGATTCCTGGAGTGGGAATGATCATTCAGGGCAAATTCCACTGTCTGCCGCACGTCTTGAATGATTTCCCATCTGGTCGAGCTGATGTGGGCAAGTGGACCGATACCGGGGCGTACGCGAGAATAGGAAGCAGTTACCCGATCCAGACCAAACGAGGATGTGCGGAACGATGCATATACTGCACGTATCAGATTATCGAAGGACACGGGATCCGGCTGCGGCCTCCTCGGGATGTTGTGGATGAGATTGAAGACGCTCACTACCGGTTTAACCCCGACCTTTTTGAAATCGTCGACTCGGTGTTTAGTAGGCCTAAAGACCATGCCACGGAAATCTTGGAAGAGATTTGCAGAAGGCCTTGGAAGGCAAGCTTTACGGTCAATGGCATGGATCCTCGGAGCCTTGATGGCGGCTGTCTGGACCTGATGTGGAGGGCAGGAGTTCGGTCGTTCACGTTGAGCCCCGAATCCGCGTCCGACTCCGTGATCGGAAAATGGGGGAAAGGCTTTGTACGGGAGGACCTGATTCGAGCCGCAGAGGCCATAAACAAGACGCGGTTGACTCCGTTCTGGTTCTTTCTCATCGGAGGCCCTGGAGAAACCAATGAGACCCTTCAGGAGACCCTGGATTTCATTTTGAAATACCTGAAGCATGAGACCCATCCCCCGTATCACAACGTCAACATGTTCATGGGCGTAAGGGTCTATCCGGGAACCAGGCTTTGGACTATAGCAATGAAGGAAGGCATGGTAAACCGCGAAACCGATCCCATGCAGCCTTGCTGGTATTCGTCCGAAGCGCTGGACATCGATCTCGCTGTGGAGCAAATGATCAGGACTGCGGCCATATGTCCGGAACTGTATCTGGGGTTCGATGAAGGGTATCTTTCCGTAGCCAGGATGGCGAGCATCCTTGGCCATCTGTACCGGCTTCCGAAACCTTATTGGCGGCATCTCTGGGGCCTCAACCGCCTCTTGATCAAGTCCCGCCTACGTTTCGCATTCCGGGCGAATAAAGTGGCCTACACCATCAGAGAACAACTAAAACAGCAAGGATACAGCGGTCCACTGTTGAAAAACTCAACCTGATACCAGTTTCCTCACCTACCGTTCTAGGCTACGCTCGTGTGTCATGTGGGGGACTAATTCCCTAGCTTTTTGCGCTTGCGGTACATTTCGAGCCTCCGTCGATACGCCGACCAGATCGGCACGTACGCTCCAGGAATGTCACCTTTTTCCTGAAAGCCGCACATAATCTGGGTAGCAAGTTCCCCCTTCTCCGCAGAAGTCATCTGATCCCTCACCTTCTGGTAGTTGCGCACCTCGGGATACATCACCATGGGAATGCAACCGGTGGCCGGCTGACGACACGCGGCGCAAGCCCGTCGGTAAATATCCACGAAGTCCTCGTCACAGATGTTCCCAAAGGAGATCTCAGCGGCTTCACACGGCTGCACCTCACCGGTGGAGGTAATGAAAAGATATTCGAACCGGCACTGACATCCGAGGGCCCGGTCTTTCTCCAGCCATGTGGACAGGCCGCTCAACGGAGGGTAATCTTTGTATGCAGGGTCGTGGAAGAGGTCTTTTTGCGCCTGCTCGAGAACCGGGCTGTGCGGCGTCACTCCCTGGCAGGCCTGGCGACCGGTAGGCTTCACTTCCAGGACGCGGATCTCGGCCACTCCCAGCTCCTTGGCCAGGTCATAGTATTTCTTGAAGTTCTCAACGTCGAGCAAATCCTGTGGCGGAACGAGAGACAGGCAGGTGTACACACCTGCTTTCCTGAAGCTTTCCACCGCAGCGCGAGCGTTCTCGAAGGCGCCGGGATGACCTCTCAGTCTGTCGTGAACCTGTGGGTTGTAGTGATCCAGGCTTACCCACACACCGAACAACCCGTTGTCGTGAAGTTCCGCGGCCCGTTCCGGAGTCACGCCGTAACCTGTGGTAAACATCCAGAGGCAGGTATCGTCGTTCACATGTTTAACGAGCCTCAGGAATCGATCGTAACGATACATGGGTTCGCCGCCATGCAAGATAATCGATGGCACCCCGAGAGCTTCCACTTGCCTGATCGTCTTCTTGAGCAGATCCTCATCCAGGTCGGTGTCAAGGTTGTGACGAGCATTGGTGGAACAGAAAGCGCAAGAGTAAGGGCAGCAATTGGTCGTCGAAATGGAGACGATCCCCGAAGGCGTGTCGACCAGATCCAGGGTGTTGAGATAGTTCGACACCCTCCTGTCAAAGGCCCGTGATGGAAAGGGGGGAAAGGTACTGTCCATAACAACTCGATCGCCGAACCGGACCATGTAACGACGCCACAAGAGGGTACGCTGAAGCGACACAAGCTTTCTGAAATTGAAAAGAACATCTCCTGCAGTCACACCGTTTTCCGTCCGCTTGGCCCGATTTTCCGAGTTGAGCACCATCCACAAGGTGCGAATCGATATTCTCAGGTCCCAGATCAACTTCTCCAGCCCCGTAAGATTGACCGTTTTCAATGGATCCATCCGTATCGTGTCCTCCTCATAAATTAGTCTCTGCGGCCTCTTCCCGAGACAGTAGTGGTCGGAGCTGCAATTCATAGCCGTTTTCAAAAATATAGCCCCGACGGGATGGCAATCCGGCTCCCCCGGCAAGGGACGAGGGACACTGCGAATCCCCCACCAGCAGGGAGCGAGTTCATACCGCCGAGCATCATTCCCAGTCCTTCCCGTTGAGAGCTAAAATCCTCTCCTCGAACGCTCATCCGTTTCGCGTAATGATGAGTCCGATAGCGGTCGCTGTGAATCCCAGCAGCTCGAAGCGGAGATGGGCACGAGCACCGGAAGGAGGATGGCCCACGAAATGGTCCAGTACTCCGTTGCCCCGATCGAAGATGATAGGTGCGACCGAGTTCCCCTCAGCCAAGAGTCTCTCTTGTAGGTCGAGAATATCCCGCTTCCGGTAAAAGACCAGATCGTCCTGCTCCACAGTCGCATCGTCCGAGTTGAGGCAAAACTCTGTCGTGTGGAGAGCGACGCCGCCAGGTTTCAGACATTTCATCGCGTCCAAAACGAACTGCTTTCCGTGCTCTATGGAACCCAGATGCTCCAACGAACAGCAAGACCAGAGAAAATCGAATCCGCGAAGGTCCTCCGGCACGTTCCTCATGTCAGAAAAATGAAACGTGACCAACTCGTTGAACTTATCCTGGGGGCAGAAGGCTTTCCAGAGCTGTGGCAGACCCGTTGCGTGTTGTCCCGTGGCGATCCAATGGGCCGCTCCAGGATCGCTGGGCGCCAAGTCTGTCGCAACGATTCTGCATTCAAAAGTAGCGAACAGACTCGCGAGGGGCTCGTCTCCCACTCCGAATCCTAGTCCTCTCCTGCCGGGAGACAAGAACCCGCGTTCGTACAGCGCTTGCGCAATGAAATAATATTCCCACAGCTTCCGGTTCCATTCGATCGGTTCTGCGATTCGTTTCATCCAGGAGCGGAATTCCTCGCTGAAGAAATCGCTCTGCTTGCACAGGCTCGATGACAGGACTGACCGGGGTGTCTGTGGCTGATCGATACCAAGTTGCTGCAGCTTCATTTCAATATTCGCAATGCCGATGGCGATTGCCTCGAGATTGCGCCTGGACGCTTCGAGCTCGCGCAGCGTGGACGACGCGTTCAGACCAGCTGCATCGGCAGCTTTGCGCAACAGTTTTTTCACAAAGGCTTTCAGCATGGTTTCGGACACCTCGACGCGCGGATTCAATCTCTTGCGAATCCGTGGATCCCGTTCGAGCAGGCTGCTGACCTCCGATTGATTTCTTTAAGATCCGCCTGAACCATTATCGACACCAGCTCCTCAAACGACACGCTCGGGGCCCATCCCAGCTTGGTCCGACTCTTGGAGCTGTCGCCGGTCAGTGGGCGTGTTTCGGGAGACCTGTATAGCTGGGGGTCCACACACACGAACTTCTTCCAGTCCAGGCCTACCTCGCGAAAGGCGGTCTCCGCAAATTCCCTCACCGTGTGAGCTACGCCCGATGCCACAACATAATCATCCGGGCGGTCCTGCTGCAGCATCAGCCACATGGCTCGCACGTAGTCTGCCGAATGCCCCCAGTCGCGCAGCGCGTCCAGATTCCCGAGCCTGAGCTGGCTCTGCCTTCCCAGAGAAATCCGTGCCGCCGCGTGGCTGATTTTGCGTGTGACGTATTCCAGACCCCTCCGAGGGCTTTCGTGGTTGAAAAGAATCCCCGTGCAAGCGAACAGCCTGTGGGCATCCCGGTACGTCTTCGTCACATGGAAACCGGCCAGCTTCGAAATCCCATACGGAGTGCGGGGATTGAAGGGAGTGGATTCGTTCTGCGGACTTACGGGCGCATTCCCGAACATTTCGCTTGAACCGGCGAAATAGAACCTGCATTCGGGAACCACCTCCCTGACGGCTGCCAACACGAAAAGCGTGGTGTTGAGATTGGCTGCCATCACGGCAAAGTCGTCTTCGAAGGAATAGTTTACAAAACTGTGGGCTGCAAGATGGTAACATTCACGAGGCTTCACCTTGGCCAGTATGCTCGAGATGCCGCCGGGGTTGTCCAATGAACTGGCATGAAGGATCAGATCTGAGAGAAACGGTTGCAGCCTCCACAGCTTGTCCTCCGGGCTTTCAAGGGCATCCCGGCGGACGAGCCCGTGGACTTCGTACCCTTTTTCGAGCAGAAACTCGGCCAGGTAGGATCCGTCTTGCCCGGCAAGCCCGGTAATGACAGCCTTTGGTTTCATGCCCTAGTCTCTCTCGGAAAGCCGGTGCCGAAGATGGTCGTAAATGATCTGCAGCCTCTGGCGCATGAGCTGTCCCACAGCCTCGGCGGAGTACTCTTCTCGCATGGTTTTGCGAGCAGCGCCGCCGAGACCCTCTGCGAGCGACGCATCGAATGCCACCCGTCGCATCTGCTGGGAAGCGTGGTCTAATTCCGGATCTGCCCAAAAACCTTTGCAGTCCCTGTATGGTCCCGAGGTCTGGTTTACCGGAATCAGTTGGTACCGCACAGGTAGAGAATTGTCAATCGTCATGAAATCCATGTTAGCCGACCACCCAGTCGCGATCGTGGGTTTCCCCATGTACATCGCCTCGGCAATAGGCAGACCGAACCCCTCGGCACGGTGGAGCGAGACCAGGCAATCGCAGTTATTGATGAGGGCGTTCAACTCGGGTCGATCCAAGTACCCATCGATCAAGATGATTCGTGAATCGGCCTTGAGCCGCTCCCGCACTGTTTCCAAGATCTCGGGACGATGCTCTGAATTGGTCATCTTGAGTACGAGATACGCTTCCTCGGAACTCGATGGGAACGCCCGTTGAAATGCCTCCAAGACACCGAGCGGATTCTTCCGTTCGGGGCCGCTGAAGAAGTCGGCCATGGACAGAAACAGGAACCCGCTTCGTGGGAGCCCCAGGTCTTCTCGGGACAACGCAGCCGCCGGAACCGGCTCCACGCACACGGGAATCCGGACCACAGGAACCGGGGATTTCCGGCTGAAGACGTCCAGGCAAAAGGTCGACGCGGCCCAGATTTCGTCAAGGTAATTGAAAGCCGGCATCCATGAATCGGGGAGTTCGCTCGTTTCCCAGAACCAGAATCCAATGTTGTACGTCCGGGATGGTTCGAGATCCGAGAAACGCATGGAATGCTCGAACAGTTCCGGAGCACGGATGTGAAACAGGCTGACTCCATAGCTCGGGCGAGAGCTCAGGACGCCGGGAACTTCTTCTCGCATGCGGCCCGCAACACCATCGCGGAAATCGATGACTGCCGTGGGGATTCCCGACACCGCCGCGGCCCGAGCCGAACCTCGTGCAGCCTCGCCCAGTCCCATCTCAGCGGTTATGTACCCGATGACGTTGATGCCGAATTCTCTATTAAGGAGTTCCTTGGATCGCGGCTCGGCGTGGGGCTTCCTGATGGGCTCTGGAGCGGCGGCCTTGAGCAGCCAATCCTTAATCTTGCCCCTGAGCCCCGGAGGTATCGCGTGGCGCAAAGCCTTCCAGATGCTTCCGACCACCTGGGCCTCGAGTCGCGAAAGAAACGAGTTTCCCGATGAATCCGTGTGATCCGCGTGCCTGCGTGCAAAGACCGAGAACCTCTGGAGTCGAAGCAGTAGCCTTCTCGGTCGGAAGGCTCGCGAGATCAAAGACAATCGTTGAGGGGACCAATCCATGCGGCCTCCAGCAATAGAGTGCTGGTCGGATCCCGTAACGTCACGACTCATCTGCCGTGTGTGATCGCGATTTTCTCGAACATGATCACGAGACCGGCAGCCAGCCTGTAGAGGGAATCAATCACAAGATTTTCTTCGGCTGTGTCGTCGAAGAAAACATTCAGCGACGATTCCATGCCTCCATCCGGCTTCCAGTAACAGATGAGCATCGGTATTCTGGGCAGAGGATGCAATATTACCGCAATGTCTGAATTAAAGGCATTGGGCGCACGCTTTGCGCTGAAGATATGGACCATTTGCTCAAACAGATCCGTGTGAACGTCGGCTACCCGCCTCAATGGCTTTTCACACCGCTGTCCGAAAAGGGGAGCCCATGTGGCCCCCGTCTTCAGCTCGCGCATGGGAGCCCAGTTTCCCGAAAGGGGCTTCCCAGAGCAAGATATTACATAGTTGAGCAGTGGTACCGTCACCCATCCGTGCACGTGGCAGTCAGAGGTAATATTCCCGATGGAATCTACATGGAAGTCCTTTCCCAGCAACTTGATTGCCAGTTTGTCGCCCGAGAATGAAGCCCCCAACCTCTCGGCGGACGAGGCGAGATCCACGCCGCCGATTTTCCGCCGCAATTGCACCAATGCTTGCTCCTCCTCACGTTCCAACGTCCTGGAATCGGAATTCTGGACGCTGAACGCCTCCAGGGCCTCTCTATCCACGTGAGGGCAGTCTCCCAGGTTATGATCGCCCTTGAATACGGCAGCAGCAAAGGCCAAGCATGTTGGAACTCGACAGTCCCTGCAATTGGTCCTTGGCAACACCTTGAAAATTTCCATGGCGTTGGTCAGTTGGATCATTCCTCTTACTCCCGATTCTCCGCTCCATCTCCCGCCGCTCGTAAGATCACTCGCCGCAGAATTGGCCGCCTCTCTTTCAGGTCCGGCCGAATCTGTCTTGTCGGAAGGCGAGCGGTACGACGAAACATTCTACCACAATTTGCCCTTCTCGAACAGATACGCTGCCTACCGGGAGTTCCTCTGCTCCTTCCTTGATCGATGGCGTTTTCGAGCCCGACAAAGGGCCGCAAATACCTTCCGGCTGTTATCAGAGGGTCCTTTTGGGGTAGTCCTTTGCTTTGCGGTGGTACGGGCTGCTTCAGGGTTCCCAGACCGTAAGGGATGAGCTATAAGGGCAGAGATGCCGCCACGCTCAGCATCGTCCCCGGAATCCTGTGAGAGAGGTCAACCTATGAGTGCATCGATCCGTGTCACGGTGGCAGTCCCCACGTACAACAGGGAAAGACATATCGGACCGTGCCTCAGGGCCATTGGGCAGAACGCGTACGATAATTTCGAGCTGATCGTTGTGGATCAATCCTCGTCAGATGCCACGGGGAGAGTCGTAGCCGACCATGTTCACCGCCAACCCGAACTCCGTTACATTCATGTCGATAGGGTGGGAGTGAGCTATGCCAGGAATGTCGCGCTGAACGAGGCCTCGGGAAGCCTGATCTTGTTTACGGACGATGATGTCAGGGTCTCCCCGGGATGGATACAAGCGTATGTGGACTGCTACACTGCACTCAGAAAGCGCGGTATCACACCCGGCGTCATGAGCGGTCCTCTTC
Source organism: Desulfomonile tiedjei (assembly GCA_016218715.1). GTDB lineage: Bacteria > Desulfobacterota > Desulfomonilia > Desulfomonilales > Desulfomonilaceae > JACRDG01. The sequence goes on along the minus strand of JACRDG010000103.1, from coordinate 31,939 downwards.
GGGCCGTGGACCTGGCTCCCCGACCGGCGTGGTGGCCGGATGAGTTCGCGTATTGCCTTTGCGAACTGAACGTGGGATCTGTCCGGCAGGAATATCCACCTGGCATGCTCCCCCTTGGAGCGAATTTTGGTTTTCCCGTCGATATTCTGAGAGCGGTTGGAGGATTCGACGAGAGATTTGGTATGGGAGGGGATCTCACGTCGCGGATTCCCCTGGTAGGAGAGGATAGCCTCACGGGCCTGAGGATAGCTCGCCTCGGTTATCCGCTGTACTTTGAACCTTCGGCCGGAGCCCTTCATGTCAACGAAAAGGAGAGGCTTACCCTACAATTCTACTTCAAGAGGCTCTTTATTCAGGGTTATTCCGCAGCTCTGTGGGAATATGTCCTCGATCGGCCTTTGAGAGGCTGTGTGGCTCGTTCCTCCGGGAAAGACCTGCTGAGGTCGATTCGCTCCGTGCTTCGGATCGTCATGGGAATACCCCTGCGTGAAGAGACTGATCGTGCGAGAGATGCAATGCTGGAGGCCGGCTGGGCCGCAGTCTCATTGGGCAGGGTGTACGGGGCAGTCAGGTTTCTGAGCGGAACGCACCGATTGCTTGCTTCTAACGAATGGGACTGAACAACGGATTGCCGGCCATGTGTTGGGGCACGGGGGCATTCATCAATGTCAAGATAGTAGGCGCCAAATCGACGATATGTGCTTTCGGGAGGTTTGTACCAGGCCCGATCCCCGGCCCGCGTGCGAGTAAGAACCCCGTGTTTCTGTGTCCACCCACCCGCGGGTAAGGGAATGGGCCCATGCGACCCACTGATGGGCTTTCCGCAACGTCCGCGGGAGTGCTGGCGAATACCACCACCAGGTCTGCATCGGGTAGACATGGGTCCTCTTGCTCCGGGGAACTCCTGGTCCTCCACACGTCGCTCACGACCGGTTCTCCGGTTCGGGAGTTTCTCAAAAGGCGGAGTTCGGTTGTCAGCCAATCACACACGCTCCGGTAGTCGACAGGATCCACCACTCCGTTTGGCTCACGCCCCTTGAGATTGATGCGAATGAAGCCGTCGGAAAACGATGGCAACGCGAAGGCCTTCATGCGCGGCCACGCGAATTTGTACCACATAGCCGGACACCATCCGCCCGGGCCCGAGTCAAAGTCGACTAATCGCTTGGCGATCCGACGCCGCAGGCCTTCGATGGTCTTCAGGCAGAATCGGGCGCCCTTGACGAGAGCTGACCTCGATCCCCGTTCGTCGGGGTCGAATTCGGTGTTGTCCGAGAACGGCCTCAAAAGACCAGCCACAGAACGACCATCAACCCTCCTGGACCATATATCCGAAGGCCACAGCTTGTGATGCAGCCGATCGACGATCGGCGGACACGCTTCCCCGATATCTCCCACCGGAAACAGCCCGTTGCCCGGAAAGTTCAAGCGGTAGAGGAACTCCGGCAACATCAGCAAGGCCCACAGATCGCTGTTGTTCGCCGCGGCCCCGTGCAACGAAAAAACGACCACATAGGTGTCTTCTCCCGCGACCTCGAGTATCTCGCCCAGTGCGGTATCCACCGCCTGGTAACACTCCAGAAGCGGATCCTCGGCGAAGGGAGATTCACGCGGGTGCAGCGGATGATCCGCTCGACTGAGGTGCCAGAAATTGTGAGCTGCGTTGTGGGGCTCCGGAAACACGGTCATGAACAGGTCCCACGGCCCTCTCCGCATGATGTCCCGCCCGATATGTCCACGGCGCAATGCCCCTTCGATAAGGGAAGCTCTCATGGTCTTCAGAAAGGGGAGATTCCACCAGTTCAGCCCGTGATACTGGATGCGAGCTGCTGGATTCACTCCAAATTGGTGCACCAAGTCCGAAAAGAGGGTCTCAGGCAAGGAGGAACCCTGGTCCCAGTGCGAATGCGCCCCCCATCCGGTGACCTGCACACCCTGGACTTCGGGGAACAGCACGTGAAGGTTCGGCAGGTCGAACACAGCCACCTGGCACGACGGAGCTTGGGCGTAAAATGGTTGATGCCGTGTGAAATCGTAGTATCGCGGGACATCGAGTTCGTAGGTCCCTGGGATCAACTTCAAGACGGTCCAAAAACCCGTCTGCTCGGGAAGGCAACCGGTGTAAAAGGCCGTCCACGAGACGTCATCGGAACAGAATTTCACGTTTCCCAGTTCGCACTGTGCTCCGCGGTCCTGAAGCGCACGCATGTTGGTGAGATGCCCGTGCGCCATCCACTTCTGCACGAGCAATGAGTCGCCCGCATCCAAGCCTATTGCAACTACACGATGTCCCATTCATTCCACCTTTGGCGAGTACATAGCTCGTCTGAACCATGTCCATTCACACCCACGTGCCGAGACCTCCCGGCCTTTGCCCTAAGAAATGCATCAGTAATCATTGACCGTTCTCGGCGTATAGCTTCAAGACCGGCGGATTTTCCTCATATGCCCGGTACGCCTCGATCCAGCTTGCAGAGATCTGATCCGGGCGCCGGACCCTGTTGAAGCGAATGAAATGTCCGCAAACCCGGCACAGCCTTTCGAGTTCCGGCGTCATGGGATCTCCTGGAGAAGGCAATTCTTTTCTGCCAACGTCGAAACCGAAGACCCTGTCGATTCCTCCTCCCACGGAACAGGGGTAGTACCCGTATCTCGTGAGGCCGGTTCCCCAGAAAGTGGCAATATGACATGCGCGGGAGAAATCCGTATTTCGGTATCTATCGTTATCGACCGGCGCTACGTTGAATGCGTCAAATTCCGTTCGCACCGGTGACGTCTTCCGTGAATTATAGATGACGACGTCCTGGGAAAGCTTTTCCAGCCTCCGGTTCACCTCTTGTCCATATCCGTTGGTGCTGAGTATTACCTGAGTTGCGGGTGAAAAGTTTCTCTTGTATTCGAGGACCATGTCCATGATCTCTGGGAACTGTAAATGCGAGGTGGGTTCGCCCCCTTCGATCATTATGTGCGTCCATCGCCTGCCCCGTGCCATGCTTTCTCGGAGAAAGTGCTCGACCTGACTCGGTGACATGTGATCGGCCGACGGTGCCTGCCTGCACGACCGATTGCAGTTGAAGCATTTCAGATTGCAGTTGAACGTTATATCAATACAAATTCGGTCATGATTCAACCTGTTCCGGTAAATCAAGAGTTTGCTCAGGTAGCGCCAAGCGTAAAGTTTCTTCCACTGCAAATCTTCGAGCTTCATGAGTGTCTCTTTTTTCGCAGGATTTCCTCGTACAGGGCGAGGTAGCGCCGAGCGTAGACCTGCATGGAATACTCGGATTGGACTCTTCGTCGTGCTTCCGCAGATAAGTCCTGACGTCGCTCGTCATCCTCCAGAACCCAGGAGATGCCTTTTGCCAGGTCTTCACCGGCCATGGGCCGAGCCAGATACCCGGTCCTGCGATCTTCGATTATGTCTGGAATTCCGCCTACGTCGAAGGCCACACAAGGAGTTCCGCAGGCCATGGCTTCGATGAGTGTCTGGCCAAACGCTTCCTCGGTCGAGGGAGCAACAAAAACGTCCGCAGCGCTATACAGGAGCACCAGACTGTAATCGTCATGCAACAGACCTACCACGCGCGTCTCCAACCCCCAGTCCGAGACGACCGAAGTGTCGGATACCCCAAAGAGGACGAGCTGAGTATCTCTCTGCGACCCTTGAGTGGAGAGCCATCGCGCTGCTTCGGCAAGATACGAGGCCCCTTTTCTCGGGTCCGTGGTGCTATTCATTGCGCCCATGAGTGCGATTTTCTTGTTCTGCGGTAGGTTCAGCACGTGGCGTGCAAATTCACGGCTCACCGGTTTGTAAAGATCCACATCCAGGCCATAAGGGATCATCCTAGCTTCTCGACCGCGAAAGAGAGAACTCGCCCGTGCACAACTGTGGAGCCATCGACTCTGCGTGACAGGCATCAGATCGACGGACTCTAGAACAGACTTCTTTTTGCTCCAAATCCAGCGGCTGAGGTCCCATTGTCTGGTGGAACCGAGTAGCGGGCAGTGTCCGCAAGAATCCTGATACCTCAAGCACGAACCGGGATAATGACAGCCGCCCGTCAGAGGCCACGCATCGTGAAAAGACCAGACTACAGGTCTGCGGAACCGAGTCAGTGCGGAAAGCGGCAGAAAACCCTCACCGATCCAGTGGATGTGGATGATGCTCGGATCTTCGCTGCAGGCCCGAGAGGCCACGGTATTCGGGAACCAACCTGTGGTCCACGTAGCCGTTCCGCGACGGGGATAGAGTTTCCACGGAAGGCGGTCCAGGGCCGGCGCGAATTTGGCAAAGATCTTCTCGTCAAGCCTGCAAGCAGCGACCTCCACCGACCCGGCCGAACCCTTCTTCCGTTGAACCAGCATACGGGAATCCGCACCCAGATTTTGCAGCCCCTGGTGTAACCGGGACGCCGCACGTGCCGCGCCGCCATGCGTATCCCAGGTGCTCAAGTGCAGTATCTTCACGGTGCTCCCAGCGCGATGACGATTTCAGAGAGAGAACTTGACCGAACGCCACTTCTCGGATTGAAGCTCGAGTGTCATGCTCCAATCACGACCAAAACACAGTCCCTGCATTGCCGGAATGCATTAAACGTAAAATGAGCACGTGTGTCAAGGCGCTCGCCGGATCGTGGAACAAGCGCTCCTGGGGAAGCTTCGTGTAACGCCGTTGCCTTTTTGGGGAGTCTCTGCTAATTCTCAAGAGAATGCGATCCGTTCCGGGAGGATGCACATGGCTCCACCGCTTAACAAGCACGGGCAGCACTGGACATGCAGGCGTCTGGAAGGGGGGCTCGCCTTTTTCGGTAATCAGCTTCAAGCCTGTTGCGTGCGGCACCACGGCAACCTCGGTCATGTCTTACTCCTGGAGCGTTACGACAAGGACAGCTTGCCGGGAGCAGAAATCGTCAGAGCGCGGCAGGAGCTTACCGCCAGACTCCAGGAATCGGGTGGGTATCCCCGATGTCAAGGCTGCCCACTGCTTGAATGGAGAGCCCCGAACAAAAACAAGCACCTCGTCGACTACATTAATTTCGCACATAACCTGCGCTGCAACCTGGAATGCACGTATTGCAACAACCAGCTTGGTCCTCTGAACATCCCCGAGAGTGTCCCTCGGCTTTTCCCTCTGGTGAAGGGAATGGTCCGGGACGGGCTGCTGGACCCGAACGCTCTCATCGAGTGGAGCGGAGGAGAGCCGACTCTGCTCCATGAGTTCGAAGAGATGTCCTCGTTCTTGACAGAGATCGGTTTGCGGCAATCAGTCTTTACCAATGCCCTGATACTGTCCACTGCCGCTCTGGAATGGATTCCCGGGAGTCTGGAGAGAATGTACGTCAGCGTAGACGCCGGGACGCGGGAGACCTACCGGAGAATCAAAGGCAAAGATGCGTTCGATCGGGTCTGGCTGAATATCGCCCGGTACGTCAGAGCGGGAGGCGGGCGGGTCTTGCCGAAGATGATTCTCCTGAAAGAGAATCTTGGTGAGGTACGTCAGTTTGTTGACTGTGCCGAGAGGGCCGGTGCTCAGCGCATAGTTGTCGACCCGAATTCTCGCGACGCAGAATTACCGGCCGAAAGCGTTCAGGCCGCGGCCGTGATGATGGAAGAGTGTGCCAGGCGCGGCATTCGTCTGGTACTGGGGTTCAGTACCCTGCACAGTCGACCTGAATTACAGTTTCCCGCGAAGGTTTGTCGGAGTTACCAAGCCAGGATCCACTCGCGACCCTTTGCCGAGAGACTTATCCAACGGGTGGGCACGACAAAGGCCGTACGACATGCCCTCCGGATAATGCGAAGGGTCGTGGTGCCGTCCTCGGGATCCATCGGCGGTCTTTGACACGACTTGGCGATCCAAAAGTGGAATCCGCCTTCCTTATAATGACTCTCTTCGTTCAGGCGGGGGGCCGTCTGTAGCCCCCTTTCTCAGAATCAGGGGCTTTGCGGGCTGGGTAATGCACCGCTTTACGTCGATCCGGCATCAGGGCAAGGGTTGTTTGCCCGAATACCGTCGGTACATATTCCGAACGTGGCGAGCGAGTCCGGGTCCAACGATGCGATAAAGGATTCGATAAACGGATGACTTGAACAGTTCCCACAGCCATTTCGCGGAGTATGCCGGCAACCCGTTGAGTTTTCTGGCCCTCGCGTCCTCCAGCCTGAGCAGGGGGCCGTTTTCCGGTCTGGAGCTGGCTCCGCCCAGGCTCCAGATGGAAACCACCACGTCGAACATGAACTGGGGAGGGTTCTTCGTCAATTCTCTCAACAGGAACTCATAGTCGCCGGCAATTCGAAAGGACTCGTCGAATTTTCCATGGATTCGGAAGAGACTGCGGTGAAGAAAAACCCCGAGAGGCGGTATGGACAGCTCGTTCTTGAGGCTTACTCGAGCCTTGGACCAGGGCTGCCCAAGTATTTCGACAACTTCACCGGTTCGAGCAGCCAGGGCTACCATGCCGTAAGCCAAACGAATGCTTGGCGGGCATTGCCTGAGGGCTTCCGCAACCCGCCCCAATACATCCGGTCCGGCGAATCGGTCGTCTGCGCCAAGAAAGTAGATCCAGTCCCCCTTTGCGCGGTCCAGTCCCTTATTCCAGGCATGGTAGATCCCGCGGTCGGGTTCCGATTCCCAGTAGGTGATGCCTTTGTCGTTGGACCTGAGGATTTCGACGGTTCCGTCAGTGGAACCTCCATCGATGACCACAAGCTCCTTGAAGGGATAGGTCTGACTGAAGACGCTGCCGATGCACCGCTCCACCGTTGCAACGTTGTTGCACGACGCAACCACGACCGATATGGTCGGTCCGACTGCATTCTGACAGCAACCTGCAGGACTGTTGCTTAACGCGGACACCTCGCTCCTTCCCCACTATCCGCCTTCTTGCTGTGTCCTCTTACCGGCCGACGGTACGGGAAACGATACGATGCGAAGCATCGGTATACCCGGCCGTCCATGTGTGGCCGGGGGAGGTCGGAAAGTGCGACACACGCGGACCATTACTCTTGTTCCGGTTGCTCTGTCAAGAGAATCCCCGGCACGCGGGGTCGCGACAGATCATGAAGAAATAGCGCAAGCCGAGGAGAAATCACAGCAAATGTCATCTACTAAAACATCTTTGACCCCAGCAATCTCCCAGCCAACGCCTTTTCTCTTGACCTGCCTGAAACAGGATAGTACGCATATCGTCTTGAAATTGGTGCGGAGCCCGAACCCGGTATGCCCGAGCGTCTCCGGTGGTGCTTCAAACTGGCTCCAGAGGCCCCTGTCTGAGATCGGTGGTTGTTAATGGTGCGCGCAGGTCTCTTGAAGGTCGTTCTCTTATTGCTCAGGATGCTGCAAGGCTTGGCCGATCATTTCCGAATGCCGCCAGACTCACCGTCGGACGAGACTGCACAGAACGCCATTCTCAGAGCCGTTCGCAGGGGAGGGGGGCTTCTATTACGGTTCGGCAGAACGATTGTCAGTCCGGCAACGCGGAATCGGTTGCGCTGGTTTGCCGTCAAGTTATCCGGTCCTCGTGTACCCTTGGCCATGAGTGACAAAATCAATGGCGGACGCGTGGATGGTTTAGATTTCTCCGGAATTAATCTTGTTGGTTACCTTTCCGCAGAAATCGGTCTCGGCGAGGGCGCGCGCTCTTCACTGCGGGCAGCCAAGCGTGCAGGCATAAAAGTTTCGTGCTTCGATTTCAAGTCTGGATGCTCCGCGAGATTCTTAGAACGCATTGACTGCGAGAACTCCTCAGACAGGAGTTATGCTGTCAATCTTTTCCACCTCAATCCCGACCAACTTTTGGTTGCGTACGTCATGCTCGGAAAGGGTTTTTTTGACAAGCACTTCAACATCATTTACTGCGTGTGGGAACAAAGCGAATTTCCCGACGACTGGATCCCGGCGTTCGAACTCGTTGACGAAGTCTGGACTCCCTCGACCTTCTGTGCCGAGGTGATCGGCCATAGAATTGACAAGCCGGTGATTCCGATTCCTCACAACGTTGAGCCGGTGGCTGCCGCGAACCTCGATCGCGAGGCATTAGGTCTTCCGAAGGAAGCCTTTCTGTTCCTCGGAATGCTCGACTGCTACAGCACTCCGGAACGAAAGAATCCTTTGGCCAGTTTGGAAGCGTATGTGCGCGCGAGCAGCGAGAGTTCGCGGGAATCGTACTTCGTGCTCAAAGTGCTGAACTCGCACGCAGGAAAAGAGCTTCTGTTGAGCGTCCAGAGATATCAGGCACGCTGCCCTCGCATCCTCGTTATCGACAAGTATCTCTCCAGGAGGGCAGTCAGCGGACTGATGCAAGCTTGCGACTGCTTTGTCTCGCTCCATCGTTGCGAGGGGTTTGGGCTTACCATCGCCGAAGCGATGTGTCTGGGCAAGCCAGTGATTGCGACGGGGTGGTCGGGCAACATGGATTTCATGAACGAAGAGAACTCGTTGCCCGTCCGGTACGAGTTGGTGGAGCTAAAGCATAACATCGGACCCTATAGAAAAGGATACTTCTGGGCAGAACCGGATGTGGATCACGCTGCCAAACTCATGCGCCGTGTCATGGACTGTCCGGGGATCGCGGATTCAATTGGCAAACGCGGAAGGGAAAAAATCAAGAGCGATCTTTCGGCATCCAAAACCGGGCATTTGATGAGGCAGAGGCTGCAAGAGATCGGTCTGGTCTTTTCTGCCGACCGTCTCGACAGTCGTGATCCCTTGATAGGAAATCAAGACTGTTCCTCTTAACTGCGGTCTCCCAATTCGAGCGTCGCGGGATCAAGGATCTTTCCTGACATAGCTCCCGGCATTCCGCAGGAGCGCATATCTCCTCCAGAAAGACCTGATACCGTCCGATAAAACCAGAGGTTCCCTGCCCTTGAGCGTACCTCGCCCCGGTCGACTCCCTCCATCGTTTTTCACGGCCGCCATCGTCACTCAACAGCACTCTTTGCCAGCCTGCCATGAGGTCACGGCAATCGCCGCGCGTGTCGAGCCCACGCACCGACGCTGGCTCCCGTCGATGTCCGAGAGTACTCGTCGCTCTCTATCGATCCCGCAATGCGCGTTCAAAATGTGACCAAACTCGAGAAGAAGGACTCCACTGTGTATCTCGCGTGACCATCCTTCCTGATGCCTCTTCTTGATCGTTGACTACCATGGCGGTAAGTTGATAACTTCCGAAGTGCAATCGAGGCGGTTGCAGGAGGACCCATGTTGGACAAGAAAGCGGATTTGGCGGGACCGGGAATTGGTAACTATGAGGACCTGGCGCAGACTCTTCCAGACGGCTACGGGTCTGTCCTCACTCCTAGAGAGACCCAGATAGCCGTGTTCGCTATCAAAGACTACATCGAAGAGAATCTCTGTAGAGCCTTGAACCTTATGCGGGTCACAGTGCCGCTCATCGTGGACACAGAGAGCGGCGTAAACGACTTGCTCGACCGTGACGGATCCCGGACTCCCGTTCAGTTTCTCATCCCCAATGATAACGAGAAGAACCCCGTGGACGCCCAAATTGTCCAGGCCGCGACGAAGTGGAAACGAATGGCGCTGAAGCAATTTGACATGAATCCTGGCGAGGGGCTCATCACAGATATGCGTGCCGTGCGAAAGGACTACTTCCTGGACCATGACCATAGCGCTTACGTGGATCAGTGGGATTGGGAGCTTGCCGTCACCGAAGCACAACGTACCCTCGGATTCTTGAAAGCCGTAATCGAGAAGATCTGGAACGTGATCAAAGGCGCAGAGGTTCACATCCAGGGGGTTTTCCCGCAACTCCGGTCAGGCGATCATCCAGATCTCCCCGACGAGCTCACCTTTATCCATGCGGAAGACCTTCTTGACCGGTATCCGGATTTGCCGAGGAAAGGGCGTGAGACCCAAATCCTCCAGGAATATCAGGCCGTTTTCATTTGCGGGATCGGTTGGCCCCTTAAGGACGGATACCCTCATGAGATGAGAGCAGCAGACTATGATGATTGGTCAACCGACACGGTGGCCGACGATGGACGACCGATGCACGGGCTCAACGGGGATATCCTCGTATGGAACCATGTAACGAGACGTCGTCACGAGCTCATGTCCGGCGGGATTCGCGTTACACCTGTGAGCTTGAAGCTACAAATGGAGATGGCCGGTCAAAGCGACCTGCTCCAGCTTCCGTACCACCAAGCCATCCTGAAGAACCAGATACCGCTGAGCATAGGAGGGGGCATAGGGCAGTCTCGGACACATATGCTGCTCCTCAGGAAGGCACATCTGGGAGAAGTCAGCGTATCGGTCTGGCCGAGAATATTGAAAGAAATCTGCGACCAGAAGAACATTCACGTCCTGGGCTGAACGAGAGCAGCGAGAGTGGTCCTCATCGGACCGAACACCGCGTGAAGCACTGGGTCTCGTCGGTTTTTGCGCCCCCTTATTCAGGACCTTGGACCTTTCCTGCATCGCCAGGATTAGGTACCGGAACAATCCCCTTCTTTAACCGCTCATGAAATGACCCCAAGCCGACGCGTCCGAAACAGTGTGTCCAGCACGGCCACCTGAGGATGGAGGCTTTGTCGCCAGGCCGACAGGTCCAGGCCGAGCGGGTTCCTGCAAGAACACGGAGACCCGGCTCCTTTTTTCTTGACTCACAAGGAGGGTTTCGGAATATTACCCTGAGCAATTCAGTACCACTTATCCTATCAAGCTATGGATAAGCAAAACTTATCAGAGGTCGTCTTATGCCGCGTCGAGATGATGTCAAAAAGGTGATGATTATCGGATCCGGTCCTATCATCATCGGTCAAGCGTGCGAGTTTGATTACTCTGGGACTCAGGCCTGCAAGGCCCTCAGGAAACTAGGTTATGAAATCATTCTCGTGAATTCTAATCCTGCAACGATTATGACGGACCCCGGGATGGCCGATTACACCTACATCGAGCCCCTCAACTTGCGCACCATGATCGAGATCATTAAAGCAGAGCGACCTGACGCGTTGCTGCCCAACCTCGGTGGTCAGTCCGGGTTGAATCTCTCTGCGGAGTTGCACAGATCAGGAGCACTCGACCAGTACGGGGTTAAAATCATCGGCGTCAAGGCAGATGCGATTGAACGAGGGGAAGATCGCACGGCCTTCAAGAACACCATGGACAAGCTCGGGATTGCCATGCCCCGAAGCCGAGCCACTTATAGTGTAGAGGAAGCGGAGAAGATTGCGGACGAACTGGGTTACCCGGTAGTTATCCGTCCCGCGTACACGCTCGGGGGCACAGGCGGCGGGTTTGTCTATAACGTTGAGGAATTGCGAGTAATTGCAGCCCGTGGCATCTCAGCAAGTATCGTGGGGCAAATTCTGGTCGAGGAGTCGGTCCTGGGCTGGGAGGAACTGGAACTGGAAGTGGTGCGGGATGCCAAGAATCAAATGATAACAGTATGCTTCATCGAGAATGTCGATGCTATGGGCGTACACACGGGCGATTCCTTTTGCACGGCGCCCATGCTTACCATAGATCCGGATCTTCAGAAAAGACTTCAGAAGTACTCGTACGACATTGTTGAAGCCATACAGGTCATCGGAGGCACCAACATTCAATTTGCGCACGATCCCAACACCGGCCGCGTCGTGGTGATCGAGATCAATCCCAGAACTTCCCGGTCTTCGGCCCTCGCGTCCAAGGCGACCGGGTTCCCCATAGCCCTTATCTCCGCAATGTTGGCCGGTGGCTTGAACCTAGACGAAATCCCTTACTGGCGGGAAGGCACGCTGGACAAGTACACTCCGTGGGGAGATTACGTGGTGGTCAAGTTCGCCCGTTGGGCCTTTGAGAAATTCTACGGCGTCCAAGACAAGCTTGGCACCCAAATGCGCGCAGTCGGCGAAGTCATGAGTATCGGCAAAAACTACAAGGAGGCGCTACAAAAGGCTATTCGGTCGCTGGAGAACGGTCGTTATGGACTTGGTTTTGCGAAGGATTTTAGAGAAAAGCCTCTCGAGGACCTCATGAAATTGCTCTCCGAACCATCCAGTGAGCGCCAGTTCATCATGTACGAGGCTTTGCGAAAGGGAGCCGACGTTCAGGCCCTCCATGAAAAGACTTACCTCAAGCCCTGGTTCATCGAGCAGATGAAGGAACTCGTGGACCTGGAGGAGGAGATACTGAAACATCGAGGCAAAACTATTCCGGACGAGCTGCTCACTCGCGCGAAGAAAGATGGATTTTCCGATCGATACCTCGGGGAATTGCTCAACACAGGCGAAACTGCAATCAGGGATCGACGAGAATCTATAGGGGTGATTCAAGCGTGGGAACCAGTCCCCGTAAGTGGGGTAGAAAACGCCGCCTATTACTATTCCACGTATAATGGGCCGGACAAAGTGCAGTCGAGCACGCGACGCAAGATCATGGTCCTTGGCGGTGGGCCGAACCGCATAGGACAGGGCATTGAGTTTGATTATTGCTGCGTGCACTGTGCGCTGGCCCTTCGTGCCGAGGGGTATGAATCGATCATGGTCAACTGCAACCCCGAGACGGTATCCACCGATTTTGACACTTCGGATAAGCTCTATTTCGAGGCACTGACCGTCGAAGACGTACTCAGCATTTATCACAAGGAAAAACCCGAGGGGGTCATCGTCCAGTTCGGCGGTCAGACTCCTCTGAACATCGCCAATGAAATTGCCCGTGCCGGCGTCAACATCATCGGCACCTCTCCTGACACTATAGACTTGGCCGAGGACAGGGATCGCTTCCGGCAGTTGATACGGAAGCTTGGCATACCTCAACCGGAATCCGGGATGGCGGCCAATCTGGATGACGCGCTCCAGGTTGCCCAGGAAATCGGCTATCCGTTGATGGTACGTCCTTCATACGTTCTTGGAGGGCGAGCGATGGAGGTGATCTACAACGAGGACATGCTGAGGCGTTATGTCTCCGCTGCGGTTGAGGTCAGCCCCGACAGGCCTCTCCTTATCGACAAATTTCTCGAAAACGCTATCGAAGCAGAGGCGGACGCAATCGCAGACGGCAAAGATGCGTACGTTCCTGCGGTGATGGAGCACATAGAACTTGCAGGGGTACACTCTGGCGACTCGGCTTGTGTAATTCCTCCGGTGAGCATTCCCCACCGCCATCTGGAAACCATTCACGACTACACGAAGAGGATAGCCATTGAACTGAATGTGGTAGGCTTGATGAATATCCAGTATGCCATCGCCAATGATACCGTTTACATCCTTGAGGCAAATCCTCGAGCTTCCCGTACCGTTCCCCTGGTGTCAAAAGTCTGCAACATTTCCATGGCGCACATAGCGACGCAACTGATGCTGGGCAAAGCGCTGGAGGATCTCAACCTCAGACCCAGAGCCATCCCCCATTTCGGAGTAAAGGAAGCCGTTTTCCCGTTCAACATGTTCCCGGAGGTCGATCCCGTGCTCGGCCCAGAGATGCGTTCGACCGGTGAGGTCCTCGGTCTGGCCAATTCCTTCGGACTTGCCTTCTACAAGGCCCAGGAGGCCACCCAACTCCAATTGCCTTCATCCGGCACGGTGCTCATAACCGTCGGAGACGCAGACAGGTCTGGAGTTCTCGAAGCAGCATCTCAGTTCATAGCCCTTGGCTTCACTATCATGGCTACGGAGGGTACCCACAATTACCTGACCGTTCACGGCATCGAATCTCAACACATAATGAAGATGAGTGAAGGACGTCCCAACGTGGTCGATGCCATCAAGAACGGAGAAATCCATCTTGTGGTCAACGTTCCTCACAGTCAAACGGGAAAGCATGATGATGCTTACATCCGCCAGGCCGCAATAAAGTACAAAATCCCCTATATCACCACAGTGGCAGCCGCTGTGGCTGCAGCAAGAGGTATTCGGGCTCATCGCCGGAATCCCGGCATCGTGAGGTCTCTCCAGAGTTACCATGCCGATATCAAGGAGTTGTAGGCCAACCAACCATGCCGGGTCCCAGGAGTGAAGGTCTCTCTCGTTTGTCACGATATTGCGGCGAAAATGAAAGGAGCAGCCATGAAGGTTGTGAAGATCATGTAGTGCCTTGACATGAAAGATGGACGTGTCGTCAAGGGAATCCACTTCGTGGATCTCAGAGATGCGGGCGATCCTGTCGAGAGTGATTCTCTATACGAGAGAGGGGGGCTGACGAGTTTGCCATGCTCGACATCGCTGCCACCCTTGAAAACGGCTAGACGCGCCTGGAACACCCACCGGCTCCATGACGACTAAGCTCCCAGGGTTTTCAGAAACCTTGGAACCGAGTATGTCGACAGCGTCACCATACCTGCTTCCATTCGACTGTTTTCGTTTCGCGCCGGCAGAATCAGACCGAGCCCGCAAAGCCGGCCAGGCCCCGGTCGAATCCCCATGAATTCACCCGAAAATAACGGCCCGATCAGCCTCCCGAACCGGCGTCGGATTTCTTTGGTAAATCATGAATTCCGGCTTGACTGAAACCTTCGGACGGCAGAGAATTAGGCTTCAGATTCTGAAGACATCGTCAAAAGGAGAGACGAATGAGTCCTCAACCGCTGCGCGTGGGCAACGCGAACCTCGAAAGGCTTCCTCGTCGAGAGCGAGAAAACCTGCGGCAGCGCGGAGAGATACTTGAAACAGCGCTGAAGCTCTTCTCCGAAAAGGGCTATCACAACGTCTCCATGCAGCAGATCGCAAAAGAAGCGGAGTTCGGTGTCGGAACTATATATAAATTCTTCTCCAATAAGCAGGACTTGTACAAAATCCTTATCATGGACACGGCCGAAAGATGGCAACGTGCTGTAATTCAGGTGCTCGAACAGGAACGGAATCCTTGTCGAGCCATAACAAGATACATCACCGTCCAACGGGAACTGTTTTTTGACAATCTACCCGTCGTGCGCCTGTACTATTCCGAAACCAGAGGAGCGTGCTTCAACATAGAAGCCGGGTTCGACCAAGACCTTCTCAAGCTCCGCGACGAACGCATCGAGAAATTGATGTCAGTCTTTGAGACTGGCATTAAGGAGAGTGTCTTCCGAGATCTGGATCCATATCACATGGCCCTGGCGCTCCACGGAATCATCGACGCTTTTCTTTTCCGGATGATGGAAGATCCTGCGCGATTCCGGAAGCGGGATGAGCTGTCAGATGCCGCGGGGATTTTTCTCGGAGGGATCATGAACAAATGACAAGGGGTATTTACGACGAATCCGGTCATCCGCAACCCGCTCATCATCGACCTTTGCGAGGTATCTGATGCGATCGAAGGAATCCGGTGATAAACCACTTGAATGGTGTGTGCTCTTACTGGTTGTAGGCGGCCTTTTGCTGGGTGGCTGCGACCGACGGCAGCAGTCTGCACCGTCTCCTGTTCCGGAAGTGGCTACGGTGACGATCCGGCCAGAGCAACTCGTGCTGACGACCGAATTGCCGGGCCGCACGTGCCCGCACCTTGTCGCGGAAATCCGACCTCAGGTCAATGGCATTATTCAGAAACGCCTGTTCACGGAGGGTTCCGATGTCACGGTCGGTCAGGTGTTGTATCAGATCGATCCCGCTCCCTTTCAGGCAGCGCTCGACAGTGCGAGGGCTGCCCTTGCGAAATCAGAGGCCAATCTGACAGTGACTCGGTTGAAATCCGACCGATACAAGGGATTGCTTGCCGAGAAGGCGGTCAGCCAACAGGACTATGACGACAAAGAGGCCGCTCTGAAACAGGCCGAGGCCGATATTGAGTATTGCAAGGCGGCGGTTGAAACGGCCCGCATCAATTTGGCTTACACCCGTGTTAACGGCCCCATCTCCGGGCGCATCGGCAAGTCCAACGTGACGGATGGAGCTCTCGTAACGGCCTATCAGGCCCTGCCCTTGGCAACCATTCAGCAACTGGACCCCATTTACGTGGATGTGCCCCAATCCACGACCGAACTTCTACGATTAAGACGCCGGCTGGCTGACGGTCGCCTCAATCAAAACGGGACAAACCAAAATAAAGTTAAGCTCATCCTGGCCGACGGTGCAGCGTATCCCCAGGAAGGGACGCTTCAGTTCCGTGACGTCACGGTGGACCCGGCAACCGGGTCCGTGATCCTGCGGGTCGTCGTTCCAAATCCCGAAGGACTTCTGTTGCCGGGCATGTTCGTACGGGCCGTCGTTGAGGAAGGTGTTTCCGAACAGGCCATCCTCGTTCCCCAACAAGGCGTGAGCCGCACTCCAAAGGGAGATCCCTTCGCTCTTGTCGTGAGTAATGGCGGGACGGTCGAGCGACGGATGCTTAGGCTCGGTCGCGCCATCGGCGACAAGTGGCTCGTCTCTTCCGGCCTCTCCGCCGGTGACCGAGTGATAGTCGAAGGAACCCTGAACGCGCGGCCAGGCTCAACCGTGAAGGCCGTTTCCTTGATTTCGAGTAGCTCAAAGGCCTGCGTGGAAGTCACGAATGAGAAGCGCCCGCCTGTACAATCGAATTGACGGAGGACCGTGTTGTTATCGAACTTCTTTCTTGACCGCCCGGTCTTCGCGTGGGTCATAGCCATCATCATGATGCTGGCAGGCGGGCTTGCGATTCATAATTTGCCCATCTCCCAGTATCCGCCCATTGCCCCCCCGTCTATCGCCATTGACGCCTTTTACCCTGGGGCGTCCGCTCAGACAGTGGAAGACAGCGTGATCCAGATCATCGAGCAGAAGATGACCGGATTCGACAAACTGTTGTACATGTCGGCAACCAGCGATGCCTCCGGCGGCGGGAGAATCGAGCTCACCTTTGCTCCTGGGACCGATCCCGACCTTGCCTGGGCCCAGGTGCAGAATAAGCTCCAACTCGCCATGGCCAGCCTGCCCGATGTGGTCCAACGCCAAGGTGTCAAGGTCAGCAAATCAACCAGAAACTGGCTAATCGTTATCGGCCTTACCTCGCAAGACGACAGCATGGACGAAAATGACCTCGCGGATTACGCTCAATCCAGCCTCCAGCAGGTGCTGGCGCGGGTACCGGGGGTAGGGGAAGTGGAAACCTTCAGTTTCCAGTATGCCATGCGGGTCTGGCTAAATCCGGAACGACTGACCGATTACCGCCTGACCGTGGAAGATGTCACTCGGGCGCTTCAGGCCTACAACGTGGAAGTTTCGGCCGGCCAATTCGGCGGGGCGCCGGCGGCCGGGGGCCAACGGATGAACGCCTCGATCATCGTCCAGAACCTGCTCAAGACGCCGGAGGAATTCGCCGCCATCCCGCTACGCACCAATCCTGACGGCTCCATCGTACGCGTGCGCGACGTGGGCCGGACCGAGCTGGGTACAGAGAAATACGGGATCCATGCACTGTATAACGGCCGCCCTGCTACGGGCTTGGCCGTCCGGCTGGCGCCCGGCGCCAATGCACTGGCCACCGCGGACGCAGTCAAGGCCAAGATGAGTGAGCTCTCCCGGTACTTTCCGACCGGCATGAAGGTCGTTTACCCATTAGACACAACACCTTTCGTGAAGGTGGCCATCAAGGAGGTGGTCAAGACCTTATTTGAGGCTATTCTGCTGGTCTTCCTCGTCATGTATCTTTTCCTCGGAAACATACGGGCCACCCTTATCCCGACCATCGCCGTGCCGGTGGTGCTCCTGGGGACCTTCGCGATTCTGGGGCTTTTCGGATTCTCCATCAACATGCTGACTATGTTCGCGATGGTGTTGGCCATCGGTCTTCTTGTGGACGACGCTATCGTGGTGGTGGAGAACGTAGAACGGGTCATGTCCGAGGAGGGCATCGGGCCCAAGGAAGCCACCCGCAAGTCTATGGGAGAAATTACCAGCGCATTGATCGGAATAGGCCTTGTTCTCTCGGCGGTCTTTGGTCCCATGGCATTCTTCGGCGGCTCTACCGGCGTTATCTACCGGCAGTTCTCCGTGACCGTGATCGCAGCCATGCTCCTCTCAGTGGTGGTGGCCTTGATCTTGACCCCGGTTCTGTGCGCGTCGCTTCTCAAGCCCGTGCCAAAGGGCCATGAGGCCACTGAAACCGGCTTTCCGCTATTACGACTTTTTTTTCGCTGGTTTGACAAAAAGTTTCGCAGCACCAGGGATATGTACCAGGCCATGGTCGGCCGCATTATTTCCAGGAAGCTCCGCTACCTTGTCATCTACGTTCTGATTGTAGCTGCCCTGGGATTTCTTTTCCACCGAATGCCCACAGCCTATCTCCCGAATGAAGATCAGGGGGTAATGTTCGTCCAGGTGACGCTGGCTTCGGGATCGACCCTGGAGCAGACCGACCAGATCATGACTCAAGTCCGAACCCATTTCCTTGTGGATGAAAAGGAAGCGGTGGCGTCCTGCTTCACGATTGCGGGCAGGGGGTTTTCCGGAACCGGGCAGAACGTGGGGCTGGGGTTCATCCACCTCAAGGACTGGGACCTGCGAACCCGCGCGGACCTGAAAGCAGATGCCGTGGTCAGGCGCGCAATGAAGAAGTTCTCGAAGATCCGCAACGCAAAAGTATTCGCGTTTCCACCTCCGGCGGTCATGGAGCTTGGACGCGCGGGCGGCTTCGATTTCCAATTGCAGGATCGGAGCGGCTTGGGCCACGAAGCGCTGATGGCGGCCCGTAACCGCCTCCTCGATATGGCCGAACGGGACTCGAGGCTGATCCGTGTCCGCCCGGCTGGACTGGAAGACGTGCCGCAATACCGAGTCGATGTGGACTGGGAAAAGGCGGGGACCCTCGGGGTTTCCATCGACTCCATCCACACGACCATCTCCGCGGCGTTTGGCGGCGCCTACGTGAACGACTTCATTCAGGGGGGACGAGTCAAGCGAGTCTACGTCCAGGCCGACGCCGCGCACCGCATGCTTCCAAGAGACCTGGAACGGCTCTACGTTCGAAACAAGTCCGGGACGATGACGCCGTTCGCCTCCTTCGCCACCGGCCACTGGATTCACGGGCCTCCGCTGCTGGAGCGTTTCAACAGCTTTCCATCGTTAAACATCTGGGGCGAACCGGTGCGGGGGAAGAGCTCGGGGGAGGCGATGCAGGCAATGGAGGAGATCGCGTCAAAGCTGCCCAGGGGCATCGGTTTTGACTGGACCGGAATCTCCTATCAAGAGCGTATGGCAACGTCCCAGGGGCCGATTCTCTACGCCTTTTCCGTAATCGTTATATTTCTCTGCCTGGCTGCCCTTTACGAGAGCTGGACCGTTCCCATTTCGGTCATGTTGACGTTACCGCTGGGGGTCATCGGGGGGGTGGTGGCTTCATCGCTTCGGGGATTCCCTAACGATGTCTATTTTCAAATCGGACTCCTCACCGTATTGGGATTGACGACCAAGAACGCGATCTTGATCGTCCAGTTTGCCAAGGCCAAAGTGGAGGAGGGGGCAGGGTTAATCGAGGCCACGCTGGAAGGGGCGAAATTGAGGTTTCGTCCGATCGTCA
This sequence comes from Desulfomonile tiedjei, assembly GCA_016218715.1. Taxonomy (GTDB): domain Bacteria; phylum Desulfobacterota; class Desulfomonilia; order Desulfomonilales; family Desulfomonilaceae; genus JACRDG01. The sequence goes on along the minus strand of JACRDG010000103.1, from coordinate 12,549 downwards.
TGACGTCTCTTGCATTCGGCTTCGGGGTTCTTCCCCTGACATTGGCCAACGGGGCCGGCGCCGGGGCGCAAACAGCCATCGGAACCGGAGTCCTGGGAGGGATGATTGCCGCCACCTTCCTGGCGACTCCTTTCATTCCGCTTTTCTATGTCGTGATTTGCCGGGTATTTGAAAGAAGAAGACGCGGCCGGAGCGAAGTGCCCGAGTCGGCGGGGCTGAATCTTTCAAAGGCTCAGTGATGCGCACGATTCAAGTTGAACCTGGGAAGAGGACGGTTATTTGCCCAGACTTTTCACTGCCGGAAGTGGGAAAACTACCGGAGATTGACCACGTTCCCTGGAGATGCTACCCGAAAAGAAAAGCTGCCGGTGCGAAAGAGCCGCCTCAACGTTTCATCGCTTTCTCCAGTGCGGGCGACGGGATTTGAATCAGGTTAACTCGCAAAGTCATTCATTGTCCCACTGCGATCCCGGTAATGCGCGACCGAACTTGCGACAGGGTGTACTTAGTCTTGTGACAAGCCGTACTTCCCGACCGACGTACACACCTCCTTCGCTGGAACGACCAAGGAGAGCATCCAACATGCCAGTCCACATCCTTTCCGAATCTCGCTGGCTGGGTGTTCGGTACAAACCGCAACCCGAAGAGCGTTCGTTCATGGAGAGGACACAGGTCCAGGAGGACGAAGAGGTTGCGGTCAGTGCATCAGTCTTAGATGACCAGGAAAGCGAACGGTTTTTCGGGGTTCCGTTGGCTCGTAGAGGTATTCAACCCATCTGGCTCCGGATCAGAAACAACGGGGAGCAATCCTGCCGTCTCCATCTTGGCAGTCTCGATCCCAACTATTATTCACCTTTGGAAGCAGCGTTTGTGAGCCATTTCGCCACAGGGAAGCGGCTTGCCGGATTTGGTCTTCTCGCTTGGTTCTTTTTTCCGTTGCTCATCTTCGTTCCGTTGAAATACCTCGCGGCCCGTGCCGCCAACCGGCGGATGAACGCTTTCTTCCAGGAACATGGTATTGGATGGGGGCTGATAAGACCCGGTAGCGAAGTCTCGGGGTTTGCTTTCACATCGCTGGACCAGGGAATGAAGGAATTCCCTGTCAAGCTCTTGGGTTCTGGCAGCGCTAAGCGATTTTTCTTCTCCATACCGGTCCCCGGTTTGAGGGTGGACCATGGGAACCAACGATTCGACGAGTACTATCGCTCCGAGGAGACACTCGAATGTGACGAAACCGTGCTGCGTTCGCAACTTGAGGCGCTTCCGCGGAGCACGACAAACAAGCGCGGAAAAGTCGAAGGAGACCCTCTCAATTTGGTCGTGATCGGAAATTTCGCCACGATACTCAACGCCTTTGGCGCCAGGTGGGATGAGACGGAGAAGATTGGTCTCAGGTCATGCTGGCTGACCATTCAATCGTTCTTGCTTGGTACGAGGTATCGATACTGCCCGGTGAGTTCCCTTTACTTTCAGGGACGTAGCCAGGACTTTGCTCTACAGAGAACGCGTCAGCAGATCAACGAAAGGCTCCACCTGAGGCTTTGGATTACGCCATTGCGGTTTATGGGAAAACCGGTGTGGGTTGGTCAGATAAGCCGAGACATCGGCGTACGGTTTACGCCAAAAACCTGGAATCTTACTACACACAAGATCGATCCCGACGTCGACGACGCGAGGGATTATGTCCTGGGAGACCTCATGGAGGCTGGCCGAGTCTCGCAAGTGACCTACGTAGCAGGAGTGGAAGCTGCCGATCGAAACTCTCCGAGAAAGAATCTCACGGGTGACCCTTACTTCACCGACGGCCTGAGAGCAGTCGCAGTCATTTCCGAAACCAGGACCAATCCGACCTTCCTCAATTGGAATTGACCCCCAGTATGCCGGGGGAGCCGCGATTATCGACCGGCATTTGAACGCCAGGAAGTCGACGACAAAGTGGTAGAGCATGTAGGGAGCTGTGATGGAGTCCCACACCAATGTGCAGTTCAATTTGTAGCATCCGAGGACTCTACTCTGGGCTTTTCCTGGGAGGTCTCCTCCGCTACGAACGGCACAGCCTGACTGCGCTCCGGAGACCCCCCAGGAGCGCCCTTCAGCAATATTACTTATTGAATCGCACATTGGTACCAGCAATAGTGGTTTTGTTAGACCAGGAGGTCCACAAGTGCGAACATGCTACGATGCAAACCTCAACATTCGTACGATGTTAAGTTTAACGGTTCGTCTCTCGGGTCGCAACAATGACCCCCAGTAGGATGAGGATGCCGCTGAGGACATGTACGAAATGAACCGGCTCCCCCAGCAACACAAGGGCCTCAGCACCGCTGAAAACTGGAAGAGAATAATACACGAACGCAGAACGTACAGGCCCTATCAACGTGATTGCTTCATTCCAACACAGGAAAGCCAGCAGTGACGGGCCAATACCCACGTATACTATGGCTGCAATTACGGTTGACGAGAAATTAACGCTCTGCACGTCTCTCAGTTCCCAGATGACCCAGGGCAACAAGAATAAAAGCCCAAGGATTGAGGTGGAGCAGAGGAAAGCGACTGGACTCAGAGCAACCGGCTTGACACGAACGAGAATAGTGTAAGCTCCGAAAATTCCAGCTGCCAAAAGCATCCACGCATCGCCCTCAGAAAAGGTGAGGCTCATGAGTCGGGAAAGGTCCCCTTCCGTGATTAGGAGGATGACCCCGATCGTCGCCGAAACAAGGCCGAGAATTATGCGAAAGGTGAAACGATCTTTGAGGAACAAGCGCGCAAATAACACGATAAAGATAGGAGACGAGACGGCGATCAGCGAGAGGTTTAGGGCTTTCGACGTGTGAGCGGCCATGTAAATGAGCGTGTTAAAAACGGTCACCACGAGGAACGCTGTGAGGGAAAGATATCCCAGATGAGCCCGTATGACCTGAATGTCACGGCAGAGAGGCCTTATTGCAAAGGGTAAGAGCACGACGACTGCAATCGCCCATCGCAAAAAGGCCAGTGTGACGGGAGGTACCGAATTGGAAAGTACCCGAGCTACAATAAAATTGCCCGACCAAATAGCGGTGGCCGTCAACACAAGCACATACCCCATGACGGGTCTCGATTCGGTCAGCACCAATGCCCAACGTCTCCGGGTCGTCAAGAAATCCTGTGCATCCTCTCCGTCATGCAGCAACCTCGATCTCACCGGCTGCATCCAATCGGTCTTGGACCGGCTTTTCTCGGATCAGGCCAAGAAAGGGTAGAACACATCATAAGCCACGAAATCTTCTTCTATACTGTGCGGTTGATGAGCCACCCCTTTGGGAATTCTCACGAAAGTACCCTCGACCACCGGGATGTCCCCGGTCCCTTCGATCCAAAGCTTGGCTTTTCCCCTGAGGACGTAGATGATGTCGTCGCACTCATGTGTGTGTTTCTCTACCTGAGTGCCGGCCGGTAGATGCACTAACAGGCACGTGAGGTCCATTTTTTCGTCGCGATGGGACAATAAGTAGGCCACCTTGGCAGTGGCGAGTTGAGGATGGGGTTCCCATTTTACGCCTTCTTTTTGGACGATCTTGACCTCTTCCATCTATTACTCCTCCGTGGGAAATAAATCCGGGGCTACTTCTCGCCGCTCGGCCTCATGAGGGCGGCTTCTTCAATCGACATGACAGCCGCTACGGTGGTCATGGTGTCCTGGTGGTGGATCTCTTCGTTTTTCTCCGTGGTTCGTCAGGCAACTTCCGGTGAACGATTACGTTCTTGTCAGATCGATTATCCTCTGTTTCAGCCATTTAGCGTGCCGCATTTCATCGAAAAGCTGCTCTTCGAGCATCTCCAGTGTCAGCATGTCCTCCTCTATGTCCGCTACGCACGCCGCATAGTCTTTGATGGCCTGCTGTTCCTGTGCCAGTTCGAGCGTGAGCATGGCCATGGTCCCTTCACGCCTGCTGGTTTCCCCCATTTCCTTGCCCTGCGCAGACGCTGTTCCACCGGGAGAGACCGGCACTCCACCGAGCTTCTTGATTCTGGCCGCGAGACTGGCCGCATGAGCTTGTTCCGCGGGAAGGATGGCTCTCACGCCTTCGGCGATTTCGGGCTCCACGATGGCATCTGCGTGGATACGGTAATATTCCACTGCCATGAGCTCAGCTTCCAGGAGCCTGTTGAGCAGTTCGATCAAGCCTTCGGAGTTCATCGGCTATCCTCCTTATGATTGACGCACGGAGACGAACAGCACCGGCAGGGTAGACCTTCGCCGCACTTTCTCTTCAATGTTCCCGAAGAAGAACCTGCCGATCGGCGATCGCTCTCGATTGGCGAGAACGATGAGATCGCAGTTGTTGTCTTCAGCGTACCGCACGATGGCGTCTGCCTCTGGTTCTTCCACCACAAGAAATTCCGCGAGTACCTTGATCCCCTCCTGCGCCACCATGTGCTCCAGATGTGGCAAGTAGGTCTCGGCTTTTCGTTTGGCTCTCCACCCGGATGAGCCGTCTTCCATCTGCACGTTCTTCTCGAAGGGGTCGTCCGCCGGCGCAAGCCGATGCAACAGGATCAGTTTCACACCGGCCCCCCATTGTTTTGCTAACGTCTTGACGTGCGCCAGCACAACCTCGTCATTCTTGGAGCCGTCCAAAGGGACTAGTATGCTCTTGTACATGGCTCGTTCCCTCCTGCCCAGAAGCCGCGACGTATCCCGATTATCGGCAATGCTGCGCGTCGCGAGGTCGCCGTTGACGGAGAATCAAACATGGAAGTATTCCGTGATCTTGCCATTTCTGGAGTTCTGAACCCGGTGCCCGGTTGCGGCATGGTTGCTTTGAGTCCGAAAAGGCCCCCGTATGTCTCCCACATGCACCGACGCAGGCACAACCTTCGTCACATTGCTGAAAAAGCCTGTGTTATCCTGTTCCTGAGCGTACCTCACCGAACGCTCCCGGTCAAGTACGAGTTCTCGGTGGACCTCAGCCGAACACAGCCCGGCAGTGTCGAGCCAACAGGAATGCTGAAGCTCCATGATCTTGCCGCTTCCGTTCTATGTGGAGAGTTCTACGGTCCGAGAAAGGAGAAAACCCCCCGGATGTAAAAGGAAGCCTCGATCCTCAGGCGCTGAAGCACTGGCGCCATCTCGAGCACGCGCGATACCTTCTCAGCGAGCGTTCTGCCTGCCTCGCAATTTTGTCCGGCCACGCCCTCATCTTTGGCTGCCTCGGCCCAAAGTGCCAGAAGCCACGGGCAGGGGATCACGGGCATCATTTTGCTTGATCGACTTCTGTTGGTGCGGTACGCTCAGAAACAATATCTCTGAGGCTTCTTGACAACTATACGCCGGTTATGCCTCTGTCTTGCCTTGCCCAGTACCACACGGGAAAGCTCGCGGGGCCAGGACAACCACTTCTCGCGTGGTTGTCGCGCCCGGACCCCCGGAAAGGCAAGACCGCCGCATAATTCCGGTTTTCGGGGTAGTTGGCGTATCATGGTGAAACTGGGCCTCGAAACGAGAGGATCTCAGACTCATCCCGTGCGATTCCAAGCACATTTGCGGTCCGGAGGCTTTCATGGGCTATCGTAGCGTGAAATCGCTCTTTCTTTCTCCTCGGTCCGTCGTATTTATCGGTATCCCGCGCAAAAGCGGTCCAGGGTCCCTCAATCCCATAGACAACCTCAGGAATTGGGGGTACCCGGGACGAGTTGAGGTAGTGCACCCCCATGTCAGAGAAGTGGCCGGTTTACCCGTCACGCAATCCGTCTCGGACTTGAACAGCCCTGTTGACCTGGCGGTCATTTCTACCCCCCGAGAGACTGTTCCCGGCATTATCAAGGAATGCGCAGAAGTGGGCATAGGGGCTGCAGTGGTGGTCGTTCAGGGATTCTCCGAAGCCGACTCGAGGGGCAAAGAGCTTCAAGAGCAGATGCTTGCCGAGGCAATTCCTGCAGGGGTGAGGATTCTTGGACCCAATACCCTCGGCGTCTCGAATGCGTTCTCTCGATTCAATTCCTCATTCATGCCCCTGGATCGACACGAAGTTCCCGTAGGGGTCGTTTGCCAGTCTGGCGTATTCTTTGTGGGCGCTGACCAGCTCATCGGAGGTATGGGAATAGGTGTGGACGTCGGGAACGGCTGTGACGTCGACACGATCCACGCGCTGGAATGGCTGGGTGAGGATGAGCGGTTGCGCGTGATCGCTCTCCACGCTGAGGAGATTCGGAGAGGTTGTGATTTCCTGGAAGTGGCCGAAAAAGTCTCTCGGCGAATTCCAGTCATAGCTCTCAAGACAGGCCGATCTCATGAAGGAGCGCGGGCTGCCGCGTCTCACAGCGGCTCCATGGCGGGAGAAGATCGAATTGTGGGTGCGGCCCTGAGAAAAGCCGGAGTAATCCGCGTCGACGAGACTCAGGATCAGATGGATCTGGTTCGGGGATTCGTCAGGCTTCCGGCAATGAAAGGACGCCGCGTCGCTGTGGTAACGCTCACGGGAGCCGGAGGTATCATCCTTCTGGATGCCATGGAGAGACACGGTCTGAAAACGGCCGCCCTGTCCGAGCATTCCCTGAGCCATATCCAGAGCCTGTCACCAGATTGGATGCCTCTCGTCAATCCTGTTGACATCTGGCCGGCGGTGATGAAGAACGGGATGCACAAAGCGTATGCAGCCGCGCTGAAAGGTGCCCTGGCGGACCGCCATGTCGATGCGGTTCTCTGTGTCACACTGGGACTGAAGGAGGCTGAGCAGCGGCACTTGGGCGCAGAAGCGGTGATCCAGGACTTGTCCGAGAAGTTCGAAAAACCGATAGTGGTCTGGTGCTACGGCGCTCAGGCCCACGAGGCTTCCACGAGATTGGAAGAGCACGGTCGGGCTCTGGCGGTGCCCAGCCTCGAGAGGGGAATCCGGGTACTGGCTGCAATGGCCCGATACCAGGCATGGAAGGATCTGCAAGACCCGCTCCGTCACGTTGACGAGGAGTACGCGGCATCCTGAGTCGGATAGCGTTAACTCGGGCTAACCTCCCTCGCCTACAGGGAACGCCCTGCAATGATTTGGAAACGGGACCGGATCAGAGCCCTATTGGATGGCATGATAGCGACCGGCATTGGTCTTAGCGCTTGAGGGACCTATGGTACGACGGTTCCCGGAGCAGCGGCATTGCCCGCCCCATTTTCTGAATAACAGGATCCCCCGAGGTGGAAAATTGCACAGAGTCGTTCTCAGGGCTTTCTACGAGAATTCTATTGTAGACTCGAATGATGGACGCGGACAACCCGTTGAGAGACTGCGAACGTCCCGGTCACAGGTGTCCAGCAATACCTGATGCCTCCGCAAGGCGGGAGGGAGCTTGACAAACACCATCCCGGCAAGCTAACAATGCACATGGCGCCGCACTTTTCAACCGTCCCTGCCGCTACTTGCGGGCGCTCCATGCAGGGACCTTTGACGGGCCCGGTGTCTATTTTCGCAAGCAGAAGGGATAGTACTTGATCAAGATCTACGTTGATGCAGACGCGTGTCCGGTAAAGAATGAAGTCTTCCGAGTAGCCCTCCGATATGGCCTGAAAGTCTATGTGGTTGCCAACTCCATGCTGAGAATTCCTCAAGAAGAACTCTTTGAGCTCGTGATCGTTAACGAACAATCTGACGCGGCAGATGATTGGATCGCGGAGCACGTTAATGCAAACGATGTCGCTGTATCAGCCGATATTCCCCTTGCTGCGCGGTGTCTTGAAAAAGGCGCTCGGATGCTGGACCCCAAAGGTCGTGTTTTCACTGAAGACTCCATTGGCGCTGCCCTTGCCAGTAGAGATTTCTTGGCCTATCTACGGGATATGGGGAATATCACGGGAGGGCCGGCTCCTTTTGAAAAGCGAGACCGGTCGCGTTTCCTGCAGCGTCTCGACGACGTGATCCAGGCCGCGCTCAAAGCAATGCGATGCAACGCACAGGGTCGCTGTGGGTCACGGTCGCCTTACGCTTGACAGGGTAGGGCCTCTCATTCCCGGCAGATGAACTCCGGGTGTTGGGATGCTGACGAGAGCAGACAGAGCGTTCGCTATGAGAGGATGTCCCAGACCGAGCACCAGAGTTCTGCCGAAAGGCCTCGTGATCGTTCACGAAGACAGGGATATTCTTGTAGTGGATAAACCGCCGGGTCTCTTGACCATGGGTACGGATAGAGAAAAAGAACGGACAGCTTACTTCATCCTAACAGATTATGTCCGCAGGGGATGCTCCAAGTCCAAGAATCGCATTTTCATCGTTCACCGACTGGATAGGGAAACTTCAGGAATACTGATCTTCGCGAAAAGTGAAGAGGCAAAGGTCTTTTTGCAGGGCCATTGGAACGAAACGAAGAAGAAGTATCTCGCCGTCGTTCATGGCAAGTGCGAAAAAAGGTCGGAGACTATTACCACATACCTGGTGGAGAACAAAGGCCACCGCGTGTACTCTGCATCCGGCACTACTAAAGGAAAACTGTCCCATACTGCTTACCGAGTGCTCAAAGAGACGAAAGACCTTGCTCTGCTGGAGGTCGATCTCTTAACGGGCAGGAAGCACCAGATACGGGTACATCTTGCCGATATCGGACACCCGGTTGTGGGTGACCGGAAGTATGGAAAAGGGACTAAGGCCCACAAGCGCCTGGCACTTCATGCCAAATCGATTTCCTTCAGACACCCCTTTAACGGCAACCAGATCACCTTCGAAACGAGAGTGCCCGCATATTTCAACCAACTGGTGGGTAGCTTGGATCACGTACATGCCCGCAATGAGAGTGCACCGGTTGCGGATTCGCGCCGCAGGGACGATAGTTGTTAGACTCATCTGACGTGATTGACCCCGCCCCAACAGGCTCCTATCCTTGCGTCCCAGTAGCCTATTCCAGAGGTGTTCTTGGGCGGCTTTCTGGCAGTCGTCAGTGGCATTTCAGGGTTCGAAAGCCAGGGGATGACCGCTCAATGATCCAAAACAAACCGTATCGAGGAGAAGGAGGAATAATTCTCGCTCGACATGCAATACCAATCAGCACCATCATTTCTTCTTATCTTCGCACATGACCTGTTTGCAACGGGTCTCACGCGTGAAAAACAGCAGCACAAACCCCAGAGCCAACCATGCCAGCATTAGGGAGAATCCTGCCTGGTAGGCCGTAAGGGGATAGACCCGGACGCCGGCAACCGCTTGCCCCTGCCAATTCTGATCCAGTATCCAGCCCACGGCCGGCTGCAGGATCATCGGTCCCATCATAACTCCCATGTTCACGACACCGGAGACCGTGCCCGCGAGGTTCAGGGGAACCGATTCCTTGGCAAAGGCAAAACTGATAATCATACAGCCGGAACAAAAACCGGTGAGTACCAGCAGACCCGCGAGCAGAGGCACCGGCAGGTTGTTCAAAAAAAGTATGCCGCCCCATCCCACCAGCGAAAGGCCACATCCCAGAAGATACAGCGGTTTTCGCCTCCCAAGACGGTCTGAAAACCAGCCGAAGGCCGGCCCGCCAACCGCCCAGGCCACCATGAGGGCCGTTGACAAGACGGAAGCCCCGGTGGTGGTCAGCTGATGGTGCGTGGCCAGGTACGGCACTCCCCAGAGGCCGGAAAATGTCAGTACACAGCCGACGGTCCCAGCGGGAATAACACACAAAAGCCTCGTGTTGGGATACCGGAACACTTCTACAATACCTCCGATAATAGAGGGTCGCGTATTTCCGGCTGCCGGAGTTCCGGGCTGCAGAAAATCCGCATAACCTTTCTCGCTCGGAGTGTCCCGGACAAAAAACCAGATCCCAGCGCAAATAAGGAAGGTGAAGACAGCCGACCCGGCCATGATAGTACGCCAGCTGTAACAGCTCATCAGCAGTCTCAATGGGGGACCGGCCAAGACAGCACCAACGATTCCGGTGAATAGCGCCAGGCCTGATACCAGGGCGAATTGCCGGACCGGAAACCAGTTGCTGGCAACTTTCAGCAGGCCCACAAAGGCCACGGCGACACTCCCACCGATCAACAGCCGGCCCATACCGGCCCAGAGAATGCCGTCAGCCACGGCAAACAGCAGGGTGCCCAGACCCGCGACAAAGGCGCCAGCGGCCAGCAGACGCCGCGGACCCCACCGGTCCGCGAGTACTCCGGTCGGAACCTGCATGGCAACGTAACTATAGAAATAAAAGGCCGAAAGGTTGCCCAGGCCCGCGGCATTTATCCCGAAGTCTCCCATCAGTTCATCCGTCATAACGGCCGGGGCCACCCGCTGGAAGAATCCCATGAGGTATAACAGGGCTCCCAGTCCCCAGACCAGCCAGGCAGCACGGAGCGGCGGGGTTGTTCTTGGCGTCATCTATTCGATCGTTTCCTTTCCGTCATAGCGCGGGTTGCAGTGTCCCGGCGGCCCGCGGTCTATATCGCGGATAGATTTATCGGTCAATGGGTCTTTCTCCAGCGGGACAGACCTGATGAAAAGTGAAAGGAGGCGCCGGCGCACGAGCAAGACTTTGCCTGACGACATACGGTGAAGAGAAGTCCCGCAAGATTCCCGCACTGGTTATGCTGAGAAGACAATTCCTCCCGGAGCAGCTAACTCAACTTGTTGAATCAACTAGCTAACCTTGTCATCAAACGCCATCTTTCACCGCTGATGGCATTTGTGCTGGTGAATATCGGGACATATCCTGCACAAGGACTTACCGTGAGACCACATTTCCATGTCGAGCGCTCGGTGATCGTGCAGCTATTGATCACCCGTCACCGCCGGTGGCCTATCATAACGTCGTACGGCGGTTCAAGGACAGTGCCGTCAAGTCCTCCCTGGTCCAGCCACAGTGATTTCACATCCAGGAACTCTACCGAGAAATGTCGTCGATACAACTGGGCCAACCACAGGGGCTGCCAAACCGTCATCTCGTCCCACGGCGATCCCTCAAAACTGAACACGCCCCTGGTGTATTCTGGGGTTTCTTTAAGCCATGCCTGGCGCCAGTGCAGCTCTGCTGCAAACCGTTGAGTCCTGACCGACGTGTACGCATCACCCGGAATCAGGAACACGATGCAACCTCCGGCACCTAGCATACGCAGAATCTCTCGGAGTAACTGATGCTGATCCTTTTCTGAGTGCATGTAGTTGTGGAGCCACGCTGCCGTTACCAGGTCGAAGTCACCGGAACGCAGCACTGCCATGGCAGCTTCATCGAGGACATTTCCTTGAATAAATGCAACCCCGTCCTGATCAGGATGGCTGAGGGCCTCCTTGATGAGACCATGGGATTGGTCGAAGCCAACGACGTTCTCTGCCACGGCCCGGAGGCCACGGGCAAAGTCACCATTGCCGCAACCCAAGTCAACGGCTTTGCCAACCCTTTTTCCATTGCAGATTCGTCGGACCCCTGCCTCGAACGCTCCCCGTACGAGCCCGTAATAGGTCGTTGCCAGAGGCCGCGCGGTCTTGAAGTCCTCGTAACTGCTCCAACTATCCGTTGGCACGGTCAACACTCCTTCATTTTCGAAAGCTCCGGTCTGGCCCCCCTCCCATGAGCACCGTGAGCACGGAGATCACACCGATACATGGAAGTCTTCGGCCGAACCTATAAGGCTCAAAGCATACCTCAGGGTCGTTTCGCGGTCAACGGGTTGGTCGGAAAAGAGGGTGACCGAACCCAACTTTACTCTCCCGGCGCATCGGGAGAGTAATTCGGACAGGGCCGTCGGACGGGTCAGGGAAACCCCTATCTATCCACGGTGGCTATATATCGTTAGAGATGGATCTGTGCACGAGTATGGAGTCTCGTAAATGACTTTCAGAATGGAGTGACAACCGTTATCACCGGAGCAGTCACTCGGCCGAGAACTTCTGAAAGCTATTTCTGGGACAGCACACCAGGCAAAACAGGGAAAGCGGGGGAAAGGGAAAAAGACGGTGGAAAACCCGCCACGTCGTTCCCGTAACAGCCGTTCCTGTCTCTGCATTCGCCAGTAAACTCGGTCCCCAGCCTGAAAACAGAGAGTTTCGCACTCTTTTGCTTCCAGGACCAACTCCATCCTGAACGACCGTTTCTGACAAGATATGGCGTTACAATCGGAGACAGCCGTGATAAGATTCATGAGGTAACTCGATTCTACCGATGTATATTTAGTTAAATTCGTTGAACAATTTTCGGAGTCCACCATGACTGACCAGAACCGCTGGCCCTTTGAAGAAGAAACTTCGGCCATCGACACGGAGGTAGCGCAGCAAAAGGACGGTCCTACTCAGTCTGAATTGCAGGAAAGAATCCTGGAATTCGAACGATTCAATCGCCTGGTCATGGCCCGGGAACAGCGGATTCTTGACCTGAAAAAAGAAGCTAACGAGTTGGCCCAGGCTGCCGGCAAACCCGCGCCATACGGCTCCTTGGACCGGATCGAAAAAGATGAGGCATTGGACAATCTGGTCCGGACCATGAAGGATCGAGACGCCGTCTCAGGGGGGGAACCTGAAGAATTGGAGGCAGCGGACTTATTGAATGTTGAGGATTTGCAGACCCTTCTTGCCCACTTCTGCGATGCGGTCGGGGTTGCCTCGGCCATCATAGATC
>JACRDG010000100.1 GCA_016218715.1 Desulfomonile tiedjei | reverse complement strand
TTCTGGCTGTTTGGGTGGTACAGGCATCTTGCCGGTCCATCAGGAAATTACAGGCAATTTGCCTGTCCCACCAAGGTCCCCGAAATGCGTCACCGTATTCGGGGCAACAGTGCTCCAAGCTGTCACCAACATGCCACACTAGGCGCTCTTCTCACACCCTTTTTCATACACGTTGCAGATGCAGCAGAGGAAGGTCGCCTCTTCGGTCGAGCTGAGGTTGCGCATGCCGTGAGGCTCGTTGCTCGGGACAAAGACCGCGTCGCCGGGTCCGACGACCGCGGTTTGCGTCACCTTGTCGGTTTCGGGATCGAAACCGTAGCACTCGAACCGGCCGGACACGATGTACATGGTCTGGACGTAGAAGTGGCTGTGGATGGGGATGTCCCCGTCCGGCCCGATGGTGAAGAGGCGCAGGCCGTACCCTGCCGCGCCTGTGGCGTCTACGTCTCCCTTGGAAAGCCACCGAATACCGACGTTGACCGCCTTCTGGGGTTTTCCCTTGTACGGGATCGATTCCATCTTCTGCTCTTCTATTTCACTCGACTTCAGTGCTATCATGGGCTCCTCCTCGCTCGGAACGATGTCTCCCTGGACCGGACTTTTATACTCTGTTGAGCCCTGAATGACAACGAAGCGGCCGCGGCACCCCCCGTTCCGCGCCCCGTATCCTGTAGGAGGTTTCCATGGACCACATAGTCGAGTTGCCATGGGGAACGGCCGTTCTGCCGGTCCGCATCCCTGAAACCTGGCGTGTTCTCGGGGAACTTAAGCCGAGAAGCCTCGACGCTCCCCCAAATCTCGAAGAAGCCGTCGCGAAAGCGCTGGCAAGCCCGATCGGTGCGGAGAAGCTCGGTTCACGGGACCTTTCCGGCCGCAAGGTCGTACTCGTGATGGACGACCACTCGCGGCCCACGCCTGTCAGAGAGTTCATCAATCCGGTTCTGGCCGAACTGGCTGCTGCCCGCGTCCGGGAACAGGACATCGACATCCTCATCGCCACCGGAGTTCACCGGGCGAGCCGTACGGAAGAAGTCGAACGGAAGCTGGGCGGGGACATCATGAACCGCTTCGGCTGGCGCTGCCACGACGCGTACGATGCGAACGGACTCGCGGACCTGGGCACGACCTCACGCGGCACGCATGCCTTCCTGAACAAGCTCCTCCTGGAAGCGGACCTCATCGTCTGCCTCGGTGCGTTGGAGCCGCACCTTCTGGCTGGATTCGGCGGTGGGCTCAAGATGCTCCTCCCGGGGTGCGCGGGTGCCGAGACCATAGGCACGAACCACCTGCAAGGGGTCGATCCCGACCACTTCGACTATGTGGGCCAGCGTGCCGACAACTCCCCCATGCGTCTCGACCTGGAAGAAGTGGCAGGCCTGCTACGCCGCGAGGTCTTCATTGTCAACGCGGCCATGAACGAGCAAGCCCGCCCCACGCGCTTCTTCTGCGGCGACCCGATACAAGCGCACCGGGCAGGTGAGGCTTTCGTGCAGGAATTGGTTCGGCTCGACGTTCCCGAACAGGCTGACGCAGTGCTCACCAACTCGTTTCCCATGGATCTGGACCTGCGGCAGTCGGTCAAATGCCTCGGCAACTCTCTTTGGGCCAGCAAACCCGGCGGCGTGATGATGGGGTGCATACGCTGCGAACACGGATTGGGAGAGATTCCCCTCGCAAAGAAGACCCTGCCGTACACAGTTACCAGGACGCTGCTCAAGGTCATCGGCAAGCATCGCGTCCTGCCGCTGGTGAAGAAGGTCAAGCAGGGCGAGCCGGTCGAAGAGGTGTTCATCGGTCATTTCGGTCTACAGATGCTCAGGCGCAACCACCTTGCGGTATTCAGCGACAGTCCCAAACTCCCTCCTGACATCGGCCGGAAAATGGGGCTTTGCCGAAGCTATACCGCAGTGCAGGAGATGATCTCCTGGGCAGCCTCAAAAGCGCCTCGGCAGGCCACACTCTGGGTGTTGCCATGCGGCGGCTCGACCTACGCCAGTTTCCAGAACGGCCAAATGGGGTAAGGTGATGGAGCCGCCCAGGCCGCCGGCCGTCCAACCTGACATTATTGTTGGCACCTGCAATACTGCCCGTGGTATGCTGGAATCGACTGCCACAGGGAGGAGCGAACCATGTCGCCCAAGGGGGAAGTACGGAAAGAAGATTTCTTGAACGATCTGCGGTCCGGGATGGCCGACCTCGACTTGATGGAGAAGTACAAGTTGACCCCTCGGGGACTCGGCACGTTATTCAGAAATCTCGTGAACGCGGAAGTCATCAGCTTCAGGGAACTCATCAGAATAGCCAGCGGACAACTCAACCTCCCGGAAATGGTGGCTGAGCTGCGCATACGCTCCAGAAAACAACTCGAATTCATGCTCCCTATTTCCGACGCGGAAGAGCCGGAAAATGCAGGACTTGTCTACGACATCTCGGATGACGGCGTGGGTACGCGCGGGCTGAAGGCGAAGATGCACGAGATAAGGACGTTGATAATACCCGCGGACGACTTTTTTCGGGTTGAGCCCGTTGTGTTCGAGGGGGTCTGCCGCTGGATAGAAAAGAGGGAAGACCGCTGGGAGAGCGCGGCCGGATTCAGGGTTGCGAAACTCATGCGCGGAAGCCTCACTGAGCTGCAAGAAATCATCCGTGCCCTGCGCCCCGAGGCCACCGATCCGCGACCGTGACTACTCCAAACTGATTACGAGGTCACTGCCCACTTGTTGAGACGGATAAACTCGGATCGGCCCTTTCGCCGGTCCGGTCAACTCGTTCCCCTGATAGTCGAAGGTGGAATGGCTCACGCTGCAGCAGCGAAGCGTCGTTCCGTCCGGTTCCGGGTCCAGTTTGCGCCCCATGTGCGTACAGCGGTTTTCAACGCACAGATACCCGTCGTCCGGTCTTTTCACCACGAGTACGGGTGTCCTTAAAGCTCCGCCTTTGAGAAAGACCGCTCCGCCAGGCTTCTGCAGTTCCGGCACGTCTTTGAGGTTAACGGTGATTTGAGAACCTTGGACCGTCCACATCGTGGCGTCCAGAGCCGCAGTCCGACACACGCCGCCGAAGGCCTTTAGCAAATCAACGATCCACGACATGGCGTTTCCTCATGGGCGGCCCAGCCGCCTGCACACGTGAATCAACTTGGTGCCAGTCATCATAGTCCGGATATGCTTTCTCTGCAATTCATTACTCACGCGGACTCTGGTGGGGTTTTTTCGGGATGACCTTTCTTAGCTTTTGCAGCCTTCCTTTTCCCCTTCATCGGCGAACGTGCCTGCTTCTCCACGACAGCTTGCTGCCGGTGCTCCAAATCTCTGAGACGTTCGGTCAATGTATGCTCTGTTTCCTCCGCCTCTTGCACCTTTTGTGACAAGGCCTGCTCCTTCTCGTCCAAAGCCCGCGCGCGGTCTTCCGCTTCCTTGACTTTAGCCGCTGCGGCCTTCCTCAGCTTCTCGCGATCGGTACCAGCCAGCCAATACCCCACCGCCAAGCCGACCAGAGCAGCGCACCCCGTCACGAGCCACAACGGTAATCCCATGATTCTCTCCCCCTCGGTTAGCGAACATCTCTACCGATACCCAGCGCGGAGCGCACCGCGTTGCATCGTGGACGCTGAATGCGGTCCGACGAGCAGCAAGCGGCTACATTAACAAGTTTGTATGAGGGTACCTGCAGTGTCAAGTTAGTTTCCCGTTAGAACAGGCTGCCGCAGCTCGCGCCCTCTGAGAACTCATTTCGGAGAGGAACCTTGCAGCGTAACGTGGAATTATCCGATTCCTAATATCATCGTAATTAACCGGAGCTTATAAAGTCTTCCAAGGGAGGCTGTTTTCGTTGGAGCACCCTCGTCAGGAAATCAGGTTCCTGCCGACGGTGGCCCAGGAAAGGCATGCTCACCCCGTGCAGCCCGATCATCCGATTATCCGTGGGAGGGATTATTGCAATGAAGGCGATCACCGCGCAACCGTACGAGCCAGATTTCAGCCTGAGTGAAAACATGATTCAAAGCATCTTCCGGGATGCCAAGCCGTTCGGTCACCACGAAGATCCTCACAATCTCAACTTGGGCTTCGGGTTCATCTATTACGCGATGGCTCGGGCACTGAGGCCAAAACATATCCTGATCATCGGATCCGGATACGGGTTCAGTGTCATCTGTTTTGCTTTGGCCGTGAGAGACAACGGGTCAGGACAATTGACCTTCATCGATCCCTCGTACTCCCTGCTGAGAGACGGTCCTCTGAAGACCATCGGCGGCCGAGGAACGTGGGACGACCCGGAAAAAGTGAAAGCACATTGGAGAAAGTTCGGCGTGGAAGGCATTGTAACTCATTATCAGATGACGAGCGAAGCCCTCTTTGCAGACTATAAGAAAAAGAAACTGCCGAAAATCGACCTCGCGTTCATCGACGGCAGCCACACCTATGAGGATGTCAAAAAGGACTTCGTCAACGTTGTGCGAGTCTCGCGGAAAAATTCCTATGTCTTTCTCCATGACACCAACATCTATTTCCGCGAGCTGCTTCATCATGCGGGGGTCAAGAGTTGGCTCAAAGTGATCGCTGGAGCAAAAGAGGCGTTCCAGATCGTAGATTTTCCTTTCGCTTCCGGCGTGGCTCTCATCCGGGTTCTGGACCCCAAGGCCTGGGAGCAACTCGCATGAGGGTTATCGCCATCTCGATGCTCTGCGTCGGTGCCGGACTGTTTTTGTTGTGGCGATACGTTTGGTTCTTCCGCAACCCTCATCGCGTGATACCGGCTCATAACGCTCTCGTGAGCCCGGCTGACGGAACCGTAGTGTACGTCAAGAGCGCGGAACCGCACGAGACGGTCTTTTCCGTCAAACAGGACGTTCCCCTGACGATCCCGGACATCCTTAAAGAAGATCTCTCAGATCGAAGGCTCGTCATCGGGGTGTTCATGAGTCCCTTTAACGTGCACTACAACCGGGTCCCCCTCTCGGGAACAGTTGACTTTATCCGTCACCATCCTTCCAAGAGCGGAAATCGTTACATGAGCCGGATGCACCTGAGAAGCGTGTTGGGAATGCCTCCTTACTATCAGGGAAGCGAGCACATAGTCGAAAACGAACGCACCGTCACGCGGATAACCGGGACGTTCAAGGACGAAGAATGTTCATACTACGTGGTCCAGATTGCCGCGCATAGCGTAAACGGTATCGACAGCTACGTGGATGAAGGGGAGCGGGTCTCCACGGGGCAAGTGTTCGGAATGATCCGGATAGGCTCACAGGTTGACCTCGTCCTTCCTCACGGGAGCACCATGAACGTCAAAGTAAGAGAAGGTGACAGGGTCTATGCAGGCGAATCGGTCCTCGTGGAGTAGATCCACAGTGGAAAATCGGATTTCGCACCACAATTTGCCATAGCGTGAACGAATCAACGCTGTCGGGATAAGAGAATGAAGATGCGGCGCCCCGATCGCCGTGCTCCACTGTTTTGCTACGGATAGCGGACCGTTTCCGCTCCGTCGTTCGAGGATAGCCAAAACAATCATTGTTCGCTTCCCCAGGAGGACTGGAGAATGAAAGTCGATCTGCACGTGCATTCCAAACACTCGAAACGGCCCAGTGAATGGATTCTCAAGCAGTTGAGCTGCCCTGAAAGCTTCACGGAGCCAATGGAAGTCTTTAGAGCGGCGAGGCAGAAGGGCATGGGGCTGGTCACCTTAACTGACCACAACACGATTGACGGATGTCTCGAAATTGCTCATCTGCCGGACGTGTTTATCAGCGAAGAAGTGACGACATATTTTCCCCACGATCAGTGCAAGCTCCATGTGCTGGTGTACGACATCGACGAGGCGATTCATCGAGATATTCAGAAAGTCCGCGAGAATGTGTTTGACCTGTGCAAGTATCTGAACGAGCGGCGTATCGTCCACGTTTTGGCGCATCCTCTCTATTCCGTGAATCGCAAGCTCACGATCGATCGCTTCGAGACGGCGCTCCTCCTTTTCGAGTGTTTCGAATTGAATGGAGCGCGCAGCGAGTTGCAGAATCAGCTGCTTCAGAACATCCTCAGACACCTCACTCCAGCCACGATCGATCGGTTGAGCGAGAAACACGGCATTGTTCCTGCTTTCAAGTCTCCGTGGGAAAAAAACCTCTCGGGTGGGTCGGACGATCACGGAGGCCTCACCATTGCCCGGCGCTACACGGAAGTGGAGGGGGAGCACGATCGGGTCGGCTTCTTTCGAGGGGTTGTCGAGAGACGATGCCGTGTCGTGGGAGAGCCTTCCACACCGCAAACACTCGCCAGAACCATCTACAGCGTCGCGTATCGATTCTATGAGAACAAGCTCAATCTGAACCGGTTCGCACACACCGAGATAGCGTTCAAGCTCCTTGACGGGTTCCTTCAAACCAATCGCACGCGCGACACGCGAAACTGGAGTTTGTTTGACCTTCTCTGGGTCGGTAGGAACGGGTTTCGAAGCAACCAGGGGCAGGACAGCAACATACTGAGTCTGCTCCGGGATGAAACCCACAAGATGATCGGCCTGGACCCCCAGTTGTCGGATCTCGCCCGCAACGGGGGCGATAAGCATGACCTCGACCAGAGGTGGTTTCACTTTGTGAATGATCTGTCGAACTCGGTGATGGGGCGATTCGCGCATCATGTCGTGGATAGCCTCGCGGGCGCGAACCTTTTCAACATCTTCGACTCCCTGGGCTCTGCTGGGGCTCTGTATTTCGTCCTGGCCCCTTATTTTGTGGCATTCTCCACCTTCTCGGAAGAGAGGAGATTTAGCCGCTCCGTGGCCCGAAGCTTTCAGGTCGACCAATCAACATCGAGAAACCCCCACGACGGTATCCGCGTTGCCCACTTCACCGATACGCTCCACGAAGTGAACGGGGTCGCGGAATCCCTGAAGAAGCAGATTGCCGCCTCGAAGAGAATGGGAGTCAGTTACACGGTACTGAGCTGCCAGGTGAATGGGAGTGTCAATGGCAACGGCATGCATCATTTTGAGCCCATCGGCGTCTATGATGTCCCGGTTTACCCTGAACAGAAGCTATTCTATCCGCCCTTTCTGGAGGTGGTGGATTACTGCTATCGACACGACTTTACGCACATCCATGCGGCCACGCCGGGACCTCTCGGGCTGGCTGCCCTGGCGGCGGCCCGCATACTGAAGCTCCCCGTCATCGGGACGTACCATACGGCCTTGCCCGAGTATGCTCGCCTCCTCACCGAGGATGCCGATATGGAAGAGCTGGTGTGGAAATATGTGCTCTGGTTTTATGATCAGATGGACTGTGTTTTCGTGCCGTCGAAAGCCTTTGCGCACGAACTGAACCGCCGCGGACTTAGTCCGGGCCGGATCCGCATTTTCCCGCGCGGCGTGGACACCCAGCGGTTTCATCCTGCCAGGAGAAATGGAATAGTGGACGCCTCCTTTGGACGGGACTATCGAACCAAACTGGTGTACGTCGGGAGGGTTTCGAAGGAAAAGAATCTGCCTCTGCTGGTGAACGTCTTCAGGCGCCTCGTTGAAACGGTCAAGGACGTGTCTCTCGTGATCGTCGGAGACGGACCGTACCGGCAAGTAATGCAAGAAGCCCTCGAAGGGACGCCGTGCCTCTTCACTGGCTATCTGGAAGCAGATTCTTTGGCCCCCATCTATGCCTCCTGCGATCTCTTCGTTTTTCCGAGCACCACGGACACGTTCGGCAATGTAGTCCTCGAGGCGCAGGCTTCCGGTTTGCCGGTGGTCGTCACCGACCAAGGCGGGCCGCAGGAGAACATGGTTGCCGGAGAGACAGGGTTGGTCGTGCAAGGAAACGATGAAGCCGGCTTCTTGACAGCTTTGAAAGACTTGGTGGCAGCACCTGCGGCGTTGAAGAGAATGGGTCAGGCGGCTCGACAGTATGCGGAGAGTCGCTCTTTTGATGCGGCATTCGCCGAAACCTGGAAGATGTACGGCGACGTCACCACAAATTCGTGATGGCGCCCGCGGTGGAGACGGGGCGAGTTGACCGCCACGGGCCGGGAGAGGTGCGTGGCCATACTCCCCATGATCGCGCGCGTTCGTACACAAGGGAGAGGGTTCTCGGAATTATGCCCATTCGGCCGGTGCTCGGGCCGGGCTCGGGCCTCGGGGGGACGCGGCAAAGCATCCCCCCGAACTCCTCCTGTGCGGCACCTTCAGGGCTGGACGAGATTGACTGCCGTAAAGGTGATCACCGATGTGTCCCCGTTCCAGAATTCGTTGTTGTAGAGATGGATCTGCCCTGACGCTTGTTCGTCCGTGGGCACGATAAACGGCAGAGCATTCTCTTCGTCGTCCAAGTCATTGGTGCTATCGGTCGGACCCTGGAACATTTTGGCAATTGGCGTGACCTGTATGGCTCCACCCGCCTGCCAGTCGATTTGGAGCCGTAATTCGATTCTGATTTCGCCTCCCATCCGCTGCTCAAAGTAGACGGCTTTCTGGGGATTCAACTGGCCTACCTGCACTTCCTCGAAGTAATCTTTTGAAGCATGCTCGTCGGGACGCCACCATTCATCGTCCGTGGTCGTGATGTGAGCGAACATTTGTACCCTGCGAAAGTCTGCCTCCGGCGACGCAAGTGTGATGTCAAGTGTCATGTCTTGCTGGTCGAGGGCAAATGCACAGCTCGCGCCGGCGGAAATGCCGTTCAGCGCTTCCTTGAACGCTTTTACTACGTACGGGCCGAACGGTATTCCGGCAATCCGGTAGTGCCCATTAACATCGGTGAAATCGCTCTTTCCATCATAGACCTGGACGAGGACCTTTGCGACCGGGTTCCCTTGAAACCGCACGTACCCCGACAGGTTGCCCTTGGCCTGAACTTTCTTCCAGCGGTGAACGGTGACTTCTTCTTGCCGGCTCTGGCGATATGAAAGAGGAACCGCCCAGCCATACAGGCCGGCAGTTGCCGGGGAATCCCAAAACAGGGCGTTTTCGGGACTTACGGTGTCGATGTCCTTGGCGTTTTCGGGACCGTGCCAAGCCTGCGAGTATTTGGCCGCATCGTCCGCCCAATCGCTCGCGAGAGTATTGAGCATCTGATTGCTGACGTGTTCCGATATCTTGGCGAACGAATTCAAGAGCTGAGCGGGAATCCCGAGCTTTTCCTCAAGGTGGCGCTCTACCCTGCGTGTTACTTGTTCCTTGAGCCATAATGCGCCTGCCAGCCTCTCCGCAGCAGTGTAATGATAGAGCCCGTCGGGAGTTGTCGGTCCCACTTCAGCTCCGCCGGCCACATCGCCCCCTTCGAGATCGGGGCCTTCAAGCTGAAGTCCTTGACGCTTCAGGGTCATCCAGAGGAAGCAGGAGCAGGCACTGGGAAATGTTCCGGCAGCCCAGCCAGCCTCGGGCGGAGCCACGTGCTGTGGATTCTGGGCTATGGTCGGATCGGTGTAACAGTACAACCGGTAGTGGCTCTGGCCAGCGAGGGAGCAAGCCTCGTCCGCCACTTCATGCAGCTTGGCTCGTATTTCGGGTGTCTCGAGGAGCGGATCCGGTTTGACGACGAGCGGTGGGACGATCGTCCATTGCCCGTTGAAATCCGCGCCTTGAGGCCCCGCGGAGAAGGCGCAGATGTCGTATGGCGTCCCCGTGTCCGGGTCGGTCATCGACCCGCCAAAGATTGAATCGTCTATCGTCTGCGTGACGACGCCAGGCCACATGTATTTCAAGGCATTGGGCTCAAAGCCGTCTATCAATACAGGCAAGCCCTGCACTGGACCATTGAGAAAAGCGAACAGTCGTTCTTCACTTGCCGTGGAGTGGGTAACTTGATCGTAGTTGCGGGTCATGATACCGCAATGACCGTACTTCTGAGGGGGGTCCACTTGACGCAGCAGTCCTCCCACAAAGCTTTCACCTCCCGGAGATAGAATGATGTCTCCTTTCAGCGCGTTCAGGAAACGCGCGGGGGTAGTGACGGTTCGCACCTCCGGCACTGCCTGGCAGACCCATCCTTCATCGAGCTGATCCTGCGTCAACTCGGGAAGGTTGTCCGGGTCACACTCGGCCCCTTCGACAGGCGGGGCCGGAGATGCGGCACACGCATCCGCCGGTTCAGTCAATGCACTCACAGAGCAGCGCAGACGCTCGGCATCGGCTCCGAGGACGATCCGATTGACTTCCTCGCACGTGAAGTTTCGGCAACGAAGGTTGGCCGCAATGGGGTCAGCCGGGCTTGGGCGTTCGGCACTACAGGTCCGTGATTCGCCGGCAGCCCCGGCCGTTTCAAGGACGTGCTCGAACCCGGGCACATGGCCGATGGAGACGTCGCCGATGGTCACTGCATCGGAAGCCCGATCCTTGGCCCGAGTGTCGAACGTTCCCTCGACTCGGATGGCTTCGCCGGTCTCTGCATTACCAAAGAAATGGACCGTGAAACCTGCCGACTTCTTGGGGACCCGACTGAACGGCATGGAAATTGGAATCTCGGCTTTCCCGGCCGCGGGAATTACAATGGGGGGATCGACCACTTCGACCGGACCGAGCGGACTCGTACGATCGGGCTCCGCTGCAACAACGCGGAGGCGCGTATGGGTCAGCGTCAATGGAATGTTCTCCACGTTAGTGACAAGCAGTTTTGCTGAAAACCCAAACCCGTTGACCTGTGCGTAAAATTGCTGCTCTGTTCGGGGCACGATTATTCCGCGTTTCTTGCACATGGCGTACGCGTTGAAGACCGTAAGGGTACGGACTGCCTCATCGGTGCTCCCATCCGGCTTTCGCAGGCTTAGCCTCACGTCGAATTGCTGATGTTCGCGGCTCGGGTCCAGCGCCTGCTCATAGTCGTGCTCGACGCGGGCGTTGCACGTCGTCATGGTGGTCCCGTCACCAAAGTCCCAGTGATAGAGCGGCGTATCGGTCGATTCCTCGGCGCTGCGGAGGGCTGGCACCCGGGTCGCCGGGACCGGTCCTGTCACCGTCGCGTGGCCGATCAGTTGGTCCTCCGAATTTCGAAGCGGCTTGGCGTCGAGCGGAATGTGCTTTGTCTTGCCCGTCCACACCATGACTGGATGCAGTGCCAACGATTCGTTTGCACCCCGGGGCTGTTCGCTGCCTTCCACGTCAGATGCCGCTGAGACCTCCGGCTGCATGCCGGTCGATTCTGGATCGACCGCGGAGCCTTGCGCGACAGCTCTCTTGATAACAGGGCGGCGCCTCGAGAGGCCGTGGTTGAAAGGGGACCATCCGCCCAGTGAAAACGCTACACGATACGCCTCGTCGTTGGACGTGGCCGCATGGAGCAGCGGCAGGCCGGCGACACGGCCGCGCACTGCCTTCAGCTCGGCCTCGCCTGGTTGTTCGTCCATCTCCAGATCGGGCATCGCCTTGACTACGACGCGAACTGCCTCTCTTTCAACCTTGTCGTCGCGTTTCGCGACGACGTAAACCGTCCGGATCCCGGGGCGTGGAAACTGCAGATACTGTCGCGACCCCAACACACCGTTTATGGACACGTGCGGAATCTCGGCGTTGTCGTACGACCGACCCTCGGGGGACAGAACCTCTACCAGGACGCTCTGGCCCGGCAAGGCCTCGGTGGGAATGACAACGATCTCGCCAATGATGGTGCGAGAAATCTGATCGCTCGACATGTTCCCCTCCTTGGTTCGGTTGCGTCGGGACGCTTGTGGCTGCTTCACGAGCCGCCCCGCCGGCTGGTCGCGCAAATAGTCCTGGATGCCGGGAGGTAGGTGCGCCTGTTGAAAGACCCGGGGGGCAGCCGGAGGGGATAAGTCGAAGCCTCAATGAAGCAGTTGCAACGATGACGCTCTCGACATATCTCGCTGAAGAGCCCAGAGCCCAGAAACCGAAATACGCGCGCAACCGCACATCCCCTGTTTCCTGATGTTCACCATGCTGAGGGCTGTTTCTTAAGCGCGATTCTATTACTGTGACGACGTCTCTGACAAGTGCGAAATTCATATCGATTCTTTTCAGATGAAATAAGCTGGGGAGAACCTTTCTGAGAAAAGGTTCTCCCCAAAATCACTCGCCTACATGCACACCGGCATGGCGCGGCTCTGCCCCTCACTTGAGAGACCTCTGGCCCGCCAAAGAGTGCCCGCGCTGCGGCCAAGGCCGAGCAAACGGAGTGAGAACCTTATGTTCTTCAGCTTCGTCTCTTTTCAGGAGTGCCGGCCAGGCCAGAATTCCCCACGCAAGAGTCAGCGCGAGCGGAGACAGCAACAGCAATACGCACGCTGCAATCCACACGGTATTTCCAAGCACCATGGCGTAGGCCACGACCAGCATTATCAGTGCGCCGACAGGTCCGACGATCAGCAACCAGCAGATCATCGCTGCGGATCCGGCGGCTTCGGAAACCACTCTCGCATGCATGTCTCTCGTTTTCATTCTCCTTATCCTCCTGTGAAGTCCGGTGGTTTGGAACCGCTAACCTGTGGCAACCAGGAGCAGCTCGTCCTCAAAGTCGTGTTCCAGATCGTGTCCCTCCGTACCGGCACCGCGCTTCGCGTCCGAGGGTTCGCAGAAACCTATCAGGTCGAGCATCTCGCTGCGGTCTGCGACATAGGCGGCGCCGGCAGCATAGCTACACGGCGGATAATGGCACACGGGGTTTCTGTTTCTCATGGCTTCCCCCTCTCATGGCTCAGGTTCAGCAGCTGCCACGAGCTTTATCGAGCGTTAGTCGCACGTGCCGGAAGCTGCTGCTGTCCTTATGAGATTAATGCGCTTTTAACCAGGTAATACTAGAGGAGCTTACCAAGGGCTTTTCCTGGAAGGTCTCCTCCGCTGCGGACGGCACAGCCTGACTACGCTCCGGAGACCTCTCAGGAGCGCCCATCAGCAGGACTACTTCTTTGATCGCGCATTGGTATAAGCATCTTCTGTGCCAAGCGCGTCTGCGCCGAACCGGAATGGCTTGAGGGGCGGATTTGCGAGGATGAACGATCGTGGCAGGGGGTAACGGCATGTCTCCGCGGCGCCGTTGCCGGACCGGACCAACAGGTGGAAAACACTTAGCGGCGGGGCATCAGCACTTAACCGACTGAAATGCCATGAGGTATGCGTCAGGGAATATCACCGATCGCCAGGATCGAATAGGTGTTTATCACTTACGGATTCCGAGAGATTTCATGTGGTGCACAAAAGAGTCGCGGGAAATTCCCAGAAGATGAGCTGCGCCTTTGATACTGCCGCGAGAGACCTTGAGTCCTTCGGTCACGCACCGGCGCTTGGTTTCCAGAAGTAGGTCGTGGAGCGAACCAGCTTCGGATAGACTCACTACGAATGAGATGTCGTTTTCATGAGTCCTCTTGAACTCCATCTTTGCCGGCATTCCCAGGTCGCGCACCGTAATCCGTTTCTTGTCGGAGATGATTAACGCCCTTTCCAGCAAGTTACTCAGCTCTCGGACATTCCCAGGCCACGTGTAGCCCGTCAGCGCATCGATTGCGGTCATCTCGACTGTCGGCACGTTGGACAGCCCCATCTTCTTCGTGAGCGCTGCCACGAGCTCATAGACAAGCAGGGGCAGGTCTTCGACCCGTTCACGCAACGAAGGAACGCGAATCGAAAACACGTTCAAACGGTAGAAGAGGTCTTCGCGAAAGGTTCCCAGCTCAACCTCTTTCTTGAGTTCCCGATTTGTTGCCGCAGCCATTCTGGCATTTACGGAGATATCCCGTTCTCCGCCCACCCGAACGAACGATTGGGTATCCAGAAATGTGAGCAGCTTGGACTGGAGTCGAATCGGCAGCTCCCCGATTTCGTTCAGCAGCAAAGTGCCACCCTCGGCCAGTTCCAGGAGTCCGCGCTTTCTCCGTTGAGATCCCGTGAACGCACCGGGTTCATGGCCGAACAACTCAGACTCGACCAGCTCGGGCGCCAGTGCCGCACAGTTTATGGCGAAAAAAGGGCCTGATGCCCGGTGGGAATACTGATGGAGGCAACGGGCCAAGTAGTCTTTGCCGCTGCCGCTTTCCCCGAGAAAGAGCACGATGCTGTCAGTCTTGGCCACGAGACAGATCTGTTCCAAAGTATCTCTCATGGCCGGGGAAGGATAGCGTTCGGCCTCTGCCCTTGGCTTGGATTCTCTCTGGCTGCGGTCGGTGATGTCTCGGCCGATCCCGCAGATCCCGGTTATCCGGCCATCCGCTCCTCGCATGGGGAATCTCATGAAACTCACGTTCGTTTCCAGGCCGCCACACGTCAAGGTGTGTTCTGTTTCAATCGCCTGTCCCCTGAGCACACGGTACTCCAGGTCTGTGACCTGCCGTGCATAGTCGTCGCCGAACACGTCTTCGTCGGTCTTCCCGATGATGGATGATTCCTCCGCGTTGACCGCTTTCGTCATGGCCGCGTTGACATGCGTGTACCTGAGCTCATTGTCCTTTACGAACATGTAGTCCTGAGCCGCCTCGAAGACAGTGCGAAAGCGGGCCTCGCTTTCGCTCAGTGCTGCGGTGCGCCGCTCCACCTCTGTCTCCAACTCGGCTCGGTGGCGCTTGACGGCATCCTGAGCTTCTTTCATCCTGAGGAGTGCTGCGGTCCGAACCTGCAGCTCAAGCACGTCAATGGGTTTGGC
Source organism: Desulfomonile tiedjei (assembly GCA_016218715.1). Classification (GTDB taxonomy): domain Bacteria; phylum Desulfobacterota; class Desulfomonilia; order Desulfomonilales; family Desulfomonilaceae; genus JACRDG01. The sequence goes on along the minus strand of JACRDG010000100.1, from coordinate 28,955 downwards.
AATGAAATCGTTGGCTCCCGATTCCACTGCGCGAAGTCGGTCTCCCTTCCCCGAGAGAATGGTCACCATAATGATGGGAATATCGCTGAAACGGGGGTCGTCGCGAATTACCTTCGCGAGCTGAAATCCGTCCATATCCGGCATGACGGCATCGAGGAGGACCAGGTCCACCCCCGATTCAAGCTTGGCCAGCGCTTCGGCGCAGTTGTCAGCGAGTTTCGGCTCGTACCCCAATGACTCCAGTCTGTAACCGAGGAGATCGAGATTGTTCCGATCGTCATCCACAACGAGGATACGTTTTGGCGTTTCCATGAATCGTCCTCGTCTCGGGAGCGAGCCGCATCCATGAGGAAGGGTGACCGGCATCGTGCCGTAACCCTCCGTTTGGTCGACTCCCCTTTACATCAATGCCTCTCAGGACGTTTAGTGGGGTGAAGTTGCTGGAATGCCGAAGCTGTTACACTACTTTGAACTATTTTAGTATACCTGGGAAGCACGTGCAAGCAAAGAAAATGACTCTTCATTCCAGTTGGTTATCAATTATAAGGGGTATGCTGAAGCTAAACCTGCTTCCTTTGCCTGGCCCGTCACTTTCTATCCATACCTGCCCCCCATGCAGTTCGACCAGTCGTCGGGTCAACGCAAGCCCCAGGCCCGTTCCTTCTTGTTTTGGCCCGTTCGAACCGTCCAACTGCTCGAATTCTCGGAAGATCCGCTCCTGATCTTCCGCCTTGATCCCAATCCCTGTATCCGACACGCTTATCACGAGCTTATCAGCCTCCTGTCGGGCCGCGACGACGATCGAGCCGCCATCCGGCGTGAACTTCACCGCATTGGACAACAGGTTGAATACGATCTGCTTGAGCTTCACCCCGTCGGCAACAAGACTCAAGCCCTCTACGCCCGCTACAATCATCAGCTGGGTATTCAGTTGATGCTTCAGGGCCGTCTCTCTCATCATGGCCAGGCTTCCCTTGAGCAGGTCGCCGATGCACACGGTGGAAAGCTGGAGTTCCATCTTGCCGGACTCCACCTTGGCAAGGTCCAGCAGGTCGTTTATCAACTCGAGCAGATGGCGCCCGCTCGCCCAGACATTGCCGATGAACACCTTCTGTCTCGGGTTCAACTGTCCAAAAGTCTGGTCTTCGAGAAGCTCGGAAAAACCGATGATGGAGTTCAGCGGTGTTCGAAGTTCGTGGCTCATATTGGTCAGGAATTCGGTCTTGGCCCGGCTTGCCGTCTCCGCTGCATCCCTGGCGACGCGTAAATCTTGCATCGCCTGTTCCAGCGCCTGGGTTCGCTCGGCTACTTTGGATTCCAGGGTCCGTGAATAGTCTTCCTCGCGTTCATACAGGCGTGCGTTCTCCAACGAGATTGCCGCCTGAGAACAGAGCAATCCGAGTATTTCCAGGCGAGCGGGGGTAAACGCCCCTTCCGCGAGGTTGTTTTCGAGGTAGAGAATGCCCATCAGCCTGCTCTGACGTATCAACGGAGCACAGAGAATCGATTTGCACCGGCTCTCCACCACGTACGGGTCGAAAGAATACTGCCCTTGCCGCGAGGCGTCGTTGAGAACGAGACTCTCCTGGGTGCGGGCGACGTAGTTGATGATAGATGCCGGCAGTTTGCCGCATCCTTCCACCGGGATCCCTTGCAGGGCCGTGATATCGGTCTGCTCGACGGATCCCTCGGCCTCAAGAAGCCACTGGCCCCCGGATTCCAGAATGAGGCATCCTCTCCGGGCGCCGGCGGTCTTGATCACGAGGGTCATGAGCTTGTCGATCAATCTTTCCAGGACTATTTCGCCGGAGATGGCCTGAGAAGCGTTCACGACTGCGGTCAGGTCCAGATCGGGGTGGCGCTCGCCCGTGGTTGCCGTAGTCGCGTGGCGGGCATCCTCGCTGGGCAGCTCCTCATTCTCGTACGTTGCGCTGAGCAGTTCACGGTACTTTTCATCCAGGTGGCGCACTTTGCCCTTGGCTCCCCAGCGCACGTAACAGTAACGGGCCTCTTCCATGTAGGACCGAGCGACCCGGATCCTACCCTTTGCCAGATAAAATTTCGCAGCCGCTTCATTGGCCATCGACTCTTCGATGAGGTACTCGTGCTCTTTGGCCACTTCGATGGCCCGGTCATAGAGGGCAATGGCGCGAGCCTCCTGGTCCGTCACTCGGGCGCGTTCGGCCTCAACGAACAAAAACCTCGGAAGCCAGTTCATCGGGGCATGATGCGCCCATTTCCGCATCTTCTTCTGAGCTGCCGCCACCTCGCGAAGGGTGCGCCTCTTTGATCCGTCATCACCGGAATGTAGTAATGCCAACCTTGTCAACGAAAGGTAATAGTACACTCCCGGGAGAGACGGAAGGCTCCTGGCAGCATCCATGTACTGCCACGCGGTCTGACCGTGGGCAAGGGCTTCAAGGGGCTCGTCGAACAGCAGACACAACATCATTTTATAAATGTAGAGATGGCATAGGTGTGTCCTGTTGCTCGCTTCGAGATGGGTCTTCACCATTTCTTCTTCGTCGTATGCCTCGCCGATGAGACGGCATGGATTCTCAGCCTCGCCCATCAAGTTCAGGACAACCTGTCGCATCATCTCGTTCAGGTGACGTTCAGGCTCGCGTTTGATTTGACGCATGGCTTCGCTGTACGACAGAATTTCACGGGAAAGCCCGGACAGTTCGGAGCCGACCAACATCGCATAGTGGCAACGCAGCACTGCAGAAATGGAGGCAAATTCGAGGTCTCCGGTCTCGAGTGCCTTCTGGTAGGCCTGACGCAGAGGCTCCAGCGTATTGCGCAGGTGCTCCTTCCAGTGGACGATCAGGCTGTATACACAAAAGAGCACTCTCCCAGCGATTTCCGGGGTTCCGAACCGTTCCAGCAGTCTCAGTGCGACCTGCCCAAATCGGTACCCCGACTCGATGTCCCCCAGTGCTCCGCACAACAGGAGTCCGTATGCTGCATACGCAATCGCCGAGTCAGGAGAGTTTCCGTAACGAACGGACAGCTCGACCCGCTTGAAGATGAGCAGCGCAGCAAGGTCAGGTGCTGCAAAATAGGCAGCGTTGCTCACCCGCGAGCAAATCTTCAAGGCTGCGCGTTTGCTCGGGTCGGTCATTTCAGGCAAGTCGTTCAAGTCTTCGATTCGCTTTCCCAATAGCGCGAGCTTCAGTCGGGCCAGGCCGAGGAGCACCTGCAGCTTGTTGGGGTTCCGCGGCAGGTCCACGCCAAGCATTCGCAAGACATCCAGGGCGATATTGACCGCCTCCTTCGGTCTGTTCTGCGCGGCTTCGGCCTGAATCTCGATTTCAAACACATGCACCCGGTCCATAAGGGTTGTTGCTCGCTGAAGCACGATCTGGGCTAACTCGTCCAGAGATTCGTAATCCCCGATCAGGCAGGCCACCTCGGCGGCCTGCACGTGGAGCTTCAGCGCCAGCTCATAGCGCCGATCCCAACCGCCTTCTCCGATCAGGCTAATGCCTTTGCTCAGATAATTGAACGCGGGTTCATGCGCGGCACAGGCTTTGGCCTTAGATCCTGCCAGGAGATTCAACTCCGCCAATTCGTAGCGAGCCTCCTGGCCCTCAATTAATGGAATACCGACGTTCAACTGATTGACGATGTCGAATATCTTGTCCTCTCGTTGAACCGGAGGAGTATGTCTGAGCAACAACTGGCCCACCAGCAGGTGAACTGCGGGTCGTTCCCCTTCCTGAATAAGGGAATAGGCCGCTTGTTGAATACGATCGTGAGAGAATTTGAATTCGATCTTCGACGCAGGAATCGACTCGGGAACATCCAATTGGATCGACTTGTACGCATCGCCGATGGGCAGGATCACACCCGATTGGACGCCTGCCCACAGAGCGGACAAAGCTTCCTTTTCCGTTTGCTGACGGACGACGGCTAAGCCATCCAACGCAAATTGACTGCCCAAGCACGCGGCCAGCTTGCAGACCTCCTGAGTCTCCTGGGGAAGTTGGAGAATCCTCCGTCCCATCAGGTGGACCACATTATCGGTAATGTTCTGTTCCTGGATACGCTTGAGGTCCCACGTCCACTGGCCTGCCTTGTGATCGAACTCCACCAACCCATCTGTAGCGAGTGATTTCAGGAATTCCTTGACGAAGAACGGATTTCCCGCTGTCTTTTGATAAACGAGTTCGGCCAGCGGCCGTGCTGATTCTCCATCCCGACGAAGCGTGTCGCAGGCCAGTTCGCTAATCTGCTCTATCCCCAAGGGTACGAGAACAATTTGGTTCATGATGACCTGGCGGTCGCGCATCGAGTGGAGGGTCATCATCAGGGGATGCCCGGGGCCGACTTCGTTGTCACGGTACGCCGCGATGACAAAGAGGGATCGGGTCCGCCAGTCCGTCATCATGAGTTCCAACAAGGTCAGCGAGGGCGTGTCCGCCCATTGCAGATCGTCCAAGAACACCACAAGAGGACGTTCGGCCCGGCAAAACACGCGGAGAAAATCCTGGAAGACAACATTGAATCGATTGCGCGCCTCGACCGGCCCGAGGTCCGGGACCGGCGGCTGAGGTCCTATGATCAACTCTATTTCAGGAATCACATCCGTGATTACTCGACCGTTAGGCCCCAGTCCATCCAAGAGGCTGCCTTTCCAGGCAGCCAGCTCGCTCCGACGTTCCGTCAGGAGTTGGCGCACCAGGTCACGGAAAGCTTCGACCACAGCCAAGTACGGAACGTTTCGCTGATACTGATCGAATTTTCCGGAGATGAAATAGCCGTTATGACTGGTTACGGGCTTGTATATTTCCCTGACGAGGGAAGTCTTGCCGATGCCGGGAACTCCCGACACGAGGATCAGTTCCTTGCGGCCCGCGCGCGCTCTCTCAAACGCCTGCATCAGGGTTTCGGTTTCAGCCGACCGGCCGTACAGCTTCTGCGGAATCTCAAATCTCTCGGGAATATCACGCCGTCCCACGTCGAATGGTTCGATTCGCCCGGTCGATTCAAGGCTTTTCAGGCACGTTTCCAGATCGGCCCTTATTCCCGACGCACTCTGATATCGGTCTTCGGCGTTCTTGGACAGGAGCTTCATGATCACGTTCGAGACTGCCTTCGGCACATTCGGACTGATCTTGTCGGGTGCGATCGGCTGCTTGGCGATGTGGCAATGGACCAGCTCCATCGCGTCGGTCGCCTCGAAGGGGAGCTTTCCGGTCAGTAGTTCGTACAGCGTCACGCCGAAGGAATAGTAATCGCTCCGATAGTCCACCGACCTGTTCATCCTGCCGGTTTGCTCCGGAGCAATATAAGCCAGGGTGGCTTCCAAAGCGTCCGGGCTCTTTACCGTCGGATCTTCGCTGGTCAAAACCACGGAAATCCCAAAATCGATCAGTTTGATCTGCCCGGTGGACGGATTGAAAACGACGTTAGAGGGGTTCAGGTCCTTGTGTATGACGTTGGCGGCGTGAACGTCTCCCAGAATCCCGGCAATTTCTATGGCGACCTCCAGGGTCTGCCTCAGTCCAAATGCATTCAGATCCGCAAGGATCTTGAGAGATTCCGCGCCGAAGTCTTCCAGAACCATGAATAGCGTGTTCCGGTGCTTTTCCAGATCGTACACCCCGATGACCCCCGGCACGTCCGCCAGGGAACACGTGATCTGATATTCCTGCTTGTACCTGATGATTTCGCCAGGGCTCGGATAGGCTTCTTTGAGCAGTTTCAGGATGACGGGAAGGCCGTCTTCGTCCCTGCGAGCTCGAAAGATGATCGAACTCGGGCTTTCATAGATCCTGCGGAGAGCCTGGTACCCCGAGAAGGTAATCATGTGATGAAGCCGAACTACACAGTAGAAGGTTCAAATAGATTTAACCCAACTCACAGCCGTTCCACTCACATTTTTATCTTTGACACCCCTGGTTGTCAAGGACTTCCCGTCCGCGGGCGACCTTTCCCAGCGGCCGTCGCGGAAAGCAAAGGCATACCACAATCGCTTGTCGAGGATTGGCAAGTGAGTCAAATTGGGTTGAGGATGGAAAGAAAGTTCGGCCGCGGTACGGCAGGGTTGCCTGCGATAGTTCCTGACAGTTCCCGTGTGCCGCCCATAACGCTTTCGGCAGACGGAAGTCGCTCTCACAACCCAGTTCACTGACGTGAACGACCGCTCCCTCATGCCAAGAGAATTTCTTGACATTGGAGGCCTCTCTTTGGTATTCCATTGCCTTTGTCGCGATCCCTATTGGATTTCATGCGGCTGTTAGTACGGTTCCCTAAACGACAAGTCAGTGCGGAGGGTCAGGCATTGCAGCACTCGGGGTTCATGCCATGGACATGAAACGGCACTACTATGAGGACGTGGAGCTCTTCAAGACGAACACGGCACTGGCGCTGACGGTTCTCTTCCTCGCCGCGCTCGCGTCCATCCCCTTTCTCGTCGGGGACTACGCCCTGTACGTGCTCAACCTTATAGCCATCCATGCAATCGTTGCCATCGGACTGAACATCCTGGTCGGGTACACCGGCCAGATCTCGCTCGGTCACGCGGGATTCTTCGCCATTGGAGCCTACAGTTGCATTCTGCTCATGGTTAAGGCCGGGCTCCCCTTTGTTCTGGCTTTGCCCGCGGCGGGGTTGATCGCGGCCTTCTTCGGTTTCCTTCTGGGGCTGCCTTCGCTGAGACTGGAAGGGCCTTATCTGGCCATTGCAACGCTGGGATTCGGCATGGCCGTCACGCAAATGATCGGCCACTCGGATTTCACCGGTGGCCACATGGGCATTCACGCCCCCAAGATGTCCTTCCTCGGGTTTATTGCCGATACCGGTCCGAGACAGTATGGCGTGATCATGATCGTGGCAGTGGTCCTTACTCTGGCCGCGGTCAATCTCATGAAGACGCGCGTCGGCCGCGCCTTCGTGGCGATCAGAGACAGTGAAATCGCGGCCGAGGCCATGGGAATCAACATCAGCTGGTACAAGACCCTCGCCTTCGCGGTGAGCGCGTTCTACACCGGCGTGGCCGGCGCGTTGATGGCTTTCGCTCTGGAGCACGTATCAGCGGGGAGCTTCAACCTGATCCTTTCCATCACCTTTCTTGCCATGATTATCGTAGGCGGTCTCGGCTCGGTCATGGGCTCCATCCTGGGAGCAGCGCTCCTCACGTACTTGCAACTCAAGCTTCAGATCATTCAAGAGGCTCCCTTGATCGGGCCTTTTCTCATCGAAATCTCGAAGCGGTATTTCACCACCGAGGGATTGCCGAATATCCAGAGCATCGTCTTCGGGGCCATTATGATCGGGATCGTAGTATTCGAGCCGCTCGGCGTGCACGGCATCTACCTGCGCTGCAAGCGCTACTGGAGGATGTGGCCGTTTTAAAACGGGCATGGGGAACTCAGGGACTCGACAACGAACAAGGCGGAGGTCAATGCCGAGGCCGCATGCTGGGCCAGCGGCGAGCAGGAGAGGCAAGCAAAGATGAATTTCTTCTTCGATCTGGTCATAGGGGGGCTGTCCATCGGGGCCTGCTATGCGCTTGTGGCCCTCGCGATGGTTATCATCTACAAGACCTCCGAAGTCCCGAACTTTGCTCAGGGCGAGATGGCCATGATTTCCACCTTCGTGGCCTATAGCCTCATGAACACCTACAACCTGGGCTTCTGGCCAACCGCGGGGATTACGCTGCTCTTTGCTCTGGTGCTCGGGATGATCCTCGAAGTTGCCTTCCTGCGGCCGGCCAAAGACCCGTCCATCCTCGGGTTGATCGTCATCACCTTGGGCGCGGAAATGATTCTCTACGGGCTCGCGGGCTGGAAGTGGGGAGCCAACCAGAATCCGTTCCCGGTCCCTTTTTCGGAGTACTCGGGGATCAGTCCGGGCGGCGTCATGATCACGGAAATCAACTTGTGGACCTTCGTGACGAGCCTCGTGCTCATGCTGTTGCTCTTCCTGTTCTTTCGGTTCACGAAGCTGGGAGTGGCCATGAAGGCTGTCCAGCAAAACCATTTCGCGGCCAAGGCCATGGGCATCCCGACGCGTCGAGTCCTCTCCTTCACCTGGGGACTCAGTTCGGTGACCGGTGCGGTCGCGGGGATGCTGATCGCTCCGATCTCCACCCTCGATCCAAACATGATGCTCGACCCCATGCTCAAGGGTTTTGCCGGCGCCGTGCTCGGCGGCATGACCAGCCTCCCCGGAGCGGCATTGGGAGGGTATCTTCTCGGCCTCATCGAAAATTTCTTCGGCGGATACGTATCGCTGGAGTTCAAATCAGTCGTGGCATTCGGCGTCATTGTGTTGATCCTGTGTGTGAAGCCTTCCGGGCTTTTTGTGAGACACTTTGAACGGAAGGTCTGACGCGGCGCCGGAATCTCTGTTTTCAGCCTTCAAAGATTACCGGTCACATGAAGGAGGAGAGAATATGAAGAAAAGTCTCGTGATTTCGGTGTCGATGGTCTGTCTCGTGCTTCTGGCTGGAGCTTTCTGCGCGGTCTCCGCTGCGGAAAAGGTCCGGGGGGTGACGGATACGGAGATCATCATCGGTCAATGGGGTCCCCAGACCGGTCCGGCCGCGCTCTGGGGCGCGGTGGCCCGAGGCAGCGGGGTCTATTTTGACATGATCAACGAAGAAGGCGGTATCAACGGCCGCAAAATCAAGTACGTCCTCCGGGACGACGCGTACCAGCCGGCGAAGACCAAGGCCATCGCCAAGGAATTCGTGGAGGACATCGGTGTATTCGGTGTTGCGTGCGGCGTAGGCACGTCGCCCGGCATGGCCGTACGTGACTACCTGATGGAGAACAAGGTCCCCTGGGTCGGTCCCGCCACAGGGTCGCGGCACTGGACCGAGCCGTTCCAGAAGTACCTGTTTGCCCTGTATCCCCGCTACACGGACGAAGCCTATGTCCTTACCCAATACGCTACGGAAAAGCTCAATCTGAAGAAGATCGGCTTCTTCTACCAGAACGACGATTACGGGAAGGAAGGGCTTGAAGGCGCGAAGAAGTATCTGGACAAGAAAGGCATCAAGCTGGCGGCTGAAGTACCCGTGGAAGTGACCGATACCGATCTGAAGTCCCATGCGTTGAAGCTCAAGGAGAGCGGTGCGGACGCGGTGATCCTGTGGGTCTTGCCGAAGCATGCGGCCACCATTCTGGGTCAGGCCAAGGCTGCGGGTTTTCAGCCGCAGTGGATAGCAAGCTCGACTCTCTCCGACGCTCCCCTGATGTACAAGCTCACCAAGGGGCTGTGGGAAGGGGTCATCTACGCAAACTTCCTCGACATGGACAATCCCAAGGTGAAGAAATATCTGGAGGCCCAGAAGAAGTTCGCAGCCAACGAGCAGAATACCGGGGTCTTCTTCATCGCCGGTTTCATGTTCGTGGAACCCATGGTGGAGGGCCTGCGCCGGGCAGGGAAAGACCTGAACCCCGATACGTTCGTCAAGGCCATGGAAACGATTCAGCACTGGAACGACTGGATCGGACATGACTGCACCTTCACTCCCCAAGATCATCAGGGCATGAAGTCAGTCTTCCTTTCCAAGTGCGGACCTCAAGGCCAGGCACTCAAGATCTCGGACTGGCTGACCTACCCGGAAGGGAAATAGGGCTTGTTGTAACGATGTCCCAGCGGGGAGGAGTCGTCTCTGCAAACAGAGTCTCCTCCCTGCGGGCTGACAGCCCACCCCCTGAATATCAGGGCATAGGTTGAATTTGCACCCACGCGTAGAGGTTTTATGGCTCTTCTCTCCATAGAGGACTTGTGGATATCGTTCGGTGGAATCGCTGCGCTCAGTGGGGTCTCTATGGTTGTGGAGAAAGGGAAGATCTTCTCCATCATCGGCCCCAACGGCGCAGGAAAGACGACTATTTTCAACTGTGTCACCGGGATCTATCGCCCACACAAAGGCCGAATCCTGTTCAACGGGCAGGATCTCATCGGGAAGCGGCCCCATCAGACCGCCCGAATGGGAGTCGCCCGCACGTTCCAGAATATCGAGCTGTTCGCTCATCTCTCGACCATGGACAATCTGCTCCTCGGCCGCCACATGCACATGAGGACCGGCATACTCACGGGAGCCTTGCTCCTGGGAAAGCATTCCCCCGCTGCCAAGGAGGAATCTGCCCATAGGGAGCGTGTCGAACGAATCATAGAATTCCTGGAAATAGAATCCGCCAGGAATGTGCCCGTCGCGGCCCTCCCGTACGGCACCCGAAAGCTTGTGGAACTCGGGAGAGCGCTCGCCATGGAGCCGACCCTGTTGCTCCTGGACGAACCGTCTGCCGGGATGAATCAGGAAGAGAAGCGCGATATGATGTTCTGGATCAGGGACATCCGGGACGACTTTGACGTGTCCATCGTAATGGTCGAGCACGACATGAACCTGGTGATGACGGTTTCGGACGAAATCTTGGCTTTGAATTTCGGCGTGAAACTCATTCAGGGGATGCCTGAAGAGGTCCGAAACCATCCGGGAGTGCTCGAAGCATACCTTGGACGGGACTGAGAAACAGAGATGAAACAAGCTTCCCATACCAGCTCCGCAATGTTGCAGCGAGGTTGCACGGCCGATCGTCATGCTTGAAACCAAGAACGTAGAAATCTATTACGGCAAAGTCATGGTGGTGCGCGGACTCTCCCTGACCGTGGAAGAAGGGCAGATCCGGGCCATTCTCGGAGCCAACGGCGCGGGCAAGAGCACCACGCTCAAGACCATCATGGGGTACCTGGACGATCAGCCGGAAAAGGGCTCCATCTGGTTCAAGGGCGAGCGTATCGACGGGATGCAGACGGAACACATCGTGCGTCTTGGAATCGCGTACGTTCCCGAAGGTCGGGAAGTCTTCCCGGAGCTGACGCTCAAAGAGAACCTCATGATGGGGGCATACACGAGGAGAGACAGGGGCATCGATCAAGACCTCGACCGCGTCTTCTCCTACTTCCCCGTCCTGAAGGAACGCGTCAAACAGCAGGCCGGCACTCTCTCCGGAGGGGAACAGCAGATGCTGGCCATTGCCAGAGCGCTCATGTCGAGGCCGAGCCTCATGATACTCGACGAGCCATCTCTGGGTCTGTCGCCCCTGCTCGTTAGCGAGATTTTCCGCATCATCCGGTCCATCAACGAGGACGGGACCACGATCCTCCTCGTGGAACAGAACGCCCGCAAGGCGCTCAGCGTGGCTCACCACGCGTTCATCATGGAAACGGGGCGGATCGTGCTGGAAGGTCCCCCGGAAAAGCTCATGGAGGATGAGGACGTTCAGGAGTTCTACCTCGGCATGAACACGGAGACCTCGGTGAAGGGGTATCAGCGCTACAAGAGGAAGAAGCGCTGGCGATGAGTCGGCTCGCTTCTTGCGGCTGTCTTTCGCAGACGAAGTGACATTTTCGTGTACCGGAGAACCTCCTTTGTTGGAAAGGATTATGCGTTGCAGGACCACGTGATCACGGAAGAATACTCCACGATGCCGAAGATGTTCCGGGAACGAGTATCGCGGCACCCGGACAAGGTGGCCATGCGATACAAGTACCTGGGAATCTGGCGAGACATCACCTGGCAGGAGTATCTCGACAATGTCCGTCTCACCTGCCTCGGCCTCGTTTCCCTGGGGGTCGGGCGAGGGGACCGGGTGGCCGTCATCGGTGAAAACCGGCCTGAGTGGCTGTATTCTGACCTGGCCACCATGGCGATCGGCGCGGTTACCGTCGGGATCTACACCACCAGCGCGGCCCAGCAATGTGAGTACGTCGTCGGCCATTCCGGCGCAAAGGTGTTCATAGCCGAAGACGAGGAGCAGCTCGACAAGGCTTTAACGTTGAGGGACCAGACACCGGAGCTGACCCGAATCGTAATCATAGACCCCAAGGGACTCCGGAGCTTTTCCGATCCTATGGTCATGACCTTCGAAGAACTCCTGGAGATGGGCCGGGATCTGGAAGCGAAAGAACCGAGTCTTTTTGGCGACATGGTTGCCCATACAGATCCCGACGACATGGCCCTGATCATCTACACCTCGGGAACCACGGGGCCGCCAAAGGGAGCCATGCTCTCGCACCGCAACATAACTTGGACCACGTGGTCCATCGGAACGGCCATTCCTCTCGAACCGGCCGACGAACTGCTCTCCTTCCTGCCGCTCAGCCACATCGCGGAGCGCATGTTCAGCGTTTTCCTGCCGATTCGGTTCGGATACACGGTCAACTTCACGGAGAGCCCGGACACGGTCATGGACAACTTCCGCGAGGTGTCGCCAACGGTGATCTTTGCGGTTCCCAGGATCTGGGAGAAATACCATTCCGGCATACGGATTCGGATTGCCAATGCCACATGGTTCAAGCGGGTGGTCTACGGACTCTCCGAGACCGTCAGCAAGAAGTACGGGCAGGTCCGTTTCGAGCGCAAGAGCGTTCCTGCATGGCTTCGGCTGATGCGATTCCTCGTGAACCTCCTCGTCTTCTACAAGCTTCGGGAGCGCCTCGGATTCGATCGGGTGCGACTGGCGGTCTCCGGAGCCGCACCCATTTCGCCGGATGTGCTGCGCTACTTCCACGGTATCGGCGTCCCCTTGCGAGAGGTGTACGGCCAGACCGAGGGCTCCGGCCCGACCTGCATTCATCAGGGAGACAACATCGAACTCTCCAATGTGGGGCCTGCTTTGCCTGGCGTGGAGGTGCGCATCGCGGAGGACGGCGAGATCCTGGTCAAGGGCGGGAACGTCTTCATGGGCTATTACAACAGCCCGGATGCCACCGCGGAAACCCTGACCGAAGGCTGGCTGCATTCAGGCGACGTTGGTGAGCTCGATAATCGGGGATACCTGAAGATCACGGACCGGAAGAAGGACCTTATCATTACCGCGGGCGGCAAGAACATCGCGCCCCAGAACATAGAAAATCAGCTCAAATTCAGCCCGTACGTCAATGACGCCATCGTCGTGGGCGACCGGCTGAAATTCCTCGCAGCCCTCATCGTCATTGACGAAGAGAACGTCGTCCAATACGCCCAGGATCACAAGATACCCTTCACCACCTACGAGAGCCTCACGAAGTGTCCGGAGATCATCGAGCTTATCGATCGAGAAGTGCAGGAGGTGAACAAGGGGCTTTCTCACGTGGAGACCGTCAAGAAGTTCACCATCGTCCCGAAAAAGCTGTACGAAGAGGACGGCGAGGTCACTCCCACCATGAAGGTGAAGAGAAAATACATCAACGAGAAATTCGGAGATCTGATTCGAGCCATGTACAAGGGCTAAGCACTCGTTTTCATAAATACGGTCTCGCTTGGAGGCTCTGTTGTGGCTGTTCAGTGGGGCCGGCATCTTGCCGGTCCATGGGGAAATGACAGGCAAGATGCCTGTCCCTCCAATACGGCCAGTGAGGCCGCAGTGACGAACACAAAGCGGGTGCCACAGAAATCCGCGGCCGCATATATGAGATGGGGTAATAAGGACTTCACCGCGCAATAGGGCACACGCCTCAGGCACGGTAGGCAGGACGTTTGTCGCGTGCCACCCGTGTAGCAGTCAACAGCCTACATTCAGGGGCGTTTTTTCGTATCGACGGTTTCGCTCATGGACACCGTTGCTCCGCTCGCCAGGGATGCGGAGGGGTTTACGATGACTCGGTCGTTCGAGCTCACGCCGGTGAGTATCTCGATCATCTGCCCGAAGTCGCGGCCAAGCTGCACTGTGCGTACGTCAACCTTACCATCGTCCTGCACAACTCCAATCTGAGGACCTTTGGCGCCGAACAGGACCGTGTTCGCCGGAAGCGTCAGAGCGGCCTCTATTTTGGCTTCGGTGAATCGCACCTGAGCATAGCTGCCGGCCAAAATCTCCTCGTTCGAGTTGTCCACTTCAAGTTCCACCAGTAGGGTCCGCGAATCCGACGCTATCATCCCCGCGGTACGGATTACTTTCGCGGTGAACGCGCGAGTAGGCTGCTCAGGAAGGGTCATGTCCGCTGCCTGGCCGGAGCGTACGCTCCGGGCCATCACCTGGGGCACCTGCACGAACACCCGAAGTTTATGCATTTGAGCCAGATGAAAGAGTTCTTTGCCGCCGGCCGCTACGATGAGATCGCCCGCATCGATATTGCGAACCGTTATAGTCCCGCCGAAAGGAGCCGACAGACGGGTAAATGACTTGAGTTTCTCCAGACGTCGCACCTCAGCGCGGGCCGACTCGGCGGTGGCAGCCTTGAGTTTGAGGTCAGCCTGTTTCTCCTCGTTTTCCTGGTCGCTCACTGCGCCAGACTTTGAGAGGCCGGCCCAACGGGCTGAAGTGGTCCTGGCAAGTTCGAAGGCTGCTTCAGCCTGCGCCAGCAGCGCTCGGGCGCGATCGAGCTCCTGGTCGAGTTCGGGTGTGTCGATTTCGGCCAGGAGTTGCCCCGCGTCGACGTGAGTGCCGATGTCCACCAACCGGTGCTTGAGGTAACCGTTGGCCCGTGCATAAATCGGCGCTTCGACCCACGGTTTGATTTCAGCAGGCAGCGGCAAGCTAGATGTGGATTGGCCCGGCTTTGGTGAGACGACGGTGACCGTGGGAACGGACATTTCCAGCGTCTCGGCGCGCAACTCGGTTTGGTGGCGAGACCGCGGTATGAGTCCGGCCCCCACGCCGGTGACGATCAGCACTACAATAACGGCTGCCGCAAATGAGAACTTGGCCGAAGATCTCCGGTTCGACGCCGTCGGTTCCGAAGTATTCACCGGTCCCGTTGAGTCGTTTTGCTTGGAAAACATGGCGACACCTTTTCAGTCATTGGTTTTGGTCAAACTGAGCCCCTCGGACGACGGACCGCTCGGTGTGCTCCGATGCAGCAGGCTGAACACCACGGGCACGAAGAAGAGCGTCGCGACAGTGGCGAGAATCAGACCGCCGATCACCGCTATGCCGAGCGGAGCGTTCTGCTCGCCGCCTTCGCCCAGAGCCAGCGAAATGGGGAGCATACCAATGATCATGGCCAGCGCGGTCATGAGCACCGGGCGCAGTCGGCCGACACCGGCCTCCCAGGCCGAAGTCAAAGCGTCATGGCCTTGCCGGAGATTGTTCCGTGCGAAGGTCACTACCAGCACAGAGTTTGCGGTCGCAACCCCGAGGCTCATGATTGCCCCCATCAATGCGGGAACACTCAATGTGGTAAGTGTGAGATAGAGTCCCCACACGACTCCGGCGAGTGCTCCCGGGAGCGCCGTGATTATAATGAACGGGTCGAGCCAACTCTGGAAATTTACGACGAGAAGCAGGTAGATGAAAGCCACTGCCATCACCAACCCGATGGCGAGGCCGGTGAAGCTGGAGTGCATCGTAGCCGCTTGACCGCGCAGCATGATGAAGCTCCCCTTCGGCAGTTCCTTTTTTGCCTGTTCGATGAGCGGATTGATGTCTCGCAGCACGCCGCCCAGGTCGCGACCGCTCACGCCGCCAAAAACGTCGACGACCGGCATCACATTGTAATGGGAAAAAATAGGAGATCCGTTCGCACGCTCGAAGGAGGCGAGGTTGGCAAGAATCTGGGCGTCTTTTTTTTCGGGCCGGTTGGCACTTACCGGGATCGCATAGAGCGCGGCAAGGGAATCTATCGGATACTCCGGCACCCGGATGTTCACGAGATACTGAATCCCGTTGTTCGGGTTAAGCCAGTAATTTGGCTGCACCTGACTGCTGCCGCTCAGGCTAAGAAGCACCGAGTTGGCCACATCGCGCTCGGTAAGGCCGATCTGCGATGCCTTGGTTCGGTCGACTGCGAAGTGAAACTCCGGCTGGTCGGCCGGTTGCTGCACGCGCACATCGACAGCACCAGGCACCCGGCGGATTTTCTCAACGAGGCCCGCCGCGACTGCCCGGCTTTTGCTGCGATCGCGCCCCACGATCTGAATATCGAAGGGAGCCGGAAGCCCGAAATTGATCGTCTGGCTTACGATGTCGGCGGGGAGGAAGTAGAAGGTCGATCCCGGAAAGTCGCGGTTGAGCCGAGTGCGCAGGCGGCGCACGTAACCGTCCGTGGGCCCATGGCCGTGCTTGAGCGAAACGAGAATGTCTGCATCACCGGTTCCCGAGAGACCATTGTCGATGTAGGCGAGTGGAATGCCGCCGCTGGGAATGCCGATGTTATCGAGTATGCCGCCAAGCTCCGCAGCGGGAATTTCCTCTCGAATCGCAGCCTCAACCCGGTCCACGAGCCGGGTGGTCTCTTCGATGCGCGTTCCGCCGGGGGCGCGAAGGTGCAGCCTGAACTGGCCCGCATCGACGGACGGGAAGAAGTTCTGACCGAGCTGCGGAACGAGAAGCCACGTGCCGGCGCAAAACGCCATGAAAAGGATCACAAAGAGAGACCGATGTGCCAAAACCGTGCCCAGAAGGTTGCGGTAGCCTTCCCGGAATCGAGCGAAGCCGTTCTCAAAACGGATTTGCACTGCCACAAACGGGCGCAGCCAAAGCGCGACCGAGAGAGGATCGGCTGCGTGGCCGCGATACTCGATGTTGCGGTAAAACCACATGACCAAGGTGGGGATGAGGGTCCGCGAGAGCACGTAGCTTGCCAGCATGGCGAACACGACCGCTTCGGCCAGGGGCACAAAGAGATAGCGTGCAACCCCCGTGAGGAAAAACATCGGTACAAACACAATGCAGATACAAAGCGTCGAGACGAACGCGGGCAGAGCGATCTCCTGGGCCCCATCGAGGATCGCCTGGACGTTGGGCTTGCCCAGCGCCATTTGCCGGTGGACGTTTTCGATCTCAACCGTCGCATCGTCCACCAGGATCCCGACGGCCAATGCAAGACCACCGAGCGTCATGAGGTTAATGGTTTCGCCCAGGGCGCTGAGCAGGGCAAGCGAGCTGAGCACTGACAGAGGTATCGAGAGTGCTATGATGAAGGTACTGCGCCAGGAACCCAGGAAGAGGAGAATCATCACAGCGGTCAGCGCCGCGGCGATCACCCCTTCTCTTACCACACCGTTTACGGCCGCGCGGACAAAAAGCGATTGGTCGGCGAATTCCTTTGCTTCCACCTCGGGTGGCAGATCGCTCAGAATTCGCGGCATGGCCTTCTTCACGCCGTCCACAACACTGAGGGTCGATTCCAATCCAGTCTTAAGGATGGTGAGCAGCACCCCGCGAACCCCGTCCAATCGAACGACGTTTTGCTGAGGTTGATACCCGTCATGCACGTGCGCAACGTCGCCAACGCGGATCACGGCGCCATTGACCGTTTTGACGGGCAGGTCATTCAGTTCCGCGAGCACCCTCGGATTGCTGTTCATCGAAACATCGTACTCGGTAGGGCCGATTTTAGCCGATCCGCTGGGAAGGACGAAGTTCTGGGCATTGAAGGCATTGACGACATCCTGCGGGGCCAAGTTCTTGGCCTTCAGGGACGCAAGATCCATGTCGACGGCAACGACCCGCGCCTTGCCGCCGGCCGGATACGGCACGGAAGCGCCTCGCACGGTTGAAAGGCCGACCTTCACGCGGTTCATTGCCATGTCCTGCAGTTCCTGCTCGGAGAACTTCTTACTAGCCATGCTGTACTGAAGGATCGGAACACTCGCGGCATTGTACTTGATGATGAAAGGCGGGGTCGAGCCGGGCGGGAGCAGACGCAGAATGGTCTGCCCCGTGGCCGTGATCTGCGCTACTCCCGCCTCCACCGAGGCGCCGGGCTGGAGGAACACCTTGATCACACCGGCACCCTTGTACGAGGTGGACTCGATATGCTCGATGTCGTTGACCAGGGTGCTGATCATGCGCTCGTGGTTGTAGACGACGCGCTCCTCCATTTCTTTGGCGCTCAGACCGTTGTACCACCAGACCACGCTAACCACCGGGATGTTGATCTCCGGGAAGATGTCCGTCGGCGTGCGAATCAGCACGAACGGAGTGAGCAACAAGAGCACAAGTGCCGCGACCACGAAGGTGTAGGGACGACTTAATGCAAGCTTAACAATCCACACAATTCACTTCCTTCTGACCCGCACTCCGGCTGGACCTGACCCCAATCATGTCATTTTCGGGATGAGCCATCACGCTTTCAAGACAGGGTGGGTTCCTGGCCATTTCCGCCGCAACATGAGGCAGGACCTCATGTTTCCGGTTTGGGATCTTGGAACAAACCCTTCCCTGGTCCGGGAACGCACCCGTCGCAAAGGCGGCCTCGCTCCCGAAGGTAGGCTCCGAACTTCTGTCTCGCATCAGGGGGCAGAGACTCAGTCACTCCAATTATCGTTCCAGCGGCCATGACTCGCAGCTGTCCCTGAATATGGTTGATTTCACTGATCTTGGCTTCCACGGCTGTCCGGTCAACGGGAACGGTGGAGATGAGGCTCACCATTTCCGTCCGACGGAGAGACATCAGATCTCTCAGCCTGATCGACTGAGCCTTGGTGCGGTCGATGCGCTCAAGAACACGGCTCGTCTGCTCGTTCGTAAGACCCAGGTTTTCCCTAAGAAAATCCGCGACCGGCTTCTGCGCAAAAGACGCCCCTTCGGCTTGGACGTGGCCGGTCAACTGGTGGAATGCGATTGTGGCGGCAGCAGCTCCATTGAGAGCGAGTGAAAAGATAAGCAAGTATATCAGGTGCGTTCTGTTCATCGCCCGCCTCCGTCGGCGTCGGTCCATATGAAATCTAAGGAGGAATCGCTCCCTCCGCCTTCGATTCCGGCCAGAGTGAGAACGTCGTAAGAGGAACCTGCGGACCTTGTGTTTATCGAAGGAGACAAATTCAGCCCTGTCAAAACTCCAAGCCCAATACCCAGAATGAGAATGGTCCCCGCCACGGCGGGCCTGAAGTAAGCAAAAGAGCCAAAGAACCGCCGCAAGGTGCTCTGCGCCGAATCTTCTCGTATCTGCTCGATGACGCGGGTGACGATCCTCTCCGCCAGGAAAGGAGGCATGGAGGGCTCAGGCACGCGCTGCAAGACACGGTCGATTTGAGAAAACCTTTCAGCGTCTGCCCGGCAAGAGGCGCACGTCCCGAGATGCTGCAGAAGAGCGGCTTCAGATTCCCGATCCAGTTCCCCTTCATGCAATCGGTAGATCTGGATTTGCCATTTGCGACAGCTCATTTTCGTCTCCTCAAACTTATACGGAGGACGTTCGAAAACCCGGCGGGCGATTTAGGAAAAACTATAATTCAAGCAATTTCAATAGGCTGCGTTTGGCCCTAACGAGGAGGGACTCCACCGATGCGACCGTCGATCGCATGATTCCCGCAATCTCTCTCGCGGACAGGCCCTCGTAATAGCGGAGGATCACCGCGGTCCGTTGCTTCTCCGGGAGGGACTGAACGGCCTGGGCCACCCGATGGGCTGACTCTTCGGATAAATACCTCTCTTCCGGGTCTGGGTCCGCGTCGAGAGGGGGCGTTCTCTCAGGCTCCTGGGAATACTCGTCCAGCGAATAGGCCTTTCGGTACGTGTACGATCGAGCCAGATCGATGCTGGTGTTTCTCACGATCGTGAACAACCAGGTCTTAAAAAGAGTTCCGGGTACGAATCTGCGGGCGTGGCGATAAAGACGCAGAAATACCTCCTGGGCGATGTCTTGCGCGAGCGATTCGTCACCGGTAAACCGTATGGAAAAGCGGTAAATGGCGGCTGAGTGGCGATCCACCAGAACCCGCAGGGCGTTCTCGTCACCGTTTCCGAGGGCTTGAATGAGATCTTCATCGGACTGTGCGTTCATGGTGGCTTGTCTTGCCATGGTAATTCCGAGGGGTCGGGTTCCTCCCCCCGAAAGCTTACCCCTCGTCGGCATCTCGTTGATCGGACAATTGTTCTGGCAAGTGCTTCAATGTGAGTGGGAATTACTCTGATTTCGCTTGACGCTGAACCTCGAGCTTGCGCAGCTCTTTGCGCATGATCTTTCCCGTGGCAGTGAGGGGGAGTTCGCTCACGAACTCGATCTCTCGTGGGAATTCATGCGCGGCGAGCCGTACCTTCACGAAATTCTTGATCTCGGTTTCCAGGGTCGGATCCGCGGATACGCCGGGTTTGAGCACGATAAAGGCCTTGACGATCTCGGTGCGCACCTCATCCGGCTTGCCGATCACCGCGACCATGCTCACCGACGGATGTTTCAAGAGGCAATCTTCGATCTCCGCAGGTCCGATACGATACCCCGCGCTGGTGATCACGTCGTCTTTCCGCCCCACGAACCACAGGTACCCGTCTTCGTCCTTGCGCGCCATGTCGCCGGTAAGACACCAGTCTCCGACGAACTTCTCCTCTGTGGCCTGCGGGTTGGCCCAGTACCCGAGAAACATGACCGGATCGGGGCGTTTGATGGCCACTTCGCCGGTTTGGCCCACAGGCACGGGCGAACCGCTTGTATCCACCACATCCACGATGTGACCCGGAATCGGCCTTCCCATCGACCCGGGCCTGATCTCCATGATCTCAGCACAGTTCCCCACCACGAGGTTGACCTCGGTCTGGCCGTAGAACTCGTTGATGGTAACCCCCATCACGTCCTTGCCCCATTTCAGCAGCTCGACGCCGAGCGTTTCTCCGCCGCTCCCGATGCTCCGCATCTGAAAATCGTGACGACTTCGCGGGTCCTTTACCTGCCGCATCAGCTTCAGCGCGGTGGGTGGCATGAATGCATTGCGAATCCCATGCCGCGCGATAAAGTGAAACGCTTCCTCCGGATCGAACTTCCGCGCACGATGAGCGACCACCGGCACGCCGTGGTGCCAACTGGGAAAGAGAACGTCGATAAGCCCCCCGATCCACGCCCAGTCCGCTGGGGTCCAGAAGAGGTCTCCCTGCTTGGGGAAGAAGTTGTGCGGGAATTCCACTCCCGGAAGGTGCCCGAGAACCACCCGATGCGCGTGCAGAGCGCCCTTGGGTGGACCCGTGGTGCCGGAAGTGTAGATGATCAAGGCAGGATCGTCGGGTCCCGTGCGCACCGGCTCGAACGCGCTGGAACCCCTGTCGATCAGCTCTTGGAAGGAGACCGTCCCTTCCCGTTTCTCGGGGCCGGCTACGACGACTAGCCTCAGATCGGGAAGTTTGTCCCGGATCTCCAGAATCTTGTGTACGTTGGCATCATCCGTTACCACCGCAACCGCGCGGCTGTTTGAAAGGCGATACTCCAATGCGTCGGTCCCGAACAGGGTGAAGAGCGGTATGGCAATGGCGCCGATCTTATACGCTGCCACATGGGTCAAGGCCGTTTCCGGGCTCTGCCCGAGCAGGATCCCGATGCGATCCCCCTGCACGACCCTGTGCGCGGTAAGGCCGTTGGCGAGTTGGTTAGACAGCCTGCTGAGCAGCTCGAAGGTGTACGTGGAAATCCGGCCTTGCTGATCTTCATAGATGAGCGCAAGGCGATCCCGGTCGTGGGCCCACTTGTCGCAGATATCCACCCCGATATTGTACGAGGCAGGAACCTGCCAGCTAAAGGACCCGTACACTTCTTCATAACTCTTTCCCGGATTAAGCATGCTATCTCCTGAACGTGCCTGTGGCCCGAGAGTCGATTCTTCGATGGGAACTATACCAGTTTGCGATTGAGGATGCCACACGGACGGGCACTCAAGTTCCCGGTATCGGCCAAGGTGCGCGCCTCCTCTCCTCTGCGGCACTGAGGAGTCACGTCAGGGCTTCATTGGCGTTATACTTGTTTCTTGTACTGACGGAGGCGGCTGCCTGCCCCCCCTTGCCCAGTGCTTTGCGCGGTGCCATGAACGTTGTTCTGGGGCCTATCACCGCGAAGTTTCGGTTGGTTTTCTTTTTGGCTTGCATTTGATCCGGGATCGTTCAATAATTTGTGGTTAACTCGCACATCCCACGAAATCGGGTCGCCCTCGGGCAGAGGGCGTCTTAAGGGATGGAGGAATAACCCGAAAAGGAGAAGAGATTTTGTCACTCGTGACCATGAAACAGTTGCTGGAAGCCGGCGTGCATTTCGGCCATCAGACACGGCGGTGGAACCCCAAGATGAAACAGTACATCTTCGGGGCAAGAAACGGGATCTACATCATCGACCTGCAGAAGACCGTCCGCCTGTTCAAGAGGGCCTATTCCTTCGTGCAGGATACCGTGGCCAACGGCGGGAGCGTGCTCTTCGTCGGGACCAAGAAACAGGCCCAGGACGCAATTCTCGAGGAAGCAGCCCGATGCGGGCAATACTATGTCAATCAGCGCTGGCTCGGTGGGATGCTGACCAACTTTTCCACC
Organism: Desulfomonile tiedjei; assembly: GCA_016218715.1. Classification (GTDB taxonomy): domain Bacteria; phylum Desulfobacterota; class Desulfomonilia; order Desulfomonilales; family Desulfomonilaceae; genus JACRDG01. Next base: position 6,783 of record JACRDG010000100.1, on the reverse strand, counting down.
ATCAAGCACAGTATCGACCGACTCAACCAGATTACCGCGATTTTGGATGCTCCTAAGGAGACCAACTATACCAAGAAGGAACTCTTCAATCTTGCACGGCTGCAGGACAAGTTGAACAAGAACCTCGCCGGTATCCGCGAGATGCGCAAAATCCCGACAGCCATCTTCGTGGTCGACCCCAAGAAGGAGAACATTGCGGTCAGAGAGGCCAACAAGCTCAATATACCCATCGTCGCCATCGTCGACACCAATTGCGACCCGGATGAAATTGATTACGTGATCCCCGGAAACGACGACGCGATCAGGGCGATTCGCCTCTTTTCCGCGAAGATCGCAGACGCGTGTCTGGACGGCAGGTCGATGTACGAGGCTTCATTGAAAGAAGACGTGGGCGAAGCTCCGGGAGCTCCTTGGCCACAAGAGCCAGGAGAGGCAGCCTCTGAGCCCGCTGAATCGGACGCTGCGGCTGCAAGTCCCGCAAGTCCCCCGGCCGTTGAAGAGGGTGCCGAGGCCCCTGAGGCGGGTGCAGTTGAGCCCGACTCAGGGCATGAAGAAGAACCAGGTCGCGCGTAGCGTTCCGTCTTTCTCAGATCACACCACGGACAGACCAATTTGAACCGCATGGCTCGCACCGGTCGCGGTGCGGGCCCGAAACTGATCGTCGATTCCGGCGTTAGGAGAGACCCGATGGCAATATCAGCACAGGCAGTTAAAGAACTCAGGGAAAAAACCGGTCTGGGAATGATGGACTGCAAGAATGCCCTGGTGGAAACCGATGGAGACCTCGAGAAAGCGGTCGAACACCTCCGGAAAAAAGGTGCGCTCAAGGCCGCCAAGCGTGAGGGTCGCGCCACATCTGAGGGGCGAATCGGCTCGTATATCCACATGACCGGAAAGATAGGCGTACTCCTGGAACTCAACTGCGAAAGCGACTTTGTGGCCAAGACCGACCAGTTTGCCGATCTCCTTAAGGACCTGTGCATGCAGATCGCTGCATCCGCGCCCCAGTGGGTGACCCCTGAAGAGGTGCCCGCGGACGTGATCGCAAAGGAAAAAGAGATCTACATGGCCCAGGCGAAAGAGCAGGGGAAGCCGGACAAGCTCCTGGAAAAGATCGCGGAAGGGAAGCTGAAGAAATTCTACAGTGACAACTGCCTCATGGATCAGAATTTCGTCAAAGACCCGGACCGGACCGTCACCGATATGATCAAGGAGAAGATCGCGCAGATCGGCGAGAACATCACGGTCCGCCGGTTTGTACGGTACCAACTGGGCGAGAATCAGTAGAGACATGGAGACTACCGGACCGTACCGCCGCGCGGTATTGAAAATATCGGGAGAAGCCCTCGCCGGGGAGCATGGGTTCGGACTGGACCGGGGAAAGATAGACTGGGTAGCCGGCCAGATCGCTCGTGCCGCCAGGGATGGCCATGAACTCGGTATTGTGATCGGCGGGGGAAACATCCTCCGCGGCGTCAGTTCCGATTCCCTTGGAGTCCCCCCGCTTGTGGGGGATCACATGGGCATGATCGCGACGCTCCTCAACGCGTTGGCATTGCGCGCGGCTCTGGAACGGGCCGGAGTTTCAGCCCGGTGTCTATCGGCATTTCCGGTGGGGGCCTTCATGGAAGTATTTGGAATGGAGAAGGCCCTTTCTTACCTGAGCCAAGGGTTTGTGGTAATCTTCGGGGGAGGCACGGGAAACCCCTGCTTCACGACGGATTCCGCCGCGGCCCTCAGAGCGGTTGAAATCGACGCGCACGTGGTGGTAAAGGCCACCCAGGTACCGGGGGTCTTTGACAAAGACCCGAAGAAATACCCGGACGCGGTCTTTTTTCCGTCCATCAGCCCGCAAGAGGTTCTCGAGAAACGGCTTGGGGTAATGGACGCAACGAGCATCGAGATTCTCAGCAGGAAGAAGATACCAACTATCGTTCTCGATCTCCACGAGGACGGCAACCTGGTACGGGCCCTGAACGGAGAAAAGATCGGCACCACCATAGCCTGAACGGACGAGCCTGACTGGCATGCGCTCAGGGGCGTCGAACCGGGGGAGGCATTCTTCAAGACCGCTGGAAAGGTGCGCTGGGGTTTCTGCATCCCGGAAAGCTCCCACAACGGTCTTTTCCCCGAAGTGAGACGAACTGCTCACCGGCCGTGACTCCACAGGGTTCGGTAAACAATTCCGAGAGGAAGCTATGATCGAGGATCTGAACAAAGAGTTGAAAGCCTCCATGGAAAAATCCATCGAGGCCTTGAGGAAAGATCTCAAGCGAATAAGAACGGGGCGAGCCTCGCTAGCGCTCCTGGACGGGATCATGGTCGACTATTACGGGAGCCCTACTCCGATAAACCAGCTGGCGAATCTTTCCATTCCCGAGCCGCGGCAAATCGCGATCCAGCCATGGGATTCCAAGGCCATGCCGGATATCGAAAAGGCGATCCTCAAATCCGAGTTGGGATTGAACCCCTCCAACGATGGCAAGATCGTGCGCATCGTCCTCCCTCCGCTCACCAACGAACGTCGCAAGGAGCTGGTCAAGGTCGTGCGGAAGATGGGAGAGGAGTTCAAGGTCCAGGTGCGCAATCACAGGCGAGACGCCAATGAACTGCTCAAGGAGATGAAAAAGGAGAAGCAGATCTCCGAAGATGAGTTGCACCGGGCTCAGGAGACAGTTCAGAAGGCCACCGACGAGTTCATCACCAAGGTGGACGGCATAATGGCTGAAAAGGAAGCCGAGATCATGGAAATCTGATCTCCTGGCCCTCTGCTTGCGCTTTGGACTTTCTTCGTCGGCAGGCCCGGCAGGCGTCCGATCTTCAAACCCTGACCGTTCCGACCACCTTTCTCCAGGAGAACTTCTTGAGTTCATCGTCAGAGCGCCCGCCTGATTGGCCCCGTCACGTTGCGATCATTATGGACGGCAACGGCCGTTGGGCTCACCGCAGATTTCTCCCCCGGCTGGAAGGCCATCGCCAAGGTGCGAAGTCCGTCCGCAGGGCCGTGGAATTCTGCCGGCGCCACGGAATCGAGTTCCTGACCCTCTACGCATTCTCCACCGAGAACTGGCAAAGGCCGTCAGCCGAGGTCTCCGGCCTGATGAAGCTCCTCGGCCAGTTCCTGGAGTCGGAACTGGACGAACTCCACGCGAACGACATCCGTTTCCGCACCATCGGCGACCTGACCCGTCTCCCCGCACGCCTGCGCACGAGGATAGAGGCGGGACAAGAAAAGACTCGTGACAACCAATCGCTGGTTCTCAGCATTGCCCTCTCGTATGGCGGCCGCCAGGAGATCCTGGCCGCGGCGCAAGCGATCGCCCACGCGGTGAAGATGGGGGAATTGGACGAAAGTTCTATCACCGAGGATGCGTTTTCTCGGAATCTCTATACCCAGGGGCTGCCCGACCCGGATCTGCTGATTCGTACCGGAGGAGAGATGCGAATCAGCAACTTTCTGCTGTGGCAGTGTGCGTATACTGAACTCTACTTCACTGACGTGCTCTGGCCTGATTTTGACGATCAGGCCTTCCTGGATGCAGTGAAGGCGTTCACCGGGAGGCAGCGCCGCTTCGGAATGATAGCAGAGCAGCTTGGCGCTGGAGAAAGGGCTGGCTGATGCTGGGTGCTCGTATTGCGACCGCCGCGGTACTCGCCGCGATCCTTATACCCGGATTGATCTATGGCGGCGTACCCGCTGTGGCGCTGCTGGTTGCGGTCTTTGGCGGGACAGCTATCTGGGAGCTCTCCACGAATCTGAGCGGCCTCAAGCGGTTCCCCAGCAACGCGTTGACAGTGGTCCTCGGGTTGCTGTTGGTGCTGGCTTTCTACGCCTTTCCCTTGAGGTTCGTTTGGACTGCGGTGGTGTGGTTGCCGCTGGCGGTCTTGCTGCTCCACCTGTTCCTGTACAATGTGATCGAGAACACTATCGAGTCCGAAACTCAGATGATACTGGTCCTCATGTATGTGGCGGTGCCGCTCGGTCACGCACTGCTCCTGTCGCGTCTGTACCTTGGAATAGCGTGGGTCTTTGTGGTGCTGGTGGTAGTTTCCCTGGCCGATGCGGGTGCTTATTTTGCCGGACGCTCGTTCGGGAAGCACCGGTTTTCCGCCCACGTCAGCCCGGCCAAGACGCTGGAAGGGATCGTCGGAGGGTTTGCAGGCGGGCTTGCAGGAATGATCGTCATGAAGCTGATCGTTCCCGGGCTCCCCACGGTAGGACTCCTTTTCTGGTTGACGCTGATCCTCGTGGTAGCCGATGTTTTGGGCGACCTGACCGCGTCGTCCATTAAGAGGAGACTCGGCATAAAGGACTATGGCGTCGTCCTCCCGGGCCACGGCGGCGTTTTGGATCGTGCGGATGCGCTCATATTCGCGTTTCCGGCAACCTACCATTTCCTCATCTTTGTCAGTGGATCTGCTGTCCCGCTATGAAAGGCATCTCAATCCTCGGTTCCACCGGATCGATCGGCGAGCAGACCCTGGCAATCGTGCGTCTGCACCCTGGTCGTTTCCGGGTAGTCGCGTTGGCTGCCGGCTCCAATCTGGAAGTGGTGGAACGGCAGATCAGAGAGTTTAGCCCTTCCATGGTCTCGGTCGGCGATGCTGAAATGGCAGCTCGGTTGAACCGGGCTCTCGCGGATCTTCCCGCCAAACCATGGATCGGCCATTCGATCGAGGGGCTGCGCGTTGCGGCAACAGCTCCCGAGGCCGAACTAGTGGTGGTGGGATTGCCGGGCAGCACGGGCCTGCTCCCGACATTTTCCGCTGTCCAGGCAGGGAAGGACATTGCTCTCGCGACCAAGGAAGTGTTGGTGATGGCCGGCGCTCTCTTCATGGAGACCGTGGCTCAAACGGGGGTGAATCTCCTCCCGGTGGACTCGGAGCAGTCCGCGATCTTCCAGGCCCTCCAGGGGAATGGCGCAGCCGACATCAGACGCATAATCCTCACCGCTTCAGGCGGCCCGTTCCGTGACATGCCGGTGGCGGATATGAATCGAGTGACCAGGGCGCAGGCCCTCGATCACCCCCGTTGGAAAATGGGACCCAAAGTCACCATCGATTCCGCGACGCTCATGAACAAGGGTTTCGAGGTCATCGAAGCGAGATGGCTCTTCGACGTTCCCGCGTCCCGGATCGAAGTGGTGATTCATCCGCAGAGCATTGTTCACTCGATGGTGGAGTTCAATGACGGCTCGATCCTCGCGCAACTCGGCGCCACGGACATGCGAATTCCGATCAGCTATGCGCTGGCTTATCCGGAACGTGTCGATTCCGGAGCCCCGTCGGTCAGTTTTCCGCGTCTGGCAACGCTCAACTTTCAGGAACCGGATTACGACAAATTCCCACTCCTGAGAGCGGCCCAGCAGGTTCTCGAATCCGGCGGAACCGCCGAGTGCATCACCCTCAACGCCGCGGACGAAGTGGCTGTGGAATTATTCCTCGCGGACCGAATCCCCTTCAGGCAGATACCTCGAATCGTCATAGAGTCTCTCGACCGCATCCCCCCACGTACCTGCTCCACCCTGGATGACGTAGTGGCTTTCCACGAAGAGGTCGTCAGACAAGTCCGCGCCGCCTGGGCCTGACATCGGCTCGCATTCAGGGCTTTTCGCGGGGGCGGCGGCTGAGCAGATAGGCGGCGACCCCGACGAGCCCGAAGATCCAGCCGATCCCTCCCACGACGTCGCGCAGGCCCGGCCCGCGCTGCTGAAGTTCGAGCAGGAGTTTCTGCTGGTTCCCGAGCATCTTCACCACGGGCTGCACTTCCCTTGCCACTGCTTCTTCCACGAGCCGGGCGAACTGATCCGCATCGACGGCCGTGCTGCCTCGTTTAGCTTCCCGATCGCTCTTTCTTGAGGGTTCTTCCCGGGTGGTTTTCTCCACAGCGGGGACCGGGTCCGCACCTGTTCGCGCGCTCGCGGGAAGGTCTGCAGCGGCCAAGGTGAATTCCGCCTGGTGGCCTTGTCCCGCGTGCAGGATAAACTTCAGATCGCCCGTGAACTGCGGCAGGTCCGCGATATTGAACGCATAGACCCCCTGATCGTCGGTCTTCCCTTGCAGGAGCTTCTTTCCTTGAAAATCGTACACTTCGACAATGCAGTCTTTGGCTTTGGCGCTCTTGCTGAAATATCCTTCCGCGATGATGCTGTCCCCTTCGACGTACACGAACACGTTTACGCCATGCCCGCTCGATACTGCCACGGACGCGGAGAGGAGCGTCAACACTGCGAGCGACGTCAGCGTGATACGAATCATGAATGAGGATCGGCTTCCGGCTGACATTCCCTTTCCTCCTGGTTACCCGTCCAGGTGATCGTGGACACTGCAAACTCCCGAGGACCGGTCGGTTTTATTCCACGCTGGATGCTGCGATGATTTCCTGCAGCAGCTCGGAGAAGTGGTGGTACTCCGGCGATGCCGTTTCTATCGGTCTGCGGACGACGACGACCTTGCAGCCGGTCCTCTCGGCTGCCTCCAATTTGGCGGGAACGCCACCTGCCACTCCGCTGTCTTTGGTGACGATCGCGCCGATGGAGAATCGACGGATGATCTCAAGGTTCTCCTCGACGGAAAACGGACCGCGGCCCGTGATCACGCAGTCATCGCTGACACCGGCCTCGCGACATGCCTCCACCGAGTCGGGATACGGCAAGACCCGGACGACGAGACCGATCCCGCTCTTCCGAGACGCCTTCACATAAGGCATGAGGTTCCGCGATCCTGTGGTCAGGAGAACCGGACGCTTGAAACTGAAAGCCAGGCTTGCCGCCTCCTCGTGGT
>JACRDG010000099.1 GCA_016218715.1 Desulfomonile tiedjei | reverse complement strand
GTTGGTACACGTACTACGGATGGCACGTGCGGTTCACCATTCGGCTACGATTGCGGTTTACCGAGGACTTCGGCAAAGTTCTCCATGCTCGCGGGCTCCGCTGCAGCTATCAACTGGCGCCACTTGATGAAGTCGATCACATCCTTGCCGGTGATCTTCTTGGTATTGAACGCGTTGAAGCCGAGCAGAGCTTCGTAACCCATGTTGGCCATCAGCCAGTGGCGGTTGGCGAGTTTGGACTGATCCCAGAAGAATTTCTTCTTTGCCCGGATCCCGTCGACAGCCTTGATAAGGCAGCCGGGGAACAGGTTCGCGAAGGTCCATACAACTCCGTTGACCGCCTTGTCAAGCAGTTCGAAATCTTTCGGCAACTCCTTGACCAGCGCCCGCGCCTCTTTCAACGCGCTCCCGCTCTTGTACTCGCCGTACACGATCTCACCGTCCATGACGTACGTGTCGGTGATGATCTGCGGGTTGCGGATGAACTTGTCTCCCTGCTTCAGGACCGGGACCACCTTGGAGATGAGGTTCTTGGCCTTCATCTTGTAGGCACTCCACATTTCGCAGCTCACGCAGTTCCACATGGCGTCTTCCATGGAGAGGAACCAGGGGAGGAAGTCAGTGGAGCCGCCATCCGGGCTGGAGCCGTGCCTCGCACCCGCCTGGCCGAAAATGGCCAGGTCGCTGGATATAGCCAGGTCGCATGCCATACCGATTTCCTGGCCGCCAGCGACTCTCATCCCGTTCACGCGGCAGATCACTGGTTTCTTGCAATTGAGGATCGCATCCACCATGCCGTTGAACAGGTCCATGTACTCGCCGTACTCGTGGGGCCTGGCAGAGTAGTATTCGGCATATTCCTTGGTGTTCCCCCCGGTGCAAAACGCATCGGTACCGGTTCCGGTGAAAACCGTAGCCACGACCGATCGATCCTGGCTGGCTGCGGAAAACCCGGCAATCACTCCTTTGACCATCTCGGTCGTGTACGAATTGTACTGCTTGGGATTGTTCAGACGAATCCAGGCAACGTACAGTCCATCAATCTCCTTGCCGTCCGGCGAGACCAGCGGCTTCTTCTCATAGACCGTGCACGGCGCCTCAGTGCCCCAGTGCTCGCTCCCCATGAGAATGTGATCCTTATGGCTGTTATCCCGAGGTAGCCACTCCAGCGTCATTTTGACCTCCTTGAATGGTAAGGCTTGCTCCGACTTGCCAGGATGTTCATGACCCTGTTGAAGCTGCATGCCGCAAGTCGTTAGTACTCTTCGATGAAAGGGGGGATTAGTCCACTCGCGGGGCCTGGGGGTCGCGGCCTCCCCTTCCAATGGCCCGACCCTCACGGCCCCCACGAACGGATGTGGCGTAACGCCACACACTCAATCTTCCACCATAGCTGAACAGTGTAACGGCCCACATCGTGATTCCAGCCGGTTGGGCCCATCCCGGTGAACGGATACTGAACAGCTCTATTTGACCGGCTCGAACGCGTAAAAGACCCGCTGCATCTCTACCACGTCCCTTCCGACCTCCTGAGGCACGGAATCGACGTCGAACACCGCAAGCTTGACCTGGTCCCCAGGTTTCAGTTCACCGGCAGCGCAGTTGATGATGCGCACGAAAAAGGTCTTCTTTCCCTGAAGGTCCACCAACGCGTGCACCAGCGGGGCTTTGCCGAAACCGAGCGGCACACCGACTACCTCTTCGGTAAAGTCGATCACGGTGCCTGTGGTAGGCCAGTCGACCCACTCCATGTTCGTGCTGTAGCAGTCCGGGCAGAGAACTCTCGGCGGGAACGGCTCCGCGCCGCAGTCTTTGCACCGGGTGGTGCAGAGCCGACCTTCTTGCAGGAAGGCGTAAAACGGATGCACCTGGTTGAACTCTTTGGACTGTTGCGGGAACAGGTCCATGGTGACCATATATTTTCCGTCGAGCACGGAGATACCCGGAGTGGTCATGCTACCTCCCTTCCGTAGATCAGGACCGTATGTGCGGCAATGAACCCGCTCAGGTTGTGGGTCAACCCGACGGTCGCATCAGGCACCTGCTGAACGGCATCGCCCCGCAACTGCCTCATCACCTCGATCCCCTGCCGTATTCCGGTACCGCCGAAGGGGTGCCCGCAGCCGAGGAGTCCGCCGTCGGTATTGGTCGGAACCCGGCCGCCAAAGTCGCTCTGCCCTTCAGCGACGAACGGACCGCCTTCTCCCTTCTTGCAGAAGCCGAGATCTTCCATCTCGATGATTTCAGAGATGGTGAAGCAGTCGTGCGTCATGGCCACGTTGACATCCTTCGGCTCGACTTTCGCCTTGCGGTACGCTTCCGAAGCGGCAATCTTGAGAGCTTCCCAGGTCGTCCAGCTCGGCATGTTCGCGGACATGTTGTTCAACGACGCCTGGGCCGTTCCCCGCAGGTACACCAGCGGCTTGTCCGTCAGGTCCCTCGCCTTCTCCTCGGAGGCCAGCACGACTGCGGCCGCGCCGTCGGTGATGGGGCAGCAGTCATACAGGGTCAAGGGGGCCACAATCATGCGGCCGGCCATGACTTCTTCCATGGTGACGGGTGTCTGAAACTGCGCCTTGGGGTTCTTTGCCGAGTTCCGGCGGTTCTTGACCGATATGGTCGCAAGGTGTTCCTTCTTGGTGCCGTACTGCTTCATGTGCTGTTTGGCCACCATCGCGAACACGGGAGGCGGAAGCCCCAGACCTTGCGGCCCGTCCCAGTCGTGATCGACCGAGGCCAGTTCGCTGTAAAACACCTCCCATTTTTGGGGGGTGTAGAGTTTTTCTCCGCCGGCAACCATCACGATGTCAGCCTGCCCCGACTTGATGAGGCCGAACGCGAGAATGATCGCCGAACTGCCGCTCGCGCAAAGAAGTTCAACGCGTGCACAGATGCTCCTCGGTTTTATTCCCACGTACTCCGCAACCAGAGGCGCCAGATGGGTCTGGTAGGAGGTGCGCTCCGTGTAGGCGGACGCGACCAACAGGCCGTCGATATCTTTGGGGTTGAGTTGCGGAACGTCGTCATACAGTGCCCTGGCAGCCTCCTGGAAAAAGTCTCTCTGGCTGCCGTCTCTGACCCCCCATTGCGACATTCCCCCGCCTATAATGCAGACGTTGCGATCCATATGTGACTACCTCCGCCTCGTGATTGGGGTCTGCGGAACTACCCGCATACGGTTTGCAGACCCTGTAGCACAGTGTTCCCGGCCTGGTATACCTGGAGCTTGCCGGGTCGAGTTTGGCCCTTGGCGCCCGCAATCCGCCGTTACCACGCGGGTGACGGGCCCTTCAGGAAATCTGGAAAAGGCTTAAGTATGGGTCAGGACACGTTCAAATGAGCCGAAACATCCCACCGGTCCGGGTCAAAAGGCGCTTTCACGGTACGGAAACAAGCTCCCCATCCACCAGCAAGTGACAGCGAGAGGTTCTCGCACGGTACAGCGGCCCCTCCTCCCGGGAATCTTCGGTAGACCTCCAGACCCATTTTCAGTTTACAGTATTTCTCCCCACGTGCGCAACCTCTTTTTCGACCATCAGTGTCGCTTTGATCGGCCAGTCCATTGCCTGCTATGTCAGCTCCAGGTGTAGGTTATATGCCTTATCATATTTTAGGACGACCGAAAACTTTGCGAGCTTAGGAGAAATACTTGGGTTCACTCACGTGAACTCGTCTCTCGCCCGCGCGTTGCGTCCGCCCTCCTATTTGTTACCATTGCGGAGGGCCAGCGACAGAGATCAAGGAAGCCCCTTGTATGGCTGCGGAGACTCGAAAAAACGCACCGAAAACGTGGTCCCTCCTGACGCGGCGCACTCTTGGGCATCGCGGACCTGCCGACAGCGGGATATGCGACCCGGACAAATGGAACCATTCTCTGCCACACACCGGCACCGCCGACTCCGGAAAGAAATGGCGAAAAAACCGCTCTCGGAGAGTATCTTCAGCCGCATGAGTTCCAGACCTTTGCCGCCTGCGTTGAAATCAAACGGGTTCTTGGTCGAGTAGCCTTCGGTGGCTTGCGTGTGGTGAAAGGCGTTGAAAATGAACTCCCGATCGGCCGGACTCACCCCGATTCCTTGGTCGGCCACCGTGAGCATCATCCCCTCCGCGGTTCTCTCGCAAGAAAGGACGATTCGCCCCTCATCCGGCGTGTTCTCGATCGCGTTCTTGACCAACCCGCGCAGGACCAGGCCAAAGACCCTCGGATCTATGATCTCGACCTCGCCGGAGTCATCCACGAGCAAATCCAGATTCACCTCCCTGTGGGAACTCTGGACGCGCAGGTCCTCGACGATTTCCCTGAACGCGGAAGCGAGATGAAAAGTGGTCGGCTGATACTCCTGGGGTGCGACCATGTCCTGGACAATTTCCTGAATGTCCTTAAGGCGCCGCAGGTTACGCTGAATCCGATTGAAATTCGTTTCCCGCTCCTCGGGGGTCAATTGCCATCCCGCGAGATTTCGAACCGAAGTCTTGATCACGGCAAGCGGCGTGACCAATTCGTGTGACAGATGGTGGACCGCCCGTCTTCTGGCACGTTCAATCGCCTTGAACGCACTGATATCCCGAATGATGGTCACGATACCGGAAGCATTGCCGTTGTGATCGTTAAAGCGAGCTGCGCTGACGCTTACATCCAGCATCGTCCCGTCCTTGGCGTGTCGTTGGGTCTCGAGGCTGCTGATCGGGGTGTTTCCCAAGAGCACGCGGTTGACGAGTTCCATAGTGGCTTCCCTCTGATCTTCCGGAACATAGGGGACCCGCCTCCCCTCAAGCTCCTCCAGAGACCACCCGAACATGCGCGTGAACGAAGGACTGACATGCTGAACCCGTCCTTCGATGTCATACACTACCACCGCATCAGCAGAAGCATTCACGAAGGAGCGGTACAGTGCCTCCCGCTTCTTGGATTCCTGGTAGAGGCGTTTGTATCGCCTTTCACTCTCCAGCAAGGAGGCCGTGCGCTTTCCCACGGTGATCTCGAGTTCGGCTCGGTGGAGTTTTATGGCATCCTGAGCCTCTTTCATCTTGAGCAGGGACCCGATTCTCGTCTGCAACTCCACCCGATCAATGGGCTTGCTGATGAAATCATTGGCGCCCACCTCGACCGCGCGCAGACGATCCTCCCTCCTGGTGAGACTGGTCACCATGATGATCGGCGTGTCCCCGCATTGCGGGTGCTCCCGAATCTGCCGTGCCACCTCAAAACCATCGAGCCCGGGCATGATGATGTCGAGGAGGATCACGTCGATCTGAGGATTGAGTTTTTCCAGGGCACTGACCCCGTCCTCGGCTAAGACGGAATCCCATCCGAGTGGGTCCAGCAGGGCTTCTATCAGTTCCCTGTTTGCCGACTCGTCATCTACCACGAGGACCTGCTTGCGTGTCATGATAGCTCCCCCCTCTGGCCCCTGCGGTTGGTCTTTCGAAGATCGGATGTTGCGGGCGTTGAGGTGCCTGAAGTGGCTGCAGCGTTTCAAGCCGATTTCGCTGCGCTTTCCATACGGTTTGCCAACGACGGTTTCCAACCGGTTCGCTCCGTCGTTGGTCGTAAAGTGCCCTCGCGGGTTGCAGACGCGCCTAAAAAGGTCATGCCGGCCAGATGATTTGCCGCAGTTGAGCCAGCGGAACAGGCAGCCGGCCTTACCGGGTTTTGCGCGCGGCGCACCCGACCGGATCGGTGCGATCCTTTTCCGGAAGGCTGTGTGATAATGGGCACTTCCGGTTCCTCCCGTCGCCTCGGCATACCAGGACGGTCAGTTTGTTTTCTGGGTTTCATCCAAGAGGAGCTAGGCTATGCGCAGCAACTATCATTCGAGAAACCAGCTCCCGTCGCGTCTTTCCGCTAGACCCCCCTCTTGTCGTCTCGCGGCGCTAATCCACCGCATTTATAATTTATCACAGGGAAGGGACAGGTGTGAGCTTTTTTCTGACGATGCCGCGGTCGGGACTGTAGAGAAATCAGCCTCCAGGAAACTGCAGACTGAAACGCTGATACCAATTCGCTTTTAAACAAGTAATGTGCGAGGGCGCGCCAAGGATTTTTCGTGGGAGGTCTCCTCCGCTACGAACGGCACAGCCTGACTAGGCTCCGGAGACCTCCCAGGAGCGCCCATCGGCAGTACCACTTTTTGATTCGCGGGTCAGTATGATACCCGAGCTCTGTCGATCGGCGGTACGAGCAGTCGGGACCTCCGACCCACCGACGGGGGATTCATGAAGACGGCAAGTGGCGCGTCAACTGTTCAGGAAGGCTTTGTACGCTCGGTGACACATCCAGACGTCGTCCTTGGCACTCAGTTCCAGCGGCGAGTGCATCCCCAGCAACGGAGGCCCGCAGTCAATAATCTCCATGCCGCTCTTCGCGAGGAACTTTGCCACCGTGCCGCCTCCGCCCTCGTCCACTTTCCCCGATGCGGCCGCCTGCCAAGCAATCCCGGAATCGTTGAAGAGCTTGCGGACCCACCCTGCATACTCGGCATTGGCATCCGATGCGAGGTACTTGCCCCCGTGACCGGTATATTTGGTAACATTGATCCCATAGCCCAAGCGCGCATTGTTGCGTTTCTCGTACACTTCCGGGTACGTGGGATCTATCGCCGCAGTTACGTCCGCGGACAGAGCCTTGCCGTTGAAGAAGACCCTGTGCAGATTCGTGGGAGACGGTTCGAGCCCCGACTTCTCCATGAGCATCGTGAGGAACATCTCAAGGAAACGGGATTGAGCCCCGGTATTGCCTTCGCTTCCGATCTCTTCCTTATCGTAGAAGATCGCGACCGCGGTGTGCTTGGGGCGGGTCGATTCGAGCATTGCGGTAAAGGACGTGTACGCACAGACACGATCGTCCTGGCCGTACCCGGCGAGAAGACTTCGGTCCAGGCCCGCTTCTCGGGCAGATTCCGCCGGCACCACCTGAATCTCTGCTGAAACGAAGTCCTCCTCGATGATGCCGTATTTCTTTTCCAGGAGTTCCAGAACAGCCAGCTTCACCCGGTCTTCCGTCTCCTTGTCCGGGTACGGCGTCGACCCGACGATAAGATTGAGGTTTTCGCCGGGCAAGAATTCCGAGGCTTTCTGCTCCATCTGCTTGCGCGAGAGATGGGGGAGAAGATCGGGTATAGTGAGAATGGGATCCTCAGGCGCAAGGCCGACCTCCACCTCCACGGGCACCCCGTCCTTGCGAACCACCACGCCGCAGAGAGCCAACGACCGCGCAACCCAGTGATACTTCTTGACCCCTCCGTAATAATGACTCTTGAGAAGGGCCAGACCGGTATCCTCGTACAGAGGGTTCGGCTTGAGGTCCAGTCTCGGGCTGTCCACGTGTGACGCGATGAGCCTCATCCCCTCGGTAAGAGGCCGCGATCCCACGACCGCGACTGCGAGCACCTTGCCGCGGAACAACTGAAACACCCGGGACGGTTTTGTCCTGCCACCGTCCAAGTTTCGGAATCCCTTTCTCGAAGCCAGATTCACGAATGACTCGACCGCCTTCCTCTCGGTACGGTTCCGATTGAGGAATGCCAGGTAATCCCGGGAGTACGCCTGCACCTCGTTCTTTTCCGCCTCGGTCAGCGTATCCCAGGTCCTTACCGGCTCTCTGAGCAGTCTTTCTCTCAGTGCTTTCGTTTTTTCGGATGGTTTCTTGCTACGCATCATGTACCCACACTCGGGAAATTCGACCACCGGTCGGCGTCGCGGCGCCTTTCCGGGTTCGCAGTTGCTAAGATAATGATATCCGATTGGATGGCCCGGCCCTGAGGGGCTCGCTTTGGCAGAGGGATGAAGTGAGGGCGCCGGGGCATCTTTATGGTTCGCTGCCGTTGGCGGCTCTGATGGTTGGCTTCAGGGTTCGGATCTCCACGGAGGATCCAGGGGGTTGAAGAAATCGGGTCTCCCCCGAGGTTGATCCTCAGCCGGCCCGATGACGCCTTGCGTCGAGGCCGCGGCTGCCTTCATCCATGCCTGTTGCCTACTGTGCAGAAATTCTTTCGCTATGTTGATCGGAGTGGCAAACCCTATTCCTTGGCTCTTCCAGAGCAGGATTGTGTTGACGCCGATCACTTCGCCGTCCAAATTGAACAACGGCCCGCCGGAATTGCCCAGATTCATCGCAGCATCGATCTGGATCAGCGGTGGATAACCCGATCCGGGAATCTGTCTTTTCTGCGCACTGACAATCCCTATCATGACGGACTGGCCGATTCCGTACGGATTGCCTATTCCCACGACCCATTCTCCCAGATCGACGTTCTCTGAATCGCCCAGAGTGACGGGCTGGAGGTCCGTGGCATCTATCTTGAGAAGGGCGAGATCGTTCTTCTTGTCCTTGAACAGTATCCGCGCGGCAAACTTCTCTCCTCCGAGCACTTCCACTTCCACACGCGTCCCGTTCCGGAGCACATGCTCGTTGGTCACAATGTGCCCGTCCCGGGAGATCAGGAAGCCCGAACCGTAGCCCATCGCTTTTCCAGCCGAATCTCCCGGAAACCCGAGGCCTCCGATCGAAAACTTCGAATTGCCGTCCAGCATACGGATCGAGACGACCGATCGATTCACTTTCTTGACCAAATCCCGAAGATCCGGGAACTGTGCCCGGCGCAGTGACGAGTCCTTCGCCGCGCTTTCTGCAGCCTCCGGCCGGTACGGAATCGGTGAGAGGCCTATCCTGCTCTTGCCTGCCCGATCCGTCTTGCCTTCTCCGGGCGCGGTGCGGTAATCTTTGATCGTAGGCGCCACGGGAGAGGTTGCGGCTCTGCGGAGGGCCGGTTCTTGAGCAGAGACGACCGCAGACAGAGCCAATATGCCAGGAATCAGACAGAAGCTCGTCACGAGCATGCGCAGTCGGAGAGCCGTCATTCAAGAACTCCTTCAAACGGGTTCCGGCGCGTTGCCAAGAGAGGCGGACGCGGTGTTCCGTACAGACGAAAGAGGATATAGCGCTATCTGAGAGACATTGTCAATGTCTTTTTGGAATTTCCTTGACAGAATCGAGAAGTTCAGCGCATATGATAAAGTTTTGTATGAGTAACGCCTCGCCTCACCACAGGAGGTCCAGGTATGTATGAAATAGAGATTATCGCACATTTCTCTGCCGCACACCGTCTCAGGGAGTATAAGGGGAAGTGCGAGCAACTTCACGGTCACAACTACCGGGTCCATGTCGCGGTCCGAGCGCACTCTCCCGGAAAAGGCGGCATGGTGATAGATTTCATAGAACTAAAAGAAATCAGCGGTGAAGTCCTTGACCGCCTCGATCATCGGTTCCTTAACGATCAGCCCCCGTTTGACAAAATCGAACCATCCGCAGAAAATGTTGCAGCACACATCTTTGAAGAAATCGCGCGTCGAATGGGAACACGGGCAGGGATGCTCCACAGCATCTCGGTCTGGGAATCGGAGACGTCCCGCGCGACGTTCATGCGAGACTGAGCGACCAGAGGTGATCAGGCACCGCGCCGGCCCGTGACCGCAGGATCTCCACCGCCCGGGTAACCGCGCCAGGGTGGGGCCTCCTCGATCCTGAAACTGACGTACGCGCCCAACGGAGATATTCATTGGACAGGATTCTCATTCCCGACATTCAAAGCTCCCCGGACACCCGCCAGATTCCTATCGACAAGGTCGGAGTAAAGGGCTTGCGCTATCCGATCCGGGTCAAGGACCGCCAGAAAGGGTACCAGCATACCGTCGGCCTCTTCGACCTCTTTGTAAGCCTCCCGCATCTGTTCAAAGGGACTCACATGAGTCGCTTCATTGAGGTCTTGAACGAGTTCCGAGGTGAGATCTCCATGGAAAAATTTCAGGAGATCCTCGAGAAGACCAAAGGCAAGCTGCAAGCCCAAAGCGCACACATGAACGTGGAATTCCCCTATTTCATAGATAAGATGGCGCCAGTCACCGGCACGCCGGGGCTCATGTCGTACACATGTTTCATGAGAGGGGCCTTGGCAGACCGTTTCGATCTCATCGTGGGGGTGGAGGTCCCGGTGACCACCGTATGCCCGTGCTCCAAGGAAATCTCCGAATACGGCGCACACAACCAACGGGGGCTCGTTCGGGTACAACTCAGATTCAAGAAGTTCTTCTGGATCGAAGAGATTATCGAAATCGTCGAGTCTTCGGTCAGCTCGGAAGTGTACTCGCTTCTCAAGAGACCCGACGAGAAGTTCGTGACCGAAAAGGCATACGACAACCCGATGTTCGTGGAAGACGTGGTTCGTTCGGCTCTGTCTCGCCTCCGGGAGAAGAACAACTTCCCGTGGTACCGTATTGAAGCCGAGACCTTCGAGTCGATTCACAACCACAGCGCGTACGCGTTGATCGAAAAAGACTTCTCTCCGGAACCGGACTGCTTCCAGGGAGTGACCCCGACGCGATTCAACGGATCACTCTAAGTTTCTGTTGACAGATGGTGATTTAACGTATATTTTTTCGTATGTTGTTCGGATGATCACGCTAATGTTCAGATCATCCGATTAATTTGTTTGGATCATGAAGCTTTTCTGAAGTAATAGTTTTTCGGGCCCCACCCACCGGGCCACCCTGAACCGGAGTGAAGTCTGTGTTTTATCGGACTATACCGGCAATCCTGGCGATCTTGATCTTTGCCCCGTCTTATGCCGCGGCCTTCGAGCCTGCCCGCTGGTCGGGCTCTGTCCAGGATATTGCCGCTCGCATCGGCAAGCCTCAGTACGACACACTGCAGCGCCAACCGAAAGTGTCGGTTGTGACAAAGAACAAGAATGCTACTCCCAGGCCGGCCGTGGCTCGGGCTGTCGAATCGCCCCACGCAGGCGAAGGGTCCACCGCGCAAGTTCGGAGAGGCGCTGCCCGTGCGGAGACCGAGGTTTCCTCCTTGAAACCCAGGCCTTTGCTGGCAAGCATGAAGGCTGCGCTTCCCGTGGATCGGCACGAGAGGCCCTCGGCCCCCCCGCGCGGCACTGGCAGCGCGCTGGCAGCCAAGAGATCGATGCCGAAGCCCCCCGCTGCCGAAGCCAAGGGCAAGCCTGCCGCGTCAGGCCCCAATATCCCGGCCAAGGCGATGTACTGTCTCGACTGCGCGGCAGACAAGGTGATTCTGGCCAAGAACATTTCCGAGCCGCTCCCCATCGCAAGCATCACGAAACTGCTTACCGCGATGGTGGTTCTCGATGAGATGAAACTCGATCAGATCGTGGAAGTGCCCGAGGATATCGTTGAAGTCCCGCCCCACAAGGTAGGCATTCGACCCCGCGATCTGTTCACGGTGAACGACCTGCTGCACGGCATGCTCATGGAATCGGGTAACGATTGTGCGGAAGCACTCGCGTGTGCGTACCCCAAAGGGGGCCGCGCGGCTTTCTTGAAGGCCATGAACCGAAAGGCAACCAGTCTCGGCGCGTCCTCGACTGCGCTCTTTACCCCGAGTGGGCTGGACATGAAGGTCATCCTGGGCAGGAGAGACGGCAAAGCCCTCGAAGCGACCAAACCCAATGTCGCGTCGGCCAAGGACGTGGCCCTGATCGCCCGTCACGCGTTTAATTATCCCCTCATCAGCGAGATCACCAGCACGAAGACCTGTACGGTAACGACGCGTAACGATATCCCCCGGAAGTACCGTCTCGCATCCAACATCAAGCTCCTCTACGGGAACCTTCCCATCGTCGGTGCCAAGACCGGCTTCACCAACATGGCCGGCCGATGCATCGTCGCCCACTTCAAGGACGACGCAAAGGATCAACTGGTCGTGGTCCTCAACACCCGCCGCCACTTCAAAGCTGCAGAAAACATCTACCGCTGGGCCGCCGGCAAGAAGTTCTAACCCCAAGCCGCATTGAAAGAAGAATATCGGGGGGAACTTCTTTGTGCAAAGAAGTTTCCCCCCAAATTACCTCTTTCAAAGCGGCTTGGGGGTGGCGTGATCACTGTTCATCGATCAGTCTCTTGAATTGCTCGAAGAGATACCGTGAATCGTGGGGTCCCGGAGAGGCCTCTGGATGGTATTGAATCGAAAAGACGGGGTATTTCCTGTGGACCATTCCTTCGACCGTCTGGTCGTTCAGATTGACGTGGGTAATGTCGCATTCGGAGCTGACGGACTCGGCCGCCACGGCGAAGTTATGATTCTGCGAGGTGATCTCCACATGGCCGGTTTCGATTCTCCTGACCGGATGGTTGGCTCCGTGATGGCCGAAGGTCAGCTTGTAGGTCCTGCCGCCCAACGCGAGACCAAGAATCTGGTGCCCGAGACAGATGCCGAAGATCGGTTTCTTACCTATGAGATTTCGGACGCTCTCGATCGCGTACGGCACCCCTTCGGGATCTCCGGGCCCATTTGACAGGAAAACCCCGTCCGGGTCGAATGCGAGAATCTCTTCCGCAGAGGTGAAGGCGGGGAATACCCGTACCTTGGCCCCCGCGTCGACCAGAAGGCGCACGATGTTCTGCTTGATTCCGAAGTCATAGGCTGCAACCCGGAACTTTGGTTCCGGCTTGCTCGGCTGTGCATTCCAGCTCCAGGACCCTTCATCCCAGTCATAGGGTTCAGAACAGGTCACTTCCTTGACCAGGTCGAGCCCCTCGATATCGGGGAAGTCTCGGACCTTGCTCATGAGGCTTTCGTAGTCGTGGTCCTCGGTCGAGATGATCCCTTTCTTGGCGCCGGTCTCCCTGAGATTTCGCGTGAGCTTGCGCGTATCGATCCCCTGTATCCCGATGATCCCATGCATGCGCAGGAACTCCTCAAGATCCGTTTTCTTGCGCCAGTTGCTCGGGTGGGGGCAGTACTCCTTCACGACAAACCCTGCCAGGAAGGGACTCACCGACTCGTCGTCCTCGAAGTTGACGCCGGTGTTCCCGATATGGGGGTAGGTCATGGTAACGATCTGGCCGCGGTAAGACGGGTCGGTGAGTATTTCCTGATACCCGGTTATAGCAGTATTGAACACTACTTCGCCGACCTTTTCGCCGGCCGCGCCGAAGGCCGTCCCGCGAAACATCGTGCCGTCGGCAAGAACGAGAGACGCTTTCATAGCTGTTCCTTTACAAATTTCTCAAGGCGCTCCATTGCCTCGTCTATCCTATGATCCGGGGTGGTCATGGAAATCCTGAACCACCCTTCACCACTGGGGCCGTACCCGACTCCCGGAGTTACGACCAGTCCAGCTTTCTCCAGGAGGTCCGCGGCGAAAGCCACGGCCGAGGCGTACGAGTCAGGAATGCGCACCCAGAAGTAGTAGCTCGCCCGAGGAAGCTGAAATCTGAAGCCCGCGTCCTTGAGACTTCGGGCTATTCGATCCCGTCTTTCTTTGAAGAGCGCGGTACGCTGCTGGTGGAAACCTGCCGCGTCCGGATGCTTCAATGCCCTGGCAGCAGCTCGCTGGACGGCCATAAAAACCCCGGAATCGAAATTGGATTTCAGGGTCAGAAACGCGTTGATGAGTTCCTTTCCTCCGGTGACGAAGCCGATGCGCCATCCGGTCATGTTAAAGGTCTTGGAAAAGGAGTGTATTTCCACCGCGGTCTCTTTAGCGCCGTCGATCTTCATGATGCTGATCGGCCGGTCTTCCTCTTCAAAGTATACCTCCGAATAGGCGTTGTCGGAAAGTATCACGAGATGGTGCCGCCTCGCGAACGCGACGAGCTTCTGGAAGAAGCCTTCGTCGGCCACCGCGGAGGTCGGGTTGTTCGGGTAGTTCACGAAGATAATTTTGGCCTTGTCCGCGACTTTCGGATCGATGGCATCCAGGTCGGGGAGAAATCCTCGTTGCTCGAAGAGCGGGATATGAACTACCTCGGCGCCAGCGAACCGGATGGCAGTCTGGTAGACCGGATATCCGGGATCGGTGGCAAGCCCGAGGTCTCCAGGATCGAGAAATGCGAACGGGAGATGGGATACAGCGTCTTTGGCGCCGATAGTGGCCATGATCTCGGCTTCCGGGTCGAGGGTCACGCCGAAGCGGTCGGAAAACCATTCCGCAACCAGGGTGCAGAAGTCGGGCTCGCCTTTGTAGCTGGGGTACACGTGATTGCGCGGGTCGCGCATCTCCTGGTCCATGAGGTCCAGGACAAACCCGGGGGTTGGACGATCCGGATCGCCGATCCCCAGTGAAATTACATCAATACCTTTTTCCTGTGCGGCCTTGCGTTTCGCGTCGATCAGGTGGAACAGGTACGGGGGGGTTTCGATAACCCTCCTGGACAGGTTCATGAATCTCCTCCATGCCGGGAAATTTTCATTACCGCAGTCCGCTGCGGGGTTTCATCGGGGTTCGAGTCAGGCAGAGATAACCGCGCTCCCGTTCGCCTACGCATAGAGGGATCGAGCGATCTTTTCCCTGCGATCTCGTCAGTGGTACCCGACCAAGCATACTCATTCAACAGCTCCGCGCAACGGAATTCTGTCCCAATCCTCTCGGGCTGCTGTTGTTTGGAATCTCGACCGGTGATTTTCACCCATATCGTTTTCGAGAAAAGGATGTCAAGGGTGCAGCCTCGGTACCGACTGCGGTCGAATACCGCATCGACAACCGTTTTCTAGCCTCTCTCGTGCTCGTTGTGCCCTTCCAGACCCGTGAGTTGCTCCGTAACAGGGGCCATCAGAGCTTATTTCTTGACTTCGGCAACGATCATCAAGTATTTTCGGAATGATCTGCCATGGAGAAAAAATTATCACGTGTTCATCTTTGCGGAAACTATTTTGCAACCTTTGTGTCTGAATTTCGTGAGCTTGATGATGTTCTCGTCCACCCGACCGGAGAGTGATGAGGACAGGGAGGCGGTGGAGAAGTGCATCAAAGGCAGCCGCGACGCTTTTGATGTACTGGTTGAAAAGTACTATAAGAAGATATACAACCTTGCCTACCGATTCGTAGGGGACCCTGAGGAGGCTAACGACCTGGCCCAGGAGATCTTTACGGCCGCGTACAAGAATCTCAAGAAATTTCGCGGAGACGCCAAGTTCTCGACCTGGCTGTTCCAGATAGCGACCAACCGGGGAAAGAACAGATTCAAATATCTTAAACGGCGAGGTTACTTCGCCAACCGTGGCGGAAGCGACGAAGACGACGAACGAGACATCTCCCAACGCCCCGTCGCTGACTACTCGACAAATCCGGAGACCATACTGGCAGGCAAGCAAATACAGAAGATCGTTCAGGATGCCATCGACGATCTCGAGCCCGATCACAAGGAGATCGTCATCCTGAGAGACATCGAAGGTTTTTCCTATGAGGAAATCGCCCAAATGCTAAATCTCCCGGAAGGGACTACAAAATCGCGCTTGCACCGAGCGCGGATGGTCGTAAAAGAAAAACTCAAGAAGGCCCTGTCATGAAGGAATGTGACCGAATCGCCGATCTGTTTGTGGAACTTCACGATACGCAACTGGACGGAACGATGGAGAGCACCGCGATGAGGCATCTCCATAACTGTCCCGGCTGCAGGGAAGACTTCAAATGGTACGGGATCACCGTACAGGCCCTGAGCGACCTGGAACGAATGCAGCCTCCTGACGACTTTCTCGAACAGCTTCATGCCCGATTGCATGCCCCGTCCTTTTCCGAGTCCCTCCTGGACTCCTTCCGAAACCTGTTCACCACGTTCCCTCATCTCCCGCTGCCGGTAGGAGTGACGGCCCTGACGTTCGTTGTCGCGGTCGCGTTCGCGGTGTACCAGTACGCGCCGACGCCAGTACCTGCCGGAGTCGCTGCGACCGAGCTTATCCAGACGCCGGGAGGAGCGGCACCCGGCCGGGACGCGGCATCGCCGGAGACGGCGAATTCAAACCGCATGATAGCCCGACCTTACGCCGCCTCACCTTCCACCCCCTCCGCCGCTTTTACCACCGCATCACTCCCGACATCGAAATCAATCTCCCCGGATTATCACATGAGAACTTCGGCTCCGCGCGCGGAGGCCGTTTCAGCGATCGGTGCGGACAATCTGGTGGTAGAGAGTGCAAGTATGGACCGTGCGGTCGAGTCTCTGAAGCGGGTCCTGCCGAACCTTCGGGGGAGGCTGGTAGACGAGCAGACAGCGGCCAATGTGGGGGAAACCGTTCTCCAGGTGGCGATACCGCCCAACGCATGGCCGAATCTGACGACCGAACTGATCAATCATGGCGCGGTCGAGGTGGGGCCGGTTTCGAACCCGGATCCTTCGGTGTCGTCAAGTGGGTCCGGCCCGAGTGTGATGATCCGCATTCGCATCGTCACCAAACCATGACATGAGACGGGATACGCTCGCCCTGAGAAGCCTGCTCACAGACTCCGGGTGAGTTCGTCGAGCAGGCATCCCTTCACGACAAGATCTGCAAGCACTCCTGACGGCCTTTCGGGTACGCGGGTCGCGTAACCGACGGGTCATTCCCTCATTCCCCTGGCCCATTCCGTTTTGCAGTTGGCTATGGTAGACTCCCCGCTGTTTCTCGTGGTCGCACGATTGTGTGAAACTGTTTCTCCCCTCGAAGCCGGGAAGAGCCCTTGGCGCGGGGTAATTCGCGTGCGGCCGCCTCGGAATATGGAAAAAGAGGGATCTAGTGAAGCTGGGAATCATCGGTCTCCCGGGAAGTGGGAAAAGCACGGTATTCAGGGCACTCACCGGTGGAATCGAATCGAGTGAGCGACGCGGACATCAGGAACCCGGCCACGGGGTGGTCAAGGTCGCGGATGAGAGGCTCGATTTCCTGGTCGCGTACCAGAAGCCCAAGAAGTTTACCCCGGTATACGTGGAGTTCCTCGATATCGCCGGGATCTCCGGTGAAGGAAAACCCGGCACCTCCATTGGGGACCAGGTCCTTGCCCACATCCGGCCACTCGATGCGTTGATCCATTGCGTCAGGTTTTTTGACTCACCGTCCTTGGGCCCTGCGCAGCCCTTGATTGACTTCAGGACTGCCGAAGAAGAGATGATTCTCTCGGACCTGGCAATGGTTGAAAAACGGCTCGAACGAGTCGAAAAGGACATTCTTCGCGGGAAAAAGGAGCTTCAGGAGGAGGTGACACTGTTGCGACAGGCCCGTGCCCTCCTGGAAGCTGCCACACCGTTGCGAGCCGATCCGGACCTTACGAACGCGGAACGATTGAAAGGCTTCGCGTTTCTCTCGGCAAAACCCGAGCTGATCCTCCTGGACGCGGGTGAGGAGAAGAGCCGCTCGGAAATACGTGAGGCCATGGAGGAGATCCGAAAGCAGGTCCAAGGGCAACTCAATGTCTGCGTCGACTGGTTGTACGCGGATGCTGAGGCAGAAATCGCCAGGCTGGATGAGGAAGACGCTCGCGAATTCTTACAGGAACTCGACCTGGACGAAGGGGCCAAGGACAGAATCATCCGCACATCGTTTGAACTGCTGCAGCTCATCGTATTCTTTACGGTCGGTGACCCGGACGTGAGAGCCTGGCCGCTCAGGAAAGGTCTCACTGCAGTCAAGGCTGCAGGGACCGTGCATTCCGACATGGAACGCGGTTTCATACGAGCCGAGGTCTTCTCTTTTCAGGATCTCAAGGGAGCGGGCAGCGTGGCTGCGCTTCACAAGGCCGGCAAGGTCCGGCTCGAGGGTCGTGATTACCAGGTGAAGGACGGCGACATCGTGTTGTTCCGATTCAATGTATGAAACGATTTCGCGCTCAGAGTA
This sequence comes from Desulfomonile tiedjei, assembly GCA_016218715.1. Lineage (GTDB taxonomy): Bacteria > Desulfobacterota > Desulfomonilia > Desulfomonilales > Desulfomonilaceae > JACRDG01. The sequence continues at coordinate 68,265 of JACRDG010000099.1, read as the reverse complement.
GGGAACATGGCCGCCCCTCATCCTATGTGTCGTCTCAGCGGATTAAGAAATTCACTTTTTGACCGCGAATCCGTCTAGACTAAAAGTTACCCGATTGTCCCTGGCACTGAACGGCTCGTGCGCGGCCATTCGCGGAGCCTTCGCTCTAATGAGTTTTTTTTATTGTGTTTTTTCCTCGCATGAGGTATGCTGGCTCATTCCATTGGCATTTTTGGCAATAATGAACGTCTCCGGCAGACCTGCTGTCTGCAAGGGGTATCGTTACGAATGGATACTACACTGGAATCGCTGGGTGACCCTCGCATCGACTCTCCCCTGAAGTCGGTCCAGTTTGTGGAAGACTCCAGCCGAGTCCTGATGGATATCTCGGTGGAGAGTCTCCAGCAGCAGATGGCCGAAGGGATCGTGCCCGTTTCGTTTGTGAAGGCGGGGCCCCGCAGGAATATCTACTTCGATCCCAGGAAGTTGAAATGCGCCCTGGTGACCTGTGGAGGACTCTGTCCAGGGCTCAACAACGTGATCCGGTCGATCGTGCTGACCCTGCATCACGGGTACGGGGTGAAGAATATCCTGGGAATCATGTACGGCCTCCAGGGATTCATCCCCAGCTACGGCCATCCGGTGATGGAATTGAACCCGGAAGCGGTGGCCGAGATCAATGAGGTGGGCGGGACGATACTCTCCTCTTCCCGGGGGCCGCAGGACATCGGCGAGATCGTGGACGCGCTGGAACGTATGAACATAGGGATTCTCTTTGCCATCGGTGGGGACGGCACATTCCGGGCGGTATCGAGGATTACCCAAGAGATCCGCAATCGAGGAGAGCGGATCAGCGTCATCGGTGTCCCGAAAACGATCGACAACGACATCAATCTCATGTCTCGTTCTTTCGGATTCAACACCGCGGTCAGTGTGGCCACTCAGGCCATCAGCGCAGCTCATGTGGAAGCCACGGGCGCGCCCAACGGGGTCGGTCTGGTCAAGCTCATGGGGCGGCATTCGGGTTTCATAGCGGCCACTGCAGCGCTCGCCAAGAGGGATGCGAACATCATTTTGATTCCCGAAGCGGCATTCGATATCGAAGGGCCTCACGGTCTCCTGGCGTTCCTGGAAAAGCGTCTGTCGGAGCGGAAACACGCGGTCATCGTCGTTGCAGAAGGTGCGGGCCAGGAATACTGCTGCATTGAAGGATGCGACGAATCCGGCAATCTCAAACTGGGGGACATCGGGTTGTACCTCAAGGACAGGATCACCCAGCACTTCAAGTCTCAGGGGGTGGAACTGAATCTCAAGTACCTCGACCCGAGTTACCTGATCCGCTCTGTCCCGGCAACCGCCAACGATTCCATTTTTTGCGGATTTCTTGCACAAAACGCGGTCCACGCGGGCATGGCAGGGAAGACCAACATGGTCGTGGGCATGTGGAACGAAGAATTTGTCTATATCCCAGTGGACCTCGTGGTGAGTTCGCGCAGGCAGGTGGACCTCCACGGGAAGTTGTGGAATAGTGTCCTGGAAGCAACGGGACAACCGTCGTTCAAGCCACCGGAGTAAACCCTGTGCGGAGGAGGGCAATTTCACGGTCTCGCGCACATGGCCAAGTATGAAAGCCTACTGCGGACCGTGCGGCAATAGGAAGAGGCCTTGTGAGGAACTTTTTGTCCCGGCCTTTGTCAAAAAAACAAATATCAACTTTAATTGGCACCTGTAGTTGGATGCTCGGAGGTATCAGATGAGTGGGAAGTTAACCGTTACTTTTGCCGGCCTAGTGCTCGTGGCGCTCATGGCATCGCTGTGTTACGCCGCACCGATGTTCGTCGCAACAGCCCAGAATTTCAGAGGGGCCATCTACCAGGGCGTCGGCCCTACCCCCGGCCATGCGTGCGAGAACGCTATGGTGAAGTGCTCGCAGGACTCCTTCATACCCCCTTCCTGCAAGGTGGTAGCAGTCAGGGCGGAATGTCCTCCTCCTGTGTGTTATCCGGCGCCGCCGCCCATGGCACAGCGGCCCATGGCACAACGGCCCATACGTAAGTCCGTAACCAAGGCGACCAGCCCGAACTACCCGGCTACGTATTCCTGGGGCCGGCCGATGCCCTGATCGGGGCACCTGAATCGCTGAGAGTGGTCCTTCGGGTCCCCGGACCCGGAGGACCTGACCAGGAGACAGGATCATGAGAAGCGTCTTGAAGTACCTGGGAGCAGGCGTTGTGGTCGCCTTTGCCATGTACGGCGCGTATGCGCTTCTAGCCGCACACCTGACCGCTTCACAGGGAAAAGACGCAGTGGAAGCCGCTTCTCCGTTCGTCCAGGGTGCCGCCTCCGCGGCAGGAGACAAACTCAAAGAGACTCTCCGGAACACGCCGGACGAAAACCTTGAGAAGAACTCGGAGGAATTGTCCAGGAAGTTCTACCCTATAGCGAAGGGAGCCATCAAAGGCCAGCTGGAAGCGATCCTGAAGGACGCCAATCGCTCCGAGGTCCCGGAGAAGATGTACGAGACAGGAAAGGACGTTTCCAAGAACGTGGTCGCACCGTTGAGCAAAGGGCTTGCCGAAGGTTCTCGAGAGGTACTGAAAGACCTGGACAAGTCATTTCAGGAAGTGCGGGATTTTCGCGAAAAGAACAAGGACCTCATCGATGCGATTGCATCGGGCTTCGTAACCCTGAAGAAGACCGTTCCGGATCTGCCTCCGCTTCCTGCACCGCCGGGGTTTGGGCGTCCGATGCCACCTCCCGGGCCCCATTCGTCGCAGCCTATCCCCTCTTCAGAGACTCCTTGACGCATTCGCTCTACGACACGCAGAGCGGACTTCAGTCTTCTCGTAACCTCACCCATCGTGATTCCAACCGGTTGGCCCTATCCTGGTGAACGGTTACCGTTTTCTTTACACACCCGCGGGTTTGGGGTAGGATTCTTGCGGAAAATCCCGGATCAACGGCAAATGATCGGTCGGCCGCAACCACAGCGGGGAAAGGGGCACATGGGAGTTATGTCGTCCGGCACATCTGGCCGCGAAAAAGAGAGCAAACCCTTTGGAGGCAGCCGAGCATCGGTTCCGGCCATCGGCCGCACGCCGGGGAGTCCAACCGAGCCCGTCTTGCGGCATCAGGCCTCTGGAATTTCGCGTCGCGATTTTCTCATCTATTCCGCGGCATCGGCCACGGTTCTCCTTGCCGGTCCACATCCCGTGCATGCTGAGCAGAGCGGCCCGCTTAAGGTCGGGATCATCCTCCCGGAGACAGGACCCTCGGCCGCCGAGGGCAAGTCCATGTTCGCCGGCTTTGAGCTGTGTCTCAAGGAGAAGGGTTCGGAGGCATCGCGGGTAGAGGTTCACAAGAAAGACCCCGGTCCCGACGACGCACAGACCCTCGAAGCGGTGGCTGAACTCGTTGTCAACCTCAAGGTTTCGTTCCTCGTAGCCCCCCCCTCACTTGAAGGCTCCGTCAAGACCATCCACGGCCTTGCCGGTGCTAAGCCGATCCTTTTTGTGACCAATCCCTGCGTGCGTTTCGTGGCAGGAGACGTGTGCGTGCCCACCGCGTTCAGGGTCCGACCGAACTCCTATCAAGCCGCTCAGCCGCTAGCCCCCTGGGCACTGCGAAACGTCGGCAAGAAGGTATTTATTATGGGGGACGACGACCCGGAGGGGAACGAGGAAGCCGATTTTTTTGCGCTCGGGTTCGAAAGGGCCGGCGGGACGTTCCTCGACCGGAGGATGGCGTCTCCGGAGGCCAAGGAGATCGAAGCCGTTCTCGAGGCAGCGGTCAAAGCTGAACCTGATTTCATCTTCGCCTCTTTCAGGAGGGACAGTGCGGCTGCTTTTCTCAAAGCGCTCCGTGAAGCAAAACCCGCGATCAAGCAGCCGGTGATCGGTCCCGAATCCCTTACAGCGTTTCCGCTGATCGTCACGGACGCCACGACAGGGTGGGCAGGGATCAAGACGTTGACGAGTTTTCGCAACCCCCGGGATTTCGTCGCTGCCATCAAAGCCAAACTGCAGGTTGACGTGGCCGACGCGAGCAGAGCTGCCGAAGGTTACGACATGGCCCAGGCCATTCTCCGGGTCGCACAACAGATCCCACAGGAGACCGACTCGGACAAGATCGTCGATTTCATCAGGGGAATCGAGATCGACGGCCCGAGAGGCAAAATCACGTTCGACGCGAACCATGAGGCGATTGTTCCTGTGATGGTCCAGGAATGGGTCTCCAAGAGTGACGCCGTGAACCAGATGATCGTCCAGGACTTGGGTGAGGCGCGATCGCCTGATTTCGGGTGCGGAAGGATCGGATTTCCGCGGCGTCCGGAGGATGAATCCGAGGCAGAGAAGCCGAGTGATTCGAGAGACGTCGACGTGATTTGGGACGAAGATAACCCGTGAAGCGTTCAATCCTTCACTCAACCCACTGATCTTACGCTGGAGAGCGCTATTTGGTTGACATCGTCAGGGCCACTTTGCTATGCTCCGCGCCATACGGCGAAAGTACAATCAGGTGAAAGCAAAGAAACCTTGTAATTGCGGAAGTTTTTCCGGCTGAAGGGGTATTCTCATGAATCGAGTATTGAGGAGGTTCTTCGTTCGCACACTCGTTGCGATCGGGCTGCTGCTGGCTCTCGGAGTAACGCAAGTCCTCGCGGGGGGGCCGTGCCGCCCTGTTTGTCCGCCGCCCATGTGCGGACCGAGCATGTGCCCGCCACCCATGTGTGGACCAGCCCCGTGTCCGCCCCCCATGTGCGGACCTGCGGCTTGCCCGCCACCGTGCCCGCCGCCTCGAACGTGTGAGATGAATCCCTTGAAGATGATTCTCACTGGGACTGTCAGGCTGGTTGCCGGTGCAGTTGCGCTCCCCTTTAGGCTGGTCGATTGCGTTGTAACGGAGATCTGTCGGCCCAAAGCATGTCGGCCGCCCGCGTGCCCGCCGCCTATGTGCGGACCGGCTCCGTGTGCTCCCCCAGTCTGCCCGCCGCCTATGTGCGGACCGGGATACGGCGCCCCAGTGGGCTACGGGATGGGAGCCATGCCGCCGCCTACGAGCATGGGCATGGGGAAAGGCGCTCCACGCCACTTCAAACCGATGGCCAAGAAGAGTTCGGTGAAGACCAAACTGTTTGCCGACCAGAGCGAAGGTATTTTCGGAAATTACTGGTAAGCTGCAGGCCAGGTCGCGAACGGTTCACGCGAATCCAAGGGACGACTCGGCTCGTGTACGCACGGGCAGTCGTCCTTTTTATTTTGCCCCGCTCCTCGGCTGAAGCGACAGGGCCTGGGAGCCTCGCCTAAGCCCATGCCCCGGAGAGATGACGGCACTCCAGAGCATAACCGCGCCGCGCCGGCCTGGGTCGGGCGGCTCCTATAAGACTGACATACTACACTTTTCAGGTGGCGGAATTGAAGACGCTCTGCCGCATACGACACTATCGTACTGCCGCTCCTGGAAAGCATTGCGTCACGCAACAGCCTCCTAATCCCACCCTCTTATAAGGAATATTCTGTCCTTGGCTAGATTGATGAGTTTCATCCTCTCCTCGTCTCCGCCCTCGGCATCCGGGTGATAGCGCCGCGCCAGCTTGCGCCAGGCCTTGACGACCTCATCCCTGCCCGCGTCGGAGGTGACCTCCAGGACCAAGAAATGTTGTTTCACTGCGAATTCGAAGGTATTGCCTGAAGAACGCCGAAGCCGCTCCGCAAACTCCGGAGGTATCCAAGACCCCGAAGCGCTCGGTCTCGCCCGCTGCTTCCACCGAACAAACGCCATAGCACTACGAAGCATCCCGGCCAGCCGCTTCTTCTCCTGGAGTTGCCTGAAAGTCACCGGGTTCACAGCGGAGAGGGTCTCGGCCAGATCTTCCAGCACCGTCATGGTCAATTGAGCCAGGACGCGTGCAGAAGCCTCACAGGGACCCGCTACCCACCTCAACCGGCGCTCGAACGCGATCATTTCGGGATTTTCCCATCCGGAGTGATCATAGCATCGCCCATCTGCGAATTCTCGCGGCCCGGAACACTGGACATACCCCCCCTCGTCGCCTCCCAGCCAGATGGTGCCGGCGCACTTCTCAGGGTCCATCGCGACGATCCAGACCCCGTTCAGGTCGTCCTGAACCAGGCTGCGACCGGAGAGCCCTTCGTCTATCTTCTGGAATACGCGCCTCAGGCGATAGCGGTTTAAGTCAAACCGCCGACAGAGCCGTTGCTTCGACGTACCGGGCTCTTCAAGAATGCACTGCAACACGCGCGCATGCAGGGTCATACTATTCCGGCTTCCTCGGAGGGAAATATCTTCGCACCATCTTTACATAATCTGGCATCTCCAAGCGAGAATATCAAGACTGTCAGCGAAGGCTGGTCAAGATTGGATGCGTCCCTCTTCTGCCGAAGGAAAAAAGAGAGCCCGACCGGAGGGCTGCTATTGAGCTGGGAGGAAACAGCCGAAGAACGATCGGGCTCAAACTGATTGTTTCAAGTGGTGAAGTGGGACGTGCGAGAGATCGCCGGGGCCGCAGACCGACCCCGGCCGAGATTGGATCAGAAGACGAAGCCCATCTGGACGAAGCCGCCTTCCAGGGTAGTGTTCATCAGTTTCGCTTCGCTGTACTTCTTGTTGTAGTTCACGTATCGATAGCCACCCTTGACAAAGCCCCAGCGGCCATCACCCAGCGGCAGACTGTACTTGAGGCCGGTGCTCAGATCTGAGCCGACAGCCAGGTCGCCGAAGGCTACGCCGGCTTTGCACTCAAGAGAGAGCGTGTTATAGGTGCGGGTCGTCTTGAGGCACCGCTCGAACTCGACCCCGGCCATGGCCATATTCAGATCGTTGTCCAGCGCACCCGAGTTGCCGTATCCTCCGTATCCGCCGGCAAGTGCGACCCTCTCGTTCAGCCTCACGTAGTCACCGAAGACGCTCAAGCGGGCGCGGGGGGTTCGTATCGTGTCGTAGACGAGCCCGAGTCGGTGGTACTGACGCTCCCATTTGACCTTCGTCTGCTGGCCGTAGCCCATGCCAATCTGAGTTCCGAAAGTGAAGCTGTTTTGGAGCGCAGAGGTTTCCTCGGTGACCATCGGCATGATGGAGTACCTCAGGGACCAGCTGGGCCTGAACCGATAGCGAGCCATGAAGGTTGGAACCAGATTGTGGTCCGGGACTCCCATGTCCGAATTCAGGTCGACGTCGGCCAAGCCGGTGGTACCATAGTAGGTCGCTCCCTGCGTGTTGCGGACCGTGCCCTTGGTGCGGGCGAAAAGTAACTCCGCGCTGAATTCCCAACCACCCTGTGGTCGCTCCACAGGAAGCAGGCAGTCATAGACTCCAACGTACCTCAGGGCTGGATCGTAAGCCCCTGCGAAGCCTGCAAGGGGACGACACTTGACGATTGTTTTCTGCTTCACCTTTGTGACAGGTTTCGTCTGAGGTGCAGCGGGGGGCGCAGGTTGTTGTTGCTGTTGTTGTGGATCGACAAAGGCAGCCTGTCTGATTTCCCAGGCCGGTGCATTCGTTAGAAACACGACTCCAAGAAAAACTAGGCATACCACTACCATAAAGGTTGTTCTTGAGTACATACCCTCCCTCCAAGAGACAACGTTTCGTTACTACTGACCTTCTCAGCGCAGTTTGAATTTGTCAAGAAAAAAATGGCAAATAATTGGTGAGTTAATAAAAAAAGCTAGAATTGACATGAAACTGAAGTCTCGGTTTCCAAGATGTGACTTTAGTGAATCTATGTAACATCTTATTATACCAGCATTATCTTACCTTTTTAACGTACGCGCGCCCTCGCCCCGCCATCCCCTCCCAAACCGACCGCTTCACCCCCCGTGCGCAACGATCCAGTGAAGCAGCTGGCACGAAAGAGCCGCTTCCCAACAGGCGTTCGAGCGCTCCCCCCCACATCTGCACCCCGGAGCCGGCACTCCTTCCCCCTGGCACGATACCGCGGTTTCGCGGCTCCTGGACGCGCTTGGCTTTCGGACCCATGAGCTCGAAACTGGTGACATTCAAGGAACCTGCTGACGGCTGATCGTGGCAGGCCTCGCCCTTGCTCCCCTGTCCTTCGTCTTGCGGTGGACTCGGATAGGAGAGTGGGAATGCCTCGCCGATCGCGCGGTGTATCAGACGACTCGCTGTAGGATGTCTTCGATGACGGTGGGGATGATCGTGACGTCGCGATCGTCGCCGCGCAGATCGGCCGAGCAGAGCTGCTCGGCCGGGACCCAAGGGGACCATCCCACGGGATCGGTGGTGACGAAGAAGACCAGGGACCGCACACCTAGCCCCGCGGCAAAGTGACTGATCCCGGAATCGTTCCCCACGTAGATAGCGGCCCCTGCCAGGTTGGCCGCGATATCAGCGAGGGCGCGGCTGTGGAAGATTTCGAGCCCGGGAAGCCCTGTAAGGTGGGACCACTGATCCGAAGCGGTGAGGAAGGCGTCGTCCTCGCCCAGGGTCATTGCCAGGCGATAGCCGGTTCGCCGTTGCAGGGTTTCTACGACGCGGATCATGAGATCCAGGGGGAGGCATTTGGTCGCGCTGCCGCTCCCGGGGTGCATCCAGATCAGATCATGCTTCCCAGGTTGCGCGAGATGCAGGAGAGACGGTCGCCGGGGCGGGACCGGGAATCCCAGTGCGAGATGGATTTGGGCCACGAGGTGAGAGGCGCCTTCGGGTGCAGGCGAGGCCGTGCATATGTGTGGTGTTCCCGCTCGGCGGAGGTTTCCGGCTACTTGTTCCGGGTGTTGGAGGATCACGTACGCGCGGTCGAAACGCGGGGCATGGGCCGGCACGGCTTGTTCGTCGGATGAGAAGAGCCACAGCCACTCCGGCCCATCGAACGGGATCAGTTCAATCGCTGAAGGGAGGATATCCCGGTACGTTCGGTTGCCGAGGAGGGTTATTCGCGCATGGGGATAATCGTGGCGGATCGATTCGACGAGAGGCAAGGTCAGGATGGTGTCGCCAAGTGCACCCGGACGGACGACCAGGATCTTCGACGGGTTGTCCCCGCGGCCCGCTTGCAAAACGCCCTACCGCTTCCCCAGGCCGGGGAAGGTTTCTTTCATGAAGAAGGTGCTTGCCGTCGCGATGAGCGACGCGGCGAAGAGCGTCACGAGCAACGCCTGGTACCCTTGAAGAGAATAAGCTCCGGACGCAGTCTTGGGGTATTGTTCCAGAATCCAGCCGAGGAGTGGTTGCATGATCGCGCCGCCCAGAAACGGGAAGAGATTCACCGTGCCGACCGATGTCCCGGCGATTTCCACGGGAAACAACTCCTTGGTGGTGGTGAATCCGATCACTACAATAGCTGACGAGCAGACGCAAAACACAAAGAAGAATACGTAAATGACCGGCTGCGGCAATCCGCTGGGGAAGAAGTTCAAGAAGAGGAGTTCGAGATTCACGCAGATCGACGCGAGCACGAGCACCTTTTTCCGGCTATGAAAGACCTTGTCCGACAGTACGCTCACGAGCGGGCTCCCGACGATCAGGCCGACCGCGATCATGTTGAGAACGTTCCCCGCTTCCGCCCGGGACATCCCGTACACTTGGATCAGATACGGGCCTGCCCAGAGTGCGCCAAAGCCGAAAAAGATCCCCACGAGGAAAAAGAACCAGATGGCAATGGGCCAGAAATACTTCTCGGTGACGACGCGACGTGCCCCTTCCCAGAGAGGGATGACCACTGGAGGCGCGGACATCCCGGGCCCCAGGTGATCTATTTCCGATATGGAGGGCCAGCCGACGTCTTCAGGACGGTTTCTCACGAAGAACCAGACGAGCACCGCCATCACAGCCGTCGCCGCGCCGATGATTTCAAAGGACACGCGCCACCCCAACCAGCCTGTCATGAGCGCGAGGGGCGTCGCCGCGGTCAAGGCTCCAACGCCTCCCATGGTGGTCACGCACGCGACCATGAACGCGAACTCCCGAACGCGGAACCACTGGGAGAGGATCTTCATGATCGGGATAAAGACCATGGACACTCCGAGTCCCACCAGGACTCGCGCGGCCACGGCAACCTCTCCGTTGGGGGACAATCCGAAGATGATACTCCCGGCGGCTGCGACGGCGAGGAAGATGCTGACGCTCAGGCGCGGGCCCAGGGAGTCGGAAAGCAATCCCGCGGGGAACTGCATGAGCGCGTACGGATAGAAGTAGGCCGACGCAAGAATACCCATGAAGCCGCCGGTCGCGGAGAAGGCCTGTTGCAAATCGACCGCGACGACGGCAGGGCAGAGCCGGTGGAAGTATACAAAGATGTACGCGATGGCCATGACCCAGAAGATCAGCCACCGATACGTCAGCACCTTACCGCGCGAGCTGTCATCCATGACATCGTTCCACTGGAATGGGGGAAAGACAAGACATTGTGTCAGGCCGCTAGCATACCAGATCGGAGTGTATCCTTGCTGAAAAATCTCCCGGAACTTCGCACAACGCGGACGGGAGAGAGTTCAGACATTTTTGACACAGGTACCTCTTGTTGGTATAGTTGGCTGTCACAATCATCCCCTTTTGGCCAGGATCAAACAGGACGCGCCATGTTGAAACCCTTTCTCCGGGTGCTCTCTCCCCACGAGGCTCGGGCAGTTCTCACCGGCTTCGGTCCTCTGGACGTCGAAGAGACCCCCCTTGACGAAGCGCTCTTCCGGGTTCTCGCCGAACCTGTAAAGGCCCGACACGACCTGCCGTCGTTCCATCGGTCCACCATGGACGGAGTCGCGGTGCGATCGTCAGACACCTTTGGCGCCACCGAGACCTCTCCCGGCCTGCTTCGCGTCGTCGGTGAGATCTCCATGGGTGAAATCCACAGTCTCAAGCTCAAGCGAGGAGAAGCAATCCGCATCTGGACTGGCGGCGCGCTCCCCGCCGGTGCCGATGCCGTGGTGATGATCGAGCAGACCGAGGAGCTGGACGAAAATACGGTCGAGATCTGTAAGGCGGTGGCACCCTACGAGAACGTCGTACGCAAGGGAGAGGACTTCAAGAGTGGAGAGACCCTCCTCTCCGGCGGACATCGCCTGCTTCCCCAGGACCTCGGTCTGTTGGCCGCGATGGGACGCGGGTCCGTCAAGGTATATCGCAGGCCGCGTGTCGCGCTGATCAGTTCCGGGGACGAGATAGTTCCCATCGAACAGGAACCTCCCCCGGGCTGCGTGCGGGATGTCAACCGCCACTCCCTGTCCGCCATGATCCGAGAAGCCCACGGGACACCGGTCTGGATGGGGATCGCGCCGGATCGGCTCAACGCTCTTGCCTCCTTGCTGGAGAAGGCGATGCGTGAATCGGACGTGGTGGTTGTCTCGGGAGGCAGTTCAATGGGGAGCCGAGATCACGTCATCGAGGCCATTCAAAGATACAAGGATGCGGAAATCCTCGTGCATGGGGTTTCCGTCTCTCCCGGAAAGCCGCTCATCCTGGGTCGGATGGGACATCATCCTGTGGTGGGGCTTCCCGGCCATCCTGTCTCCGCGATGGTCTGTTTCGAACAATTTGTCGTGCCGCTCATGCGCCGACTCGAGGGAGAGGCCCAACGAAGACCCTATTTGCATGCGACGTTCAGGGCTGTGCTGAGCCGGAATTGCCCTTCGCGGGAAGGGAGGACCGACTTTGTCCGCGTGCGGTTGCAGAAGAGCGGCGACCTCGTTATGGCCGTGCCGGTGCCCGGCAAGTCCGGGATGATCTCGTCCATGGTGCGGGCCCACGGATTCGTTCGGATAGCACCGGATTGCGAAGGACTGTACAAAGGTGACGAGGTTACGGTAAATCTGTTTGCCCCGTGGCTGGAGGAGAGCATTGAGGAGGAACATCTATCTCGACATGAAGCCGCCGGCGGAAGCGCTGGCCATCTTCTTGGCGCGTCTGAACAGGAGCGTCTTTCCCGGGTCTGAACGTATCCCGGTGACGGACGCATTGGGCCGCGTCACTGCCGCGCCGGTACACGCGCGGCTTTCCTCACCCAGTTTCCACGCTGCTGCCATGGACGGGTTTGCGGTCCAGGCGGAGCGCACCTTCGGGGCCGGGCCGGATTCGCCGATTACCTTGAGGATCGGCCGCGAGGCATGGCCGGTGAATACCGGTCGCCCCATGCCGCCGGCTACCGACGCTGTCGTCATAATCGAAAACGTAAATTTCCAGGACGACGAGAATTTCGAGATCGAACAGGGAGTAGTCCCGTGGCAAAACGTGCGGCGGGTCGGCGAAGATTTCGTCGCGTCCGAGATGATTCTGCCGGGCCATCATCACATCACGGCGTACGAAATGGGTGCCTTGCTGGCCGGGGGCGTTCTCTCGGTGGAGGTCAAGGAGAAGCCGCGCGTCCTCCTCATCCCGACCGGGTCCGAATTGGTAGCTCCGGAGATCCTTGTCCACGGCGAACCGGAGCCGGGCAAAATAGTCGAGTACAACACTGTCATTCTCGCCGGAATCGTCGAAGCTGCGGGCGGGATACCCGTTCGGCACTCCATTGTTCAGGATCAATTTGAGGTAGTGAAGCAGACGATCCTGGAGGGCGTCCGCTCCGATGCGCATCTGATAGTTATCAACGCGGGGTCTTCCGCAGGGAGCGAAGATTTCACCGCTGCCGCCATCAGGGAACTCGGCGAAGTGTTCGTCCACGGTGTGGCCATGATGCCCGGCAAACCCACCATCCTGGGCATGGTGGAAGGGAAACCGGTCATGGGTAATCCTGGGTTTCCCGTTTCAGCAGTGCTCTCCTTCGAGGTCTTCGGTGTGCCCGTGCTGGAAACCATGCTCGGGGTCTCCCAGGACCGCAGACCATCCATCGTGGCGCATACTGCGAGGAAGGTCACTTCCAAGCTCGGCCGTGAGGAGTTTTTCCGGGTGAAGCTCGGCAAAGTGGGGGAACGGGTGGTTGCCGCTCCATTACCGAGGGGCGCCGGTTCTATCACAACGCTCACCAGGGCGGACGGCATCATTCGTATCCCCGCGAGCAGCGAGGGGATCGAACAGGCTGCGGCCGTTTCGGTTGAGCTGCTCAGGCCTGCTCCCCAGATCGAGCGGACGGTCGTGATTATCGGGAGCCACGATCTCACGCTGGATGTCTTGGCTGACGAACTCATTCCGTACAACGTCTTCCTTTCGTCCAGCCACGTGGGGAGCCTTGGCGGGCTCATGGCTCTAAAGAGCCGCAGCGCTCATCTTGCCACCTCTCACCTGCTGGACCTGGAAACCGGTGTGTACAACTGGTCTTACATCCGGAAGTATATTCCGGACATACCGGTGAAGCTCTTTCGTGGAGTAACCCGAGAGCAAGGCTTCATCGTTCGCAAAGGCAATCCCAAGGGAATCACCACCTTCGAGGATCTGCTGCGAGACGACGTGACCTTCATCAACCGTCAGGCAGGTGCCGGAACCAGGGTGCTCCTGGACTACCATCTCGATCGCGCGAGCCTGGACCCCTCGGGCATCAAAGGCTACCGCATGGAGGAGTACACACATACTTCGGTGGCGGTCGCGGTCCTGTCCGGCGTCGCGGATGCGGGGATGGGAGTGCTGTCCGCGGCGAGAGCGCTCGGTCTGGATTTCATCCCCGTCGCGACTGAGGAATACGATCTGGTCATCCCGGAAGAATACCTCGCGGACCAGAAGATACTGACTTTGCTCGATGTCATGCGCGGTGCCTCGTTCAAGTCCAGGGTCATGGCCCTTGGTGGGTACGGTGTAGACCGCACCGGAGACGAATTATCCGAACCCGCGTCATAATGGTACTGTGCGGCGCATTGAAAATCGCGGGAGACCTTGCGCCTTTTGCCGGCTCGTTATATAAACCGTACGACCGGGAAGTGTCCGGGAGTGGTTGTTTCGGAGCGTCGATGCCGGAGAGGTCGGACTCCGGGGCAGGCCGGGTAAAGGTTGACGTTGCAAGGTGACCTATGGCTGTAAACCAGAAGTTGTTGGAAATTCTCGTCTGCCCTAAATGCAAGGGAGACCTGGTCCTCACCGATAACAGCGATGGCCTGATCTGCCACGCGTGCCATTTGAAGTACCTCATCAAAGACGATATCCCGATTATGCTCATCGATGAGGCAATCCCGTTGGACAAGACCGAAGCCGGCTCTTAGGAACGGTCTCCGCGACGTGGCATGGTACAAAGACTTGCAGGGACGACGGTAACATGAAACGCGGGCTCGGGCGGCCTCCCATTCCCTCTCGCATCGTGGTTCGTGGGACCAACTGGGTCGGCGACACGGTGATGAGCGTCCCGGCTCTAAGGGAACTCAGGAGAATCTTCCCGTCATCGGAGATTTGTATCTGGGCCGCTCCGGGTTTGGAACCCCTCCTCCGAGCCACAGAGGTCCCCGATGAGGTCATCATCTTCGACCGCGATCGCGGAGGCGTCCTGAGGCGACCCGTGGTCATGAGCCGGAGACTTGCCGGCCTGAAGTTCGACATGGCCGTTCTCTTCCAGAACGCCTTCGAGAGCGCATTGACGGCATGGTTGGCTGGGATCCCGGTGCGACTCGGTTACCCGACCGACCTGCGCGGGCCGTTGCTGAACGTCAAGGTTCCGCTCACTCATGAGATCCGACTTAAACATCAGGTCTTCTACTATCTTGCCATCACGGACTTCGTTGCTAAGCGTTTCGGCTTGGACGGCCATTCGGCCTCGGACGCGCCGGACTGCTCGGTTTCTCTCGGAGAAAGTAGTCTCCAGCGCGCACGGGAACTCCTCCTTTCCGAAGGGGCGGACGTGACGCGTCCTGTTCTCTGTCTGTGTCCCGGCTCTGTGAACTCCGAAGCGAAGAGGTGGCCCAAGGATTACTTTTCTCGATTGGCGGACCTCCTCATGGAGCGACTCAAAGCCTCGGTCGTTTTTTTGGGAGCTCCGGCCGAGCGAGATCTCGTGACGGACATCATTTCCGGCATGAGCCTCGCCGGAGCGGTGAACCTCGCGGGAAAGGCAGACATGATGGTCTCGATGGCGGTAATGAGACTCGGGGAAATGGTCATTTCCAACGACACGGGGAGCGCCCATCTCGCGGTGGCAGCGTCGTCCCGAGTCTTGACCGTGTTCGGTCCGACCGTGCCGGGGGCCACCGCGCCGTACGGGCCGCAGGCGGCCATCATTCAAGGGACCGCGACGTGCGCGCCATGCCGTCACTACCGCTGCCCGCTGCCCGACCATCCCTGTATGAGAAGCATCACCCCTGAAGCGGTGTTGGAGAAGGCGGAAGAGCTACTAGCAGCGAACCGCCTGCAAGCAGGTCATCGCCGGGCTTCTCTGTAGGGACTCCTATCTCGCTGAACCCTTTCCGCGTGTGGGGGAAAGGGCAACGGCGAGAAGGCTTCGTCACACGCGAAGCGCCTTCTCTCAAGAAGTAGCCTCCTGCACTGCTTGAACCGCTTCCGAGGTCTTGAAACCGGTTTCACATGCCTTCAGATAAGCCGCCGTTCGTCAGTGTGATTATTCCCACCTTCAACCGATTGGAGCTGTTGAAGGAGACGGTAGCGTCTGTGCGGCAACAGACCTTTCGAGATTTCGAGATTATTGTGGTGAACGACGGCTCCGGTGACGGTACCACCGAATGGCTCGCGGCGCAGACCGATCTCCGGGTGCTGGAACAGGAAAACCAGGGCATCGCGACCTCCAGGAACAACGGGGCGGCCATAGCGCGCGGCCGATGGTTCGCGTTTCTGGATCATGACGATCTCTGGGCGCCCGAGAAACTCGAGGTTCAGGCGAAATTCGTCGCGGCAAACGCGGACGTGGGATTGGTGGCGACTCGCCACGTGCGATTGGGAAAGCACCATGGACGTCCGCGGCGTGCGGCGTGGATCAAGGGGGACCTTCTCGTCAAGGAGTTCGCGGAGAGTTTCATCCACACGTCTTCCGTCATGATCCGAAAAGAGGTGTTTGAGGAGATTAAGGGCTTTCCGCCCTCTTATCGCTTTGCAGACGAATTCGACGTCTGGCTCAAGATCGCTGCCGCGTATCCCATCGCTTATTATGACCAGCCGCTCGTGTTCATCCGCTTCTATGAGTCCAACACGAGCCACAATCGGATCGGCGTTCGGACCGATACGTACGATATCCTCATGAAGAACTACGACCCCGAGCGTATCCCGCGCCCGGTTTTTCTTCGGACTATGTCCGATCACGACATCTCCTTCGGCCGTGCCCATGTCAAGGCCGGAGATCTCACGGAAGCCCTGAAGTGGTTCCGCAGTTCGGTCCGCAGGACCCCCCTGCGTCTGAGAAGCTGGCGCTATTACCTCAAATACAGGATCATGCACGCCTGCGGTATTCTCAACCGGACGAACGGATAGGGAGTTGAGCCTGTCCCTGAAAATTCATCCGACAGCCACGCGGATTCTCGACGCGCAGGACGACCTCCTGCCTGATTTTGTCCGGTCGTGCATTGAGGAGCATGGCCGCCAGCTCGCCGTCAAATCCGGGTCGGTCATGAAAGACAGCCCGGAGAGTGCGGTAACGCTTGTGGAGATCGCCGGCTTTCCGACGGTCTGCGTCAAGGAGTTCCGCTGGCGAGGGTGGCGTCACGCGATAAAGGGTTTATTCCGACCGACTCAAGGATGGCGAACGTACCGAAACGGATGGCGACTCACCGACGCCCGTGTCGGAGCCGCAGCGCCCCTGGCTTACGTCAGAGAGAAACGGGCGGGCCTGACGCGGTCGGAATGGGTTGTGATGGAAGTCATCCCGCATGCCACGGAGATGGACCGGTACATCCTGGGCAGAGAACGCGACAACTGGCCCATTTCCGAGAAAAGAGAATTCACGGTCCTGTTCGGGCGGTTTATCGGATGCATGCACGCGGCGGGGATCTTTCACTCGGACCTGAAGACCTGCAACATTCTCATTTCTCGGGATGCATTACCGCGGGAGTCTGGAGAGCATCAGAACCCGCGAGCCTGCGCTCAAGCCAATCTCGAACCGCACATGCCCCGGTTCTTTCTCCTGGATTATGACGCGGTCCGCGAGTACTGGGAGGTTCCGGAGCGGAAACGGATCAAGAACCTGCTCCAGATTTTCTTGTCTACTCCTTTAGCGCTGCGAGCCACCGACCGGCTCCGATTCCTCGGTGAGTACGCCTTGCACATGGGGTTGACCCCTGAGGAGAGGCGGAATACGGCCCGCGCTGTCCTGGCCGCAGCACGAGGAAAGGAAATCCTGTACGTGGGCTTCGACGGGGATGTCAAGGAGCAATGGGAGCGGTAATACCGCGCCCTCGTCTCCATACGAGAAGTTACCCAAGAGCGATGCCGGAACAGTCTGGATAGGGGATGCAGTCATCCGAGGGGCTTGTGATGGACCGTGAACAGATGAGGGAACGGCACAAGAAACTCACTCAAGAAGGATGGGAACGACGCTTCACCGCGGAAGAGCCTCGCCTGTCCGAGATGAAGGAAGTGTACGAGTCACTGGGCCTCGAAGTGAGGATAGAAGCGGCTGTACCTGAAGAAGGTCAGGAATGTAGCGGCTGTTTCGACCTTCCCGAATTGGAGGAGCGCTACAAGACCCTCTACACCCGAGGGCACGTATCGGACGATCCGGACGAATCGGACGAGATGTTCTAGCGCGGAACCCAGCCCCCTGAGCCAGCCTGCGCAGCCCGAACGGATGCGAGTTCACCCTCGGCCGCTACCGCGCATCGTCCCACCGCTTCCCTGACTCCCCTCTAACTGCTATGATTGTACTTGAATGTTCCCCGGGGACCCTGTCATGACGTCAACAAACCGATGCTCGTGGCAGTTCGACGCTCCATTCAAATAGACCGAGGCAAGTGGGGGGAGCAGCAGTGGAAAGACCAGGTTAACGCGAGTCAACAACCGATGCCGGCGCGCAGATCTTTCGCGGCAGCGCGGCATCACCGAGGGGAAGAAAACAGCTGGCGAATGTGGGCGCTGCAGCTGAACGATTCCCGCATCCATGACCGTCCCAG
This sequence comes from Desulfomonile tiedjei, assembly GCA_016218715.1. Classification (GTDB taxonomy): domain Bacteria; phylum Desulfobacterota; class Desulfomonilia; order Desulfomonilales; family Desulfomonilaceae; genus JACRDG01. The sequence continues at coordinate 50,344 of JACRDG010000099.1, read as the reverse complement.
CGGAGGCTGAGTGGTGGGATGTGAGAGTGACCGGACGGGATTGCCCCCTGACCTTCTACCGTCTCCGATGAAATTGAAAGAAGGAGGAATCTGACGAATGAAGACCACGGGAAGACTATCTTTTTTGACCTGGATAATCGTCTGCTCGCTGCTGATGGCTTTGGCCCTGGCCTTCGCTGAGACGGCCTCGCAGAAATCGAGCTATTCTCCCGTAGTGATCACGGAACCCTTCGACTCCATCATGAAACGTATGACCGCGGCAAAACCGGAGATCATGAAACGACACATGGACCTCCTCAACTCGCGGTACGACCTCGGCGATCACCCGGCAAGAGACGCCACCATGTCCCGCGGCAAGCCGGTCCAGGAGGGGGTCAGGATCAAGCTCCCCGCCGAAATGACCTGGGAAAAGCTTGCGGAGATGACTCCGGAAGAAATCAAGGAGAAGGATGTCTTCCCTGCAGGGCTCTTCCCCCTTCCCCATCCCAATCATCCTGAAGGGGGGATGCTCTTCCCCAAGAAGCACATCGACGAGATCAAGAAGCAGGAAGCACGGGATCTGACGCGGTTCGACCTGGAATTCGACCTACCGGAGCATCTGCTGCCTGAATTCCCGCCTCCCATCTACCTCACAACGCGCCCCGATCTCGGAGATGTCTCACAGGGCAAACTCGTGACCATCGAGAACTTCTTCGAGCTTTTCAACGGTATCCTGAACCCGAAGCAGCTCGAAGGGCTTCGCCTGCTTGTGACCCCTTTTCCGCAGCAGCAATTCAATCAAACGGACGACCGACGTTCGGCCAAGCCCAGCCGAGGGGTCACCTGCTTCGATTGTCACGTGAACGGGCACACCAATGGCGCAACGCACCTCGTGGGGGATATCCGACCGCAGGAATTCCGGCACCGCCTCGATACGCCTCCGCTGAGGGGAGTGAACATCCAGCGGCTGTTCGGTTCCCAACGAGCTTTGAAGAGCGTTGAGGATTTCACGGAATTTGAACAACGGGCCGCCTATTTCGACGGAGACCCCGTCATAGCCACCAAGAAGGGGGTGAACATCCTGGAACGGGGGAGTCAGGTTCACTTCATGGCGGAAGTTCAAGAACTCTTCGATTTTCCGCCAGCCCCCAAGTTGGATATCTATGGCAGGCTCGATCCGAAGAAGGCGACCGAGTCCGAGATGAAAGGGGAGGCAATCTTCTTCGGTAAAGCCAAATGCGCGGTATGTCATCCAGCTCCCTATTACACCGACAACCTCATGCACAACCTCAGAACGGAGCGCTTCTATAAGCCTCGCATGATCAATGGGAGAATGGCTTCCGCTGACGGGCCGATCAAGACGTTTCCGCTCAGAGGCATCAAGGACTCGCCCCCGTATCTTCACGACGGTCGCTTGTTGACCCTGGAGGATACGGTAGAGTTCTTCAACATGATTCAGCAGCTCAAGCTGACCGCTCAAGAAAAGAAAGACCTGGTCGCGTTTATGCGAGCACTTTAGGACCGGTTCGCGTTCAAAAAAAAATCTGGGGAGAACCTTTGAGAAAAGGGTTCCTCCCCAAATTCACTCTTTGGATTGCGAGTCGGTTTGAGGGTCCCTTCTCCCCATGGGAGCATAGGCGTTAACTTGAAACTCGGCCGTTCCTCCGTCCGTCATTCCGGCGAAGGCCGGAATCCAGGCTTTCACACATCTTCTGGACCCCGGCCTCCGCCGGGGTGACGAGACGGGCGGATGGGACTTTCCAAAAGTAATGGATTCGGAGCTGGTGCTTTCTCACAACACCGGTCGCTACCTCCGCCCACGGGCAAACCCTTGGGAGTCTCCCCATCTAGCCGGGAGCTTACCCTTGTTTTGGTTAGCACCGATGCGACTGCCTCGGAGTACACCTTCCCATGAGGCTCTTTCACCTCACCGCGGCGACGAGCTGATCCATATGCCCGCCGTCTCGGATCGATCGCACATCCCGGAAGCCGACCGATTCAAGGTCTTCCTTGATCTCGTCAAACGGGTACGTGTCTCCTTCGCTCGTTGCCGTGAGCATGTTCACCGCAAAGATCGCTCCATCCGGCGGGACCGTGCGCGTTGCATCCATAATGTGGTCCCGGATGAGGATCGTGCCTCCCGGGTCGAGGCTGTTGAACACATTGGCGTAGAGGACCTTGTTCTGCTCCCGAGAGTTGATATGAATCACCGCGGAGAGCAAAGCGAGGTCGTGGCCGCGGGGCAGCGGGTCTTTGTTGTAATCACCGACCTTCAGCTCGACACGGTCGATGAACCCGCTTTCGGTCAAGCGTTTTTTGGCCAGTTCCACCACGTCGGGAATATCGAACAGCGTTCCCGTCAAGTGGGGGGCTTTCGTGAGGAAGGCGATCAGGTAGGTTCCCGATCCTCCTCCCACATCCAGCATACGCGTGAACGGTGACAGGTCGACTGAGTCCGCGATCTTTGCCGCCATGGCGCGACCGACCACGTGCATGGCACCGATGAAGCTTTCCAGCTCCTCGCGCGACCGCTTCTTTTCAGGCACGATTTTGGGGTTCATCCCGGTGCGAACAATCTCCGTGAGCCGCGACCAGCTGCTCCAGAGGTGGCTTTGATGCAACGTCATGGGAAGGATCGTCTCCTCCCCGTCCCCGGTGAGCCACTCGGCCAGGGCCTCCGGTACGGCGTATTCACCGTGACTGTCCTTGGACAGCAGCCCCTGCGACACCAGCGCATCCATAAGGATTCGGAGGCCGCGGGGGTCCCATCCTTCATCCACGGCGAGGGCATCGACGGTCCTGGGGGTTTGGCGGAGCTTGGAAAACAGGTCCAATTCCACGGCACTCAGGAAAATTCGGCAGATCCGAAACCCGCCGCCCAGTTCGAGCAGTTTGTCTCTCGTCCATTTGTCGTTCATGTTCCTTCACTCCCAGCAGCCCCTTTGCACTGACTCCTGCGCAGCCATCCGTGTCTCGGCTGAAGCGCCCCGGCCTCCGGTCATATAATAGGGTCGGGGAACGTTCAAGTCATTACAACTCTGTCTCAGTTTTCAAAGCGGTCCACCATATTGCGGCCCCATGTCCATCTTGATAGAATGACTGAAGCGAACTGCCTCGGTGAGGAATGGCGAAACGTACCGGAAACCCCGCTGCGGAAGCCACGGTCTTTCCAGCGCAGCCAGGGGGACTGCCCAGCATGGTCCTCTACTGGTTGTACGCGATCCGGTCACCAAAAGCCGGCGGTTTCGTCAAATCGAGGGAGGCAATGATGAAAGCATTGATCGGCGCAATCGTCGGCGCGGCTGCAGGATTTGGTCTCTATCTGATCAGTTCCAATGCGGGGGTCGGCTGAGCGCTCTGGTGCAACCCCGTGGTAGCCGTTGTGATCGGCACGGTGATCGGGGTATCCATGGCCTCCGGGTGAGGCTGCCAAACAAGAAGCGATGAGGCCTTCTATAGCGGACGTCACAGAAATTCGGGCAAACGCTGCGGCATCGGGCGGTTCGGTTCTGCATCCCGGCCATTGCCCTGATGACCGATTTCTGACGCACCCAGCCCTGCCGTTTACCGCAGTCGCTGCCGCAGATCACTCCAATGAGAGAAAGGGGAGGTTCAATGTCCAAGTCTGAAGAATTCTTAAAGGAAGCATTTGCCGGAGAATCGCAAGCCAACCGCAAGTATCTTGCTTTCGCGGTCAAGGCAGATCAGGAAGGGCATCCTCAGGTTGCCAGACTGTTCCGGGCAGCCGCGGAGGCGGAGACGATTCACGCGCACAACCATCTGAAGGCCTTGAAGGGGATAAAGACCACGAAAGAGAATCTCGAAGTAGCCATCGCGGGCGAGACCCATGAGTTCGAGCACATGTATCCGGAGATGATCGAGGCTGCCAAAGCCGAAGAAAACAAGCAGGCCCTCCGTACCTTCGAGTACGCCAATGAAGTCGAGAAGGTCCACGCGGAGCTGTACAAAGTGCTGCTCGACAGTCTAGGATCTGCTCAAGAGCAATACTCATATTACGTGTGTCCGCTGTGTGGGTACACAGTCGAGCATGAAGCGCCGGAACGGTGCCCAATCTGCCAGGCCAAGGGCTCATCCTTCAAGAAAATCGACTGAGACCAGAGCGCACTCCAAGGAGTAACTGGGCAGAAACCTTTGTTCAAAGAGGTTCTCCCCAGATTACTCCTTTGAAAGCAAATAGGCTTGCGCAACCATCGAAACCTCCTTTTCATCCTCTGCACTAAGAAGCAATTCCTTTCATTTGATATCCCTTGACAATAGGACATGAGGATACTACGGTGCCGCGTAGCCCCCACGGCTTGCGCGCCGCGGGTATTACCGTTAACATGCTGATACCGTTTAACTATTTTGGAGACAACTCCAGCGTGAGCCGTCAGTGTAGTGACGCGGCTGCCGGTAATCGCTTGGATTTCACGGAAGGCGCCCCCGTTGCAATGAGGCCGTCCAGACGCATCCAGAGAGGGTTCAGAATCCACTCCCAATGGGTGGAGGCACTGGAGAACGTGCAGTTTGTCATGGTCGGGATCACACATGCCGGGAACATTGGAGCGGTCGCGCGTGTCATGAAAAATATGGGCTTGCAGAATCTTACTCTCGTTTCTTCAACCGATTGTGGACCCGAAACTGAGGCGTTTTCTCGGGCCTCCGGCGCCTACGACATCGTCGAAAGGGCTCGCTTCTGCGAAACCCTCGAGGAAGCGCTCGGGCACACGGTGATGTCGGTAGGCACGTCCGGGAGACTCGGAGGGAAACGGGTCGCGGCTCGCGCTCCCACGGAGGTGATCCCCGAGTTGCTGGAGAGCGCCCTCGCGGGCCCCGTGGCGTGCGTATTCGGACGAGAATCGAGAGGGCTCACCAACGAACAGATGAAGCTCTGCACCCATCACCTGATTATTCCGACCAACGAGGAGTTTGCGTCCATGAACGTGGCGCATGCCGCGGCGGTCATCGCGTACGAGATCTTCAAGGCCGCGTCCGTGCCGGTTCACTTTCAGGCCAAGAAGTTGATCCCTGCGTCCGTCGAGGCGCGTGAGGACATGTATCAACACATCGAAAGCGTTCTCATTCGGGCAGGATTTCTGGACCCCGCCAACCCGTTGCGGATGATGCGCGACGTCCGGCGTATCTTTAATAGCGCAGCCATGGACGATCGGGACGTGAAGATCGTCCGCGGCATCTTTCGTAAGATAAGCAACATGATGCGGATTGCCGACGAAAGAGGACCAGTGAACGCCGGCTTGGGAACGACCGATGACTAGGAGCCTGCCGCTTAACCCCGCGCATCGGAGAAATGATGGCACATCAGCGGATAAGTGGACACCCGGCTTCGGTTGGGAAGCTCCTATGATGCTTACATACTTAGCTTTTCAGGTGACGGCATTGACGAGTCACTGCGGCAATCGACACCATCGTGCCACGATGTCGGGAAAGCATTGCGTTACGCAACAGCCTCATGGGCCGCGGAGCATGGGAAAACGGATTCTCGGTTGCCTCGACCGGCAGGCAACACCCAGGGGTGTGGGCCACGGCATGAGAGAGGCCCCAGCATGACGGTGCATTACCCGTTCATCGATCCGGTCCTGATTCATATAGGCTCACTGGATTTGGGGTGGTTCCATACGCCTCCCCTCGAAGTGAGGTGGTACGGGGTCATGTACCTGGCCGGTTTCGCCCTGGCCTACCTGATCATACGATCGGAACTCCGCCGCAAGCAGGGACCGATCCCTCCCGAGGGTGCCGAAGACTTTCTCTTTCAGTTGATCCTCGGCGTGCTCATCGGCGGCCGATTGGGGTACGTGCTCTTCTACAACCTGAGCGTGTATGTCTCCGCGCCCTGGGAAATTCTAGCCGTATGGAACGGCGGGATGAGCTTTCACGGTGGGCTTATCGGCATGGTGGTATTAGGGTTTCTGTTTGCTCGTCGCCACCATGCGAGCTTCCTGGAGCTGGCCGACATCGGTGCGCTCGCAGCGACTCCCGGCCTCATGCTGGGGAGGCTCGGAAACTTCATCAATGGAGAGCTCTTCGGCCGAGTGACCACGGCACCATGGGGGATCGTTTTCCCGCTGGGCGGCCCTCTGCCCCGTCATCCGTCGCAGTTGTACGAGTCGCTGTTCGAGGGTCTCATCCTCTTTTTGATTCTTTGGTCGCTCAGACGCCGACTCCGCATTCACGGGCAGCTTCTTGGCGTCTTCCTGATCGGGTACGGTATCTTCCGCTTTCTTATCGAGCTGGTTCGCGAGCCCGACCCGCAGCTCGGGTTCGTGTTTGAAGGGCTCACCATGGGGCAGATCCTCTGCCTGTGCATGATTGTCGGTGGGATTTCGCTACTGCTTTTCCTGCGCGGCCAGAGGGCTGGAACAAACCGGTCGCCGGGCACGAAGAAAGAAACTAATGGCTTTTCAGCAGGGTGACGGCACTCGCGCGGCTGCTTCGCCTGTCGGTTCATCCGGGGCGGGCGTTGCCGGTTGACCGCTTCCAAACGGCTGCCGATCACTGCGAAAGCGAAGGAAACATGATTCGATTCTTCCAACAAAGGTTCAGATACGTAGATTTTGCCACTGCGGCGGCGTGCGCGTGCCTGCTGGTGGCCGGCGCTGTCTACCCGGAACGAGTTCTCGCGGAACCCGATGACACGGAGGTTTTCGGCGGAACACGCATTGAAGCCCTCATGGGCGGGGGAGAGGCGCCCGGGCCCAGGAGGCTGCACGATGCTCCCGTCAAGCCTTGGTCTCGTCCGGCGCGTGCTCCCGAGCCAGTCCCTGAGGCACCTGCGCCGAGCCCCGAGCCTGAACCCAGTTCGGCGCAGACTCCGCCCGAGCAAGGTCCGACGGTTGAAGTGCAGAAAGAAGACCCCTCCACCATTCAAGCACAGCCAAGCTCGACAGCGGAGCCGGCCCCGGAGAAGCGACCGGTGGAAGACCTCGCTTCGATGCTGAATCGCGCGGCAGAGCTTGAGAAGAATGGAGATCACACCCTAGCGTTCGAGGCATACAAAGTGGCGTTGGAAAAGCTCACGGCAGCCAAGGATCAGAAGGCATCGGCAGTGGTGCTTTCGGCTCTGGCGCGTGTCTCCCACCAGCTCCGCAAGGACAAAGAGGCCCTGGAATACCTGAACCGCGCCATCGACCTGAACAAGACCCTCAAAAACGCCAGAGCCCGAAGTCTCGACTACCTGCTGACAGGCCGCATCCAGATGGCCATGGCCGACTATCCGGCAGCAATAAAATCCTTCGATGAGGCTCTGAAGCTGCTCCCAGAATCAGAGGCAGCGGAAAAACCGAAGCTCCTGGAGAACATGGCGACCTGCCTGCTCCGGCTCCACAAGCACGGCGAGGCGCTCGCCGCGCTCAACCGTGCCCTGACGTTTCTCGCCAAGGATTCCAACCAGACAGAATCCGCCCGGATAAATCTGCTCGTCGGCGAGACCCATTTGTCCCGATCGGACTATTCGGCTGCGAAGGCCAATTTCACGAAGGCGTTGAAACTCTATCGCGATGCCAATAGTGCAAAAGAGGTAGGGGAAACCCTCTTTCGACTTGCATACATCGACCAACTCCAGGGAGATCTGGCTGCGAGCCGGAAGTCCCTGGATGAAGGGAAGGCGCTCCTCGGCGAACCACACGCGGGGAACAGCGCGTTGCCGTTGCTCGTCAGTGGAATGGCCCTGGCAGCCGAAGGCAAGGCGGCCCAGGCCACCAACAGCCTCAACGCCGCGCTGAGGCTGTATGAGGAAGCCGGGGACGCCATCATGGTCGCGCGCGTTCGCCTCAGGCTGGCGGGCCTGGAGGCGGATCGGGCCAAGTTCGAGTCTGCACTGGCGCTGGCTGGCAAGGCCCTGCACGAGTTCCGGAGTTTGTCGGTTCAGGGCGGTGAGGCTGCCGCGCTTCGTCAGATCGGTGAGGTCTATTTCCGCCAGGGATACGTCCATAAGGCACTGGAATATGCGGATGCATCCCTCGCAGTGTCCAAGAGGGTCCACGATCGCAACCAGGCTGCACTGACGCGCGCTCTGCTGGCGGAGATGCACGGCAGCACCGGGGATCCGGAAACCGCAGCGAAGCTGCTCAAGGAAGCGGTCGAGGACGTGAAGGCCGGTGTGGATCGTCGCTCCCGAGCCGCGGTTCGGCTGGCTCTCGCGCGCTTCCGTCTCTCCCGGGACAATTCGGAGCGGGCACTCCAGGACGCGAAGGACGCCCGTGCCGAGTTCGGTGAGCTGAACGACCGCCGGTCCATGGCCGACTGTGACCATCTAAGCGGGCTCGCCTATGAAATGCAGGGGCGCAGGGATCTGGCTGAAAAGGCTTTTCTGCAGGCGCTGGAAAGCCATCGGGCGTTGTCCGACCGGTTCGGCGAAGGGCGGGATTTGACAGCTTTGGGTGTCTACTATAAGCACGTCGGCGACCACGACAAGGCGCTCGAATACTTCAACAAAGCGCTCGACCTGGCCAAGGGGATCGGGGACCGTAGAGGGCACGCGGCGAACCTCGCCAATACCGGCAACGTCCTTCGGCACAGGAACCGCATCGTGGACGGTGTGCAGCATCTCGATCAGGCTCTGGCCATTTATCGCGATCTGTCGGACCGAAAGGGAGAAGCCGACATTCTTACGAATCTGGGTAACGCTGAGGCCGCTCGCGGGGCGCAGGCCACGGCCCTGGAAAAGTTCAGCGCCGCTCTGGCGATTCAGCGCCAGATCCAGGATTCCCGGGGTGCGGCAACCAACCTGACCAGCATGGGACGGGTCTACCTGGCAAAGGGAGACTTGAAAAACGCGACCACCTCCCTGGACGAAGCCGCGAAGATGAACAAGCGCATCAACAACCAGGCTGGAGAGATGGCCATTCTTACAGAACAGGCCATGCTGGAACGAGCCAAAGGGAACGCGAGCGGAGCACTGTCGTCGCTGAAGAAGGCGATGAGTCTCGCTCGAAGCTTGAACGAAGGGCGGGCACTGTCCTCCATACGATTGAAAATGGCTACCGTACTGGAAGACGCAGGGGAATACGCAAAGGCTTTGGCTCTCCTGCAGGAAACCCTCACGGAAATGAGACAGCAAGGGGATCGGCAAGGAGAACTCTGGGCTCTGAGCGGCATCGCGGTGGTTCAGGTCAAGACGGAAGACTATGAAACCGCGTTGCCGAACCTCCATAAGGCCCTCAAGCTCCTGTCCGAACTCGGTCTGCCGGCATCGCAATCGACCGATCTCCACTATTACCTCGGGGAAATCTACGAAGGCTTCCGGGATTTCGAACGGGCCTTGGAGCATTATCACAAAGCCCTTACCTCTTGTCAGACCCATGGAAATTACAGTGACCTGGCCAAGATCGACGACCGGATCGCCAACGTCTACTACATGACCGAAGATTATGCCAAGGCCAAGGATTTCTTCGAGGACGCGTTGCGGCTCAACACCGAGCTGCGCGACCTCGAGAAGCAGAAGAGCGAATTGATCCGCCTGGGGGACATCCTGAGCAAGCTGGGCGACCCGGAGGCTGCGCTCAAGCGCCACCAGCAGGCGCTCGCGATCACGAGGGACACCAAAGACGAACGAACCGAGGCTCGCGTGCTCACGCGCATGGGGACCCTGTATCAGGTGCTGGGCCGCCCGCGGGTCGCGCTGGACAGCTACAGAGAAGCGAGTGAGATCCGGACCAAAATCGGAGACCGGCGAGGCGTAAACGAGAACCTTCTCCAGATGGCGCTCGTGACGTCTATCCTCGGCGGTTTCGACGCAGCGGTCGCGGATTTGAAGCGCGCGTTCGTCATTTCTCAGAACTCCGAAGACAGGAGCATGCTCTGGAAAGCCTACTTCATCATGGGCAGGGCGCTCGAGGAAAAGAACAGCCTTGGCGAAGCGCTGGAATCGTATCGCAAGGCCATAACGATTCTGGAAGCTATGGAAGCCGACATCGTTGAAGAGTTGGACGAGGATGACTTCATCTTTGGCGGCAAGAATTCTCTGTTCGAGACTACTCTGAGAGTGATGATGCGACTGGCTCGGAAAGACCCCGAGGGCGCGTACGACGCCCAGGCGCTGCGCATCGTGGAGAAACTTAAGGCGGCCGAGTTCGAGAACGTTCTTGCCAAGATTAACGTGAGCGCCTTCTCAGACCTGCCCAAAGAGCTGCTCATTAAAGAGAAGAGTCTCAAGCTCGGTCTTCGGAAGCTCCACTCGCGGCTGGCCGCCGAACTCTCCCGGGTCCATCCCGACCAGGCTCAGGTCAAGAAGATCCTCGACGAACGCCGACTCAAGGAAGACGCGTTCAGAAAACTCAAGGATCGACTCACGAAGGAGTACCCGTCCTATGCGGACCTACGCTTCCCCAAACCCATTTCCGTTCACCAGCTCCAGAAAGACGTGATCCGTCCGGAAGAGGCGATCCTGGTCTACATGGTGACAAGGGCGCGCACCTATCTGTTCGCCATCGACAAGAACCGCTTCCACGCGCATTCCATTCAGTACCCGAGCAAGGAGATGGAACGAGATATCGAAACCCTTATCAAACCGCTGCATCGCTCGGACACTCCTTCGAACTGGGATCCTTCAGTCGCGCATCGCCTATATTCAAGGCTCATCGCACCTGTAGAATATTTTCTTGCCGCGAAGAAAGCGGTGGTGGTAGTTCCACACGGACCTCTGGCCTCCCTGCCCTTTGAAATACTCGTCAGTTCGAAGAGTCACGCGGGAAAACGGTTCTGGTCGGCCAGCGACCGTCCCACGTACCTCGTGGAGAACTATGCGTTCTCTTATGCCCCCTCCGCGTCCGTTCTCTCCAACGTGCGCGCAAGAAAACATGAGAAAGAGCCCGGGTGGAGTCTTGCGGCCTTCGGAGACGCTCTGTATACCGATCCGACCAAGACCAAAGAGCCTAATCCCGGTGCGGATCGCCTCCTGACCACGGTCACGCACACCACTCGTCCGTCGCGCACCGCCGAGCTTCGCTCATTGCCGGGCGCGCGGCGCGAGATCTCGGAAATCGCCAAACTCATGGGAGGCCCCACCCAGGTCTACTTCGGCGATCAAGCCACCGAGTCGCTCTTCAAGAAAGCTGACTTGAGCCGCTACAGCTACATCCACCTGGCCACCCACGGAGTCCTGGTTTCAGGCTCCGGCAAATTCCAGCAGCAGCCGGCCATCCTCTTCTCTCTATTCGGAGACCGAGAGAATGACGGGTTTCTCCAACTCGGTGAAGTATTCGGGCTCAAGCTCAATTCGGATCTGGTGGTTCTCTCCTCATGCCTCACCGGCGGCTCTCCGTACACCGCGGAAGGCGACGGCATCCTCGCATTATCTCGGGCCTTTCTCTTTGCAGGGACCGACTCGGTGGTGCTGAGCCTTTGGCAGGTAAACGACGACAGCACTGCGAAGCTCTTCATCGACATGTACCGCAATCTCAGCGATGGGAGCAAAACCGAAGCACTCCGCCGCGCGAAGCTTGCGCTCCTGTCAAACCCGGCGACGAGCCATCCGTTCTATTGGGCCCCGTTCGTTCTCATGGGAGAATGGACCGTGGCGTTCCCTCCGTCGCATCTCAAACCGGATCAGCAGCGCATGCGCTTCCAGGGCGTATCTGCCTGGCGCAAACTGCTCAGCATGTGATATCGTGGTGCCTGCCGCAACACGGAGGCGGCCTCCACCTCCCACCCCTGGGAACGGGGGCGGAAAAGGCCTGACCGGACCGATCGCACTCCCGCGGCAAAGCCAAAGCGACTTGCAGGGTCCCCATGATGAAGATCGCGTTTACCGCGTTGTTCTTGGTACTGAGCGTTCCCTGGATCACCCACGCGAAAAGTTGCGGAGAGATGACCCGGGAACTGGTGCGGCTCAGGCAGGAATACCACGAGTACGCAACCCGAAAGCTTCCGGAGTCGAAGGAGATAACCTTTGACGGCTTGACGGAGATACTCGACAAAATCGTGTCCGTCAAGAATGCCATGAGAAAGCTTGACAAGTGCAAGATTCCACCCCGGCGCAAGGACAATCAGCCAGAGAAACGATGAACGTTCCGTGTTCACGTTGAGACGGATTCCGGCTCGGGAGGCAACTGGGGCGACCGTCACGTATGCATCTTTTCGCAAGTTCGGTCACGCATTTCGGGGAGCACGGTGGGACGGGCATCTTGCCTGTCCAGAGAGAAATGACAGGCAAAAGATGCCTGTCCCACCAATCCAGCCAGTGATGCCGGGGCGATGAACGGAGACCGCGTCCCACGGGAATACGTGACCGTATTTGCGAAAACCTGTACCTAGTCCTCCCCACGCGCAGAGGGGTAATCAGCGGGTACTCCCCGGTCAGGAGCCTCACATGGACACGGACGCGCTGAAAACCGCAGCCCGTATGCTTCGCGACGCGAGGAGAATCGTCGTCTTTACGGGTGCGGGCATATCGACCGAGTCGGGGATACCGGACTTTCGATCTCCGGGGGGGATCTGGAGCCAATACAATCCTGACGACCTGACGTATCAGAAGTTCCGCTCTCACGAGCGATATCGCAAACTCTACTGGGAATACGACCGCGCCCGATATCCTCCCATGCGGGACGCGATGCCGAACGCTGCACACCAAGCAGTGGTGGAGATCGAGAAGACCGGCCGACTGCTCGCGCTCATCACCCAGAACATCGACGGCCTCCACCTTAAGGCCGGAAATTCCCCTGACAAGATCTACGAACTTCACGGGACGGTGAGAGAAGTGACCTGCCTGGACTGCAATGCCAGGTGGCCCCGGGAAGAGATAACGGACATGATGGATCGAGAGGGGATCGAGGTGCCTCACTGCCCGCACTGCGGGGGACCGCTCAAGTGCGCGACTATAGCCTTCGGACAATCCCTCCCCGCGGATGTCCTGCAAGAGGCCTTCGTCCACGCACGCGCGTGCGACCTCTTCATCACGATCGGGTCTTCACTTGTGGTTCAGCCGGCGTGTTTTCTGCCACTGGACGCGAAACGCGGCGGAGCTTCGCTTATTCTGGCGAACCTCGACGCCACGCCCTACGACCAGTACATGGATGTCGTTCTCAAGGGGAAGGCAGGAGAGGTCATGGACGCCCTGATGAAACAGCACCGTTTGCTGCAAGGTGAAGTGGACGCCCGGTGACCTGCCGGCGTAGTATTAACGTTTGGAGAACTGGAAGCTCGCTCTGGCGCCGCGCTTCCCGTATTTTTTCCGCTCTTTGACCCGAGAATCCCGGGTGAGGAAGCCTGCGGCCTTGAGCACCGGCCGGTGCGACGTGCTCGCCCCGAGCAATGCCCTGCTGATGCCGTGCTTCACCGCTCCAGCCTGGCCGGACAGGCCACCGCCGTGTACGACGACCATCACATCGAAGCGGCCGACGGTTTGGGTCAACTCGAACGGCTGCATGATGACCATTCTGGATGTCTGACGGCGGAAGTATTCGTCCAGGCCGCGCTCGTTGACCACGATGTTGCCGCTCCCCGGCTTGAGCCAAACCCTGGCTACCGCATTCTTTCTTTTACCGGTCGCGTAATACTGATCGTCACTCATGTCGTTACTCCAGGACTATAACTGATAGGCTTCCGGCTTCTGTGCTGCATGGGGATGGGTATCGCCCGCGTACACCTTCAGCTTCTTGAGTTGTGCTCGGCCGAGGGTATTCTTGGGGAGCATACCTCTCACCGCCAGCCAGAACAGGCGTTCCGGTTTCGCCTTGAGCAGCGTCGAGGCCTGGGTGACCTTGAGGCCGCCCTGGTAGCCACTGTAGCGGTAGTACATTTTCTGCTCGAGCTTCTTCCCCGTCAGACGAACCTTGGCCGCATTGATCACCACGACGAAGTCCCCGGCATCCGCGTACGGGGTAAACTGGGGCTTGTTCTTTCCCCGGAGCATCCGTGCGGCTTCGACGGCAACCCGTCCCAGGACCTTATCCTTGGCGTCGATCACGAACCATTTCTTCTCGACTACATCATCCTTCTTGGGAACCCAGGTCTTCATGGCAAACCTCTTCAAACGTGTAAACCATAGTTTTTACCACCGGTCCGCGCGTGTGTCAAGCGAATCCCGCGGACAATCCTGGACACCCCTACCCTACCGCGATTGCTGCCCAAATAACAAGCCCGCCAGTGCACTGGTCGGGCTTGCCGGGGCATTGTCGCAGTAGTTTCGGGTTCTCGTGGAGTTCTTCTCCTCACGGCACCCTGGATGGACATTCAACCTTTGAAGGGAAGCGCCCGCTGAAACACCCCGAGAACCCGGGTCTGCGACTTGCTCCCCCGTCGATCGTCGTTCACACTCCTTGACCAACCCAGTAGGACTCACGTAGAGCCATTCGTGCTAAAATACCAGGCCCACTGCTCCGATCACGCCGTCCATGTTGGTTCTATCCACATTGGTGGGGTAGCTTCGCTCCAGGACCATGAATCTCCACCCTGCTTCCAGGTACCCGAACCGGCCGCAACCCATCGGCACGGACACTCTCCCCGTGCCGTACACGTCGTACCCGACGTATCCTTCCAGGTAGTGGAGCGCGCCCTCACAGTGGACGGAAGCCACAGCCCCCCCACAGCCCACCTTGCTGATGACGCGGTCGAGCATCGCGCCACTCCTGACGAGTCCGAAGCCCTGGGACCGCGTACGGCTCTGGAAGAGCAAGGGCTGTCGCACAGTCAGTTTGTCGTCGTACAGGCTGTACCCGCAGAAGATGCTGGCCACCGCGTGTGGTGCCTGAAACCAGTCGTAGATCAGCTCGGCACGCCAGATGTTCCTGTTCCACTCCGTCTCGATGGGTACGAACGCGGCGTAAATAAGGTTTCCGAAATAGAATGGTAGCGTGGTCCTGGTGGTGTCTTTGTACTGGATAGGCATGTACGACATGCGCACCCCCCAGTTGCAACGAAGCTGAAAGCGCCCCTCGAACTCGGGAATGTACTGCTGTTTGCTCAAACCCAGGTCGTCATGCAGATTCAGCTCGGTTGCGACGAAACCACCCGGTATGGTCCCCCAGAGGACGGTGCTGGCGTTCAGCGTGGCATACCAGAGTTTCGCGTCCAACTGGAACTGCTTGGGGCCCACCCGCGGCAGGACCAGTGGAGCGCACGGAGAAGACCCGTACGAGATTCCGCACGGTGCGAACGGCCCGGACATGCCTTGCGACGCCGGGTTTCCGGGGGCGTAGCCTTGATCGAGGCTGGCATACTGCCGGGACGTGCCTGTGCCATAACCTTGGGGGTTGGAGCTGTAACGGCTCCCGGTGCTCTTGGTTCGATGACGTGATCCGGATGAAGTTCCTGAAACCGCGGGGCTCGATACGGTAGTCCCTCCATAGGGACGGACCTGTGGAACGGTCTTCGCGGCAGGATCGACAGAGAGCGAGTCTCCCTGAATAGCCGTGCCTGAAGGCAGACCTGTCCCGTTATAACCCCACAGAGCGGACGCAGAGGTCAGTGTCAACAGAATAGCTAGACAAACCAATACATTCAAGGGCTTCTTTATCACGGTACCCTCCCTCCTTCACTGAATGTCCTGGGATGCTGTAATTATTCAGCGGGAATTATATGTCAAGTGATTTCTGAGAAAATGTTGAATCTTTTTCATGACAGATGGTTAACTATGTATAATACCGTTGTTTTCATATTTGCTTGTCATGAGGTCTTTTCCAAGAATGCCGTTCTTGGCGTCGCGAAAACCCTGTGAAAACAACCAGGGTGAGTGCCCGGTACCGCCCTCCGATCGGATCTCTCCTGATTCACCGGCTTATTTATGACATACAACTTATTGCTATCACTGACTATATTTTCATGGCAGACTAATCGCATTTCATTCGGACCTCTGGAAGCGATCGATCGGGCGCCCCCGCTTGACCTTATCCTGCAGGGCATTTATGATGAGTCCTCCGGATTTGCGCCGGTGTAAGCGTACGATCCGCGCGGCTAATCCCTCTTGAAAGTACGAGCATGGACTACCCTGAGGTCTCGACCGGATCATGCGCCGCGATCTTCCTGGATCGAGACGGTGTGATCAACGTCAAACTCCCTGAAAACCACTATGTGAGCGGTCCGTCGCAGTTCGAACTGATTCCGGGAGCAGTCGAAGCGCTCGCGATTCTCAAGAAATTGGAGTACCTCCTTGTGGTCATCACGAACCAGAGGGGCATCGCGCGGGGCTTCATGACAGAGGAAGACCTGGCCAGAGTTCACGATCATATGGCCGAGGTGCTGTTCAGGAACGGCATCGCGGTGGACCGCGTGTACCACTGCCCTCACGACGAAGGAGACCCGTCCTGTGACTGTCGGAAACCCAAGCCGGGGATGATCCTCAGGGCAGTCGAAGAGCTTGATTGCGATGTGAGCCGTTCGTACATGGTTGGAGATTCGCCCGCTGACGTCGAGGCAGGCCGAAACGCCGGTGTTCGCGCGGTTCGCATCACCGAGGAGGAGGACGGAAACGCTCATCTGGTCTTCCGCAGCCTCCTGGATTTCGCCGTGTACCTCGAAAGAATCACCGCGGCCTCAGGGGAGGGGCATTCCGCGGAGTCCGGAGATCGCTGAACTTATCGATCACTCGCTGCAATACACAGGAGCCTAAATGGAGCGACAACAAACACCCCCCAACGCCGCGGTCGATATGGATCGCCGACTCTCCGCGGACGACACGTTCCAGTTCGCATGCGGCCCCCATGTGCCGTGTTTCACGGAATGCTGCGCCAAACTCGAGCTGATGCTCACACCGTACGATTGTTTGCGCCTGAAGAAGCGGCTGGCCATCACATCAGCCGAATTCCTCGATACGT
The DNA here is from genome assembly GCA_016218715.1 of Desulfomonile tiedjei. Taxonomy (GTDB): domain Bacteria; phylum Desulfobacterota; class Desulfomonilia; order Desulfomonilales; family Desulfomonilaceae; genus JACRDG01. Next base: position 33,599 of record JACRDG010000099.1, on the reverse strand, counting down.
ACGCGATCGTGCGCTGGAGGACCGTGCACGGACTTCCTGAGGTGCTGCTTCAAATGGAAGCGGAGGGGGAGAGAAAATGCCCCTTTGTCACACCCCGGGGGTGTTCCCTCTATGAGGATCGGCCTGCCGCGTGCCGCATCTATCCCCTCGGCAGGGCTTCCACCTCGCATCCCATGGACGGGAGCCACAGGGAGTTCTATTTCACGGTCAGAGAAGCTCACTGCAGAGGGTTTGAGGAGACGAGGCTATGGACGGTGCGGGAGTGGCTTTCCGATCAGGGCCTCGAGGAGTACAACCGGCTCAACGATCTGCTGATGGAACTCTACGTATTGAAAAGCCGCGGCCGCGCGGTGCCGCTGGAAGAGAAGCATTTGCAGATGTTCTTCATGGCCTGTTACAACACGGAGAAATTCCGCGATTTTATCTTCAACAGCCCCTTCCTGCAACGGTTTGACGTTGAAGGACCCGTTGTGGTAGCCCTCAGGAACGACGACACGGCGCTGCTTGAATTTGCCTTCCGATGGCTAAGGTTCGCTCTTTTCCGCGAGCCGACGCTGGCTGTGAGAGGAACGGCCGGTAAAACCCCCGGCGCGTGAACACGACCGACCGTGCCGGGTCTTTCCGGCAGCGGTGACTCTTCCCGCCCTGTCCTGCATCTAATTCTAATAAGAAGGTGTTTCCTTCGAGACCTCTCTGTCCGCAGCACGTATCCGCCGCGGTGAGACAGGGAGACGTCTGTATTGAACGGGAGGGAGCATGAAGGAATTACTGGCGAAGCTTTCCGTGACCTTTGCTGCGGGCAGTCTCGGCGGCCTGCTGAACGGCCTCGCGATCTGGATATTCGGTGCGTTCGGTATCACCGCATTGTTCGACGTGAAGATCGCTCCTGCACTGACCGTGCAGTGGCTCTATCCGCGCATCGTCTGGGGCGGATTGTGGGGTTGGCTGTTCCTATTGGGATTCCTGCCGGGTTCCCCGGTGTTGCGCGGAGCGGTTTACAGTATTGCGCCCACTCTGGTTCAACTCTTTGTGGTGTTCCCGATCCAGGCGGGAAAAGGAATGCTGGGCGCTGAACTGGGTCCGCTGACCCCTCTGTTCGTAGTTGGCTTCAACCTCGTCTGGGGAATTGCCGCTTCGCTCTGGTTGAGCCTGGTCGAAGCGAGGAGCGGCAGGCAATCCGCATCGGGAACGGCCATGCACGGTGATCTCGCTCCGCAGCCTTCGCGTTGACCGGAAGCGGGTCTTCGGGGGATTCCCCGGTTGACAGTTCTTGGCTACTGGAGTACAAGAAAGCCATGAACAAGCCAACCGGTGCCGATGTCAGGTTCCTCATGGGGAACGAAGCCATCGGACGGGGGATTATCGAATCCGGCTGCACCCTGGCAGCTGCCTACCCGGGTACTCCCTCTTCGGAAGTGCTCGAATCCCTGGTCCGTTGGAAGCGTGAACTAAACCATCCAATCTATCTCGAGTGGTCGATCAACGAAAAGGTGGCTTTCGAGATTGCGTACGGGGCGTCGCTCTCAGGGGCCCGATCCGTGGCTATCATGAAGATGGTGGGATTGAACGTGGCCTCGGACCCGTTCCTGAGCGCGGCCTACCTCGGGGTTCGCGGGGGACTCGTGGTTGTCGTGGCAGACGATCCCGGCCCCCATTCTAGTCAGACCGAGCAGGACAGTCGCTTCTTCGGCTGGTTCGCCAAGGTGCCGGTACTGGACCCCGGGACTCCGGCCGAGGCCCGCGAGATGGTCATGCAGGCTTTCGAGCTGTCGGAGAAGTACGAAGTTCCCGTACTGCTGAGACCGTGCCTTCGGGTGTGCCACGCTCGGCAAAACGTCGCCATCACGACTCCCCGGGCTCCAGCCGACGTGGGACCGTTTAAGAAAGACTGGACCCGTTGGGCCGCGATCCCTCGGTTCAGGCTCGTGCTTCACCGGCAACTCAACGAGAAGCTCGCCAAGATGCGAGAAGAAGAACCGGCAGCGAGGCCGGTGCTCATCTGCGGCGATTCGCGTGGAGCAACCGCGGTTGTGACGTCCGGGTCGGTGTCGTCTCACGTCCGGGACGTGGTCACGGCCAACGGCGCATTGGCCGGGGTAGACGTGTACAAGGTCGATCTTCCGTTTCCTGCCCATGCCGAAGCATTGCAGCAGATCGCGGACCGCTATGACCGTACCCTCGTGGTAGAAGAGACGTACCCGGTGCTGGAACTCCAGCTTCGTGACAGGCGCAAGGTGCTGGGCAGGCTTTCCGGTACCGTCCCCGAGCAGGGCGAGCTTGTTCCGGAGCTCGTGGAAGATATCATCCTGAACGTAGTGGGCGCTGACCGGCCGGCGAGGGATGCGCCGACGATCAAGGCCAGGCGCCCCTCGCTTTGCCCCGGTTGTCCGCACCGTCCGGCCTTCTACGCAATCCGAAAGGTGTTCGATCGCGCCATCTATTCCGGTGACATCGGCTGTTACACCCTCGGGATCAACATGGGCGCGGTGGATACGTGCCTGTGTATGGGGTCTTCGGTGGGCATGGCCGGCGGCCTGGCCCGAGGCGGGTCCTCCGAAAGAGATACCAGGGTGGTGGCCACCATCGGAGATTCGACCTTCTACCACGCCGGCGTCCCCGCGCTGATCAACGCGGTCCACACCAGGACTCCGATGGTGCTGGTCATTATGGACAACAATATCACCGCCATGACCGGAGGCCAACCGACCCCTGCCAGCGACCAACTAGCCGATGGCTCTCCCGCGGTACCCATTGACATGGAAAGACTGGTCCGCGGCACCGGTGTCGAATCCCTCGAGGTAGTCGACCCATACGATCACGAGTCCATGCGGGGTGCCCTCGAGAAGGCACGCCGGCACAGCTTTGACGAAGCCGGAGGCGTTTCGGTGGTGATCGCGCGACGGCCGTGCGTTCGGATGCGGAACGTGACCATGCCGTCGACCAGATTCCAGGTAGATGAGAACTGCGACCTCTGCATGAGCTGTATCCGGGACCTCGAATGCCCGGCGTTCAGGTACGAGAAGGCGGAAAAGAAGATTGAAATCGATGCAGACATCTGCGCCGGCTGCGGCTTCTGCGTCCAGGTATGCCCATCACAGGCCATCAAGGCTACAGGTGCATGATCCATGGTGGAACTGATTTTGTGCGGCAGAGGCGGCCAGGGAATCGTGTTCCTGACCAAACTCATCGGCGAGATAGCCACGAGCAAAGGGCTCCGCGTCATTACCTCGGAAACTCACGGAATGGCGGTCCGCGGCGGTTCGATCAATAGTCACGTGAGAATCGGCCCCTTTTATTCGCCCCTGGTAAGACCGGGCCAGGCGGGTTTTCTCGTTTCGCTGGAATCGGCCGAGACCCCAAACAACGCCCATTACTTGACACCGGACGGCATTCTCGTGGAGAATTCGCCGTTGCCGGCGGAGCCGCGTGTGTTCCGTTGCGATGCAGCCGGCCTCGCCCGTGATTTGGGCCGTACGCAATTGGAGAACGTGGTTCTCCTCGCCTTCGCCACGATGGTGGGAGGTTTTCCCATCTCCGTGGAAGAACTCCGGTCCAGGCTCGCGGGCGATCCGCGAGAACAGGTCCGAACCATGAATCTGCGGGCAATGGACGCTGGGGTGAAAGCGGCCAAGTCCTCTGCGGCTTGCTGAAGTGAGCCTGGGGACGATCCGTCTCCTTTACACCAACGCTCCGCGGGAGTTAAGGCTCTCCGTCATGGCTTCTTTTCAAGGTAATCTCGCGCCAGTCGCCGGCGAATGAGCCCGGGCAGCATTCGACCCTTGACCTGGGAAAGCAAAAGCCCTAAGCTGAGTGGAAATAGCGTTGCGAGGGTACAGTGGGAATTGAGGAAGTACTACTGGGGCTGGCCGATCGCGTCCTCGATCTGGATGAGGCTTCGCTGGTACAGTTGCAGGAGAAATACTTGAAGAAGGTGTCAGAGTTCTCTCCCACTCGCGACTGGGAACGGGCGACCGTGGTGTATTTCATGATCAATTCCGTACGTGTGAAAAATAAGATATTCAACGAAAAGGTGAAGGGCTCCAGGCCTCCCGAGCCACCGAAGAAATCGAAAACCCGTCTGAAAATAGTGAAGTAGCCGGCTATGCTCGCCTCCAACGGTTGAGCCTTTCGTATGTATCTGACATTGTATAATTTCGGCTGGAACCGGCTTTTTGGGCTTTGCTTTTTTGGCCAAAGAAGGTATAATATACCTGTGTTACTCTGGTTGGTTCGCGTGATTTCGCGGGTTTGTTCAAAGGTGATTGCCTCGGGATTGCATGGCTTCGGAACCCCTACCGGACTGCATTCGCCGAAAGGAGAATAGTGATGGGAAAAAAATGGATGCTCCTTACGGGCGCTATCTTGAGCCTGCTGCTCTCGGTCGTGCCTGCCCTGGGCCAGGGAGCGGGCGGGCCAGGATATTACGGGGGCGACTCTTCCACCTTCATGCAAACCCCCTCCGGTAGCTTCGATCCAAGTCAGCCGCCCGTGTACTATCCGTATTGGCACAACTACCTCGACAATCTTCAGCGGGAAGGCGGTTACTACTCCATAACCGGGAACTACCCCGGATCAGCCCCGGTCACGAGCTATTATCCGGCCTCGGGCTCCAGCGCTGCCACCTCTCCCGAAGCCGCGGCGACTCAGGCCGGGAGCATGTACGATTACGGGGCTCAACAGGCGCCCCAGGGGTATCAGCAACCGTATCAGCAGCCCTATCAACAGCAATATCAGCAAGCTTCCCCACAACAGTATCAGCAACAGTATCAGCAGCCCCAGGCTCCTGCCGGTTATGCACAGGGCGGAGTTCCGCAACAGATGGAACAGCCCCAGCAGCCCACGCCCAAGAAGAAACGGCGATTGAGCGCAAAGCAAAAAGCCGCGGATTACCAGCAGCAGCAAGCTTATCAGCAGCCCCAGGCTTACCAGCAGCCGCAAGCTTACCAGCAGCCGCAGGCTTACCAGCAGCCCAGCCCTCAGGGGTATCAGCAACCTGGGTATCAGCCGCAGGCTTACCCGCAACAGCAGCAAGCTGGAGCTTATCCGGCAGGTCAGTACGCGAACTATCCGCAGGGTTACGGCCAAGCTCCCCAGGCGGCTCAGGCTGCTCAGGGCCAGCCGGCTTACAGCCAGGATCCTGAAGTACGCCAGGCGCAAGAGAAGGCGTACGAACGCGCAGTGGCCCGGCAGAGAGCAGCAGGCCTCGCAGCGCAACAGCAAGCCGCTCTCCAGGAGCTACAACAGGCCCAGCAAGCAATGACGGGAGCCCAGCAGAAGATGATGGAACAGGAGGCCCGGCAGCAGGAGCTTCAGAAGGAATACCAGCAGAAGGCCACAGCCGAGGCCTACGAAAGACTCAAGGACGCTCAGGCACGCTACTATGAACTTTTGGGCGTATCGCGGGAAAGCGGCCAGGGTGGCGGATATCCGGTCCAGGGCCCCGGCCAGCCGCAGCAGTACCCCCAGCCCGCCGGTCAGGCACAGCAGCCGTACATGCAGCCTCAAGGCGCATACCCGCAGCAACAGGGTCAGCAGCGGCCGCCTCTCATCATTCCGCAACAGACCCAGCCGGGCCAGTCGACACCGCTCCAGGTCCAACAGCCTCAGCAACAAGAAGGAGAGAGTGGCGGAGGATTCTGGAATACGCTGAAAGAGATCTTCTCTTCTCCGGGCAACGTTGGTCCGTCTCCGCGAGCACTCATGGACCAGGGGAGAGGCAGGAGCAGCATAGGCGAGCCATAGGCGATCTGATTCAGACTTGAAGATGTGAAGGGGTCCGTCGCGAGAGACGGGCCTCTTTTTGTTGGGAATACGATATCTCACCCATACCATTCGCTTTATAACCGGTAATATTCGAGGAGCCTACCAAGGGCTTCTCCTGGCTGGTCTCCTCCGCTACGGCGGCATCTTGCCCGCGATCTTTCTCTCCCTCTGGCCCAGGGTGTAACCTGAGGGCATCGGGATTCCTCGTTTGCCAGCGCAATCATGTATGCAGGTGACAATGGCAGGCTCCCCTTCCCTCTCCTTCGGGAGAGAGAAGAGGAGCCGTTGATGTCAGGCGAGGGTCAGGGGCAGAAGTCGGTTGGCTGGGATCAGCTCGCGGCTTCTGCGTCAGGGTGGCTGTACGTCTTCTGAATCATGTCGTTCAGGAATCGTTCGGGATTCTTGACGGCCTCTTTCGGAATGGTAAATTCCTTGTCGCCCGAGCGTTCCATGACGAGTTTCAGCCCATGGTGGTAGTTCTGAAAGATCTTTCTGCACACAATGAGCGCCTCTTCGGAGCCGGTGAGCACCAACCGGACCAACTCGTGGAGGGCGTCCATTGAGAATCGGATCTTCAAGCCGTAAAGGCGGAAGAACTCTTCCTCAAAAGCGTGCACCTCGTTCTGAAGCTTGAGGTATTTCTGGTACATGGTCTCCGAGGAGACCCCTTCCTTGATAGCGGCATCGACGACGGCTTCGAGCGCGGCTCCGCAGAGGACGTCTCCGTAGTGCTTCCGGAACTCGCCGCACCGTGCATCGAGTTCCGCCAACCGCTCCACCCTCTCGGCGGTGTCGACAGCGTCAAAGATCGAGCCGCGGGCCGGATGGTTTTCATCTGCAAGCATTTCCTGGAGATAACCTCTCGGGTTCTCCACCAGTTCATCAGTGACGGTGAATCGGTTCACTTCCGAGGATGGGAGCACCCGCTCGAAGCTGACGAGAAGCCGCTCCATACAGCTCACCAGCGCACGTGCCCCGGTCTTTTCGAGGCTGGCCTGTTCGGCGATCCTCCTGAGCGCCTCGTTGGTAAAGCGAATGTCTATGCCGTACGATTTGAAGTCCTGTTTCTTGGCGGTCACCACGGAAGAGTACTCGTTTTTCAAGATCTTGTACAGGTCGTCAACGTCAAGATCATCAAGTACTGCAATGACCGGCAGGCGGCCGACGAATTCGGATTCGAACCCGAACTCGATCAGATCCTCGGACTTCACCTCCCGAAGCACATCACTGCGATATTCCTTTTGTTTCAGGACGGCCTCGAACCCGAGCCCTTTCCGGGAAATCCTCTTGGATATGATTTCGTCGAGTCCGTCGAACGCACCCGAAACGATAAAGAGTATGTCACGGGTATTGATAGTTCGTTTCAATCTCTTCCCGGTTTTCTGGAAGTGGGCAGCAGCCTCCATCAGGGAAACCGGATCGTGAGCCACCTTCAAATCTACCTCGGTTTCCTCCATGGGTTTGAGGAGGTTCCGCTGGACTCCCGTGCGGGAGACATCGAGGCCGATGATGTTTCCGGATGACGCGATCTTATCGATTTCGTCGATGTAAATGATTCCGTACTTCGCTTGATCTATGTCTCCGTCAGCAGCTTGCACCAGATCTCGGACCAGATCTTCCACATCGCCACCCACGTATCCGGTCTCACTGAATTTCGTCGCATCTCCCTTGACAAAGGGGACGCCGATCTTCTTGGCGATCAGTTTGATCAAATACGTCTTGCCGACTCCGGTAGGGCCGATGAGGATGATGTTGCTCTTGATCCTTCCGATCCCTTCGCGCTCATCTGGCTCACCCTTCTGCTGGTAGTGGCGAATGCGATTGAAATGGGTACATATCTTGGTGGCGAGAATCTCCTTGGCTGAATCCTGGCGAATGACGAAACGGTCCAGATACTCGTGCAATTCCGCAGGCTTCATAGCGAAGCGGATCGACGACGTAGTCCGGTCGCCGAGAACCGTCTCACCCGTTCCTGATTCCTCGGTTCCGGGCCACGGGCCGATCTGGGTTCCCATGACCCTGATCCTGTTTCCGTACTTGTTGGCCAGGAACTCGTTTATCTCTCTCTCGATCTCTTTGGGATCCGGGAGATTGGTGGCCTTGGTGGTATCATCTTCTTGCATGGCTATCAGCCTTTCCCTCTCCACGTGCGACAACTCTGCACTGGATCACTTGTCTCGAAAACAAATATAAGTCCTCCGCCGGTCTGCGTCAATCCCGGTCCTTCATAGGTTTCGGCGAGTAAAGTGATATCAAGCGGAGACTGCCGGAGGGCGAGCGGGGAGCGACTGCCGAATCCAGTTGAGATCCGGCGAGAGGATTTCATTGGGTCTGAAGCGTGCTTTATAGCTCATGGCCGGACAGTCGGCCACGTGGAACCCGAGATAGTAGAAAGGAATGCCGTGCTCCGCGCAGAAGAGGATCTCTCTCATTGCGGAAAACGTTCCCATGCTCCTGGAATCGACACCGACGTCGTAATACACGTACACACTGGAGAGCGACCTCGACGACACGTCCGCGATCGACGCGGCCACGAGGCGCCCTCGGATGCGATACTCGAACTCCAACGTAGCCACCGGCGATGTGTACAACGAGCGCTGGAACTCCTCCGGTGTCGTCGCTTCCGCGCTACCGTGGTGTGTCCTCAGATAGTCGGAGTAGATTCTGAATTTCTCCTGCGTGAACCGGGGAGCCCTCACAACGACTTCCGTATCCTGGTTTTTCGCGAGGACACGCCGCTGGGATTTGGTCGGCCTGAATTCCGAGACTGGGACTCTGAGCGGCCGACATTCCGCGCAGCTACGGCAAACGGGCCGATAGAAAATCGTTCCTGCCCTGCGGAAGCCAAGGTCCATGAGGTCGTGGTACAGCTCCGCGTGGAGATCCGCGGCCGCGAAGAGTTCTTCTCTGGCCTGAAGGGAGGGGAGGTACGGACACGGATGCTCTTCTCCGGTCACGAGAAAGTCCAATGGCAACAGCCCGAAAAAAGGAGAGACGACCCGGTAGCGCCGGTCTCGCGAAGACTTGCGTTCCCTATGTGGGTCAGCCATTTCTCGCACACCTGCCGGGTGTTCGGGCCGGCTGGAACAGATTTTCCCGGCAAGCCCTCCCTCGCCTCATCTCCTGCGGATCGGGTTTGTCGCGGCAAACGGTTGCCTGTCGGCAATCAGTCTTCACAGTCGTTTCAGGAGCTGGTTTGCTCCGGTGAGCAGCGGGTCCCATACCGGCGAGAACGGCGGTGCGTACGCCAAATCGCACTGGAAGAACTCCCGCACTGTCATGCCGGCGTGCAGAGCCACGGCAACAGCATCAATTCTATGGGCCGCGCCTTCCTTGCCGACCATGCTCCCTCCAAGCAGTTTACCATTTCTTTTGTCCGCCACAAGGTGCACGTAAATCGTCTGATTTCCCGGGTGACCGTGCGCCCTCGATCGGGAGCGGATCGTCGTGGAGACGGGTTCGAATCCCGCATCCGTGGCTTCCGCTTCACTCAAACCCGAGCGAGCCACCTCGAGATCGAGGACCTTGAAGACCGCACTTCCGGCAACGCCGTCCAGTTCGACGCTCTTTCCCGTTACGTTGTCTCCGACGGCCCAACCGGCCCGGTTTGCTCTGAGCGCCAGGGGAATCCAGACCCTCTGGTCCGTCACGACATGAAACGCATCGGCGCAATCGCCCGCGGCAAATATGTCCGGGTCCGTCGTGCGGAGCGATCGGTCCACCGCGATCGATTTGGACGGTCCGAGGGCCAGCCCCGCGTCCGCTGCCAGCCCCGATGCCGGAGCGACCCCGACAGCCATGAGCACCACGTCGACCACCGCCTCGCGGTCACCCATCCGTACGACCTTGCGGTCGCCTTGCGGTTCGATGCTCGTCACCCGCGCGCCGAAGTGGAGTTGAACGCCCTTGTCTTCGAGTTCCCGGCGGACTGCCTCGGCCATTTCCTCCGGCATCCAGGGGAGAGGCCTGGGTAGGATGTCGCACATCTCCACCGCTACTTTGCGTTCGTGGAAGGCTTCGGCCATTTCCATCCCTATGTAGCCCATTCCGACGATCAACGCGTTGCTGACGTGATGGTTCGCGAGGTAATTCTTCAGCTTGCGTCCATCTGCGAGCGATTTGAGGACGAGCACTCCGTCGAGGTCTTTACCAGGAACATCCGGCACCACCGGGTTGGCTCCGGTGGCTATGAGCAACCTGTCGTACGGGAGATCGAAGCTTCCGCCCTCAGCCAGCCGTCCCACGACTTTCTTATTCCCCCGGTCGATCCGTTCGGCCGTATGCCCCAGACGCATGTCAATCCCTTGTTTGTCCCTGAAAACCTCCGCATGACGAACGACAAGATCGTCCATGTCACGGCCCGGATCTGCAATATTGTACGGCATGCCACATGCGGAATACGACACATCCTTGGATCGTTCCAACACCACCACTTCCAAATCCGGGTCATTGCGCTTGGCCCGAGATGCGGCGCTCATCCCCGCTGCGTCGCCTCCGATGATGACAAACCTCATGTTACGACCTCCTTCAAAAAAATGGATTCGAGAGAGTCCGGCTTTGGAAGGGTATTGTCGTCAGAATCGCCGTCAAGATGGTTTCCCAACGTTACCTCTCTCTCGGCGAATAGGCATCAGAAGACTATTTTGCCAGATCCTTTAGCGCCATGCGCACGGCTTCGGAAAGGGTGACGTCAGGGCCGCCGGCTCCGAGGACCTGCCTCGCGGCCGCCTCCGCCGAGCGCGGCGTGTAACCCAGGTTGATGAGTGACGAAATCAGGTCCTGATGAAGTGAAGGGCCAGCGGCCTTGGTCAGGGAATAGCCGTCTTTCATCGAGAGCTTTTCGATCTTCTCGCGAAGTTCCAGAATAATGCGCTCCGCGGATTTCTTGCCGATTCCCGGTATAGCTGTCAATTGTCGGATGTCTCGATCCAGCACCGCCTGCCGAAAACCATCCGGGGAGATGCTGGAGAGCACCATCAGAGAAGTTCTGGGTCCCACGCCTGCCACGGTGATCAATAATTCAAAGAGCGCCTTCTCTTCCGGCGTCATGAATCCGTACAGTTCCAGGGCGTTTTCTCTCATGGCGGTGTGGACGTGCAGGAAGACCTCTCCGTCAGGAGGCAATGATTCCGCGGTGGTCAGCGTCACCGCAACGTCGTACCCCACCCCTTGGGCTTCTAGAACCAGTCGGTTGATCCCTCGGAAAATGACCTTACCGCGCAGTGAGGCAATCACAGAGCGCACCTCTCGGGCAAACAGCGATGGGAATGATAGAGCGCCATGGCCAGTGCGTCAGCCTCGTCAGGGGATTTCAGATCGGGCAGGCAGAGAATTCGGCCGACCATGAAGACCATTTGGTCCTTTTCCGCCCTCCCGTAGCCCGTCAGTCCCGCCTTGATCTCCATCGGAGCATATTCGAAGATATCCAGCCCGTGCATTTCGCCGGCGAGCAACACCACGCCGCGCACCTGACTGAGTTTCATAAGACTCTGGCTGTTGTTGCCGTGAAAGAGCGATTCCACCACCATCACCTGGGGCTGGTGGCGCTGCAGGACCTCGTCCAGCTTGCGATAGATCCGGTGCAGCCTCTTTGGATGACTGTCTGCAGTGGAAGCACGGATCACTCCGCTGGCAACATGCACGGAGCGAGTGCCTTCTTTTCTTATGATTCCAAAGCCGGTGGCGTTGCTTCCGGGGTCGACTCCTACAATCAGCATTAGTAAAGCATCCGTTCGGGTTTGATGGAGCTGCTCGCGGTTACGCGGAGGCTTTCATCATCTCCTCTTCCGAGATATCGAAGTTAGCATAGACGGTCTGAAGATCATCATTGTCGTCGAGAGCATCCATCATCTTGAGCATCTGTTCTGCTTTCTTGCCTTCGAGCTTGATAGTGTTCTGGGGAATCATCGTGATTTCGCCCAGTTCCACTTTCCAGCCTTTCTCTTCAATCGCGGCACGTACTCCTTCGAAATCACCCGGATCGGTGGTTACCGAGAAGGAGTCTCCCTCGTTGATGACGTCTTGTGCGCCGCTTTCCAGGGCAACTTCCATCACTTCGTCCTCGGTGAGCCCCTGTGAAGAGATGGTCACCATGCCTTTGCGCTGGAAGATCCACGACACACAGCCGCTTTCACCGAGGTTACCGCCGTATTTTTCGAACACGTGCCGGACCTCGGCGACGGTACGGTTCTTGTTGTCCGTAACCGCCTCGACCATCACAGCGGCGCCTCCGGGGCCGTACCCCTCATAGGTTATCTCTTCATAGGCCGCACCTGCGATCTCGCCCGTACCTCGTTTGACGGCTCGCTCGATGTTATCCTTGGGCATGTTGGCCGCGCGCGCGGCATTGACCGCGGTTCTCAGGCGAGGATTGCCTTCCACATCGCCTCCGCCCTCGCGCGCAGCGATAGTGATCTCCTTGATAAGCTTGGAGAACAGCTTTCCTCGTTTGGCATCCACCGCGCCTTTTTTGTGCTTGATCGTGCTCCATTTATTGTGTCCTGACATGGGACCGTGCCTCCACCACTTTCGTATTTCTTATCAGCTACTTGGCTGCTATTTCCGCCCGTGCTCGAACTCTCGGACGGCCGCGCTCGCCCTCTTTTTTCCTGTGAGGGGTCGAACAAGGCCGCAAGGTCATGTGTGATTTATTAATATAACCTTGTGCCGCGGACAAGTTCTTATATGGAACACCCCGCCGAATTGTGGACAGGGAGCCGCAACCTTGCACCGCCCTCCCGGACCTGCCTCAGAATCCCTGATGACTTCAACGGTGAACCGGACGCGCGCCCAAAGTCGTGCATCCTCCTTATCGCCAGAATTCGCACATGCGGTGTCTTGCCCGGGATCGCTGTCCCATGTTGTTCAGTGGAGCCAGCATCTCGCCGGCTGCTACCGTGGAAGTTCCCGTCACCGCGAGCGGAACTTTACGAATAGGCTCGCCTGTACGCATCGGAGTGCCAACTTCCCGCTCTCGATCCTCCCTTGGGGTAGCCGCGTTTTGGCGCAACTCCGTGAGCACGGAAGTGTCACAACATACAAGACTTGATCGATTTCATCTATGGGGGGTCCGAATAATTTCCCGCATGAAGATTCACTGAATCGAAGTCCCGAGACCTGCATCTGAATTGGCAGTCGGGATGAAATCCCCGGGGGAGGTGGGGATGATGAAAAAGAATAGTACGAGATCTGCCGCGGGTTCTTTGCTCCTTGGCTTATTGATCTGTCTGGGAATTGCGGCATGGCCCGTGACCGCTCATGCCGAGACCGCGAAGGGCACTGTACGGGTCGAGAAACGTGTCAAGCAGGACCCAGTGAAAATCCAGCAAGGACTGGAGCGAGTCCTCCAGCGCGCGTACGCTCAGCACCGCATGCTTGTCGAGTGGAAACGCAAGGTGCTGGCGGCCAAAGCCAAGGCCAAGGCTCGGAACAAGGTGCCGGTCCGGCAAACCAGCCGCCTGGCTTCAGCGGAGACGCAGCGATAATACCGGTTTTCGATTCTGCCTGTTTCGCTCCATTCGGGTCAACGTAGCCCAGCGTGGGCGAAGCGAATTGCGGACATGCGATCGCTATGACGCGCCGGCGGAACCACCAGCGCCAAAAGGCTCACCTGGACTGCAATCGAATCATCTCACTTGAATACCTGTCCTTGATGGTTTAAGACTTCTGCATCGGCGGGCCGGGCCGCGGTTGAGACGTGGGACCTTCTCTTGGAGAGTCTGTAATCGTTTCCTGTCGCGATCCCAAGGATTGTGTCTGTCACGGTGAACGGTTACCTGAGTCATTCCTGCGCCACGGAGCCGAATTCTCAGCCCTGAAAGAAGCTTCATATGAATGTGGATCGCATCATCGCGGGTCGACCGCTCGACGGGGACGACGAAACCGATCGAAACCTCAGGCCTCGACGGCTCACCGAGTACGTCGGGCAAGCAAAGGTAAAGGAGAATCTCTCGGTCTTCATCGAAGCCGCACGCGGCCGGGGCGAATCTCTGGATCACATCCTCTTTCATGGACCTCCGGGGCTTGGCAAAACCACGCTCGCGCATATCCTCGCGGTTGAAATGGGCGTGCAAATCCGCACCACCTCGGGTCCTGTCATCGAAAAGCCCGGCGACCTCGCAGCGATCCTGACCAACCTGGAGGTTCGTGACGTCCTGTTCATCGACGAGATTCACAGATTGTCACCGGTAGTGGAAGAGATCCTGTATCCCGCCATGGAGGACTTCAAGCTCGACATCATCATCGGCCAGGGCCCCAGCGCGAGAACCATCAAGCTCGACCTCGCACCGTTCACTCTCGTCGGAGCTACCACACGGAGCGGTATGCTCACGAACCCCTTGCGAGACCGATTCGGTATCATTTTCCATCTCGATTTTTACTCGGTGGAAGAACTCAAAGTCATTGTCAAAAGGTCTGCGGCAATCCTCAAGGTTGACATCGACGAAGGCGGTGCGGAAGAGATCGCGGCGCGCTCCAGGGCAACCCCGCGGGTTGCGAATCGATTGACGAGGAGAGTCAGAGATTTCGCCCAGGTAAGAGGCGACGGCACCATCGACCAAAGGACGGCCAAAAACGCCCTCGAAATGCTCGAGGTGGACGAATTCGGGCTCGACGCCATGGATCGGAAGTTCCTGGAGACGATCATCTTTAAGTTTTCCGGCGGGCCGGTGGGTATCGACACGCTGGCGTCGGCGGTCGGCGAGGAACGAGACACGCTGGAGGACGTGTACGAGCCGTACCTGGTGAAGGAAGGCTTCGTCGATCGAACCCCTCGCGGACGGGTCGCGACGAGAAGGGCCTTCGCACACTTCAACCTGAATCCACCCGACGCGGGCCAGCCGAATCTGTTCGGCCACCCGTGACGCGGCCTATCTCTCATCGTGAGTAGGTTCTCATGGCCGGCGCCATACGGGTTCTCGACGAAGGAGTCATCAACCGGATCTCTGCCGGAGAGGTGGTGGAACGTCCGGTGTCAGTGGTGAAGGAGTTAGTGGAGAACTCTCTGGACGCGCAAGCGTCGCACATCACGGTGGAAATCGAGATGGGGGGCCGTAAACTCGTCAGAGTCAAGGACAACGGCACCGGTATGAGTCACGATGACGCCTTCCTGGCCCTGGAGCGGCACGCGACCTCCAAGTTGCGATCCGAAAAGGATTTACACGCGATCTCGACCATGGGCTTCAGAGGCGAAGCGCTGGCCAGCATCGCGTCGGTCTCCAGGCTGCGACTGGTAACCGCGGACGACGAGGCCTCTGGGGGTACGGAAATCGTGATCGAAGGAGGGGTTCTCCGCAAATCCGATCCTGTAGGGATGGGCCGCGGAACCATGATCGACGTCCGCAACCTCTTCTACAACGTCCCGGTCCGGCGAAAATTTCTCAGACCGGCCCCTGATGAAGCGGCCAGGGTGTACGACCTCGTGACCAGGCTTGCTCTGGCGTTTCCCGAGATCGGCTTCCATTACGCCGAGGACGGTAAGGTCAAGATCGACGTTCCTCCGGCCCGATCGACCTTTGAGCGCATTCACTCACTCTACCCGAAGGACGTTCGCGAAAGCCTCGTGGAGCTGGATCACCAGGTGGGAGACGTCCGCCTCCACGGATTCGTTGCCCGGCCGCCGTACGCCAGGTCGAACATGCGATCAGTGCTGACGTTCGTCAACCGCCGAGCGGTACGGGACCGGCTCATCAACGCTGCGGTAAACCGAGCGTTCACCAACCTGGTGGAAAGAGGACGCTATCCGTTCGCTATTCTCTTCATCGACCTGCCCCCTGCTGATGTGGATGTGAACGTCCACCCGCAGAAGGCTGAAGTGCGCTTTCCCAGGCCGCAGATCATCTCGGGTCTCATCCTCGACGGCGTTCATCAGGCCTTGATAGGAGCCCCCTTCAAGCCGCCTCCGGGCCCGCGTGAGCCGATGTTCCCCACAGCGCCGTCCACCCCTCTCTCGCGGCATCTGCGTGACGAGAGACCAGCTGAAGCACCCTCCTTCGTGCTCCCGGCACCGATCGCGCCAAGGGCCGAGACGACGACGCCCACGCGGATCGCTCCACAGGGCGAGCCTCCATCCCCTGCAACGGCTCCGCACGAGACCGGCTATTCATCCCTTCGCGTCCTCGGGCGCTTGCCCGGATCCTTCCTGGTGCTCCACAACGACCGCGAACTCGTCGTCATGGATCAGCACGCGGCCCACGAGCGCGTCCTCTTCGAGGACCTCCAGAGAGGTGACCGGGAGACGCGGAAGTTTGCCTCCCAGTCGCTGCTTATCCCCACTGTCCTCCAGTATAGTCCGGTAGAAGCTCGTGCCCTGGCAGCCCACCTGGATCTGCTTCATAATGCGGGATTTCTCGTGGAGGAATTCGGTGAGAATGATTTCGTGGTCAAGGGCGTGCCGGCATGGCTTGGCGAATCGAATGTGGAAGATCTCTTTCAGGGCTTAATCGATGTGCTCCTGGATTCAGGCCTTCGCGGCGACCCGAGCCGACTCAGAACCGACCTGCTCAAGACCATGGCCTGCAGGGCCGCGATCAAAGAACCCGGAGAGATGAGACCCGAGGAGATTCGGGCGCTCCTGTCCGACCTCGACCGTACCTCGTCCCCCGAGGTCTGCCCGCACGGGCGGCCTCTGTGCATGAGGCTCCCCCTGGATGAGATCCGCAGAAAACTGGGCCGCAAATAACCGCCTGATCCCAAGCCGCTTTCGGAAGAGCAATTTGGGGGAAACCTCTTTTCAAAAAGGTTCTCCCCAGATTACTTCTTCGAAAACGGCTTGGGATTAGAAGAGGACCATCTTCACGGGGCGGGCGAGGGTGCAGTATGCTCCATTGGGGCTCCTGCCCCGGGAGGTCTGGCCCACGTACAGCTTCAGTGCGTCGGCCAACTGCTTCACCGATTTGTTATGGAGCCGGACACAGCCGTGAGATTGGCCGGACCCGATGCTCCACGGAGAATCCGTGCCGTGGATACGGTACATCCCCGCATCCTCCAACTTGACCGGAGACGCGATGACGTCCAGGGAATCCACCACGTCGGCATCGATTCCTGCCCTCCGCAAAGTGCTTTTCGTGAACAAGGGAAGCATGTGGCCGCCGTACACGCTGTGACTCGGCTGCTCTCCCCACGCCCACGGTCGATCGGGAGGAATCCAGAGCGGCTTGTCGTCGTAGATTCTCATCAGATAGTAGGACCCACGAGGTGTCGGGAATTCCGACGAGCCTAGCCCCACCTTGCATGAATAGAGCAGCTTCCTCGCTCCGTCGTTCCTCATGCCGTAGAGTTCCAGAGTGTAGCCCGAAACGCTGACGCGAACCTCAAAACTGTTGAACAGACCCGAAGGGTTCTGAGCGAGGCGTCCCAGAGACGAACCAACATCCAGGCCGTCCAGCATCCCGCCGCCCGAAGGCCTCGTTGCAGGGAGCATGGGCTGGATTGCAGCCAGCCGCAGCGCATGCAATCCCGCCGAGGACCGGGGGGTAGGCCCCACGAACTCGCGCCGGTGCACAGACCTCAGCACGGCCGCACGGCGGGTTTGATATATGGGGTGGTCACGTAGTGGAATCAGGTACGGCCAGGTGAACCGTGGTTCTTCGTCAGCCCAAAGGCTCAGAAGCGTGTCGGACAGCCACTGCTCCACGCGGCTGGCTTCTTCGCGAAAGGGTTCCGATTGTTGTATGGGAACAATACTGCTTAGACGGAGCTGACGAGCGTCGCGAGGTTCAGCATTGCACACCGATGAGCCGATGCACGCAGCGACCGAAAAGCAGACCAACCATATCCACCACTTCCCAACACGAACGGACAAAGCCAACCCCTCCCAATCTCATAGCACCCGAAACGGGCTCTCCGCCTGCCATGGCTCGGTCCAAGCCAGGCCGTCGTACCGGCAAAGGCCGGAATCCAGTCACGCACAACAGGGGACTGCGGAACAGCCCCCTGTTCCGCCCATGCTTATTTATTCGCTCAAAATGGCGCAAGAGTCAAGGCAAAAAGGCGCTGCTGGACCACTCTTCCATTGGAAGACTTGGCAGAATGAGGTGTTTGAGGCGCTGTGGCAGGAGGATGGGCGGACTGGGGGCGGCAAGATGCCGACCCCATTGAACAACCCGGGACGGAGACCCGAGATAAAAAACCATCTTTGCTCGGCTGAGCACTCTATTGGAGGTGCCGGCCATGGGAATGGCTATGAGGTCCGTTCCCGTTAGGCTACCAGGCCTTGAAGATCGGGTAAGGATTGGCTCCGTACGTGAATCCGTGGCACGGCATGCCTGCGGAGGGACAGGCTGTCTCGAACGCACACGGTACCGTCTGTTTCTGCCATACCGGTGGTCTGCAGCAGACCGAGCAGGGATTCAGGGCAAAGGGAAACGTACACGGCGCCTCATAGAACTGGTTAAAGACCCACCAATCCCGAGGCATGCCACCGGTGAACATGGCATCACACCGGTCGACTGCCTGAAGTGTCGTAAGGGCAATGATCGCCATGATTACAACCAACAGGAACCTTTTCATCATACTCTCCTGGAACGTTGAAGCCGCGGGCCCGGCTGAATAGACAAAAAGACTAATATGACTATTTTCATGTGTATAATAGCATAATAATCTATGAAATGTCAACTTTTACATTTAGTTACTGGCGAGTCTCGGCACCGGCGCTGGAAGGCCGTACTCTCGGCAATCCTTCACTTACGCGGGGCGCTTTGAGGCCCGACCGAGACCATGAATACGACGAGCACATCTTCCCTCATTCCGGCGGAGGCCGGAATCCAGGTTCTTCAACACTTTCCGGATCCCGGCCTGCGGCGGGGTGACAACGGACGGGGAATCGGCTTGTCGTTGAGTCAGCAGCGTGGAGCTGTTCCCCCGGATAACGGAATGCACATACTACTCTCGCAGTCGGCGCGCGGCCGAGCCCTCAAGTTTGACCGGTTGTTCCATCGTTGACAATGTATAGGAAAGACCGGTGAGATCGGGTAAAATGGTCCCCGGGGCGACGTGAACTCCCCGAAAACCGAGGGATCCGCCCAAACCGGTCAACACGCGAAGAGGGTGCATGCGATAGGCACCCTGCAGTCGAATATCAGATGGAGCACCTATGAAGCGATTCCCACCAAGAAGACCCGAGGCGGCTGGCGCGTCTCGCCCAGGTCCCAGCCAGTTCGAACGATTCAACGCAACGGAGCTCTATTGCCCGAAGTGCGGCCGGTCCATGCCCGTCAGAGAGCGGCTCCTGCTCATACTTCCCGAAGGCGAGAAGTACGAATATCTCTGCGCGCGGTGTGGGACTTCTGTCGGTGATAAAATCGTGCGAGGTCAGCAGCAACCTCTAATCGTGGTGTGAGCCCGCGTCCTTATCTGGAGGCAACGTCCTCGGTTTTCTCCCCACGCCTCCCTCTCATGACGTAGATCACCCCGGGCATGCCGAGCGCGAGGGCCCATGAAAACGTCAGGACTCTGAAGACCAGCGCGCCTGCGATCGAACGCGCGAGGTCGAGCCCGAACACTTGCGGGATCTGGATCACTACCGCGTCGAAGATTCCCAGCGATCCAGGGGTGAGCGGAACGATGTTCGTTATGATCCCCATGCTCGAGGATATGAGCACCGCGGACAGCGGAAAATGGGCTCCGAGAGAGAGGTATACCATGTAGAAAGCAGCCATGGTCGCCAATGCCATGCCAACCGTAGTCACCAGTTGAAGCATGAGCAGGCGACGATTCCTTACCAAGACGTGCCACGCGTTGATCGCGTCAAGAATCATGCCCACGAAACCGGTCCCGTTCCACTTGACCGGCGGGGGAAACACACTCAGGTAGAGGAGACCGCAGAAGATCGCGCCCACGATGAACGCCAGAGAGGAATTGACAAATCCGTGAATGCAGCCCAGCAGTATCAACCCCACACCGGCAAGACCGGTATTGATCAACGCGACCAGCAGCGCGGTCCCCCCGTAGATGGTAGCAAAGGCGCTGAAGTCGAGGTGGTGAACCTTCTTGAGATAGATGGCCAGCCCTCCGGTTCCGCCCCGCATCGGAATGACCATGTTCCCCAGAAGCATCCCTCCGGTGACGGCCATTATCTCCACGAACCCGAGGCGTATCCCGAAATACCTCAGAAATACGCTCAGTTGACACGCGTTGATCGTGTAGCTCACCAGGATGAACAGACCCGCCGCTGCCAGCTCGGGCAGGGAAACGGTCGCGAGGAACGCGAAATCGGCTCGGTTCGTAACGACATAGTGGCCGCATAAGATAAGGAATGCGGCAATGATTACGTACCCCAGCAACGAACTGAACCGGTGTCTGGCCGCGTCGAGGGAGGATTCCGGCGTCTCCGCCGTGGTTTCAACAAATTGCTGCGCCATAAAGCCTTATACCGCACTCAGAGAGGCGCGTCCAGAGGTACCCGACACGCCTCTTCTCACTTGGCTCTCAGCCATACCGGGACCATCAATTGCTTCATCTTCTTGGTCCGCGCCTTGAGCCAATCATCGCTGGGGTAGCGACGGTGCAGCAGGTGGTTCCGCACTTCGTCCAGGAGCGGATGGTCGGGGAATCTATCACTGAACTCGTCGTAGGTATCTGAAAATTCGTGGAATGCTGAAACCATGACAGCCTCCGGGATGACAGTCTCGCCAGTTAGTCGTAATTAATTCTGGCTGATATAAATAGACAGTAATGTTAATAATAAGTTTCACTCATTACATAATGTTTTTCAACATTTTTTTACAAATAAACCAACGGCTGGAATTCCTTGGGGGCATACCCCGCACAAAAAAAGCGGCCTTTCGGCCGCTTTTTTTCATCGTCAGGTTCGGAACTGGTTATGAGACTCTGAACTTGTAGACCTCGTTAGTCTGGGGATCGATCACGTGGACTGCACAGGCGATGCACGGATCGAAGGAGTGGACGGTGCGCAGCACTTCCAGCGGCTTCTTGGGATCTGCCACGGGCGTACCGATAAGCGCGTTCTCTACAGGTCCCTTCTTGCCGTTGGCGCTCGTGGGTCCGAGGTTCCAGGTTGAGGGGACAACCTGCTGATAGTTCTTGATCTTCCCCTTTTCGATATTGACCCAATGGCCGAGGGAGCCGCGTGCCACGTCGTTCAGGCCCATGCCCATGCCGTTGGAGCTCTCATCGAGTTTGTACTTCGCGAAGGTTCTCGTGTCACCCTGCTTGATATTCTCGATGAGGTCCATGGTCCATTTCTCAGCCCTTTTGGCATTGACGAGACACTTGATGGCACGTGCGCCGATGCGGCCGACCGTGGAGAACAGGGCTTCCGGGCCGACACCCAGTTTCTTGAGCACGCCGTCGACCGTCTCTTTGATCTCCTTGTTGCCGCCCACGTAGGAGACGAGGCACTGGGCTAGCGGGCCGACTTCCATTGCGTTGCCGTCGTACCGCGGGGCCTTGATCCAGCTATACTTGCCATCGGTCTTCGGAACCGCTCCGCCGAGCGCTTCACCCGAGAGGGGTTTGGTTTCGCCGACGGACGGATGCAGCGGCTTGTCTCCTTCGTACCAGGCGTGAGTCACGTCTTCCGTGATCTTCTGCGGGTCAAAGGCCACCATTTCAAGCTTACCGTCGAGAAGCGCTCCCCTCTTGAAGTAGAAGCTGTCCGGTTCCTTCTCGCCTTCGGGGAAGTCGCCATAGCAGAGGAAGTTCTTGTTGCCGCCGATCTTGGTCCAGTCCTTGTACACTCCGGCGACGGCCAGCACATCGGGAATGTAGACCTCTTCAATGAACTTGATGTGGTCGCGGATACGGAACAGGTAATCCGCAATGCGGTCCACGTTCATTTGTTCGATGACGGTCACGCCGCCCGGGAGGTGGCCCTGCAGATGCGGGTTCTTGGCACCCCAGAGCGCTGTGGTCTGAGCGACCAGCACCTGGTTGCGCAGGTTGTCCAGGTAGTGTCCCACCGCCATCAGGTTGGCCTCGGGCGGGAGCTTGTATGCAGGATGGCCCCAATAGGCGTTGGCAAACGGTCCAAGCTGTCCGGAATCGACGAACGCCTTGAGCTTTCCCTTGAGACCTTCGTAGTACTTCTTGGACTGCGGCCTTCCGCTGACCTTTTCCGAGAAGTCCGCTGCTTTCTTCGGATCGGCACTCAGGGCCGACACCACGTCCACCCAGTCCAGCGCACACAACTGATAGAAATGTACGTGGTGGTCGTGCATGTTCTGGGCTGCGTGAGTCAGGTTACGGATGATTCTCGCGTTGGGCGGGATGGTGACCTTGAGGGCGTCTTCGACGGCCCGAACGGAAGCAAGCGAGTGTACTAGAGTACACACGCCGCAGGAACGCTGGGTGATCAAGTGAGCATCTCTCGGATCGCGGCCCTGGAGTATGATTTCAAGCCCCCGAAAGAGGGTGCCGCTACTCCACGCGTCCTTCACCTTGCCGTTCTGTACTTCGACTTCTATGCGCAGATGCCCCTCAATCCTTGGAATGGGGTCAACGACGACTCTTGCCATTGTTTCGCTCCTTCTCAAAAGCTCATTTCGTTAGGTTGAGGAATTCTTGAACCGCTCGCCGGTTACTTCTTGACGTAGAAGGGGCTCAGATCGTCCCAGAATGCGGGCTCGCTGCATCCGATGCAGGGATGCCCCGCGCCGATGGGCCAGTTGGTTCCCTGGTTCCATTTGATGATGGGACAGTTGTGGGAGGTCTCTGGACCCTTACAGCCCACTTCATACAGGCACCAGCCCTTGGCTGCGCCGTCGTCTCCGAATTCCTTGACGAAGTTGCCGTTCTCGAAATGGCCTCGTCTGGGGCAATTGTCGTGGATGAGTTGCCCATACGCGAACAGGGGCCGGCCTTTGTCATCCAGCGCCGGCAGCTTGCCCAGCAGGAGGAAGTGCACAACGGTAGCGACCATGTTGTCTGCATTGGGGGGGCAGCCTGCCAGATTGACCGTCTTGACGCCAGTGACTTCCGAGACACTCTTGGCCCCGGTGGGATTGGGTTTGGCAGCCGGAATACCACCGTAGCATGCGCAGTTGCCCACTGCAATCACGGCCGCGGCGTTTTTGCAGACTTGATTGGCGAGATCCATAAAGGTCTTCCCATGGATCTTGCCGTATACGCCGTTGTCTTTGGTAGGGATGGAACCTTCAACGATGGCAATGAACTTGCCTTTGTTGTTCTTGATGGTGTCTTCGAGAATCTGCTCGGCTTGATCTCCCGCGGCAGCCATGACCGTCTCGTGATAGGCCAGGTCTATGGTGTCCAGGATGATGTCCGCTGCCCAAGGATACGTGCTGCGGATGAACGACTCGGTGCAGCCGGTGCATTCCCCGAGTTGCAGCCATACGACCGTGGGCCTCTTCTGGGCCACGGCCTCCGCTATCCGGGGCGCGAAGGACATCGGGAGCCCCAGGATGGTGGCCATGAGTCCGCAGAACTTCATGAAGTCCCTACGAGTGACTCCTTTAACTGCCAGCCTCTCTGGAACGTCGAAAGACTTATCCATTCTTAACCTCCTTGCGTGGTCTCCTAAATACCAACCGTGTTTTCCACCAGAACCTGCCGGACGCGCACGAGGTTCCCCCCGGACGCAAGCATGTGCCCCGGCACCATTGAGCGACTTGTAAGCTAAGGAATGAACACGTGCCTCAAATTCTGAGGCGTAGAAGATGGACGAAAACCCGATCTCTCAACAACATTCGGTTAGCTTACGGGAGAGAGCGTCAAAAATCAAGCCGGATTGTCGAGTGATACCGGCGTGCTACCTCTTTTTTAGACGTGCTACCGCTCTCACAGGCTCCGTCGAACGGCTTCCAGCGTCGCCGCAATCTCCTCGTCGCCGTGAGCCGCACCCACGAACCATGCCTCGAACGCCGACGGCGCCAGATAGATCCCCTGCTCCAGCATCTTTCCGAAAAATCTACTGAATGCCTCCCGGTCGGATCGCATCACGTCTTCGTAGCTCGTCACAGGCCCTGGATTGAAGAACAGCGAAAGCATCGAGCCCACCCGATGGACCGTGTGCGGAATCCCCTTCTCCGTGCAGATGGCTCTCAACCCTTCCGCGAGCGCCGAAGACTTCCGCTCCAGGTCAGCGTACGGATTGTCCCGGCGGAGAATCTGGAGGGTGGTGAGCCCAGCAGAGACAGCCAAAGGGTTCCCCGACAGCGTTCCTGCCTGATAGACACCCCCGACCGGCGCGAGGTGCTCCATGATCGACCTCGCTCCTCCGAAAGCCGCCAACGGCAATCCTCCTCCGATGATTTTTCCGAGGCAGGTGAGGTCCGGTTTGATCCCGTAGAGTTCCTGGGCACCACCCGGTGCCACCCGGAACCCGGTGATGACTTCGTCGAAAATGAGCACCGCCCCGTGCCTGGTGCAGAGGCTCCTCAGCCCCTCGAGGAACCCCGCCTTCGGCGGCACCACCCCCATGTTTCCTGCCACCGGTTCCACGATGACTGCTGCCACCCGGTCCGCCTGACCCTCCATGAATTGATCGAGCGCCTCCAGGTCGTTGAAGGGGAACACCACCGTCTGTTCCACTACACGTGCCGGCACCCCCATGGAATCGGGTATGGCGAACGTGGCCGCTCCGGAGCCCGCTCGAGCGAGGAGCCCGTCGTTATGCCCGTGATAACAACCTGCGAACTTCACCACAAGGTCTCGCCCCGTGAACCCCCTGGCCAGTCGGATGGCGCTCATCGTCGCTTCCGTGCCGGAGTTGACCAGCCTCACCATCTCGATGGAGTCGACCATCTCGGTGAGAGTCCGGGCCATTTCTATTTCGAGCCTCGTCGGTGCGCCGAATGAGGTGCCGTGCCGCATCGTCGCGCTGATGGCCGCGAGAACCTCGGGGTGCGCATGCCCGAGAATGAGCGGGCCCCACGAGCACACAAAATCTATGAATACGTTCCCATCCGCATCGGTAACCCGCGCGCCCTTGCCGGATGAAATGATCCGAGGCGGCAATCCGACGGATTTAAACGCACGCACCGGGGAGTTGACTCCACCCGGAATAAGTTCCTTGGCTTCGCGAAACAAGGATTCCGAAATCGCCGTATTGGTCATTTCGCTCGTCCCTCTGAAGGATTGTTCGGGTTTTGTTCGGGTTCGTCTTGCACCCAGTCGTCCTGCTGGTCTTCGTTGTCGAAGTAGGTCATGCTGATCTTCTTCAGCTCTCGTTGACTGAACAGGATTTCGTACTCGTCGATCGCGGCCCTCCGAGCCATCTGCCGAACGATCTCCATGCACGCCGCATCGGTGGTGGCGTGGACCATGGTGAAGAGGGTACCTCCCTTCTCGCCGAACGGAGGCCTCTCGTAACAATGGGTTACCTCCGGGAGTCCTGCGAAGAGGGCCCCCACTTCTTCAATCCGATCCGGACCCACTTTCCAGACGACCATCGCGTTGAAACCGATCCCGGCCTCGAAATGCCTGATCATGGCGCCGATACGGCGGATGATCCCGGCATCCATCAGGCGTCTGATACGGCGGATCACTTCGTCTTCTGAAATGCCCAGTTCTGTCGCGATTCGGGCGTACGGTTCCGGAGAGTCGTCTAGATCCCCTTGCAGAGCTGCAAGAATTCCTCTATCTATAGTATCCGGATCGATTGTGGACATATCCTGTGCTCCCAGCCATGGTTGCCGCACTATAACCTCCAGGCCGCGCGATGAACAGAGAAAACGGTTCCCTTTGTCTTGTCTTTCCCATGGGGATGGAGCTGCATCCGTTCCTCCACCGGGTCGAAGTGACCGGACGCTGGACCATCGGAAGAGCTACGTACCGGGCCGCTTTCTTTGAGGGCTGTCAGCTCGTGACCGTCCGGTGCGGCGTCGGTGCGGTTCGGGCCGAAGCGGCGGTCCGGCAGTTGGCCGAGAGGCCCGAGGCCATCCTCAGCGTGGGGACTGCAGGCGCGCTGCTGGAGGAGTTGCGAGTGGGCGATCTGGTGGTAGCATCGGAAACGTTTCTTGACGGTGCGCCCCACGAGTCGATCGTGTGCGCACCGGACCTCGTCCAGGCCCTTGCCGAAGCGTGCCGAAAGGAAAGCCGGCGTTTCCATGTAGGAGGGATGGTCACGGTTCGCGACGCGGTCTTCCCTCGCAAGCATCGTGACCGGCTCTTTCGATCCACCGGCGCTCTTGCCGTAGACATGGAGAGTTATGCCATCGGCCGCCGAGCAAGCGAACAGGGCATTCCTTTCGCTTGCCTCAGAGTGATTTCCGACGATATTCATTCATCGGGCCTCCCGCCCAAGCCTCGCTTCAGGCGGCTATGGACCGATCCTTCCCTGCTCCCATCCATGATCTCCACGACATTGAAGCGGAGACGGTTCCTGAAAAAGTTCCGGGGGGCCATCGAAGAGCTTCCGCCTATATTGGTGCGGTTGCTGAGGGCTTCGGAGAAAACCTGGGCACAAAACGGCAGATGTAAAAGCTCTTAGCGCAATGCCATCGGCGAAAGCTGGCCTCAGACGGCAACCGCCCGAGCCGCGTCAGTGAATACGATAGCTGACGAGCGGATTCCCTTTGACAAAAGCAGCGTTCTGGGTTAGCGTAGGGGTATTAGGATTAACAGTTTTGTTCACGGTCCCGGACCGAATGGTCCGAGAACTGTGGTCTTCGTCTGTGGCCTGTTAGGCCGTTGCAGGGGGTAGGAGTTATGAAAAGAGTCGCTCTCGTGGCGGTTGCGGCAGCTGCCTTGTTGTGGATTGCCGCACCTGCTAATGCATTCCTGGGAACGGGTCTCCTGCCGTTTGGGGATTTCTTTGGGCCCCGACAGGGATGCGCTCCCTATCAATCGCCGTGCGGATTAATCGCCCCTCCTGTCGTGTACGTGGGTTGGAACGACGACAGGCGCGGAATCTCCTTCGGGGGAGGGAACGCGGCCGGCCTCAACGGTGTTGCGAGATTCGAACAGCAGCAGCGCCTGAGGGGAGTTTGGCTTGGGGTGACGCAACCGCTCAACCTCTCCGAGAACCTGACCATCCTGGGCAGCGGGTGGTACCTGTTTCCTGAGGGAATAGAGTCCACCGAAATCTATGTCTCGACAGCCGGGGCTCAGTCCTACAGAACTTGGACGGTAACCGACGAGTGGTGGTTCGTCGAGGGGCTGGCAGCTATCCGGACCGGGTTCCTAAGCGGCTTCTCCTTGCTGGCCGGTGTGCGGTACGACTACTTCTACTCGAAGTTCAGTAACCCCGTGGCCGTCGGCATTCCAAGCTCTCCTTCGGACGAAGGAAACGCAACGTCAGAGGCGATTATTCCGCTCCTTGGTGCCCAGTACGCGTACGGAAGCCCTGTCTCTTCCCTTACCGTTCGTGTCGTCGGTTTCCCGACGGTCACCGGTAGTTTCAGGGCACGCGAAAACTTCGTAGCCGGTGTCTCGCCCGACGACGGGAGCGGCAACTACGACGGCGGCTACTTTCTCGAGGTTTTCTCCGAGGCCTCGCGCCGGATCGCTGGGGCCAACATTGGCGCGTTCGTGCGCTGGAATGCTGTTCACGGCAAATTGCCTGCATTCGACGTGAGCGCTCCGGGGGTTAGTCGGACGTTTGACGCGAACCTGGATCGCCACTCCTGGACCGTCGGCGGGACCATCTCGATCGGTTTCTGACACCTGTGCTCATTCAGGGCGACTGCACGTCGCTCGATCGGTGCCGACTGCGCACGCCCACAGGGTGCCGGGCGGCATCCGTCGTTCTGGACGCACCACAATCGAGCATGGTTTCCCGGGGTTACGTGCCCGAAACGCGGAGTTCGCACCACGTGCATTTAACCCTTGACAAATCGCTCGCTCGCCGCTATCGTGGATGCGCTAGCCTTGCAATCGCCCGGCGGAACGACCGTATCCTCCTTGTTTGGAGCCATACCCTTTTGTCACATCCGTCGGGCTTCTTTTTGGTGGACTCTTTTGTGGTAATCTTCAGCGGGGCCTGACGCGGCAGCGATCTTGAAACAGAACTCCCCCACCCTCCGTCGCGTTCGAGGCAACGGCTCTCGCAGATCCGGCGGCACCTCTTCACCACGTTCACCGGTAGCACCCGAATCCAGGCAGGTACAGGGCGGCAACCCTCACCATGGATGAGTACCCGACAGGCTCTTCAGACAACGGCGCCGACAGAGGCCGTTCCATTCCCGCGGGTTCCGCACAGGGCGGCTCGACCCAGTCCGGACCGGTCCATGGCTCAAAGCTCCACAAACCGCCGGCCGATCGCGGGAGCCTAATTCTCGTGCTCGGAATCTCGTCCCTATTCCTGTGCTGGCCCCTGGGGGTTCTTGCGTGGGTCCTGGGAAGCTCCGACCTCAAACGAATCGCACGAGGAGAAATACCGGCAGGTCGTGTCGGTCTGGTCAAGGCCGGGCGGATACTGGGCATACTTGGCACGTCCTTCTTCGTGGCAGCGGTCATCTTCGCGGGCGTGTCCATTCACAGGCACTTGAGCGGAGATCTGTTCCGAAGCGTCGAGCAATTGGACTGGCAGAGCTTGCTCAAGAGGAAACCGCTCCCCCCGGACCAGATCGCCTATGCAGGCGCGTGGCGCGGAGAAGATGGCACCGTCATCGTCATATTTCCCGATGGAACGGCCAATTTCCGTACTGGCAAGGCCTCGGTTACCGGTGGAGCGGTCAGGATAGAAGGCGATCATCTCTCGATTGGAATCCTCGGATTCTCGACTCGGTGGCAGATCACTGAACCGCCTCACATGCTCGGGGACGGCAACTGGCAGATGAAACTCGAGGGGGTTGTGTTCAACAAGAAAGGTCCTGGGCAGATGGTTCATGCGCCGGGCAGCCGGCACGCGGGGAAAGAGCCGCAGAGATGGCAAGGGGCGTCCTTAGCTGCTATTGAATGGCTGCCGGGGAGGACTCCTTGCCGGAACGTCACTCCCCTGAAAGTCTTAAGCATTGCGATTGGCCGCAGCGGCCGCTGGCACGGTGATCGGCGCCTACTTGCCGAGCAGTTTTCTGAAGTGGTATCCGATGATCATCTGAGTGATCGCCTCGCCGAAGCATTGGCGATGGAAGAAGAATGCCTTGAAGAGCATCCTCCAGTAATAGATCTTCCCGCTCCACTTATCCAAAATCCCGAGATACAGAATCGAGCTTAGGAAGGCCCGAATTTCCAGCCAGCCGACGCGAGCAAGGGTCGGTCGCCGGGGTTTGTAGTTCTTCAAGAACTCCAGGACACGGAAATAATATTCCCTGGGACTATAGAGGTTCTGCAGGACGTCATGATACCCTTGCTTCACCACCTCGAGATCCATCTTGGGTATGAAATTCATGGAACCGTCGCAGTTGTCTCCCGAACAGTCGTCCAGGAGCCGTCCTTCCTTCTGGAGCCTCTGGTACAGGCGGGTGCCCGGAATCGCCTGTAGCAGGCCGATCATGGCTTTGACCACTCCGGCATTCTGGATAAACTTGATCTGGCGCTCGAAGATATTGGCAGGATCGTTGTCAAACCCGATTATGAAACCTCCCATGACCTCCATGCCGTTTCGCTGGATGGTTCGGACGGCCTCCGCCAGGTCGATGGACCGGTTTTGATGTTTACCGCATTCGGCAAGACATTCTTCCGCAGGGGTCTCCAGACCGAGGAACACCGAATCGAAGCCGGCTTGCGACATCAACAGCATCAGCTCCTCGTCCTGGGCCAAGTTGACCGAGGACTCCGTGTACAGACCGAAGGGGAACTTCCGTGCCTCCTGCCAGGGGATCAAGGTCCTGAGAAAGGATTTCGCTTTCACCTTGTTGCCGATGAAGTTGTCGTCCACGATAAAGAGCCTGCCTCGCCATCCCAGGTTGTACAGGACATCGAACTCTCGGAGCATCTGCTCGTTGGCTTTCACGCGGGGGCGCCGGCCGTTGAGATGTACGATGTCGCAGAATTCGCAGTCAAAAGGACAGCCTCTGGAATACTGAACGGACATGGACGCATAGTGCTTCATGTTGAGCAGGTCCCAGCGAGGAAGCGGGGTCATCGCGACGTCCGGCTTTTCCGTCGAGGTGTATATCCTCTGGAGTTTGCCCGCAGCGAGGTCCCTCAGAAACAGCGGCAGTGTGATCTCGGCCTCATTGAGGACCATATGATCGACTTCAGGAAAGTCCTCCGGGGTGCTTGTGAAGAGCGGTCCGCCTGCCACCAAGGGTTTGCCCATTGCCCGGGTTCTGGCGATGACCTCCCTGACTGATGCTTTCTGTATGACCATGGCTCCGACCCAGACCATGTCGGCCCATCGGAGGTCCTGATCAGACAGGGGTTCCACGTTCATGTCCACCAACCGGACTTCCCAATCCTTCGGAAGCATCGCTGCAACGGTCAGCATCCCCAGCGGGACGTGTGCCGCCCTCTTCTTGATGAGTTTTAGGGCGTATTTGAAACTCCAAAAAGTTTCTGGGATGGCTGGATAAGCAAGCAACACCTTCATGATGGAAACTCCTGTACCGATATCAAGCTACACCGGCAAGACCACTCCGGTACCCTATAGACGATCCTCATGGCGCGGTCAAGCATGTTTGAGGATCCTCTCTGGTGATTGCCGATGACTCTTTTTCGGGAAGCATTATGCGGCCGCGTGTTTTTTGGCGGGTCATCAGTGAACGTCCCGCTGTCGGCCGAGGGTTGGACCATAGTGCCCACGACGTATACGGTCGTGAAGTCCTCTTATTAATCGGGTATCGTGGATCCGAGGGATCGCTATTGCCTCGGTGAGTGATTGCTCCTCTCTTATCGAGTGGCTGAACACGCGTCTATTTGCGCTCCGAACGCTGCTCGCTCGCGGTTGGTAGGGCGCTGGCACTCCCGGTGCCTCCTCCCGCGTCCAAGAAACGGAGGAAGGGGGAATCGCCTCGAAGCAGCAACGTAGTTTCCGGCCCGAAGACTCTCTTGTACGCATCTAAGTGTCTCAGGAAGCTAAAGAACTCAGGATCCTTGTTGTACGCCTCCGCGTAGATCGTGGTGGCCTCCGCGTCGCCTTCTCCTCGCAAGGTCTCGGATTTCCTGTACGCCTCCGCAAGAAGGATCTCTTTTTCCTTCTCTGCATTGGCTCGAATCTCGCGTGCCTGTTCTTCGCCTTCGGCCCGGTAGCGTTTCGCAATCCGTTCTCGCTCGGCTCTCATCCTGGCGAAAACGCTGTTTTGAACTTCCTCGGGAAGATCGACCCGTCTGATCCGCACGTCGATCACATTAATTCCGAACCCTTTCGCGTAATCTCTCGTGCTGTTCGTAACTTGTTGCATGATGCGTTCACGCTCTTCGCGTATGAACTCCTTGAAATTATGGTTGGCAATCTCCTGCCGGAGTCGCGTAACCATTATGTCGTTGAGTCGGGAAATTGCGCCCCGATAGTCCCCCACGGTCTGGTAGAACTCCAGCGGTTCTGCGATGATCCATCGGGACACGGTGTCGACCGTAAGGCGCTTCTTGTCCAGAGTGATGTACTCCGCGGGGCGTGCCTCGGCCGCCAGTACCCGTTTGTCGAAGAAAAGGGCTCTCTGTATGAGCGGATACTTCGCATGCAGTCCGGGTTCTTTGACCGTCCGGACATACTCACCCAGTTGGAGGACCACCGCCTGTTCCCCTTGGGTGACCTGGAACACCGACTGACTTAGTATCACGATGGCGCCGATAACGACAAAAACAGCGATGGTTCTCAGCATGGCCTTCTACTTTCGCTTCTTCGGATCCGCACTCGGTTCCGATTCCTGTTTTCCGCTTTGGGTGAGGGAAAGGCTCTCCGCCGTTCCGGTGAGCGGCAAGAGCGGCAACACGCGCGAGTCCCCCTTTTCCGTGATGAATTTTCTGGTGGGGCCAAGGAACTGTTCGATGCCCTCGAGGTACAGCCGTTGCTGGGTCACCTTGGGGGCCTTAGCGTATTCCTGCAGGACCGTCGTGAAGCGCTGGGCGTCACCTCGGGCTTTGATCACCCTCTGTGCTTTGTACGCCTCGGCTTCCAGGATTTCTTTCTGTGCCTGGCCCCTCGCCTTGGGGACAATGTCTTCCCGAAATCCGTCGGCCTCTTTGATCAGGCGCTCCCGGTCTTCCCAGGCCTTGACCACGTCGTGGAAGGATTCCTTGACCTGTGAAGGCGGATCAACGCCGAGTAGACGGGCCTGAGTCACCTGCAAACCGGTCTGGTACGTGTCCATGAGCTTCTGGAGGTACGCCTCCACCTTGTTCTGAACTTCCATCCGGCCACTCGTCATGGTGTAGTCTATGGTATTCTCGCCGACCACTCCTCGCAGGGCCACTTCCGCTGAAGCCACCAATGCGGCCTCAGGATCGCGCGCGCCGAAGAGAAACTGTTTCGGATCCTTGACCATGTATTGGACGAAGAGTTGGACATCGACGATATTCTCATCACCGGTCAGCATGAGCGATTCCGCACCAATCGTCCGCGTGCGATCGTCTGCGGATCGATAGCCGATCTCCTTCCGTCTGACCTGAGCCACGTCCACCACGATCTGACTCATGATCGGCCAGGGGGCGCGGTATCGAAGCCCGGGGTCCGTGACGGCACGGACTCCTCCGAAAAGAAGTTCGACTCCCTTCTCGCCGGGACCCACAATATAGAAGCCCGAGGCGAGGTACAGCAGTACCACGACCCCGATGACCAGCCAGGTCCCGCTCCCCTTGAGGAATCCCCCGAGCAGAGCCTTGAGGTCTTGCAGGCTTCGCTCGATCTCACGAACGGGGTCTTGATCGTCTCTCGGTCTGAATTGATCCATCCTTCCTCCAACAAGAAGGCCGCGTCTGGATGCTGAACCTCAGAGTATAAACTAAAGAAGCCCAGGAATCAAACTTTCCTGCCTGATGCGTACGGCGGTAGAGGACCCTTACCCATAGGCTTTCAAGCAGGTACCATTGAGATACCGGTTGATTGCGTGTCACGGTGAGTCTGTGTGTGGGGGGGGGGGGGCAGGCCCGGCCGGGGATCGATGCGGTGTATTTGTGCGGGAAAGGAAATCGATCACTCAGGGGGCGGGGTTAGGGAGCCCCCTGAGTGCATGGAGGTCGTTCATGGGAGACTCAGGCCGGTTTTTCCCCTTTTCGTATCTTTTCCAGTGCCACGGTGAGCATCTGGCGAGTCTGTTTTTTTCTTTCCTGGATCTCTTCGCGCCACGCGTCGACCTTTTCTATCGCTTCGAGTTCCCACGGGAGCCATGCCGATTCGTCGCGGCTTCTGATTGCCCCTTCCAGTTCGTCAGGAATGGGGGCGTCATAGCACTCCTGGCACTGGCGCTCGATCTTTCTCAGGACCCGAAACAGTTCTTTCAGTTGCTTCTTGGAGAGCGGCCGCTGGTCTTCCTCACCAAAGAGTTCCTTCCTCAAGGACGAGTGGTCTTCCTCTTTCAGTTCCTGGATGAGCCTTTTCACGTACTGGAAGTGTTGGTCAAAATCCTGAGAGTCCAGGACAGGCTCCGCAGAGGCTTGAAACCCGCTCTGAATCATTTACAACTCCTTTTCACCTAAGTTTTTCAAAATCTAGTCGGAGGATTCCCTGGGCCATGCCGCACATCGGCAACCCTCGACAATATGCAATGCTCAGACTGATCCTTGCGCCTCTATGGCAGCGGCAGGAGGGCCGAGGCCTTTGCCTCACCCACGGTCGGGGCTCCTATCACCCCGCGCGCGTCGAGTCAAGCAATTAATATCGGAAAAGCGCGCTGATTATCAATTTTCATTTCTTCTTGTCGCGCTCTGCTCTAGATGCCGCGTATACCCATGCGCGTCGCCGCGGAGTCACCGGCCGCGAGCCATCGTAGACGCGAGTTGATACCGATCTGTTCTTGAGGAAGCAATCTGGTGAGAATCTTTTTGAAAATAGGAGCTTCGCTCCGTACCCTCGCTAGCAACTTCTAGTCTCCGTGGGC
>JACRDG010000098.1 GCA_016218715.1 Desulfomonile tiedjei | reverse complement strand
CGGCAGCTCGAGAACTACGACCGCCAGCGAACCGAACAGGCCGCTCAGAAGACTTCGCCCGTGACCGAAGCCGACGTCCCGGTCGCGGCGAACCCTGTTCCGCCAACGCAACCCGTTGCGGTTCTGGACCCGAGCCCAGAGGCGGAAACGGACGCCCCGGCGGCAGTCGACACAGTGCCGCCTGAGTCTGCTGCCACTCTCTGGGGCGGCACACGCGGCGCGCAGCTCCCCGACGAGACCATCCAGAAGGGTATGAGGGTTGATGCGACCAGGCACTGCTGGTCTGGAAGGAGCAATATGAGAATATTGTGAAATTCAGTTTGTCGTCCAGCGGGTGCGAAACCCGCCTGACCAAAGCTGAGCCCGGCAGGTCAGTAGCCAGTCCTTGCGCCGTGGAGGTAACGAGAACGGCGATGCGTAGGCAGGCGAACATGCGGGCCGTGTCATAGCCACGAAATTTCCCTTTTCCCGGGTGCCGAGGGTCTAACCCTAACCCGAAGGCAGCATGGGCATCCCCGTAAACAGGGCAACATGGGGGGATGTCACAACCCGGCGGGGTCTCGGAACACGGCACGTATGAAGAGGACGGCCCAGTAACCTGGGAGGCCCAGGCACGTCCACCCGGAGATTTAGTGGGCGCATAGGTGCCCGAGAGGAGAACACAACGCGTCCGACAGGGTGGTAGGCTCGAGCAAGGGGAACCGGAGCGAGAGCCGAAGCGTGCCAGGGAGTCGGAAGGCCGCATAAGAGCTGAGAAGCCGGGAAACGGGCGGGCGTACCCGGAGCCGGTGGAGCAAAGGCGGCCTGTGTCGAGATGAACTTCGATGGAGAACTACAACTGTGGCCAAGACTTCAGACTATGTATCACCGGGACTGTTGAAGGTAATGGAGCGAGCGAAGCGAGACCCGAACGAGCGGCTCCTGTCGCTGGCTCATCTGATCACCCCCTTGATGCTGATGGCAGCGTACCAGGACCTGAGAAAAGATGCGGCAGTGGGAGTGGATGGCGTCACCAAGGAGGCCTACGGAGAGAACCTGGAGCAGAACATCATGGCACTCCATGGGCGGATGAAGAGCGGAGGATACCGCCACCAGCCCATCCGACGGGTCGAAATCCCAAAGGAAGGAGGTAAACTCCGACCGCTGGGAATATCGGCGATCGTGGATAAGATCGTGCAGCGAGCGCTGGTCTGGATCCTGGGGGCAATCTACGAGCAAGACTTCAAGCCTTTCTCTTACGGCTTCCGGCCCGGATTGAGCGCACACGATGCCCTACGGGCGTTGAATCAGATGATATACCAGGGAGGAGTGAACTACATTCTGGAGGCAGACATCAAAGCCTACTTCGATAGTATCAACAGGAAGCAGTTGATGGACTTCCTCCGGATAAGGGTCGCCGACGAGTCGCTCCTGCGACTGGTCGGCAAATGTCTGCATGTGGGAGTAATGGACGGAGAGGATTACTCCGAGTCGGAAGATGGGACGACGCAAGGGTCGATAATATCTCCGCTATTGGGAAACGTATACCTGCACTATGTGCTGGACGTATGGTTCGAGCAGGAAGTGAAACCCCGACTCAAGGGTAAGGCATACCTGGTAAGGTATGCCGATGACTTTGTGATGGGCTTCGAGCTAGAAGAGGACGCGAAGCGGGTATACGAGGTCATTGAAAAGCGGTTCGAGAAGTATCACCTGGAACTACATCCCGACAAGACTCGCCTTCTCTCTTTCGGGAAGCCTCTGGCTTCACAGGAAAGGGGAAAAGGCCCCGGCACGTTCGATTTTCTGGGTTTCACGCATTATTGGCGACGAAGCCCGAAGGGCTTCTGGGTGCCGGCACTCAAGACACGCAAGGCGCGACTCCGGAAGGCCAACCTGGCCATCACCGACTTCTGCAAACGTCATAGGCACAAGCCGGTCAAGGAGCAACACGCCGCGCTCATCAGGCGGCTCAGAGGACACATGAACTACTTCGGAGTAAACGGCAACATCCGAGCACTGCGGATACTGAAAGCGCAAGCGGAGCGGATCTGGCACAACTGGCTCAATCGGCGCAGCCAGCGAAGCCGCCTGACATGGGGACGGTTCAAAGACCTGCTCAAGGACTTCCCGCTCCCAACCCCCCAGATCAAGGTCCAGATCTGGGGCTGAACTCCATGAGCCATCTCGGCGGAGGAGCCGGATGGTCGAAATGTCCACGTCCGGATCTGGCGAGGGCTCGGGCTGGGTAACTGGCCCGGGCTACTCTACAGGTTTCCGTGAGACGACAGGGTTCTGGACTTACGGTGTACTTGCTGTCTCGGGGACTGGTTAATGGCAATGGGGGGAGGGGGGCCACGGGGCCGGG
>JACRDG010000097.1 GCA_016218715.1 Desulfomonile tiedjei | reverse complement strand
GCTTCTGCAGAGAACGCCTCGCGCCGTACAAGGTCCCGTCGTACATCGAATTCCGCGACATGCTCCCCAAATCCAAGGTCGGCAAACTCCTCCGCCGTGAAATCCGCGAAGAAGAACGCAGAAGAATGGAAAAGGGAAAGACCGGCTCGTGAGGGTGCAGGCGAGGTACGGTCCGAAGACAATGGTTTGCCGGGAAACCCCTTTTTGCAAAAAGTGGTTTCCCGGACCCTTCCCCAAAAACTCCCATATATTGGCTCGTTATACGATCACGATCGCCATTCACACGCGCTCTGGGTAGGGGTCAGGTCCAGCAATGGGTGGTGCGATCTTGGCCACGGTCGTCTCTCGCAGAGCGGAGAGAGCCCCCGATTTGTCGCGACTTGCCCAGGATAGCACTTGCCTTGTATTGCCCCGCGGTTTCCGCTCCGTCGTTGAATCGTATGTGTGATATTCTCACAAACCTGCAATTCGTCATTCACGAGGAGCGTGCCCATGGCGAACGACAAAGACCTCCTGATCCTCGGAGACTACACCACTGACATTTTTCTCTACGCTGAGAAGTGGCGAGAAAAGTCCCTTTACATCCGGGAAGCGCCCCGCAAGGATTATCCGTTTACACTCATCCGGGTGCCGGGCGGGGCTGGTGCCCTTACTGCCTATTTGCAGGCGTGCAGCCACGGCGTAAGGCTCCCCAAAGAGGAGGAGAAGAAGGCGAAGAAGGAGAGCGACAAGAACTCTCACAAGGAATATCTCGAGAGTCTCTATCTACTTACACGGATAGAAGAAGAAACAGGGCCGGTGTGGCGGGTGGACAAGGACAGGGGGTCCCTGCCTTGGGGGGACGCACGCGAGCACAAGGGCTCGACCTGCCTTGAAACGGAAGAGCTTAAGGACGCTCAATGCGTGATCGTCATGGATTTTGACGGAGGATGGCGGGGAAACAAACCGCTTGGTGGTGAAGCGAATTGGGAGAAACTGGCTGCTGGAATCAGAGACAAGCCATACTTGATCCGCTCCCACGATCCTTTGAAGTGCGAGTGGCAGCAATTCCGTGCACAAGCCAAGAAGCACGGCGCACGACCAGGCATCTGGGTGGGGGTGGCGGAGGACCTCGCTGACGGGGCTCTACGAAGAGCAGGTATCTGGGATGACTATCGTGATCGAATTGTCGAGTACCTACAGGGAGACGAGACCTTATGGAAAAAAGGACTCGGGTGGCAGCACGTTGTGGTCATTCGCATCGACTATGATGGTGCCTTAGTTCTTGCTCCAGGATCGCGCGAAAAAGGCGACCTGCTCATATTTCCGGGAGATCAGCCAGGATCGTTTCTGCGTACGCACCCCGGTCACGTGGTAGGAGGTGGGATAGCTTTCGTAGCATCTTTCGTCCAGGCTCTCAACCTCCCGACGGTTCCCGATCCAAAGGCAAAGGACAAAAAGATCATTGATTTCGACAAGTGGCGAGAACTCTTGCATGCGTGCGCTAAGCAAGGACTGGCACGTTCCAGGGAGGTTATGGAAAAGGGATACCTTGATCCAGAAGATGGAAAGGATCGCCGTAAATTGACGGAGGCCAGATCCGGTTACCAGTCGCTTCTCAATGTGGTAGGACATGTAGATGATCGGTCGGTGGTTCCGTGGAGTCCGCCAGTCGGCGATTGGGAAACCGTCCAGAAGGTAGTCTGCGGCAACGATTCTGAGTTCCGGTATAGTACAGTTCTGAATATCGGGGGGCTCGTTAGTGCCAATATGAAATTCGCGAGTGCCTTGCTTAACCTGGAACGTAGACTCAAACAACATGCAGACACGGGAGAGAAGGTTCTGTCATTCGCAATTTTCGGAGAGCCTGGGTCTGGGAAGTCATTCGTGGCGAAGTCCCTTCAGAAAGCAATCGATCCGAATGGCCAGAAATTTGAGACTATATCCTATAATCTCTCTCAATTCGGAGGCAGTCGCGAGCGGTTGGTCGCTGCGTTCAAGGCCATATCTCGGATCAGCTTGCAAGAGAAAACTCCTTTCGTGCTGTGGGACGAGTTCGACTGTGCCCTTAACCAGCAAAAGTGTGGTTGGCTCCAGGAATTCTTGATGCCCATGGAAGAGGCCGAATTCAACGATGGAAACGAAAATCGACAACTAGGCAGATGTGTCTTTGTGTTCATGGGTGGCATTCACGAGGACGAGACGAGTTTCCTGGAATGGATGGAAGGCTGGCAGACGTATGAAGAGGCGAAGCTTCTGAAGGCCCCGGACTTCCACAGCCGACTAGAAGGAACGCTTGAGCTTCCATCGGTAGTCCTAACCCGGGAGGGAAGAACGTCTATTCACAAGGCCGATGAACACAAGCTGAATCGCGCGATTTTGATTAGGCGTTTCCTCGGTGAAGCCCGATGCCAGAATATCAAAAGGATCGCACCAGGGGTTCTTGCCTATCTCTTGCATGTGACTTTTCGCCACGGTGTGCGAAGCCTCAAGAAGATCATTGAGGGGAGCGCACTGGACAAAACCACAATATTCGGAGTCTTGCATCTTCCGCCTAAGGAGGTGCTCGAATCACACGTGAAAGAACCAGATGTGGGCGAAGTTCTAGGCTATCTCAGGGGAGTGGAAGACGAACCGTTAGAGCTATTGTGGCGGCGTTATGGACCAAAGGGAGTCGAACGATACGCTAACACACTGGGAAAAGTGGAAAACTCGCTTGGACGCTGCCTGGCCAAGAAAACCTACAAGAAGTTCAAGGAGGTAGAGACGGAACCATTCCTCACTGACTACGATGACCTTTCCCGTTCGGAAAAGGATCGATGGGAAGAAAGCGCAAGAACTGCGATACGGAATAAGCGATATCCCAAGACCGACAAGCCTTCGGACGACTGAGCTCAAAGCCATCAGATGGCCAACTCTGCCGGATTCAAGCATACAGAAGCCGCCCTTTGGGCTCCGGGACAGGGCGCCTCAGCTCTCGGGCAGTATCGATCCATTCCTGGATAATGACTTCGACGTTCGCGACTACCTCTTGATAGGTTGCTCCATCCGCAGCGCAGCCGGGCAGTTCCTGGACCTCGGCTATGAAAGCCTGGTCTTCGTCGCTCCAATAGATGATCACCTCGTAACGAAACCCACTAGCCATGTTCTTCCTTGCCTCCGAGGCTATAGCTTAACACCTGTTCCCGCAAGAACAATCGGCCACTTGTCCCTCTCTTCTTCGGGTCGCAGTTCAGGGTGGCACTGCTGGCTTGCCCAGCAGTGTCTTGGCAGGACGAGGACCGGCAAGATGCCGGCCCCACTGAACAGCCTGGAAGAGCGGCTCCGAGTGAGGTGGCAGGCTTGCGAAAGGAACGACTGGGTGCTCATTGGCAAGGCCATGCCGCGGTGTTGAGAGCAACCTGGGCTGCAATCGTAGGGTGCCGGTGAGCACGGCAGTTTCGTGCGAACCGCACCGCTTGATGTCAATGTGACCGAGTTGCCTGCCATGAATATCGCGATCGGTGTGCTTCGCTGAGCTCAGCACACCCTACGCTGGCTCCCCTTCAGAGCTTACTGTTTGTCGTGGGCAAGGCTGCCACGGAAAAGGGCAATCACTGCTTCAATGATCTCGTGGAACGCGGATGACCTCAGAACCGCCACCGTAGAGAGGATAAGGTCTCGGCTTGCGGTGAAGAGCTTCCCTGGCCGAGCATAGCTCGTGACACGAAGAGAACCTTCTTCGAAGCAACCTTCTGTGAGTTCGACGGCTCTGGGGTCGCCGTAAGGATTGCTTGTCACCTGACACAATATCCAGTCCCCGCGGCCAGCATCGGCCAGTACCACGGCGGGTAGCAGTTTCGCCTGGGCCAAGTTGGAGAAGGGGAAAGGGACAAGTACCACTACTCCTGCTGCAGGTGTGACCACGCGGCATCCTCCTCCGGGCGATTCCAGTCCTCTCCGAGAGCGGGCTCACTCAGCAGAGCGGTCTCGTCAGCCGAGAGAGCCGGCGCGTCCTCCAGGATTGTCACGAGCGCCCGCCGTACCGAGGATAGCTGAACGGGTTCAAGCAGGCGGACATTGCCGTGCTCGTCGATTGTCGCCTCGACGGTCTTGATCATGAGTGCATCTCCTTCTCATTGCGATACATCTTTATGACTCCCAGCCGAGGCACGCCGTGGAACGATCCGCGTCTCACACCGGTTCCATCGCGTCAGCACAAAGGGACTTCAAAAGTCTACCACAAATCTGCTTAGATCACTCCGGTTCGCGTGGCTCGATAACCAACTTGATGCCGTCGAGGATTTGACGCACGCGCCTGGGAGACAGCGTACCGACGTATTCGCTGAGCTGCATCTTGTCGACTGTGAATACCTGCGACACATTGACGACACTCGGTTTGGGGAGGTTGGCCTCGTCGGATTCCAGCAGCACATTGCCCGGCGCGACTGCACGTTTCAGGTTGGAGGTCAGAGGGCACACGAGCACCGTGCGAATCTGGCTGCGGTTGAATACATTGTTTTGGACAACCACGTGAGGATACCGAAAGCCTGGTTCAGAGCCTCGCGGATCGTCGAGGTCGACCCAGAAAATGTCGCCTTGGCCGATCACCACTCACCCTCCAGCGTGCGGCGGTGGGATTGTCGGGCTTTGCGGTGCACGGTCCGTTCCGCGGTGTCCGGTTCATCCGCATAGGCGGCATTGATCTGTTCGAGCAGGTCGCGGTTCTCGCTGCGGCGGATGAACTCCTCCAGAGCAAGGCCGAACAGGCGACTGCGAGAGATCTTGAGCTTTCGGGCGAGGTCTTCGGCTTGTTCGAAGAGGGGCTTTTGAATAGAAACAGCGGTCTTTACGGTGTCCACTTGGTTATACCTCCAATCTCTTAAGAGTATAACCAATGGTTCGCTCTTCGTCAATGCTACTGGTGTTCCCGGCAACCTCGCGCGATCTCAATCACCAGGTTCCGGGGCAGTTCTGTTGTGATGGCAAATGGTTGTGCTTGCTTCTCGCGAGCCATTACCGGATCTGCTCTTGCTCGAAGCAAGGCTTGCAGAGCAATCTCTCTCCCACTTTCTCCAGCTTTCCCGCCATGGTCGGCTCTCCGCATCGTGCACAGAGGATTGACGGTTCCATGCGGGCCTTTTCAGGGATGGCGACCGTCACCGGCTCTATGCTGAAGAGCTGTTTCAGATCCATGTCCAACAGCTCGTGGCTTTTTCGCGTGTGGAACTCTTTGAATTCCGACCTTTCCCCGTCGGTGGCCTCATCATTACGGATCTTCTGAATAAGCTCCGCGTGCCTGGGCGACAGTTGGAATGCGCCCGAATTCAGAGCTATCCGCAGGCCTTTCCCAGATCGCCGGCTGGCAAACGTGTACACCTGCTTGCCGTAGTCCTTGTGAAAGAGGTTCCCCTTTCCGAAGGTGCAGCCTGTGAGGACCTGGACCGCATCGGCACCACAAGCGTCGGTTTCCAGGATCGCCACCATCTCCTCATCTTCTGCCCGTGTTTCTCTCAGGCGCTCGAGGGCTGCTTCGGATGCCCGATAACCGATGGCCAAGCCTGGGCAAAGATGGCCGTGGAAATCGAGGCATCTCTGGAGATGCGCTTCGGAGAGAGTTTTATCGGTCTTCATGGTTGCCTCCGCCGGTAATTGTAATGTCCTGAACTTCTCCGAACATACTAGAAGAAAAAAGTACGAGGAGCAACTTGAAAGCGCACCTGAAGTTTGATAACGTGGCACGATGTAAGTCTGAACACGAAAAAGATGGCACCGTTCTGCTGAGGTAAAGCAGGTCGGAAAGGCCCCTGAAGCTGTGTTTTGCATCCAGGCTCTCCGATGAGGGAGGGGGAATCGGTCCTCCGACTCATGGAAGGGAACGAGAGGAGCTGCCAAAGAATGTCATGCCCGCAACCGGAACCCGGAAAGGTCCTCCCTTTCTACCGGAAACGCATGAGGAACAGGGTCCGGCTGTTCTTCTTGTTTCTTGGGCTTCTGGTTCTTCTCATCGTTTACTCCTTGGCTGCCGGCCGATACGATCTCTCCGTGCTCAAGATTGTGTCGGCTCTGTGGGGAGGAGGAGAGGCTGCCGCGAATGTGGTGGTATGGCAGATCAGACTCCCCCGGATCGTGGCGGCCATTCTCGCGGGGTGGTCACTTGGCCTGTCCGGGGCTGTCATACAATGCTTGCTGAGGAATCCGCTCGGCTCTCCTTTCACGCTGGGAATCAGTCACGCGGCGGCGTTCGGCGCGGCGTTCGCCATCGTGATCCTGGGGGCCGGAGGTGCTGCCGGCGCCGCGGCTCACGCGAAGGTGGCTCAGACCACGAGCGCTGCCGGTCCCTTGACGATCGGGGATGTCTATTCCGTGACGCTCTGCGCATTCCTGGGAGCGCTGTCAGCCACCGGCGTGATCCTGGCGCTCGCCAGGCTCAAGAAAATGACCGCTGAAACGATCATCCTGGCGGGAGTGGCGCTCTCGTCTCTGTTCGTTTCCGGAACCATTCTCATTCAGTATTTTGCCACCGAGGTGGAGATTGCGTCAGTGGTCTTCTGGGCGTTCGGGGATGTCGGGAGGTCCACCTGGCGAGAGATTGCCGTCATGTTCCCGGCAGCGGCCCTGGTCACCGCGTACTTCGTCATGAAAAGGTGGGACCTCAACGCGCTGGAAGCAGGCGAAGACGCTGCCCGCGGCCTGGGGGTCAATGTGGACGGAAGCCGCCTGTGGGGAATGTTGTGGACTGCGCTCCTGGCATCGCTGGTGACCGCGTTTCTCGGCGTGATCGCGTTTGTAGGACTCCTCGCTCCCCATATCGGTAGGCGATTGGTCGGAGCGGATCATCGGTTTCTCATTCTCCACTCGTGCATTATCGGGGCAGTCCTGGTTCTCGCGGCAGACACCGCGGGACGAACCCTAGTGGCTTCAGGTGCGCTCCCGGTCGGCGTACTGACCTCATTCCTCGGCGCTCCTCTCTTTCTCTATCTGCTGGTACGAGGGTATTCCAAGTGATTCTCTCCGTCCACGGCATTCATTTCAGCTACAACAGCCATCCGGTGCTCGAAGACGTGAGCTTTCGTCTCGACAGGGGGCAGATTCTCGCCATCCTTGGCGTCAACGGCGCGGGCAAGTCCACGCTCCTCAAGTGCATCAACCGGATTCTTCACCCCGAGCGCGGCTCGGTTTTGTTGAACGGCGACGATGTTCTCAACCTGAGGCGAGAAGAGATCGCGAAGCGCCTGGGGTACGTGCCGCAGAGGTACCTGGAGGAACAACTCACCGTCTTCGATG
Organism: Desulfomonile tiedjei; assembly: GCA_016218715.1. Taxonomy (GTDB): domain Bacteria; phylum Desulfobacterota; class Desulfomonilia; order Desulfomonilales; family Desulfomonilaceae; genus JACRDG01. Next base: position 52,257 of record JACRDG010000097.1, on the reverse strand, counting down.
CGGTGCTGCTCGGGCGCAAACCGCATATGAAATGGGGGGCTGCAGAGAGAGACTTGCAAGTGGTGGAGCGGGTCCTCCGTATGATGGGCCTGGAAAGATGCTCGCTTCGGCCAGTTTCCACCCTCAGCGGTGGAGAGACCCAGAAGGTCATCATTGCCAGGGCTCTTGCGCAGGAACCCGAGGCGCTCTTGTTGGACGAGCCCACGAGCAACCTGGACATCAGGAACCAGATCGAGGTGATGACCCTGATAAGGCGCGTGGTCGAGGAGCAAGGAGTCTCAGCAATCATCTGCGTCCACGACCTTAACTTGGCCGTGAGGTTTGCCGACAGGTTCCTCATGCTCAAGGGCGGAACCATTCACGCTTATGGTGACAGAACAGCGCTGAAGCCTTCTGTAATACGAGAGGTCTATGGGATTGACGTCATCGTTGGCGAAATTGCGGGATATCCCGTGGTAATACCGACCACCGCGGAGGAACCCGCGATCTGAGAGAAAAAATGGCATGAGAACAACGGCATTCCTGACGACACTCTTTGCGCTGCTCGTTGGCAACCTGTGCGGTACGGTTTGCTCCTGCGATGCGCAGGAAAGGGTCGTGGTCACGGACGCGGCCCAGCGCGTGGTCGAAGTCCCCAGCGATCCGCAGCGGATAGTCTGTCTTAGTCCCGGGACGCTCCGTCTCATTACATTCCTCGGAGCAACTCAGAAGGTCGTGGGGGTGGAGGACTTTGAAAAGACGCGGCCGACTGCAAGACCGTACATATTGGCTCACCCCGAGCTGACCAAGCTCCCCACCATCGGTCCGGGCGGACCGGGGAGCATCAACAGCGAGCCGGACCTCGAGGCTGTGCTCAGAGTTCGGCCCGACGTGATTTTCATCTCCTACATGGAACGGGGCAACGCTGACGCTCTGCAGAAGAAGCTCGGCATCCCGGTGGTGGTGCTGACCCACGGCCGTTTTGCAGGTTTTGACGAGCTTATGTACGACTCGCTGCGGGTCGCGGGGAAGATCCTCAACGCGGAGAAAAGGGCGGAAGAAGTCGTGACCTTTGTCGAGGGTGTCAGGAAGGACCTGCGGAAGCGGACTGCCGGAGTCGAAGAAGGCAAGAAACCTACAGTTTACGTCGGAGGAGTCGGGTACAAGGGAATCCAGGCGATAGAGAGCACCGACGCGGCCTACACCCCTCTGGAATGGGTCGGGGCGCGGAATGTGGCCCAGCAGGCTTCACAGAAAGCCCATCTCTTCATCGACAAGGAAAAACTCCTCCAGTGGAACCCCGACATCATCTTCATCGACGGAGGAGGGCTCACGCTGGTGAGGCAGGACTTTGCGAAAAGACCTGAATTCTACAGAGAACTTAAGGCGTTTCGAGAAAAGGGAGTGTACATAATCTTTCCATTCAATTTTTACGTCACCAACATCGACACTGCCATGGCGGACGCGTATGCGGTCGGGAAGATCCTGTATCCGGAGAAGTTCTCCGACATCGAGCTGAGAAACAAGTCAGACGAGATATACGCCGTTCTGGTGGGCAAGCCGGTTTACGAGCAAATGGAGAAGGACTTCGGCGCACTCGGAAGGGGAGGTGAATTTCCCCTGGAAGGGATGCGGCCCTAAGGTGAGTGCTCGCGTTACGGAAATGGAACCATGTCAGAAAGAATCTTCTACGACAGAAGTGTCCTGCCATCGGCCGCCGCTCACGCTGGCCCTCCTCGATGGCGAGAGTGACCCCGGTGCGTGCAAGACGGTGGGTAGAGGTGCTGCTTGCTGCGTCCTTCCCCGTGATCCCCGTGCAGAAGGCCGTGCCACTTTCCAGGGAAGCGTACCACAAATATCTTGACAGCCATCTCGGTGGCACGTAGTATCAATTCGTAATATCACCGTCCTCTCACGTCGATCCGGTCGTCAAGTACCTTTCCCACGCATTTCCCGGCGCGTGGGGAGGAGAGGCGGAGCCTGTCCGCATCATGATCGGGCAGCTTGAATCACAGTAGTTGAAGGATGCGAATTGAGGAGAAGTGGGATATGGGGCGTTCACGTTTCCTATGCTTGTGGCTGAGTGCTGCCCTGGCGGCGACTCTTCTGGTCTCGAATGCGCTTGCCTGGGAGTTCCGCATGGAAGGCACTTTCAACTACGTTTACGAATTCTATGGGCAACAGGGCGCAAAGGGGTTCTTTGGCGTGTTTGACGTAGACAGGAGTGTCGGCGTCGGAGGTGTCGGTCCTTTGGCAGGCGATTATGCCGCTCTCAACCTGTGGGCAGGGCGGCAGGTGGGAAGATCGGCCAATGATTTTGCCGCCGGCGCAGACGGGGTCAAGCATTACCAGAACCTGGAACTATGGCCCGACTTCCAGTTGAACAGGGCTGTGAGATTCAGAGCCAAGTATCGCCTTGGCCAATACGGAGATCCCATCAACTCGGATTACCTTACCAACACCAGGCCGGGGGTCAACGTGGCCACATCCGACGGTCAGTGGACCATGTGGTGGGTGACCGCCCACACTCCGGTGGGAATAATCGTGGTTGGCAAGCGACCCGAGGCCTTTGGGACCGGCCTTCAGTTCAATGGAGAGAGCAACAATACCACTGAAGGAGTCGCGTTGGTTGCGCCGTACGGACCGCTGAGGATAAGCTTGGCATTCCGACCTCAATGGTTTCTTCAGCCGGATTTTGAGATCAACACGCGGAATGCCTTTTACAACATCCTTGACAAGAACAACGTGCGGCAGCTCAGCGTCCGGTTCTTTACAACCTACCAGAGCGGCCCTATCGACGCGGGGATCTTCTGGGCAGGCATGCGATGGCATGCGGGCAAAGAGACACAGAGCCCCACTGCCACCGTTCCGCCGGGTACCAGGACCGTCTTTCACCCGTACGACGTGGTCCTGAACCTCGGGACGTTCTACGTCAAGTTCAACAACGGCTGGGCCTTCTTTAACACAGAGCTGGCCTATTACAACGAATGTACCACCACACTCGACGCGGCTGTTCCAGGGCCTCGGTACAAGGAATCCTGGCGATACATGGCCGAGACGGGTCTGTTCGCGGGCCCTGCAAAGATCAGCTTCCTTTACGCGTTTATGCCAGGTGCAGACAGACGGGGAGGGGCACTTATCAACAAGCAACCATTCACCCAGGGAGCAGGGCAGGGCGCTTACGACGTCTTTCGTCCTTACAGCTACCTCATAGGTTATGCGTACGGCTCCGGAGTCAACGCCTTCAACATAAATGGGGACGGGTACATCAACGCAGCTTCGGTGCTGGCGACCCGGATCGATTACGCCCTCGCTGCGAACTTGAACCTCTTCGGCACGTTTCTTTGGGCGGAACGCAGTTCCCACGGATATCCCTGGGGTCATCTTCGGCCAAATCAGGCGGCGACCGTGACGAGGGGTGTGAATGCCGCTGGTGCTCTGGTAGACAACGTAACGTGGACCCCGTCTCTCACGTACCGGCAATATGCAGGTGCTCCCAACATTCCTGATACCGCTTTGGGCTGGGAGGTCACTGCGGGCCTGGACTGGAAGCTCCTGGAAAAGTACACGTTGGAAGGTCTGTTCGCCTATTGGCAGCCCGGAAGATGGTTCAATCACGCGTGCATCGACCGAGCAATGGCAGCGTGGGACACCCAGACCGACGCAACTCCTTTTTATCCGTTCGGTGCAAATCCCGACAGACGGATCGATCCCATGATGGGCGCATCCATCTCGTTGACCGTGGACTTCTAGAAAACCCTCGTGTCATACCATGCGCTTCTAAAAGGGTGATGCTCGAGAAGCCTGTTGAGAGCTTTTCCTGGGAGGTCTCCTCCGCTACGGACGGCACAGCCTGACTGCGCTCCGGAGACCTCCCAGGAACGCCCATCGGCCGTACTACTTCTTTAATCGCGCATTGGTATCAAGTACGATCGATTGAAACCTGAGGTGTCGGACCTATTGTTGCCGATTCAAAACCGCGATAGCATCGGTGGCGGACAGGTTCGGATTCATAATGAGGGGAGTGTGGGCGGTGAATCGTAGTAAAGCGCAGTTCTTCAATTCTCAGGTCGGCGAACCGTGGGCCGCGGCTGAGTACACGGCCGAGGAGCGAAGAAAGATCGCCCGCATGATCGACGCAGCCGGGGTCAGGCCAGGCATGCGGGTTCTTCAGCCGGGATGCGGAACGGGACGCCTCACGGTGATACTTGCCGATCTCTTGGGACCCGCCGGGCTCGTGGTGGCTCCGGACATCAGCCCGGAAATGGTCGCAGCCTGCCTCAGGCGTATTGCAGGACGCTCCAACGTGCGACTCATGAACACCGCGATCGAGGATCTCGACGACGATCGAGACGATTTTGACCTGGTCATCTGTCACAATGTATATCCGCACTTTGACAACAAGCGGGAGGTGACGAAGAAGCTCGCATCTTTGCTGCGATCGTCGGGGAAACTCGTTGTGTCTCATTTTATGAACTCCGCATGGATCAATGATTTGCACCGAAAGACCCATCCGTCAGTGCTCAACGACCTCATTCCTGGGTCAGAGGAAATGGAACGCATCCTTTCAGCCGCCGGGTTTCGGATCGATGTGGTTCAGGATGATGAACAAGGGTACCTTCTTCTTGCAACTCTCCGATAGGCTGCACTCTCGTGGTCGCGCATATGCCGGCAGCTTTCCACAATGCCGCCAGGGCGAGACTGGATCTAACGCCTGATCTCGAAAAATACCGATAGCCTACTGAAAGACGCTGGCCCCCGTACAGTAACCCCATGCCTGCAGCATCTGGGGCCGTGGTGTGGATATTACACATGCGGCCGAGATTAATTACCTCGAGAAAACAACACGATGCCGTTAGAGGAATCGGGAACGATTGAGAATCACGCAGCAGACCGAGGACACTGGGTATTGAACCCCCACTGCGGGTGCACCCGATCTGGGCGGCTCGAAATGGGGCGGATGGGTGTGCTTATAACTAATTGAGATCACTATGGTTACATATAGCTCAATATAATGGATCCGGGAGTCTTGCCTGGCATGACATTTGCTTAGCCACAACTCATTGTGCAAGAGGCGCGCTTCTGTTTGTTCAGCGGACGGAACATGTCGATCACGCGAGAGGATCAGGGGACTTCGGGACTCCTTCTCGGCCAGTTTACGCGATTCCGCTAAAGAATCGACAGGCGCTCTCTGACAAGTTCGGAGTGGTCTAGGAAGATGTTGGTTTCAGGGAAGAGGAAAGAGAGGAGAGCATTGTGCTGAAGAGACTCATTGCCGGAAGTCTGATGGGTAAGCTGGTGGTCTGTTTCGTAGCGTTGTCCGCGATCCAGATAGTGATCGTGGGGTATCTTTCTTTCGAAAGCGCAAGGTCGGGCATGGAGCAGGCTGCGCTAAACAAGCTCGATTCCGAGCGAGAACTCAGGAAAAACGAACTCCTTGCCTATTTCTTCGATACGGTTCAGAACCTCAAGTTCATGGCTCAGACCTCGACGGCAAGATCTGCCGTGGAAACGCTCGAATCATATTATGAATACAACAAATCTTCGACAAATAACGCCTTCGATGCAACGTCCGACCTTTACTCGCAGATTTACTCCTCGACGAATCCGTTCTTCAAGAGCTTCCTTGAAACCCACGATGTGAAGTTCTCCGGCTACGAAGACGTATATCTCGTCGGTGCCGCCAGCGGGATCGTCATGTTGACCGCGATGAAATCGAAGGAACTCGGAGGGGACCTCAGAAGCGGTGATCTTAAAGGCTCGCCTCTGGGGAGGCTTTTCGAAAAGGTGATCAGCACCCGAAAACCCGCGATGGTCGATTTCGAGACATACCAGGCGACCGGTCGGCCCGATCTGTTCATGGGAGTCCCGATGAAGGGGGAGAAAGACGCTGTGGAGGGGATGCTCGCGATGCGAATAGGCCCCGAGAAAGTCAATGCGATTTTCGGTTCCACCAGTTCGATGGGAAAGTCCTCTGAGGCCTATTTGGTCGGCCGCGACCTGCTGATGCGATCCCAATCGCGGATGGAGAAAGATGCCTCAGTGCTCCGAAAGAAAGTTGACACCGATGCGACAAAGAATGCGCTACAGGGCAAATCCGGAACGGGCATTCTCCACAATGACGGGAACGCTGTCGTGCTGACGTCGTATTCGCCGGCGGGCCTGAGTGAGGACAAGGAGCTTGGAGCGGATTTCGATTGGGCCTTGGTAGCCGAGATCGGTGTGGACGAGGCGTTTGAGGCGGTTCGTGCGCTAAGGGATCGAGTGACGATTATCGGGCTGATCATGGCAGCTTTGTCCGTGTTGATCGCCTTCGTGGTTGGCAGAACCATATCGAAACCCGTCGTAGCGCTATCTAACACCGTCGCACAGATTGGGGAAGGCGATCTGACTGCCCAAATCCCTGCCCAAGACAGGATCGATGAGATCGGAACCCTGGCGACAGCCACGAGCAAGATGGTGGGCAACCTGCGTGAGCAGATCCGCAGCCTAATGGAAGGCATCAGTATTCTGAGTACCTCGGCGTCGGAGATCTCCACGACGGTCGCGGAGGTGGCGGCAAGTTCGGCTCAAACCTCTTCTGCGATGACCGAAACCACGGTGACCGTGGAGCAGCTTCGACAGGCAGCGGATCGCGCACGCGACCGGGCGAAGGGTGTAGCAAAGAGTGCTGAAGAGGCGGTAAAAACGTCGGGGGCCGGCCGGCAAGCCACCGATGACGCCGCGCGTATAATGGGCGTGATCAGGGAGCAGATGGAATCCATCGGGGAAACGGTGGTTCGACTCAGCGAACACAGCGCGGCCATAGAAAGAATAATTGCTTCAGTGCAGGACCTTGCAGATCAGTCGAATCTCCTGGCGGTGAACGCCTCAATCGAGGCTGCGAGGGCCGGCGAGCATGGCAAGGGATTTGCGGTGGTGGCCCAAGAAATCAAGACGCTGGCAGACCAGTCCAAACAAGCCACAGAACAAGTGCGAACGATTCTTGATGAGACAAGGAAATGGGTCAATGCCGTGGTAATGGCGGCAGAGCAAGGGAGTAAAGCTGTGGAAGCAGGCGTGGATCAATCTGCAGTGGCCGGCAAATCCATAGAAGATCTCTATGCCAGCGTGGAAGACTCTTCGCGAGCAGCGATTGAAATTCAATCCTCCAGCGACCAACAGGCGGTCGCCATAGACCAGGTTTCCGGCGGTATGACCAGTATCGAGGTTGCAATGAGGCAAAACGTGGCCAGTACCTCGCAGTTGGAAACTGCGGCCAGGCGGCTGGCGGAACTGGGAGAGCAACTCAAGGAACTGGTCGAACGATACCGAATCTGATTCCGAAGTTCAGGTATGGACCAAGATACTGTGAGTCTTGATTGCGAGGGACTGTGTGTGCTCTGAAGCGCAGTTCCCGTGAATCTTATGCAAAGAAAGGAGCGTACACGTGAAGGAAAAACCCAAGTCTCTATCTTGTTTGGTCGTGAGCCTCGGGCTGGTCGTCCTGTTGTTCACCGTCCCGGCAATGGCCCAAGACGTGTTCAAGATCGGGGTAATGTACTCGCTGACCGGCCCCGCCTCCGCGGTGGCCAAAACGCAGAAGAACGCGACAGAACTGGCAATAAAGGACCTGAACGAGGCCGGCGGCATACAAGTCGGTGGGAAGAAAATGAAGGTCGAGGCTGTGATCTGCGACGATCAGTCCAAAGCGGAGACGGCAACGGCCTTGTACGAAGACCTTGTGAAGAAGCAAGGCGTTAAGGCGCTGGTAGGCGGCACACTGGCCCACATCCCCATGGCGGTGAGCACGGCTGCCAAGAAAGATCCTGCGCTGTATATTGCCACGTGCGCGGTCCCGGACGCGTACTACCAGGCTGGGGGCAAGGCTCCGACTGTGCTCGGTATGTTGGGCGGAGCCACTGATGTTGGGCGTACGGGAGCCGCTTATGTAACTGACAAGATGAAGCCGAAGAAGATTGCGTGCTTCCTGCCTGGTTACGCGTTCGGCAACGCCTTGGCTGCCGGATTCGAGGCAGAGATGAAGAAACATCCCGACATCACGTACAAGGTTTTCTGGCATCCTTTGGGCAGCTCTGACATCAAACGGGATCTGGAAGCGGTACGAGACTACAAACCGGACGTGATCGTTATTGGCTCGTTTGGCAAAGATGCCGTCAGCGCACTTACTCAAGCGTTCCTTATGGGCTTGGGCAAGGACGCAAAACTGTTCCACTTGTGGTTTCTCGACTCATTTGCTCTGTCCATACCCCCCGATGCAATGAAGGGCGTACGGACGCAGATGTTTTGGTATCACGACACGGCCGGGTTCCAGGATGACGCCCTTGTGCAAGCCTCCAATGAGTTTGCTTCCAAGTATGCCAAGGCATACGGCGAGCCGCCGGATCCGTTTACCGTGCCGGCATATTTCTCGGTCAAGGAGATAGCAAGAGCCGCAGAACTGGCGCAGTCCACCGATCCCATTAAGATGTATGAAGCACTCATGGCCAATCCGGCATGGACTAGCCCGAAGGGTGAAGGGAAATGGCGCCAGGACGGACGCTGCATATACAAATACTTCGTCTTTATCGTGGAAGGGAAGGCGCCGGGTGAGCGTAAGAGCGGAACCTTCGACGCCAAATACGATTTCGGAAAGATAGTCGATTCCGTCTCTGGTGAGGCCTTCGTGCCGACGCTCAAGGAACTCGGGTACTGAGAGACCTGTCCACGAGTTTCTCGACGAAGGGCTCGGAATGAGCACAGCGAGGGGAACTTTATTGTTTTGTTCCCCTCGAAGTCCGTGCTATTTCTTCCGGGCGCTCATGAGAAACACGGTAAAGCGTCTCTCTTCACCACTGGCGATCGGTTTGGTCATGGTCGCCGCTGTCGTGTCACGGACGTCTTCAAATCCCGCATTAATGAAATCCATCCGCAGTTCCGCTCGATCGAATCCGTGATGAAAGACGCCTTCGTTGTCGCTATGAAATTGCCCGTCCTCGAGGTCCAGATCCACAATGCAGAGATATCCTCCCGGAACCATTATCTCGTGGAATTGCTCGAGGAGTGGTCCTATGTCTTTGACATGATGGAGCGTCATGGTGCTCACGATCAGATGATAGCTCCCTTGGAGAACATCGCCCCGGTCAAGATCGAGAAATCGAGTAGATACGTTCGTCAGATGCTGCTGTTCGACCTTCGTTTTGAAGATGTCGAGCATTCCTCGAGAGGTGTCAACACCCGTCACGGAACGAACCAACGGGCTCAATTGAACGGCCACCAGCCCGGTTCCGCAACCGAAGTCCAAAACGTCCATGCTGGGGCCCAACGCGATTTCCGCTGATATGGCATCCGCGACATCGTTTGCCAGCTTCACCCGCCGGGGCTCCTCGTCCCACGACGCCGCGCCTGCGTCAAAATCCCGCTTGTCATCACTCATGAAGGTTACTCCCGGTAATCAGTTATGCACACGATGACCTGCAGCTCGACCTAACACTCAAGGGTGCAAATTGCAGGACTCCTGTTTTCGACGGTACCACTGTACATGTAAGACTTCTACAGCCCCTAGTCCAGGGTCTGGCGGTAACGTTTCACTCCGATGGCCAGCGCGACCACCGTGAAGAGCGCGATGGGCCAGATCTCCGGTGCGACTTCAGCGAGGCCGTTGCCTTTGAGCAGAATGCCGCGAACGATGCGCAGGAAGTGAGTGAGCGGCAGGAGTTCGCCGATTGCCTGGGCCCAGTCGGGCATGCCGCGAAAAGAAAACGCGAACCCCGACAGCAAGATGTTCGGCAGAAAGAAAAAGAATCCCATCTGTATGGCCTGGCGCTGATTCTCGGCCACGGTCGAGAAGGTGACCCCCATCGCGAGATTCGCGATGATGAACACGAACGTGATGATCAGCAGCAAGGGGAGACTCCCTGCCATGGGCACGCGAAAGAGGAAGTGCGCTGCAAAAAGGATCAGCCCTATCTGGATGTACCCGACGAGAATGTACGGGATGATCTTGCCGATCAGCACTTCGAGGGGGCGCACCGGCATGGAGAGCAGGTTTTCCATGGTTCCGCTCTCGCGTTCACGCGTAATGGCGAGCGCGGTGATCATAACCATGGTCATGGTAAGAACCACACCAATGAGGCCCGGCACGATGTTATATTGCGTAATCGCTTCTGGGTTGTAGAGAGCGTGGACCCGCAGATCGATCGGCCCGGGAGTGCCCGCGAGAAAGGCGAGGGGACCTTTGAGATCGTTCTGCAGGGCTGTGTTCAGCAGCACGTTCAATGAGCCGATGGCGTTACTGGTCGTGCCGGGATCGGTCGCGTCCGCCTCGACAAGAATCGAAGGGCGATCGCCGCGAAGGAGATCCCGCGTGAAGTTCTCCGGGATGTTGATGACAAACTGAACATCACCTCTCGCGAGCGCCTCGTGCCCTTCGGATTCAGTCTTGAACTGCCGCACGAAATCAAAGTACGTGGTGTTCTGCATGGCATTCAGCAGAGTCCGGCCCTGCCGTCCGTTGTCGGCCAGGATGACCGCGGTCGGCAAATGCCTCGGGTCGGAATTGATGGCATAGCCGAAAAGGATGAGCTGCAGCAGCGGGATGCCCACCATCATCGCGAAGGTCAGGCGGTCCCGGCGCATCTGGACAAATTCCTTTACGACCATTGCCCAAAATCGAGCCGGTGAAAAGTCCCATCCTGTCATGAAGACTCACGCTCCTTCGATCTTTCCATCAAATGAATGAACACGTCTTCGAGACCGGCATCGATTCGCCTCCATTCATAGTGCTCCGTGCGGAACGGTGCGATGATTCTTTCCAGTGCGTCTGAGTCATCACCGCTCACGTGGAGCGTATTCCCGAAGGCCACTGCCTGCTGCGTTCCGGGCTGCCCGCGGAGCTGCTCGGCAAGCTCGAGCAACTTCGAGCCGCTCACCGACCATGTCGTGAGGTGAGTCTGTTCCAGAATTTCAGCCACCGTTCCCTGAGCGAGCAGATTGCCGTTCAGAATGAAAGCGAGCCTGTGACACCGCTCGGCCTCGTCCATGTAATGGGTGGCGATGAGGAATGTCAGCCCCTGCCCTGCGAGTTGATGAATCTGTTCCCAGAAGTCGCGCCGCGCTTGCGGGTCCACACCTGCCGTGGGCTCATCCAGCAGGAGCAGCTTCGGCCGATGAATCATGCACGCGGCCAGAGCCAGGCGCTGCTTCCAGCCGCCGGAAAGCTCGCCGGCAAGCTGGTCCTTGCGTTCGCCCAGCCCGAGGCGTTCGACGCTTTCAGCCACGGCTTCGCGTCGATCTTCGATGGAATACATGCGTGCGACAAAGTCGAGGTTCTCGAAAATGCTCAAGTCCTCGTAGAAACTGAACTTCTGGGTCATGTACCCGGCCCGCAGTTTGATGGCGTCGCTTTCGGTGATGACGTCGTAGCCGAGGACGGTACCGCTCCCCGCTTCTGCACGGAGCAGCCCGCAGAGCATGCGAATGAAGGTGGTCTTTCCACTGCCGTTTGGCCCGAGAAAGCCGCAGATTTCCCCTGTGTGAACCTGCAGGTCGATATGGTTCACCACCGTGCGGTTACCGAACCGCTTCGTCATTCCGCGCACGTCGATGGCAAGCTCGTCATTCATCGATCAAGAACCGAATCGCACATCCACGGGTTGGCCCGGATGCAAGTTGGCCGCTATCTTTGGATCGAAAACCACCTCAACCATGAAGACCAGTTTGGAGCGGCTTTCACGACTGTAGATCACCGGCGGAGTGTATTCCGCCTGGGGCGAAATGAAGCTCACCTTGCCGTCCAGCGGCTCGGGCAAGCCGTCTACGGTAACTTTCACCGGGTCACCGGGATGAATCGCGCCAATCCGCGTCTCAGACACGAACGAGCGAACGCGGGTGTTCTGCGGTGGCAGTAACACCACGACCGGACGGCCCGCAGCGACCCAGTCCCCTTCGCGGTAAAGGACGTCGGAGACCAAGCCGGCTTGGGGCGCGGCCTGGCGTTTTTGCGCGAGGTTCCATTCCGCTCTGTCCAGGGCAGCCTGTAGTGCCCGCACATTGTCTTCCGCTGCTACTATCTGGTCGTGTCGGGAGCCGAGCAGCGCGGTGGCCAAATCAGCTTCGAGTTGCGCAACTCGCTGATGATCCTGGTCTCGGATCGAACGGGAGCGGTCGAGGTCTTCCTGCGACCGCGCCCCGGTCTGGGCCAGTTTCTTCTGCCGGTCGTACTCGATGCTTGAAAACCCCAGCGCGGCCCGGGCCTGTTTCAGTTGCGCCTCGATGGATTCGATCTCCGTTGGTCGTTTCCCCTTTTTCGCGTCTTCCAAATTCGCCCGACCCTGTGCGAGACGGCGTTCCGCTTCGTCCCGCGTGGCCTTTTCCGGCGTTTCGTCCAGGGTGAACAGCGGATCACCGTCCTTCACCCTAGCCCCTCGATCCACGTACAAAGACTGAAGCTGGCCCCCCAGTGGAGACGCGACGTACACGAACTCGCCCTCAACGTAACCCTGCACGGTATTACCCGAGGAACTGCTGCAACCCGAGATGCCGCACAGCGCCGCGAGAGCGCAGCCAATGCACAAGAGCACCCATCGGTGGCCCGCGGGAGAGCCGATCATAGTTTAGACCGCCCTGTCTCGGTGATCACTCCGTCGAGGATCACCGCGATGATTGCAGAAAAGCCGGTCGCCGGCGTGAGACCGAGCTGTGCCAGTTTTTCCGGGTTCATGATTGCCTGCACCGCTGCAAGAAGGATCTCGATCAGCAGTTCGGTGGAAATGTCCTGGCGAATAATTCCAGCCCGCTGGCCTTCGCCAAAGAGTCGGCCGAAATAGCGATGAATCATCGCACGACGCCGGGTCTCCACCAACCGGAATATCTCCGGCGCTTCCCGCTGGACGTCTCGTACGAACGGCGGCTGGATCTCTTGTGTATGCCGCTGCATGCACGCGAGCAACTGATGCAGCGTGGCGAGGAAATCGGAGCTGCATCCTGGTATGATTTGGTCCAGGTCATCCTCGACGCTGTGAAACTTGTCCAGGAACACGGCCTCCAGGAGGGCGGTCTTGCTCGGAAAGTGTGCGTAGAGTGTCTTCTTGCTCATCCCGAGTTCTCCCGCGAGATCATCCATGGTGACTCCGCGGAAGCCATAGGCGAAAAAGTGGCGCCGCGCCTGCGTGACAATCCGCCGGCTTGCCGAACTCCAGGCTTGGGACTGTTTCGGTCCCTCTTTGTCACGATCCGTCATCGATCTGGTTGCCATGTGTGCAAGAACTCCCACCGCGGACTAATACCCAGGAAACTATCATAGTATAATCAGTTTCCTCCGCGTGGGCAAGGGCAATGATACGATTCCAGGCTCGTTTCTCATCCGGTGGAACCGGCAGCACGGCACTCATGAGTACCAAAGACGAGTGCCAATTGGGAAGGGGAACAAGGAACCCTGAAACCCTGCTTCAACTCTCTCCCTCCCCGGAAAAGGGAAACTGCCGGCAAGATGCCGGCTCCAGCGAGAGTCTCCTCTCACCGTGGAAGAGGCCAGGGTGTGGGGTGGCCAACTTCACCGTCCGCGTGAGAAATCCTATCAGGGCTGCGGAGTTCCTGTGAGGCGGATTCGGGCGAGTTTGCGGTCGTAGGCTGAGTCGATCTTCTCCATCAATTCGTCCACGGCATACGGTTTTATGAGGTAGTCGTACGCGCCCAGATCGATGATGGCTTTGGCTGTGTCCACTGAAGCGTACCCGGTCAGAACGATCACTTCGATCTGTGGGTCGATCTTCTTCATTGCGGCGAGCAGCTCTACCCCGGTCATCTCAGGCATGCGGACATCCACGATGGCGACGTCGTATGAATGCGTTCTAAGCAGTTCGAGAGCTTCCTTTCCACTCCCGGCCGTGGTCGGGTCGAGTCCCCTGACGGTGAGCAACTTGCGCATGGTGTGTCGGAAACGTTCCTCATCATCGACGATGAGCACATTCGGTTTGGCATCCATGGCTATCTCTCCTTCCGCAACGGCCGCCTGAGCGGGAGATGCACGCGAAACGTCGTGCACTTGCCCAATTCGCTCGTCACCGAAATACTGCCTCCGAGCGTCTCCACGATCCCCCGGCACAGGGCGAGCCCGAGGCCGGTTCCCTTTCCTTCAGGCTTGGTCGAGAAGAAAGGGGTAAAGATCTTGCCCAAAGATTCTTTGGGAATGCCGCATCCTGTGTCTTCCACCACGATCTCCAGCCCGTCGTCTTTCCCCGGACTTGTCGTGACGCTTATGACCCCGTCTTTCTCGATTGCCTGCGTCGCGTTGAGCAGAAGGTTGAGCAGCACCTGACGCAGGAGCTGCGGGTCCGAGTAAATGACAGGCAGGTCCTTTGCCCACGTGGTAACAACCTTGATATTCCTGGCGGTCGCTTCTCGCTCAACGAGAACCGTCATGTCCCGTACGAGATTGCGGATATCAACTCCCTGGACGACGGGTTCCATTTGGCGAGCCAGGCCGAGGAGCTTCTGCACAATTTCTTTGCACCGGTCCACCTGTCTGCAAATCTCCGTGAGCGAATCAGCGCATTCTTCCGTCTCACGGAGGCCGTGGAATGCTGGGCCCCTGAATAGGTGCTGTATCCACTGAGCTTCCTGCGCTATTATTCCCAGAGGATTGTTTATTTCATGAGCAATGCCAGCGGAGAGTTCATCTACCGAAGAGAAGACACGGGCGGTCGAGAGTTGTTCGTCCGCAATCCGTGCTTCACGGGCAGCCACTTCAACCTGATCGAGGAGTTTTCTGACGGTGATGGCACTCATTGCGGCAAGTGCCGCAGCTCCGGCAGCATAGACAACCCCGGCTGTGGGAGCCAGCAACACCGCGAAGAGTGCGATCAGAACGCTTGCGGAATAGGGACGCAGACGGCTCATGGGGCCTGGATGGACCGGTTCAGGCATGGCTCGTTCACTCGACCGGAGGGTTGACGGAATCCGATCTACCTCTCTCTACTCGCTTACTGTACCCGTCGAGCCCAGTCTCCCCTCTTCGATCAACTTCCTTTCGTACGCCTGGCCGACCTGTTTGAGCAATTCATCGAGAGGGACCGGCTTCATAATGTAGTTGTAGGCCCCAAGCTGGAGCCCTTTGATCCCGGAGTCCACCGAACCGTGCCCGGTGAGCATGATCACCTCGGTCAGCGGTTTTCTCTTCTTAATTTCTTTGAGTGTTTGTATGCCGTCCATGCGCGGCATCTTGACGTCAAGGACAATCACATCGAAGTCTCTGGTTTCCAGGAGGTCGAGGGCATCCTGTCCACTCGTAACTCCGGCTGCCTGCAGGCCTCGCCCCTTGAGACGTTTGACGATCGTCTCAACGAAATCCTCCTCGTCGTCAACGACGAGCACCCTGAGGTTTTCCATATCTTCCTCCTCGGTGGTTCCGTCTCAGTGCCGGCTTGGTCTTGGTGCCGAGGCTGGTCAGAGCACCGGAACGTACAGAGTGAACGTGGTGCCTTGTCCTGTCTCGCTCTCGACCGTGATTCTTCCACCCAGCTTCTGCATGATGCTGTGACTTATGGACAAACCGAGCCCCGTGCCGGAATTGGTACTTTTCGTGGTGAAAAAAGGATCGAAGATCTTCTTCAAGGTCTCTTTCGGGATTCCGGGGCCGTTGTCGGCGATCTCTACGAACAGTTCTCGGCCGGATCCGTTGGAAACTCCCGTCCTGACATTGATAATGCCGAAATCGCCCACCGCGTCAATCGCATTATCGATGATATTAAGGAAAACCTGTTGAAGTTGTGACGCATCAGTGGTGACACGGGGAATATCGTTTTCGTATTCGACGTTAATCGTGATGTCTCGGTGGTGGGCTTCGTTCTCCAGAAAGGAAACCGTCTCGCTCAGCACAAGATTGACGTCAACCATATCCTGGGTCGGTTCCATGCGTCGCCCGAAGCGCAGCATGCGGTGAGTAATGGACCTGCAGCGCTCCACCTGCCGTTCGATCTTTTTGATGCAGTCCTGAAATTCTTCGAAGTTCTCGCTCGCCGCAATTTCCTCGGATTTGAGGAGGTCGCTCATCCAACCCGCCTTCTCGCTGATGACCTGAAGCGGGTTGTTGATTTCGTGTGCCACTCCGGCGGCCATTTTACCCAGTGCAGCCATCTTGCCAGAATGCATCAGAAGCTCGTCGGCCGAGGCTTTTTCTCGTTCGACCCGCATCAGTTCATTGGTCATGGAGCGCGAAGTGAGTATGCTTGCGACCACGACGAGCAGAACGCCACCGGCGAGGATTAAGGCAGCCATGTAACGTGCGTGCAAGAGGGGGGTGAGTTCTTCTCGCGTGTCCTCTTTAATGACCAGGACCCACTTGGGGTAAGTCAAGGGGGTCGTCGCAAAGAGGAACTCCTGGCCGGCGTATTCAATCTCCTCCACGCGTGTTCCCACCGCCGCGGAAAAGTCGGGCGTGCTGGGTCGATCCAGGATTGATCCGCTGAAACGGCTCGCTGTCTGCAAGATGTTGTTCTTGTTAATCAAGAAGGCATCACCCTGCCTGCCCACCTGAGCTTCCTTTACGACTTCCTCGATGATCTCGGAATTGATCGTGGCGCGGAGAATCCAGGTAGTGTTTCCTTCCACGACTGTGACCGCAAGGATCAAGTGGGGGCTTTTGCGAAAACCGAGAAACACGTCGCTGACGTACACACCGGCCGCCATGACTGCATGAAACCAATCAGCCTCCGCATAGTTGACCGATTTCAGTTTCTCGTGGTACGGTCCGACGTAAGCCACGTGGTTCCCGTCCTGATCTATCACTCCGAGATCTATGTAGGATTTGGATTGTGCCTGCATGACGTTGAACACTTTGGTCAGGTAGTTCTCGTCCCGTAACTGGCCCAACGTATCGGTCCTCGCCACGGTAGTAAGTTGAGAAATCCGCTCTCTGAAGAACAGTTCCAGAGAGTTCCGCCGGTTCTGGGCGAGCGACCGGGCCGCTGCGGCGATCTTGCTCCGGTAAGATGCCGAGAACTCGTGGTAGATGGTGATGCCCAGAGCAAAGAGAGGCACGAGAGAGAAGAAGAGAGTCACGGCGACTATTTTCACCCGCAGCACTTGGAAGTGTCTGGTATCCATTCCGTTCCTCCGGGTGCACCCGCTATCTCCGCCAAGGACCCAGCGAGACCGTAAAGGCCAGGCGGACCATGCCCGTTTTGAGCGAACCGAGAACTGAGCTTGCAATGGATGTGCCAGCGGCCCTCGGCAGGCTTCGACTCGTGCTCTTCGGAGAAAACCTGCCGGCTTCATACCGTACGGGCAATGGCAGCACCGCCGGCCCTCGAAGGCTCTGTCAAGATTTTTGACACCTTGTAAAGCCCCAGCACGTTCCCTATTCGTCAAGGTTGCTGAAACTGACGCCCCGCAACTGGGCCCCGACCTTCTTCAGTTCGCGGCTGAAGTCACGAAAGAGTTGCTCAATCACAGGTTTCTGCTCTTCACGGTAGAAAACGAACAGGCTGGTCATACCCAGCCTTCCGGTCGATCGAGGGCTTGTCACAGCGCCAAGCTTTTCCGCTAGCGGGGCGAGGTCGCGAAGGATCTCACCCACATTCGAGTATCTTGCCGCGGGATCCCGCCGGGTCGCCCGCGTAATGGCACCGCACAGTTCCTCGGGGAGATCGGGTGCTGCCGCTCGCGGGTCCTTCAAGTCCCGGTCGAGATGCCAGGAGAGTATCTCCTCGAGTTCGGTCTCGGGACAGGGGCTCTTGCCGGTGAAGAGCTCGTAGGCCATGATACCGAGGGAATAGATGTCTGACCGCTCGTCAAAGGTGCCCCCCGTGATCTGTTCCGGGGGCATGTACCGCACGGTTGCCACCGCGACCCGATCCGCGGTCCCGGGGGGTCCTGCGCAGCCGAAATCAACGATTTTCGCTCGGTAGTCGCTCTGGATCAGGATATTCCCCGGTTTGACGTCTCCGTGCACCATGCCTCCGTCGTGAGCGTGTCCGAGGCCGTGGCAGATCTGCATGATCAGGCTCAGACGCGTCGACAATGGCAGCGGCTCCGATTCCCTGAGCAGCGCGGCGAGGGAGCGGCCTTCTACGAACTCCATGATTATGAAGAACGTTCGGTACATCTCCTCGACGTCATAAACCTTGACGATGTTTTCGTGATTCAGGTGCGCGATGACTCGGCCTTCTTCGCGGAATTGCTCCACGAAGGCAGGGTCCATTGCCATGTCGTGTTTGAGCATCTTCACGGCGACCGGCATGTTCAGGCTGGAGTGATACCCCTTGTAGACGTAACTGCACCCGCCCTCCGCAACCATTTTTTCGATCACGTACTTGCCTATGGTCCGCTCTGCCGCCAGTAGCGAACCTGCCAGTCGCGTGGCCACTACCTTGGTGAGGAATTGTCGTAACTCGGGGAATTCGTCACAGGTTTTGTCGAAGGACTCACGGCCGATCGCCCATAGGATGAGATCGCTTTCCGCGTCGACGTGCGCACGCCGCGCAGCCCCGGTGACTACGGCCATCTCCCCGACGATTTCACCAGGTCCCAGGAGCCCGATAACGTGAGTCATCCCGCCCTGTTCCAGGCTGACCAGACATTGACCGTCACGGATAATGTACAGCTCGTTGCCTGGCCTTCCCTGCGTGATGACTCGCTCCCCCCGGATTGTCCTGACGACACGAATTTTCGTGAAGAGGTGATACTTGGCTTCGTCCGGTATGCCGCTGAAGAAGGGGTTTTGCATGAACCAGTGGAAGTCCGCTTCAGAGAGTCTGGGTAGTCGATAGTCGCCGCGTCCTTCTGTCATGTCGACCTCTCCCGGCACCTCGTGCTGCCGGCAGCCTGTTCCGGACGTGCGTTCGTCCAGCGGATTCGATGTCCCAGGGCAATCGCGTCCGAGGGGCCCGGACGGAACAAGCCGATGTTGAAGCAAGACACCCCCAACGCGGGGAGCTGCCCGTGGTCATCCAGGACCCGGAGGAAGAGGTTCCCCCCCCTTTTTGTCCTGTAGGTTAATTGAGATTGCCGGTGGATTCAACAGGATCGTTCGTGGTGGGCGAGGTCCTTGGCGCCTCTCTTGCCGACTTCTGTCCGCCGTTCATGACACATGGTGGCGCGGCATCTGGCCTGTCCCACCCACACAGCCAGTGACGAAGCAGTGATGGACCGATACCGCGTTCCACAGGAATACGCGACCGGATTTGGGAAACGGATAATATGGAACCCGATGGCGCAAATAGTGTGACGTACTCGCGGAAGCCTTCGAAGGGTGGGGTGAGGGATGCGAACCACAGGTTCGAGGTATTCGCAGCAGGCAACTCAGCAACATTGACGGCGAGTGGTGAGGTTCGGGCGCCACCGCCGTGTTCCCCGGCATCCTACGCGTGCACCGCAGCTCGCTCGCGATAAGATACCGAAGCTGCGCAAACGTGTACTTAAAAACCGCCCGGTTTCACGGATGCGCGCACGTAATTGGGTTGAGTGTGGCCCATGGCGTGCCGGTCCCGCATGAGCCACGTGCGTGAGCGCGCATGGATATCATTCTGTGCCGATGATGGTTTTTCTACCAGAGCGGCCCGGCCCGCCTAGTCCTACCCGATTCTCCTGCGATTCCTGCCTCTTTTCGGTCTTCCGATGGGACACCCGACGAGCCCGCTGATCAAAGCACCCTTGACCTCGATGGCATAGCAACCATCGGTCAGCTCTCCAACCGGGCCAACCATGTTTTGGAGAAACGCGCAGTTGTAACAACCCCAGCTCTCCATTCTGATTCTCAAGTCCGCGGCGTGTTCCCATTCTCTGCGCTTGCGGCTGAGGTAGTCAGGATCTTCTTCGCAACGTCTCCTGAAGGCAGCCCACATTGTACAGACACTCATAATCGACTCCTTGATGGCGCTCCCATGCCTTTAGCATACTCGGGCCTCCATGCCAAACAAAATAGTAAATTTTATGATTGAATGTTCGTACGATAAAGAAAAAACCTCATGTAATTACTCGGGGAAAGACTATTAACAGTCTAATATCACAACATAGGGTGAAGGGATTGTCGTCGTCTGTCGGAGGGATCGCTACCGCCACGGGGTGCCTGGCTGATGAAGTGGCGCCGGATTTGCAGGGATAAGGGCAATTCTCAATGAAGTCCACGATGAGAGGCGTCGTGGACGAAGTTCTTGTTCGCCAAGCACGTACTATTGAAATATACTAGAGAATGAAGACTTGTATCCGTCGTGAGCCCGAGCAACTTCGCGAAGATCGATCCTTCCAGGTAAGGACACATGAAAGAGCCGAATCAGCCTAGACCGAAGACCGGTGAAGCAGCGGCTGAGCTTCATAGAGGCCTCTTCGGGTTGCAAGGATCCCTGGGCCAGGGTGCGGAGACCCTGAGCGCGCTTGAAGAGGCCAGGAAAGCATTTGTGCTCTTCTGCGAAGATGCTCCGGTAAGTTATCAACTCCTGGATGACCAGGCGCGTTTAGTGGCAGTGAGCAGGGAGTGGCTCAGGCTTTTCGGATACGCACGGGAAGAAGTCATCGGCACCTCTTTCCTCAACTTCGTAACCCCCGGCTCCAAGAGCGCTTTCCAAGAGCAGTTCCGGCGGCTGACGTTCAGTGAGCCGATCGTCGGGCAGGAATTGGAATTGGTCAGGAAGGAAGGCGCCCAGTTCAGCGCGGCTGTGTCCGGGAACAGAGTCCCTGGGGAAACCGACGCGTCCGAGTACTTACTGCTGACCTTACGGGACATTACGGAGGACAAACGGATTCAACGGTCCATAGAACGGGCCAAGAGAGAATGGGAATACGCATTTGATGCGGTCCCTGATTTGGTGGCCATATTGGACGAAGACTTCCGGGTCGTCCGGATGAACAAGACGATGGCTGCCAGACTCGGCGTGGATATCAGAGATGCCATCGGAAAGCACTGCTACGAACTCGTCCATGGACGAGACGAGCCGCCTCCTTTCTGCCCCCTCGGCCGACTCCTGGAAGATGGGGAAGAACATGCCGTGGAGATATTCGAGCCGCGAATGGGCGGAACCTTCATGGTGACGGCCTCGCCGGTCTATGACGAGCGCGGGAGGCTGACTGGCAGTGTCCACGTGGCACGGGATATCACCGACCGAAAGACCGCAGAAGAGGAACTCCGGAAAGCCCGGGACGAACTGGAGACTCGGGTCCGCGAGCGAACCGGTGAACTCCGGGAAGCGAACGAACTCCTCAAAGAAAAGATCAGTACGATCGATCAGCTGTACGAACACGTGCTTCAATCGACCAAGGCCAAGGTGATAGCCGAGCACACGGCTGAGGTGGCGCACGAGCTACGCCAGCCTCTTGCGATCATCGGCGGATTTGCTCGCAGACTCGCTCGACGGCTCGGGACTGGTGGTGCGAGCGATCCGGGAGCCCAGGACGAATTTGCCCTCATCGCAAGTGAAGTGGAACGACTGGAGAGAATCCTGGGGGGGCTCATCGAGTTTAGCCGGCGCGAAAGTATCGGGCTCCAGTGTGTCAATCCAAACGCGCTCATCGAAGAGGTAGTGCGCGTCAATGCCCCGCGAACACAAGAAAAGGAGCTTCTCATCGCACTGGATCTCGATCCAGCAGTGGGCGAGATCCTGCTCGACCCTGACCTCTTCGGGCATGTAGTGCGCAATCTCGTTGCCAACGCGATCGAGGCCTCCCCGGTGCGAGAGGTCGTCATCGTGGAAACTCGAATCTCTCTGCCGAGCGACGCGGTGAGGGAATCCGCGGACCTGACGTCGGAAGCCTACTTTCAGCTTAAAATCCAGAACCGGGGAGAGCCCATATCGAGCGAGGAACTTGAGAAGATCTTCAACCCGTTTTACACCACCAAGAGCTATGGGACCGGCCTGGGCCTCACGCTCTCGAAGAAAATCATCGAGGATCACAGGGGGTCCATTTCCGTGAAATCCAGTGAGCAGGGCACGCTCTTCACGGTATGGCTCCCCATGGGTCGGAAAGAGGCCACGCGCACCCCGGATCGCAAGCTCAACATTCTGGTCATGGACCGCGGGCAGCCTCTGCTGAAACTTCTCAGGCGCGAACTCGCCAAAGCAGGCCACACGGTGATGACCGCACTCTCCGGTCCGGAAGGGCTCGAACTGTTTGAGAGCCACCCTCCGGACATGATTGTGTGCGACTACGGGCTGCCGGGATTAGGTGGTTGGGAAATGTCCGGCAGGATCAAGGCGCGCTGCGAATCCCTCGGCATTCCGAAGACGCCGTTCGTGTTGACCGTAGGAGTTGGGGACGGAGAGCGCGCGGAGGGACGGACGTCGGGATCGGGCGTCGACGCAGTCGTGGAGAAGCCGCTCGACCTGTCGCAACTCCTCGACGTGATCCGTCGCCTGGGAGCGTGAGAGAGGTTTTCATGTCCAGGGCAAAATCGGCCCTAACCCCCCCCTTGCTGATAGGGAATTTTGCATTTCCCTTTCACCTCCCTTTTCTAACAGGGGGCAGGGGGATTTTGCCCGCGCCGAACTGAATGCTTGCGACGACGACTTTTTTTCTTGACAAGAACGCAGCTATATGAGTTCATAGAAAGAAGCGCCGATTTGAGCACACAGCTTGCGGGCGCGTAAGAAATGCAGCTAAAGCGTGGGATCGATTGAACCCGTCGAGCTTAGCTGCGACGGTTTTTTTTTGCTCTTGACCCAGGTCAAGGGAGCTCTGCGACGAAGCGTCGTAGGGTGTTTTGAAACAGTGCGTCCCGGTTTGCCGTGGCCCGTCCGGCACGAGACGGCAGAGATCGATCTTCATCACGGTTGAATGATCGATGAGACCCAAAGTGGGTAAGACGAGCGAGGAAAAGGGGATGGTCGGCTGATGATCTTGACTGTTCTTGTCAACATGATGCCGGGCTACCCCGGGAATTGACCGAACAAACGCCCCAAGGAGGAAACGATGGCGGAATTTCAGGTGAACAAGACGTTCGCGGAAATCAATGAGAAGATCAAGCAAGGCCGTGCAGTAGTGGTGACTGCTGAAGAGATGATCGATATTACCAGAGAGCACGGCGCAGTGGAGGCGGCCCGCAAGATCGACGTGGTCACGACCGGGACGTTTGGAATCATGTGTTCATCCGGCGCGTTTCTCAATTTCGGTCACTCCAATCCGCGGATGAAAGCGCAGAAGGTGTACCTCAACGGTGTGGAAGCTTACGCAGGGCTCGCCGCGGTGGACGTTTACATCGGGGCCACTCAGGTGAAGGAAGACGACCCACTGAACAAGGTATTTCCGGGCAGATTCCGCTACGGTGGAGGGCATGTCATCGAGGATCTCGTCGCGGGCCGTGAGGTCCAATTGCAGGCGATCTCGTACGGGACGGACTGCTACCCGCGGCGATCCTACGAGCGAACCATGACTCTCAAGGACTTCCCCGACGCGGTCTTGCTCAATCCGAGGAACGCGTACCAGAACTACAATTGCGCGGTAAACTTCTCCAAGAAGACCATCTACACCTACATGGGGATGATCAGACCAGAGTGCTCGAACGCGAACTTCTCCACGGCCGGGCAGTTGAGTCCGCTGCTCAACGATCCTCTGTACAAGACCATCGGCATGGGGACGCGCATCTTCCTCGGCGGAGGTGTCGGATACGTTATTGGCGCGGGGACGCAACACAATCCAGGTGTGAGACGTTCCGAAAACGGGGTGGTGATGGGAGGGGCCGGCACCCTCGCGGTCAAAGGCGACCTCAAGGGCATGTCATCACGATTTCTCAGGGGCGCTTCACTCACCGGATACGGGTGCTCGTTGAACGTGGGGATCGGCATACCGATCCCGATCCTGAACGAGGAGATGGCCCAGTTCACCGCGGTATCGGATGCGGAGATTTCGGTTCCCGTGGTAGATTATGGGAACGATTACCCGAACATGGCCGGAGGGCCTCTGGCGTACGTCACCTACGCCCAGCTCAAGAGCGGCACGATAACCTTTGACGGCCGCGAGGTGGTCACGGCGCCTTTGTCCAGCTATTCCGCGGCGCTGGAGATCGCGACGATCTTGAAGGAGTGGATTCAGTCAGGCCAGTTCCTGTTGGGAGAGGCGCAGGAGACGCTCCCGTCGGTGCCCTTCGCGGGATTCCCGAACCTGGCGAAAAGTTGAGAAAAGCAGTAAAGTATAACGAGGCCGACTGCTGTGTTGAAGAGTCGCCTGCGGAATGCCTCGGAAATCCGTTCCGAGAGAACAGGGTCTAACAACCGGCCGGATAGGCCGTGCAATTGGAAAGGTGAGCACATGGCTTCACGCAATGTCCTGCTGATATTCAAATCGAGCATTATGTACAAGCCCGTAATTTATCGGCTCGCTCGCGATTTCGACCTGGTCTTCAACATCCTGGAAGCCAAGATCATGCCTCGTCGGGAAGGCCGATTGATTCTGGAACTTCGAGGTGACGACGAACTGATGGAAAAGGGGATACAGTTCCTTCGCGATCATCAGGTGGTGGTCGAACCGCTCAAGGACCGGATACGCAGAGAGGAAGATTACTGCGTCCATTGCGGCGCGTGCACCGGGCTGTGTCCGACCGGGGCCTTGAGCCTCGTTCGTCCCGAGCTGAAGGTGTCCTTTGATGTCGACAAGTGCGTTGCCTGCGGCGTGTGCGGTCTGGTCTGTCCCTTCGGCGCAATGAAAGATATTACCCTGTTCGATCCGTTCGCGGAGGGCCGCACTGCTGCCGAGTCCGGCGATTAGGAGAACCGAACGACATCTGCAGTCAAGGCATTCGGGGGCTTGACGGAAATCCGGGGAGGCTCTTTCTCCAAGAAAGGCCTCCCCGGTTGTTTGACCCCTCTGCCAGTGAACGCGTGGAGGCTGGTGTATGGAGCTGAAGCTGGTTCCAGTCACGGATCGTTTGTTTCAGGTGGTGGGTCGCAACCAGGGAAGGTTCCCTTCCTCGCATTCGTTTCTCGTCCTGGACACCACCACCGCGCTTATCGATACGGGGTGCGGCCCCGACATTCTGGAGCTGATCAGGGAATCCTATCGCCTGGATCTGATCATCAACTCCCACGGCCATCCAGACCACTCTTCAGGGAACTGGCTCTTTCCGGACGTCCCGCTTCATGCGCCGATAGAGGGCGCGAACAGTCATGGAAGGCTTGAGCCGCTCTCCCATCGTCTCGTCGAAGCCGGCCCGCTTGCGGATCGGTGGCGCCGATGGGTCTCTGATGCGATGGGATTTCGCGATCGTGTTCCGACTTCATTCTACGATCACGGCCACGTGTTCGACTTCGGGCATCTCAAACTTCAGGCGATTCACACTCCGGGCCATACAGCGGACCACTACTGCTTCTTCCAGGCCGAGCAGAAGATCCTCTTGAGTTCCGACATCGACCTGACCCCTTTCGGGCCGTGGTACGGGCACCGTGAATCGAGCCTGAAGGAATTCAGACGGTCCATCGACCTCGTTCGTGCTCTGGACGCCAAGGTGCTCGCTTCCAGTCATTTGGACGTGCTCGAGGACGGGATTGACGACGCCCTGGATCGGTACGCCCGCGTCCTGGATGACCGGAGCCGGACGATCCTGAACCTGCTGAACGGCAGCGTCTCCTTGACCCAGCTTGTCGATGCCGCGCCCATCTACGGACGCCACCCGTACGCGCCCGAACTGCTCCGATACTGGGAAGGGCTGATGATCGAGCTTCACCTTGAAGAATTGGCCGAGCGCGGGCTCGTGACTAGAGAAGGGGCAACCTTCCGGCGGAACTAGTACCGCTTCGCTTTCAAAGAGGTTGTCAATGACTGAATAGCATGAAACGCCGCGGTCTGGGGCCAGGCTGTTCAGGTAGGCAAATTGAGCAATTCCTCGAGTCGTTGGCTCATTTGCTGTGCGTCGTACGGCTTGGTAAGAACCGCCCTGAAGCCGTATGCCGCGTGGTCGGACATCACGGGACTGTTGGAGTAGCCGCTGGACACAATGGCTTTGACGAGTGGGTCCATCTTGAGCAATACCGCGATGGCGTCCTTCCCGCTCATTCCTCCCGGCACCGTCAGATCCATGATAACTGCGTCAAACCTGTTGCCAGCCTTCATTGCTTCGGCGTAAAGTCTTATGGCCTCAGCTCCGTCCCGGGCCGCCTCCACCTGGTATCCGAGCGTGGTCAACAACTCCGACGCCACATCGAGAATCATTTCGTCGTCGTCCATGACGAGGATTCTGCCTTTTCCTCTGAAGACGCGAACTTCCTTCGTCTCTTCAGCCGGGATGTCCGACTCGTTGGCCGGTAGGAAGAAATCAAACGTGGACCCGACATCGACTCGCGACGAAACCTTGATCACCCCGCCGTGCCTCTTGATGATCGAATAGGACACGGCAAGTCCCAGGCCGCTCCCCTTTTCTTTGGTGGTGAAGTACGGGTCGAATATCTTCCGCATGTGCTCGTTGAGAATGCCCACACCCCGGTCGGTGATAGACACCTTGACGTATTTTCCTTTCCTGAGCGTCCGCGACGGATCCTTCTCCACCGTTACGTTCTCGGCCTGTACTGTAATCGTCCCACCGTCGGCCATGGCTTGCGCCGCGTTGATGACCAGGTTGTTCACCACTTGGCTGATCTGGCCCTCGTCGATTTGCACGGGCCACAGCTCATCGGGAATGATGAATTCGCAGCGGACGTTCGATCCTCTTAAGACAAATGTGGCGCAATCCCGAAGCAGATGGGAGATAGGTGCGGTCTTCTTTATGGGCGCACCCCCCTTTGAAAACGTGAGCAATTGGTAGGTGAGGTCCTGCGCCCTCGATGCAGCACGGGATGCGGCCTCGAATCGCTCGACCGATTTCTCGCTCAACTGCGAATATCCTTCGCCGAGCGAGATGTTACCCAGAATGGCAGTTAACAAGTTATTGAAATCGTGAGCGATACCGCCTGCAAGAATGCCGAGGGACTCGAGTTTCTGCGTTTTCAGGAGTTCCTCTTCCGTCCGCTTCTTGTCCGAAACGTCCTTCTTCAACCACCAGAATCCGAGAAAGAGTTCGTTATTTATATTGGCGATCAGCGTGTTCTCGAAGCGACGCGTCCCACCGGCAAAACCGCTTTCACTTGTGTTGAAGGACACAATGGGAAAGCCCCGCGCGACCCACTTGGCGTATATGGAGCGTGCATTCCCCTCGTCCGGGTAAAGCTGGCGCAGGGAAACCCCCAGCAGTTGCGAGATATCCCCGCGCCTGTATATGCCCGAAAATTCATCATTACCGTCCACGACTCGGGCATCCAAGGCCGCGTCCAGCAATTCAGCGTGAGGCGCTTTGGGGGGGAGTGGCGAGGTTACACCAAACTCTGCGATGCCGATGGGGAACATCTTCATCAATTTCTTATACTTCTGTATGCTGAGAAACCGTTTCTCTGCGGTCAGGTTTTCCACCTGAACCAGGACCTTCGGCGAATCCCCCAACCTGATAGTTCGGAGGTGGACTCGGCCCCAGATCTTGGTTTTGTGAATCTTGAGCACTTTTTCCTCAACCAGCGGCTTCCGTTTTACGAAGACATCCTCAAGCTCCAATTGGGCCTTTCTCGCTTCGACGGGGTTGGGAAAGAGCGAGGAAAACGTAGTCCCGCGCATGCTGAATTTGTCCTTCGACAGCTCCAGAAACGAAGCATTGGCGAACTCAATGGCGTGGGAGCGACCGATGAGCAAGGTCGGAACGGGGATTGCGTGCAGCAGTTTTCCGAAGGGAGCCAGACTGAGGCGCTGAGGGTCGAAATTGCCCGTGGAATCTTCTTCCTCTTGGTACTCATAGAAGATGTTGTTGATGTCTATGGTTTCGGTGATTTCGTCTTCCGCTGCAAGTTGGGCGGAGAAGGAGTACGGAGCCTCGCGCCCTTCAGTAGGGTCGTTCTCATGCGGTCGCATAGACGTCCTCCCGTCAGTCTGCATCGAAGGTCCGGATTTGTCGTCGTGCGGCATTCCTTCTCCTAACTCCGCGATGGAACCGGTCCGTTCACCGGATCTGTCGGTCGGTCTCTCGACTCAGTCTGCCGGAGCATTTGCCGCGGCCTCGCCGCGCAGGTCTCTCTCGAGCAACAGCCTGGCAAGATCTCGACGACCTGACTTCAGAGCCAGTCTGGCAGCAGAATATCCATGAACATTCTGCACTCGTTTGTCCGCTCCTGAACGAAGGAGCATCTCCACAACCTCTTGGTGGCCTCTGAACGCGGCTCGCATTAAAGCGGTGTTCCCGTGTCGCGTGCGACAGTTGACGTCCGCCCCTTGCCTCAGGAGGAGCCTGACCACGTCGCTATGGCCGGCGCCACCCGCTTTCATGAGTGCAGTCTTGCCCGATTTGTTGCGGGCATTGACCGAAGCCCCGCGATCCAGGAGGTACTCGACCAGCGCAATATGGCCGGCTCCGCAGGCTTCCATCAAGGCGGCGTTCAGGACTCCGACCTCAAGATTGTACGCCGTATCGGCCGGCAACATCATCTTCAACAGTCCCGGTCTTCCTTCACGCGAGGCTCGCACGAGAGTCACGTCTCTCAACCGCTGGTGACCGTTGAAGGAGGCCCCACTGGCAAGAAGCAACTCGGTCACTTCCAGATGACCGTTCGCACACGCCTTGGCCATGGCGCTGTTCCCGTGCCGGTTGGCTGTCCCCGTGTCCACCCCGCTTTCCAGTAGAACCCTCACCACGTCCGCATATCCTTTCGCGGCAGCCCCCATCAAGGCTCCGTTGCCGTGGATGTTCTGTGCATCGAGATCGGCTCCCCGTTCCAGTAACGCTCTGACCATGGCGGGGTGATTGGCGACGGCAGCCTTCATCAACGGGTTTTCTCCGTACATATCGGACGAGTGGAGATCCGCTCCCCTGTCGATCAACAACTGGGCCGCGGCCAAGTGACCCTTGAAAGCGGCAAACGACAGTGCTCCATTGCCGTACCGGTTGCTCCTGTTGATTTCGGCACCTGCATCGAGCAACATCGTGAGTACTTCGGTGTGTCCCTTGTTAGCAGCCCTCATCAAAGCCGTGTTTCCAT
Organism: Desulfomonile tiedjei; assembly: GCA_016218715.1. Lineage (GTDB taxonomy): Bacteria > Desulfobacterota > Desulfomonilia > Desulfomonilales > Desulfomonilaceae > JACRDG01. The sequence goes on along the minus strand of JACRDG010000097.1, from coordinate 23,329 downwards.
AGCGATTAGCCGCATTGACCTGAGAACCGGCGTCCAGCAGCAGCTTGATCAGTTGGGCATGGCCCCTGGAAGAGGCCTTCATGAGAGCGGTGTCTCCTGAATTGTCCGCCGCGTCGACTGCCGCGCCGCGTCGCAGCGCAAGCTGCAGGAGTTCCAGGTGACCTGACGCCGCGGCTATGATCAACGGCGTCTCTCCCTCCGAGTCAGTCGATTCCGTCCCGATCCCGCGATCGAGAAGCACCTTGACCACTTCGGTACGGCCTTTCTTGCAAGCTTCCACGAGCGTCAAACTCGTTTGTTCCTCATCTTCATCGAGACTCGGCTCACGCGCCATCAGCAAGCCGACTACTTCAGGATCGTATTCCACGAGGGCCCAACCCAAGGCGGTCTTGCCGCTCTTGTCCTTGGCCGTGACGTTTGCGCCGCTGTCCAGGAGCAGTTCAACGATCGCGGGAAATCGAGAAAAGCTCGCGAAGATTAGAGCGGTCCTTCCCTCGTTATCCGCGGATTCAGCGTCAGCACCCCGATGGAGGAGTTGCCTGACGATCTCGGTGTTCCCTCCCAGGCAGGCCTCCAGGAGGGCGCAATTGCCGTACTTGTTCCGGACTGCTAGGTCGGCTCCGCGTTCGAGGAGGAGGAGGGCAATCTCATAATGCCCTCGGTACGCGGCCCTCATGAGCGCGGAGTTACCGTAGTCCGACACGGCGTTCAGGTCGGCTCCGGATGCCAGCAACAGCTCCACGAGGGGCAGGTGACCTGCATAAGACGCAACGATCAAGGGGGTGTCGCCATGGCAACCTCGCCCCTCGATCTCGGCCCCGAAAGCGATCAGCCTTTCGACAACCGCGGTCTGGCCCACAGTCGCGGCCTGCATGAGAACGGAGTGGCCGAGATGGTCCGTGAGGGCAAGACGAGCTCCCTGTGAAAGCAAGTGCTCGATTACCGCGACGTGTCCCTCTGTACAGGCTTTCATCAACGCGGTTTCCCCGCGGTTGTTTGTGGCGTCAATCTCTGCCCCGCCATTCAAGAGGAGTTCAACGACGCGGAGGTGACCCCGAGCGGCAGCCCAGATGAGCGCCGTGTTCCCATGGTTGTCTTGGGCGTCAACGTCCGCGCCAGCCTGAATGAGCAGTTGCGCCGCGGAGGCGTACCCCCAGGACGAACATTCGATAAGTGCGGTCTTGCCCGTGTTATCCCGCGCACAAACGACGAACCGGTTTTCAAGGAACAGGTCGACCACGCCTGCGCAATTCCACAGCGCTGCCTCCATGAGTGCAGTCCGGCCGCCATTATCCTTGACATGGCTGTCCGCACCGTGCTGCAGAAGCAATTCCACAAGCGGTTCGTGCCCTTTCGAGGCAGCATGGATGAGGGCGGTCCTGCCGTCATTCCCCGCCACGTCCGGATCCGCGCCCAATCTGATCAGGACCCGAGCCCCCTCGGCCTGGCCCTTGAGCGCAGCATGCATCAGGGCAGTCCTGCCGTGTTGGTCTCGGAGATCGACATTCACCCCCGATTCCAAAATAGACCGAAGCTTTTCCGGGATCCCTTTCTGAGCGGCCTCAAACAGCGAAGAGGCGAGTTTTCCGTTGACGAGATGCACTGCGCAAATTCCTCTGACAGTCAGGTTCGGGTGGGCGAAAGCAGCCGACACGAGGCCAGGATTCGGGAAGTTGCCGGATCGGCACGTAGAGAAAACGAAGAGACCTTCGTAGCGCCCGCGATCGACTGCATGGTTTTCTGTCACGTGTGGCCTGTGCCATTGGAAGGACTGACGAGGAGAGCACCCACGCTGTCGTGCCGCAAGATTTTAGCGGCTGCCCAATTCTCTGACCGTTTCACCACGCCAGTCCGGGGGACTCTCGAATCAAAGCCTCAAGGCTCTGCGGTGTCCGAAATGAAGGATTCCCGCAGCATCAAGGGATCCCCAAAGCACAGTTTCGCCCTGTAGAAACGGGAGCAACATTCGTGCCATCAGCCTCGTGGTGAAGGGTGAGCAAAAAGCTTAGGGATAACGAGATGATAGCTGAGCCCCGCGAGTCGGCCGTCGCGAGACGGCGAAGAGGAGGGGAGAGAATATGGGGGTTGACCCCCCAGTAATGGGTGAAGAAAACGGGCTTCAGTATTATATCAATATGTTATCGTGTTGAAAAAACACCTATACCCGGAAACACTGGGGCCTAAGCCCCCATGTGTTGATCCTGTCATCCTCTTCTAGCAGATCCGTCAAGTCCTGATCCGGCATCTCGGAAGACCGTCGGTTACATCCATTCTTGGGGCTTGGTTCGTCTCTTTGCGTTGGTGTCCGTGGTTTCCTCCGGTTGATGGCGAGGTTTCTTGAAAGGCCCGAGGATGGTCTTATCCGAGACGATTACGCCGAGAGATCGGGAAGGGAGCGTGACCGTATACTCCACCCCGTCCCTGACAAACGCGACCCTCGGCTTGATTCTCCGTCGTTCGGGAGCCACGATATGGGCTTCGAGCCGCTCGGCGGTGAGCTGACGCTCGCCGTCATATTCGACGATCACGTCGCCTTTGGTCAAGCCGGCTCTCAGAGCGCTGGACTTGGCACCGAAGTCGAGAATGACGACACCCTGCACCGGAATGGACGGCGGTGCAGGGTGCCTCGTGTCGCTTCTCTCCGCAGCGGTACTCGACGCCGGCGCCTGTCGCTGCTCCTCCTTGGAGACTGCCAGGGACACGATACGTTGGTCTGGGCCGGGGACCCATTTCTTCGTCAGGAAATCGTCTCCGAAATGAAACGCTCTTACCGGATTGCTCAATTCAATGACCACCCTGAAGCCGACGCTGTTGAGGGTCATGTCAGGAGCCGCCCAGCCGCGAGTCGCGCACCTCAGATGAGCTGGACCGGAAGACCAGGAGCCGCCCTTGGTCACACGGTATTCGCCCTTCTGCGGCCCTTCCGGATCGACCTCCGGAGCATATCGGTAGTAGTCTTCCGCATACCGATCCCGCACCCACTCAGATACATTGCCGGCCATGTCGTACAGCCTGTAACTGTTTGCAGGATAGCTCCCGACCGGTGCCACGGACGCGAATCTCCCCTCCACCTTATGGTCTTTCCAGGAGAAAGGTTTTTGCCTGTCCGCGTAATTGACCTGGTTTCCGTCGGGGAGTGAATCGCCCCACGGGAACGTGGCCGTAGCCAATCCGCCCCTGGCCGCATATTCCCACTGTGCCTCGGTGGGTAAGTCGTAGGGGACTTTCTCCGTGGCGGTGAGCCATTGCGTGAATGCTTGTGCATCTTCGTACGAAACCATGGTGACAGGTTCGTCATCGGTCACGGGCCACCCGGGATTCTTCCAGGAAGTCCCCGATTTGCGTTCGAATCGCAGAGTCTGCGGGTTGAACAGGTAGCCGCCACCGTCTCGTTCCGCATCGGTCACGTACCCGGTTTGTTGCACGAATTTTCGGAACTGGCCTACGGTAACCTCCGTGGCGGACATGAGAAACGGGCGGGTGATACGAACTTTGTGCAGAGGATGCTCATTCGACAGATCGATCGGCTGCCCTGGGACCAGCTCGTTCATGGTGCGGGAGATGTCCGTCTCGGTGCTTCCCATGACAAACGCTCCAGCCGGTATGCGAACCATCTGCATCCCGAGACCGTTGTCGAACGACGAAAGGCCCTCGTCGTTGGCCACGTCGATGAACCGTCGAAGCACTGATTTGACCATCAGCTCAGGCTGCGCCAGTCGGACGCCTTCTTTGCCTGAGGGATCGTTCGACTTATCCGCCAGATGGCGAGCCTCGCCCCGCTTGCCTTGCTCTGTGAGGCTCTTTGACAAATCTACGAGCTTAAGGGCACGTTCGGTGTCGACAGGAGGCTCAGCCGCAACCTGCTCGCGAGTGTACTCGTATCGATCCGAGGCAGCGACCACTCGGAACCCCGCGATGTCCACGGTGAAGTCAGGGTCGACGCCGTACCGGAAGGCATTCCGGGCAATTCCGGCTCCGAAAGCCCAGTTGCCGCCCCTGACGACCTTTCTCTTGCCGCGACGAGGGCCGGTCGGATCCACGCGCGGTCCGGACTTCCCCTCATCGTACGTCCTGGAGTCGTAGAAGTCGGAACAGGGCTGCCAGACACTGCCTGCCATGTCGTACAGCCAATAGCCGTTGGCCGAGAAGCTTCCCACGGGCGAGACCCGCGGGTACCCGTCGTCGGTTGTCGAATCTTTCCATGGGACCGGCGAACACCGATCGGCCATGTTCAATTTCCCGCCGTCCGGATAGTCGTCACCCCATGGGAACCGCTTTTCCGCGAGTCCTCCGCGGGCTGCGTATTCCCATTCGGCTTCGGTCGGGAGGGAGTAGCGGCGGTTCTCCTTTCTGCTCAGCCAATCGCAAAATGCCTCAGCATCCTGGTGACACACCAGTGTGACCGGATCGTCTTCCCGGACCTCGGATCCCGGATTGCGCCACGAGGCCCCAAAAGTCTTGGCCCAGTGTTGTTCGCGTTCGTCGTAAACCCAGCCCCATCCCTGTTTTTCGGCAACGGTCCGATATCCGGTCTCGCTGACGAATGCGGCGAATTGGCCTGCCGTCACGGGATATTTCCCCATGAGGAATGCACTGGTGAGGCGAACGCTGTGGGACGGCGACTCCGGACGGAGCTGAGCCTCCTGGACGTTCCATTCACCCTGAACGCGGCGCATTTCCGCCTCGGCGCTCCCCATGAGGAACTTGCCCGCGGGGATCTGTACCAGCCTCATGCCGATGGTGTTGACGCTCTCGCCTGGGACGCTCAATCGTACTGCCGCCGGATCGGCCGCTTTCTGCTGGGCGGTCCTGAGCATTTCTTCCAGCCGTACCGCATCCGTGGAGGCTCCCGCTCGCCGGGCTTCGGTCAATGCACGCTCGATCGCCGGAATCGCCAGCTCCCACTCGTGTCGGTCCATGCGTAGAGCGGCCAGCCGCTGGTCAGCCGATTCCTGGACTGCGCTTGTCTTGAGCGGCAGGGGCGACCCTCCTTGCCTGAGCTGTTCCCGCTTCTCGCCGGACGGCTTTTGCTTGCGAGTTTCGGGTTTACCGTGGATACCCTCCAGGTAGGCTGATACCGCCTCGTACACCCTTTCCGGCGTGGCCGGAGCCGCTCCGGCTGCGGCAGAGCTGCCACTGTTGGAGCTGCGGCCGTCGAAGAGGCCGGCTTCGGCGCGATAAGACGTTCCAGCCACAACGAGGAGGCCCGCAGCAAACGCGGCGAGCGCATGATTTCTGAAAAGTCTTTCACTGACGCTGGAACGATCCTGAGTGGAAGGCATGAAGAGATACCTCACGGCGCATCGGAAGATGAAAGACGGCGTGGATCACCGTCGCCCTCCAGTGCTCTTTACCATGGATTGAGATCGACTGTCATGCTTTTGAGAAAACGGTTCGCTCCACCCGTTGGGATACGGGCCGACTTGCCGACAACCTGCGACACAGGGCCGCCGTGCGTCGCAGCCTTTCACGGAGCGGCTATCCGATGCGACAAGATTGAGAAGGTTGGGCCGCGGGACGACCTGAGACGGGTGCCTCACTATGCTCCAGGCTTGTCCTTCGAAGCCTCACCTCCGGTTGCGGGAGGCTGAGACTGAGCGGCGGGCGGGGTCCCGGGGGAAGAAGGTGGCAGGGATTGAGGTGTCTCGGGTTCGTCCTCACCTTCCATTGATTTCTTGAAGCTTTTTATTCCTTTACCGACACCACCCATGATTTCGGGAATACGTTTGGCGCCGAAAATAACCACGACGATGAGTAGGATCAGGATCAGTTCGGTCGGGCCTGGGATCATGGTCATTCCTCCTGTGGCGGTGAACTCCCGTCGAGCGGTACTTGAAGTCGTCCGGGACTAACTAGTTTCGACACCCGGATGCACTCAATAGTTCTGCGGTACCCGTTCACCCGGACAAACGCCGTCCCTCGAAATGCCGATGGGAGATTAGGCTTGGCCGGAGGGCCGCCCGACAAAATTGAAGTTTTCCGGAAGTTCGCACGTACACGCTCAGTCTGCACTGAAGACCGATCTTTTGCAAGAGAATTCGCATGAAGCGTGCGTCCAATCACCCAAGCAGCGGGCTGCCTCGAACCGTGCCTTGTGACAGTCGCCGGTACGAGACTCAAAGGAGTGGTAGAAAAATACGATGTGTAGTAGTATGCGCAGCAGCATCGTCCTTGAAAATTTCCTTTTGTTGGGGAGGATAACGCATGAAGTGGGTACACTATGTGGTGGCGTTGACGGTGTGTCTTGCCGTCCTTGCCGTGGGATCGACCAGTGCTCTGGCAGCGAGCGCGGTGAAGAAGCCCAGTCCCGAGAAGGTGATGGCTCTGCTCAAGGAAGGCAACGATCGGTTCGCCGCGGGAAAGCCTCTGCACCCTCATGCCGATCTTGCTCGGGCCAAACAAGCCGCGGCCGAGAACCAGGCGAACTACGCCTATGCCACCGTGCTCTCCTGCTCGGATTCGCGGGTCCCCGTGGAGATGATCTTTGACGCAGGCATCATGGACATCTTCGTCGTAAGGGTTGCCGGAAATGTCGCGAACGTAGACGAGATCGGCACGATCGAATACGGTGTTGCGCATGTGAATACCCCGGTCGTCGTGGTCCTGGGGCATACCCAGTGCGGAGCGGTTACGGCTGTCACGCAGGAACTCCAGGGGCACGGACATTCCCTGGAACGGAATATTCCTCCGCTCATTGCGGGCATAAAACCAGCGGTCAGGCGGGCGATGGCCGATCATCCGGAGGTTCACGGCGATGCGGTGGTACCTCACGCCATCGAGGCCAACGTGTGGCAGAGCATTGAAGATCTCTTCATGAAGAGCCCGGTGTGCCGGAATCTGGTCAATGGCGGAGTGATCAAAGTAGTGGGCGCGATGTATGATGTGGGTACCGGTAAGGTAACGTGGCTCCCTGATGCGAACGTGGAACAGATCCTGAAAAAGGTGGAAGCCTCTCCGAACCGAGCCAAGAACCCCATGGCCACTGGAGGGGCGTCTCACTAACAGGCTGCAATTCGAATACGTGCAAACCGAGGCGGCAGCGTCGCGCTCTACCGTCGACGCCGTCGTCTCTGCAAGATCACCTTGGTTGACTCGACAAACCCCTCTCGGACAATATCATCTCTCGTCTCAGTTTCCCCCGACCTCCTGCGCGAGGGGTTTGCCATCAGTGGCGTAATGCTCTACTATTGTGCTAGGGTATCGCCATGGATGTGACCTGCTGCACGTGCAAGACCGTATCCACGATCGCAGAGTGGGAGATTCCACTCGGGCGATCGTATTTCCTGTGTCCTAGTTGCCAGTCCAGAATCAATATTTTCAAGGGGTTACAGCCTGGCGCGCTCGTCACGAATCTGGTCGGTATTCGCTTCATGGCAGACGGGTCAGGACTCTGCGAGGAATATTGCGAACCCGGCGAACTGTGGCGCGTCGTGCAGGCGACCCAGCCTTGTCCGGAAAAAGGGCGCGGCCTGGACTGCGAGGTTGAAAACAAAGGGCGGTGCCCGAATCAGCGACTCATCATGAGGCTCGATCGGGACAAGGCCCTCTATCGGACATGCTTGTACCGCAAGGGGCGTAAAATATTCGACAAAAGCGCCCGGACACCGGTTGGTGTTCCGCCGCCCTTCAGTCCGATCGACGACGACGAAACCTATCGGATCCGCTAGAGCGGTCCACTTTCGCGTTTTTTCTTGACAGTCGATCTCGTTTCCCATCATACTGGCAAACTATGGCAACTCGTATTTCACATCAAACCGGTCTTCGAAGGCCGCTACCCTTTCAAAACGCAGGTTCTGCGCCTGTTTCCACTCGATACGGTCTGACGTTCGATTCTACCTCCTATCTTGGCTGGTGGTGGTGGTACGACCGATCGACGGTGGGAGGCGCTTATAACGTCATAACATAAGGAATAACCCGAATCCTAAAGCCCACCGACGAACAACGGTGGGCTTTTTGCGTTCTTTTTGCCTGGAGGTCGAGATGACGACATTGCGCGTGATGAGAAGAGAAAGACTCGCTGATACCGAGACTCCCGTTTCCGCGTACCTCAAGCTGGCGCGCGGCCGGTCCGATTCATTCCTGTTGGAGAGTGCTGAGACCCGCGAAATCACCGGACGTTTCTCCATTGTGGCCTTTGACCCGATTTTCGGCATGGAATTGGGAAGAGACCGGCTGGTGTCGTGGAACGGGAATGGCCGGTCCGAACAGGGGACGGAGCGTTTCTTTCCGTTCATGAAAGAGACCTTGCGGGAACTCTGCCTCGAGGCGCTCCCCGGACTCCCGTGCGTCGGGTCCCTGTTGGGGTTCGTGGGCTACGATGCGGTCGGTCTCATAGAGAAACTACCTCCCATGCGGCCTCACGTGCTCCCAGTTGCCCGGCTGCTCTTCCCCTCTCGATTCCTTGTCTTCGATCACCTGCGCCGCGTGATGATCCTTGTCGCCATCGATTCCGATGATGCAGGTTGCTCCGCGAAGATCCGGGAGATGGAAGACGAGCTGGATCGGCCGCTCCGCATGGCATCCCCCACCGCGCACGTCCAGGTTTCTCCACCGCCGCGGGAGCGGTTCTACGATGCCGTGCGCAAGGCGAAGGAATACATCCGCGCGGGAGACATCTTCCAGGTGGTTCTTTCCGACAGTTTTGAAGGGGAAACGGATCTGAATCCCTTCGAGGTGTATCGCCGTCTCAGGGTCACCAGTCCGTCTCCGTACATGTTTTTCCTGGATTTCGGGGGGTATCAGATCCTGGGTGCGTCCCCGGAAACCATGGTGAAAGTCGACGACGGCATCGTGACGGTCAAGCCGATTGCCGGGACTCGCGGGCGGTCGCAGAGCCCTCGGCGTGACCGAGAACTGGAGCAGGAGCTGCTCAATTCGGAGAAGGAGTCCGCGGAACACCTGATGTTGGTCGATCTGGCCCGCAACGATGTCGGTCGGGTCGCGGAGTACGGTTCCGTCACAGTGGAGCCTTTCCGCAGCGTCGAGCGCTTCAGTCATGTCATGCACATCGTTTCACAAGTTCAAGGGGTCCTCCGCAAGGATGCAGACGTGGTGGATGCATTCACCGCCTGCTTTCCTGCGGGGACGGTCTCTGGAGCCCCAAAGGTAAGAGCCATGGAGATTATCGACGAATTGGAAGGGATTTCCCGGGGACCGTACGCAGGAGCGGTCGGCTATTTCGGACCCAACGGCGTGACCGACACCTGCATCGCCATTCGGACGGTCGCTTTTCACGGCGACCGGTTCATCGTGAGGGTAGGAGCGGGGATCGTGGCTGATTCGATCCCCGAGATGGAATACAAGGAGATTCACAACAAAGCCGGGCAGAGCCTGGCAGCGCTGGAAACGGCGGCAAAGGGAGAACAATAATGATTCAGTCTGCCATAGCACGCGTCGTGGAAGGAAAGGACCTCCCGGAACGGGAAATGATGGAGGTCATGGAGCAAATCACCGAGGGCAAAGCCACTCAGGCTCAGATCGGAGCGCTTTTGATCGGACTGCGTATGAAGGGCGAGTCGGTCGAGGAGATTTCCGCGGCCGCGCACGTGATGAGGAGCAAGAGCATTCGGGTCCCCATCGGACAGTCCGAGGTCTGCCTGGACCGGGACGAAATCAACGTGGACCGGGAAACCATCGTGGATACCTGCGGCACCGGCGGTGACGGCACCCGAACGTTCAACGTTTCCACCACCACCGCCTTCGTGGTCGCAGGCGCTGGGTTGAAAGTTGCCAAGCACGGCAACAGGTCGGTGTCCAGCCGCTGCGGCAGTGCGGACGTGGTGGAGGCGCTCGGAGTTCCGCTCGACCTGACACCGCAACAGGTCGGCGAGTGCATCGACCGTGTAGGCATCGGTTTCCTCTATGCGCCCCTGCTTCATGGTGCGATGCGGCATGTGATCGGGCCGCGTCGGGAAATCGGTCTACGCACGATCTTCAATGTGCTGGGCCCACTGACGAATCCTGCCGGAGCCACCGTGCAAGTGCTCGGCGTGTACAGACAGGACCTCACCGAGACCCTGGCGAGAGTTCTCGGCAAACTCGGTTGCCGGAGCGCCTTTGTCGTATACGGCGCAGGGAGTTACGATGAGATAAGTATCTCCGGCCCGACCACCGTCACGAGACTGCTGAACGGGAAGGTCAAGACCGAGACCGTCTGTCCCGAAGACGTGGGCTTGAACCGGGCGCGGCCGGAAGACATTCTTGGGGGCGACGCAACGCAGAACGCGGCCATAACCCTGTCCGTGCTTTCTGGGGAACGCGGCCCCCAGAGAGACATGGTGCTGCTCAACTCTTCGGCGGCTCTGGTGGCTGCCGATCTCGTGGAGACGCTCGCCGAAGGAGTCCGCCTGGCGGCTCAGTCCATAGATTCTCTCCAGGCAAAGGAGAAACTTCACCGGCTCGTTTCCGTGGCAAGCGAGCTTTCGGCGAAAAACTGCGCCGTGTCGGCATGAGGGGCGAGAACCATGACGGTCCTTGACCACATCCTATCCTCCAAGCGGGAGGAGATCCGCCTCCTCAAAGCTGACGGGGGTGAGTCGCGGCTACGGAGCCTTGCCGAGACCGCCGCTTTGTGCCGGGATTTTCTCCACGCGTTACGGACAAACGATTGCGTTCCCATTATCGCTGAAATCAAACGGTCATCGCCGTCTTTAGGAAAGATCCGAGAAGTTCAAGACGTGACCGTTCTTGCCCGGAGCTACGAGAGCGCAGGAGCTGCCTGCTTGTCAGTGCTGACGGACAGCCCCTTCTTCTCCGGCAAGCTCGAAGACTTGAAGAGCGCCAAGGACGCAACCCATATTCCGATCCTCCGGAAGGACTTCATTCTGGAACCGGTGCAGCTCTATGAGTCAAGGGTGGCCGGTGCGGACGCAGTCCTCCTCATTGTCGCGGCCTTGGACCAGTTCCGGCTGGAGGAACTGTACCACGAGGCGCTGGCTCTCGGGATGTTACCCCTCATCGAGGTCCACGATGAAGACGAATTGCACAGTGCTCTGAAACTCGATCCCTCCCTAGTGGGGATCAACAACCGAGATCTTGGCACCTTGAACGTCGATCTGGAGACGTGCGCACGGCTCCGGCCGCTGATCCCCTCCGGCGTGACCGTCGTTGCCGAGAGTGGGATACGCGGGAGTGAAGACGTGGCAAGGCTCCGGAGGGCCGGGATAAACGCTTTCCTCATCGGGACAACCTTGATGAAATCCCCCGATCCGGGCGCAACTCTGGCGACACTCTGCCGGGCGGGAGGGTGAAATGGTTCGGGTAAAGATATGCGGAATCACCTCGATCGACGATGCCCTGGCCGCTGCGAGTTTCGGTGCGGATGCTCTCGGATTCATCTTTGCCGAGAGCCCGAGGCGAGTCAATCCGGACCACGCGCGGTCAATTGTTGGCAAGCTCCCGCCGTTTGTCCTGAGAGTCGGCCTCTTCGTGAACGAAGCCGTCGAACGGATTGCCGAGATCAGGGAGTATTGCGGCCTCCATCTCGTTCAGTTGCACGGTGACGAGACGGAGGAGGAGGTAAACCGGTTGGAGACGGGAGTGATCAAAGTCGTGAGGGTAGGTGGGGCGGATGCGATTTCAACCGACGCGTACCCGACTGCTACCTTGCTCCTCGATACGTACAGCCCGACGGCCCGAGGCGGCACGGGGAAGGCATTCGATTGGAGCCTTGCGACGGGGCCTGCCAAATGTCGGCCGATTATCCTCGCCGGAGGGCTCACACCGGAAAATGTTACCGATGCCGTCAGAATCGTCAATCCGTACGCGGTGGACGTTTCCAGCGGTGTGGAAAGTGAACCTGGGAGAAAAGACCATGAAAAGTTGGCCCGCTTTATCAGAAGAGCCAAAACCGCTGACCGGCCGGCCTGACGTCCGCGGACGCTTCGGCGCTTATGGAGGAAAGTTCGTTCCGGAGACCCTCGTTCCGGCCCTTCTCGAGTTGGATGCCGCATTCGAGGGAGCTCTCGCGGACTCCACGTTTCGCTCGGAACTGGACGACCTACTCCGGAATTACGTGGGACGCGAGACCCCTCTGTATGAGGCTGTACGGTTCAGCCGCCGTTTGGGAGGAGCGCGAATATTCCTCAAGCGGGAAGACCTGGCTCATACCGGCGCACACAAGATCAACAACACCCTCGGGCAGGCGCTGCTTGCCCAGCGCATGGGGAAGAAACGCATCATCGCGGAGACGGGCGCGGGTCAGCACGGCGTGGCCGCTGCCACGGCAGCAGCGCTGCTGGGCATGGAGTGCGTGGTGTATATGGGCACGCTGGACATAAAACGGCAGGCTCTCAATGTTACCCGGATGAAGATGCTGGGCGCTGAGGTGCGGCCGGTGGCTTCGGGGAGCTGCTCCCTGAAGGATTCGGTCAACGAAGCCGTTCGGGACTGGGTCACCAACGTGCGTGACACGCACTATATCCTTGGTTCAGTGGTGGGCCCGCATCCGTACCCCTGGATGGTCAGGGAATTTCAGTCCGTGATCGGAAGCGAAACCCGAAGGCAGATCCTCGACCGCGAAGGCCGCCTGCCGGACGTGCTGGTTGCCTGTGTCGGAGCTGGCAGCAATGCCATCGGTTTCTTCCACTCCTTCCTGGACGACCCCGTCGAAATGATCGGCGTGGAGGCCGCAGGACTGGGACTGGAAACGGGCAAACATGCGGCAACGCTGAATGCCGGGAGCGTCGGCGTGTTGCACGGTGCGTTGAGCTATCTGCTCCAGGACGACGACGGGCAGATCATCGAAGCCCATTCGGTGGCCGCGGGTCTCGATTATCCCGGGGTCGGACCTGAGCACAGCCATCTCAAGGACATCGGCCGAGTGCGCTATGTCACCGCCACCGATCGCGAGGCGTTGAGGGGCTTCTATCTCCTTGCCAGAACCGAGGGGATCATTCCGGCCCTGGAGAGCGCTCACGCGCTGGCTTTCGTGGAACAGCTGGCGCCACAAATGTCGAAAGACAGCCTGATTGTCGTCTGTCTGTCTGGCCGCGGAGACAAAGACGTGGCACAGGTTGACGAGCAAACGGAGGTGGCACCTTGAAATCAGCAATTGAAGCAGCTATTCGCCGCGCCAACCAGCAGGGGCGCTGCGCGTTCATACCCTTTCTGACTGCCGGTTTTCCGGACCGCTCGACCTGTGTCGAGATCCTCGTGGAGCTCGCGGGGAGCGGCGCGGACGTGATCGAAGTGGGCCTTCCGTTTTCGGATCCGCTCGCAGATGGGCCGACGATACAGAGTGCAGGGAAGCAAGCCCTGGACAACGGGGTGACCCCTGAGGTGGTCCTTGAAATCGTAGCTGCCGCGAAAAAGCGCATGAGTGCGCCGATGGTTCTGATGACCTATCTCAATCCGATCCTACGGGCCGGCACCGAGACCTTCGCCGCTCGCGCTCGGAAAGCCGGAGTCTCCGGCGTGATCGTCCCAGACCTCCCTCCGGAAGAGGCGGACGACTGGTTGGATGCTGCGGCAAAACATGGGTTGGACACGACCTTCATGATCGCGCCGACCACGCCGCTCGATCGAGTCGCCGGCATTGCCGCCAAGACGAGCGGCTTCCTGTACTACGTTTCCATGACCGGCGTGACCGGATCGGCTCTCGTGGTATCCAACGAGGTGCTCGCACATATGGGACAGGTTCGCAGGCTTTCCCGGGTACCCGTCGCCGTGGGGTTCGGGGTCTCGACTCCCGAGCATGCACGCACGCTGTCCGAAGCCGCCGACGGCGTTATCGTGGGGAGTGCGTTGATTCGAGAAGTGCAATCCCGGCAGGAACCTGGTGACGCGGTGCTGGCCGCGGGCCGGTTGGCCGCTTCACTGAGTGCTGCCCTGTATAGGCCGAACGGCGGCAACGTGACAAACTGACAGGCCTCTCAGAGAACGGGGCCCGAGAGAAAGAGGAGTGAGAACCATGATTCTATTGCTCGACAATTACGATTCGTTCACTTACAACATAGCCCATGCACTCGGATGTTTGGGCAAGGAGTTGAACGTGGTTCGCTCGGACCTGATCGGTCCGGCAGAGGTGGAATCCATGAGGCCTGAAGCGATCGTGATTTCGCCGGGCCCGGGTGGACCTCGGGACGCGGGAAACAGTTGCGCGATCATCGAGCGATTTGCGGGGCGAATTCCCATGCTGGGGATCTGTCTCGGACACCAGTGCATCGCGGAGGTTTTCGGGGCCAAAGTGGTGCGTGCGGAACGGCTCGTGCACGGCATGACCTCGGAGGTGTTCCACGACGGGCGAACGATATTTGCCGGTGTCCGGAATCCGTTCCGCGCGACGCGGTATCACTCGCTGATAGCGGCCGAAGAGACGATCACTCCGGCACTGGAGGTTTCGGCGTACACCATGGCGGGCGAGGTGATGGGCTTGCGGTGTCCCGGGCTCAAGATCGAGGGAGTACAATTCCATCCCGAATCCATCGCAACGCCGCAAGGGATGATGATCTTCCGGAACTTCATCGATCACTACGTGGAGATGCGGTCAGCAGCGTGATGGATAGAGAAAATCGGTCGCTTGGGAAAGCTCGGGGGTACTGCATATGGTCATCGTGATGAAGGAGAATTGCCCGAAAAGGCAGGTGGGAGAGGTCCTGGCCGTGATTCGCCAGTACGATCTCAACCCCCGAATCATATCTCCCGCTCCCAGGGTCATCGTGGGGGTGGTGGAGGATCTGGACAAGAAGCTCTTTGACCAGCTCACCAGGGCCGTCTCCGAAATGGAGGGGGTGGATGCCGTCGAAATGTTTGGAACCTCGTGGAAGCTGGTCTCACGGAGTTTTCGACCGGAACGCACGACGATCAATGTGGCCGGTCAGGTCATCGGCGGCCGGGAACAAGCGGTCATAGCAGGCCCGTGCGCGGTGGAGTCGCTGGAAAACATTCTCGAGATCGCTGCGTCGGTCAAAGAGGCCGGTGCCACCTTCCTCAGGGGCGGAGCGTTCAAGCCGCGAACCTCGCCCTATTCCTTCCGAGGACTCGGGGAAGAAGGGCTCAAGTACCTGGCGGAAGCATCCCGCCTGACCGGGCTTCCGGTCGTGACCGAAGTCATCACCCGACGGGATCTCCCGCTTGTAGCGGAATATGCGGGCATTCTCCAGATCGGCGCACGGAACATGCAGAACTTCGCGCTGCTGGAAGCCGTGGGTGAACTGGACAAGCCGGTGCTCCTCAAGCGCGGGCTCATGGCCACGGTGAAAGAACTGCTCCTCTCAGCGGAATACATCCTCGCCAAAGGGAACTCTCAGGTCATTCTCTGTGAACGGGGCATTAGGACCTTCGAAAAAGAGACCCGTAATACTCTGGACATTTCAGCCGTGCCGCTTCTCAAGCAACTCTCCCACTTGCCGGTCATCGTGGACCCGAGCCACGCGGTCGGAAAGCGGGAACTGGTCCCTGCGGTGGCACTGGCTGCCATAGCAGCGGGAGCGGACGGCCTCATGATCGAAGTCCATCCTGACCCGGATTATGCGCTTTCAGACGGGAGGCAGAGCATGACGCTCGAAGCGTTTCGCGATCTGATGCGCCTCGTGGGGTCGGTGAGGGAAGCGGTGTGCGATGCGTACAATAGTGGAGGTGTCCTGTGTCCCTGAAGGGAGCGTTTCATCCCCCGGGGGACAAGTCCATCTCGCATCGCATAGCGTTGATGGCACTCCTGGCGTCGGGTGAATGCAGCGTGACCAATTTCTCCCCGTGCGCGGACGTGGGATCGAGTCTGGACGCGGTGAAGCTGATCGGCGTGGGCGCGCGGGTGGATGAGAACGGTCTCACGGTGAACGGTGCGGCAGGCAACATCAGCAAGAGCGCGCGGATAGATTGCGGCAACTCCGGAACCACCACGAGACTTCTCATGGGCATCCTGGCAGGTCGCCAGGGCGATTTTGTGCTCGACGGTGACGCTTCTCTCCGCAAGCGCCCGATGGAGCGGGTGGCCATCCCCTTGAGGGCCATGGGAGCGGTGATTGACTGCACGGAGGGCCGGTTGCCGGTGACTGTGAGTGGCGGCGCGCTGCAAGGGATCGAGTACGATCTCCCGGTTGCCAGCGCACAGCTCAAGAGCGCGGTACTCCTGGCGGGCATTCAAGGGGCTGGTGTCACATCGGTGCGCGAACCGAGTGCCAGCCGCGATCACACGGAAAGGCTCCTGCAGTCCTGGGGTGCGCGGATTTCCCACGTGTCGGGCCGATTGCTGGTCGAGAACTCAGCTCTGTCGCTTCCCCCAAGCCTGTACGTGCCCGGTGATGCCTCTTCGGCAGCCTTTTTTCTCTGCGCGGCAGCCATAATCCCGGGCAGTGAAGTGACGGCCGAACAGATGCTCCTGAATCCCACGAGAACAGGCTTCCTCGAAGTGCTGAAGCGTATGGGAGCGCAGATAGAGGTGCAACTTCAGGGAACAGAGCCCGAGCCTCGAGGCTCCGTCACCGTGCGGTTCACCCCAAACCTGGCAGCCTGCCGGGTGAGCCCGGGAGAAATACCCGCACTGGTTGACGAGGTTCCCATCCTGGCACTCGTGGCTACGCAGTCCCGCGGGACCACGGTCCTGGAAGGGGTTGGCGAACTGAGACTGAAGGAGTCGGATCGGCTCGCCGCGGTCGCAAGCCAGCTTGGGCTTATGGGTGCACGAATCACCGTCGATGGTGATGTCCTGATCGTCGAGGGGCCGAGTACGCTGAAGGCTCCTGAATTGCTGCAGTCCTACTCGGACCATCGTATCGCCATGACTCTGAGACTGGCCGCTCTGATGGTTGGCGCGGATCCGGTTATCGAAGGAGAAGAATCCACGGCGATATCATACCCGGGGTTTCACGATACCCTTTGGGAGCTGACGCGATGAAGGTTTTTTGTATTCTCAGCGATGAGCGGGCCTTCCGTTCGAAGTCGCCCGTGATGCATACCACCGTGCTCGCTCGGGTCGGCATCCCTGGCGTGTACGTTCCCTTCATGGTCGAGGCCGACCGGGTGGGGGACGCGGTGCGCGGGCTTCGGGCGCTCAACATTGCGGGAGCGAACGTGACCGTGCCGTACAAAGAGACCGTGGTGCCGTTTCTCGACACCCTGTCCGCGGATGCGAAGGAAATCGGCGCGGTGAACACGATCGTTCTCCGGAACGGGATATTGGAAGGTCACAACACCGATTGCGGCGGTTTCGTCGATGCGCTCGATGCTCAATGCCTCGATCCGCGGGGCGCGTCGGCGCTGGTCTTCGGCACAGGCGGAGCTGCCAGAGGCGTGGTATATGGGCTGAGCAAGATGTGCCGGGCAAACGTTCTGGTGGCGGGTCGCGATCCTCGCAAAACACAAGAACTGACACGCCGTGTCGGAGGGGAGCCGGTTCCGCTCGATGCTCTCCGTCGGGAGGCCTTTTCCGTGGACCTGGTGGTCAACGCAACATCGGTCTCTAACCGGGGGGAGTCTCCTGAGGCCGCGGACCTGGTGTCACACCTGCGAGTCGAAGGGTGCCGTCTCGTGGTGGACCTCAACTACGGCCGTAAATACAACTTCTGGAAGCGACTCGCCAAGAGGGTGCACGCTGATTTCATGGATGGCTTGCCGATGCTCGCGTATCAAGCCCGCCGGAGTTTCCTGCTGTGGACCGGAGTCGATGTGGAAGTGGGGGAATTCGTCGACGCCCTCGGGGAAGGCGCATGAAGCAGAATATCTACCTCGTCGGCTTTATGGGCTCCGGCAAGACCACCGTTGGAAAGATGCTCGCTCAGGGGCTCAATCGGACGTTTGTCGACATGGATGCGGTCCTGGAGAAGCGGCTTGGTAAGCCCATAGCGGAGGTTTTTGCCACAGCCGGCGAAGAGTATTTCCGAGCCCGCGAGCATCAGTTGCTCCTGACTGTGTCTCGAGGCAGGAGACAGGTGGTGGCCACCGGTGGTGGTGTGCCTGAGAAGAAGGAAAATCGGTGGCTTATGCGTGGGTCAGGCACCGTGGTTCACCTTCAGTCGGATCTCGCTTCCTGCATAAAACGCCTGGGCGCGACGGAAAGAAAAGCTCGTCCCCTTTGGAAAGAAAGTCAATTTATCCAAAGCCTATATCAGCGGCGCGGAAACCTGTACGAAGAATCGGATCTAGCGGTTACGGTCGATGGAAGGAAGCCGGGAGAGATCGCGCAAGAAATAATCCGCCACCTGTATCGAGATCAGTCGTTTTCAGCAGAGATGGGCGGAGACCGGTCTCAGGTCAGGATAACCTATTCGGCTCCCACAGTGCTTGGTGAATTGATTCGCGACCGTCGCGTCGCGCTTCTGACCGAACGGAGAGTCGCACAACTGCATCTGGAGAGATTCCAACCCCACTTGAAAGCGGCGCTGGCGATCGTGGTCCCGTCGGGTGAGCGATCCAAGAGCCTCGATACCGCGCAACGGATTTACGAGCGACTCCTCGCCCACAAATTTGACCGGGACGACCTGCTGGTAGCGCTTGGTGGCGGAGTGATCACCGATCTGGGTGCATTCGTCGCGAGCACGTACAAGCGCGGTATGGGGCTCTGCCTTGTCTCCACGACGCTCCTCGGGTGTGTGGACGCAGCCATCGGAGGAAAGGCCGCGGTGAACATCGGTCAAGCCAAGAACAGCGTGGGGAGTTTCACCGTCCCGGAAGCGGTGCTCCTGGATGTTGGCGCATTGCGAACCCTCGGCAGGCGCCAGATCAGCGAAGGATTGGTCGAGTCGTACAAAACAGGGCTGGTCGCATGTCCCGAATTGGCTCTGTTGGTGCAACGGGAATACAAGCCGCTGCTCTCCGGCGATTTGCCCCTGTTGGCCGAAGTGGTGGGCATGTCCGCACGGACAAAGGCGGAAGTGGTCGCGAAGGACTTTCGTGAGAGCGGGCTGCGTCGAATCCTCAATCTGGGCCATACGTTCGGGCATGGAGTCGAGGGCGCGCACAAGTTCAAGGTCAGCCATGGGCAGGCGGTGGCGCTCGGCATGCGAGTTGCGGTGGAGTTGTCCCAGTCGCGCGGTTTGATCGGCGACGAGGACGCGGAAAAGATCCATGCCACTCTGCGGGCCATATCACCGTACCGGCTGGAATGGCCGAACCTCGACGAGGCCTGGGAAATCATGACCCATGACAAGAAAATCAGAGGCGGGCGAATGGTCTTTGTGCTTCTCAAGGCTGTCGGGGAGGCGGTCTGCGTGAACGACGTCTCCCGGAAAGAAGTGGCCAAAGTGCTGAAATTGCTGGAGGAGAAGAAGGATGGGTAGCGTGTTTGGGCGCTCGTTTCAGGTGGTTACCTTTGGCGAGTCGCACGGCCCCGCGGTAGGGGTGGTGATCGACGCGGTGCCGCCTGGAATCCCTCTTGATGCTTCTGTCATCCAGCGGGAGCTGGACCGTCGCCGACCCGGCACTTCGCGTTTTGTTTCCCCGCGACAGGAGCTGGATCAGGTGGAAATTCTGTCGGGCGTTTCTCAGGAAAAGACACTAGGGTCGCCTATTGCCTTGCTCGTCCGGAACAAAGATGCGAGGTCGTCGGATTACCAGGCGATACGCGAGCTGATCCGTCCGGGCCACGCGGATTACACGTACCTGAAGAAGTACGGTTTGCCGCCTCAGTCAGGCGGCGGCAGGGCGTCGGGTCGAGAAACGGTGGGGCGAGTGGCTGCCGGAGCGGTTGCTAAAGCACTGCTGGGGCTCCACAGAACGAGCATCCGAGCGTACACCGTCGCCATCGGCCACGTGCAAGCAAATCGTGTCGATACCGACTTCGCGGAGACGAATCCACTCAGATGCGCGGACCCCGACCGGGCCGAAGAGATGGCCGCTCTGGTAGATCGGGTTCGTTCCGAGAATGATTCCATCGGAGGAGTTGTCGAGGTTGTGACAGATGGTGTCCCCGCGGGATTGGGCGATCCGGTCTTTCACAAGCTCGATGGAGTTCTCGCTGGGGCCATGCTTTCTATCGGCGCGGTGAAGGGGATCGAATTCGGCGCGGGCTTCGCTGTCACTCAGATGCAGGGGTCCG
This sequence comes from Desulfomonile tiedjei, assembly GCA_016218715.1. Classification (GTDB taxonomy): domain Bacteria; phylum Desulfobacterota; class Desulfomonilia; order Desulfomonilales; family Desulfomonilaceae; genus JACRDG01. The sequence continues at coordinate 3,357 of JACRDG010000097.1, read as the reverse complement.
AAGCCAACGATCCAATCTCCTCACAGGGGTTCCTCTCCAACAATGCCGGCGGTATCCTTGGCGGAATATCGACGGGCCAGCCGATCGTCATGCGCCTCGCGGTGAAACCCACTGCATCGATCGCCAAGCCCCAGAAGACGGTGGATATTTACGGCCAGGACAGGACCATCGAGATCAAGGGGCGCCACGATCCTTGCCTGTGCCCGCGAATCGCGGTGGTGGCCGAGGCCATGGCCGCGCTCGTCCTCGCGGACGCGCTGCTCCAGCACATTTCCTGCTCGAAAGGTGTCCCATGAAGATCATGGTGATGAATGGACCGAACCTGAATCTGCTGGGCCGTCGAGAGCCCGCGATTTACGGCAAGCAGACGCTGAGCGAGATCGAGGAATCGCTGAAGGTGCTCGGCGCGGAGTTGGGCCTCGAGATCGTGTGCGTTCAATCGAACCGGGAAGGAGAACTGGTCGATGCACTCCAGGAGGCCGACGCGAGCTGCCAGGGGGTCATCCTCAACGCCGGGGCGTACACTCACACGAGCGTCGCGATACGGGACGCGGTATCCGGCATCTCCGTTCCTGTGGTGGAAGTGCATCTGAGCAACCCTCTCGCGAGAGAGGTATTTCGCAAGACTTCGCTCCTTGCAGGCGTCTCCGCTGGGTCCATCTCGGGATTCGGGGCTGAATCCTACGCACTCGCGCTCATCTGGTTTGCGCGGAAGTCCGACCAGCCGGCGTGAACCGCGGGCGGAACAGTCGTCCTAAATCGTCTGCTGAAGCCCCTCGCAGTCGCAATCGGTCGATTTTGGTTGACACCTTCTTTGGGCCGCGGTAAAAGTATCTTTCGGCTATGGAAGGAATGCACGTTATGAACGTCACATCGGAACACAGGGACATGAACGCAAGGTATTTTAGCTACTATTATTTTTACTTCGCGTCTGCCTGTGCGCCCGAGGAGGACCAAGCGTAGCCAATACAATCTGAACTCCAAAACGGGCCACGGGCAGACGCCGGGACGTCCCCATGGCCCTTTTTGTTTTCGAATGAGGCCATGGGCGCAACCCATGGCCTCATTCGTTCCACAGAAAGGAGCATGTCATGAACGCCAATTGTGAAGTCATTCCGGCCCAGCGAACGGCGCCGAGTATCGTCGATGTCCCCCTTGAGGAGCGCCGATTCCCGGCGTACCGCCTTGCCAGCCGGATGACGAGGTCGAGTTCCACGGTCGTCCGCGTTGGAGATGCGCTGATCGGCGGACACAGATTCGCCGTGATCGCGGGACCGTGTTCGGTGGAGAGCGAAGAGCAGATCATCGCCACCGCACAGGTGGTGAAGCAGGCTGGTGCGAGCTTTCTCCGGGGCGGCGCGTTCAAGCCGAGGACCTCACCGTACAGTTGGCAGGGGCTGCAAGAACACGGTCTCAAGCTGCTGGCGGCCGCACGCGCGGCCACGGGCCTGCCGGTGGTCACGGAAGTCATGGATTCCGAAGACATAAGCATGGTGGCCGCGTACGCGGATGTCCTGCAAGTGGGCACGAGAAACAGCCAGAACTTTTCGCTGCTCAGAAAGCTCGGATCGGTCAACAAACCGATTCTGTTGAAGCGGGGCCTGATGACCACGCTCGATGAGTTCCTTCTCGCTGCGGAGTACATCCTTGCCGCGGGAAACGAACAGGTGATCCTCTGCGAACGCGGGATTCGAACCTTTGAAACTGCAACCCGCAACACGCTCGACCTCAGCGCAATCCCGATTCTGCAGGAACGCACCCATCTTCCGATCATTGTTGATCCGAGTCACGCGGTGGGGAATTCCCGGTACGTCGCGCCGATGGTGAGAGCCGCCCTGGCAGTGGGGGCTGACGGGATCATGGTGGAGGTGCACGTTGACCCGGAAAAAGCCCTGTGTGACGGAGCGCAGTCTCTTGGTCCCGCGCTTTTCGGCGAATTGATGGACGATCTACGGTCCATGGCGCCGGTGTTCGACCGCGAAGTCAGATCACCCAGCAGCCGCTGAAACCAGCGTGAACCGAGAAGGACGAGCCATGGAAGAGAAAGATCTTATGCGTCTCCGAGAAGAGATCGACCGAATCGACGATGATCTTATCCGTATCTTGAACCAGCGGGCTGACTGTGCGCTCCGCATCGGCCGGCTGAAACAAGAGCGGGGAGTCCCTGCATTCGACGCATGCAGGGAACGGGAAGTCATCGAAGCCCTGGTGGCCCGTAATCGCGGGCCATTGCCCGACCCCGCGGTGCAAAACGTCTTCACCGAGATCATTTCCGCGTGCCGTGCGCTCCAGGCGCCGACGCAGATCGCGTATCTTGGACCTGAAGCCACCTTTACGCACCTCGCTGCCATGGAGTTCTTCGGACGATCGTGCCAGTTCGTCCCGAAAGATTCCATTGCAGATGTCTTCCGAGAGGTCGAGCGAGGCCTCGCGGATTTCGGCGTGGTGCCGGTCGAGAACTCGAATGAAGGTTCGGTCGGTCTGACGTTGGACCAGTTGGCCGGGTCGGAACTCAAGATCTGTGGTGAGATCCTGTCTCGCATATCTCATGCCCTGATGTCCGCCGAGAAGGATTTCTCGCGGATCGAAACGGTCTTTTCACACCCGCAGGCCTTGGCGCAGTGCCTTGGATGGTTGACGGACAAGCTCCCCGGAAGAGTCATGATGCCGGTCTCCAGTACCTCGGCCGCGGCCCGGCGGTCTGCCGAAGAAGAGCGCACCGCAGCCATCGGGAGCGAATTGCTAGCGGAAATCTACCAGCTGAATGTCCTTGCCCGCGATATTCAGGATTCCGCGATGAATCAGACGCGGTTCCTCGTGCTCGGAACCGTTGACAACCGCCCCACCGAACGTGATAAGACATCTATTCTCTTCGCGACGCTTCACGATCCCGGCGCACTCCGAGAGGCCCTGACCCCGTTCGCGGAACGAGGCATCAACCTGACGCGGATCGAATCCCGGCCATCCAAAGAGCGGCCCTGGGAATACGTCTTCTTCTGCGATTTCGAAGGCCATCTTGCGGATACCAGGATCGAGGAAGCGCTTGACGCGCTGCGTGCGTCCGCGAAGAAACTCAAGATCCTCGGCAGCTATCCCATGGGCGAGCTGATCGATCGACGATCGGAATCGAGCGCACGGGATCTTCAGACGCTGCTGCGACGCCAGAATCCGGACGGTGCCCGGTTCTGTGCCGATTCTGCCGAGAAAATCGACCGCGCGGCGAACGACTGAGCCTAGACACCCCTGATCCCAGTTCGCCGGCAAGTGAAAGAAACTGGGGAGAACCTTTTTGAAAAAAGGTTCCTCCCCAGACCCCTCTCCAAAAACTTCTAACTTCCTGGGTTTTCCGGCTTTCCT
>JACRDG010000096.1 GCA_016218715.1 Desulfomonile tiedjei | reverse complement strand
TCCGAGACGTCGCGCTCGACATTGGGTACCACCACCGCGGTGCGGAAAAGATGGCAGAACGCCAGTCCTGGCACACCTTCATCCCCTACACCGACCGGATCGATTACCTCGGCGGCGTGATGAACAACCTCCCGTACGTGCTGACCGTCGAGAAGCTCGCGGGGATCGACGTGCCGGATCGGGTGAAGGTAATTCGCATCATGCTGTCCGAATTTTTCCGCATCGCGAGCCACCTGGTGTTTTACGGCACTTTTGCCCAGGATCTGGGCGCCATGTCTCCCGTCTTCTTCATGTTCAACGATCGGGAGCGCGTCTTTGACATCATCGAGGCGGTGTGCGGCGGCCGGATGCATCCGATGTGGTTTCGCATCGGCGGTGTCGCGCAGGATCTCCCGAAAGGGTGGGATGGACTGGTCAGAGAGTTCCTGAGCTACATGGAGCCACGGCTGAAGGAATACGACGACCTGGTCATGGGGAACCGAATCTTCAAGGCCCGAACCCAGGGGGTCGCGCGTTACACGGTGGACGAGGCGATCGAATGGGGAGTCACGGGTCCCGGCCTCCGTGCGACCGGCCTGGAATGGGACTTTCGCAAGAAGCGTCCCTATTCGGGATACGATCAACTGGAGTTCGACATCCCGATCGGAAACAACGGCGATTGTTACGACCGATGCGCAGTCCGGGTCGAGGAGATGCGACAGAGCCTTCGGATCATCGAGCAGTGTCTAAACAACATGCCCGAAGGGCCGTACAAGGCCGATCACCCGCTGGCAGTCCCGCCGCGGAAGGACCGTACGATGCAGGACATTGAAACGCTGATCACGCACTTCCTCGCGGTGAGCTGGGGCCCCGTGATCCCTCCCGGCGAGGCTTTCTGCGGTATCGAGGCGACCAAGGGGAATAACGGGTACTATCTCGTCAGCGACGGGAATTCGTCGGCCTATCGGTGTCGCATTCGGACGCCATCGTTTCCGCACCTGCAGATGATACCGGTGGTCGTCAAAGGCCTGCCCGTGGCCGATCTCGTGGCTTTCCTGGGGAGTATCGACTACGTGATGGCAGATGTGGACCGATAGGACGGTTACGCCGCAGAGCGAAGAGGGGTACTTGGTACTACAGGACGCAAATGCGGTGACGCATTTCGGGGAGCATGGCGGGACCGGCATCTTGCCTGTCATTTCTTAAAGGACCGGCAAGATGCCGGCCCCACTAACGGCCAAGAGCAGGGGTTCCAAGAGAGACACCGTACTTGCGAAATGGCGTACTTAGTCGTGCCTCTTATCAGGCACCGAGGCAGATAGAGTGATGCTGAGCGATCTCGTCAAGCAGGAAATAAGGTCACGGGTTGACAGGGATCACCCGGAGGCCGTCGCTGTCGAGGCCCTACACATTGTCCGGAACCATTACGGCTGGATCTCGGACGAGATGCTCCGAGAAGTGGCGGGTTTGCTTGATGTGGACCCCGCGGAACTGGACGGCGCGGCCACCTTTTACAACCATCTGTACCGCAAGCCGGTGGGACGCCACGTGATCCTCGTGTGCGACAGCGTCAGTTGCTGGATCATGGGGTACGAGAGCCTCGTGGCGCACCTCACCAGGCGTCTGGGCATCGGTATGGGTGAGACGACCGCGGACGGCCGCTTCACCCTGCTCCCCATTCAGTGCCTGGGGAGCTGCCACACAGCACCGGCTCTTATGATCGATGCGGACCTGCACGAGGAGTTGGACGAGCAGAAGCTCGACGCGATCCTCGCACAGTACCCGTAGGAGCAAACAGATGGAGCGGCCTCTCACCAGGAATTTTCGACCCGACGGCCCTTTCGACGTGAAAGAGTACGAAAAGGCGGGAGGGTACGAAGCGCTCCGGAAGGTCCTCACCGGGATGTCGCCGAAACAGGTGTGCGACGAGGTCAGGGCTTCCAATCTGCGAGGCCGCGGAGGTGCGGGGTTCCCGACAGGGGCCAAATGGGCGTTCATGCCCCCGGCCAACGGCGAGGATCGGCCGCGGTATCTCATCGTCGATGCAGATGAAATGGAACCGGGGACCTTCAAGGACCGCCTGCTTATGGAAGGGGATCCCCATCAGCTTATAGAAGGGATTGTCATCGGCGGGTTCGCGGTTCAGGCTGACGTGGCCTACATATTCCTCCGGTGGGAATACAAGCTGGCTGAGAAGAGGTTGAGGAAAGCGATCGCGGAAGCCTACGATAGCCATTACCTGGGCCGGAACATTCTGGGAACCGATTTCAACCTGGAGCTCTATTTGCATGTTAGCGCGGGCCGGTATATTTGCGGCGAGGGCTCGGCGCTGGTGAACTCCATGGAGGGTAAACGAGCGATTCCGGTGGCCAGGCCGCCGCAGCAAACCGAATCGGGACTCTGGGGACGACCGACCCTCATGAACAATGTCGAGACTATGTGCAACGTCCCGCACATCGTAAAGAACGGCGCCGCGTGGTTTCAGGGCCTGAGCGTCTGCGAGGACGGCGGGACGAAGATCTACGGGGTCAGCGGCAAGGTCAAGAGACCAGGCGCGTGGGAGCTCCCGATGGGTACACCGCTCCGCGAGATACTCGAACAGCACGCGGGCGGTATGCGTGACGGAGTGAAGTTTCGAGGCGTCTTGCCTGGTGGGGCGTCAACCGAGTTCTTCGGGGAGGAGCACCTGGACGTGTCGATGTGTTTCGACTCGCTTGCCCAGGTGGGGAGCCGCCTCGGTACGGGAAGCCTGATCGTTCTGGACGACCGCACGTGTCCGGTGGGGATGCTCCACAACCTCGAGACGTTCTTCGCGCGGGAATCTTGCGGCTGGTGCACCCCGTGTCGTGAGGGATTGCCCTGGATAGCCAATATTCTCAAAGACATCGAAGAGGGTCGCGGCCAACCCGGTGACCTTGAAATCCTCGAAGCCCACACGCGGATGCTCTGGATCGGTCGCACCTACTGTGCCCTCGCTCCCGGAGCCATGGAACCGCTCAAGAGCGCCTTGAGGTATTTCCGGGACGACTTCGAACGGCATATCAGAGACAAACGCTGCCCCTGGAGATGATTGTGGCGACCATACACATCGACAACAAGCCGTACGAGGTCCAAGAGGGTGACAACCTCCTCTCGGCCTGTCTGTCGTTGGGATTCGACATACCGTATTTCTGCTGGCACCCAGCGCTCCACTCCGTTGGTTCGTGCAGGCTGTGTGCGGTGAAGAACTTCAGGAACGAGGAGGACACCCGCGGGCACATCGTGATGTCCTGTATGACCGCTGTGTGCGACGGCATGAGGATTTCCGTCAAGGATCCTGAAGTTCTCGAGTTCCGTGCCAGTGTCATAGAATGGCTCATGCTCCACCATCCGCACGATTGTCCCGTGTGCGACGAAGGGGGCGAGTGCCATCTCCAGGACATGACGGTCATGACCGGCCACAATTACCGCAGGACTCGCATGAGGAAGCGCACGTTCCGCAATCAGGAGCTGGGCCCGTTCATCTATCACGAGATGAACCGGTGCATCCAATGCTACCGCTGTGTGCGGTTTTACCGCAAGTACGCGGGCGGCCGTGATCTGGACGTATCAGGCATCCACAACCACCTCTATTACGGGAGGTTCGAGGACGGCACGCTGGAAAGCGAGTTCAGCGGCAATCTGGTGGAGATATGCCCGACCGGGGTCTTCACCGACAAGACCCTGCGTAAGCACTTTACCCGAAAATGGGATCTCCAAACCGCTCCGTCGGTTTGCGTCCATTGCGGTGCGGGGTGCAACACGATCCCGGGTGAGCGGTACGGCAAGCTGAGGAGAATACTCAACCGGTACAACCACGAGGTGAACGGCTATTTTCTCTGCGATCGCGGCAGGTTTGGATACGAGTTCGTCAACAGCGACCGCAGGATTCGCCGCGCGCACCTCAGACCCGGCACCAGCGACCGTTCCGCGGAACTGGAGCCTTCGTCGAAGGAGGCTGTGGTTGCGTCTCTGGAGGGGATCCTGGCCAATGGCAAACGACCGATCGGCATCGGGTCGCCTCGTGCTTCCCTGGAAGCGAACTTTGCCCTCAGATCTCTTGTGGGGCCGGATCGGTTCTACACCGGCATGCCCGAGAGTGAATCGGCTCTGGTCTCTCTGGTGCTGGAGACGCTCACCTGCGGACCTGCGGTCTCTGTATCACTGCGTGAAGTGGAACTTTGCGATGCGGTGCTGGTCCTGGGAGAGGATGTCCCCAACACTTCGCCGCGGCTGGCACTGTCACTGCGCCAATCTGTGCGCCGGAGGTCGCTGAAGATCGCTGACAAACACTGCATTCCCCTGTGGAACGATCGGGCAGTACGCAAGGTTTCCCAGGAGGCGAAGAGCCCGCTCTTTCTCGCGACCGTTGCGGCCACGAGGCTGGACGATATCAGCGCAGCGACCTTCAACGGAACTCCCGATGAGATCGCCCGACTCGGATACGCGGTCGCCCACGAGCTCGACCCTGCAGCGCCGCCGGTTGAGGGATCGACTTCAGAGGAGCACGTCCTCGCGGCTTGCATCGCAGGAGCACTGAAAGCCGCGGAGCGCCCGCTCGTCGTATCGGGGACCGGTTGCGGCAGCGAGGCGGTCATCATCGCGGCCGCGCAGGTCGCAGCCGCGCTCCATCGTGTGGGGAAGACTGCCGGGCTTTCGCTCTGCGTCCCTGAGTGCAACACCCTCGGGGTGGGTTTGATCGGTGGAGGCCATCTGGAAGCCGCGTTCAAGGAGGTCACTTCCGGAGCCGCAGACACGGTGGTGATCCTGGAGAACGACCTCTTCCGTCGAGCGGACGCTAAGCTAGTGGCTGAGTTCTTCAAGGCCGCCACCCACGTGATCGCCATCGACCACCTGTTCAATCAGACCGCCAGCCATGCGGACCTTCTGCTCCCGGCCGCGACGTTCGCGGAGGCCGACGGGACCTTCATAAACGCTGAAGGCCGCGCTCAACGATCCTATAGGGTCTTTCCCGCGACCGATGAAATCCGGGAGAGCTGGCGATGGCTCTACGAACTGATGCAAGCAGCGGGCAAGACCGATCTCCCGCTTTGGACGACCCCTGACGACGTGTGCCGGAGCATAGCCGAGAGTATCGACGCGTTGAAACCTCTGGGGCAAGTGGCTCCACCGGCCGATTTCCGTGTGGCTGGGCTCAAGATCCCGCGACAGCCGCACCGGTACAGCGGCCGGACCGCCATGACTGCCCAGGTGAGCGTGCACGAGCCCGCTCCAGCGCGCGACGCGGATTCGGCCCTCGCCTTTTCCATGGAAGGATTCCACGGCCACCCCCCCAACGCGCTGCTCGACCGCTATTGGGCACCGGGCTGGAATTCGGTCCAGGCCTTGAACAAGTTCCAGAGTGAGGTCGGAGGGCCTCTCAGGGGCGGCGACCCGGGGATCCGCGTCCTCGAGCCTGCGCCGGACCGCGAGGCAACGTACCCTGAGTCCGTACCGGAAGCATTCAGCCCCAGAGCAGGAGAACGGCTGATCGTCCCGTTGTACCACGTGTTCGGCTCGGAAGAGCTGAGCGCAGTGAGTCCAGGCATCGCGGAACGGTCCCCCGGACCTTACCTCGGCCTCAGTCCTGACGATGCGGAGAGTATCGGGGTGGACGAGGGCCGGAATGTCCGATTGACGGTCGCGGATGTCGTACTCGTGCTCCCCGTGAGGCTCATTCCCTCCCTCCCGCAAGGGGTTACAGGATTGTCCGTTGGGCTGGGAGACCTGCCGTACGTGCAGGTACCCGCGTGGGGTGTCGTGACAAGAGCGAAGGCTGGTGACTGACGTGATGCTCAGCGTGATCGAGCCGATTGTCGTCTGTGTTGGAGTGCTGGTGGCGCTGCTCGCCCTGGCAGCCGGCCTGGTGTGGCTCGAACGGCGACTTCTCGGCTTGTGGCAGGACCGGTACGGCCCCAACCGTGTCGGGCCGTTCGGCCTTCTGCAGGTCCTCGCTGACATGATCAAAATGCTCACCAAGGAAGATTGGATTCCTCCATTCGCGGACAAGCCGATATTTGTGATCGCTCCGGCCGTTATTGTGTTCACGGTGCTCATGTCGTTCGCGGTCATACCGTTCACGCCGCACATCCAGGTAGTGGACCTCAACATCGGATTGTTGTTCGTGCTGGCTATGTCCTCGTTGGGTGTGTACAGCGTAGCTCTTGGCGGATGGGCCTCGAACAACAAGTACGCCTTGCTCGGTGGCCTGAGAGCCGCTGCGCAGATGCTGAGCTACGAGGTTTTCATGGGGTTGTCCCTGATGGGAGTGGTCATGCTCGCGGGATCGTTCAGCCTGCGGGCCATCGTCGAAGCACAGCAAGGGCTCTGGTTCTGCGTGCCGCAATTCCCGGGCCTGGTGATCTTCTTCGTGGCAGGCCTGGCCGAGGCAAGGCGCATCCCGTTCGATCTCCCGGAAGCGGAAACGGAACTGGTTGCCGGGTACCACACCGAGTACTCCGGTATGAAGTTCGGCATGTTCTTTGTGGGTGAGTACCTCGGGATTGTCCTGGTTTCCGCGCTGACCACGGTGCTCTTTTTCGGAGGATGGCTGGGCCCGGTGCTTCCGCCTCTGGTGTGGTTCTTTCTCAAGACGTTCTTTTTTATTTGTCTGTTCATATTGATCCGCGGCACGTTTCCGCGGCTTCGGTACGATCAACTTCTGGCATTCGGATGGAAGGTGATGTTGCCGCTCGCGCTCCTCAATCTTGTGGTGACCGGCGGCATCGTGCTCGCCAAGAGCTGACGAGAGGAATGGATGTTCAGTTTACTCAAGGGAATGTGGACCCTCCTCAAGCACACGCTCAGAAAACGGGTGACGGTACAATACCCCGAGGAAAAGCCCTACGTGCCGCCCAGGTGGCGAGGCCGTATCATACTCGCCAGGGACCCGGACGGAGAGGAACGGTGCGTGGCCTGCTACCTGTGCGCAGCCGCGTGTCCGGTGGATTGCATTTCGCTTCAGGCGACCCAAGATGAGACCGGCCGGCGATATCCCGAGTTTTTTCGCATCAATTTCTCTCGGTGTATCTTGTGCGGCTTCTGCGAGGAGGCCTGCCCCACGTACGCGATTCAACTCACGCCGGATTATGAGATGTGCGAATATGATCGCCGGAATCTCGTGTACGAGAAGGAAGATCTGCTTATCAGCGGCCCGGGCAAATATCCGGGCTACAACTTCTATCGAGTTGCCGGGGTGACTGTCGGAGGTAAGGACAAAGGAGAGTCCGAGAACGAGGAACCGCCGACGGATGTTCGTGATCTGATGCCCTGAGTGCTCCACAGGGCAAGTTCGGTATCGGTAGCTTTGGTGGGGCCGGCATCTTGCCTGTCCATGAAGAAAGGACCGGCAAGATGCCGACCCCACTGAACAGCCAAGATCAGGGATGCCTGGACGGATTCCGTATTGATGAAATGGTGTACTAACCGAGAGTGAGAAAGAGGTCCGCGTAATGGACGTTGTTTTCTATCTTTCCGGCGCGGTGGCAATTGTTTCCACGCTCATGGTGATCACCCGATCCAATGCAGTGCATGCGCTGCTGTACCTCATCGTTTCGCTCTTCGCCGTCGCATTGATCTTCTTTGCTCTGGGAGCGCCCTTTGCTGCTGCCCTGGAAGTGATCATTTACGCAGGCGCGATCATGGTGCTCTTCATTTTTGTCATCATGATGCTCAACCTCGGGATTCAGACGCAGACGCAGGAACGCGAGTGGTTGAACCCGAAGGCCTGGATCGGTCCCGCGATTCTATCCGCAGCGCTCGTCTGCGAACTGATCTATGCCTTGACGCTGCACAAAGGAGCTGTATTCGCCGCAGTGGAGGTCACGCCCAAAGCAGTGGGGATCGCCCTCTTCGGGCCGTATCTGCTCGGCGTGGAGCTGGCTTCGCTCTTGCTGCTCGCGGGGCTTGTGGGAACGTATCACCTCGGGCGCCGCGACGAGCGTTCCGCGGCACGAGAAGGAGACGCACCATAATGGCTTCGGTGCCGATGGAACATGGGCTGTTGCTGGCCGGGATACTCTTCGGTCTGGGATTCCTGGGAGTCCTCGTGCGCCGCAACATCGTGTTCATGCTCATGTGCGTAGAGATCATGCTGAATGCCGCGGCACTGGCCTTTGTGGCGGCCGGGTCCCGCTGGGCACAGCCCGACGGTCAGGTGATGTTCATCTTCATTCTGACCGTGGCCGCGGCCGAGGTTGCCGTGGGCCTGGCCCTGGTGCTGCAGTTTTACCGCGGCTTCAGAACGGTTGACATGGACGCGGCCGACCGGATGCGAGGCTGAGATGATCGATCTGTTGTGGTTGATACCTGCACTCCCGTTTGCCGGCTTCCTCGTGCTGATCCTCGCTGGGTCGCGGCTGCCGCGCATTGTCGTGGCCGTGCTAGGCGCAGGTTCGGTGGGCTTCTCAGCGGTGGTGGCATGCCTCATCGGTATCGAATTCATCTCCTCGCCGCTCGTCAAAACATCGTTTACCCGCACGGTGTGGACGTGGATGAGCTTCGAGGGCTTTTCCCCGAGCACTTCTTTCTGCCTGGACTCGCTCTCGCTCCTCATGGTGCTGGTGGTTACGGTCGTCGGGTTCTTGATTCACCTCTACTCGGTGGAATTCATGGCCGACGATGACGCGTACCACCGGTACTTCGCGTACATGAACCTCTTCGTCACGGCGATGCTCGTGCTGGTGCTCGCGGACAACTTGATGCTCCTGTACCTTGGCTGGGAAGGGGTCGGTCTCTGCAGCTACCTGTTAATCGGCTTCTGGTACAAGGATCCGGTCAACGCGCGGGCCGCGATGAAGGCCTTTGTCATGACGCGGATCGGTGACACCGGCATGATCGTCGGTCTGTTCCTTTTGTATAACTCGCTGGGAACGTTGGAGATCCACGAGTTGATGGTCCGGGCCGTTCGCGACTGGCCGGTCGGCTCGGTCATGGCGACCGTTGCAGCCGCGTTGCTCCTGTGCGGAGCCCTGGGGAAATCGGCCCAGCTCCCGCTCCAGACCTGGCTCCCGGATGCAATGGCAGGCCCTACGCCGGTCAGCGCGCTCATTCACGCAGCGACCATGGTGACCGCGGGAGTGTACCTGATTGCCCGAACCCATGAGTTGTTCGCCCTCGCTCCTGCCGTTCAGGCCGCGGTGGCGGTCATAGGAGTCGCCACCCTACTCGTGGCCGGCTTCAGCGCGCTCGCACAACAAGATCTGAAGCGGGTACTCGCGTACTCGACCATAAGCCAGATCGGGTACATGTTCCTTGCCCTGGGTGTCGGCGCGTGGTCGGCTGCGATGTTTCACTTTGCCATCCATGCGTTCTTCAAGTCGCTGCTGTTCCTCGGGGCCGGAGCTATCATCATGAGCACGCACCACGAGCAGAACATGTTCAGATTGGGAGGGCTCCGCACACAACTCCCGGTGACGTTCTGGACATTTCTGGCAGGAGCCGCCTCGCTGGCAGCGCTCCCCTTGATCACCAGCGGCTTCTACAGCAAGGACGCGATCCTGTGGTACGCGTGGTCGTCGGAAAAAGGCAGCGTCTGGCTCTGGCTGGGCGGAGTCGCAGGCGCGCTCCTGACCTCGATCTACACCTTCCGCATGGTGTTCCTGATCTTTTTCGGGGAAGCCCGGACCAAGGTGTACAAGCGGCCCGGTACCGCAATGCTCGTGCCGTTGATCGTTCTGGCCGTTCTTTCGATGGTCGCGGGGTTTATCGAGCTGCCGCACACGCTGGGTGACGTGCGGCTCTTCTCAGGGTATCTGGGAGCAGTGCTGCCGCCGGTGCCGATCCCGCCGGGACAGGCTTCTCTCGAAGGGATTCTTGGGATTGTTGCGGCCGCGGTATCGGTTGTCGGGATTTGCCTTGCATACCTGCTTTTTCTCAAGGTCCCGCAGATCGCCGATCGCGCGGCTTCCACCCTCGCGGGGAGGGCTTTGCATAGGCTGTGGCTGGAAGGATGCGGGTTCGACTGGCTGTACCAGCGGTTGCTGGTCTTTCCCTTCGTCACGATAGCCCGGATCAACCGGAGCGATTTCATTGACTTCTTCTACCAACTCGCCGCGTTCCTGGCAGAGGGTCTGCACCAAGGATTGAGCGCGACCCAGACCGGTCGGACGCGGCATTATGCCGTGGGTATCGGCGTCGGAGCGCTCATCATCATCGGTATGGCGGTGTGGCTGTGATACTGGTATGGCTCATAGTCATTCCCTTGGCAGCCGGAGTCCTGGCCTGGGTTGTGGGTCGTGGGGACTCGGTCTGGCCGCGCTGGACCGCGCTCGCGGCCATGGTGCTGGAATTCGTTCTCGCGGTGTGGCTGTGGGTGGACTCCGCGAGCGGGGCGCTCGCTACCACAAAGCTGCCGTGGCTCTTGCACGCCCGTTACGAATGGATTCCGGAACTCGGGATCGGTTTTTCCCTCGCGATGGACGGGCTGAGCCTCGTGCTGGTCGTGCTGTCCGCTTTCCTCGGCATTGTCTCCGTCGTCTGCTCCTGGTCCGAGATCGAAGAGCAGGTCGGCTTTTTCCACTTCAATCTCCTGGCGACCGTGGCCGGGATTATCGGGGTGTTTCTCGCCACGGACCTGATCCTCTTTTACTTCTTCTGGGAAATCATGCTCGTTCCCATGTACCTGCTCATCAGGATCTGGGGCCATGAGAATCGGGCCTATGCTGCCATAAAGTTCTTCCTGTTCACGCAGGCGGGCGCGCTGGCCATGCTCGTCGCGATCCTTGCGCTGTACTTCCTCCACGGCCAGCAGACCGGGACCTACACCTTCGATTACTTTCAGCTGATCGGAACCACGCTGAACCCCGCGGCTTCCATGCTGATCATGCTCGGTTTTTTCGCGGCATTCGCGGTGAAGCTTCCTGCAGTGCCGTTCCACACATGGCTCCCTGACGCACACACGGAAGCGCCCACTGCCGGCAGCGTCATACTCGCTGGGCTGCTCCTCAAGACCGGCGGTTACGGGCTGATCAGGTTTATCCTGCCATTGTTCCCAGGTTCGGCGGCAGCCTTCGCGAATGCCGGCATGGCATTGGGCGTGGTCGGGATCATCTATGGAGCGATCCTTGCGTTCGCTCAGACCGATCTCAAGCGCCTCGTGGCGTACACGAGCATCAGCCATCTCGGCTTCGTGCTTCTCGGTGTGTTCTCCTTCAACGGCATGGCTCTCCAGGGAGCGGTCATACAAATGGTGTGTCACGGCATCAGCACCGGCGCTCTGTTTGTCCTGGTGGGACTGCTCCAGGAACGGATCCACACGAGGGACCTGGACCAGATGGGTGGCCTCTGGAGCACGGTTCCCAGAATGGGCGGTATGGCGCTGGTTTTTGCGCTCGCGTCCCTGGGGCTTCCTGGATTCGGTAACTTCATCGGCGAATTCCTCGTTCTCATGGGCACCTTCCACACGAATCATTGGATGGCCGCCGTGGCCGCGGGCGGGCTCGTGCTTGCCTGTGTGTACGCCCTCTGGATGATGCTTCGGGGCTTTTTCGGCGCAGCGACTCAGGAAAGGAACATATCCGACCTCTCGGCGAGAGAGATGCTCGTGATGGCGGTCATGGCCGCTGCGATCTTCTGGCTGGGGGTCTTTCCTCAGCCCACCATCGACGTCACGGTCCCTGCACTGGACGGGGTTCGCAAAGTTGCGAGGCTGGCAGGCGAGGAATCGCGCACCCCTGACGTTGCAAAGTTCCAGCAGCTCAAGACGGGATTGGGAAGGACGACGAAACCCATGCAAGGACCAGGTGAGAACCGATGAACGCAGTGCAGCTCTTCGCTTTGACACCGCTCATCGTGCTCTCCGCGTCGTCGGTCGTTCTGATGCTGCTGATCGCCTTTTCGCGGCGTCACGTCACCGTGGCTTTCATGACAGCCGCGGGACTTCTGGCAACCTTCCTCTGTTTGCCCGCGGTTTACCCGGACCTGCCTCAGCAGGTCACCCCGTTGATCGTTCTGGATGGGTACGCGGTCTTTTTCATCGGATTGACACTCGCGGCGGCCTTTGCTCTGGTGTTGATCTCGTATCCGTACCTGCAAAACCGCCCCGGGAGGCCCGAAGAATACTATCTGCTGCTCCTGCTGGCGTCGCTGGGTGCCGCGGTGGTGGCTGCCAGTAGTCATTTTGCCGCGTTTTACATCGGCCTCGAAATCCTCAGCGTGTCACTTTACGCGATGATCGCGTACGAGCGCTGGAGCCTTATGCGACTGGAAGCCGGGGTGAAGTATCTCATCCTGGCTGCGGTATCCAGTGCGTTCCTCCTCTTCGGTATTGCCCTTATCTATGCGCAGTTCGGGAGCATGGAATTCTCGGCAATCGCAGCTCGTGCCGCAGAGGGAGGGATCACGGCGCTGGTGGGCTCCGCTATGGTGCTCGTGGGGGTCGGCTTCAAACTCGCGTTGGCACCGTTCCACATGTGGACCGCCGACGTGTACGAAGGGGCGCCGCCGCCGGTGACCGCGTACATCGCTACCGTTTCGAAGGGTGCGGTCTTCGCGTTGCTCCTCCGCTACGTCAATCAGTACGATGTGCTCGCTTCCCCGCAGGTTCTTCTCGTGCTGACCGCCGTTGCGGTCGCGTCCATGGTGGTGGGCAATCTCCTCGCTCTGATGCAGAATAACGTCAAGCGCATCCTCGCCTACTCCTCGATAGCCCATCTCGGCTACCTGCTGGTGGCCTTGGTTGCCGGCGGCGCGCTCGCGCTGACCGTAGTGAGCTACTACCTTGTCGCGTATTTTGTCACGACCATAGCCGCGTTCGGGGTGATCGCGGTACTGTCCACCAGCGAACGGGATGCAGCGCCGATCGACGACTACCGCGGCCTGGCCTGGCGCAGGCCCTGGCTGGCGGGAGTGTTCACCGCGATGCTGCTCTCGCTGGCGGGGATTCCCCTCACCGCGGGCTTTATCGGGAAGTTCTATGTGGTCGCGTCGGGCGTGAGTTCCGCACTCTGGTTACTTGTGGCGACGCTCGCAATCACCAGCGTCATCGGGCTGTTCTACTATCTTCGGCTGGTGGCCGCCATGTTCGAGCAGGTCGAGACGCACGCGACAGCAGCGCGTGAAGAGCCGGTCGGCTCGTTTGCCGCCACGGCCGTGCTGGCGGTTCTGACTCTGCTCCTGGTGGTATTGGGAGCGTATCCCGCCCCGTTCATTCGCCTGATTGCAGCGACGGTATCATTTTAGAACGACTCGCTATCAAAACAGTAATCGTGGGAGGACCCTCTGAAAATAGGTTTCTCCCCGAAGTTACTCCTTGGATTCCGACTTGGTCTTGCCCAGATCCTGCTCTGCGGCGGGCTTCATGATCATGTCTTCAGGAATAAGTTCGAGCAGACGCATACGCGCCTCACCAATGGTGAGCGGCAGACCGTTGATGCGGACTCCGTCGGTCTGCTTCATTTTGTGAAGCAAGGCCGCGATGTACGGCAGTCTCAGGCACGCCTGGTCTATCATTTCATGATCGCAGAAGATTTCCGGCGCTGGCCCCTGCTTCAAGACCCGACCTCGCTGCAGGACGTAGATTCGGTCCGCAAAGAGAGGGAGCAGATCCACCGAATGGGTCGCGAGGATGACGGTGATCCCTTGCTCGCGGTTCAATCTGTTCAAGAGGCGCATCATCTGAGCCTCACCCGCGGGGTCCAATCCGGCTGTCGGCTCGTCCAGTATCAGGGTGGAAGGTCGCATGGCCAAGACGCCGGCCATAGACACACGCTTTTGCTCGCCGAAACTCAAATGATGGATCGCCCGGCAGCGAAGCTCCGCCGCGGTGACCGATTCCAGCGACTCGGAGACCCTGAGCTGCACCTCAGCCTCGGAAAGCCCGAGGTTTCGCGGGCCGTACGCGACATCTTCCTCCACCGTGGCAGCGAAGAGCTGATCCACGGGATTTTGCAGGACCAGCCCCACCTGGCGGCACAGGTCCCTTCTGGAGAGCCTCCGAATGTCCTGACCGTAGATCTTCACCGTGCCCTGGTCCGGCTTCAGGAGGCCGACCAGAACTTTGATGAGCGTGGTCTTCCCCGACCCGTTGGAAGCGAGCATGGCCACAAACTCGCCGGATTCCACCCAAAAATCCACGGATTCCAGCGCGCGGGTACCCTCTTGATACGTGAAGCCTATTCCGGAAGCCTCCACTGCAAGGGTACGACTCACCACGGCCACCGTTCCAAACAAACGTAGAGGAGGCCCACTGCGGGGATTGCCACGCCGACCTTGAGCCGATCAGAAGCGCTCATCTCCGGCAGTGGACCAAATGGGATGCTCCCGTGATATCCTCGCAACGTCATCGCCTCGTGAGTCCGGACGGCCTGGTCCAACGATCGGGTCAGAACCGTCCCGGCCAACACGCCCATGGATGATAGCGAACGTTTCATCGTGGAATATCCGAGACGAACCGTCTGGGCCGCGGCCACATCCGCGGTCTGATCCAGGAGCGTGAATGTATAGCGGTACACGAGTAACGCGATTTCGATCCAGCCTTCGGGAACCCGAAACCAGCGCAGCGCGTGAAATATTTTGTACGCCGGTGTCACCGAGCTTAAAAGCAATACGACGCTCACACAGCCGACGACACGGGCTCCCAGGAGCGTCCCGCGTGCAAGGCCTTCGTGACTGGCTGAAATCTGCCATCCGAAGAGCGAGAAATTCAAGACGGGCGTGCCGTTGACGAGAAACGCTTGCAGCAGGACGAGGACCGCCACGATCCCCGCTGGTCCGGCGAGCCTGATCGCCACCAGCCTTGGCGGCATACCCACCGCGAACATGGCCGACACGCACCCGAGGAACACTACCAGGGGCATGAACACCTTGCCGGAAGTGAGCACCGCTACCAGCATGCCGAATGCGACGATCAGTTTCGCGCGCGGGTCCATTCGCGTCAAAGCGTTGTCACGACACGCGAATATGTCGGAGAACACATCAAACATGCGATGGATCGCTCTGAGAGTTGCTCTTGGGGGGGAACAGGTGCCGGAACTGGTATCCGGCTACAAATCCGCCCAACGCTCCTGCCACCAAGAAGAGGAATAGCAACAGATCGCCCTGTTCCGTGTTTATCCATGGCTTGGATGGCGGACGACCCGCTTCTGTAGCGAACTTCTCGACAACAGATTCGTCCACCCCGGCCCATTCCGCCTCGGGAACAAGCGATCTTGAAACAAGTATCCCGGCCAAGACCAGGAGGGCCAGGCCGACGAGAAGCGATTTCCTCATGCTTCACGCTCCTTGGTAAGCATCATGAGAAACTCCGGGCGCCGCGTCTGCACGAACCGATAGGCTCCCGCACACATGACCCCTTCCAGAATCCCCAGAGGAACCTGAGTGGGAACGAAGGCGATCAGTATGCTCAGGAACATGGTCTCCAACGAACCATCGCCGTGCAGTGCGGTGGCGAGAAAGAAAGACGTTCCCGCGTACACCACCCAATCCGACAGCAAACCGGCCATGAACGCGGCCACGACCCAGGAAGCTCCCAGTCGCCTGGCAAGGACGAAGATACCGTAACCCGTGAACGCGCCCATGACCCCCATTGAGAGAATATCCGCACCCAAAGTAGTCAGTCCTCCGTGCGCAAGAAACAGCGCCTGCAGAACCAAAGCGATGCTTGCGACAACCACGGTCAACGCGGGTCCGATAAGGATTGCAGCCATGCCTGTCGCACAGGGATGGGAACAAGTACCCGCCGTGGGTACCGGGATCGGCATGCAGGAAATGAGAAAGACGGCCGCACCCACCAAGCCGACCATGGCCTTCAACTGCGGTTCCTCTTTACTGCGAACCCGAAGCTCCCGCAGGCCCCAGGCAACGAAAGGGATCGCCAAAGCAAACCACAGTGCAGCCCATTGGGGAGGTAAGATACCCTCCGCGATATGCATGGCGTGAGCGGTGTCCGAGGTCAGCCCTAGCATACTCGCCAACAAAACGATTGCCCCGATTCCCGAGCGTTTCTTCATGCTCATCTCCTCCGGCGGTTCGCGATGCTTTATATGCAAGTGCTCTTGAGATTCTTATCCCACGGACAAAATGAAAAATCCCCGAGTACAAGACTCGGGGATACCGTTTTCTACCCCGTGCTGCCGAGCCCCTTGTCCGCGAGGAGCCGACATCTTTCTCGTGCTGTGGGCAGGTCTTCTGGCTTCCGGCTCTTCCTACTCGCCGCCCTTCCCATCACAACGTGACAGTGGTCTCGCGGCTTTCGTCCCCGGTTACAGCGGCGGGTCCGCAACGGATTTGCACCGTTTTCCCTCAAGCCTCCTACAGAGGAGTACCCCGAACGAGTTTGACGACACCGTAACGGTTGCTTCCCACAAAGTCAACAGCGAATTGACACAGGCAGCATGGCTTCGGTTGCTAATGAGAAAAGTGAATACAGAAACCTCGTGCGCGATGAAGCGGTATCGAATAAGCCATGACTCTTCATTACCGCTCTATTCCTGCCCTCCTCGATGAGCTATCCTATTATTCCGACTGCCGGCTCACACCGACATCCTGCAGACTGAAGCGCATTCCACCCTCGAACTCCCCTTCAGCAACGATGATTCCAGGCATTCGTAGCACTGCCTCAGGGTCTTGTCGGATGGCGCGCCGAATTCGGTCACGTTCTTGGTGCTAGCCCGATTCGCCGCAAGAAATGCAAGACCGATGAAAGCTACAAAGGCCGCCAAGAAAACTGCCAAGACTATGATACCGAATTCCATGTTCATGTCCTCCGCAGGTAATTTCGTGTCCACCCCATTAGATGCAGCGAAGCGCGCGTTGATTCATCCACCGTAATCACTCTGCAGGCCTTGTGCCGCCACGAGTCTGGTCAATCATTATCGTGTTGGGGCAAAGAAAGTTCAGGATCGGCAAGGTTGACTGGCGAAGGAAGCCGAAGTAGACTGTGATCTGGAGAAAGCCCTGTGTCTTGCGAACCGTCAGGCAGCCCTAGAATTCTTGACTACAGAGCGCGACACCCAGCCAAGAACCTTGTCTCTCGAACCGAGATTTGAAACCAGAAGAAACTCACTTACCCCATCTCAGGACACGTAACCATGGATGGAAAAAAGCCGCGTTGTTTCGGACAGTCTGACAAAGGACAGGACTCCGCGAATCAACTCCGCCAAGGAGCGACCGAGACGCTCGATCTTAGTAGACTCTTTGCTGCAGAAGTCACAGATTCGGGGAGCTTTGATATCGGAAGTGCGATATGGACCAGTACCTTCGGGAAGGTTATTCAGGCCTTGCCGATTCCCGCTTTGCTCATTAACGAGGCCCAAGACATCGTGGTTGCCAATCAGGCGTGGAAGAAGATTGGTGTGGGACCCGAGCGTATTGTAGGCCGTCCATTTGTCCGGCTTTTCGCCGAGCACTCGGCGGATCTGAAAGGGGAATCCATCGTCAGGACGGTTTTCGCCACCAGAAAGACCGCCACGTGGGAAAGCTCGATCGAGATCGAGGACAACAAGATATGGGGTCGGTTCACCTTCAGGCCCGTCAGAATAAAGGGTGAGAGGTTTTTGCTGGTACTCGTAGAAGATCTCTCACTTGAGAAGAAACAAAAGCTTCAAGATGAGAAACACCGAGAGGAACTTGAACGGAGGGTTCTGGAGCGCACGGAAGACTTAAGAAGCCTGAACGAAAAGCTGCTTGCCGAGATCGCGGATCGTAAGCGTTCGGGAGAGGCGCTGCGGAACGGCGAGGAACGCTACCGGCGTCTCTTCGACAAAGCCCCCTTGATGTATGTCATCACGCGCAATAGAAAGGGTGCTCCTTTCATCAGCGACTGCAACGAGTTGCTTCTCAGTTCGCTCGGTTACTCTCGCAAAGAGGTGGTGGGAAAGCCCCTGGCGGATTTTTACTCTCCGCCATCGCGCGTTGCACTCCTCGAAGGAGGCGGATACGCTCGGGCCCTCGCGGGAGAATACTTCATGGGAGAGAGAGAACTGGTGACGCGCCAGGGCACACTCGTCCCGACCCTCCTGTACACGGCGACCGAGCTTGATTCTTCAGGACAAGTGACTGGTACCCGTGCCATGTTTGTGGACATCACCGAGCGGAAAAGAGTGGAACAAGCCCTGAAGGAGAGCGAAGAGCGCTTCAGGGCCGTCTTTGACAGCGATCATGCCGTGATGCTGATCATCGACCCCGAAACAGGCGCAATAGTGGATGGCAGTCCCGGCGCATGTGCCTTTTACGGTTACGACAGAGAAGAGCTGAAGACAAAGAAGATCATCGATATCAATACCCTTACGCCTGACGAGATATTTGAACGCCTGCAAATGGCCAAGTCGCGGCAAAGCCGTTACTTTGAATTTCGCCATCGCGTAGCCGACGGGGAGGTTCGAGACGTTGAAGTGTGTACCGGCCCGATCGTCGTGGGTGGAAGATCCCTCCTCTTCTCCATTATCAATGACGTTACCGACCGGAAGCGGGCTGAAGAGGCGTTCCTCAAGAGCGAAACGAAATACCGCGCGCTGTTCGATGAGTCCAAAGACGGAGTGTACTCTTCCCTGAGAGCCGGTGAGATCACCGACGCCAACCCCTCATTCTTGGAGATGTTCGGTTTTACGAGGGAAGAAATGATCGGCAAGGACATCCACGAATTGTATGCCGATCCCGCCGATCGCACTCGGTTTCAGGAAGAAATAGAGAAGAAAGGCTTCGTGAAGGACTATGAACTCGCCCTGCGCAGGAAAGACCGAACAGAAATCGGCTGCCTGCTCACTGCATCCGTGCAGTTCGGGGATGACGGAAGCGTGGTCGGATACCGGGGCATTATGCGCGACCTGACGATACGCAAACGACTTCAGAAGCAACTGTTCCAAGCTCAAAAGATGGAGGCAATCGGCACGCTGGCCGGAGGAATCGCGCACGACTTCAACAACTTGCTCACCGTGGTCCTGGGGTTTTCCGAGTTGCTTCTCATCGGCAAGGATGAGCGAGACCCGGCCTATGCGGACCTTCAGAAGATAAACCAGGCAGCCCGGAGCGGGGCTGACCTGGTCAAGAGAATACTCGCGTTCAGCCGCAAGACGGAGATCAATCCCCGCCCGCTCAATCTGAACCACGAGATCGAGCAGGTCAAGAAATTGCTGACTCGGACCATTCCGAAGATGATCGAGGTCGAGTTGCTGTTGCACGAGGGCCTGGCCACCGTCAACGCGGACCCGATCCAGGTGGAGCAAATTCTTATGAATCTCGCGGTGAATGCCAAAGACGCTATGCCTGATGGGGGCAAGCTCACGATTGAGACGAGAAACGTAGCGCTGGACGAACAATATTGCAGCATGCACCACGGAGCGAAACCGGGCGAGTATGTGCTCCTCACCGTTTCCGATAGCGGCCAAGGCATGGACGAAGAGACGTTGAACCACATCTTCGAGCCGTTTTACACAACCAAAGAGCCAGGGCTTGGAACGGGCCTCGGGTTGGCCATAGTGTATGGTATCGTTCAGCAGCATAACGGCTATACTACCTGCGACAGCGAACCGGGAGGTGGGACTGCGTTCGGCATCTACTTGCCGGTAATACCACCGGACGAGAGATCGAAGACTCCAGTAGAGAAGCCCAAGCTTCCACGCGGAACGGAGACCGTCTTGATCGTGGATGATGAAGAGATGGTCCGAGACCTGGGGAAAAGAATCCTGGAGCGGGCCGGGTACACGGTGCTCACCGCGGCCGGTGGGCAACAGGCCCTGGACCTGTACTCGAGACACGGAGGCAAGGTTTCATTGGTAGTCCTGGATCTGATCATGCCTGAGATGGGGGGCAAGCAATGCCTGGAGGAACTCCTGAAGCTTGACCCGATGGCGACAGTGCTCATAGCAAGCGGGTATTTTCAAGGTGGGGCCGAGCACGAGGCTGTCAAGGGCGGAGCCAAGGGGTTTGTGGGCAAACCTTTCGATATGAACCAACTTGCTCAGGCAGTTCGGACTATTTTAGATGCGGGTTGATCGGCGGAGGTGAACGAAGACTCCGGCGAAACGACCATCCGCGGTCAAACTGGGGGATCATGGTTTGGGTGCCACCGCTGGCTCGTCCAGCAGTGCATGCTCAGGAAACACTGCTGGACAAGCCAGCAGTGTCACCCGTTGCAGGGCTATTGTTCCGAGTGGCTCGGGCAAGCTTCCAAATCGAGGCTTGATTCAGGGCCGCTATGAGGCCCTTCCTTTCTCCTTGAGCTCTTTGTCGATCTTACAGCACACGCCTTGCCCATCCGTTCCCGTTTCGAAGCATCCGTTGCAGGAGATACACGTCGCCTTGTCGAGGTCGCCGCTCTTCCAGCGATTGATCAGATCGGGCTGACGGATCAGAGGTCTACATAATGCCACGTAATCCGCTAGGCCGTCGCTCAGGACTTTTGAAACGACGCCCGGAGATCTGAACCCACCTACCGTGACGATCGGCACGTTGACCGTTTCCTTGAACCGTGCGGCCAGGGGAGCCAGATAAGCTTCGTGCTCTTCCTTGAGAACATTCTTGCGAGACGGGATCATTCCATCGGACGACGCCCTGCTCCCGGCACTGACCTCGATGCCATCGATGCCGTCTTCGGCCAGCCGCCGGGCCACATGGAGCGCCTCTTCCGGCGTAAACCCACCCTCAACGTAGTCGTGGGCGCTTAACTTGATGAAGACCGGGTAGTCCTTGCCCACAGCCCCTTTCACCGCCTCCATCACCTCGCCGAGGAGGCGATAACGCCGGTTCACGTCTCCACCGTACCCGTCGGTTCGTTGATTCGTGGCGGGCGACAGGAACTGGTTGATGCCGTACCCATGCGCGCCGTGCAACTGTATTCCATCGAAGCCGGCCTTCTGGGACCGCGACGCGGCGGCAGCATACGCTTCGATGACCTGGTGTATATCCTGTTGGGTCATCTCCTTTGGGGTGCTCGACGTCAAGGGATCGGTCACTGCGGAAGGACCCCAGATCTCTCCCGGTTCCGGAAAGAGCTTGGGATTCGCCTTGCTGCCCGTATGCACCAGTTGCGCCACGACTTTACCGCCGCGTGAATGAATTGCCCCGACGAGGCGGCTGAGCCCTTCCAGACAGTCGTCGCTGTAATTGCCCATCTGGTACGGCATCGCGATCCCGTTGGCCATCACATACTGAAATCCGGTAACAATGAGCCCAATCCCGCCATCCGTGACCGTGCTGTAGAATTCTATGGCCCTGTCGGTTACGAATCCTTTCCGGTCGCTCACTGCCGACCATGTGGCGCTCCGAACTGATCGGTTTTCCAGCTCCAAAGACTTTATGGACGTCTTTTCGAAAAGTGCTGCCATTCAGATCCTCTCCTTTTGCCTCCGCGCTCCTCTGCGCTTCGCGCCACACGCGAGGCGTGGCCCATTTTGCTTCGCAGATCCGGCAGGAGTTCCCTTATGCTCGGTCCATTGTCGGACCGGGAACCCAAGGAGTCAAGCGATGTGCGTAACGTCCCGTTCCATGACTACCCGGTGACAATGGCTTGAAGCTCCTCGCGGATGTCTCTCAGCCTTTCCAGGTCCTCTTCGCGAACCTCGCGCTTCCTGGCAAGGACCTGCTCTCTCAATCGAGCGACTTCGCTTTCGAGGTCCGCGGTAAGGGCAAGCATCTTCTCCTGAAAATCCACGGGCGCGACCTCCGGGAGGATCTCGGGAACACCCTTTCCCGGCTCCAGACTCAATACCTGGCCTAAACGCGGTACCGAAACGTCAAGGCCGAAGCGTTTCCTGATTGCCGCGGCCAGCGCTTCGCTCGATAACGGCTCTCCGTGGATGACGAAGACTCGGGGCCTCGATTTCCGGGCAAAATGACCGACCCATTCCAGGAGGTCCGCCTGATCCGCGTGAGCGGACAACCCGCCGATGGTGAACACCTTTGCCCTGACCGCTACCTTTTCCCCGAAGATGGTAACCGTTTTGGCGCGATCAACGATTTGTCGCCCCGTCGATCCCTGGGCCTGGAAGCCTGCAATGATGATGCTCGCACCGGCGCGCCAGAGGTTGTGTTTCAGGTGATGCTTGATGCGGCCCGCGGTGCACATGCCGTTGGCTGAGATCACAATCGCGGATCCCTGCAACTGGTTGATCTTCATGGACTCCGTGGTGCTGGCCGTGAGCGTCAGGCGAGGCATGTCGAAGGGATCGAAGCCGCGCCCAACGATCGCCTGAGCATCTTCGTCGTAGTACTTCTTGTTGTTGCGATAGATCTCCGTCGCCTTGATCGCGAGCGGGCTATCGAGAAAGATGGGAATATCGGGAAGTTGGCCGGCTCGGGAGAACTCGCCGAGGAGGTAGAGAATCTCCTGGGTTCTCTCGACCGCGAACGCCGGTATGATCACTTTTTCGTTGTGGGACACCGCGTACTGAATCGCTTCGAGCAACTCAGCCTTACTCTCGTCGAAGGTGCGGTGCAAACGGTTCCCGTACGTGGATTCGATGAAGAGGTAATCAGCGTCTATGACCTCGAAGGGCTCCTCAACAATGAGTTGGTCGTGCTTTCCGAGGTCGCCGGAAAACACGATTTTTGTTTCCTTACCCTCGTCCTCGATCCACATTTCAACGATGGACGAGCCGAGGATATGCCCTGCATTCCGGAGTCGGGCTCTGATGCCCGGTCCCAGATCGATCATGCGGTCGAGTTCCGTCGGAGCCAAATAGCGCAGGCTTTCCTGTGCGTCCTGTGTCGTGTACAGGGGCTCGACGTCTCGTCTGGCTCTGCGCCGGTTTCTCTTTGTCCGCCACTCCGCGTCCATCTCCTGCACGTGTGCCGAGTCGAGAAGCATGATGCGACAGAGTTCGGCTGTCGGAGGTGAGGTAATAATCTTCCCGCGAAAACCGTCCTTCACCAGCTTGGGAATGCGTCCGCTGTGGTCGATATGGGCGTGAGTCAGGATGAGGTGCTTGATCTCGTTGGGGTTGTAGCCCCACTGTTCCCAGTTACGACGTTCCGTCTCCTTGCTACCCTGGAAAAGACCGCAATCCACCAGGAGATTTCTCCCTCTGGAAGTCTCCACGAGATAATTGGAACCGGTTACCGAGCCTGCGGCTCCAAAACAGGTAATCTTCACCATGGTTTTTCCTTTCCGTAGCTTGGTTGTTGGCCTTGTTGCCTGTATGGATTTGCTTCATCCTGCAGTGGCCCGCATTGCAAGGCCTCTGAGCATACCCGAACTCCGGGCTCCCGGTCAATGTCAAACGCCGGACCGGCGTAAGCTTTCAGTCGTGTGGGGCGGACTTTCCGGTCCGCCCCACATTTGCCTGAGGTCTTCATCAACACACTCATGTCGCTGGTAACTGAATCCTTACAGGCCGGCAGGTCTTCCCGGTTTTGCCAAGGTACGGTTGCAAGGCGCGTCGAAGACCCGTATACTCGCTCAGTACGGGAATTCCGGAGATCATGAACACGTACCGCCTCGTCCATATTGCCCTCATCTTGACACTTCTCTTCGGGCATACCTCCTGCATGCTCCAGGCCTTTACTCAGGGCCGGTCGGCACCCGACACGCCCGCCGCGGGCTGGGGGACCCTGGACAAGCTCCCGTTCAAAGAAGCCTGGTATGGCACGTACTTCGTTGACGACAAGATCGGATACAGTCATTTCAAAGTCGAACCTTCCGGAAAGAATTTCACCATCACGAGAGATTCCCTACTGAGGCTGAAGGCGATGAAAAGGACCAACACGGTCGCAGTCGAGGAGCGAGCTGAAGTGCGGCCGGACCTCACCCTGATCTCGTTGAAACACAGCCTGATCGACAACGACCAACGCAGGGAGATGTCCGGGAAGGTGGTCAACAAGCGCTTTGTGCTCGACCTGGGCACGTCCGGGGAGAAGAAGCAGGTCGAATTCCCACTCGACGGGGAACTCTACCATCACCTCGCGATCACCCTGATGCCGGCCTTGCGCGGACTCCATGCGGGCGCTCGATATTCGTTTCATGTGTTCAACCCGGAGACACCAGCGGTCGATAAAGTGACCCAAGAGATCTCGCCAGTGGAGGGGGAACCGGGGCCTAACGGTGCGCTCTGGCTGGTCAAGACCCATTACGGTGGGGCCGTAGGGGACTTTTGGACGAATAAGAGCGGTCTGAGCGTCCTGGAGAAGGGCATGGAGGGATCACTCATCACGATGCTGGAAGACGAGGCCGCCGCAAAGAAGTTCCAGGAAAAGAAAGCAAGCGGAAAGGATCTCATTCTCGATGTGAGCCTGATACGAGTCGCCAAACCCATACCTGGCCCGGAGCACCTCCGTTTCCTGCGGGCCAAGATCCAGGGTATCGAACCGGACCTTATCGCGGAGGACAATCGCCAGAAGATTTCGCTCCCCGACGGGCGATCGCCGCAGGACGGCTTTGACGTCACGGTGAGTATCCAAGACCAGCGGCAACCGAAGTCGCCCACTGAAAGCCTCTCCCCTGCGCAGTCGAAGGAATACCTGTCTCCCACCTTCAGGATAGAGGCCGACCATCCGGAGATCGTCGCGCAAGCTCGACGGGTCGTTTCACCCGACGATCCGCCTCCGGCGAAAGTGATGAAGCTCACCCGGTGGACCGCCAAGAACATTCAGAGCACCTTGAAAGACCTCCCTACGGCCCTGGACGTGCTGCACGGCAAGGAAGGGGAGTGCCAGGCTCACTCGAAGCTGTACACCGCTCTTGCGCGCTCGCAGGGGATCCCCACCCGCGTGGTGAACGGCCTGGTCTACGCCGGGGACCTGACGGCATTCGTGTACCACGCGTGGGCGGAATCCTTCGTGAACGGATGGCTCGCTGTTGACCCAACGCTCGATCAGGTTCCTGCAGACGCGACCCACATCAAGATTGCTTCTGAGGACAGGTCTTCCGAAGGCGCAAACCCCTTGCACCGGATGATCGGCAAAGTGAAACTGGAAGTCCTGGAACACCGCTAGTGGAGGGCTCCGCAACGGCTTTCTGTTGATTCGGTTTTCAAGAGGGCTTGGGAGGAACTTCTTTGCACAATGAAGTTCCTCCCAAAATCATTCTTCGGTCTGCGACTTGGTTCGTCCGTTCAGCGACTACCGGTTGACAAACGGAGCCTTGGCGCGGGCACCTTGCTCCACAAAGGTCTTGAGGCCGATGCGGTTGTCTTCGGTGGTCCAGCATTGGCCGAAGAGGTACGCCTCGAGGAGGAGCCCCTTTTCGAGGGTCATCTTGGCCCCTTCCAACATGGCCTGCACCGCGAGTTTGTCAATCGCCCGGGAGTGGTGGCCGATGTCGATGTCCGGCAGCGAGTCGGGGGCATCGGGGAGCGGCCCCTTCTCGATCAGCTTCACCGTGGTTTTTCCCGAAGCCAGTTCCCTGGCCAGTTCGAATGCCCTTTGGACGACGTCCCCATCCACCTCTTCGTTGATGAGCCCATGCTGGAGGGCTGCCGCGGAAGATATGGGATTGGCGGTGCGGATCATTTCTGCGGCCTTCTCAAATCCGACGAGTCTGGGCAGCCGCTGTGTTCCGCCCATACCGGGGATAAGCCCCAGATTGACCTCGGGTTGACCGGCGAGCATCTTCATTCCTTTTGGCGCGACTCGGGCGGTGCAGCACATGGCCAGTTCGCACCCGCCTCCAAACATCAGGCCGTTCACTGCGGCCACCGCGGGTTTACCGAGCTTCTCCAGCCTGGTGGAAGCGTGCTGAACGACGTGGCAGAACTTCTCCGCCTGGGTCGGTTCGGTGAAACCGGCCATTTCCTTGATGTCGGCGCCCGCGACGAATGCTTTGTTCCCGAATCCGGTAACGACCGCGGCCTTGATCTCGGGGTCGCTTTCAATGATGTCGCAGGCGGCATTCAATTCCTTGAAGACCTTGCTGTTGAGCGCATTGAGCGCCTTTGGCCTGCGGATGGTGATAAATCCGATATCCCCTCTCTTTTCAAAGAGCACGTCGAGTACGTCCCATGGCTTTCCTGAAGCAGCCTGCTCCTTGAGCGTCCTAGAGACCGGCATGTCCGGATACTTTTTGTGGAAGGCTTCTACCAATTCCAACGCCTTGCCCACCCCCAGGGAGTTCATGAAGGTAAACGGCGGCTTCATGTCCAGTGCCACGCTGATGAGGAGATCGAAGTCGCTGGTAGTGATGATCTTGGAATCCAGCATGTCGGAGACGATGGCGAAATAAGCCCCTTGCAGCTCTTCCGCGATCAGTTTCTCCTTGTCGGGCGGCACTTCCACGGTCTCCCCGCGGCCGGGGACTTCCCAATCCGTTTTTGTATCCACCATCTGGCGGAGGCGTTCCGGAACCCGGAACCACTTGTTGAGCCACTCGTTCATCTCGGATAGGCCGTGCGCGGTGATGGGGTTTCCTCCGGTGAGGTTGTGAGCCGTGAAAGGCCCAACCCTCAGCCCCAGGCATTTGGATGCGACCGTATCGACCTGTTTGGAATCTCCCAGGCCGGCGTCGACGCACTGAACGCAAGCCAGGAGCAGCCCTTCGAAGACCGGATCGACCGCATACCCGTACCGCGAACCCACCTTGACCGGGAATTTCCCGATCGCCTCGTAGAAGCGCATAGTGAACTCCGCAACATCCGCTGCGGTGTCTTTGCCCGGTATGATTTCGATCGCGGGGTTGCGTTCAGCGGGGAAGAAATAGTGTGTGCAGAGCGATCGTCCCTTATGCAGAAGCTCGGCAAAGATCTTTTCCGGTTCCAGGTGTGAGGAGTTGCTCGTCAGGATGGTCGTGGGCGCCACGAGTTCCTCTACCTGCCTGAATATGCGCCTCTTCAGCGGGAGATCTTCCGTCGCGGCTTCCACAACGAGGTCTGCTCCCTTGAGTTGGCTGTAATCAGAGGTGAAGGTAATGTGGCTCTTCATCCCCTCAGCCCGATCGGGTTTGAAGGCTCCCGACTCCACGCCTTTGTCCACTTTCTTGAACAATTTCCCCTTTCCCTTTTGCAGGGCTTCCTCCGCGACGTCGACCACGACAACCTGGACGCCGTAGGGATAGAGAGCCTTCAGGAAATGAAGTGCTATGTCGGGACCGATCTGGCCGGAGCCGATCACGCCGACCTTGTTGATGGTATAACCGCGGAACGAAAACGCCATTTTCCATCCTCCTTGGGAGAGCTTGCTGGTTGAAACGGGTAACGCGAAGTAATTCTTTCTTTTATCACCCCCCTCATCGACTTGCAAAGGAAAAGCGCCTGAACGGGGTCGAAGATTCATCATGATGAACCTGACAAGCTGCTTTTCGCGGCAAAAAAAGCTATGATTTTCCTCCGCGCTGCTTTACAGTTGAACCCTTCGCCGGCGTTGCCGGTGAACGGCAGTATAAGGCGCTTTCCGTCGGTCAGACGACCGGCGTGATCGCAACCGGTAATTTTGCGGCAGGAATACCGTACCCTATTTGTGAAAAGGTGTGTGTAGCCCGGCCGCGCACATTTGCACGAGAGAGGTATTCGGTATGGAACTCAACGACGCAGTCCACGAGAGACGAAGCATCCGGGCGTTTCTCCCCGAGCAGGTCGATCGGGACAAGCTGGTCAGGATGGTGGAGGTCGCTCGCTGGGCACCTTCATGGGGGAACACCCAACCCTGGGAGATCGTCATCGCAGACGGAGAAAAAGCTGCGGAATTGACAAGACGCCTCGTCGAGGAAGGGAAGAAAGGGGCCTTTCCTAGAACCGACATCGAAATCCCGCTGGTATTTCCCGATACCCACAAGAAACGATACATGGAACTCGGCAGGGACCTGTTGACGTGCATCGGCATCGCGCGAGATGACAAGGACGGCCGTCTCCAGCATTACCTCAACATGTACGGGTTCTTCGGCGCGCCAGCGGTGGTCTATTTCTTCATCGACCGTGAACTGAGCGTCCCCTACGCGTGCCTGGACATCGGCTCCATCGGAACCACCCTCTGCTACGCGGCAGTGCAGGAAGGCCTGGGAACCATTTACCTGGCCGCGTCCATGCACTTTCCGGACATTGTCAGAGAGGTGCTAGACGTGCCGGAAGAAAAAAAGCTGGTGATCGGGATCGCCGTCGGCGTGCCTCATCCCGACGAGCCGGCCAGCCTGTTCCGGAGCACGAGGGAGCCGGTGGAAAGAATTCTTCGGTTCGCTTAAGCGTGCCGTATTGACTAACTCGATGACTTCACGACCTTTCTGTCCGGATTCTCCTGTCCGGGTCGATGCTTGACATGAAGGGGGCGGAGGAGTATAAATGGAACTCTATTCCCATCGCATATTTCAAAATCCCTCGACCACCGCAGAGCGTCCCGGGACACTGACCACTCGTAGAGAGCGTGTCAGTAGGCCGATGATTTGGGAGGCTGCTTAACGCCATGAGACGGCGTGATTTTATAAAATCGGTTGGCGCGGTAGGGATGTTCTCATTGATGGGGAGAGCTTCGGCCCACGCCGCTGCCCGCCAGGATGAAGAGCCGAACCAGGTTGCCCTGACTGGGCCTTTTGACCTGGAATGTGATCCTTCCGGCCATCTTCTCGTCACCGAGCCCGCCAAATATCGCGTCATGCGAATGGACCCATCTCACAAACCGGCCCCTTTCGTCGGAAAACCCGGAGCAGAGATTGGACGACTGAACTTCCCCACCGGCATAGCTGTCGGCAGCGAAGGTGCAGTTTACGTGGTCGATTCCAATAACTGCCGCGTCCAGGTGTTCGATGAAAAGGGAGAGGTAACGGGCGTCATCGGGTCAATCGGCTCGATCGGCGGCTCGTTCGCAACCCCTCAGGGAATATGCCTCGACCGCACGGGGCGCATCCTGGTGGCTGACACGAGAAACCATCGCGTGCAAATCTTCGAGGGTGAAAAGCTCGTGGGAATCGTTGGAATGCTGGGGGACGACCCGGATCAGTTCCGGCTTCCGACTGCAGTTACGGTGAGCCCTGACCGCGAGATTTTCGTGCTGGACAGTAAACACGGCCAGGTGAAGGTCTTCGGCGAGGATCTCACCTTCAAGAGGAGCTTCGGCGGCGTGGGGAGCGACCCGGGCATGCTGAACCTCCCGCAGGGAATGAAGATGGATCCCGAGGGCCTGGTTTGGGTGGCGGATACGGGGAATCACCGCCTCCAGGTATTCGATCTCGACGGCAAACAGCGGTCCGTGGTCGGCAAACCCGGTTCCGGACCGAGTGAGTTCAAGACCCCGACGGGGATCGCGTTCCACGAGGACAAGGTTTACGTCGCGGATAACGGCAACGGCAGAGTGCAGGTTCTGCCCCGAACCTAAGTACACCTTTTCGCAAATACGGTGTCTGACTTGGGGTCCCCGCCCTTGGCTGCTCCGTGGGGCCGGCATCTTGCCGGTCCATGAGGAAATGACAGGCGGGACGCCTGTCCCACCGAACGTCCCTGTAGATACGGCAATCCATGGACTTGGAACAGGTTACCATCATCTTTCTGGTTCTCGTGTTTATTGCTGCGGAGCTTTACCGATCCGTGCGGGCTCACCGCGGAGTGATCGTCTCCTTTCAGGATCAGGGCCCGCTTTCGGCTATTCTTCCCGTACAAGCTGTTTCCGTGAGACTGCAAGACGGGCATGAGGTGACCGCTCAGCTCAATGGCTGCACCGCATGTCTCGGCCGACTGAAGGTTGGAGACGAGGTGCGGGTCTCGAACTGTTCGGACGGATACGTCGTCGATCTTCCGTGGATCCGCAAGGGCACATGTAGCGGCAGTTAGCCGTGTGAGGATATCGTGGAGATACTGGGTTATCTTACTCTCGGCATATTTCTTACTCTGATGCTCCTCACGCTTTTCGGGTACATTCGTACACCGGTCCAGACCGTGCTGGTGATGTCTACGATCCTCTGCCTGATCGTCGGCGGCATTTTCCGCTTTGCGTATTCGGGCTGGGATGCCGTGATGCTCCTACCGAACGAGTTTCTCGGCGGCATAATCCTCCATCCCATCACCGCGCTGCTCACTGGGCTGTTTCTCGCTGGCGGATTGAAGGCATCCGGCGGTTTCGAGGCGCTCAAGGTCATTCTCCGGTATCTGCGCAGGAGCCCCATCGGCCTGGTGGGGACGCTCGTAATTCTGATCAATCTTCCGGTGATATCTTCGCTTCCGTGCGGCAGGATCCTGGCAGCCGCGCTGCTCCCATTGCTCTTCACCTTCGGATTCGAAGGCGGCTTGGGGATCCTGACCAAATCCCAGTTGATCGTGCTTATCGGAGCGTTCACGCGCAATGCCATGGGATCGTGCGGCCCCTCTCCCATAGGCGGGGTCGGTCAGATCGGCGAAGGTTTTCTGGGCAGCTTTTTTCCCACCGCGTCCGAGGGGATACTCCGAGCGCCGCAGGCTTTTTCCCTTATGCTGGGAACGGCTATCGTGGCCATCTTCCTGAAGATGATAAGCCAGAGGCTGTACCCCGAAGACGTCGCCCTGCGAGAAGCGCCGCCTTCCGCGGAGGGAGTGGAACGGAAAGAACCCGAGATCGTCGCGCCTCTCGAAGGGTACCTCGCGCTGGCGATCTTCGTCCTATCGCTCTTGACTGCCATTTTCCAGCCGTTCGGCAAGATGCCGGTGCAATCGGTCCTCGTGGCCGGTGCGCTCCTCATGATCGTGGTTTGCCGTATCCGCTTGACCCACTTGATGGAAGGGATCATCCTCCTGCCGGTAACCGCCATGGCCTCCGGATTTCTCGCTGCGGGAGCACTCGCGGCGACTGGTGGCTTCGACGCGCTGGGCACGCTGCTCAACAGTCTCGTGAAGGTGCCGTTCCTCGGCGTTGCCGGGATGTTGGCGATCTTCGTACAGTTTCAGACGATTCTCCCGCTCTCCTGCGCACGAATCCTCACCGCCGCGCTGGTACCGGTGCTCTATCTGTTCGGCCCTGCCAAGTTCGCCTTTCTCGACTGGTCTCAGCTTGCAATAGTGATGGCCGCGTACATCATCAACGCGACGACCTCCTGCGGTCCTTCGCCTTTGGGCGGCGGCGGGATGATGGGCGAAGGGACCATGAGGGCCGAAACCGGATTCATCAAAGGTGCGTACACCTTCGCGTCCATGGCGATCATGGCACCGTTGGCGGCCATCTACATGAAGTTCATGAACCTGAAGGTGTTTCAGCCGTCTGATCCGAGTTTCGTTAAGGATATCACCACAATTATGGAGTTCGCGCTGGCCGTGGTTGCGGTGAACCTCTTCCTGATATTCCTGAGCCGGCGGGTCCTGGGTACCGACTCGTCCCGAAATTTCTACTTTCAACTGATCGGCTTCCTCACGGCAGGAGCCCTGGCGGGAGGGATACTCGCCTTCGCGCTCTTTGAGACCAACGCGACCGCCATTCTCCAGGGAGTGGCCGGCGGTATCGTGGCAGCGATGTTGATCGGCCTGATGGTGCCGCGCACCCTATCGCGCCGCATGACCGCCACGTTGTCCGGGCCGGAGATGTGAGGTGTACCGTTGCTGACCTGGTTGACGTTTATCTTTGTGGGATCGCTTTCGGGTGTAATCATCGCCTGGGCTCTGGACATGAAGACTCCCCGGGAGCTGGTCCAGGGAGCGGTGGGAGGATTCATCGCGGGCCTGCTGATGGCCGCTATGCTCCCCCACTAACCTAAGGAAACAGGTCTGATGTCGGATCAAGAAAAACGCGTGCAGATTGGAGAGAAGAGGCAGGACACGAAGCAGCCTACGGTCTTGCCCGGAATCCATCGTTATCAGTTCTTCACAAATCTGAAGGACCGAGGCTGGACGCTCAACCTGGACAGGGTCGCGCTTTTCGGCATCGTGACCGCATTGCTGGCGACGGTGCTCAAGCCGCTCTTCCACGGGAATGCAGCGACCATCTATTGTTACGAATGCAGGGCCTGCTACGCGACGCAGGACCGGTGCCCTGTGGGCATCATGTTCCAAGCCGAGCTGGCGGTTGCAGGCCGCGTGCTGGACTACGACCGGTTCATTCGCAACGGCGGGTTGAAGTGCATCCGGTGTGGGAATTGCCAGAGTTACTGCGTGCAGTACCTGCCGCTTCCCCGGATGTTCGAGATCATGCAGGACGACACGCGCAGTGCCATCCGCAATGGGATCGTACCCCGATACAGTCTCGAACGGGCCATGAACGAGGGACTGGTCGGAAAGGAATTCATCGATGACGTGGTCAAGGCTCTTGCGTGATCCGGCGGGCTTTCTCTGGGCCGCGATAACGACCCGCGGCGTCCGCCTGACCGTGTACCTGCTCCTGGTGGCTGCGTTGTTCCCGTCAACGAGGTTTATCCTCTCGCTTGCACTTCTGGTCACGCTGGCAGTCATGTGGCTACAGGACTATCGGAGAACAGCCAGCCGGAAGATCTTCTACCTGGCCGCGGCTCTGGGACTGATCGTCCTCGGGTATTGGGTCGCGCGGATCAACGTCATCGACGTCGACCGGCAGCGGCTCGCCATGAGTCCCTGGGGAGACGGCATCCGCCTCGTCGCGGACGGGACCTATCAAGGGGTTGGGGAAGGCTTCCGCGGCGCGATCAAGGTTGAGGTTCACGTCGAGGATCACCGGATTACCGCGATCCGCACCCTGGAATATCCGGATTTGATCTCCGTGAAGGACAACCTGATCACGAGCTTCAAGCGGGAACTCCTGGAGAAAGGGCGACTCGAAAAGCCGTCCGATCCGGACATGTTCCGAGGCGCCATCCGCACATTGACCGGGTACGTCAACGCCATCGAAGCCGCGCTGACCAAGGGGATACCGGATTATCCCCAGTACAGCATCTTTTCTCGCGGCCTCCTGGACGCGTTTCTGGGCAAGGCCCCGGACCGGGTGAGCCTGAACGGCCTGGCTATTCTGTTCGCTGCGTTCATGGTTTTCGATTACGCGTTGCAGTCCATGCTCACACCGGGAACGGGCCGGTCGATCAACTGCTACAACTGCGCTACGTGTGTGGGTGTTTGCCCGGTGAAAGAGGCCGAAGGGGTGCAGATGCCCATGGGGCTGGTCCTGCTCACGCGGCTCGGCGAGTACGAGCGAGTGACGGAGCTGTCCAAGTACTGCGTTGGGTGCGGCCGTTGTGCAGCCAAGTGTCCGATCGGCAACTCCGGTCCGCTGGTGATCGCTGCGGCGTTCCAGGCTTGTTACGAGGCGAAAAAGGCCAAGACCGCCGAGGAGCAGGAGGTTTCCGTCTGATGGGCCGCGGACTCCCCTACATAATTGTGATAGCGGCGGTCGTGCTGATCGTTGCAGCAACAGCCGAGGTTTCGGTCCGCAGTGCCACCTGTATGGCCTGTCACAGCCGGGAAGCTGAATTCGCCACCTGGATGGCGGGCAAGCTGAAGAGCGAAAAGCGCGGGTTCAGCCATGAACTGCTCGGCTGCGCGGATTGTCACATCGAGGGGGCTCCTGCACGGACGGCCATGTCCAAGCTTCGCGGACTCCTCCACGCGGTGACGTATCTCGAGCCGCAGATCGATCCGCGCAAGTCTGAGATTTCGGGGCTGTTCCACCGCAGCCGCATTCCGCGAGAGAATTGCGCGTACTGTCACCTGGGGGCTGAGAAGCGCATCGAGGTCCGTGTGAAGGATCTCCCACCCGGGCTGCAGAAGATCGGCCTAAAGATGGATCATCGCAAGCACGTGCTGGCGCGCGAGGACACGTGTGCCCGGTGCCACGAGCGTTACAAGGATAAGGAGACCTCCCAGACGGATAAAGGGGTCAATTACGCGGAAGTGAATCACCTGGCCTGCGATTCGTGCCATACCCTGGCGTCGCACGCGTATCGAAAAGACCTGATGCTGCCGATCACGAACCAGGAGTACGTGACAGCCCGTGACGCGGCGTGGAATCGCCTCGCAACGAACCCCCGGTGGCCGGTGGCCATACCGTCGGAATACTCGTGCCGCCGATGCCATAATGGCAAGATTCACTATAAGACGGCTATCTTCAACGCAGATTGCCGCGAAGGAAAGAACTACGACAACTGCTTGAAATGCCATCCGCTCATGACGAGGGAGTACTTCGAGCAGTACCTGAAGGATCGCGAAAAGATGCTCGCAGCCGAAACCGGAAACTGAATGGTGTCCGATGCCAATGTGCGATCAGAGAAACGGTACTGCTGATGGGCGTTCCCGGGAGGTCTCCGGAGCGAAGTCAGGTCGTGCCGTCCGCAGCGGAGGAGACCTGCCAGGAGAAGCCCTCAACAGGTGTGCCAAGTACGAACTACTGGAGAGCACATTGGCATGAACGGTGCGGCTGCCGCCCATAAGTAGCGGGAGAAGGGATATGCCCACAACACGGGATGATTCAAAAGACAACATAAACAAAGAAGTCGCGGACATCCTACTCAAGACCAAAGAGCCGCCCGTCGCGCGTTTTCGCCTACTGTCCAAAGGTATGGAGCCGTACCATCGGCTGTACATCAGGGACGCGGAGTTTGACGTGGTGGGGGACAAGGCGTGTCTCGCGTGCGGCAACTGTATCGACTCGTGTCCGGTGCTCCGCAGGGACCCGAAACGGTTCGAGCAGACCGAGCAGCGAACCTCCTTCGCGCTGGAGTCCTGCGTGGGCGAAGACTGCGAGCAGTGTTACTCCTGTGTGCTCGCCTGTCCTCAAGTGGACACCGCTTACAAGGACTACATCGTGGATGAGGTCATCCCGGAGACCATACAACCGGCTCCCCGGATCACCTCGCTGGACAACTACTTCATGGCATTGATCGCCCTGATAATCGGCATGGTTATCGGGGTCTTTCTCGCACGCTGATGCCTGAGGGACGGATAATGAGAGTGGCAAGAAAGGGTGAGAGCAATGGCAACGGCTGAACAAAAACCCGTCCAGACTACGAACCTCCCGCTGTATCTCGCGGAGAGAACCGACCTCGTGCCCATCTTCATCATGGGCAAAAGGTACGATGTTCCCAGCACGCTGACGATCCAGAAGGCGTTCGAGTACGCGGGGTACCAATTGATTCGAAGCTGCGGTTGCCGTGGCGGCATTTGCGGCGCATGCGCAACGGTTTACCGACTTCCGGACAGCCCGAAGATCCACGTGGGCCTCGCGTGCCAGACGGTGGTCCAGCCGAGCATGTACCTGGCCATGGTTCCGTTCTTCCCCGCGAACCGAGCCGTTTACGACCTCGACGAGATCGAACCGGACGTGAAAACGCTTCTGAAGCATTATCCGGAGCTTGCCAAGTGCATGGGGTGCAACACCTGCACCAAATCGTGCCCGATGGATCTTCCGGTGATGGAATACATCTCGGCCGCGTTGCGGGGCGAGATCGAAAAGGCGGCCGAGCTGTCGTTCCCCTGCGTCATGTGCGGGATCTGTACGTCGCGGTGCCCGGCTGAACTGGCCCAGTATCACATCGGCATGCTGTGCCGCAGACTGACGGGAAGATACATCAACCCGGCGGCCGAGCATGTGAAGGCTCAGATAGCGAGGATCGAATCAGGACGGTTCGAGGGGCCGCTGAGGAAGCTCATGGCCGCGGACCTGCAAACCCTGAGGAAACTCTACGTAGACCGAGAGATGGAACCGCACGGTGCGGACGAAATGTGGGAACCGCAGGAGAAGGAATTCCTGTAGGAGGCTGTTATGGGATATACGCCGGAATTGATGGACCTCATCAAGAGATGCGAGAAGACTCGCCCGGAGCGAGTGGCACGGAAAAAGGCGAGCATCGAATTCCCCGCCCTGACTCTCGACGAGCGCCAGGACAGGCTTGAAAAGTACCATCCGGACTACCGGCCGGGCGGGCTTAGGGAACTGAAAGTCGGGCCCAGCAAAGGGTACAAGCTCGCCTGGGAATTTGCCGACACATTCGAGGCTCGCAGTCGCGTCGACCCCGACAAGATCAATCTCGATGAAGTCCACTACGACACGGACGTGCTCGTAATCGGCGGTGGCGGCGCGGGCACTGCCGCGGCTCTCATCGCGCAGGAACAAGGGTCCCGCGTGATCATCGCGACCAAGCTTCGGCACGGCGACGCCAATACCATGATGGCCGAGGGTGGCATTCAGGCCGCGACCAAAGGATGGAAAGACTCGCCCTACTACCATTACCTGGATGTCATGGGCGGCGGCCATTTCGAGAACGACCCCGAACTGGTCAAAACCATGGTCACCGAGGCGCCGAAGGTCATCGGATGGCTGGAGAACCTCGGGTGCATGTTCAACAAGTGGGCCGACGGGAAGCTCTTCACGCTCCACGGCGCAGGCACCTGCCGCAAGCGCATGCACTATGCCGGGGACATGACCGGTGCGGAGATCATGAGGGTCCTGCGTGACGAAGCACGGAACCGGCTCAAGGATATCGGGGTGCTCGAATTCTCTCCTGCCGTGGAACT
Source organism: Desulfomonile tiedjei (assembly GCA_016218715.1). Taxonomy (GTDB): domain Bacteria; phylum Desulfobacterota; class Desulfomonilia; order Desulfomonilales; family Desulfomonilaceae; genus JACRDG01. The sequence goes on along the minus strand of JACRDG010000096.1, from coordinate 54,020 downwards.
CCTGCTTGACGACAAGGGGAACTGTTCCGGCGCGGTGCTGTACAACCTCGAGACCGAAGAGTACTTCATTGTTAAAGCCAAAGCCGTGGTCATGGCCACCGGCGGTTCGGGGAGGCTTCATGTCCAGGGCTTCATGACCACCAACCATTACGGCGCGACCGGCGACGGCCTGGTTATGGGGTATCGCATCGGCGTGGGGGTCCGGTTTCTCCACGCGACCCAGTATCACCCCACGGGCGCGGTATTCCCGGAACAGGCCGAGGGTCTGCTCATTACCGAGAAGGTGCGGGGCGCAGGTGCGAACCTGATCAACATTGAAGGCGAACAGTTCGTCTTCGAGCGCGAGCCGCGAGACATCGAATCCGCGAGCATCATTCGGGAGTGCACCAAGATCGGCAAAGGGGTACCGGTGCCGGGGCAGGCCGGAAAGTGGGGTGTCTGGCTCGACTCCCCGATGATCGAGCTTCTGGAAGGCCCGGGAACGGTCGAGCGGGAATTCCCCGCGAAGTTCATCCTGTACAAGCGTTATGGCATCGACATCTCCAAGGTGCCGATGTTGGTGTACCCGACCCTCCACTATCAGAACGGCGGTCTGGCGTACAATTCTGACGGGTCAACGTGCGTGCCCGGTTTCTACGTGGCAGGCGAGGTAGGCGGGGGCGTCCATGGCGCGAACAGGCTCATGGGCAATTCGCTGCTCGACATCACCGTGTTCGGGCGACTCGCCGGGGAAGCAGCGGGGGCGTTTGTCAAAGAACGAGGCGACGTCGGCACGTTGAGCGTCGAGCACGTGCGGCGATACCACAAGGAACTCGAAGAGGCCGGAATCGAAACCGACCGGGTTTCCCCCATGGTCTTGCCTGATTATGGAAACCCGGACGTGAAGCAGAGACAGTGGACCACCACCTACGTGGGGACCCTGCGGTAAGGTTCCGTCATGATCGGTCAGCCTGTGAATAGAAGCACTTTTTCCGCGATCAGGGACTATGTTCTGGAGCTGCGGAACCCCTCCCCTTACTGGCGGGTTCAGGCAACTGCATGGGGGATCGTCATCGTCGTCCTCGTCGCGGGAGCGGCCCTGTTTGCCATTCTCGCGCTCTCCTCCGTGTTCGGAGGAGGAACCGTCACCTTTGAAGCGGTCGGTTCACCGGGTCCGGTGGCGTTCAGCCACTACGCGCACATGTCGTTCCAGGCTGGCAAATACAAGGACTGCAAGACGTGCCACGATAAGCTCTTCGCGACCCAGAAGTACGGTACCTACGTACTGGCCGCGTTGCGGGATTCACCGCCGCGAAAAGTACGCATCGGCCTGGAAGCCTCGACCCTGTACGTCCCCGGTTCAGGCCGCGAAGACGGGACCCTCCTGGTGACGTACGACGTTCCGAGAGCCTGCGCGACGTGCGCAACGGGGAGCTGTCACGACGGGAAAGAGTCTTTCAGCAGAATGGAGTGCCTGAAGTGCCATCGTGCCTACTGAGGCCGTACGGGGTTTAGCATTCAATGGCGCAAATGCGGTGACGCATTTCGGGAAGCATGGTGGGACAGGCATCTTGCCTGTCCATTAAGAAGTGACAGGCAAGATGCCTGTCCCACCAAGAAACCTAAATCCGCGACCGTATTTCCGAAAACTGGTACTAAGGCAGGGAACGAGTTACTCAATGAGCACAACTTCCACACCAGAAGGCCAGCAGCCGCGTCCGAAAAAGAAACGGCTCGCAATGCTCGTGGATCAGCGCCGATGCGCGGGGTGCCATAGCTGTTCCATCGCTTGCAAGAGCGAGAACAACGTGCCGCTCGGCTTTTGGCGCTCGTGGGTCAAAGGCCTGCAAAAGGGGACGTACCCCGATGTGGGGAACTTCTTTCTCCGGAGGCTCTGCAACCACTGCGACGAGCCGCCGTGCGTGCAGGTCTGTCCGGTGCAGGCCACCGTGCGCCGCGAAGAAGACGGTGTAGTCGTGATGTATTACGGGAAGTGCATCGGGTGCGGGATGTGTATCGGCGCGTGCCCGTACGACGCGAGGTTCATTCACCCCGTGCGCCACACCGCCGACAAATGCGATTTCTGTTCGGCCCGGGTCGAACAAGGGCTGCAGCCCGCGTGCGTTGAAGCGTGCATATCCCGCGCTCTCGTGTTTGGAGATATGGACGATCCGTCTTCCGAGATATCCAAGCGGCTCGCTTCTGCAGGGGCCGTCGTCATCAAACCCGAACTCGGGACGAAACCGAAGGTGTTCTACATCCAGCCCGATTATGCGTTGATGGGGAGAATCCAGTACTCCGAGGATTTCACCGAGGGAATCCTGGAATACCATCAGCATATCCCGAGCCCGTCCGAGTCCTACTGGAAAAGAGGAAAATAGAGGCCGATGGACGCTGCCGTACTCTACAATGTGCCTCACGAGATCCCCTGGAGGATTTACATCCCGCTCTATTTCTATTTTACGGGCCTCTCAGCCGGATCCTTCATCCTCTCGACCCTGTCGACGGTATTTCGGATTAAACGCTTCAAGCCGATGGCTCTGCCGGCAGCGATCATTTCTTTCGGGTTGTTGCTCCTCGCTCCGGCGTGCCTGATCCTCGACCTGCATCAGCCTACTCGATTCTGGCACACGCTGGTTCCCGAGTACTTCAACCGAATGTCCGCGCTTTCGTTCGGTTCCTGGCTGCTCACGCTCTATCCCATTGCGAACCTGATCTATATCTATTTCATCTTCGTCAAGAGCGATGACGTGACGCGCGTGCTGGGCGCGATTACCGTGCCTCTGGCCATAGCTGTCCACGCGTACACGGGGTTTGCCTTCGCTCTGGTACGAGCCCGCGCGTGGTGGCATTCGGCCCTGATGCCGGGATATTTTCTCACCTCGGCGTTGCTCTCGGGCATAGCGCTTCTCCTCGTCGTCGCGCTGCTCATGGATCGGTTCCGTAAGGAGAAGCTCGAGACGGACCTGTACAAGAGCCTCCGCCTGATGATGATCGGGATAATTCTGACCGACCTGTTCTGGAATGTCAGTTTCTGGTTGACGTTGCTCGTTTCCACAGCGGACGGTTACGCGTCCATCATGGTGGCTTTTCACGAGAAGCTCTATGTGTGGGGAGAACTCGTGCTCGGTATGCTCGTGCCGCTCGTGTTGCTGCTCTTGCCGCGGACCAGAGAACAGAAAGTGTGGCTCTGCATAGCATCGCTCCTGATTATCGGAGGGGTATTTCTCATGAGATACTCCGTCGTCTTCATCGGTTATGAGATTCCATTGAGCTGACAGAATCCTGGTACTGGGGAAAAGATGACCCGTATCACCCGACGAGAATTTATTCGCCTCGCCTCCTTGATGGGAGGAGCATCCCTTTTTGCCGGATGCACGTTTCTTGGAGAGCCTCCTGCGGTGCCGGAGTACATCCAGGGCGCCCCGGCTGTGGACCCGGTCGAGACCTTGCCGGGCCTGAGCAACCTCTATTCTGTCTGTGGCCTTTGCCCGGGCAACTGCGGTATCTGCTGCCGGATCGCCAGCGGGACGCTCGTGAAGATCGGCGGCAATCCGTACCATCCCATTTCGACGGCTTCACCCTTACCGTTCCAAACTCTGCCGGCCGAAGCGGTAAAGCACGGTGCCAGCGTCTGCGCCATTGGCGGCAGCGGTATCCAGACCCTGTACGATCCCTTCCGCGTCGCGAGACCGCTCAAGCGTGTGGGTGCGAGGGGCTCCGGCAAGTGGAAGGCAATCTCTTGGAAGCAGGCTATGGCAGAGATCGTTCAGGGCGGCGATCTCTTCGGCGAAGGGAACGTCTCGGGCCTCCATAACCTGAAGGAATCGGGGGAAGGCCTGCGATTCCTCGCAGGACGCGTGGATTGGGGCGCCATGACGTTTATCAAGCGTTTCATGGCCGCCTTTCCCGGAGCGGTCCTCGTTCGGGACCGAGAGGCCCGGCTGGAAGATTTGGCCCGATTGGCCTCGGTAGCCGCGTTCGGCCCTGGAACCGGGCCTGTGTCGCCCGATTACCGCACCGCGAGCCTCGTGATCAGTTTCGGAGACGCGCCGATCGATTCCGGCATTCCGCTGGTGTCGGTGGTGCGGGAGATCGCGGATGCACGCGTGGTTGGACCGTGCCTCAAGTGGGCAGTGGTGGATCCCCGGCTCTCGACCTCAGCTTCACGCGCAGATTTGTGGGTCCCTGTCATCCCGGGAAAGGACCTGAGCTTGGCACTGGGGATCATGAGGGCCCTGCTCGACCGCCACCCCGCGATTCCAGGCATTCCGGATCGAGCCTTCCAGCAGTCGCTCATGGCTCGTTCCACCGCGGATTATGCGCAGGAATGCGGCGTGCCCGAGGAGCGCATCGCGTCCCTGGCCGATATGCTGGCTAATGCGGGAGAAAAGGCCGCCGTGTTTCCGGGACGAGGAATTCTGGCTCAACCGAATGGTGTGGAAACCGCAGCGACCATCCTGAGGCTCAATCTCATGGTCGGCTCGGTCCCCGGATCGGGTGGACTGACCTCCAGAGACGACCGCTTCCTCGAAGGCGCGTACACCAGGATCATGGGTCAGCTCCAGTACAAAGAGACGCCGCCGACCACGGATCTCCGCGGCAAGGCCCTGATTGCCTGGGAAGCGGACCCGGTGTACGACGACCCGGAAGCAACCCCCGCGGCGCTGAAGAATCGGCAGGAGAACCCTCTCTTCGTGGCCATCGACCGGCAGATCACCGAAACCAGCGTGTACGCGGATTATATCCTTCCTGATACCACGTACCTCGAACGATGGGATGTGTGCAGCTTCCCGCCTTCAGTGACCGCGCCGGGAGTGGGATTCCGCCGGCCTGTCGTGGGCGAGATCGACCCCCGTTCGGGAGAGTACTTCCCGATTCTGCGGGAAATCCGGCCCATGGAAGAGATCCTCGCGGATCTCGCTGTGAACCTCGACCTGCCAGGGTTCGGCGAAAAAGGAATGGGACCGGCCGGCAATCTGAAGACCGCGTGGGACTACTACGGGCCACTCGCCCTCGCAGTGCTGGAAGGGATGCAGAAGGCCGGGTTCCCTGTGTCGGTTTCAGCGACCGACCGTGAACGGGTCCTCCAGCGCGGGGGCTATTTCCCGTCCGCGACGGAATTCAGCGGAACCGCCAAGAAGAAACCGCAGGTCATGGCCTCCTGGAAGCTGTCGGCCAAAGCCGCCGAGGCGCCCCAGTCAGCCGGAATCGTTGAGGGAGAATTCCTCCTGACCACGTACAATCTCCCGTTCCACCGCGGACCGAGGGCAGGTATCAACCGTTGGTTGCTGGAAGTGCTTCCGGAGAACCGGCTCATCATCAATACCGTGGATGCCCGAAAACTGGGAATAAAGCAACGGGATGCGGTCACGGTGGCAACCGTGGACGGCAAAGTCCAGGTACCCTGCCGGGCGCATGTCATGCCGGGGATCAGACCGGGCGTGGTGGCGCTGGCGCGAGGCTTTGGGTACAGCCAGGCCGGCGCAGCCCCTCAGGATATCGACGGCCGGATCGCTCCCCCGGATAAAACCCCTGCAGCGGGGATCAACGCTGCTGCCTTGATCTCCGCCCACGGGACGGTCAAGGTGAAGAAAGCCTAGAATAGATCTCGGCTGAATTCACCACCTCGCCGGGACCCATCGTCCCGGGGAGGCCGTGTCTACCGGCTGCCAGTTCCCTCCACAACCGCGTCCGTCCAATCGAATACTATTTTTGCCAATTGCTACGGGCCCCCCTGGCCCTTCGTCGCGTCAAGGTCATTACTGTCGACTGGCCGCCTTTACCTTTTGGGGCCGAGTGAGTATTCTAAAGATCGGAATATTGACCTTGATGCGAGGGAACTGAAGAGACTCCTGTCGTGTCGGGTTACATAAAGGGGGTAATGCAGATGCCGGAGTCGACCTCGGACGCTCGACCAAACCACAATGGTTGCCTGTGCACCGATCTGGGCGTCGTCGAGGTTCCTGTGGCCGAGCGGCTCATGACTACCGCTCACGCTTTGATAGCCGGGAAAGAAACACCGGATCTTCTGCTTTTTCTCGCACATCCTCACACCGTTTCACTCGGCCTCAAAGACCGCGATACCAGCCGACCCAAGGACCTGCTCGTCAGCCCGGAACGCCTCGAAGCCGAAGGAATCCGCCTCGTACGATCGGTGCGCGGCGGGGGGATCACCTATCACTGGCCGGGGCAGGTGGTCTGTTACCCGGTTATGGCCCTGGAGCCGGGGGAGCGGGATATCCCGGCGTACATGCACCGTCTTGAGGAAGTGTGCATCAAAACCCTGGAGAGATTCGGGCTCGCAGCCGTTCGCCGGCGCGACACCCCGGCCCACGTGGGATTGTGGGTTGACGGCAAGAAGGTGGTCTCAATGGGAGTTCGCATCAGTCAATGGATGACGAGCTTCGGTTTCGCAGTCAATCTCGAAGGAGACCATTCCGCGTCACGCTATGTGAGACCCTGCGGCATCGAAGGGGCCCGGTTGGCTACCCTGGAAGAACTGCTCGGGGACGCGCCGGCAAGAGACTCGGTGGTCGAGGCGATCAGAGAAAGCTTCCGCTCAGTGTTTCACCGAACGACGAGCGTCATGCCCGCACAGATCCTGGAAGCGTTACAAGCCCCAGAACTTCCGGGGCAAGAAAGAGGGATGGCAAGACCATGAAAGAAGAGTCAAACAAGGATCTTATTCAGGTGATGGACCCCGACGGACGCATCGTGGACAAATCCGCCCTGAAGGCGATCAAGGAGTCGGACATGCTCGAGATGTACCGCCTCATGAATTTCACGCGCCTGTGGAACTCCAAGGCCCTCAGCCTTCAACGCCAGGGCCGCATGGGAACCCTCGCATCGGTCCGGGGCCAGGAGGCGTCCAACGTGGGAATGGGGCTGGCCCTTGGCCCTGAAGACTGGTTCTGCCCCTCGTTCCGCGAGTACGGGGCCATGTTCGCCCGAGGGATTCGCCCCGAGGAACTCTACCGGTACTGGGGCGGAGATGAACGGGGAGCAAGGCCGCTGGAGGGTTCTCGGGTCATGCCGGTCTGCATCACCGTCGGCTCCCACCTGCTCCATGCCGCGGGGATCGCGTGGGGGGCCAAGATTCGCGGTGAGCGCATAGCGGTGATGTCCAGCTCCGGTGATGGGTCGACCTCACAGGGGGATTTCCACGAGGCACTCAACTTCGCCGGAGTCTTCAAGCTCCCTGTGGTGTTCGCGATTCAGAACAATCACTGGGCGATTTCTGTGCCGGTGGAGAAGCAGACCGCGTCCGAAACCCTGGCAGAGAAAGCGTGCGCATACGGAATCAGAGGGGCCCGCGTGGACGGCAACGACATCATCGCCGTCTATTCGACGGTGAAGAAGCTCCTCGACGTTGCCCGGTCCGACTACCGCCCCGCACTGGTGGAACTGGTCACGTACCGGATGGACGACCACACCACAGCGGACGACGCGAGCCGGTACCGGACGAAGGAGATGCTCGCTCCCTGGCAGGGGAAGGACCCGATCGACCGGCTTCGAAAATACCTGTCCGCAGAGCACGGCTGGGATGACCAGAAGGAAAAGGGCCTGATAGAGGAACTCACTGCGGAAGTGGAGCAGTGCGTCAAGGAGTACGAGGGTGCCCCGCATCCGCCGCCCGAGCAGATTTTCGAGCATACGTACGCGGAACTGCCCTGGCATCTTCGTGAAGAGCGCGAAGAGTTGCTCCAGCAGGTCGGCGATGCCGAGAAGTAGGATCGTGGATCATGGGCTGCGAGGAAACAACGACAAACGCGGAAGAGCGTGCTGACTGCCGTCACCTCCGGGTGACGCTGCAGCGCCGCCTCGAACCGGATGAACGGATACAGAGGTGAACTATGGCGCGATTATCAATGGTGGACGCGATCAATACGACGTTGCATGAACTGATGGCCAAGGACGACAGGATCGTGATCATGGGCGAAGACGTGGGCGTCGACGGTGGGGTTTTTCGGGCCACGGTCGGCCTGCTCGATAAATTCGGCCCCGATCGGGTCATCGACACCCCGCTCGCGGAGAGTGGCATCGTCGGCGCGGCCATAGGAATGGCCGTCTATGGAATGCGACCCATTGCGGAGATTCAGTTCGAGGGTTTCATGTTCAAGGCCTTCGATCAGGTATACAGTCACGCGTCCCGGCTGCGACGGCGGTCACAGGGGTTGTACGGCGTCCCCCTCGTTATCAGGGCACCCTACGGGGCCGGAGTTCGCGCGCTGGAGCACCATTCCGACGCGCCCGAGGCATTATTCTGTCATCTGCCGGGAATGAAGGTCGTAATCCCTTCAACCCCGGCGGAAGCAAAAGGGCTGCTCACTGCTTCCGTCGAAGACCCGGACCCGGTCGTTTTTCTGGAACCCAAACGCTTGTACCGCCTCTTCAAAGAAGAGGTGCCGGAAGGGGAGTACCGGATTCCCCTCGGTGAAGCGCGAATGGTGAAGGAAGGCAAGGACATCACCCTCGTCACCTATGGAGGGATGGTTTCGGTCTGCGAACGCGCGGCCCAGCACGTCGCGGGTGAGGGGGTTGATGCTGAGATCGTCGATCTCCGCACCGTGTGGCCCTTCGACATCGCTGCGATCACGAAATCGGTGACCAAGACCGGACGTCTCATCATCGTTCATGAGGCCCCGCGCTCCTTCGGGGTCGGCGCGGAAATTGCCGCACTGGTCGCCGAACGATGCCTCTTGTCATTGCTGGCGCCGATCAAACGCGTCACCGGATTTGACGTGGTTCCACCCCTGGCAAGGCTCGAGGAATACAATTATCCGGATTCGGATCGAGTGGTTAGGGCAATCCACGATACCATGCAATTCTAGAGGGGGACAGGCACATGAGAGAAGTATTCAGGCTCCCGGACGTGGGAGAAGGCATAGCGCAAGCCGAGATCGTCGAATACCTCGTCAACGTGGGAGACAGTGTCAAAGCAGACCAGAATGTCGTGCGCATTGAAACCGATAAGGCGGTGGTCGAACTCCCCTCCCCTTTCGCCGGGACCGTCGCGGAGATCCCGCACGAGCCGGGTGATACGGTGAATGTCGGCGATGCTCTCCTCGTCATCGAGACCGAGGCCAAAGCGGCTGAAGAAAAGACCGAGCAGCGCGAAAAGCCTGCGACCGAGAAGCCTGAAAAGCCCGAGAAACGGCCTGCGGAAAGGCCCCGAGCCGTGGAGAAGACCGAGAAGCCCACCGCCGAAGCTCCACCGGCTGAGACCGCCCCCGCCGAAAGGGTCATGGCAACCCCCCATACTCGCCGCCTCGCGCGCGAACTGGGCGTCGATATCAACATCGTGAAAGGGAGCGGACCTCACGGCCGCATTACCGACGAGGACGTGCGGCAGGCAGTGAGTCGCGTTCCGTCCGCACCGCCGAAAGCTCCGACAGCCGCTGCAGTCCAGGCCCCGGCAACAGCGGGGTTCGATTTCGAAAAGTACGGCCCGACGCGGCGGGTGCCTCTCAAAGGGGTGCGCAAACGCATTGCGGAGGTCATGGCTCGATCGGTCTCGACCATCCCTCATGTGGCGCATTTTGACGAGGCCGACGTTACGGAACTGCTCCAGGTGGTCGCGCGGGAACGCTCTCTCGCGGAGAGCCGAGGCATCAAGCTCACGATTCTGTCATTCCTCGCCAAGGCTGCCGCGGCCGGCCTGAAGAAGCATCCGATGGTCAACTCTTCCCTGGATGAGGAGACCGGAGAACTGGTCTTCAAGGACTATATAAATATCGGCATTGCCACCGACACCGAAGCGGGGCTCATGGTGCCGGTAGTACGAGATGTGGACCGAAAGTCGATCCTCGAAATCGCCGCGGACCTGCAGGAACTTAGCAAGAAAGCCCGCGATCGCACCATCGACCTGGAGGACCTCCGCGGCGGGACCTTTACCATAACCAATGTCGGGGCCATCGGCGGGACATGGGCCACTCCGATCATCCTGCACCCCCAGGTCGCGATCCTCGCCTCAATGCGCGCGACCAAGAGGCCGGTGGTACGGGACGATCACGTGGTGGTCCGGACCATGATGCCGCTGACCCTTTCCTTCGATCATCGGGTCCTCGACGGAGCTGATTCCGGACGGTTCATCAACCACGTCAAGGAACTCCTCGAAGACCCGTTGCGAATGCTCGTAGACGTGGCATGATGCCGGCAGGTGGGAGGAATTGCGATGGTTGTAGGTGATTTCGCCAGTGGCACGCAGGTGGCCGTGATTGGTGCGGGACCGGGTGGTTATGTTGCTGCCATACGGGCCGCGCAGTTGGGTCTCGAGGTCACCGTGGTGGAACGGGAGTGGCTAGGCGGGGTCTGTCTCAATGTGGGGTGCATTCCGTCCAAGGCGCTCATTCACGTCGCTGATCTGAAGAATCAGATCGAGCACGCGGAAAAACTCGGTCTGTTTGCTCGCGACGTGTCCGTCGACCTCGCCAAGCTCGCCGGCTGGAAGGACGGGGTGGTCGAGAAGCTTCGGAAAGGGGTCGAGGTCCTCCTTTCCCAGAACAAGGTCGCGGTGGTGCGCGGGAACGCCTACTTGACCGACGATCATTCCTTCTCTGTCGAAGCCTCTGACGGAGTGCATCGGTTCGAGTTCGAGTCGTGCATTCTGGCGACTGGTTCCAGTGCCGCTCAGCTACCCGGAATGCCGCGTGACGGCGAGCTGGTGATCGATTCCACCGACGCCTTGGAGCTGAAGTCCCTTCCAGAGCGCATGGTGGTGATCGGCGCTGGTGCGGTCGGCTTGGAACTGGGGATGGTCTATGCGAAGCTCGGGACCGAAGTGATCATCCTGGAAGGGATGGATAAACTCCTCCCGACGATCGACGCTCAGATTGTGCCGGTCATGGAACGAGCGCTCAAGAGGCAAGGGATCAAGCTCGTGTTGGGGGCCCGCGTGGAAGGAATGACTCGCAGCGATTCTCGCGCGGAGCTGCGGTATTCCGTCGGACGCGAGGAACAATCCATATCTGCGGACCGAGTGCTCGTGGCCATTGGCCGGCGTCCCAATACCAGCGACATCGGACTGGAGAAAGCCGGTGTCAAGCTGGACAAGAGAGGATTCGTCGATGTGGACGAGCGCATGATGACCTCGGTGCAGGGGATTTTCGCGATCGGTGATATGGTAGTAGGTCCCATGCTGGCTCACAAAGCCATGTATCAAGGCAAGGTGGCCGCGGAAGTCATCGCAGGACAGCCGGCAGCGTTCGAAGGGGTCGAGGTGCCGGGGGTGATTTTCAGCGATCCGGAAATCGCCGTTGTGGGTCTCACAGAGAATGAGGCTCGGGAGAAAGGGATCGAGGTCAAGGTCGGGGTCTTTCCGTTCAAGGCTTTGGGGCGAGCCGCCACGCTGGGAGAGGCAGGGGAAGGCTTTTCCAAGGTGGTTTCGGACGCCAAGTCCGGCGCCATCCTCGGCGTGCACATCGTGGGGCCCCATGCCTCGGACCTCATCGCCGAGGGGTGTCTCGCGGTGGCCTCAGCCTCTCACATCGACGACCTGACTCTGACGATTCACCCGCATCCCACGTTGCCGGAAAGTATCGAGGAGGCTGCGGAACAGGTCGAACGACGAGCCATCCACATCTTCACCCCTCAGCCAACCAAGCGGTGACCGCGGCGCACCCGATACCGAGCCGCTTTCCAAGCTGTAATCTGGGGAGACCCTTTTGAAAAAAGGTTTCTCCCCAAAATTACTCCTTGGGTTGCGACTTGGCATCAGGGCACGTCGTCAGGCAGCGTCTGGTGGAGATGGTCAAACACAGCTTGGAGGAGGCGCCGCGGATCGGAATCAGTCAGGAGGAAAGCCTGAGGAGATTGGTCAGTTAGAGAAACCAGTCGCGGCAACTCGTCTGATAGCCCGCCGGTTCCCGTCAGCACGCCGATGGCAGCCCTCGTTCCCAGGTCTGCCATTGCTATGGTGAATTCATTCAGCGTGCCCATTCCGCCGCCAATGAAGACGCACGCATCGGCGCTCCGCACCAGGATCACATTCCGGCCCTTGGTTCCCATCCCCGTGAAGAGGACAACCTGGCTGTCGTGGGGATAGCAATACAACTGAGCGTGTTCTTTTCGGTTCATCGCCGGCGATACCGCAACCGTGAGTCCTCCGGCCGACCGCGCCCCTTGTACTGCAGCGTGAGGCAAGCCGGGGCAACCCCCGGTCAAGAGCACCGCCCCGCGATCCGCGACGAGCTTGCCGATCTCGAAAGCTTTGCAGCCCACCGGCGAATCCTCCGCAACCGAACTCGACCCGAGGACCGCCACTTTCACTCGCCATTCTCGCTCCATGACCTGCCTCCCCATTTCCTGTCATAGGTCATACCCATCTGCTTTCAAAAAGGTAATATTCGTGAACCCGCTTGAGGGCTGCTGCTGACGGTTCTCCTGAGCGCAGTCAGGCGGCGGCGTCCGCAGCGGAGGACACCGGCCAGGAGTGCCCGTCAGCAGTACCGCTTCCTTGATCGGGTTTCGGTATCAGCATCCATGACCCACTTTTCCATGGATCGCGGTCTCCTTTTCGCGGTAGAATCCGCTGGCATGCTGCCTGAGAAAGCGCCTTGACAGTATCGGCACAACGGGATATTGTTGTCGGATTGAGACCCTGGGCACGTCCATAGACGTTTATGAGAGCTTACGCTGCGATAATACTTGCCGCGGGCATGGGCACCCGTATGAAATCCGGCCTCTGCAAGGTCCTGCACGAGGTCGCAGGGCGGCCGATGATTTCGTACGTGATTGATGCCCTTGAGCCATGCCGGTTTCAGAAAATCGTCGTGGTTGTCGGGCATCAGGCGGACACGGTCAAGAAGATGCTCCAGCGACCGGGGATCGAGTTCGCGTTGCAGGAACCGCAGTTGGGGACCGGTCACGCGGTCATGGCAGCGAAAGACCTGCTCCAGGACTTTGCCGGCGAAGTGCTCATCTTGTGCGGCGATATCCCTCTGATCCGAACCGAGACCCTGCTCGAGTTTGTGCGGTTGCATGAAGAAAAACAGGGCAAAATCACGCTCATGACCGCTTTGCTGGAGGATCCGACCGGGTACGGAAGAATCATACGGGACACAGATCGGGCCGTGAGTCGGATCGCCGAGGAGAGGGACGCGAATGAGCATGAGCGGAGCATACAGGAGATCAACACCGGAATCTACCTGGTGAATGCGGCCATCCTGTACAGGCTCCTCGCGAGGGTGGGGCAGGAGAACGATCAGCACGAGTACTACCTCACCGATATCGTGGCAGAAGCTGCTCGGGACTCGATCCCGGTAGACGGGATGCTCCTGAGGAACGCTGGCGAGGCCTCCGGAATCAACTCCCGTTCCGAATTGGCTCAGGCGGCAGCAGTCCTCTGGGAGCGGCGGCGCCTGGACTTGATGGACTCAGGGGTGACGCTCCTCGATCCATCCACCGTGTACGTGGACGCAGAGGTCCGCATAGGCCCCGACACCGTGATCCACCCCTGTGTGACTATCAAAGGACAGAGCGAAATCGGGACAGATTGCATCATTGAATCGGGCGTATATTTGATGGATAGCAGGCTCGGGGATCGCGTGAAGATTCTGCAAGGATCCAGGCTCGATCGAGCCATCGTGGACGACGACACATCCGTCGGTCCCATGGCACATCTCCGGCCGGAAGCGCGGATCGGGAAGAGCGCCCGAATCGGGAACTTCGTGGAAGTCAAAAAGAGTACCGTGGGGGATCGCTCGAAGGCGTCGCACCTGACGTATCTCGGCGACAGCACGATCGGCAGGGACGTGAATATCGGTTGCGGGACGATCACGTGCAACTACGACGGCAAGCATAAGCACCCGACCGTGATCCGCGACCGATGCTTTGTCGGTTCCGACGTCCAGTTTGTGGCTCCCGTGGAAATCGGTGAGGGGAGCGTCATCGGCGCGGGGAGTACCATTACCAGAGATGTGCCGCCGGGAATGCTTGCGGTGTCCAGGGCCACCCAGAAAGTGTACCCGCTGAGACCTCTCGGATCGTCGAGAGAGACGACACCAAAAGCCAAGGCAGAAGTGGAACACGAGGACACGGATCGGTCCTGAAGGGAGAGTATCCCGGCGCGGGATGGGGGAGCCCCTTGATGGGACGCCTCCTCTTTCTCCGTCGGTCGATCGTCAGGGGCTCTGCCAGCTGAGAGGAGTTCCTGCGGTGGCCCGAACGGACCGCGGCAGCCTCGTGGGTTCAGAGGGAAGGTTGTGGCGTGATGAAATCGGTAAAGAAGAACGCGGTTCCGGATTCCCCGGCGCCACCCGGAGTTCCCGCGGCCAGTAGGTACGGCGAGGTTCTCAACTCGAATATAGGAGAGTCGATCGACCTACTGGTAGAATACCTGGTCGACAACAACGTCAAGGGCATTCATCCGCTGATCATGGGCGAGGTGGAGAAGCGGCTGATTGTCAAAGTCCTGGAGCGGAGCCGAGGGAACAAGGTCAAGGCTGCCCAACGTTTGGGCATGAGCAGGAACACGTTTCATCGGAAGGTCCAGAAGCTTGTAGAATCCGGTACTTATCCCCACGAATCCGAATCGTAATTTTTTTTCGTCTTCACTCTCGCCGGTAATAGACTCCGGCAACTCGACGACCGCATGAATTCCTGGTGGGGGGAATGAGGCACGACCCCGCGGCACCGAAAGAGGCACGTTCGTGTCAAAGAGTGGATATTCACCGGCCAGAAAAACAGTGGACCCGCGGCTCGGAAAAAGTCTGCGGTACAGGGCCACAGCCCGCTTCAAGATAGTTCTTGACACCTAAAGCTAAAGAAATATAATCAAAGCGGATCTCAAAAAAGCCGTAGGGAGACCCCGATGGATTCCGACAAGCTTGCTCTTCTCGAAGAGAAGATCATGCATCTGATAGAGCAGAACGACCAGTCCAAGAAAGAACAAGAGCGCTTCAGCAGAGAGCTGGAGAAAAGGGACAAGCGCATCGGTGAGTTGGACCGGACACTGAAAAAGCTCCAGAAGGACCACAAGGCCGCCAAAGGAAAGCTTGACAGAATCATCGAAAAACTGGAGGCATTCACCTGAAAGAGCTGGAGCCCGGCGAGATTCTGGAGCCCGACGCCGGTTCGGATGAGTCGACCGAAGCCGTCAAAGTGCGGTTGTTCGGTCGAGAATATAGCATAAGGGGGCACGGAAACAAGAAATACGTTCAGAAGCTCGCCGACTTCATCATGGACAGGGCCGACGTCATTCGCCAGCAGGCGACGGTCGTCTCTACCGTGGATCTCGTGATTCTGACGCTCCTGAACATAACGGACGAGCTGTTTCAGTCCAAACAGGTCAAAGACAAGACACTAAAAGAACTGGAGGAAAAAACCGACAGGCTTCTCAAGGCCATCGATCGAGTCGTTTGACGACGAAGGAGCCCCTGCGCGGTTCGATACGGACAGCAATTTTTTGAGCCAACACTCAAAAAAAGGGAGCCGAAAATGGCTGTGGTGAGCATGCCTGCCATGAAGCAGGAAGCCTAAAGCAGTCCAGGAGGAGCCCACCTGGGAAACCAGGTTCAAAAGTTCTGTCTGAACGGCCGATTGCGGGGGCTCCTCACTGTCGTTCATCGAGTTCTGCGATACTCATAACCGGGATGCAGAAAGAAGCCTTCGAACGGACAGTCGGTAGGGATATATACGTGCATTGGGTAATAGGAGCTTAGCTTAACGGTCTTACCCTCAATTACTCGTCCCACATTTGAACGTCCTGTTTTGGTTTCTTTAGTCGGTGCATCCCGTCACATTACAAGACGGAGGGGTTGTGGAATCGATCAGTTCCCTGATTCCTGCCCTTGTCGCTGCGATAATTGGACTCGCGGCAGGGTACGCTGCGACCAGGATCCTTGACAAGAGCCGGACGCACTCGGCCAGATCCGAGGCGGAAGCGGTCATCAAAACCGCGAACAAAGAGGCCGAAACCATAAAGAAGGAAGCCCTGCTTCAGGCAAAGGACAAACTATTCCAGTCCAGGGCAGACCTTGAAAACGAAATAAAAGAGCGCCGTAGCGAACTCTCCGCCCGAGAGGCTCGACTCCTGCGAAAAGAAGAGATCCTCGAACGCAAGTCCTCGCAACTCGAAGCCAAGGAGATCTCCAACGCGAAGCATGAGAAGGAGATCGAGGCAGGAATAAGGAAAGCAAAGGAAAAAGAACGCGAAGCCGACGCCCTCGTGAGGAAGCAGCAGGATAAACTCGAAGAATTGGCAGGCCTCTCTGCTGCTGACGCCAAGGAAATGGTCCTTAAGAAGGTGGAAGCGGACACGCGCATTGAAAGCGGACGCATCATACGTCAGATCGAGGAAGAGACGCACGTCCAGGCGGATAAGAAGGCCAAAGAAATCATTGCGTCAGCCATCGGCAGATATGCCGCGGACTTCGTCGCGGAACGAACGGTCTCCGTGGTCCCGCTCCCCAACGAGGAGATGAAGGGCCGCATCATCGGCCGTGAAGGCCGGAATATTCGCGCCATCGAAGCAGCCACCGGTATCGACCTCATTATCGACGACACTCCGGAAGCCGTTATCCTCTCCGGGTACAATTCCATTCGACGGGAAGTCGCCCGCATCTCCCTCGAACGTCTCATCAACGACGGCCGCATCCATCCAGCGCGTATTGAAGAGGTTGTCAAGAAGGTCACGCAGGAAATGGAAGAAGCCATCGTGGAAGCCGGCGAACAGGCCAGCTTCGACGTGGGGGTTCATGGGATTCATCCTGAGCTGATCAAGCTTCTGGGCAAACTCAAGTACCGGACTTCCTACGCACAAAACGTCTTTCAGCATTCCATCGAAGTGGCGTTCATCTGCGGCGTCATGGCAGCGGAATTGGGCCTGAACCAGAAGAAGGCCAAGCGCGCCGGGCTGCTTCACGACATCGGCAAGGCCATCGATCATGAGGTGGAGGGTGCTCACGCTATCATCGGCGCGGACGTGGCGCGGCGGTACGGGGAGTCACCACTCATCGTGAATGCCGTCGGGGCGCATCATGGGGACGAACCGCCGACAAGCACCATTGCCGTTTTGGTGCAGGCTGCCGATACCCTCTCTGCCGCCAGACCCGGAGCGCGGCGCGAAATGCTGGAGAGCTATGTCAAGCGGCTGGAAGACCTCGAAAGAATAGCGGACTCGTTCAGAGGGGTCAGCAAGTCGTTCGCCATACAGGCCGGGCGGGAAATCCGGATCATCGTCGAGAACTCCAATATCAGCGACGAAGGCCTTACCCTGCTCGCACGCGATATTCGCGCCAAGATCGAAAAGGAGTTGTCGTACCCGGGCCAGATCAAGATCGTGGTGATCCGGGAAACCCGTGCGGTAGAGATCGCCCGCTGATACCGATTTGTATTCAAAGAGGTAACCCGTGGAGAACCTTTTTGAGTAACAGATTCCTCTCAAGGTCACTCGCTGGATTGCGGCCTGGTATCAGGCCACGATGGTGGCTCCCGCGAACCGCATCTGGTCGATCGCGTTCCGGGTGCCTTCCGCCGTAACGCCTCGGCACAGATCCAGCAGCACGGTGGCCGAGAACCCTTGCTCCAGCGCGTGGAGCACGGTGAATTTGACGCAGAAATCGGTCGTCAGCCCGTAGATAATGATGGTTTCGGCCCCCAGTTCCTCCAGATGCTCTTTCAATCCTGTCTCATGCCCGCCGTCGTCCCTGAATGCCGAATAGCTGTCGTATTTCGGATGCTCCCCTTTGGAGATGATCGTGGTTATCAAGTCGGCCGGTAGTAGGATGTCGGCACCTGGGGTCCTCTGCACGCAATGCGGCGGCCAAAGAGTCTGTTTCCGGTCCTCCACCTGGATCACGTCGAGGAATTTCGCGCCTTCGTGGTTGGTGAAGAACGAGAGGTGGTCAGGGGGGTGATGGTCCCGGGTGGCAATGATAGGAACCCCTTGCTCCTGAAACTGCCGAGTGCGCTCGACCACCTTCTCCAGGTATCGTTGGTCCGTGCCTGGTACGGCCAGCGAGCCGTTACGATACTCGGTGAAATCGGCCTGGATATCGACGACCAACGCCGCCTGGTGATGTGCTGCGCGCATGCTTGCCCTCCTTTGCGCCTGGTTTCTCCGCGGCGATCGAGATCCCCTGCGGCCAGGGGACTTCAATTTCCCTCCTTCAGCGATCCGGTTCTCCATTATATAGCAGTTGCCAAGAACGGTGTCCGATTCGATGGACAACCGCAGGAAGGAGCCCCAAATACCGGTGAGCGTGGCACTCGGAGACCGCGGCGACTGCGGTACAGAAGCCGTTATGCCCGACGGTACGCAGAAAACATGGGTAGGTCCTGACTATGCAGAGCCAATGGTCTCACAAAACGGTTACTATGGCTTCCCGCTGCGATCCAGAGCGACAAGTGAAACAATTTGTCACAGGGTTGACAGGGCCCGGTATCTATAGGACACTAGGGCACTGTCATTCATTTGGAGATCCGGGCACACGCTAGAAGGGCCCCCAAAAGCTTGCTAGGTTCTTGGAGGAGTAATGGATCATAAGGATCAGCCTTCTCAAGAGGAGATCCTGCACCTCATTGCACTGAAAGAGGTTTTCGGGGGTTTTGCCCATGACATCGCCCAGCCTCTCAATGCCATAGGGATTGCCTGCCAGATCATGCAACTCAAGATTGAAAGAAGCGCCTTGCCGGAAACGGAAAGGGGGTTTCTTCTTCAGAGGTTGGAGATTGTCTCGTCGCAGGTTCAGAAAGCGTCCGACATTCTGGCCAGGTTCTCCGCGTTCCACCGCCAGGACAAGTTTCCGGTGGAGCGGCAAGATATCGCCGGAATTTTCAATAAAATCTTCAAGTTGATGGAGCAACAGCTTTCCGTACGCGGGATAGTGGTGGGAGTCGAATCCCAGGAGGGCTTCTCGCTCGTCCAAGGCGACTGGCAGGTCATTGAAGGGCTCATTGTTCAGGGCGTAGCATTTGCCAGAGACACGGTGAGCGTTGTGGCCAGGTGGCATGAAAAGAGCGGACTGGCCTATGTGAAACGCCTGGACGTCGCGTTAGCCGAGGTCGAGGGCTTTCAATCGATGCAGGTCACATGGGACCTCGGCCAATTCCCTGACGACCTGAAGTCGCTGGAGCCGTCGCTTCATACAGGCCTGCTGGTTGCCGAGTCGATCGTCGTTGGGATGGGAGGCCGCCTTGAAGTCGGAAAGACCGACCTGAAGATCTCTCTTCCTACCCAGGCCTGACCTTCTTGCATCTCACGATTCCTGAGTCTCCCGCGCCAACCCCCATCGTTGCGTGACAGGAACATCCCGCGCTCCTGGACACCCCGACGGTCTTCGCGGAAACCGTTGACAGTTGCCAAATGTGTGTTAATATCCGACATGCCATGATGCGGTTTTGCCGAGTGATACGTGCTTGTCACAGAGGCGATCCGGTTGATTCTGTTTTCTCACGTGGGATGGTTCGGAAATCCCCGGCGTGGAGTAGAACTCGCTGGAGAGGCCTCGTTGTAGTGGGCGTTTGCCTCGCGGCGCTCAGTGGGTGTGGTTCGACCGCGGGTATCGTCAAGGAAACGCTCGAAAAACCGCCCAGCCTCGTGGCCAACGCGTTCTCCAGCGCGCTCTCGCTCGGTACGAGCCGTAAGAAACCCGCCCTGCAAGCCGAAGAGAAGAAATCTTCCTACCCTCCATTGCCCATCGAAGAAGACGAACCGAGGGTGCGTCAGTTCATACGCATGTACGCTTACGGGCAGCGGGAAACCATGCGGCAGTACATGGCTCGGGCCCAAGACTATCTCCCCATGGTCAAGACGATGACCGTGGAGAACGGCCTCCCGGAAGACCTTTCCTACCTGTTCTTGCTCGAATCAGGGGCCAACCCGGAGGCACGCTCCCCGGCAAACGCTCTCGGCATGTGGCAATTCATGCCCGACACGGCGAGAAGCTACGGCTTGCGAGTGGATAGCTGGGTCGATGAACGACTCGACCCGGAGAAGTCCACCAAGGCCGCGTTGCTCTACCTGAAGGATCTCTATGGAATGTTCGGGTGCTGGCGGCTTGCGTTGAGTGCCTACAATTCCGGCGAGAACAAACTGAATAAGGTGCTCTGCCAGGAAGATGCAGACGGGTACGACGAGATCTGTAGCAGCCGTAAGCTGAAACGGGAAACCAAGGAGTTCTTCCCGCGATTCCACGCAATCGCTCACATCGCCAAGAACCCGGCGAAATACGGATTTCAGGCGCTCAAATCCCAGCCTTTCGACAAGAAGCACGAACTGGTTCCCGTGAACGGCTGCCATCCCCTGACGACTCTGGCGCAAGAAATGAACGTGCCCGCGGATGAACTGGTCGATCTGAACCCTGCCCTCCTCCGTCCAACGACCCCCGCGGACGGTCCGCCTTACTCGCTGCGCGTTCCGCTCGGGAAGAGACAGATCCTCGCGAAGAAACTGGAGGACATGACTCCGGAACCGCCGGTAAACCAGATCGTGCACGTGGTGGATCAAGGGGACAACGTTCGAAAGATCTGCCATCGTTATGGCATAGACAAGCATCACCTGGCAGAACTGAATCCGGACGTGAACCTCCGCCGTCGACTCCGACGAGGCGCCAAAATCGTGGTGCCGGCCCAAACGCTCAAGACCAAAGCTCTCGTACGCAAGCGCGATCGCCTATCCCTGGCACCCGGTAATCCGATCAAGATCCTTCGTACCGTCAAGATCGATAATCTGCATTGATAGCCACATATTCGGCTGAAAAATCGGTCGTAAGGAAACACGCCTCTGCCGGACCTGATTTCAAATCGAGAAAGATCGAGAATTCCCGCCCCTTCATGACACGAGCCGCTGCGGGTTCCCAATCGCCCGGTACGAGGGAGCCATCCTTCACCACCAGCGCGTGGCCGATTGACAGCTCTATGATCTCGGGATTGAAGGGGACGCCCGCGCGTCCGGCAGCCGCGATGATCCGCCCCCAGTTGGGGTCGCCACCATGGAATGCGGTCTTCACCAGCGGCGACTCTGCGATGGTTTTGGCTACCTTGACCGCGGACGCCTCATCCACCGCGCCGCGCACGTGAATCTCGACCAGCTTTGTCGCACCTTCACCGTCGAGCACCAACTGGCGGGCCAGATCCGAACAGGCTTCATTGAGGAGCGCAGCGAACGCGGTCGTGTCTGAGTCCGAACCGCTCAGCGCCGCGGCAGAAGGCTCGCCCCCGGCGAGGACGACGAGGGTGTCGTTCGTGCTCGTGTCTCCATCAATGGTGATGCGGTTGAACGTACGCTCCACCGCCGCGACCAGAGACTCCTGTAGCACAGAGCGCTCGACCCTGACATCGGTGAGGATCACAGCCAACATCGTGGCCATGTCAGGAGCGATCATCCCCGAGCCTTTCGCGATCCCCAGCATCTTGAAAGGGCCGGTGGAGAGGGTTCCCTCAAGGAACACGGTCTTGGGTCTGGTGTCGGTGGTCATCATCGCGCGTGCCACCTCCGACGCGGCCCCTGCATCGAGGCCTGCGATCAGATCCGGGATACGGTCGCGCATCCGATCCACCGGCAGCGGATTGCCGATGACGCCCGTGGACATAGGGAGCACCAGGTCCGGGTCCAGTGCGAGGCTCTGTGCGACCTCCCGGGTCAGGTCTGAGGCCGCTTGCATGCCGGCCTCACCGGTATAGGCATTGGCATTGCCCGAATTGATGAGGATCGCCTGACATAGGCCGCGCTCCAGGCGCTTCCGTGTTATCTGGACCGGCGCAGCCGCAACCAGATTGGTGGTGGTAACCCCCGCGGCCGTCGCGGGCACGTCCGAGACGATGAGGCCAAGGTCGAGCCGAGTGGTTCCCGGTTGTTTGACGCCTGCAGCCACTGCGCTGAATCTGAACCCTCTGATGGCAAGTTTTTCTTCGTTCACTGTCCTCGGTGCTCCTTTTCGCAAGTTCGGTCAGGCACTTCCGCATTCTTGGTGGGACAGGCATCTTGCCTGTCACTTCTTCATGGACCGGCAAGATGCCGGCCCCACTGAACAGCCAAGAGCAGAGCCACCAAGCGAGACCGTATTTGTGAAATGGCGTACTACGCTCCGTTACCTGGCACCTGCACCCCCAGGTCCGCCAGCTCTCGCAGAAGTTGGGGGCGGTCCGCGAAAGTTATTCCATGTAATCCGGAACGGATGGCTCCGTCAACGTTTTCGCTCAGGTCGTCGATGAGAACCGCTGTACGAGGGTCGATTCCAAACTTCTTCACCGCGCGGGCATAGTACTCGAGATCCGGCTTCATGACTCCCAGCTCGTAGGAGAGAGCGGCATCCCGTTAGAACAGCACGCGCGGGAACCGTTCCCGGATAGACTCGTAGTGCACCCGGCTCGTGTTGGACGCGAGCCAGGTCCGGTACCGTGTGGACAGACGCTCACCCAGCTCGATCATCTCCGGATCCATGCTGAACATGGAACACCAGATGGACCGAAATTCGTCTATCGGCAAGGAGACCCCCAGGATAACGGACATGCGGGCGCAAAACTCCGGGAAGTCGATTTTACCTGTTTCCAGGGCGGCCTTTGGCTCATGCAATAGCCTCAGGAACGCCAGCCGATCTCTCCTGAGCAGCGCGGCCTTATCCAGGGGAAGGTGCGGCAGCAGCCTCCGGAACGCTGTGTCCGGGTGTAGCGGGACCAGCACGTTCCCGAGGTCGAAGAGAATGTCCGTGATTTCTCGTTCGTTCGTACTCTGCGGCATGATGCCCCGTCCTCTTTGAAACGGAAACGCTGGCACTCCCGTAGTATGATACCATGAGTCGTAGGCTTGGGAGCATCGCAATCCCCGAGGGGCCGTCATGCCGCTGGTGAGCGCCATCATACCGACATATGACCGTGCGGGTGTCGTGGAGCGGGCGATTCGGTCGGTCCTCGACCAGACATTCCGAGACTTCGAGCTGATCGTGGTGGACGACGGCTCAAGGGATGGCACCACTGAGGTGCTCTCGCGCTTCGACGACCGACTTACCGCGGTTTTTCAGGAGAATCGCGGGGTCTCGGCCGCGCGGAATGCGGGGATTACTCGAGCACAGGGTGAGTTGCTGGCGTTCCTGGATTCCGACGATGAATGGCTGCCAAACAAGCTCGCCCGGCAGGTCGCGGTCTTTGACCCGCGGAGGCCGCTGTTCATCTGTCATACCGACGAGCTGTGGTGCTGCAACGGCCGGCCTGTTCGGCAAAAGGAGATTCACCGCAAGCAAGGCGGCCACTTCTTTGAACGCGCCCTGGAACGGTGCCTGATTAGCCCCTCTTCGGTCATGCTCTCACGGTCCTTGCTGGATCGGGTCGGCTCGTTCGACGAGACCTTGCCCGCGGCGGAAGATTACGACTTGTGGCTGAGGATCACGGCGTTCCACGACGTCGTCTTCATCCCGGAACCGCTCGTGGTAAAGCATGGAGGCAGACCGGATCAGCTTTCGCGGCTCGTTCCGGGAATCGACCGATTCAGGATTCAGGCGATCGTGAAAATCCTGGCCGATCCGCAATTGGGGCCGGATTATCGCAGGGCTGCCGCGCGGGAACTGGTGAAGAAATGCCGGATCGTGGCAGGCGGATGCATAAAACGAGGAAGAACGCAGGAGGCCGAGCACTACCTTGAATTGGCTGCAGCACACGAAAACATCGTCTCCGGACCCTCGTGACATCGATCTCGATGACACGACCTATTACATTCCTTGTTTCGCGGACCTGGAGCCGCTGGAGCAGTCTGTGCGAGCAGTGGGAATCATCACGCAGCCGGTCGTGCAGGAGCGTGTGGCGGGCAGTCCAGTCCCCGTGCTGGGGCGCCGGCGTCTCACCGTTGCGCGGCGCGTTGGGTTGCCGCAAGTCGAGGTCAAAGTACTCCCCGCCCGGATGCCGGAGCAAGATGCCTTCCGCCTGGCCTTCTGGGACAACGTGACCCATCGGACGTTCGATCCTGCCTGCACTTCAGTAGTCGTACGGCGACTGCTGGAGCTGTTTCCCCGGGACGCGGTCGCGGAGGAGTTCCTTCCGGTCATGGGGGTGCCGCCTCGCGGTCCCCGGCTGGAGAGGCTCAGAATCGTGGCCGGTCTCGAGCCTTTCGTGCTCGAATCGCTCGCGTCCGGGCGCATTCACGAGAAAACGTGTGTGATACTGGCAAGGCTCGCGCCTGCGGAGCGCGCGATTCTCATGCAGATTACCGAGGAACTGGGGTTGAACGCGAACAAGAAGAACGAAATTATCAGCTCCCTCGTTGATCTCTCGATCTTTCACTCCAGGCCCGTTGTCGATTTACTCCAGGACGAGTGCGCCGCGGCTATCCTGTCGGATCGGGACGCGGCCCTGCCTGAGCGTGCAGCTCGGTTCCGAGACCTGGTCAGGTCCTGGAAGCACCCTGAATTGGCCGCTCAGGAACAAGAATTCCACTCCTGGCGCCAGTCCGTTGTGCGCTCGAACCGCGTGACGATCAGGCATGCTCAAGGCTTCGAAACCCCCGAGTGCACCCTGGAAATCAGGTGCGACTCGCGGCAGCACGCGCAGCGGATAATCGACAGGCTGGACGACGAGGCATAAAGCCAGAGTACAAATTGTCAGGAATTATTACAGTTCAGACCAACAATTGCGTCAGTTTACTCTCATTTTTCTAGGAAAGTGTGCCGCTTTCCAGTTGACATGGACGTACCTGCCGTGTAGGGTTACTTTGCTGTAAGCTCTTCAAAAGTATATTGTTTGGGTGCCGCTTCCCGGGCGCACTTGAGGCGTGTCGGGCAGGGGCTCTCTGTCATTTCATGTGGACGGCGACCCGGTCGTCCTTGTCGAGTGAGGGAGGAAATTTTCATGAACCTACATACGAGGAAGGTATGGATGGCGGCCGTGATCGGTCTTTGCCTCTGCTTGTTGGCAGGACCGGCTTCAGCCTTTGAACTCAAAATGGACGGGACCTTCACCTGGAATTATCAGACCTTTGCGCAGACCGGAAAGAGCGGGTTTTTCGGGGCCTATGACGTGGCTGCGATCGACGGCGTTACCGGTTTTCCAGCGGGCACTTTCGCGCCGTACAACTTCTGGGCCGGATGGCATCGGAGGGCAGGCATCCAATCAGGCAGTGACGCGGGGTGGCAGACCCTCTGGATGGACACCAATGTCGACCTGCAGATCAACCCGGCTCTCAGAGTCAGAGGACGTTACCACGTCGGTGAGTGGGGTCCCGGCAGTGCGGTCGCGGGTCAGCCCGTAGCCACCGGGGATTTGGGGCAAGGGGATTTGGTCGCGTCGGAATATCTCACCTACCGGTACACGGGTATTCGGCGGTCGTTCTCTCCTGGTTACTGGAACTGGCTGTTCATGACCGCGCAGGTTCCCTGGGGGATCGTGAACTTTGGAAGACGTCCCTCGGCATTCGGCACCGGTCTCGGCTGGAACGCCGATGTCCGGAACAGTGAGACGTTGAGCGTGAGTGCGCTGTACGGGCCGTTCAACATCACCGTTGGTGTGTACCCGTCCAGAAGGGGCGCGACCGCCCGGCCGTCGACGACCGCCGCGGGCCTCCCGGCGTTTAATAATACCAGCGGGTACTACAACGTGGATCGTGACAAGGACAACACCAGATACGACGTCGGTTCCCTCTTCACCTACCGAGCGGGCTCCATTGAAATGGGCGCGCTCGTCAACTGGGTGAACTTCCATACCGGCGGCGAAGGGGTTCTGGACGATCCGGTTGCCAGGGCCAACAAGACCCCCGGTGCGCGTGCGTACATATACCTGGACAACCACACCGAGTGGTACGGCTCCGGATATGCCAAGTTCAACAATGGCCGGTTCTTCTTCAACGGAGAAGTGGTTTGGTTTCACCAGACCGAAAAGACGAGAGGCGGCCTGCCGGCCAACGGCATCATCGGAAGAGGCAGACAGAATGGCGTCGCGGTAGACGTGAGGGACCTCTATATCGAGCACTGGCGCTATGCCCTTGAAGCGGGTGTGCTTGCAGGCCCGTCCAAGATGTCGCTCCTCTATGCGTGGCTGTCCGGAGGCGATCGTCGAGGCATGGGCGGTCTCATCGGCCAAATCGACCGGACGGGCATTCTGAGGAGCAACTCCTTTGCGAACACCCCCTTTTTCCGGCCGTACAGTTACCTCATCAACGAGGTGTACGGCACCGGGGTGTTCCAGAACGGGGATACCACGGACGGATACATCGAGGATGCGATCATTTACGCGGGCCGGTGGGACTATGCGCTGGCAGCGAACTTGAACACGTTTGCCAGCTTCATGTGGGCGGACCGGGCCTCCAAGAGCGGTTTCGGATGGGGTTGCATCAGGCCTGACACCACCGCACCGGCCGCTGGAGCGCTCCCTGGCACTGTGAACTTTGGTGCGATCACCAACGCCAATATCTTGAACGTGTGGAACAACCTGAGCACACCCAATATCCCCGACATGAATATCGGATACGAGATCGACGCGGGGATGGACTGGAAGCTCATCGAAGGCCTGGTCATGAAGCTGACGGTGGCCTACTGGCAGCCCGGCGCGTGGTTCAAATGGGCCTGCCGTGACAAGAACATCCCATTGTGGGGAACCAACGCTCCCCTCGTGTGGCCAGCCGGCGGAACCCCAGCAACTGCTTTCATCAACCCCAACCGCACCATCGACCCGGTTTGGGGTGCAGAGGTGAAATTCGAAGGCAGTTTCTAGCAACCATACACACTTTTTGTGTTGATCCTGAAGACAGGGGCCAGAGGCCCCTGTCTTTGTTTTGGAGTGGAAAGCTCCTTGCATAGAGGAGCTGTTACGAATGGAACGGCTGCCAAACCTGGTGTCCTGAATTAGTCCTGAGCAGAAGCTTCGAAATTCCCCCTTCCGGCCTTTAAGGAGAAGGGGTATAGGAGCCGCCTTTGCCCGGTGGGCGCCGCCTGCAAGACCGCTCCACTTATTTACAGGTAGTTGTATCAAGCTGGACCCCTCACGCCGGCGAACCCGGGATCGCTGTCCGGGGCCAGGGCCGGGATCCAGACGTCGTCCCGACGCAGGTCGGGAACCACTTGCAAAAAACTGGATGCCTGCCTACCCCGGAATGATGGATAGTGGAGCCGCCCAGCCTCGCGAGTTAGCGCTTGGATGGCCTTCCCTCATTTTTTGGGGGGTTGGGCATCCTCCTCTACGTAGGGCCCGGCGTCCCTGCCGGGCCATTCTGAACGACCGGCACGGAGGCCGGTCGCTACGAATGAAGACGGCACCAACTTTCTGGAACGGGCAGGGCAAGACCTGCCCCTGCGGCAGATCCAGGGAAGATGGTCCGCAATTGTGCTGTTCTTGATACGACACCCTATCTAGATAATAGAGTACTAATACCAATGTGCGATTCAATAAGTAATATTGCTGAAGGGCGCTCCTGGGAGGTCTCCGGAGCGCAGTCAGGCTGTGCCGTTCGTAGCGGAGGAGACCTCCCAGGAACAGCCCAGAGCAGAGTCCTCGGATGTTACAAATTGAACTGCACATTGGTATAAGGGCTCACTTCGACAATGCCGGAATCTGAGAGTGTCTTGAAACTCCGGAAGGAGCGGTCGACGGGGTGGCAAGAAAAAGAGGCCCTGACCCATCTCCCTCCGAGCGAGACATGAGGTCAGGGAATCAAGAGCGGGTCTTGTGACCCGAATGGTGTCAGAAATTGAACAGGAGCTTTGTCTCCACGGCCAGCAGGGGATTAATGTCCCGGTTAAGGCCGGTCATTGCTGCGAGCGCTTGCGCCGAGCCGGGAGCGGCGGCGAGGTTGATAACTGCCCCACCATTGGCAGTGTAGATCGCCGCGGTGTTCGGGTACGCATAGGCCCACCAGTTGCCGGGCTTCCACCACGCTATGGTCGTACTCCAGGTGCAATTCTCGAGGATCTTCCAATCCGCGCCCACATTTACCTCCCAGCCGATGTCTCGGGCGCTGTCAGGGACGGCGGGTCTGAGAGCGGCAAGCTGGTCCGCGTTGGTCCACGGCCGAGCTCCGACCGCGTAATCCCCACCGAGCGTGTACGCATTTGGCTGATCGCGCCAGGCACGAGAATAGACGCTAAAGAAGTTCAAGTTCGCTGCAACCGCGTAGTCGAGTCTGGCACCCGCGTGATGGAAGTTGGTCGGATTCCCTTCACCGGCCGCGTTGAAACCGTCGCCCGTGCCGTACAGGTAATACATCAAGTAGCCCCACGGTTTCAGGAAACACCCGGTTGCGATGGTCTCGGCAATCATTTGGTCTTCGTTGGTCTTACGCGTGCTCGGATCGTCCCCGGTGGCTCGAGCGTAACTGAACGTAAACTTGGAAGGACCGGCCAGCGCACCGAACTCGGTGCCGTACAGCCAGGAGGCGTCATCCGCACCCGCATTTACCGTTCCGACGACCCCCGGAGCCCCGCTTTGCGATCCGCGGCCGGATCTCCAACGGTTGAAGTGGTCCACTTCTCCGTTGAAAAAGAAGCGGCCGTTGTTGTATTTAGCGGCAAATGCCAGGCGGTACCTGAGCACGTCCTGACTCGGGTTGCCGATGGTCAAGGCGAGGCCTCGCCCATTCACACGGGGAGCACTCGGTTCACGATACGAGTCCGAGTAGAAAGCCAACTGAAGAGGCCCATTGTTGTAGACGAATCCACCAGCGTACGCCAAGAAGTAATTCCGGCGATCCATTTGCCTCTGTTGTGAAGCGGCTCCCTCATTCCGTTGCGTGACCACGCGCCAGTCAGAAAGATTTCGGCTGAAATACGGAGCGAACTCGATCAGGAACGGCCCACATTTTGCCGTTACGCCGAACGAGGTGGACGGGCTCATGCATTCATGCTTCCAGAGTCCTATTCCGAATTTGGTCTGTTTGTAACCGATGCTGAAATCGAGAATCGGCGTGGTCATCCCAATCTTGAGCCACTGCATCGTGACAAACGTATTGGGAACGTTCGTCGCGACCTGCGGATCGCCGATCGGCACGTAAAGGGAGTTGACCCAGCCCCGCTGCGAGACTGCTACGGTTCCTCCTCCTCCCCCGGCCACACCCACTATAGGGTTATAATAGGGCTGTCCGTCAGACCAGATTCCGAGCGAGGTGAGGTTCACCCCGGCGCTGATTGAGATAGCAGGGTTCAGTTTGAATGTCGGGTAAAGGCCCATCTTCATATCGGTGGCGGTCATCTCGGCCCCGTAGCAGTTTTCACCTGCAAGCACCCCGAATCCCGGGGCAACCCTGTTGTTCGAGCCCCCCGGTGTCGGGTACGTACGAAGGTGGTTGATGCCGAGGTTCACGATTGACGAGTTCATCTGTCCGAAGATATCGGTGTCGCCTGTCCGCTGCCAGAAGCGGTAGCGCCACTCCGTTTCACCTTTCAGGCTGAGCTCCCACCCGAACGCGGGGACGGCCCAAACCGATAGCAAGAGCCCGATGATGACGAATCTTTTCCACAGGTCCATGTCTTCACTCCTTCTCCAAAATGAAACTACAATGGCAACAAATCAGACTTTCTCGTGACTGGGAGCGGATTTCCTTACCGCTGCCGGCGTACGCACGTACAGGGATGGGGTTACGACGCCGCACCAGCGCGGGAGTCGACACCTCGTGCTGAAACACGTATGGCGTGAAAGGGTGTCGAGACGGAGCGTAGCAGCCGACTGTTAGGGTTATGCTAAGAAACGGTTAATTATTGGGGCATGTTCATTTCTTTCTGTGACGTCGCTCCAAGTGCGCGGTCGCAGCGGGCTATAGGAGATCAGTTGTCTTTCGAGGCTTTCTGTGCTTAATATTGAATCGCATTGAGAATGAGCCTCATTCTCAAGAGCGCTTCAGTATGAGCCGATCATGACTGGCAGTAGATCTCGACGTTGTCTGAGAAGGCGGCGCCCACAAAGGAGCGCTGTTAACGCCAGTCTCAGTGAAGTTCAGCATAAAGCCTGGAGCAGCAGCGAAGACCCCCGCCGAGCAACATCGCGGGGGATAAGGAATTACTTTGCAGAACTATCTTCTTCTTCTCGCCTCCGCGATCCTAATCTTTCAGGCCTGTTTCTGGGGATTCCGACTGCGTGACCTGGTGCTTTTCTCTCGGCATGTCCCGCTCATCGACCCCGACGACGAAGCCCCTTTGCCGCACGACGTGCCATTGGTCTCTGTGGTCGTGCCCGCACACAACGAAGAGCGCACCCTGAGAAGTTGTCTCGAATCTCTCTTTAACCAGGATTATCCGAGATTCGAGGTTATTCTTGTCGACGATCGCTCAGAAGACGCGACCCCTGCGATTGCCCGGTCGTACTCCGCAGCGCATGCCAATTTCACCATCGTGTCCATCAAGCACCTCCCGGAAGGATGGCTCGGCAAATGTCATGCCCTGAACAGTGGAGTGCGCCGCGCGTCGGGAGAATGGCTCGCGTTTGTCGATGCCGACACGCGACTTCACCCTGCCACGTTGAGGCAGTGCTACAGCAGGGCCGCGCAGGCCCGTGTGAGTATGATAACGCTCACCCCGAGGCTCATCCTCAAGCATTTCTGGGAAAAGGTGTGTGTCCCCGCGTTTGCGTCCATGTCGTGCGTTATCCTTCCTTTTCACAAGATTAACGACGCGTCCAGTGCCGTGGCGTCGGCCAACGGGATGTTCTTCATGATCACCCGGGAGGCGTACGAACAAATCGGCGGCCATCGTGCGGTCCGAGCCGTCTCCGTGGAAGACATCGCCATCGGCAGAAGGGTCAAAGCCGCGGGATTGGGGCTCCTCTTCGCCAACGGCCGCTGCGTGCTGGAAACGAGGATGTACAGCCGCTTTGAAGAAGCTGTCCAGGGATGGAGCCGCATCCTCGGCGGGTCCATGGATCACCGTCTCTCCACAGCAGTTCGGTACCTGGCGATGCACGTGTTGATGAGTCCGCCTGCGTCACTCTTTGCCCTTTGGGTGTACGGGACCGCCGGCCGCGAGGTGTGGCCTCACCTGTGGTTCGTTTTGCCGGCGCTTTGCGTGATGCAGATGTTGGTCGTGCCCCCCTTGTCGTACGCGCAACACGGAATACCTCCCAGGTACGCAGGCTTCCTGCCGCTCGGGGTGCTGATGCTCATCTGGTTGTTCGCGGGGATCATCAAGAAGATCGTGCTGAAAGAGCCGCTCCAGTGGCAAGGAACCTGTTACGATTCCGTCCGATACGAACCCGCGCGGGCCTGCTCGGATACTCCCGATATTGTCCAACGATAGGCGGTCGTGCCTCTTCCCGGCCCGATGGCCGCCAAGATGGCGGCCCCACTGACTACCACGAGCCCAGACTTCAAATGTGACACTCTGTTCAGAAAAGAACCCGACTGGCCTAGAATCTATTTGAGAAGGGTTTTTCCCCAAGCACATTAGCCACTTGCATTTGACGCGGTGCGAGCCGGCTTCCCGACGATCTCCAGGGTTCGGACGAGATTCGCCAGAACGAGGTCCATGAATTCATCGGCCTCTTGTCTCGTGAAGAGGTTGCCCGATGCCGCCAGGACGAGGTTGAGGCGATTCCGAAACGTGTAGACGATGAACAGGAGCCGCGTTGCTGACAGCAGCTTGTACCCTATGCCGTGAACCTCTTCGATGTTGAGATCCCCGACCCGGGTGAGACAGGTGTCCGCGGTAGGTCTTCCGTTCTTGAAAGCGGGCCAGATGACCCCGAGGACGGTCATGGCGACCGAGTATTGATGCTTGTCCATAAGAAAATGGACGAGCCGCCGCCGCAAATGGAAAGGAAGGACGCTTACCGCCTTCGTCAGCCTGGATACGTCCTGGAAGAACTTGAAATCCATCTGCCTGCGAAATTGCGCGATGCGCTTTATGGCAAGTGAGCGAGCGAACGCGGCAGCATCGGTCCTCTCCTCGGGCATCGACTTGAAGAAGAGCTGGCCGCTGTTGTTGGCAGCGTGTATCTCCCGGTAACGCCCGCGCATGTTTACGGAAACCGTGGTCGTCAGCATGCCGGGCGGCTGGCTGCGGGCCTCGTTCCACTGATCGATGGCCAAGTTCGCGCACACGGCCAAAAGGTCCACCAGTGACCCGGTCTTCACCCGTGACAGGCGAGCGATCTCCTCGGTATCCTCTACCGAGAAGACACGCTTCACGTGGTACTCTCGCGAGTCGTCGGGTGAGCTGCTGCCGACGGGGAGCGTGGGGTGTTCGAAGAGTGCCGAGATCACGTCGCGAGCGTCGGATCCGATCCCTTTCCACCACGACCTCCGGGTCCGGACACGCCTTTTGACGGAGGTCGAGATCCCGGGCGTCTCTCCGATCAGTTGCGGCTCGGTGCCTGTTACAATCCGATGATAGTTCAGCAGCCACTCGCGGCCCAACTCGGCTGCGATGCCCGCGTCAGCAACCACATGATGAAGAACCGGCGCCAGGATATGGCGGTCCGGTGAGACTTTCACGAAGTGAAACTCGGCCGGGAGTTCGTTGAACAGGTCCCAGTTTCGATCCAGTCGCGGGGACAGAAAGTTGAGAAACCTGTCCAGGAGCGGTGCCTCAGTATCGCTCTCCGGCAGGTCCGCGAAGAATACCGGCGTTTCGAGATCGGGGCGCGGTTGCCGCAGGAGATGGAACCGTCCGCGCTCATGAACCTCCCGGATACAACAGCGGATCTGGGGATACTTTTCACTCGTCTGCTTCACCGCGAGCTTCAGTGCTTCCGCATCGAGGCGGCCGGTGGTTTCAATCGCCGTGATGATGACGTTCTTTGTATTGGCGTAACCGGCCAGTGCAGGGAGTTCCGACAGCGGATCCAGCCTGGCCGAGAAATCGGGTTCGGTCACTTCACTCCCTCAACCTGTCGATTTGAAGACAAATTCCCATGACTCGTCCCGGCCTCAGCTCGTCTGTCCAGTGCCGCAAGGATCACCTTCAGGGTGACGGGGGCCACTTGCAAGGCGTGAAGCTCCTCCCGTTGCACCCATATCGCGGCATCCGCGTCCGAGCCTGCAGCCAGCGTTCCTCCAGTAACACGGCACAGGAAGTCAGCCAGGACATAGTGGTACTCGACGCGGCCAGCTTCGTCGCGGAATATGCGTTCCAGAAGTTCTACCAGACCTTTCGGTTCTACTTCCAGGCCGGTCTCTTCAATGGCTTCCCGCCGAACCGCCGCATCGAGCGTCTCACCCACGTTCACCAGGCCACCCGGGATACTCCACTCCCCTTTGGCAGGTGGTTTGCCGCGCTTGACCAGGACGATTCGGCTGCCATCCACGATGAGCGCACCGACGCCTATGAGCGGGAATGCGGGATATTCGCGAGATATGCGATCGATGTGGCGTTGCTCTCTTACACCAAGTCGTAATCCAAAGAGTAACCTTGGGGGGAACTTCTTTGAAATCGAATAGGTATTGGACCGGCAAAAAACCGCGGAGACGTCCGTGCGACACAGACTGTCTCCGCGGCCGCGCTGAGAGACACTATCGATATCTGGCGTAATGCTGAGGTTCCGAGGGACTGTCCTCTTTTATCCTCCAGCGCCGATCCGGTTGATGCACCTTGCTGACGACGGACCTCACACTTCCGCGAAGAAGTACGGTCTCAGGCACTTGGTCTTTTCGACATAGGTCGTCGGATCCAGGAACCACATTACCGCGCTGAAGGAACTCAGCAGCGAGTTCCCGTCCTGCGGCGTAAAGCAGAAACCGATCACCTCGTGGCCCTTGCGGACTTCAATCGACGATTCCACGATGACCGTCTGATTCAGGATTCGCCCGAAGTAGCCGTGATCTCGGCCAAACGAGAACACCTCGCCAGCGCTCTGCTTCTTGGTCATGCTGATGCGCTCGTCGGCACGGAGCCGACCGAACACCTCGTCCTTCGTTACGGCTCGCTTCAGTTTCAGCGTAAAATATATGCAGTGCATGTATTGCGTATTGACCTTCAGTGCCGATGACCACATGTTCAATTCCAGGGCTCTGGTCCGGAATACGTGGTACGCGTCGCGCGCGTGGTGGGTACCGAAGACCGGGTCTTTGTGCTTGCCGATCTCAGGAGCAGGAACAAACCCGGAAACCTGGCTGATGTCGTTCGCTCGACGAATGCACAGGAAGCGGGCTTCCTCCAAATT
The DNA here is from genome assembly GCA_016218715.1 of Desulfomonile tiedjei. Taxonomy (GTDB): domain Bacteria; phylum Desulfobacterota; class Desulfomonilia; order Desulfomonilales; family Desulfomonilaceae; genus JACRDG01. Next base: position 20,039 of record JACRDG010000096.1, on the reverse strand, counting down.
GTCCTCACCGTCCACCAGCGCGATGGTATTGACGAGCGCGCAAAGATTGTGCGTGTTGCAGCTCACCACCTGGATGAAACGGTCCCTTCCAACCTCGAGAGCCTGATCGTTGATGCCGCGAGCGTACATTTTTCCAAAGCCGAACTCGCTCCCCTGCGCGATAAAGCCCTTGGTGGTCGGAAGGTACTTCTCGTAGAACTCGTTCTTGTTGGATATGCCCACCCCGGAAGGGGTGCAGTCAATCACCACGTCAGCCTTTGCAAGAGCTTCTTCGTGAGTCAGCGCGGGCTTCAGGCCGAGAACCTCAAAGTCGTTCATCCTATCTTCGTCGACGCAGAGCTGTGCGCCCCGCGCAACGAGGGCCCTCATTTTGGGCAGATCTCGGGCAATAGGTGAGCGTTTGTGAAAAGTTATTTCTGAGAATCCCGCCTGTTCCTTAAACGAGCACAGCAACCCGATGAGAGGTTCGCCGATGGTTCCCGTACCCACCACGTGAATGACACTTTTGTCTTTGCCCATCACCTTCTCCTCCTTCCACGTAATGGCGTCTGTTCCTGGGGTGTTTGTAATCGTACCCATCGTCACGTCGCGGGACAGCGTTTGTCCCGGTGAATGCTTGAGGGTTTTGTTTACCCTAGCAGTTTATTGCCGCAGGTGCAACCGGACACCGCCCTTTGCACTTCGTGGGAAGCGCCGGCACGGCTGGCACTTGCACCAGGAGAAAACCGGGGGAGGTACGTTCTCTCCGGTGAGAAAGAGAACGCACCGATTCTTTTGCAACGTTGTCAGAAGTGTATGTTCCGGTCAGGAAAAAGGAAGATAACTCTGCAAAAGGGACTTCCGCGTGGCCGGTTTTTCTTTAGCCGGCTCTTTCTTGGTTTCATCGGCCTCTTTTGGGGCTTCGGCCTTTCCTGGCTCTTCGGTTGCATCTTCGGATCGAGACGCAAGAACCACCGGTTCGGGTTCCTGGGCGTCCGGCTCGGCCGTGGGAACCTCATCGGCGGCTTGCGAGCTGAGCTGCTTGACGTCTTCGGCGGCCTCTGCAGCCATGGGCTCCACGTGCCGTGCCAGTTCCTCTTCGATCCGGGATTCGACAAAATCCAACTCGATTTCCTCAGACTCGACCGCGGTAAAGGAATCGACCGGTTCGATCTCCCGGGACTCTTCTTCCGCTCCCTCGACCTGAGCTCCTTCGGCGACCAGTTCTTCTCCCACGCCGGCCGCGGGCTTACGCTTGCCGCGACGGCGCCGACGCCCGGGCTTCTTCGCCTTCTTCTCTGCTTCTGCTGCCGGCTCCTCTTCCTCTATAGACACCGGTTCAACAGGAGGGGCAGGTGGAGGTGCCAGCGCGATCGCTTCCACAGTCGATTCCGGCAGCTCTTCTTTCACGGCATCTACCGAGATCTCTTTGTCAGACATGCTGTGACCGACCTGCACCACGACGCGCCCCGAGTACTGTTTCTCCAGCTCCACGAGCTGACCGCGCATGGTGTTGAGGAGGTATTCCGCCACCTTCGCGGGAACCGTAGCCTTCACCTCCGACACGTCGGTCCGAATCAACAGCGATTTGATCTTTCTGAATGTAGAGAGCGCGGACATCTCGGGAGATCGCACCTTTCCCGCGCCGTCGCACAGGGGGCAGTCGAGATACTCACCGGTTCCGAGGGACGACCTGAGTCGCTGCCTGGAGAGTTCCAGAAGCCCCAGAGCGGAAATTCGCAGGACCTTGGTTTTGGCCCGGTCGAGTTTCATCGTGGCTCGCACGGCCTTTTCCACATCCTGCTTGTGCTTCTTCTGGGTCATGTCGATGAAATCGATGACGATGATGCCGCCAAGGTCCCGGAGCCTCAGTTGCCGAACCACTTCCACTGCGGCTTCCATGTTCACGCGGTACGCGGTCTCTTCCACCCCTTTTTCTTTGGTCGCGCTCCCCGAGTTCACATCGATGGTGACCAGGGCTTCGGTCGGCTCGATGAGAATGTGACCGCCCGACTTGAGCCTTATTCGCTTGCTGTAGACTTGCTCGACCTGTTCCTCGAGTTGATACTTGTTAAAGAGCGGTCGCTTCTCTTGATAGAGTTTAACCAGGGGTTCGTATTTCGGCATGACCTGGTGGAAGAATTCGCGGACCTTCTGATAGGGACCCTTGTCATCGACGAGGATCTCACAGATATCCGAAGAGAAGTGCTCTCGAATGGACCGGATCACCGCATCGTGTTCCCGGTGCAGCAACGAGGGGGCCGGCTGTTCGGCAACGTTTTTCTCGATGGATTGCCACAGCTTGAGCACGTACTCCAGGTCCCGAGACAATTCGGTCTTGGTGCGGCCCATACCGGCCGTGCGGATGATAAATCCGATGTTGTCGGGAAGCTTGAGCTGTTTGAGCAGTTCCTTGAGTTTTTTTCGTTCCTTTTCGTCCTCGATCTTCCTGGAGACGCCGAACAGGTCAGTCCCGGGCATAAGCACAAGGTACCGCCCGGCAAGAGAGATGTTTGTCGTCAGGCTTGCACCCTTGTTGCCGCGTTCTTCTTTGTTCACCTGAACGACTACCCGGTCTTCCTTCCGAAAGACGTCCTGAATCCGAGGCCGCCTGTGGGCGGTCTCATAGGATTCGGGAAAGTAGGACGGGTGCACGTCATTTATCGAGAGGAATCCGTTTCTCGGGGCTCCGTAATCGACAAACACCGCCTGCAGGGAAGGCTCCACCCTGGAGATCACCCCTTTGTAGATGTTGCCAAGGGTGGCCTCCCGGGCCTTAATCTGGATATCGAGTTCCTCCAGAATTCCGTCCGCCACCACCGCTACGCGGCATTCTTCCGGGTGGCAGGCGTTAATAAGCATTTTCTTAACCATGAGGTCTTTCTTTTCCTTCCTCGTTCTCAGTCAATTCACGGCTTCGGGCCCCGACCCGAGCAGCGCTACGGTCATTTCCTTCAGGTCGCCAACACTCTATAAGGCTTTTGACTTGTTTCCACAATTCATTTTTGCCCAGCCCGGTGCGGGATGAGAAAATTATCACCGGGAGATCCCCCCCTACCTTTTCCTGGATCTCTCGGAGTTGGGCAATGCGCTTGCCGTGTGGAAGCTTGTCCGCCTTGGTAGCAACTAGAATCAACGGCGTGTTGTGCGATCGCAAAAATCCTATTAGTTGCGTGTCGGTTTCAGTCGGTGCCACTCTGACATCTACGACAACCACCACGCCCGCTAGTTCCTTTCGCTGCCGGATGTACGTCTCCACCATCGGCCCCCAGTGCTTCTTGATTTCGGTGGGTACTCTGGCAAACCCGTAACCTGGAAAGTCCACGAAGATGAAACGGTCGTTGACCAGAAAGAAGTTCAGCTTCCTCGTGTGTCCGGGCGTCCTGGACGTCTTGACCAGGTGATGCCTTCCCAGGAGGGAATTAATCGCTGAGGATTTTCCGACGTTGGATCGGCCTGCAAAGGCCATTTCGGTCAGGCCCCCCCGAGGATAACTCCGCGGGTCTTCGGCTGCGGTGAGGAACCTTGCGGTGGTTATTTTCATGCAGTGAACGCCAGTGTACCTTACAGCCGCCTCCAGGATAGAACCGCACAACGAGCAGAACGTGCCCGCCGCTACCGCCATACGGGGCCGTCCGTTGCAGGCCTGGAAATCCGGGCCGACCAACGGTTGCCGTTCAAGAACCGGGAGGCGATCCGTTACAATCGGGTCGGGTCACTCGGGCATGAAACCGATGGAAAATCCGTCGGTCCAAGGCTCCGGTTGCGATTCTTTTCGGGGAAAGCGCTCCGAGAGCATCACCGCTGCGTCACCGCACCCGATTGCAATCTATTCCATTATTGCACGGCAGAAACCATTTTGGAATAGGGGTTTGTCCAATGTCCAAAATAATAATTGCCGCGGCCACGGCCGGAAAGCCAAGGGGACGGGAGGTTCTTGGCAAGGGGGCTGGGGAAAAACCTCTTTTTACAGCGGTCCCCACGAGATTACTGCGTTGAAAGCAAGTCGGCATTATCGTCTTTCCGCGGGGAAAGGAGGATCTGCGATACATACTCTCGTCCGATTCTCGATCGTGGGATTGCCAAAGGGGTGTGGTCGGCTCACCCGGAATGTGGGCGCTTGCCGGATGAGCCGTGCATCGTGCGGTTCCTCACCAGGTCCGACCCCCCACTATCACGGACCAAACTCCCCCGAGATGGCGAGCCGTCTCCAGAAGCTTTTCTTCTCGGGCTTTGCTGGGGTCCGCACGATTTTGCTTTATATGTAGCACGTTTCGTGCCAAGGGACAGAATCAGCGGCCCATCTGTTTTTTCGATGTAAATTCAGCAGATTGGATTTCAGCACCGTGAACGATAGGATGACGCTTGGCCGTCGGGTCGGAAGCTTCGTGCGCGCTGAACGGACACGACTTGGCTCGGTACCGCAATTTCAACTAGTTACCGGTGGATACTGTCTGAAAAGTCGGACGCTCGTTGTCCCTGCAACGGGAAAACCTGACAGCTCGCTCAGCGGACAACCTGGCGGGAAGGTAAACTCTTGTGGCGGAGGTGCATGGGAATCGAACCCACCCAGGACGGTACTAGCGCCCTGCTTACGGTTTTGAAGACCGCGGAGCCCACCAGGACTCTACCACCTCCATTGCGCCGATTCTCCCTAGCGGAAACGCGAACGAAGTATACACCGTGGCGCTCGCTTTCGCAAATCCCGTGGGTCCGTGCGCCCGCGCCGGTCGGCAGGGATGCCGCGGTTGAAACGCTTCTCCGGTGAGAAGCACTCGCCTGTACTTCATCTACCGGCGGAGTCGCGCACCCCGCCGAAGAAGATGCGCACGCCTGTCCTGATCGCCTCCATACGTCCCTTGAAAGCCAGCGACATCTCATTGTGAGCGGTGAACCCACACTGCGAACATTCGGCGGCCCCTCGATTCTTCAAGTAGCACCCCTGCGTGATAGAACCGTCCGGTTCCGCGTTGGCGAGCAAACGGTCTTCGCACGTCCATCGTTCCTGCTTGAGCTCGTTGAGGCTGCTCACCGAATTGGCCACCGGATAACCTTGGCGTTTCAGTCGAATCAGTTCGTCAAGGATCGGGGTTCGCTCGACAGGGGAGACGAACAGCGGGTCGGGGAGTCCCTGGTATGGATAGTGAAACTGAATCGTTACCCCTTCCACCACTCCGCGGAGCATGACCACGAGCTCGGGAATGCTCACGAGGTTCAGGGTGTTCACCGTTGTGCTCACAAAAGCACGTCCGCGGCCTTCTTCGTGGAGGTTGCGCCATACTCGGTCGAAAATGTCGTGTCCCCGAATCGTATCGTGGACGACAGCCGGCCCGTCCAGGCTCACCCACACGCGATCCAGCTCGAGATTTCGCCACGGGAGCGTGCCGTTCGTGGTAACGCACACCGAAGAGAAGAGTTGGCGTGCGGCATCCACCACATGGGATATGGTCTTCTCTCCGTCTCGCCACAACAACGGCTCGCCTCCTTCGAGAATGAGTATCCGCACCCCCAGTTCCTTCATGCGTCGCAAGGTGGCGAGAACCCGCTCGAAGTTCGCTTCAGTCCCCGATCTATTCCAGTACGGGCAGTGGAGGCACCTAAGGTTGCACCGGTGCGTGATCTTGTACCCGGCCAGCACCGGCCTCACTTTCCGACGGACATGGTAATCGAGAAAAGGACCCGTGAAGTTCTCGATCACCGTCATCGCGGTGGCGAGGTCAAGTTTTGTTCGTCCCAGTCGCATGATGGTTACACCGTGCCTCCAAAGCATCGGATGTGAGGCGATCTTCTGCCGATACGAATTCCCATGCAAAGATGTTCCCGCTGACAGTACCACTGCGAAGGCGACTTGGTATACTATACGCAAAAATGACGATGCTTGTCATGGGAGGATTGGATTGGAAACCCAAGGATTCGTTTTGCTCCACCACTTTCCGATCGTCGGGTGGCTGGAGCTCGTGGTATCAGGCAGCGGCGTACGGTCGATCACGTTTATGTCGGAACCCGCGAAACAGCGAAGGTCGGGTCGTCATCCGGTCATGGAGCAGCTCCTCGAGGAACTTGACCGGTACTTTCGCGGAACGCTGAAAGAATTTGCCGTTGCGCTGGACCCTGCCTCCGGGACGCCGTTTCAGCGCCGGGTATGGGAAGAGTTGTCGCGCATACCCTACGGTGAGACGCGTTCGTACCGGGACGTGGCAATCGGAGTGGGGAAACCCGCGGCAGTGCGCGCCGTGGGCATGGCGAACCACCACAACCCGATACCGATCGTCGTCCCTTGCCATAGAGTGATCAGAGCTGACGGCAGCCTCGGAGGATACGGCTCCGGAATCGGAATCAAGAAGGCATTGCTGGAACTGGAAGGGGTACGATTGTAGAGAGACTCGGCCGTCTCTCGAAGCTCAGGAAGGGAGAACACCTTGGCGGAAACATCCTTCAAGTATCGACGGGAAGATTTTGGCGAGCTTCAGGTGAAGCTCAATCATTTGGACATCTATCTGAATTTCCTCGACCACTTTGTCGAGGCTTCCAACAGGCTCGACCTCACTGCCAAGGTGCCTTTGAGCCGGGTCGCGCTGGATGCCAACGGGCTCGAGATCCTCGAGGTCGCCTGGATAGAAGACCGGTCCGGCAGCGCCTCGCCCAGGCAAGCCCTCGCTTACGACTACCGCGAAAAAGAACACAAGCTGATCGTCAAACTACCTCGCCCCGTGGAAGCGGGAGAGCGATTTCACCTACGGACGGCAACCCGGTGTGTCCCTACGGACAACATCCTGGAAGGGATTTACCAGGATGCCACACCGCCGGGCGCGGTGCAGCAGTACATGTCCCAGTGCCAGCAGTGGGGCTTTCAACGGATCATGCCCATCGTGGACGATTGCCGCGCGAAGTGCACCATGACCACCACCATAGAGGCGGACGCTGCGTACACGCACCTCATTAGCAACGGCAACATCTCCAGGGAACTCAACCCCGACGGCAAACCGGTCCCCAAACCCGGCGATCCCACACGGCAGATCATCAGGTACGAGAATACGATTCCGATGGCCCCTTACTTGTTCCTGGCCTGTGCGGGGACCTGGGATATGCTCGCCGATACCGTCACCTTCGATTCTGGGCGCACGGTGAGACTCGAGTACCTGGTCCCGCCCGGCCGGGTCGCACATGCCCGTTTGCCGATGGACATCCTCAAACAGTCGGTGCGATGGGTGCGGGAAACGCAGAATTACGAGTACCAGCTCGACACGTATCGAACCATCTGCATGACGAAGTCGAATTTCGGCGGTATGGAGAATATGGGGAATACGACCATCGTGACCGATGCGGCCCTCATCGACGAGCATACGCCGGATCAGACACTTCTGTACGCGCATGCGGTCATCGTGCACGAATTCGAGCACAACCAGTGCGGCAGCGAAACCACCATGGAGACGCCCTTCGACGTCTGGCTCAATGAAGCGTATACAGTGGATGTCGAACGGCAATTCATGGCCGGGACGTTCGATCCGGCCTTCGTGCGACTCACCCAGGTGGATAGCATTCGTAACCCGCTTCTCGGCCCGCTCACCATCGAAGACAGCGGCCGTGCCGGCAGGATCGTCAGAGAGGGGTTCAACGACCCTGATGAGTTGATCGACGGGGTCACGTACGTCAAGGCTGCGGAAGTCATCCGCATGCTGCGATTGCTCATCGGAAACGACCACTTCGTTGCTGGCAAGGAACTATACTTTTCACGATACCGTCACAGCAATGCGAACACGGACCAGTTCTTCGCGTGCTTCGAGGAAGTTTCAGGGCTATCGCTCGATCAGTTCAAACAGGCGTGGCTCTACAGAGTCGGCTATCCCAAGGTCCTCGCCAGGACGCGCTACGACACGGCACGCAGAGAATTCATCGTGGACTTTCGCCAGGAGATTGCAGAAGGCACCGTGCCGTTTCACCTGCCGGTCGAGGTCGCTCTCGTGGACAGCCAGGGCCGGGATCTCTCGGGAGCGGAAAGCGTTTTCGAGCTGCGTGAAGCCTCGGGCACGCTAATCGTCGAGAACATCCCGGCAGCGCCAGCCTTTGCGTCCCTGAATCGCGACTACTCGTTCTACGGCACTTTCAGGCACGAGGACGCGAGCGTCGAGACACTCGCTCTCCAAGCCCGGCTAGACCCCAACGCGTTCAACCGGGTCGAAGCAATGCGGCAACTGACCGATCGGCAGCGCATCGGCCTTTTGCTCGATTCGGACTACCACATCGAGGAGCAATGGCTGGCGATCTATGGGGAACTCCTCTCCGATCGCAGCGCCCCTCCGAGCTTGAAGGCCTATCTCATTCGGATCGAAGAACAGCCGCTGGAGCGGGAGTACAGCACGTGGTACCAGGAATTGGTGGCAGCGCGTGAAAAGCTGATGCTCGCGGTCAATGGAGCTCATCTCGGGCGTTTGCAGGAGCTATTCCAGGGCCTCGACACGTACAGGCCCAGGAAGTCTCCTCGAGATGGTATCGAAGACCGGATCCTGAAGCATGTGCTCCTCGACCTCATCGTTGTGGACGACACCCCGGAAAGCCACCAGTCGATCCTCCAACATCTGGAGGCAGCAACCACCGCGTCGGACCAGATTTCGGCGCTCCTGGCGCTCAACAGGAGCTCCTCACCGGCGCGGCGTCAAGTCTTGGAGCGGACCTACGACGCGTGGCACGGTCACGTGAGCGCGTACGCCAACTATCTTCGAATTGTGGGCGGCGGAACTTGCCAGGATGTTTTCGACATGATCGAAGCGGAAAAGCGCAGGGAAACGTTCGACATTAAGCAGCCCACCTGGGCCCGAGCACTCTTCCTCTCCATGGCCGTGAACAACGAGATGGTCTGGACCGACCGTGGCATTCAGTGGGTGGCCGACACGGTGACCGAACTGACGCCGATAAACTGGTACTCTGCCAGCCGGCTGCTCAACACGTTCCAGCACTTCAAGAAGTTGAAACCGGACTTGCAAGCAAAGGTCCGCCCCGCGCTGGAAAGGATACACACCGAGATTACGGCCGAAGTGAGCCTTGCAATCCACGGCCAGGCCGCTGCATACCTCGGGTGACGCTCGTTCCGATATCCTACCACGCGGCTTCCAAAGAAGCGATCTGGGGAGAGCCTTCTTGAAAAAAAGGTTCCTCCCCAAAATTACTCTTTGAAAGCTACTTGGTATGATGCCGGCGCTCTACGATGAGCGATCACGCGATGGGGGTACGATCTTCTTCGTATTCGAGGAACGCCCGGGAGATCAGGCTTTCGGAAAGGAGGGCTCTGACTTTGATGTGTTCCTCCGAGAGCAGATCCATGTCGACCATCTGCTCGAATATGCGCTGAAGCTGATCAGGATTGAGGCCGTACTTGGCCATCAGGCTGTCGTCGTCCATCGCGGACCTCACATCCTTGGCAAACTCTCGGGCCTTGATTCTTATCGTCATCGCTCCATCCTTCGCGACGCGCGGTTCCGGAACTATGATAGGTCCCGGAACGCGTGTTGAAAAGACGTATACCACAGAATCAACGTAGGCATACAATACTTTCCCGGACGCAATGGACGACTGAGCGCAGCCATCAGAGATGCAACCGTAACCGTTCGAGAAGCCTCGAGCCGGAGCGTCGGTTCTTTACCAGGTCGCGAAGCTTCATGCTCGCGTTCGGGGACAAGCCGAGACGATCCACGTCTGCCTCCACACCTTCGGCAGTCCCGTACCCGTATAAGTAGCCGTTGACGCGCGCGGTCGCCGTAGAATTAACGAAATCGTCGTTGTTCGGATAAATGCGAGTGAACTCATCCATCAGATCGGGAGCTTGTCGCAGCCTGTACTTCTGATGGTACGCTTCGGCCATATGGAATTCGGTAGCCGGCAGAATTTGAGTTGATAGAGGAGTAGGCAATTTTGCTTGCACGCGTTCGCGCGTCTCGAGGGCCAGTCTCTTCTGATCTTCGTTGTGGTAGAAGACAGCAGCCATGTACTGTCGAGACCACGACCGTTGGGTCGGATCGTGGCTTCTCCAGAAGATCTCCAGGAGTTGCTCGTACGAAATCAGGGTCGGATCGTAATCGATTTCGATGGTCTCGGTATGATCCCCCAAGCTGTAGTACGTGGGGTTTTTCTTCGTGCCGCCCGCGTATCCCACCCGAGTCCGAATAACGCCGTCGATAGCCCCGAACTGGGCATCCGGTCCCCAGAATCAGCCCAGGGCAAAGGTGGCAGTCTCGAACTCTTTCAGCGCCACTGCATCAATCGGCGGTATTCCCGCGCGATCGGTCGTCTTTTGTGTTGTTTGCAGCATGGTTCCCCTCTGTTGGATGGATTCGACATCCGTTCCCGCCTTCTCTTTGAGATTAACTCCGTATAGCAGAGAAGCAAGTATCGCCACAGCCAGCGCGGTAAACGCCGGTATAGTGACCCGCCGGCTCATGGTTCTCGCCGGATCTGCCCGTCGGGCGACGCCTCCGGCTGAACGCCTGGTGGTTTCCATATCAGTGCCTCCTCCGTGCGGCCGCAGCCGAGAAATTTGCGTGTCCAGGTGAAGGGCTCCCTCCGTTGTTGCTGGAGTCTGAGGGTTCCGTCACGTCTGAAGCAAAGATAATCATCGAAGGGTCAAGGCTTGGTGAAGCTGGCGTAAAGATCGCGTAAAGATGTAATCTGAAATGGACGGCACCGTCTGCGCGGCAAAGCGCCCGCCTCTCTTTTAGAGAACAGAAAAGCGAGGAAACTGCTCTGACGATTTAACAGTCCGGGGGGTTCGTGGTAAACCGGCCGGGCCCAAAGAACGCTTTGAGCAAGGCGGCCGAGCTGCAGGAAGAGGTCACGGACGCGAACAGGCTACCGGCCATCGGCACCGCTGGCCATGCCGAAAGATCCAACGCGGGTTGAGAACTGCAACTGCTATTTCTGTCCCGGGCACCGAAAGCCTGTGGCGCGCAGTACGTCGTTTTCCCGCGAGAAGTCCACCGCAATCCATTTCCCGAGGAATGGGGCCGCGAGCTGCCTGTGCCCCCGGTCCACCTGAAGAACCATCATCTTGTTATGATCCCCGCGCAACGTGACGGTTTCCAGATCCACTCGTTCCAGCCTGCCGACAAACTCGCCTGCCGGACACAACTGCGGCATGCTTGCGACGAGCAAGAAGAACAACACGATCGAAAAGCGCCTCATCTCTCCTCCACCCATTACCCAATTGAAATAGAAAGTTTCGACTCCCGGCACGTCTGTACCATTCCGCCCGGAAGGCCGATTCATATACACCTTCATCATGATAACCGATGGTACTTGATCTTTCAACTATCCGGTCGTCCGACTCCGTTTCCGACGGGACCCTGCCGCAGAACGCCCGGTCGAGTAGAGGCCTATCGTTGACAGCACCTCGCCTTTGAGTCACTATGCCTCGAAAATTCCGTGAACCGAGGAGTCGAGCGGTGAGCATTCCGGAAGATCGTTTCTATTCCGATTTCCATCTCTGGGTCAGCATGGACGGCCTTCGCGCCACCATCGGACTGACCGAGTACGCGCTGGAAGAACTGGGCGAAATCGACTTCATCCAGCTACCCGAGCCGGGAGAATCCGTTGCGAAAGACCGGCCTTTCGGCCTAGTCGAAACCAGCAAAGCCGTAACCGATCTCGTTTCCCCCCTTTCCGGAACCGTGGCGGAATCGAACCAGGCGGTCCAGGAGTCCCCTCCCCTCCTTATGGAGGACCCTTACCTCAGCGGTTGGCTCATCGTGGTAAACGCGTCGGACCAGCGGGAAATCGCGCAGATGCTCAAAGCCGCCGCGTACGCGCAGGTGGTTGAAGGCGGCACCGATCAGCCGCGATCGCGCGATGCTACATGATTTTGCCGAAATAGGTGCTCGTAATGTACATGAAGTTGGCGCGCACGCGCAGTCGCTTCGCGTGGAGCCGCGCGGGGAGGGGATTGTACGGGGCAGCGGTCTTCACGGCTTTGATAGCACTCTCGTCGAGAATGCGATGGCCGGAGGAATCGAGCAGGCTCACTCCCAGGAGTTCTCCCCCCTTGGCAATGGAGAACTCTATGGTCAGACCGCCTCCAATGCCGGCTTTGGCCGCGGCTGAGGGGTAGATCCAGACTGCCTGGATCTTGTTTCTGAGATGGAGCAGATAGGAGAAAAAGCGCTCCTCTCGCGTGTTGATATCGACCACGGCTTCGTCGGGGTCACCGTCAGGGTTAAAATCCGATGGCCCGCCTGGGTATGAAAAACCCTTCTGGATTTCTTCCGGGCTGGGCCTTAGATCGACGTCGCGATTCTTCAGATTCTCTTGCCTGGTGATGTGCCGAGGGCGCTCTTTGTCCGGCTTGATTTTGGGGTGTTTCGTCTCCTTTTCCACGGGTGCCGGGCGGTCCGGTTTGCGCGGGTGCTCCTCTTTGGGCTTCACGACGTCTTCCGGCGCGGGCGGCGGCATCGCTGATGCCATTTGCTGGCGAGGCGGTTCAATGGTTCCCATCGGAGGCTTCGGGTTTGGAAAGCCTCTCGGTATTCTCTCTTTTTGCGCGGTATGATTTCTATCGGAAATGGCAGCCGGCTTCTCGGGCGGAGGCTCGGGCTTGTCTTGCGGTGTGGGAAACTCGACCAGTTTAACCGGTGTTACCTTCTCACCCGGTTTCAGAAACGAACGGGGGTCTTGGATCACGCCGACACGTGGCAGCGCAGCAAAGACAAAGACATGAAGCAGGACCGAGACCACGACGCAGTAGAGAATGGTCCGGTCTCTATCGGCCGCGATCAGGCTCTTCGGCCGCGCGATTCGGGCCGGGAGCACGAAAGACTCCTCCGGTATAATGAACTCCTGTGACTCCACTCGGTCGCCCTCATTGAGGACTGATGCTTGACTGATTTCGTCACCAGGTTTCACGCCGCACCCCTGTCTGCCAAAACTGCAGAAGGCAAGCCCTGTTGCACACCATCTTCATCACTCTTCTATCATACGGCATTCTGCCGAATTTTCAACCCCGATGCCGCTCGGGCAGGGCCACGGTGGAGAATCGCTGCCTCCGTATTCACGTTTCAGTCCCGGACGCGCGGTAGCGTGGGTCCAGGCTGTGCCGATCAAGGCTCACTGCGGCGAGATTTCGTGCCGCGCGATCGGGGTCAGTGTTCGCGTAGCAATACACGCAACCGTGGAGGCACGTGTCATAGGCGCCGATGTCTCTCGAAGCTGCGCAGCCGCACTCTTTCCGGGTCGGGGCAGTTCGGAGCGCCTGCACCGCGTCCCGTTTCTGCTGGGTGTGGACGAGCCGCACCAGCACCTCCGGATCGATGCAGCGGGCCTTCTTGACACGCGATGACACGAGGAAATCGTGGGCGCAACTGGCCAGGGCGATGCCTCGTTCTTCGGCGATTTCGCCCATCTCCTCGGCGATCTCCCGACACAGGGCGTCGTCGGGTCGGCGATAATCCGGCACCAACCGATCCATGTTCCGTACGGTCTTGCGATAATAGTCGCAAAAACTGAAGATGCATTCAGCAGTGTACGGCGCAAGAAGATCGCATAAGTAGCGAAAATTCCTGATGTGCCAAGTCTTGTCCATCGTTTCCGTGAGCACCAGCGTGTCGTATCTCCATCGGATGACCGGACCGGCGAATCGCCGGCGCAGGTCTTTGACGGTTTCTAAACTATGAGTAGCCGGTGGCACGCGAGGTTCCAGCGCCGGCGGATAATTGTTGATCGTATAGAGGAAAGTAAAGCTGTACTCCCGTCGAGCCAGCTCATCGAGATAAGGCAGGACGGGTCTGGCGTTTTTGGTCCAGAAAACCAGCGCAATGACGTCTTCGGGCAAAAGGGAGACCTCCCGCACCCCCCCGCCAAAGGGTGACACCACCGCGACTCCACCCGAGCGCACCCTTTCCATAAACCACTCCGCATGAAATGCAGGAACGTCGGTGCGTCGGCTGGCTGAAATCACGTGCATCTTTTTTTCTCCGAAATTCGGGTCTGAGACCCGGCACAGCCCGGATGAACGCAGGGCCTTGAATTCTTTCTCACATTGCCGGCGACTTTGTCAAAGCTCGGCCTTTTAAGAAACCGTTCTGATTTCTTGGCCACATAGTGTAGAATAACCACGACGTTGACACGGAAGAAGTCACTCCTTCTACCTTCAGGCAGTAATGAAAGGAACCATGATGGCCAAGACTAAAAAGGGGAAAGAGACCTCGGACCCCAGCTCCTCCGAATCCGAAAAGAGCCGCGCGGTCGATATGGCGGTGAGCCAAATCGAGCGCCAATTCGGCAAAGGGGCCATAATGAAACTCGGAAGCGGCGGGGTTATCCCGGATGTAAAGGTCATCCCTTCGGGCTCTCTGGGTCTTGATGTTGCCTTGGGAGTCGGTGGTGTCCCCCAAGGGAGAGTCACCGAGATCTTCGGCCCCGAATCTTCGGGAAAGACCACCCTCTGCCTTCACGTCATCGCCGAAGCCCAGAAGCGCGGCGGTTTCGCCGCTTTCGTGGACGCGGAGCACGCGCTCGATATAGGGTACGCACGCAAGCTTGGCGTAAAGACCGACGAACTGCTCGTCTCTCAGCCCGACACGGGGGAACAGGCCCTGGAGATCACCGAAATCCTCGTCAGATCGGGCGCGATGGAAGTGGTGGTTATCGATTCGGTGGCCGCGCTGGTTCCGAAAGCCGAGATCGAAGGTGAGATGGGCGACTCCCACATGGGGCTCCAGGCACGGCTTATGTCTCAGGCACTCCGAAAGCTGACTGCGGCTATCGCTCGATCCAACGCAGCTGTGATCTTCACCAACCAGATCCGACAGAAGATCGGAATCATGTTCGGCAACCCGGAAACCACCACCGGAGGCAATGCCTTGAAGTTCTACGCTTCGGTGAGGTTGGACATCCGGCGGATCGGGCAGATCAAAGAGGGTGAACGGGTCACCGGTTCCCGGACCAGGGTCAAGGTGGTAAAGAACAAGCTCTCTCCCCCGTTCCAGCAGGTGGAGTTCGACATCATGTATAATGAGGGGATATCGGCCGCGGGCGAAGTCGTCGATATGGGGGTGGAAAACGGGATCGTCGACAAGTCCGGCTCGTGGTACTCGTACGGTGAGGAACGCATCGGTCAAGGACGTGAAAACGCAAAACAATTCCTCAGGGACAATCCGGAAATTATGGAAGAGATCCGCGTGAAGCTTTTGGAGCAGAAAGGAATTCTCATGCAAAAGCCTTCCGAGGGCATTTTCGACGACCCTGACACGGCCGAAGGTGGAGACGGATATGGATCTTGATGGCACATTGAGAAAAGCGTTGGACCAGGGGGCTTCTGACATCCATCTGAAGGTCCCCCTCCCGCCAGTGATTCGCGTCAACGGCCAACTGGCTCCCATGAGAGGCGAAGCGCGACTCACGCCTGACGAGATCAAGCGGATAGCCCTCTCGATCATGAACGAGCGGCAGCGGGAGATCTTTACCAAGACCAAAGAGTTGGACATGGCCTATGGAGTTTCCAAGCTGGCTCGATTCAGGGTCAATGTTTTTTCGCAGCGAGACTCCATTGCGATGGTCTTTCGTACCATTCCGTCCGATCCGCCGATGCTCAAGGATCTCAACCTCCCCCCTGTGATCGAGAAAATCGCCATGGAGAACCGCGGCCTGGTTCTCGTGACCGGGACCACCGGCTCCGGAAAATCCACGACTCTGGCGGCCATGATCAATCACATAAATTCGTTTCGGAACTGCCACATCATGACCATCGAGGACCCGATCGAATTCCTGCACCGGGACCGGAAGAGCATCATCAACCAGCGGGAAGTCGGGCAGGACACGCTGACGTTCCAGAATGCCTTGCGCGCGGCCTTGCGCGAAGACCCCGACGTCATCCTGGTCGGTGAAATGCGAGACCTCGAAACTATCGAGATCGCCATGCTCGCGGCAGAGACGGGCCATCTGGTGTTCAGTACCTTGCACACGTTGGACGCAACCGAGACGATCCACCGCGTTATATCAGCGTTCCCCATCGAGCATCAGCATTCCATCCGGCTCCAGTTGTCGGGGATCATCAAAGGGGTTATCTCCCAGAGGCTTCTGCCCAAGGGTGACGGCAAGGGACGCGTCCCCGCAGTGGAGGTCCTCATATCCACCGCGCGCATCAGGGAATGCGTCAGCGACGAAAAGAGGGTCCGTGAAATCCGCGACGCCATCGCGGAAGGACATGTGGCCTATGGCATGCAGACCTTCGACCAGTCGCTCATGCAGTTGTTCAAGAGCAACTTCGTCACGTACGAAACGGCTCTGGCCGCGGCATCCAACCCTGACGACTTCGCACTGTTCGTCCGTGGTATTAGTGGCACGGGCGAGAGCAAGTGGGACATGACCTAGGTACTGCGTTTCATAGATACGGTGCCTTCCTTGGAGTCCGAGTCCCTCCCGTGGCTGTTCGGTGAGGCCGGCATCTTGCCGGTCACTCTTCCAGAGCCAGTCCTCTCCATCGGAGGCATTCCGGTTGCCGAATCCCGGCTGCTCGCATGGGAAGCACTGCTGGCTTGCCCACCAGGGCTTCCGAAAAGACACTGCTGGACCGGCCAGCAGTGGCACCCTGTATCACGACGCTTATTTGGGGATCACCCCTGATCCGCAGGTACGGCCAGTGCTGGAGGCGATGTTGTGCTTTCCCGGGTACATTCCGGAACGCTGATCGGAATCGACGCGCACCCGATCGAGGTGGAGACTGACGTCTTTCATGGAGGTCTGCCCACCATCGCTGTGGTCGGACTCCCGGACAACGCGGTCAAAGAGAGCACGGCGCGTGTCAAATCTGCCATCGTCAATAGCGGGTACCCGTTCCCGGCGCGGCGCATTACCGTCAACCTCGCGCCCGCGGACCTCAAGAAGGAGGGCTCGGGGTTCGACCTTCCCATCGCGCTTGGCATACTCGCGGCCCTTGACCTGATCCCTGACGACAAACTGAAGGAATACCTCGTGGTGGGGGAACTCTCCCTCGATGGGAGCATCAAGCCCGTCCGGGGGGCGCTCTCCATGGCGCTGGCAGTCCGGGAACTTGGCTTCAAAGGACTCATACTCCCCGAAGCCAACGCAGCGGAGGCAGCCGTGGTAGAGGGAGTCGAGGTCCTGGGCGCGGCGCATTTCCTGAACGTCGCGGGTTTCCTCGCCGGTCGAGTTCCTCTGGAGCCGACGCGGCCCACGATCGACCCGCGGGCCCGGGAGACCGGTTGCTATTCCATCGATTTCAGTGAGATAAAGGGTCAAGAATACGCGAAGCGCGCGGTGGAAGTCGGGGCTGCGGGCGGGCACAATATCCTGATGATCGGCCCGCCGGGTTCGGGCAAGACCATGTTGTCGCAGCGGCTTCCGACCATTCTCCCGGATCCGGTCTTCGAGGAGGCCCTGGAGACGACGAAGATCTATTCCGCGGCCGGCCTGCTCGGACGGAACGGGTCGATCATGAGTACCAGACCGTTCCGGTCGCCCCACCACACGGTTTCGGACGCGGGGCTGATCGGCGGCGGAGTAATTCCGCGACCCGGAGAAGTCTCGTTGGCTCACAACGGGGTGCTCTTCCTGGACGAGTTGCCCGAGTTTCGCAAGAACGTGCTGGAAGTGCTCCGTCAGCCTCTTGAGGATGGCAAGGTCACCATATCGCGCGCGCAGATCGCGGTCACCTTCCCGGCCCGGCTCATGCTGGTTGCCGCGATGAATCCGTGTCCGTGCGGGTTTCGCGGCGATCCCAAGCGCCAGTGCAACTGTTCCAGGCAGGCTATTCAGCGGTACTGGAGCAAGATTTCAGGACCGCTCCTGGATCGGATCGACATTCACCTGGAAGTCCCGTCGGTGCAGTGGCGCGATCTGACCGCGGTGAACGACGGAGAATCCTCCGAAGCCATCCGAAAGCGGGTCAGCGCAGCCAGGCTCACGCAACTGGAGCGGCTCGCGGGGACGGGATTGTACTGCAACGCGCAAATGGGGAATCGGCACATCAAGCGCTTCTGCCCGCTTGGCTCAGATTCCATGTCCTTTATTGAAAAAGCGGTTGAAAAGCTCGGATTTTCCGCGCGTGCCTATCACCGCATCCTCAAGCTCGCGCGCACCATCGCGGACCTCGACGCCGCGAAGGAGATTCAGCTCCCCCACGTTGCGGAAGCGATCCAGTACCGCACCCTCGATCGACGGCTCGAGTAAAAGCCTATCTGCGGGGGGCTAACTGAGCCCCGCGGCACGAATCACGAGGTGCAGGCCAAATGAACCGTCTTTGGGGGCATTTATCGGAGCATCTACATGCGTGGATGAGTCTGACTTTGGGAGTCGTCTACATCATCGGGAGCCTGCAGGCATCCTTCGGCGCCTCGCGCGCCTCTCGTCCCCAGTTGGCTCTATACCTGTCAACCGGTGTTGCATTGACGGCACTCGGTTTGCTTGGTTTGGTGGGCTTCTTATCTCCGACGATGGTCCAGGCGTCTTTGTTTGCGGTCATAGGAATGGCGATGATCGTCGACGCGGTCAGCCGGATGCACGCGCCTCCGGTAGGTAAGACAAGGTGGTGGTTCGTCGCGGCAGGCGGCGTGGTCTCCGTGCTGGCCGGTGTGTTTCACGGACTGGC
The DNA here is from genome assembly GCA_016218715.1 of Desulfomonile tiedjei. Lineage (GTDB taxonomy): Bacteria > Desulfobacterota > Desulfomonilia > Desulfomonilales > Desulfomonilaceae > JACRDG01. The sequence continues at coordinate 1,474 of JACRDG010000096.1, read as the reverse complement.
GGCGTACCGATACTGACAATCATCGTGCCGCTACAAGGTAGCAGAAATTTGTGGGCGATTGAGCTGAGGGAACAGCTTACGAGGTGCAGGCAAAGTGGACCAATTTCTTGACCGACTATGGAACTACTCAGAGGCCTGGCTGGTTATGACTTTGGGGACAGCTCTCACGATCACGGCGTTGGCAGCATCTGTCGGGGACCAGAGGGTGACCCGCTCCGGAGTTGCGCTCTACCTGTCGGCGGGCATTGGATTGATGGCACTGGGTTTGCTTGGCATGCTGGACTTCCTCCCTTCGACCATGGTCCGGCCGTCCTGGTTTGCGGTCGGGGGTATCGTGATAATACTTCAGGCGACCGGCAGGCTGTTCACACCGCCGGCAGATAGGACAACGTGGCCTTGGGTCGTTTTGGGAGTATTCCTGATGGTGGCGGCTGTGGCGTACGGACTGCCGGCGTACCGATACTGAGCACCATGTGCGTTATTCCGTAATCCCACCTACCCCCACAGGTGGACGGCTTCGGTGGGGCATTTCTTCTGGCACTCGAGGCAGGAGATACACTCTTCCACCCGATCGTCGAAAACCCCGAACTGCTTCTTTCCCGGCTCGGTCTCCATGATGCAGGCCCGGTTGCAGGTTCCGCAGTCGATGCAGTCCTGGTTGCGCTGAGGAAAGATGACCGCAAAGCGGTTGAACACGGAAAGGGCCGCGCCCAGCGGGCAGAGCACTTTGCAGAAGATCCGCCGATGCCCCATCGCGAGGATGACTATCGCGAAGAGGATCACCAGCCGAATCGCTAAGGTCGTAACATCGGTGGTACCATTGATAATGGCCCATGGGATGGCCGACTCTATCGTGGCCACCGGGCAGAGCCTGCAGAAGTAGAGCGGAGACGACGTGCTGAAGAAGTACGGTACCGCAATCACCAGCCCGAGGAGCACGCCGTACTTGATGAACCTGGTCCAGCGAGGGATGCCGAACTTGACGTACGGCACCTTGTAGAGCAGCTCCTGCACGAATCCGAACGGGCACGCCCATCCGCACAGGAACCTCCCCGCCACAAGGCCGGCCAGAGCGACCACGCCGATCACGCTCAGCGGCAAAAGGCCCGCTCCCACGAATTGCCCCATCACGCCCAGCGGGCACGCGAAGACGGAGGTTGGGCACGAATGACAGTTGAATACCGGAAAACAGATGAAATGCCACTGAAACAAACCGATGTTGAACAGAGCGGCACACGCGAGCTGTACCTTCAATCGGAGTTTTTCCACGCTACCTTCCTCGACCTCAGCGTCACAATCAAAGGAGCAATTTGGGGGGGAACTTCTTTGTGCAAAGAAGTTCCCCCCAAGCCCCCTTCAAGAAACTCTATTGTCCCGGGCTTTCCTGCTCTCCTTTTTGAGGAGAGCAGGAAAGCCCGGTAAACGAGAAGTTTTTGGAGAGGGGACTGGGGAGAAACCTTTTTTCAAAAAGGTT
>JACRDG010000013.1 GCA_016218715.1 Desulfomonile tiedjei | reverse complement strand
TAAACAAGAACGAAGACGACGCCTTACTGCGATTCATGGACACGGTATACCGGTCGCGACGAACCAAGCTCGTTCTGACAACGCGGGAGTATATTTTGGCGCAAGCCAAGGGCGCCTATGAGAAGCTTGCCAGGTCGTCATTTGATTTGCGGAAGTGTGTGATTGATTTGCAGGACTATACAAGGTTTCATCGTGCAAAAATCCTATACAATCACGTGTGGTTTGCCAATATTGGACCGGCGTACCGCGCTGTTCTCCTCGATAGCAAGAGCTACATGAAAATCGTAGACCATCCGAACTATAATCCTCGGATTATCGAGTGGATGACCGACTATCTTGAACAGCAAGGGATAGAGCCTGGTAATTACGTGTCTGCCTTTCTCTCATCTCTAGATAATCCAGCGAAGGTATGGCTGCATGCGTTTGAAAAGCAGTTGTCCAATGCGGGACGGCATGTGCTGTTGGTTCTTGTTACTTTACCCGAGGAGGTGCTCTTTGAAGATTTAGAACGCGCGTTCATGTCCTTTTATGGGCTTCGGGGTAGAGAGCATGGGTTCCCGATTGACCTGAGGGATTTCCGTGAGGCTCTGAAGGAACTTGAGGGGAACTTTATAGAAATCAATAAGTATAACAGTGGTCTGGTTGTGAAATTTCACAACCCGTCGATTCTGGATTTTCTCGTAAATTACCTGGTTGAGAATCCTGATTTTGCGGCTGAACTGTTATCGTCGGCGATTTTCTTTGAACAAATCAGTCGACTCTGGGGAAATCCGCTCGACGGGTGGGGTGTACCACGAACACGGAAGTTGACGCAGGACTTTAGTGATACTCTGGCGGAGGCAGTTAAGCGTTTGCTCCACGCAGACGATTGCCGATTGATTACGGTAAGGGTCTATCAACCAAAGCTTTGTATTGACAAGCACAGGGAATTCGTACCCTTGGAGACTCGCGCAGTCACTGCTCTAGACATTGCACACCAGCTAGGGGTGACAGACCTTGCTCAGTTCACGTTTGCGAGACTTGAAGAACACTTGGCACGCGGTGTCGATAAGGCAGCCTTGGATGTGCTGATAAACCAAATGCGCAGGAAGAAAATGAGTGTACCGCCAGGAGTCCTGGAAGCGATGAAGATGCGGTTACTGGAACGGCTCGATGATCTCGACGATTACGAGGTCCTGTGTGATTTGGTGAACTATTCCTCTGGTTGTCTATCAGAAGAGGAGTGGGAAGACGTTAAAGAGAAGTTTGTGAGTAGTTACGACGGAATTGTTGACTCGACCTACGATGGCGTGTCTGAACCTGACGAAATTCGGCGGGTCGCCGACCAGCTCGATAGTATTGGTGGGCAGTTCGACCTCGACGTGGGACAGGATTGCGAGCGCTTACGTGATCATGCGGCTGAGATGGAAGGCGAAAACAGCTCTGGTGATGACGATTATGCAGGAAGTTGGAAGGATTACGCTGAGGCCCACCACCGGACAGAAGAAGAAATACATGCAATGTTTGACAGTCTGAGAGGCTGATCGGTGGATGGTTACTCCGCGATTGCAATCCTAGGGTTGGCTCATGAAGCTCGGCTCGTTTGAGATTTATCTCGTGACCGACGGCCGGGTCCGGCTGGACGGCGGCGCCATGTTCAGGGTGGTGCTTTAGTGACTAGACGAATCGCCATGATGGTGTGTCTAACAGAACGGAAGGAGCCTTTATGCAATGGGTGGAGATTCGCCGGATGCAGCCGGATGCGTGGGTGCTGGTGGAAGCGCTGCAAGTACACTTTGAGGACAAGTTCTGGGTCTTCGATGACCTGGCTCTTATTAGGGCTTTCGCTGGCTCAGCCGAAGCCTGGAGCGAGTATGAGGCCCTTCACAAGGCGAAGCCGGATCGCGATTTGTGGGTGCTCTCCACAGAATGGCCCGAGCCGAAAGTGGAGGCGTTCGTCTGGCTTGGAGTTCGTCCAGCGGAATGATTATCGAGGTTCGATCTGGACTCCCGGTTGTGACCGTCGTCCTCTCTCATCGAGGGCAGACTGTTGTGGTTCCCGATGTGATCCTGGACACAGGTTCGGGAGGCAGCCTCTTTCGGCAACAAGACGTGGAGCGGATCGGTCTCGTCATAGACCACAACACGCCTTCCCGCTGGTTTCGAGGTGTAGGCGGAAGCGAGCGAATATGGATGTGGCATGTGGATCAGGTTTTCGTTGATCCCCTTGAAGTCAGGGACTTGGAGATCGGTATTGGCCCCGTGGACTATGGGTTCGGCATCCGCGGCATTCTCGGAATGGACTTCTTACTTCAAACCGGTGCCGTGATCGATCTCGCGGCCTTGGAACTAAGGCTTGGACGTTCATGAAGCTCGGGGCGTTTGACATTCATCCCGTGACCGACGGCCGGTTCCGGCTGGACGGGGGCGCGATGTTCGGCGTGGTGCCGAAGGCGCTCTGGGAGAAGTGCTGCCCGGCCGACGAGCGGAACCGCATTCAGATGGGACTGAACTGCCTGCTGGTCCGGGCGCGCGGGAAGAACATCCTGGTGGACACCGGCCTCGGCGACAAATGGGACGCCAAGTTCACGGACATGTTCGCCATGGACCGCACGCCGCCGCTGTATGACTCGCTCAAGGCGCAGGGGTTCATGGCTGAAGACATCCACATGGTCATCAACACGCATCTGCACTTCGACCATTGCGGCGGCAACACCTTTAAGGATGAGGAAGGCCAGGTTGTCTCCACCTTTCCCAAAGCCAAGTACGTCGTCCAGCGCGGCGAGTACGAAGATGCGGTGCGGGCTAATGAGCGGACCAGGGCCAGCTATCGTAAGGAGAATTTCACCCCGATCGCGCACGTCAATCAGTGGGAGTTCCTGGACGGCGATACCGAACTCGCCCCCGGAATCTCGGTCGTCGTGACGGATGGCCATACCAAGCATCATCAATGCGTGAAGATCGAATCGGAAGGCAAGGTGGCCTTCTACCTCGGCGACCTGATCCCGACGGTCTCGCATCTGCCCTTGCCCTACATCATGGGCTACGACCTGTACCCCATGCAGACGCTGGAGACCAAGCGGTGGGTGCTGGATCGGGCGTTCGAGGATCACTGGCTGCTGGTTTTCGAGCATGACCCGCGAATCCAGATGGGATATGTGAAGAAAGACGTCGAGGGGAAATATTACCTTGAAGAGGCGAAAGAATAAGCTGCGGGTGGCGCCGCATGGGACCCTGGCGGAGCGGAAGGCGGCACACCCGAGTCTGCGGGGCTGCGACGGGGAAGCCGCATGAGCACGTCAGGGTGATGCGGCGACAGGACCCGCAGCAAGGAGTATCGCTATGACGGTGGCGGTGAAGCCGATCAGGGTGCTGGTGGGCAAGGTCGGGCTGGACGGGCACGACCGGGGCGTGAAGCTGGTCGCCCGGGCGCTGCGCGATGCGGGCGTGGAGGTCATCTATACCGGCCTGCACCAGACGCCGGAGCAGGTGGCGAACACGGCGATCCAGGAGGACGTGGACGCCATCGGCCTCAGCGTGCTGTCCGGCGCGCACAATTACCTCCTGCCGCGCGTCCTGGAATTGCTCAAGGAGAAAGGAGCGGAGGATATCGTCGTGTTCGGCGGCGGCATCATTCCGGACGATGACCGGCCCCCGCTCCAGAAGGCCGGCGTCAAAGCCTTGTTCGCTCCGGGGACGCCCATGTCGGAGATCGTGAATTTCGTGAAGGGGCTCCCTTCGACAGGCTCAGGATCATGAGACCGGTGTACATGATCAGCGGCGGGATCACCAAGTTCGCCAAGGCCCATCCGGACAAGGACTTCAGGCTGATGGTCAAGGAAGCCTACGACTATGCGCTGAAGGATATCCCCCGCTTTTCGAAGGACCTGATCGACGGGGCGGTCGGCGCGTACTTCTCCGATCACTTCACGCGGCAACTGAAGGCGGCCAGCATGGTGCAGGACTATCTCGGCTTGTGCCCCAAGCCCTCCAAAAGGATCGAAGGGGGCGGGGCCACCGGAGGCTTATGCTTACAGTCCGCCTGGTAAGCGGTCGCGTCCGGCCGGATGAACTGCTGCCTGGCCTTCGGCTTTGAGACGATGTCGCGGGTCAATACCTGTAAGGGCAACGAGTTCATCGCG
>JACRDG010000001.1 GCA_016218715.1 Desulfomonile tiedjei | reverse complement strand
CTTCCCGCACGGTGCGTGAAGACCGCACAAAACCTCTCCGCTATTTAGCGCGGCCGAGAGCAGCCAGCCGCGCCCGCGACGATGAGATTATACACGGCGTCACAAATACTTGCGCATGTTGCTCTGGACGCATTTTCGAGAACCATGTCCCAGCATGGAATCCCAGGCGTGACACGCGCATCCAGTTGTGCCGTGTCGTGTATACGAAACAGATGCAACTTGAACAGGGAGCGCTTGCGAAACCTGGGGAAGCGTGACTCTTGTCAAGATTCGACCCTCTGAACTGATTTCTCGATCCACCGGATAACTCGCAAGGCCAGAACCCGACCAGTCATCGAGATTGCCATGGAAATCGGCCAACGTAGTGATGCGGCTTTCCAGGTCTTGAAAACGCTCCCCTTGAACAAGGCCATAGCTGACAACCAAAGAAGCTGATACCGTACGGACGAGCACAGCTCGGTGCAATGGCTCGCCAGTGAAGTTGCGTCCGCTATAGGCTGCAGGGGAGCTGGAGCCGAACGGTCGGTCGTCTAACAATGCGTTGAAGCTGACGGTCTCGTCCGTCACGGGTCTTGCAGGGGCGGAAAAGACTCGCCCCGGCAAGCCCCGCGCCGGCCGACCCCGCAGCTTAACGCTAGCGTTATACCGCCTGAAGTAACCGCCTCTTCGCGTCTGGGATCCGGTACGGCCGAAACTGCTACTCCAGGAACTTCTCCGGTAGGACTGCAGTGCCCGGAAAGGACCCTGCCAACTTGTCATCCGCGGTTACCAGCACAAGACCCAAGTCCTTGGCCAAGACGACATACTCGCAATCATAGACCGAACGGCCGGAGTTGCTTGCCTCACGTAGGACGTCCTGCATACGAACGTGATGCTCTGCTCCTAGCATGAGCTCCTCACTGCGGGCAATGAACTGAACGGCATCGTCAAATCCGAAGTCGCCCCTTCTGACGTACTTCAAGAGGACGCTGGCAAACTCCGTTCTCCAAAGGAGGGGCGCTTGCCAGGCAGCATCCTTCCGGAGTACGGCCTTGGCTTCCTGAGTTCTCGACCCGGGAATCAAGAGATAGCTGATGAGATTGGCATCTGCAACAATCACCGTCGTCCATCCTCCTTGGCCTTACGCAGAAAATCATCAGTGAGAGGGGTAGCCTTGATCCGGCTCTGAAGTGCTTCTACTCGAGTAATGAAGTCATCCGGATCGAGACGATGACTTCCCATTGCGGTCTCGAGCGTAACGAGAATCTCGCTGTTCATGCTGCGTCTGTGCTCCTCCGCACTTCGCCTGATGCGTTCGTACAGGTCTTGCGGCATGTTCTTCAAGCTTAGGTTCGGCATTCTCTTCACCTCGCGGGAGGGTGCAGTTTCAGGCTGGAGAAGAAGGTTCGAGTGCTAGAGCTACAGATGTCATTTCCGGCGCGGTCAGTTGGCGAAGGTGGCTCGGGTGAGTTTCATCGGCCGGATCCTCGGGGGTAGTTTCCGCAAAGTGGATACCCATTTTCACTGAAGGTTCATGCGTCGGGAAAGTAAAGCGTAAGGTCGGCGGTTCACGAAGTGCTGCTTCAACGAGTGAATCGGCGAGTTCTGGCAGGAATGTAGATGCCGGATGGGTCGGCTCCGAGGAAACCAGAGGCGATGAGTCGTGCATCTGCGAGTCGGAGACGCCTCGCTTGGCGGCGGTCAATCACGGGAAAGTGGCGAGCCGCATCCAGTCCCCGGCTGATGTCATCGAGGTCGTCCTCGCGCGTACGCCATCCCGGAAACGCCCTTTCTGACGGAGCAGGAGTATGGGAGTACGAACGAAGGACCAAGTCTCCGTAGATGTTGTGGTAGAAGTCGAAAAAGGACATCGCAAGCTCGCGAGGTGTCCGATAGACGGGCGAGCGGTAGCGTAGCGTCGAATAGTTGGACTTTCCAACAGCGCCGAAGCAGCCGTTCTCACGAAAGGTGGCGACAACGTGATCGTGGGCAAGGCCGGCCTCTGTCCGCAAGTCAAGGAGACCGGCAGTACGACCGTTGTGAATCAACGCTGCACAGGCAAACAACGCGCCCTCGAGACAGTGGGCCTGTCGCGCCAGCATTAGTCCACGGGGCGATCGGCACGTCGGAGAGGAGTTGTACTCGAGTGAGTCCAAGAAGGCCTGTGTCCTTTCTGGGGTGTCGAGGCGACCGAGGAGGGCCAACTCCCTCGCGCGCCACAGAGGACCTGCTCCCGAGGGGCGGGGAGAGAGGGGTTTCGAATTCATGAGTCGCTTCAACGAGGTCACCTGAGCGCGTAGGCCGTTTCGCTGGGAGAATCTGGCTAGGACGGTCCGAGCTGGTACCAAAAGGATACCATGGAGCCTGGAAGCCTGGCAACCCCCAGTGTGCGGAGCGGTGCGCGCGCGGAAAGTGGGGGACTTCTAGGTCGGCTCCAAATGAACTCGACTTGAACCGGTTTTTCGCTACGAGAGGGAAGACATCGATCACCAGACCCGCAAGATATGTCCTGGATTCATGACGATTCATGGGAATTCGCTAAAAACGCGATCACGTAGTGATGCCTCGTGGCCTGAGAATCATGCTCCGCCCAGGACCTGCCAATCCAGGAACTCCTCGACCGTCCAGATGTGGTCAGAGAGCCTGGCAGCCATGGCGGGAGAGCGAGGGATGTAGCGGCTTTCGTCGTCGGGACCGACTTCCGAAACACGCAGCGTTCGATGTGCCCAGCAGAAGTTGTAGTAGAAGACCGCCAGCCATGTCATGGCGAAGTGCTCCAGGAGCTGTTTGGAGAACGAGTACGTCTTCCGCTGCTTGCGTGCGTTGAGGTGGCGAGCCGTTCCGTTCTGGCGCTCTACGAAGGCCGTGTTGACGTTGGCTGAGACTGGTGACCTGTCGAGCGCTTGGCCGAGTTGTTCCTCGGTCCCGAACACCAGCGTTGTGTCGACGTGCACGACCTCGCCGTTCTCACGGGTCTTGTCGACAGTCGCATAGACCATGTCTTCAGAAGGGCGCTTTCTCGGGTTGGGCTTGCGTCCCGTGTTCCCGTTCCTTTCGGGAAGGAAGTCCTGACCATACGTCTTCAGAAGAGAGTTCTGGTACGGTGCGTGCTCGTCGGTCGTGACCAACTCGGGGGGCTTGTGGTTCGTCCTGTTCGCGAAGTCTTCAACGAGGCGATCGCAGGTCTCTTGATCTCGCGACGGGCCCTGGATCAGAGATACCACCATCTTGGTGCGCGCATCGATGGCCGTGTGATCCCACTGGCTACCGAGCTCCCCTGCGGCCTGCTCTTCGGGCGATAGGTGCTTGTCTTTTTTTTCCCACAAAGCTCCACATCTCATCCATCTGGACTTCGGGCACATCAAGCCCCTGAACCAACTCCTCGTGCAGCGCCTTGGCGTGCTCACCCACCCGCAGCAGCACGTGACCCACCCCAACACGGCTTAGCGATTGTGAAAAAACAATCATGGCTAAACTTCTAATCTTTCATAACTTGTTGTGGTTTGATTTCGTAGTTCCACTCGCCGTGAAAGCTGTCTGGGAATAGATCCAGCTCGGTCATTTGCTTCCTCGGAATCCTCACT
>JACRDG010000095.1 GCA_016218715.1 Desulfomonile tiedjei | reverse complement strand
TCGTCTGCCGCGTGGCCCCCTCCTTCACCCGTTTCGGGAATTTCCAGATCTTCGCCTCCCGGGGAGAAATCGATATCTTGCGACAACTGATCGATTACACCCTCCGAACCGACTTTCCTCACCTGGGCGAACCTTCCCAACGGACTTACCTTTTATGGTTCGAGGAAGTCTGCCGGAGAACGGCGGCGATGGCCGTACAATGGACACGCGTGGGGTTCGTGCACGGGGTGATGAATACGGACAACATGTCGATCCTCGGCCTCACGATCGACTACGGACCCTACGGTTGGCTGGAAGATTACGATCCGGACTGGACCCCGAACACCACCGACGCCGGAGGCCGCCGTTATCGATTCGGCCATCAATCGCAGATCGCCCATTGGAACCTCTATCAACTGGCCAACGCCATCCAGCCGGTCGTGGGCCAGGTGGAAACTCTGGAAGAGGCGCTCAATGATTATTCAAAGATCCATGAACGGGAATGGCAATCGATGATGGCCCGTAAACTCGGTTGGAAAACCTTCGAGCCCGCCACCGATACGGGGCTGACGGCGGAACTCCTCGGGCTCCTTCCCCTCGTCGAGACCGACATGACCCTCTTCTACCGGCATCTGGCCGGGATCGACGTCGGCCTCGGACCCCTGGATCAGGTCCCGGACGATCGGCTCATGGCCCCGCTGGAGAACGCCTATTACAACCCGGAAGGGTTGACCCGGGAATACCGGGGGCGCATGGCCCATTGGTTGCGTCGTTACGTCCACCGTCTTCGCCAGGAGGGTCTGGACAATGTGACGCGCCGCGCCGGGATGAATGCCGTCAACCCGAAATATGTACTGAGAAACTATCTGGCCCAACTGGCGATCGACAAGGCGGAGCAGGGGGACCCTTCCATGGTCCATGAATTATTGGAGGTCCTGCGCCGTCCCTATGAGGAGCAACCCGGCAAAGAGGGATTCGCCCAAAAACGGCCGGACTGGGCACGGACACGGGCCGGGTGTTCCATGTTGTCGTGCAGTTCTTGAGCCATTTCCCATTCCGTAAATGTTCCACCCCCACGGAAGTGTCGACAAGAATCATTTTATACGCCTGCCGCTCTTCGACGTGGAATCAACTTCAATTTCTTCTCGGTCCCGCCAAGCTTGGCCCGCTCGCGCAGGCGTTTGGTCACATCCTCAGCGGGCTGGACCTTGCCTTCCTCGATCTGACGGGTTCCGAGCGCCAGGATCTTCAGGAGCGCCAGCGTTTCCTGTGTTTGCTCGTAGCTTTCGATGTCCTGCATGACCACCTTGGCTTCGCCGTTCTGCGTGATCACCAGGGGCTCCCGCTGCTCGCCCAGATTCCTTACGATTTCGGCGGCATGGGCTTTCAGGTAACTGATAGGCTTGATCTGGCTGGACAGCTTCATGAGGGGACCTCCATTCTTGAGTAGGACTATAGTCCAAAAACAGGCGTCGTGAGGACCGAAAGAACCGGCGAGTTCAAGCAATCTCTATCTCTGGCCCGCCACTTCCTGATATGAAAATTCCCGCAGGCCGGCATTTGTCCGAGTGTGTTCGATGGTCATGCTGACGAGATTTCCTTGCCTATCAAGGTCAACGTATATATTCTCGCTGATCTCTTTTGTCTCGATGACCTCGTTGTCGGCGAACTCGATAAGCGCAGTGTCCGTATCCGAGAAATATTTAACCCTCATGAGCGGCTCCCCTTAAAGGTTCTGTCGAAAAATGTATTTTGAACAGTCTGGCCGTCTTCAAGCAAAACCACACGGAGAAACTTCCCGACCTCCGGAATCCAGCCCCATTTTCGTATCCTGCTGGTATACCCTGCAGGCAGAGCAGTGAACCCAGGCTCAGTGATCCCAAAAACTGAGGGCGGTTCCCGTCCATCTGCAACCCGTTGTTAGGCCCCCACCGCTTCCCAGTCCTCGAGGCGGAGCTTGCTGATACGACCAAACTCCTCAACATTGTGGGTGACCAACGTCAGATCGTAGGCCCGCGCAATGGCAGCAATCAAGAGATCATTCGGGCCGATTGGCGTCCCCGCTTGAGCGAGTTCAGCCCGCATCAGACCGTACTGCTCGGCACACTAATCATCGAAGGGGAAACTGAGAAAGGGGGCAAAAAAACGAGCCAAGAGTTGGAGGTTCTTGTCAACGCGCTGACTGTGCCGCGCCCCATAGAGTAATTCCGCTTTGACCACCGCACAGAGCCGGATTTCAGCAGGCGCGTGGCGAGCGAGGCGCTACACCAGCGATGGGGAGGTATCGTTGAGTATCCGGATGCAGGCATTCGTATCGAGCAGATACATTAGAAACGGTCACGAGACTCGTAGGTCCCCTGGGGGGGCCGCTCCAGCGGCGCTCCCTCCCAGCCGCCCACCACGTCC
>JACRDG010000094.1 GCA_016218715.1 Desulfomonile tiedjei | reverse complement strand
TCCCGGCTCGTGCTGCCCACGCGAATGAAATAGGTACGGCGGTTGTTGTGGACCCGAGCGTAGGGTTTGTCGGGCCCCTGGGAGATGCGAACAACCAGCACGTCCCTTCCCGGCTCGACGGAACGGACCCACGTGAGGTGGGGAACAATCGGCGGCTCGATCTTCACTCTGCAGAATTCTGCGACCCATTCCTCGAGATTCGGCCTGGAGGTGCCCGACACGGCGCCGTCATCCTCAATCCCGAGAAGGATGATTCCGCCCTCTAGATTCAGAAAGGCCACGACTTCCTTTGCGAGCTCGTGATTCTCAACGTCGTCCCGCTTGAACTCGACACCAGAGTTCTCACCATTTCGAATAAGCTCGATCAGTTCGGTCCTAGTCATGGGTGATCTCTAAAATCCATACTTCAGGCGTCGCGTCTCGAAGGCCTCTTTGCCACCTTCGAGGACTTCTTCGACAAGCTCCCGCACTGGCCGAGCGTCAATAGATCCCAAGTGTTCGGCTGGTATCTCAGCCCTTCCCGCGTCAGCTTCGCCTGCCGCCCTGAGGCCGACAATCAGTTCTGCATCGCCAAGCACGGGGATGTTTGCATTGTGCGTAGCGAAGAGGAACTGACGACGGCGCTTTTCCTCACGCATTTTGGGGACCACCCCTTCCGTGATGAAGCGGTTGTCGAGGTCGTCCTCGGGTTGATCCACCACCAGGGGAGCCTCGGATTCGAGCAGCAGGAGCAACAAGACGGCAGTTGCCTTCTGACCTGTTGAAAGAGCCTTTAAGGCCTGCCAGAAAGTCGGCTGCCCCTCTGCGGCCACGTTGAGATCAATCCTCGTCGTATGCGATAGGTCCAGTTCCTCGATTAGCATGAATACATCCGGTTGAGCATCGGCGATGTTCTTGGCCTGCGTAGGCGTGAGCTTGAACTTCTCCCGCAGGGTCTCAATTCCGCTCCGGCAGCAGTCGGCAAATTCCGTTAACGAAAGCTGATCACGCGCTGCCAGTGTTTCCACCGTCTTTGCCAACTGCCCTCCGACGCGATCTCGCAGGAGTTGAAACAGCGGTTCGCGGTTGCCGGCGAAAGTGACGTGGGCGCGTACTCGTTCGGATAGCTGCTTGTTGACCTTTTTTGCCGCCTGATCAAGCTGCTGATACTCGGAGGTCTTAAGATCCTCCCACTCGGCTAAGAAGTTACGGCGCTGGTCTTCTAATTCTTTCAGGTCACGCTGAAGCGTCTCCTGCCTCTCCTTGAGCGGGCGGAGTTCTTCGATCTGATGGCGGAGCCGTATGAATTCTTCTCCATCCACTTTGGACTTCTGAAGTTCACGGAGGATCTTTTCGTAGGCGGCTTGAACGTCCTTCTTCCTAAACTCCCATCGCTGGCGGACTGCGGCAAGTCCCTTATCAGCTTCCTCAAGCGCCTTGGCCATTTGAGTGATAGTGGCCTTCATATCCCGATCAAGCTGATCGAGGACAGCACCCGCCTCTGAAAGAATCTCTTTCCCCGGCAATCCTTCCAGCGCCTTCACCGATAAAAACGCACGATCGATCGGCACGGCCCGACGGAGCTGCTCTAGGATTTCGCGGAAGGGAATAGCACGCTCACCCGCTGTACGCAGGATTCTCTCTTCGCGGACTAAGAGACTCTGCTCCTTGAGTTTGTCTTCAAGGCCTGCTTCTTGGAATCGCTTCAGCGTTTCCTCCAAAACGGGAAGGGATGCAAGACGCTCATCAATCTGGCCTAGCTCCTTCTTTACTTCAAGGATACGAACTCGGGATCGTTCCAGCCTTCGCGTAAGATCGCCCTTACGCTGTGAGATGCTTGGGTCGCGATCCACGAAGCGTTCCAGAAGGCGTGTGAGCTTCTCGGGGCTTTTCGTCAGTTCTGAGATTTCATGCTGGCCGTATACCTCGGCCTGTGGAGCGATGTCCGCCGGAGCCAGGGTCACCACCTTCCCGGTGGTATCCCTCACCACCGGTGGATTGGGAATCGTTCTCTCAATCAGATACTCGCGTTTTGCCGGCCGGTGAGAACGGACGAGGAGGGAGACCTTTGTGCCACCGCGAAGAACCTGTCGGATAATCCCGTCGTGCGCCTTTCGCGCCTCCTCACCCAGTGGCTCCAAACCCAACACATACCGCACACTCTCGACCACTGTCGATTTGCCAGCGCCCCGCCCGCCAATAAGGACGTTGAGATTTTCATTGAAGTGGATGGCATTTCCATCGAGAAACCCACTTTGCCAAGCTATAGCGACAAACTCGGCATGATCCTCTGGTATTGGGTCATTAGCAAGCCGGATACGCGAGGCAGGATCTATAAATGCTTGTCTGAGACCATCGATCGAAATCTCCGACATTTTGATCCAGCAAAAAGCCGAAGGGTTCGCTAAGTCTTCTGGTCTGCTGACATCATTGGCATTGAGAATCGCAATGGGCCGCTCCCGGCGATGTTGGGCATCCTTGTTTTGGAGAATCGGGCGTAGGCCTTCAGGAGCGTCTTTCACAGGCCCTGGAAGAGAGCACGCAAGAAGATGGGAGTGCCTCCAGGCGTTGATCCGTGCCTGACCATCGAGCTCCCTCAGAAGCCCTCCCTGCCCCGCGACATGAGCGGCAATACACACCGCTCCCCACTTTTGGGCTTCTTCTAGTAACTCCGTGACATCATATTTTCCCGTGGGTGATGCCGTTGATTCATCATGGACACCACAGTCTCCAAGGTAGCGTTCAAGCTTAACGAGCGGTGTATCAGGGGTAAACAGACAAAGCAGATGGACCCCTTCTTTTGTCACTGCCTCGAACCCTGGGAACACAAAAAGGGCGGACTCTTGGGCGAGCTTTCGAAGTGTTTCCGATGTTCTGACCCGGTAGTGGTCAGTGACGGCGATCACTTCGATGCCGTTCGTTTTGCAGGCATCAATCACGAGCCGGTTGTATTCATCCTCGTCCTTGGCATTAGTAGGCTTGTTATGGCGCTTCACATAATCGTAAGGATTCACCTGGAGGGCACATTTGTAGAAACAGGCGCCACTTGGAAGCGCCAGTGCTCTGGAAATTGGTTCCGGCCAGTTCACAACCGACCTCCCTCCGGAAACATTGCCCAGACCCCAGTATGGTGAAGCTTGATCTTCGCGGCAGGAATTTGTAAAGCACTCATTCGACTGCACCTCTATAATTAAGGTTCTTCCGGAATTAGCGTGGGTGGATGGATTTCTCTGCTCCCACTGGCAGGTGTCGGAATGCTACCTCATGGCCGCGCCTCACGTCATTCCCGCGAAAGCGGGAATCCAGAGATCATGCAACGACTTAGAAAGACTGGATTCCCGTTTGCACGGGAATGACAGCCAGGAGTTGACCCGTCTGCATGGCTGCGGGCAGGTCCACGGAGAAGCCGGAAGAACCTCTACTTTCACTGTGGAGGCTCTTTACCCACGCTAATTC
>JACRDG010000093.1 GCA_016218715.1 Desulfomonile tiedjei | reverse complement strand
GCTTTGCTGGAGCCTGATCCTGCAATTGATGAAATAATCCCGATTTTCATACCTTCCACCAGCGATCCCAATGCAGGCAGGGGGGCGATCCAAGCCGCTGCTAAGGCTACATGGAAGACTCTGAAGGACCTGAGGGCAAGGTTCCGTGAGCGGCCCTACGATCTTGTGCTGGACCTGCACGCGTCGTTCAGGAGCGGGCTGCTGGCCCTCACCAACCCGGGTGGTCGCCGCATTGGCTTTGCGGATGCGAAAGAGCTGAATACCTGGTTTCAGCATGATCGACTGTCCCCCGAGGCTGACAAACCCCACGCGGTAGATAAAAACCTTCTTTTTGCACGGTTTCTCGGATGCCCGCCCGAACCGGAAGACTTCCGGGTTGCCGTAAGCCCTAAAGCTCGTGAAATCGTGACAGCGTTCCTGGAAGAATCCGGCGTTTGTGGGGGTCGGAAGATAGTCTACGCGAACCCTGCAGCGCGCTGGGAAACCAAGTTCTGGACGATTCCTGCATGGGCTGAGTTTGCGGATCTTGTCATAGAGCGGCTTGACGCGGTGGTAGTGTTCGGCGGAAGTCCGGAGGACTCAAGCTACATCCATGCCATAGCCGAACGGATGAGTCGGGACCCGGTAATTGCCGCAGGGCTGTTAGACCTTTCGGAAGCCGTTGCCTTGCTGGATGCTGCGGACGTATACGTGGGAGTGGATTCAGGTCCTATGCACATAGCGGCCTTTATGGGAATCCCCGTCGTGGCCCTGTTCGGTCCCACTGATCCGGAAAAGGTCGGGCCTTACACGGAACTGGGCTTAGTGATTCGTCGAACCGATCTGGATTGCCTCGCGTGCAGAAAACGTTCGTGTAAGAATCGTATCTGTCTTGAAGGAATTACTGCGGAAGCGGTGTTTGAAGAGACGGCAACCGTGCTGAATCTGATGCCGGTGCGTCGGCCAATGGGAGCAAGCAGAGATAAGTAGGACCGGCATCTTGCCGGTCCCGATATATCGATTTCCGAAACGCTGGTTCCTGGGCAATGACCGGCAAGATGCCGGTCCTACTTATCTCTGATTGCTCCCATTTGCCGACGCACCGGCTTCAGATTCAGCGCCCTAGCGGTCTCTTCAAACACCGCTTCCGCAGTAATTCCTTCAAGACAGATTCGATTCTTGCAGGAACGCTTTCTGCACGCGAGGCAATCCAGATCGGTTCGACGAATCACCACGCCCCTTTTCGTGTAAGGCCCGATCTTTTCCGGATCAGTGGGACCGAACAGAGCCACGACAGGGATTCCCATAAAGGCCGCTATGTGCATAGGACCTGAATCCACTCCCACGTATACGTCCGCAGCGTCCAGCAAGGCAACGGCTTCCGAAAGGTTTAACCGCCCCGCGGCAATTACCGGGTTCCGACTCATCCGTTCGGCTATGGCATCAATGTAGCTTGAGTCTTCCGGGCTTCCGCCAAACACTACCACCGCGTCAAGGCGCTCTATGACAAGATCCGCAAACTCAGCCCATGCAGGAATCGTCCAGAACTTGGTCTCCCAGCGCGCTACAGGGTTCGCGTAGACTATCTTCCGACCCCCACAAACGCCGGATTCTTCCAGGAACGATGTCACCATTTCACGCGCTTTAGGGCTTACGGCAACCCGAAAGTCTTCCGGTTCGGGCGGGCATCCGAGAAAACGTGCAAAAAGGAGGTTCTTATCTACGGCGTGGGGTTTGTCAGCCTCTGGGGTCAGGCGATCATGCTGAAACCAGGTATTCAGCTCTTTCGCATCCGCAAAGCCAATGCGGCGACCACCCGGGTTGGTGAGGGCCAGTAGCCCGCTCCTGAACGACGCGTGCAGGTCAAGCACAAGATCGTAAGGCCGCTCACGGAATCTTGCCCTTAGGTCCTTCAGGGTCTTCCAGGTAGCGTGTGCAGCGGCTTGGATCGCCCCCCTGCCTGCATTGGGATCGCTCGTGGAAGGTATGAAAATCGGGATTATTTCATCGATTGCAGGATCAGGCTCCAGCAAAGCGGAAAAGCCTCGCTGCACGATCCACCCGATATGGCACGTGGGATAGCAGCGTTTCAAAGCATGAGCCAAAGGCAATGCGTGAACAACGTCGCCAAGCGAACTCTGCTTTATAATGAGGATTCTCTTTCTGGAAAGATTCATGATAATAGGCTGTTGCAAGAAGTTGTGTTCAAAAAAGCAGTGCTCTCTTCGGTGGGACAGGCATCTTGCCTGTCGTTCTTGGGCAGGCGGGAGGCCTGCTCCACCATCAATTTTCCATGACTGTCACCTGCTTGCAGCATGCTGGGTTTACCCCGATTTCCCAGCGAGAATCGCTCGCTTCAAAATCCCCAGGAAATTCTCCTCGTCTTCTACGACGGTCGTTATTCTCAGAGCGAAGACCAGATCCACCTGCCGGAACCATTCGGGCAACTTGACCCAGTCCTTTTCCGTGACGACTACAGGCCGGTCGCGTGCACGTTCCAGAATAGCTCGAAGTTCAGAATCCGTAAATGAGTGGTGATCCCGAAACACCAGGTGGTCGGCCACCACCCATCCGAGTTCCTCCGAAGTTTTCCGAAATCTCTCGGGTCCCGCGATAG
>JACRDG010000090.1 GCA_016218715.1 Desulfomonile tiedjei | reverse complement strand
CACGGCCAACAACCCGCATGGCTATCTCACGGTGCGGCAGTCGGCCTGGTATGGCACGATCTCGGCTCCGAAGAGCGGCCGAGAGCGTACCGTGCCTCTGACTGCAAGGGGGCGGGGGACGCTTCAAGCGCACCGGCATCTGCGCGGTGATCTGGTCGTCTGCACTGACGAGGGAAAGGTGCTGCGGCAGGACGACGTGGACAGTGGACTGCGAAGCATCTGCCGGCGAGGAAACGTGCGGCCCATGGGCTGGCATCTGCTGCGGCACACCTTCGCGTCAAGACTGGCGCAACGCGGAGTGCCGTTGCAGGCCATCAAGGAACTGCTCGGTCACAGCACCTTGACCATGACCTTGCGCTACGCGCATTTGGCGCCCTCGAACCTGGCTCAAGCAGTGGCAGTTTTGGAGACTCCGGGTGACGTGGGGGTGACATGGGGTACCCCCCACCTGGTAACTGGGCGATTCAACTACGAAAAACAGGGCGTCCCCGACGGGATTTGAATCGGGGCACCGACCCCAAAGAAAAGCGCAGGCAGTGCGCGGGTTTCCCTTCCGAATCGCCTGGTTACGTATCACGTTGTCAGCCTGCCTTGTAGTGCCGAATACCGGCTGATTCTGCGGTGTCGGGTGACGTGGGGGTGACATGGGCAGCTGCCACCTTTGCCATTTGATAGATCATGGGCTTCCCGGCATGGACAGGCAACCGTTTTCTCTTGACGTGGATCGCTAGAGCCTGCAGACTCCTGGTGTATGGAATCAACTACGAATGGGCATTTGTACGATCACGGAGGGTGATGTATGGGCAAGGAACACCTGGGGATGCATTGCGGAGAATGCGTGATTGAGATCCCTGACATCGCGTTCCTCAGGGCGGGTGGCGTATCCGATTTCATCAAGGAGTTCGAGGGGACGTACCAAGCCAAGCCCGTTGCTGTTGCGGTTCCGATAGTGAACGGAGATGGTGTCGCGTTCGGCGATTCGACTCTGCCAACAGGCAAGTACCTGACGCACCGTGGAACGCCACTCGACTTCGCCAGCATGGTCAAGGAGTGCACGTCCAAGGGTCTAGATGTCTACCTGACGCTCGATCCAACACTCGAGTTCGTACGGACCAGCGCGCTTCACATCGTGGACATTGTGGGAGATTCGTCGAGCCACGTCTGTTTCTACAAGCGCAAGACCAGACACTTCCTCAAGGAGCTTGTCAGGCGGGCGCTGTCGATCGCAACGGAGGCTACCGGAAGAGGTGGGCAACGAGTCCGTGGACTCGGGGTGGACATCGTCAACCTCTGGCCCATGGGCGCTTCAAACGAGGGTAAGCTTGAGCTCAACTGCTTCTGCAGGGAATGCATGGAAGCGCTTGACAGAGTGGCACTGAGGGATTACCCGTCCGGAATCTGCCGGGAGTTCGGCCGCTTCCCGAACCCGTGGAACCTCATGCTCCAGGACGAGGGGACTGGCTTGAAGCCACTGAGGACCGTCGGCCATCGTGACTCGCCGATCGAGGTGGTCGAGAAGTCTAGGCAGGTGGGGTTCGCGAAGATCTATGACGAGCACGATCCGGATCGCAACTTGGTGACGGAGGCCACGGTACTACTAAGGTACCTGGAAATCCGGCACCAGATGGTGGTAGAGGTTCTTCACGACTTATTCGTCACGGCGAGGCAGCATGGCGGTGACAATATCAGTCGAGTCATATACACCGAGAACGACCCATACGACTTTTCGGCGGGCGTGTTCGTCGAGAAGCTCGACGACCCAACAGTCTGCGACGAGCTCTGGTTGGACCCAAGTGAGTTCAACTTCGCCCCGAAGACCGTCAAGATGCGTTCGTATATGGTCAGAAGGAACAGATACTTCATCGACCATTTCATATCCGTCCTTTATAGCGTCCAGGACATCAACCGACGCACAACCACAGGTCTAGCGAACTTTTCTGACGAGGACGCCCGAGAGCTCGTCCGACGACGAGGCCAGCAGGTATGCGCCGCCCTCGTCAAGGACCGCATCGACGTGGAGACTCTCCCAGACCTTGAAGATGAGGGCGGATCTCGGCTAGGGCTCGTGGCCCCGATCGTCTCCGAAAGGATAGTGAAGAGCCTTGTCGACAAGGTCACGCCCATGGCGAGCGGGGCTGACGGCAACTTGGTGGGCCGTCTCAGACAGGCCATGTCTACGATGGCCGATCCGAAACAGAAGCTGTAAGAGTAACCTGTCGGGGAGATCCGACTTTGAAGGCTCTTTTCTCCTGGGTCCATTTGTCGGACATCCACGCAGGATGTCGTTCAGAGAATGAACGGCTCGAACAGGAAAGTGCACTGACTGCTCTCATCAAGGATCTGCAACCACTGCCAAGCGGATTGGATCGTGTGGACGCGATCTTGGTCACGGGGGATATTGGTGCAACTGGAGGAGTCAAAAACAGGACAGAGTACAAAGACGCCGCAGCGTGGCTACGTAGGGTGGCTGACGGTCTCGACCTACGCAACCCGAACAACGTGTTCCTGGTTCCCGGCAACCACGACATAGATCGATCGGTGGCTGAAAGCGGTGTACCAAAGCCCTTGCTCAACAACATGAGGAAGGGCAGCCGCCCAGTCGCTGACGTCTTTCCCGCGTCACCGCTCTCGGGGATCACGACGGACTCGCTCTTGCTGAGAGCGCGCCTCAGCAGATTCGAAAGTCTGGCGTCCAAGTTCCATCGTGCTCGGCCATCGCGATGCGACCTGTGCTGGTGGCATCGACCCCAGGTCCAGGGGCAGACATCCGTTCGCCTGGTCGGACTGGATACCGCCTTGCTGGCCCAGAATGATGCAGATCGTGGTCGCCTCCGAGTCGGACTCCAGCAGGTGTACCTGACCTTGCGGAGCCCGGTAGAAAATGCAACGCGTGAATGCGTGTTGGTACTCGGTCATCATCCGCTCTCATGGTTGGCAGACCGCGATGTTGTCGAAGCCGAACTAAGCCACGGCGCCCACGCGTATTTCTGTGGACACCTCCATGAACCTGATGACCGCCATACGGTCCGCGGTCACGGAGGCCAGCTGCTCGAGATTGTGGCCGGTGCCGTCTATGCAAAGCGGAGAGACAGAAAGTACTGTTTCTCCTTCGGCGCGCTGTTCGAGCGCAAGAAAGATCTCCGCCTCCGGGTGTGGCCGAGGAAATTCATCGCCGGTAACCGCAGGGAATATGTCACTGACACCGACTATACACTGAGGAGTCATGAATACTACGAACACACGATCCGGTTGCACGGGGTCAACCTCGCCCCTGACCGTCGTCGGCGCCGAGACTCGCCGACGGCAGTGACTAAACAGACTATTCTCCAGAAGTACGTTATTGGGAACACACCTGCGTCGATCCAGGAGCACTACCGTACAAGGATCCCAACTGCGACTTCCGGTGACGAACTACTGGAAACTAGCTTGCAGGAGGCCCCTGCGGCAGTGGCTGTGGGTCGTCAGCCCGAGGTCACCGCGGAGCTGCCGGATCTGCTCACAGAGAATCAGTTGCGTCTGATTCAGAGTGTCAAGCCGTCGACACTTACCATTGGCGACATTTACCTTGACGTATTGATCGAGGATATGGTTGCCTTGACGGGTTCCCAATGCGGCCAGCACCTGCGACACTACATCCTCCTGAACCATGAACCTACGACAGTGACACAAAATAATTATTAAAGGTTACTTCACCTAATCGCATCCACTGGTCAGTGCCCCGCTCGCCACATATCCCGTTGTCGAGTCGAAGGACACGGCCATGCTTCCAGTCCAAGTGCACTGGTCGTCCTTGCCCTTCCAGTCGAAGTCACAGGTCTCGCCGTCGCCTGGCCACCCGTACTTCATCCATCCATCGACGGGCACGTCCGGAGCGCCGCACTTCAGGAATGAAAACCGGAAGGGCAACCCGTTCGTGCAGCTTGGGCAACCCGGATAAGGGGCGAGACCGGGTTTGATCGGTGGGAGGGAGTATTCAACCCATCCGTCGCCATTCGCATCGATGACCTGGATCTCCTTGTCGCTGAAATCTTCTCCGACGGCCCACCCTCGGGCGCAGAGCTGACCAGCCTGGAGCACATCCACCACCGGAGTGCCATTGATCAGCGTGAACGCGCTCGCGCGCACGAGCACCGTCGTGCCGCTGACATCGAGCTTCACGTCGCACTCGTCGCCAGGCTTGTTGTACCAACAGCCGAGCCAGCTCGGGGTGGCGGGTAGCGGCCCGCAATCTGACTTGCCCAGGAGGGTGTGGCAGAAGCACCCGCCGTCAGCGAAATCAGTTACGATGACTGAACACTCGCCGAGCTCTGACCAATTCAGGCCGTCAGGGAATGTGCTGGATCGAGTCGGTTTCGGATCGACCGGTCCGTACCAAGACATTCCCGTCTGGTCAGGCACCGTGCCCGTCACTTCGATAGCAAAGTCCTGGCACACGCCCGGTTCTGCCTCGGCAACGCACGTGTTGGCGATACAGAAGTCGCTGCCGACGCAATCTGAGGTATTAACGCAAAACGCCGGTGTAACCTTGCACGCCCCATCATGCGCGCAACCCCATGCGGGGTATTCATTCTGGAGTTCACACAAAGAAACCGTGGTTCCAGTCGTACACAAGTCGCAGAAACCCGCTGGCGCTCCGGCAGGGAACGAGCCGTTCGCCAACGATTCTGTGAGGCCGTCATACTCTACGGTTGCAGCACACGCCCCGAACGGACAGGCGAACTTCCCTCCCCCGGAACCGACCGTGGTCTCGGCCAGAAGTGGGT
>JACRDG010000092.1 GCA_016218715.1 Desulfomonile tiedjei | reverse complement strand
CCCGGATGACATTTCGGGGTTAACGGTGGAAGGACCTGAAGTCGGTATTCTCGTGGCGGTCAACAACGGGCATCCGAAACTCCGGCAGCGGTTTTCCTTTGCTCACGAATACTCGCACGTTCTCCTGGATCGGGAACGCCCCACTGTCAGCAGGGCTTCCGAGCGGGATAATTTTTGCGAAGTACGAGCGAATGCCTTCGCAGCCGCTTTCCTGATGCCGGAGGAAGGTGTCCGCCAGGACTTGAGCGGGCTTGGAAAGGGGCGACAGAGCCGGGCGACCGCGGACGTGTACGACGAGGAAGAGGCGATCCGGGGAGAGCGCCGCACTCCCGCCGGGACCCAGGATCTTCAGATCTACGACGTCGTCCAGATTGCACACCATTTCGGGGTAAGCGAAATTGCCGCCCTCTACCGGATTCGGAATATGAGGCCTTCGATGGTGACTGACGCCGAATTCGAGCGGCTCAAGCAGATAGTTGATGCGGGCCGGTCGAAGGATATCCGCGCGGGCTTGGGACTGCCCGACCCGGAAGAATACTGGCGGCGCCGGGAATTCCGGCACCGATTCCTGGGGTTGGCGCTGGAAGCATACCGCCGGGAGCGGATCAGCCGTTCAAAGCTCTTGGAGTTGGCGCACATGGTGGATGTTTCGACGGAAGCAATGGAGCGCATGGTCGACGAATCCGGGATCGATTTGGGAAAGGATCCTGACACTACGGCATCCAAAGGCTGACGGGTGTCCGATCCTCCGCATGGTCGGGTCGTCCTGACGGACACGAGCATCCTGATCAACTTTCTTCACTTGGACAGACTCGATCTCCTGGGGAGTCTTCCCGGTTACGAATTTTTGGTTCCCGACCATGTTGTAGAAGAGATCCGCGATCCGGGGCAACGCGAGCACCTGGAGATGGGCATTCGTTCCGGCTTTTTCTCAATCCTCGCAATAACTGATTTGGAGGAGATCGATTCGTATGCACGGTTTCACCGGTTCCTCGGCCAGGGAGAGTCGGCGTGTCTTGCCGTTGCCCAGCGACGCGGTTTTTTTGTGGCATCCGATGAGCGAGGAGTCTTCCGCCGGACGGCAACGGCGGCAATAGGACAAGACCGGATTCTAACAACACCGGATCTCTTGGTTCTCTCAATTCGCTCGGGCCTGGCAACGGTCGAAGAAGCAGACGGATGGAAAGCGCTTCTTGAAACATACCGGTTCAGGATGCGCTTCTCCTCATTCCGGGAGATTCTTTGAAATGACATTTGATCTTCGAGCAGCGCTTCCGCTGCTCATACCCAAAGCGATAGCGTGGGCTGAGTTCCAATCCAAACATCTTCTTAATACGGGGAAGCCTCTGAATGACGTCCTGAGTTCCGTGGCGAAAAGCGTCGGGGTGCTGCGCCCGGACCTAATACGTATCGTTGAAGTGCCACGCCTTCCACTACCTGACGATCCCGATCTAAGGCAGGCAGCACAGACCACAGGGCTTCTCGGTCCCGATATGGTGGGCCTGACTTTGGGTTATGGAGTCTATGTCTGTCACGGCCATGGAACCGTAAGGTTGCTGTCACATGAGTTTCGGCATGTGTATCAGTATGAACAAGCGGGATCAATCGCTGCATTTCTGCCCGTATATCTTCAGCAAATCGTTACGGTCGGGTATAACAATGCGCCACTGGAGGCTGATGCACGTGCTCATGAAAGGCATCATGCCTAACCAAAACAATACCCCCTATCTGAGTAAATTGCTTTACATGTGTGGTCTCCAGGAGGCGGTTGCTGCACCGCATCGACGCCGAAGGGGAGACACCTGCGCACTTCGAGTACCTGGCGCATCCTGGCCCGGATCCGCGTAAGGAGATCTCGGAGAAGCTCCTGGGCGAGATCCCCGAAGGGGCGTGCGTGCTCGTCTACAGCATGGGCTTCGAAAAACGCGTGCTGAGGGAACTGGGGGCGGGACATCTACCACTGGCGGATGAACGGTTCCTATTCCCTGAAATCCGTCCTGCCGGCCCTGGTGCCGGAGATGACCTACGACGGCATGGAGATCAGCGACGGGGCGATGGGTTTATAGTGGGCCTTGTCCGGCTGCTGGAGAGGATGCGGGGGATGGAATCATAAATCAGTTATTCGATGCGGAAGGACGGGTCGGAGATCGATTCGCCCTTGCAGACGGGGCAGCGGCCCGGTGATTTGAGCCGCTCACGTTTCCGGAACACGAACCCGCAGCTTCGGCATTCGGCGGGAACCTGTGCCAGCCTTCGTCCTTCCGCGTGAAGACTTTTCTTTAGACTTTCAAGGTGGCTCTCCACATCCTTCTCACGCAACCGGACGGCGAAGGAGATCTCCTTCGCGGTTTGAGGGCCTTCCTCAAGGAGGGCGCGGATCCGGCGCCTGACCGTTTCTTTTTCTTCGACGGGGGTTGGCGGTGCCGCCGCCTGTTTTCGGTCCATACTGTAACTATGCAATCATTCAGCTTGTTTTAGAAAGATATTCATTTTTACGAATAATAGCGGGAAAAATGTGGTAAGGTGAGTTATCAAGTCAACGTCCGCAGAATAAGAGATCCCGAGAAATTGTGCTCATGACCTCTTTTGCGGCCCGATGCCTAAAAGGAGGACTTATGGGCAAGAAACTGTACGT
>JACRDG010000091.1 GCA_016218715.1 Desulfomonile tiedjei | reverse complement strand
TTTGGGCTCATGACAGATTTTCGTGTGGACTGGAAGGTTGAATGGCTTGGGTAAGCCCCCGCTTGTATCTAGCGGGGGGAGAATTTCCGTCATTCCCGTGCAAACGGGAATCCAGGTCATTGCCCGTTCTGGATCCCCCCCTCCGCTTAAGACATGAGGGGACAAGCTTTCCTGGATTCCCGCCCCACGCTTTCGCGGGGGCAGGCTGTGCGCGGGAATGACGGATGGATTTCACGAAAATCTGCCATGAGCCCAATTTTGTTTTACACACCCTCAGCAAAACAATCCAAGCGCTGACTAAGCGCTGAGCGTGCTCGTGGCCAACAGTCAGAAACGCATCTTAATCCTCGACGATGAAGAGATTGTTGTTAACAGTCTCAAGTCTCTGCTCTGCCTCGAAACGACTCATGACGTTCTTACCTTCACGTCGTGCCAAGAGGCTCTGGAGGCTATTCGCCGTACCCCTATTGACCTCGCCATCTCAGATTTCTTGATGCCCGAGATGGATGGTGTCTCCTTTCTCAAAGAGGTGCGCAGGATCTATCCGGCGATTCAACTCATTATTCTGACCGGCTTTGCCGATAAAGAGAGCGCCATCCGCGCGATCAATGAGGTTCGTCTCTACCAATATCTGGAGAAGCCCTGGGACAATGATGAGATCATCCAGGTCATCGAGTCAGGTCTCAACGAACGCATGCTCATCTACAAGTTGCAGGAATATTCACAAGAGCTCGAAGCCAAGGTGCGGCAACTTGAACAACAAGTAGGCAAACTCAAGCCGCAGCCGTAGTTTAGGGGCGACGGGCGCTTCTCACCTCTTTTTTCAGCATGGCCTTCCGCTGTGCGGTGCCCTTAGTATAGCTCGCCAGATCGAGTTCAACCGGTTGCTGCTGCCGTCGGTCCCAGCGCATCAGGTGAACCGACGCGCTTGCCTCCTCTCGCATAATTTGCAGGTACACAAACTGTCCATTGCTACGACGAGGCACCCAGGTACCCACGTTGAAGTACCACTGGTCCTTGGAAGGGGACAGCGGATAGGCATCGGGGTCATGGGAGTGGCCAAAGACCACGTAGCGACTGCCGGTCGCATCACGGATAGCGCGCGCGATCCCCCGGAGGTTGCGATGGTTATTGAACTTGGACACGCGCACCTTGCCCAGCAGGACAAGCACGCCGATAACGAAAACGGAGATGGACAGTGGCGCCCATCTCCAGGGAAGAGTCGGGACGGTCAGTGACAAACCGACCCCGACGACCAAGGCCGCAATCCCAGCCAACAGGAGATCGAGCGAGAAGCATTTGACGGTCTCCCACCGGTTGAGCAAGACCGGCCGGTGGGTGAGTCGCTCGATGGCGTGCAGCGCCTTGTCCGTCAGCCCATAGGCGGCTTTGATTTCCTCTCTGACCTTCGCTTCCTCTTCCTGAATCGGCAATTCCAGATGAGGCTGCACTTGCCTCACCTTCCTGTCGGTCCGGGCAACCATTTCCAGGTAATAGAGCGGCAACTGCAACACTTGTCGGAGGTTACCTCGGATTAACCGGAACAGGTACTTCGGGATCGAATTAATGTTTTCCATCGCAGCCGGATCCACGTGCAGGATTTGGGCAACGAAGTACCGCATGCTGAAGGCAGACAGGGCGAGCTCAAGCTGCTGCCGGTTTTCCGGCAGTACCGGACAGAGGTTATGCGCATTGGAACAGAATGGATCGTATTGGTGCCCATGCTCCACGTAGAGCAGGTCCGGCTCAAAATAAAACCAGGGAAGGAAATGGATACGGGCAGCCACCGCCGTTTTCGTGTCCTGATAGGTATAGTCGGCCGGGTGGTGCTTCGAGACCAGTTGACGAAATCGGTCTTGCACCTGTGGCCAAAAGATCTCCAGGTCATGGTTCCCTCGTAGGATATACACCTCGTTGCCTTCGACCACGAAACGGGCCAACGCAATGAGGAGCAACTGATGGCTGCTCAGAATACGGTCGAGCTTCCAGGCTGATTTTTGCCATTCGGTACCGGGGTAAAACTTCAGGTCGGTGTCGGTCAGCTCGATTCCCTTGAGTAACTTGTCATCCCGGCTGGGCTGCTCGTTAATTTTGTGGTAGAACTCGATCAAGTCTCCGGCGATGATCAGTTTCCAGCGACGTTGTCCCTCATGAAACAACCGGTAATACTGGAGAAACTCCGTAAACTCCTGGTCAAAGTAAAAAAGTCGGCCGGCCGGATTCTTCTCAGCTTCCTGAAGGTGCAGATCGCTGACGATCAGGTAATTAAAGGACACGGCGGAGTTGCTGGCCATCGCCCCCACTCTCCCTTTCTGCGACGCAAGGGATTTGCTCGACCGGCCTATCCATGAAACCGACCTCCGGTCCCTCCATTGGCCGCCTGCAGAGAGGCCGAGCTCCGTAGCCGCCCGCTCAACAGTCTGGCGAGGTTCAAGAAGAGCTTCGCGCCGGTGAATGGGAAGCGCCGGCGAATCCGCTCAAGGTCCGCGAAATCCAGACCGAGCACCTCGCTCGCCTCCTCCGCCACCACATCGGCAGACCGGGGCATGCCCTCCAATGGCCCCATTTCCCCAAAGACTTGCCCGGGCCCCAAGATGGCCAAGGTCAGCGGCGTGCCGGCCGCACGCACATCGGTCACCCGAACCCGACCTGTAACCACCATGAACAGATCGGTCCCGGCCTGTCCTTTTCGGATCGCATAGTCTCCGGCATTCAGCGCCTGCAGTCGCCCGAGGAGGATCACCTTACGAGCTTCCCATCGGCTCAGGCTCCTGAAGAGCGGAGCGGTCTGGACTAGCTCCGGGCTCATTTTGAGGAGAAGCAGGTCCCAGAGGGTCACGAGCCGCGTGGAATACATCAGGATGGGCGTGATCACCAACTCCGTCACACAGGCCACGAGCATCACAATGGCCGAGAGGATTCCAAAGTAGAACGTGGGAACGAAGTTCGACAGCACCAGCGCCACAAAGCCGCCGGCTAAGGCAAGGGAGATGTAGATGATCGGTTGGCCCTGCGCCTTCATCGTATTGAACATGGCGATCTTCTGATCGTGGTGTTTATTCAGTTCACGGCTGTACCGCACCATATGGTGCACCGTATCGTCCACCGCAATCCCGATCGCAATCGTCGCGATGAGCGCGGTGCCGGTATTGAGTGGAATGCCCAGCGCCCCCATCAGGCCGAAGTTGAACAGGATCGGGATGACGTTGGGGATGAGCGACAGGAACCCGGCCTTCAAGGACATGAAGAGGAGCGAATGGAGAAGGCCGATGATGACAAACGTCGAGGAGAAACTGGTGACCTCATTGATGGCCATGTAGTCGGCTGCGTTGTTGATGAGGATCCCCTCCCCTGTGTAGGTCACGCGGACGTCGTGGGGGAAGTTCTGCGCAAGATACTCATCCAGCCGCTTGAGGAGGTCCGACAGCTCCCACGAGCTGGTCACGTTGTGGCGCACGACAATATTCGCGGTCGAGTAGTTGGAATCCACGTACTTGGCCAGATCCTTGCCGTCCAGCACGAGGAGATATTGCGCAACGAAGTTACCGGTGTCGGGGATGCGCTCGAACGCAGGATCCCCGTTGTTCATCTCCCGATGCATCTTCTTGACGTAGTCGGCAACCGAGACGCTTTTGTCGATCAGACCGGTGCCGTTCAAGAAGTCCTGGAGCCCCACGATCTTCCGGAGCAACTCCGGCTGTTTCACACCGTCTTCCTTCCCGGTCTCCACCACCACGTAGAAGTTGACGGCTCCGGCGAGGGTCTTGTGGAGGTCCATGGTCCGCTGCCGGATAAAGGAACTCTCCGGAAAATAGCTGATGAAGTCCGTGTTCACCTTGAGGAAATACCACCCGATCAAGGAACCCACGACAAGCACGGACGTGACGATGGCAATCGGGGTCCGGTACCGCAGGTTGAAGTGACCGAGCTTTTCCATCAGAGCGGGAATCGTCCCGATGCCGGACTCATCGGCGAGGGCCGAGGCCCGGAATCGTTTCGGGACCGGCCAGACCTGGAGCAATGAGGGCAACAGAACCAGCGTGACGATGAAGTTGGACGACAGGGCCATCGCGGACGCCTGACCGAACTGGATCAGCATGGTGATATCGCTGGTCATCAGGCTGCCGAACCCCACGACGGTCGTGACCGTGGTGATCAGGATCGGAAGGGCGGAATGCTCGGCCATGTGCCGGACTGCGGACAACTTGTCCCGCTGCGTGAGCAATCCCTCGTGGTACTCGGAGATCATGTGCACGTCTTCGGTGAACCCGATGGCGATGAGGAGGGACGGGATGATCGCCGTGATCACGTTCACCGGAATCCCGAAGAGAGCCATCCAGCCTAATCCCCAGGTGATGCTCACGAGTCCCGTGACGATTGGGATGATCACGGCCTGAGACATCCGGAAGGCCAAGAACAGGACAAGCAGGAGCACACCGAGTGAGACCGGGACCAGGTTGGTCTGGTCTTGCCGAATGTACTCGCCGAACGTGACCTTGGTGATGGGACCACCGATCTGGTAGATCTGCAGGCCGGCGGCGACCTCTTTCTCGATCAGCTCTTCCACCGCGCTGGAGAATCGCTTGTTGAACCCCTTATCGCCTGGCTTCGAGTCGGTGTAGGCGTTGATCGCCGTGGCCTTTGCGTTCTTAGAAACGATGTTGCCGATGAAGATGGGGTTCCCGAGTGCGTCGGCGCGAATCCGCTCGATGGCCTTGGGATCGGTCGGCACTCTCGCCCCCACGAGGGGTTCGGTATTCAGTGAGTCCTGCTCCCCTTTGATATTGTTCACCGTGGTCAGACTTTCGACACGGGACACACCCTCCATGCGTTCAATGGCGTCGGAGATCCGCCTGATACTCTGGAGAACCGGAACCGCGAATACGTCGTCCGCCTTGACGAGGACGATCGTCAGGGCATCGCTTCCGAACTTGGTCTTGATTTTTTCGTAGTAGGCCTTCGCGGGGTCATTCTCGACCATCAGGCCTTCGGCCGAGGTGTCGATTTCCAGCTTGGGAAGCTGGAGGCCAAAGGCCACCGTCAGCAGGAGGACCAGCCCTGAACTCAGCGCCGGGTGGTCCACGATCCAGAGCATCAGGCGTTTCATGGTTATCGGCCGCCCCTCTCCAACGCCGCCGCGGTGAACAGGCTTTCTTTCAGGCCTTTGTCCTGTGCGCGAGTCTCGATCACGACCAGCGTCTTCGATCCCGCCTGCATGTCGCGCATCTCGATCTCATCGGCACGCCAGATGCTGCCCTTCACGTTGACGAGCTTGCGGTCGGTCTGCACTTTTTCCAGTTGGTTTTTCTTGTCGTAGAACTCGCGCTTGACCGTGTAGGAGATGTCCTTCCTGATCCACAGCTTGCGCTTGCTATATCCGCTTTCGTCCGCCTCCTTGTCGTTGCCGGGCAGCGCGTCGATCACGAAACAGTCCTGCCCGTCGACCGCCTCGGAGCCGGCCAGGTTGTAGGTATGGAGGGAAAGATTCTCCGGGCGGAGATCTTCGTACGCAAAATCGGTCCCCATAAAGCGGTTCTTCTTCCCGCTGGAGGCGATGCGCATGGTCTTCTTCATCTCCGGGAGATAGAGCCACTGGTCGTCATTGCCGTCCTTGGCCTCCCAGGTGAGTAGTCCGGTGTTCTCCACGTCGCGCGGGGCCTTGAAGCGGATCAGGATCTTGCTCAAGTCCTCCGAACCGGTGATCGTCGCCCGAGCCAGCTTGCGCTGCTTCGTTTCGCCATTCTTGTTGACCAAGGTCATTTGCTGGGTCTCCTCTTCATCCTTGGCCCGCTGGAGGTCCCGCTGCTTCTTCATGATCTCGAGGCCCGTGGGAGTTTGAGCCCACGCCATGCTGCCGGCGAAGCCCAGGTACAGCAAGCCCGCGAGAAAGAAAACCAGCTTCCCGGTGAAACACGGTCGGTCGTGTGTGTGCATGGTTGCACGCTCCTTTCTGCATATCGTCATGGCACTTAGAAAAGCCGCGTCATTTTGAAGTAGAAACGATCGTTGTTGCGCCACTCCCCCCAGAAGGTGGTCTGTTCTCCGGCGAAGACGTCGAATCCCGTCTCCAGGGTATAGTCCTCGACCGGTTTCACGGTCAACTGATACTGGAGCCAGTAGTTCGCCGATTGAGACCAGTCCACGGACCCTGCCACTCGGAACTTCGTCTCGCGGTTGAAGGTCTGGTCCGGGTTGAACTCGAACTCGATGCCGCCGGAGCCCGAGTTCCGAAACCCGTTGAGGAAGCTTCCGCTCACGATGAACTGCGGGTTCTTGGATGAGATGAACTCCTGGCGGTTGTGCTCGAAATCCACCGTGAGCTTCTTGAGCCATTGCGTCCAGATGTCATCCCGCGTGTACCGAACGCCGATCAGCCCCTGGAAGCGGCTGTCCTTGAGTTCGCGGTCCCCGAACTTCCAGGCCGCCTCACCCTTGATCACAAACTTGTCCACCGTAGTCTCGAAGTCGATGCCGGGCGCCTGCATATGCCGGTACACCGGGACGAAGGTCGTGGTCGAGCCGGTCGGGTTTTTCTGCACAACCGGGAGGTATTCAAATCCGTAGAAGTAGCTGACCGATACATCCACCTTCCCAATGGTCTTCCGGGCCCGGACCGCATACTGCATGTTCTTCGCTTCACGCCCGGGCGTCACCCGCCGCTGTGCGTTCACGTCGCCCGGCACAGAGTCCCCCACCCCCGGGATAAACGTCGTCGCCGGCGTCCACCGGCTCTGGGCCAGCGGGTCCCGTGCAGGGGTAAAGAACGGGATGAAGATAACGCTGAGGTCCACCGGCCCGGTGGACGTCTCGAAGGTTTTGCTCAGCTCGCCCGAGTAGACCGGCTCTTTCAGGCGGTCGATCACGTCGAGGTAATCGTAGGGGCTCATATTGTCGGTCGGGCTGTAAAACTCGCCTTTGCCCCATGTATAGATCAGCTTCCCCATGGTCAGTTGCGTGTCCCCCGGCAGGGTGAGTTTCAGGTAGGACTCCATGAGGTCCACCATGCGCCGATGCAGCAGGTTGTCCGGCACACGCGTGCGAACGCCTCGCGTGAACCGGCGGTCGTCCTGGCGCGCCTCCCCTTTGATTGAAAAGCTCGCCCACTCGGTGAGTTCGCGGTCCCACTGGAGGTGGAAGATGCCCTCGTTGCCGAAGTTGCGCGGGTCGTTCGGCGTGTCCTTGAAGAAGGAAAAGTTCTTGTACGTCATGTCGCCCTTGAGGCCGAGGTCCCGCAACTGCACCGCAGTCTGAGACATTCCGGCCCAGAATCCACTTGCGGGCGGCCGCCCCACTTCGGACGAGGGCGCGTCGCGGGGCTGCTCGCCCGTCGCCGGGGCGGCTTGGGCTCGCTCCTCGGTCGTCGTGTCCGCCAAGCCCGGGTTGGGGGCGTCCTGCCCGCCCGCCGCAGACGGCAGCATAGCCGCACCGATCAGCGCGGCGGCGAGGAACGCGCGGCCCCCCCGGGGAAACCTCCTCCCGCCGCCACAGCCCTGCCGGCCCCGATACTCACCCACCAGGACGAACAGGGAGCACGAGTGTGAAGGTCGCTCCCATCCCCTTTCGGCTCGTGACGTGGATGGCCCCCTTGTGAGCAGCCACGATCTGGTGACAGATCGAGAGGCCGAGCCCCGTTCCCACCCCGACCCCTTTGGTCGTGAAGCCGGGGTCAAAGACCTTCGGGAGGTGCTCCTCGGCGATACCGCTTCC
>JACRDG010000087.1 GCA_016218715.1 Desulfomonile tiedjei | reverse complement strand
CCACCAAATATGTGATTGTCTTGCTGCGAACCTGAGCTTTCCCTGAAGCAAAGCACGCATCCGCTCCGAGCGTTTGGTCAGCACTTGATAGGTGTGCCAGTTGGCCAGTCGCATCACGCGTGCGACATTGACGATGTAGTCGTCGGGAACCTGTTCATGGAACAAGTCACTCATCGAGTTGACGAAAATCATTCGAGGGGTTCGCCACCGCAGAGGATCAGCGAGTTTTTCCGGAACCAACCGTAAATCAAAGCCATGTTCGAATGGATGTCCTGGCACACCGCGAAAGCGTTCAGCGAACGTCTCCGCATAGCAGTTCATACAGCCTGGACTGACTTTGGAACATCCCCGTACCGGATTCCAGGTGGCGTCAGTCCACTCGATTTTGGAATGGTCACTCACAGATAAATCCTCGGAGGATCAGAGAAATCTCGCTGCCATTCTATTACGTTTGCCTTTGGAAATGACAGTCGATCGTTCATCGCGGATGCTGTGCGTAGCTCATCCCGTCGTCGCGGAGGACGCTGCAGTAGTTCCAAAGCTTTTGGACGATGAGCAATAAACTCATTTCAGGTCGCGCCGCAGCACTTCTTGAATTTTTTCCTGCTGCCGCAGGGGCAGGGGTCGTTCCGGCCGATTTTCGGGCGAGCCGACGGCTCTTGGTCGAGATCGCCCGCTTCGCGCCATGCTTGAAAGATGGACCGCCCCAGATGGGCATACTCGATCATCGCATCGGGAAAGATCCCGACAACCGTTTCGGCGAGGTGTTCCAGGCTCGCCTTCCCCTTGCCTTCCTTATGGTAAGCCTCCGCAAGCGTCCGGGAGGCAAAGAACGTGAGCACCATCAGAATTGAGCCCAGTTCCTCATCGAGTTCGTCGGGGGTAAATTCGTTCCAGATGTCTTCAAGGTAGGTGTGCCCCGTCAAAAATCCACGCGCCCACTGGCTCAGCGGCGCATCATCGCCCAAGTTGTCCAGCGGCTGAGGTCTGATCTCGCACCCGAACGGGAGTAATGCGCTCCCCATTGTTCGCTCCCGACCACAGTCGTTGTAGAGAGCCATCATGGCCTGGAGGACCCCCTCCGCTTCGCCTCGGGTCTCGTACCCGACGTCCTGGTCATTGAAGACGATCGGTATCCACTCCGAAGGGGGGATCATTTCCGGCGCGTTCGCCATGCTGAACAAGAACCCCGCAAGTTGCGGATAGGTCATGGTGCCCTTCGCGCGTTGGGGCGACGACAGAAAGCTCCGCAAGAGCGCCGCATGAGTTTCCGTGAATGAAGGAATCACATTCATCTGTGATTACCGCCCTGCACGGTTGTCTTTTCCATACTTCGCTGGGCTTTCTGCGGCCATAGAGAATGGCGTTGCGGCATCAGAAATGTCCCTCATATCTTGCCGGAGCAACCGGCCGGAAAAGGCTTGGCTTAAAATGGACTGCCGCAGGCGGTCGGCGCGGGTGAGGTTGGCTTCGACGGCAGCTTCGAGTTCTTCGATGACTGACAGGCGGCGCTCGACTTCGGCCACTATTTGCTGTTGTTCAGCGAGAGGGGGAAGCGCAATGGCAGTCATCTTTAGCTGTTCAAAGCTAAGATGTGGTCGGCCCTGACCATAGATGTAATGCTTCCACTGAGCTTGTCCATTCTCCGGGGACGCCAGATACAGCTCCATGAATTTCGCCGATGCTGACATAAGTGGCCGGAGAAGCGCGACACTCTGGCAGACAAAATGGTCAACCATCTCCATGGGAATGCGGCACACTTCACCAGTCTTTGCACCGACGATAGTGACAAGAAGGTCCCCAATGGAAACTCGAGTTCGTGCCGTCTCGGCATCGGTTTTAGGAGGATCGACAGCTTGGCGCTCGCTCAGGTCCAGCCGCATCAGCCGGACATTCTGGGCAAGAATAAACGTACCACTGCCACAACCATAATAGCGGGTCCAGTCACGTGAGCCGCTTGTGATATGTGAGGTGAGTTGGTCAATACTCGCCCACGTCCACTTCTCCGGCAGCGATGGGAGGTTGCTCGTATCTGGCTTGGCTGGATCTTTGTATTCCCCTCTGCCACTCCATTTCACGCAGCGTTCGGTAAGGATGCGCTCGAGGAGTTTGCCGGCTGGTTCGACGTCGGGATGTTGCTTGCGCCAGTCTTCGGTCAACTTCCCTTCGACGGCGGCTTTGAGGACGGCGGCTTTGTAGCGTTTGAGGTTGGCTTTGACGCGCTTGAGATTGGCGACGGCTTCGTCGAGACGGGAGAATTGCTTTTCGATCTCCGCGACGATGCGTTCCTGCTGTGCTGCCGGAGCGATTGGAATTGGGATCGAACGAAGTATCCCGCCAGATATGGCCTTGAACGTTGTACCTGTACCTAGCGCGTCGATGCCTGACTCAATACTGCGCAAGTAATACAAGACGTATCTACTCGAAACACCATTGCGTGGCCGGATTGCCGCCAGTCCACGACCAATGCAACATTCGGTGATAGCTAGATTGGTGGGGCCAACCGGAGCACGCACCGTCATCAAGATATCGTCTTTTTGTGCAACTTTGTTCGGCTTGCTACACCACTTTACCGGCTTTGGATAAAGCTCACCAAACTCTGCCTTACCCTGGAAGAACGGCAGACCTTCACCGTCAGAGTTGTAATATTGCGAAGACGGCGATTGTCCCATGATAATTTCAGCGACCTCGGCAAGAGTGGCCTTTTGCCATCCTGCCGACAACTCATTGAGAGGTCGAATGACTTTCTCAACTTTCTCGCTGACTATCATGGGTGTTCCATTCTCACGCTGCTATTGAGGTTTGCATAAATAATGGAAACTCTCCGCCGAGTTCGCTATTCTATGAGGCATGAGACCTCAAGGAACCGCCCAGCAACTGGAGCGGCGACGCCGACAGGCCATTCGGCTGCTACGGGCGGGCAAGAATCTGTCGGCAGTGGCACGCGCCGTGAGTGCATCCGTGAGTTCGGTGTTCCGATGGTACAAGTCGTACCGAAAAAAGGGGCTGAAGGGGTTGCGCCCGCACCCCACCCCGGGCCGCCCGCCCAAGCTCTCCGCGTCGCAGAAGAAGCGCCTGACCACGTTGCTCCTGAAGGGCCCCCTGGCAGCTGGCTATCGGACCGATCTCTGGACCTTACAGCGCGTCGCCCAGATGATCCGACGGCAGTGGGGCGTGGCCTCCCATCCCTGCCATGTCTGGAAGCTGCTGAACAGTTTGGGATGGAGTTGTCAGAAACCCGAACGCCGGGCCCTGCAACGGGACGACGCGGCGATCGCCCACTGGAAGCGTTCCCGCTGGCCGCATATAAAAAAACGCTCAACGACGTGGGGCCCATCTGGTCTTCCTCGATGAATCGGGCTTCCTGCTCATCCCCAATGTGGCCCGCACCTGGGCTCCGAAAGGGGAAACGCCTGTCGTTCGCTACCTCTACAAACAGGATCGGATCTCCGCGATCAGTGCGTTGGCCGTGTCTCCCACGCGGAAACGGCTGGCCCTCTATCTCACGCTTCGGACCCGCAATCTCACGGGGCTGGATGTCCGAGCATTCCTGCAACACCTGCTCCGGCATCTTCGGGGGCCGGTGGTCCTGCTGTGGGATCGGGGAACGATCCATCGCCGTAGCGAGGTCACGCAGTGGATTACCGCCCATCCAAGACTCCAGGTGGAAGCGTTCCCGGCCTACGCCCCGGAACTCAATCCAGCGGAATATGTCTGGGCCCAGGCCGACCGCGCCTTGGCCAACAGTGCGCCCACGGACTTGGCCCAGCTCAACGGGCTACTCCGCAACTCGGTGCGGCGAATCCGAGGGTCGCAACCACTCCTGTGGTCCTGCATCCACGCGTCTGATCTGCCGTGGGCACGGTGAACATTTCCATTATTTATGCAAAGCTCAATAGTCTTTTCCCTCTGGTTTTGCTACGCTCAAGTCACCTTCCCCATATATTCACTGGTGGCAAAAAACTTCTCCCGGCGCATCGGGTACCCGTTGCTCCTTCATCTGCAACGGGTGATGAAGCGCCGGGCTCTAGCAAGCTTGGT
>JACRDG010000088.1 GCA_016218715.1 Desulfomonile tiedjei | reverse complement strand
TCCACTGGTACCCCATGCCCTGCGGGAGCTTCTTGTCGGCAAGCTGCTCCATGGTTTTCAGCGCCTCGCCGGAGCTTATCCCTTCCCTGGGCTCGCCCATGACCAGCGATGAAGGATACAGATTGTACCGGTCGACTCGCGTGGGCCCCACGCTCTTTTCCACTTTCATGAGCGTGCCGAGCGGGACCATCTTCCCGTCGTTGTTTCGGACCTCCAGCCTGGCGATGTCGTCCGCGCCGGTGCGAAACACGCTGTCTGCCTGCACGTTCACCTGCCAGGTGCGGCCGAATTTGTTGAAGTCATTGACGTAGGTCGAGCCGAGATACGCCTGCAACGTATCGAATACCGCTTGCAACGGAACGCCCATGGTCAGCGTCTTCACCCGGTCGATATCGGCAAAGAGCTTCGGAACGGAAGCCTTGAAGGTCGATACGACCGTGGTCAGATCCGGCTGCGCGTTCGCTGCGATGGCCAAGTCTCGTGACGCCTGTTCCAGAGCAGGGAGCCCGAGGCCGGTTCGATCCTGCACCTGCATCTCGAATCCGCCGCCGGTGCCCAGCCCGGGGATCGCGGGCAAGGTGAACGCGAACACGATCCCTTCCTGGATCTTGCGAAACTGACCCATCAATTCCGCGATGATCGCCTCACGGCTGCGGCCTTCCTCCAGTCTCTTCTCCCACGGCTCCAGAGGCACAAAGATCAGGCCGAAGTTGGACCCGTTCCCGTCGATGAGCGAGAACCCCCCCAATGCGCCATAGCTCGCCACGCCTTTGGTCTTGGAAATTATTTCTCCCACTCGTTCCATCGTGGCGCGGGTGCGCTGGAGGCTGGCCGCGTCGGGCATCTGGACGTTGACCATTATCAAGCCGTCGTCTTCCAGCGGCACGAAACCGGTGGGCAACCGGACAAACCCGAGGCCGGTGAGGCCGAGCAGCCCCACGAACAACAGGACCATCACCCCGATTTTACGCACGGAGAGCGAGACGAGGGTCGAGTACGACCCAGTGACCCGATCGAACGCCGTATTGAATGCCCTGAAGAACGCGTTCTTCTTCCCGTGATGGGGCTGCAACAGGAGCGCACACAGGGTCGGGCTCAACGTGAGCGCATTGACCGCACTGAAGAAGGTCGTCACCGCAATGGTGAGCGAAAACTGCCGGTAAAGCTGCCCGGTGATGCCTCCGAGAAAGGCCGCGGGAATGAAGACCGCCATGAGAACGAGCGTTATACCGATCACCGCGCCGGTGACCTCTTCCATCGCGCGAATCGCCGCTTCCTTGGGGCCGAGCCCGTGCACGGCCATGTTCCGCTCGACGTTTTCCACCACGACTATGGCGTCGTCCACGACAATCCCGATGGCCAAAACGAGCCCAAAGAGCGTCACCATGTTGATGGAGAATCCCAAAAGAGTCATCACTGCAAAGGTCCCGATCAGCGAGACAGGGATCGTGATGGTCGGGATCAGGGTCGCCCGCCAGTTCTGGAGAAAGACGAAGACCACGAGAAAGACCAGGATGAAAGCCTCGACGAGTGTCTTCTGTACCTCGTGGACCGACGCGCGAATGAAATCGGAAATCTCGTAGATGGCCTTGTAGTCCAGCCCCAGCGGGAATTCTTTCTTTAGCCCGGCCATGGTCGTTTTGACCTGGTCGGCAACGTCCAGGAGATTGGAACCAGGGGCCTGATATATGATAATCGTCGTCGCGGGGGTGCCGTTGAACAGGGAAAACGTGGAATAGGCCTTGCCGCCCAGGTCGACCCGCGCCACGTCCTTCACCTGGGTGATGCGCCCACCCTCCCCTGTTTTCAGGATGATATCCTCGAACTGTTTCGCATCGGTCAGCCTGCCGAGTGTATCGACACTGAGCTGGAAATCCTGGCCCGGCGGCGCCGGTTCAAGCCCCACCTGCCCGGCAGCGACCTGCACGTTTTGCGCGCGCAGCGCGTCCACCACGTCGTTGGTGGTGAGCTCCCGCGCTTTGAGCTTGTTGGGATCGAGCCAGATGCGCATGCTGTAATCCTTTGAGGGATACACAGCCACATCGCCGACCCCGCGTATGCGGCTCAATTCGTCCTTGATCCTGATCCCAACGAAATTGGTGATAAACAGGTCATCGTACCGACCGTCAGGCGAGTACACGCAGAGCACCGTAACCATCGCGGACGATACCTTCTTGGTGGTCACCCCTTGCCGCTGGACTTCCGGCGCGAGTTTCGGCACGGCCCGAGCGACCCGATTCTGCGTCAGTACCGTGGCCATGTCGACGTCCGTCCCCAGCTCGAAGGTTACCTTCAGCGTGTACGAACCGTCCGACGCGCTCTGGCTGCTCATGTAGAGCATGTTCTCGACGCCGTTCACTTCCTGTTCGATGGGTGCAGCAACCGTATCTGCAATGACCTGTGCGTTTGCACCCGGATAGAATGCGGTCACCTGAACCACCGGCGGGGTTATGTCCGGGTACTGAGCGACCGGAAGGGTAAAGACCGCCACCCCTCCTGCGATCACTATGAGAATGGAAATGACGAACGCGAAGATGGGCCGCTCGATAAAGAATCGACTGAGCATGTGGGGACTCCGCTACGGCTTCGCCGGCTGAGATGCGCCGGGCGCCGGCGATGGAGCGGTTGAGGGGCCAGCGATCGGGTTGACTTTAATACCCGGTCTGGCCCGCTGAATCCCGTTGACCGCGATTCGGTCCTTGAGAGTCACCCCTTTTTCGATGACCCTCATGCGGTCCACGAGTTGACCGACCTCAACAGGGCGATAATCTACGACGTTCCGGTCATTCACCACGAGGACGTACTGGCCTCTCTGGTCGATCCCCACAGCCAGATCCGGGACGAGAAATGCCTTGCGGGTCTCCATCGGAACCCGAATCCTGGCAAAGAGCCCCGACTGCAGGAGGCCGTCCTTGTTTGCGAAGATGGCCCTTGCACGGACGGTGCCGGTACCGGGGTCGGTCCGCGGGTCGAGGTAGTCCACAATCCCCTCGTGAGGGAACCCGGCCTCGTCAGCGAGCGCGAGGAAGGCCTTGACCTCCTGGCTCCCCTCCTGCCCCTGAGCACTTCTTTCCAGGTATTTCCGCTTGTACTTCAAGAGGTCACGTTCACTGATATTGAAGTACACGTACACGGAATCGTCGTTTACCACGTTCGTCAGGAGGGTATAGTCGCCTGCGCCGACCAGGTTTCCCACATCCACCTGGTTCACGCCGACGCGGCCGCTGAGCGGGGTCTTGACCTCGGTGAAATCGAGGTCAAGCTGGGCGGCCTCGAGGTCGGCCTTTGCCATGTCCACCTGGCCCTGTTCCACACCCCGTTTTGCCTCGTCTTCAAGGAGCTGCAGTTCCGAGACCGATGCGGTTGCATAGAGGGTCTTGGTTTTTTCCGCACGGACCCGGGCGAGTTCCAGCTTCGCCTTGTTGCTCTCGAGGGTTGCAGCGGCCTGATCGACCTTGGCCTTGAAGGGACGCCTGTCGATGACGAACAGTAGATCCCCCGCCTTGACCTTCGAGCCCGGCTCGAAATTCTTGCGGTCGAGAAACCCCTTGACGCGGGCCCGGATTTCAACCGATTCGAGAGCCGCTGTGGTACCGGTGAATTCGAGGTTGTCGGTCACCTCTTCCTCGACAGGCGGGCTCACGGTGACGTCGGGGGGCGGTGGTTCCACCACGCGGTCGGCGTCCCGGCCGCAACCGAAAACGCCCGCAGCGAACGGGATCATGATCAACAGCCAGAGCAGACGAATACAGAGCCCCATGATTCAGCTCCTCAAGTCGGTGTTCCGAGCAGGTCGCGGAAATGCTTCATACCATTTCCGATAGCCGAGTGCTTCTTTTCGCAGGTCCGGTCACGTATATCAGGGAGAATGTCAGGGATGGCATTTTGCCTCTCCCACCATATAACCCTTCTCTGTACCGAACTTAGCTGACCGCTGCAGTCCTGTCAACGCCGGACGGCACCGCACGGGTGAGATCCGTGCCTCTTTTGGCCCCCCGTGAACGAGGGCCGAGGCGGGGAATTTTTCCTCTCCACAAATGAACGCTCGCGGCCGAGTGGTAACAATTCAGTTATTTGGGGCAAGGATTCAACGCTGTTGATGCAACGACAAGCCGATGGCCCCACGTCGTACTCCCGGCGAAGGCCGGGGTCCAGGAGATGTCGAACCCAGCGAAGCGCTGGACTGGATTCCGGCCTCCGCCGGAATGACGGATAATTAACCCCCCTTCTTGATGGTCTGGTTCAAGCGCTCACGTGCCCTGTGTAAGTGAATGGGTACCCCGAGTGCCAGAAATGAGTTGATATCTGTGGGCAATTTGCGATAATTGTACGGCATGACTGTTGCTCGCGTCCGGACATCCCGGCGCAGGCGTTCGCCTGAGATCCAGGGGATCATCGCGGTCGCTGCGAGTCATGCCGATGCTGACCGTCCACAGGTCCCCTTGCTCCGCGCGTTATCGGATGATCGTTCGCTCCCGGGGCACCTATGGGCCCCGCTGCCGAATTCCCTATTCTGGCTTCGCAATTGCATGAGGGGTGCAGGGACTTGCGTAAAGTGTGCGGTAATGAGATACGATTCAAGGACGCACGAGAACGAAGAACGGCGGAAATTCTGCTGGAGGCCTGTTGATGCCCTCCGATAAGCGCACGCGGAGCGACGCGGACACCACACCGACTTCCGGCGCTATACGGGGATCGGAGACCCCAGCCAAGCGCTGGCTTGGGGTCCTTC
Organism: Desulfomonile tiedjei; assembly: GCA_016218715.1. GTDB lineage: Bacteria > Desulfobacterota > Desulfomonilia > Desulfomonilales > Desulfomonilaceae > JACRDG01. The sequence continues at coordinate 49,254 of JACRDG010000088.1, read as the reverse complement.
TTTTCTTGACCACATCCTCCGCCCTCTTTGCCTGCCTGTTCGAATGGGATCGCTATCACATCATCATGGGTCCGAGGGCCGAAAGTCTGGCTCTTATGGACGAGGGGCTGATCTTCTGGCTCCTGGCCGCGAAAAGCCTGGCCTGGTGCATCCCGGTGATCCTGCTGGTAGGGGTTCTATTTGTCCAGGGATTCGAACGTACGGGGGTCGTGATCCTGAACGCCTCTGCTGTCCTCATCTTCTACTTCTTCGCCACAGACATTATTTCGGTCAGTTTCTCAGGCTATCATCTATTGGATTGGTTCCCGCACTTGCGAGATATCCTGCAATCCCCCGGTCAAAAGATCTGGCAATGGGCGGGTGACGGATTCTCCGGCGAAGCGGGGATGCTCTTCCTCATGTTCGCGGCCGCGGGTCCTGCCGTCTTCTTCGCGACCAGATGGGTGACCCGGAAACTTGTGACGCGATTCGTCCGACTGGGTTCAAAGAGGACCCAGTCCTTGGCGACCGCAGCCCTGGTTTGCGGCATTGTTGGCGTCGTGCCCGCGATGGGGCTGTTTCAAGACCAGAATCTTTTGGATCGCGTGTACGCCGCTCTGCCGCCCCAGACTAGCTTCGGGGAACGCTTCCAGGGCGTGGCAGAGGTGGTTGCAGAAGGACTCGGCATCGCGGACACGACAGGCATGATTGCGAACTTGTCGACTATAAGCAATCCCGCGGCCGGCAGAGTGGCTGAACGCCAGGTCCCTTCGGTGAAAGACATCCGCGAGCACGTCGACTTGAAAGGTGGGATTCGGCCCGAAGCGGAGTACCCGGAGAGGACAGATTCCGATGATCAGATCGGAATGCCCGACCAGGACGATGAAATGACCGCGATCAGGGTGGCGAGCGAGGCGGTGGATCCTAAGCCTGCGGACCCTGCGGCATTTGTTCGGAAGCCGAACTTGCCCAACATCGTGTTGATCATTTTCGAAAGCTTCCGCCATTTCGCGATCGGCCCGAAGCTCATGCCCCAACTGGACGCCTGGTCGAACGAGGGGCTCCGCCTCGAGCGTCATTATTCAGGGTCGAACTGCTCCCATCTGGGCCTATTCTCCTTATTTTACGGCCGGGCGGCTCTCGGCTACGATCAGACGCTCCAGCGGAACATCCCGCCGCAGATGTTTGAATCCCTCCGGCGATCCGGCTACCACATCACGTGCGTTACTTCTGGCGAGACGAAAGGGTTTCGGAGGCTGGACAAGTTCATTAACGACCGGTACTGCCACGATATGATCTTCGAGGGAGCCTTCGGACTCAACGGGATGAAAGATTGGCCCGATTCGGATAGTCGCAAACTGGCTCGGGTGCGGAGCATCTTGAACACCCCCCAGAAGAAACCGCAATTCGTATTCTTCTATCTCCTCTCTTCCCATTATCGGTATCCCTTTCCTCCTGAATTCGACGTGCACCCGGAGTCAGCGACCTTCTGGCAGTTTCTGAATCCGCGGGAGCAGATGCGGAATCACCTGAACCGCTATGCCAATTCGTTACTGTTCCTGCAGCATGAAGTGATGAAGTTTCTGCAATCCATCAATCTCGACCGAAACCTCATCCTGATTACGGGCGATCACGGAGAATCCATGGGCGAAGATGGAGTGTTCACCCACGCCAGTCGCATGTCAGACATTCAGATGCGGGTGCCGTTCGTCATGGTAGGACCGGGGGTCAAGCCACGCAAGATATCGACCGCGACGTCGCACATGGACGTCTTGCCGACGTTGCTCCACGCGCTGGCCGGAAAAAGCGTGCCGATCAAGAACTGCCAAGGGAGAGATTTAATTGCCGATCCCGCGCCGGAAGACAAAGTGGCGCTCGTGCCTGCCAACGGCGCGAACTGGGACGGGATGGTGATCATTCGTGGAAACAACCGTCTCGCATACAGAACCACGACCGCGCCTGGAGAGACTCCGTCAGCACAATTTTCCGGCCAACTCGACGAGGCCGGCAATTACGCGTTCAAAGTGCGCCGGGTCCCTCGCACCTCGGGAAACGGGCGGTAATTCATCCCACCTGCGGGGAACCTCCCGAACAGCGTCATGATTCCAGGGGATTTCAATGGCCGGTGCTCGGCCGCCAGGTGAAGGCCATGCTTCATACCAAGGTGCAGTTCAATTTGTAACATCCGAGGACTCTGCTCTGGGCTGTTCCTGGGTGGTCTCCTCCGCTACGAACGGCACAGCCTGACTGCGCTCAGGAGACCTCCCAGGAGCGCCCTTCAGCAATATTACTTATTGAATCGCACATTGGTATCACTACCCAAGCCGGAGCATGTCAGACAGGCCCCCATTTGTCCGGAGGTATATTCAGTCGCCTGACCATTTCCTGTGCCTCTCGGTTGAGGAAGTAACGGTCCGGTCTGTCCGGTCCCACGAGAACCACGGGACCGCGGAACCGTGAAGCAAACTTCTCGATGGATGCATTTCCTGCGAAAAGCGCGCCCTGGTTCTCGTACGCGAGGACCAGCACATCGTATTCGCCGCGCCTGAAACACCGTTTGAGTTCCCTTTCCGTGCTCCCTTCGCATAACCGAAACCCGACGTCGACATAGCCTCCCAGGCGATCGTCGTAGGTCAGGCGCAGCTCTTTGTCTTTTTCCGCGATAAGGTCCGGGGTTACCTGAGTCACCTGCTCCCGTTGCTCGTCAACGAAAACTACATCCCGGCGAAGCGCATACGGCGAATCGAGGAAATGAAAGATGAAGAGCCTCGTCCGCTGTTTGCGTGCCAGCCACAGCGCATAGTCGAACGCCCAGTCACCCTGTTGCGAAAAGATTGCGCATAAGCCTATTCCCTGCATGCCTTCCCCGCCGATCGCCTGGTCTGTTAGCCGAGCACCAGCGCTTCACTCAGGAGTTCCGCGAGATTCATCACCTTCGCGTGGATCTTGAAATGTTCGCAGATCTCCTTCAACTGGTCGGTGCAGTTGTGGCACGACTGGAGAACCACCGTTGCTCCGGTCGCCCGGATTTCGTCGGCCTTGACCTTACCCGCCTTGATGCGTCGCCCGGCGAACTCGGGCATTGCGAGGGCGCCCCCACCACCACCGCAGCAAAAGCTGTGTTCCCGGTTGTGTTCCATCTCCCTGAAATTGTCCACCGCAGCCAGGATGATAGTGCGGGGCTCCTCGGTAATACCTCCCGACCTGGCGATGTTGCACGAGTCATGGTACGTGAACACGTCATCTTTCCAGACCGACTTGTCCAGCCTGATCCTTCCCTGCCCGATCACCTCGGCAAACAGTTCCATCACGCTGGTGACCTTGTACGGGACTCCACCGAGCCAGTTGGCCATTTCCCAGCGAAGCCCCCGATACCCGTGGCCGCACTCGCCGGATAGGAGGTATTCCACCTCGAGCCGCTTCATCTCGTCGAATAGCCAGGAAGCGAACAGCTTGGCGTCGGAATCGATGCCGTTGAACATCGCGTAGTTGGTCAGGTCCCAGTAGCGCGACGAGATGGTGAAATCGATCCCCGCCGCGTTCAGGACTTTGGCCGTCGCCTGGATGGTCAGAGGGTAGTACTTGGGTTCCCGAGGGTTAAGGGTGAGCATATACCGAGCACCCTTCTTGTCCAGCGGGATCTTGAAGTTTTCGCACCCTTCCTCGGACTGGAGCTCTTCCTCGACCCATTCGATGGTCTCGATGAACTCCTGCCTCGGGACGGCCATGTTGTTCCCGTGGTTGTAGTGAGTGTCCACCGTATCTTGCAGGTGCTTGGGGACCCGTCCGACTTCGCACATGATAGCGCGGGCCGCGCGGGTCAGCATGCCGTAGTCAACACCCATGGGGCAGTTGAAGGTGCAGCGACGGCACATGGTGCATCCGCCCCAGAGCTTGTCGTACATCTCGTCGGCCAGGTCCTTGTCGAGCTTCCTCGCACCGACAAACCACGGGAAAACCTTTCCCATCCAGTCGAATCTGCCTTTGTACCATTTCCGGAACCGGTCCGCCTTGTACGCGGGGAGCAACGTCTTGTCTTCCGGGATGGACACACTGTAATGGCACGCGTCCGAGCACATCCCACAATGGATGCATCCTGCCAACGAAGCAGCAACCACCCGACTGAGCTTGGCCGGAAGGATCTCCTCCATCCGTTGGAGCATTTCAGGCGTGAACTCGTCTTTCAGGGGCCACTTTCTCCCCGCCTGAGTCCCCAGTTTCTCTGCTTCTTTCTTCTTTGCCGCCGCCACCTTCTCCGGTGCCGCCTGACCTTTTTCTTCTGCCACTTCGGCCATGGTTATCCTCCGTATTCCCCGGTATGTCGCTGTCCTGTGAAAAGAGTTACGCCTTCTGGTGCCTGTTCAACACACCTCGCCCGCCGAAGATCTGACCGAACATCACGCGGCCGAAGGGGTACAGCACGTAGTGCGAAATCTTGCTGAACGGGACATAGAGAAGGAAGAAGGTGGTCATCAAGAAGAACAGCCACATCCATCCGGTTTCAGCCCGCCCCTCGATCCACAACCCGAGGGTGACAAAGCCCACCGCGAAGAAAACCGTCATAAGGATCACCGCGAAGTAGTCATCCGGACTGCTGATAACGCGAATCTCAGGTGTGGTGAATCGCCGGTAGATTCTGCGGAGACCTATCAGGAACGCAATCCCCATAAAAGCCATAATGACTTTGGAGACAAACGGGGTCATGACCCAAGGCATCAGCGGTATGAAAAAGGTGGACCCGATCGTCAACACGACGGCTATGTGAAACAGCACGAATTCCGCATAGAAATAGCCATGGTTCCGCGTGCTCTCCATGCCCCACGGCCTCAGGACGTTGGCCAAAGAATGCACCGCGCCGGCAAATCGGTCCCCCTTGAGTTCGGCCTTTTCCGGCGGAGCCGGCTTCTTGAGCAGTTGGCGAATCTTCATCGCGTACATGAGTGCCATAAAACCAAGGCACACGTACTGGACCGGCTCCTGTAGGACGTACAGGGCATAACTCACCTCACCTTTCATAACGCGCTACTCCTTTGATTTGTTCCATGAGGCATCCATGGACTACAGGACAGTTTCAACTCTTCAACCTGATCGCCATCTCGGCCCCGGCCTTATATTGATGCGCCTTGGACTGAATGGCAGCCTCACCTTGATCTCCAGGATATAATTCACGACAAATTCTGTCAAGAAGGTTCCTGACAATTTTTCTCAAGTAGCCGGTTGCGGGAGGATGAGCGAGACGATATCAGACGCACCGATTTGGTCCGGAAGGCATCAAAGTTATATTGGAGCGCATTGAGACTGGACCCCATTCTCGATAGCGCTTCAGTATGAGTCGACCAAAACCTGCGGGCATGTCTCGACGTTGTCTGAGAAAGCCATGCGGACGGTGCCCCGCTGCTAGCGCCATTCTCAATGGCGTTCAGCGTGGAGCAAGGAGAAGGTTCCCATGAAAGCCATACGAGTTCATGATTTCGGAGATCCTGATGTGATGAAGCCGGAGGACGTCTCGGGACTGCGCCCCGGTCCCGGCCAGGTACTCGTCGCGATCAAGGCCGCGGGGGTCAATCCCGTGGACGCGTACATTAGATCCGGGCAGTACGCCAAGAAGCCTGAGCTCCCCTATACACCGGGAATGGATGGGGCCGGAGTAGTGGATGGCGTCGGTGCGGGGGTCACGAAGATTGCGGTCGGCGATCGCGTGTACGTGGCCTTCGGCATCAGCGGCACCTACGCTGAACAGGCCCTCTGCACGGAATCGCAGGTGCATCCGCTCCCGCAACACGTGTCCTTCCAGCAGGGTGCGGCCATGGGCGTCCCGTACGGGGTCGCGTATCGCGCCTTGTTCCATCGCGCTCAAGCCCGGGCAGGTGAGACCGTTCTGATTCACGGCGCCACCGGAGGAGTAGGGATGGCCGCGGTTCAGTTGGCGCGGGCCGCCGGCATGAAGGTCATTGCATCCGGCGGCACTGCAAAGGGTTTAGGCATAGCCGTGCAGCAGGGTGCGCACCACGCGGTCAATCACCGGGACCCGGATCATCTGGAACAGGTGCGCACTCTGACCGGAGGCCGTGGGGTCGACGTTGTGGTGGAAGTCGCGGCGCATGTCAACCTCGCCGCGGACCTGAAAGTCCTTGACCACGGCGGGCGTGTCGTGGTGATCGGGAGTCGCGGCACGATCGAGATCGATCCACGAGATGCCATGACGCGGGACGCTTCCATACTGGGCGTGGTGCTCTTCAATGCCACGGAGCGCGACTTGGCCGGCATTCATTCGGCCCTGGTCGCGGGGCTGGAAAACAGGTCGCTCCAGCCGATCATCGGTGAGGAGATCCCCCTGGAGGAAGCCCCGCGCGCCCACAGGACCGTCATGGAGCCTCATGCGTTCGGAAAGATCGTTCTGATCCCGTAGGAGTCCGGCGGTATGTTCCCCTTTGCTATCTCTTTCGCGCTTCGAGTATGCAGAAGAATGTCAGAGGATATACAAGGCGTCTGACGATTTTCACGGAAAACAATTGCTGCAATTCGTCCATGATATCATGGATATTTCGCAGATGATAGTGGCCGGAGAATCCGGCGATTCGCCGCCCCAGGCGGTAGAGCCGGTTCTCCGTCGGACCCGACACGAGGAGGATGCCGCCTGGAGCCAATAAAAGGGCCAGGTCGGCAAGGGTCTTCTGCAGGTCCTCAACGTGTTCGAGCACATCGAGTGCGAGAATGAGTTGAAGTGAGTGGTGTGGGATGGTGGCAGAGGGGAGATCGTGAGACAAGCGGACCGCCTGCAATGACCCGCCTGCTGATTTCTCCCACAAGTCTATGAATCCCGTGACCGCGGCCAAAGATGGATCGACTGCATAGACACGGGAAAAGGCACGCGCGAGGAAGGGCAACATAACCCCGCTCCCACAGCCAAAATCAAGGCAGGCTCCTCCCGTAGTCCGGGATAAGAATCGGGCGCACGAAGTTACCCTCTGCCAAAACAACCACCGAGCAAGATGATTCGGATGCAAGTACGACGGTAGGGCGTGTTCGTCGAACGCCCGAGCGGGTGCAGTAAGGGCGAGGTGCCTCAGAACTTTCAGGCAGAGGTGTCGATGATGGCGAATCGATTTCGCGTCGAAATTCCCTGTGACCTCGTGCAGACCACGAGCGCCGGTATCTGCCCCAATGGAAGGTTCCGCAAGGTCCCCGGTTGCTCGTTCACCTGCCGGCCATATTCTATCAGACGTCTGTTGGCTTCGAACTATCTCGGCTGCACCAAACTGAGCCATATGGTGCTCCCTCTAAGTATTTTGATCGACCGTATTATTGTAGCGCAAACAGGGGGCTCCAGACAAGGTATTTCGCGGTGCCCGGATGTCTTTCAGCGTTACCGCTCCTTCGTAACAGTGAATACACGCGCATCACGAGGGCGGAGGGCCTGCGATCAATGATCTACTTTGTTGACCGCGGAAAACGAGAAGTACCGCCTGCAATAGTCCCGAACGTGGGGGAGCAAGGCTTTGAAACAAGCGAGGGTGTTTCTGCCGTGCGAGAGGTAGGTGATTTTCAGGTGCCGCAAGGGCTCCAGGATTCTTAGTGCCGCGAACGAGACCGCGGACAGAGCGATTCCCTTCCACCCTTCCGAATGGTGGAGAATAGCCAGGGCTGTCGATTTGTTCAGGAGGGCCGCAATCCTGATGGCTCGCGCTTCTCTACTGGATTTGGCCCATGCGTCCTGGCTCTTCGTCAAGTGAGCGTCCACAGGGTATCCGTCACTTTTGGCCCTGTCGTACAGCTCCGTATACTTGTAGAAGGTGAGGGAAAACAGAGAGACATAAGAACTCTTGGGCAATTGTGCCGTGACCTCCACGGTTCGCTCGACATCCTCGACAGTTTCATAGGGGTTGTCCACGATGACGTCGTACACGGCCGGGATGTCATGTTCATGGAGCAGCCTTGTGCACTGCACAAAGGCCTCTGTGGAGTGACGGCGCTTGTACACCTCGGCAAGAGTGCGCTCACTCCCGCTCTGGAGGCCTATCAAGGCAAATCCGCATGGGGCCTCTTTGAGAATGGCGATTTTTTCCTTGGTGACGAATTGCGGGATGGCTCTGAAAACGATAGGTATACGAATCCCTTTATAGTGCTTGACGAACGTCTCCAGCCAGGTCGTGGAGTGAGCCGTGAAGCAGTCGTCGTTTATGGATACGTAGTGGAAGGGGATCCCGGTTTCTGAGAGGTTCTTTTCGATCTCGGCCACCACGTTCTCGGGGCTGCGGCTCCGTATTTTCTTGCCGTATACCTTGTGCAGCAGGTTGTTGCAGCAATAGGTGCACGCGAACGGACACCCGCGGGACGTCATCACTCCCAGATACGAGCCCTTGTGCCCCGTATGCTTCTTGAACAGCGAAGGGGTCAATGGCTTCACCGTTCCGCCGTCGGTGACCCACGAATTTCGGGGACGAGCTTCCGGGAAGGGGAGTGAGTCCAGATCCTGCAGCGGAGGGCTCACCGTACGGCCCGGCGCGGCCGCAGCCACTATGCCGGGCACTTCCGTCGTCACGCGACCTCCGTCGAGGTGCCGGAGGAACTCGACGAGCGAGTGCTCCCCTTCACCCACGCACACGTAATCTGCATGCTGCTTGCAGCTCTCGGGGTCGATGGTCGGGTGTATTCCGCCCCAGAGTATCGGTATACTGTCGTCGCAGGTCCGCCTGATAGCCTTGGTCAGACCGACTGCCCCGGGAAAGAATCGGCTCATGAGACTTATCCCCACCAAATCGGGGGAACGGTCTTTCACGAAGTGGGCCACTGGGTCAAAAGACGAGTCATCACCTGTCGTGTAGAACACGATCTGCGAATCGTTGCCCGTGTTGAGCAGTGAGGAATGAACGTATTTCAGTCCAAGATTGTCCGTCGTATCGATCAATGAAATGAGCACGGCGGATCGTGATCCAGCCATCGCCATTGCCTCCCTCGAAGGCTGCGTAGTTGCCGGCTGCCTCAGAGTTGGTCACGCATGCCGGAATGCGCTCGCTCGTACCATCGGGAGGATTTTACATGCGGTAATCGGTTCGTCGGTAGCGCACCCGACACGATCGCTTTATCCCCTCCGAACGTCTGACAAGGCTTGTCACAGGCCTCGGCAGCCCATATCTCTCCGCTCGTTCTGGGGGGTGAACATACTTCATCCCTTCCTGCCGGTCAACGGCAATCGTGGGCCGCGCTCTTTTTGAGTGGTGGATTCCTGTCATTTTCGTTATAACGGTTGCCAAAAAGTAGCGTCCGATTGGATGATCGGCGACGTGGGGGATGAACCGATCAGAAATCCTGGCAACTGGTGCAATATGCTAACGGGGACTGATGCGCGGATGTCGATGAGGGAACCCGGCATCGATCCTCCGAGACAGAGCGCGAGAGCGGCATGAACAACCTTCAGATCTCAGGACCGATTCTCGTGGTGGAGGACGACGACAAGACCGCTGCGCTCGTGAGGATGTATCTGGAAAGGGAGGGGTTTTCGACCATCGCCGCTCGGGACGGTCTTACTGCCGTGGAGATGGCCGAGAGACACAACCCCATCTTCGTCATCCTCGACCTGATGTTGCCTGTCCTGGACGGCTGGGAAGTGTGCAGGCAGCTCAGGCGATCCTCCGACGTCCCCATACTCATCCTGTCAGCCAAAGAGGAAGAAATAGACCGGGTCGCAGGCCTGACCCTGGGTGCGGACGACTACGTGGTCAAACCTTTCAGCCCCCGTGAACTGGTGGCACGGGTGAAGGCGATACTTCGGAGAGGACGCACAGGACCCGACAGCCGGAAGGCGATCCTCTCGCACCAGGGCCTCGTCCTCGATCCGGAGAAAAGGAGGGTCACTCTGCACGGACGGCAGGTTCCCCTGACCCCCCACGAATTCACGCTGCTCAAAACGCTTATGGCAGCGCCTGGAAAGGTTTTCACCCGAGACGAGCTGCTCCGCCGGCTTTATCCGCTGGGTGAAGCCACAGTGATCGATCGCGTGGTGGATGTGCACATTGGCAAGCTTCGGCAGAAGATCGAAGAGGATCCTTCCCAGCCGACGCGTATCATGACGGTGCGAGGTGTCGGTTACCAATTTGCCGAAGCTGCTCGTTGACAACTCAATTCTCGGCGGCAGCCATTTGCCGAGGATGCTGCGGATCGTGCCGGACAGGTACCGCGCGCCGCTGTTCTTTCCCGTTTGATTGACCTTCCACGGGCACGGAGTCTCGCGGTGACAAGAAGTCTTCTCTGGAAACTCGTTGGGGTCAATGTCCTGATCATCGGCTTCGTGATCGTCCTCGTTTGGGTCTCCATCGACTACCTGGCCGCGGGGTACTTTGCCGCGCTCATGGCAAAGTACAACATCTCTCCCGTGTCGAGCCACCAAATGTTCGTGGATTCCGTGCACCGGAACCTCATCTGGGCCAGTCTTGCGGCACTCCTGGTGGCGCTGGCGCTCAGTTTCCTGGTGATGCGTCGCTTGTTGGGGCCTCTGACCAAGATGACGAAGATTGCCCAGAACATCGCAGCCGGGGACTATTCGGGGCAAGTTCCCATCACGTCCCGCGACGAAGTGGGACGTTTGGCAGGCGCCTTTAACAGCATGGCCGAGGGGCTACGGTTCCAGGAAGAGTTGAGGAAGCGGATGATGATCGACGTGGCCCACGAGCTGAGAACCCCCATAACCAACATCCGAGGATATCTCGAGGGACTTATGGATGGCGTCGTGCCTCCATCCAAGGAAGCCTACGAACTGCTGCACGAAGAGACCATGCGATTGGCAGTGCTCGTGGAAGATATACTCCATCTGGCGCAGGCCGACGCGGCAAGATGGGAGTTGCGGAAATCGGAGGCCAGCCTCGCTGGTTTGATAGACCAGGTCCTGACTTCTTTTCGCCCTCAATTCGAAGCGAAGCGGCTTTCTGTGCAAACCGACTTCCCCGAGCCGGACGAGCCGGTCAGACTCGATTCTGAGAAGATCGTGCGCGTGGTGAGCAATCTCGCCGCCAACGCTGTCCGATATTCTCCGTCGGGAGGCGTGTTCCGTATCGCTCTTACACGAGAAACCGCAGGCATAACCGCCGTCTTTTCCAACGAAGGGGTCACGATCAGCGAAAAAGATCTGCCTTTCATCTTCGAGCGTTTCTATCGTGGCGAGAAATCCCGCTCGCGCGAGCACGGCGGGGCAGGCATTGGGCTCGCCATTGTCAAGGAACTCGTCGAAGCGCACGATGGCCGCGTCGGCGCGGAGATCAGCGGAAACGAAACGCGTATCTGGTTCTTCCTCCCTCTATGAACCCGAGCTTGATATTGCATTAACGTCAGAAACAAATCAGGGGGACTCGATCTGACGAGCCCCCCTGATTTTAGTCCCCTGGGGAACGGAATTGGTCGGTCTGGTCTTGCAGGAAATTACTTGGCGCTGTCAAAAGGAAGGATTTCGTAACCGGTTCGGACTTCCTGGCGGGCTGTCATTTCGTACTTCTGCAGCCTGTCCTTCATTTCCTTAATGCACGAACCGTCCGGACATTTCTTGGAACCCATTTCTATGGCCTTCTTCTGCACTTCCACGGCCTTGAGCGGATCGCCCTGCTTGAAGTAGGCCTCGGCGAGGGTTTCGTAAATCAGCCCATCCTGGGCGCTCGCAACCTTGAGAGCCTTTTGAGCCAACTCCATAGCCTTTGTCGGGTTCTGGACCTGCTCGTCGGGACAGGTCATCAGGAACCATGCTTTGTCCTGCAAGGTCCAGGCATCCTCGGGGCTCAGTTGTTCCACTTTCTGGAAGTCCTCGGAAGCCTCTTTGCACTTGCCCATGCGGTTGAGGACCCAGGCTCTGAGCCGAAGAGCGCTAACGAACTTGGGGTCTGACGCCACAGCTTTGTTGACGTCGGCAAGCGCCTTCTCCTGCTCGTTCTTCCGAGAAAAGAGGTCGGCCCGCTGAGCGTAGGCCCAGGCATATCTGGGGTCGAGCCTCACCGCCGCGGCGAAATCCTTCATGGCTTCATCCGGCTTCTGCTGGAGTTTGAGAACGATACCTCTCTGCCCGTAGGCCAGGGCGAGACTCGGCTTCTTCTCGACCGCGGTGACTGCGTCTTTCAGCGCCTGATTCATGTCGCCAAGCTGCACGTAGGCCCGGGAACGACCAATGTACGCTTCAGCATTGCCCGGGTTGGCCTTCAACGACTTGTCGTATTTGGCGATCGCCTGTTTCCACTGGTGTTTCGCCATGGCTTGTTCGGCCGCGACCATGTCCGGGTGGGGTCCTTTCTGCATGAAGTCCCCCCGCATGAACAAGGACAGGGTTGCGATCACGACGACCACGATAATTGCAAGCCCCAGGAAGGTATAGGTAGAAGACCCTCTCTGGTTAACGGTACCCATTCGGGCACTCACTTCTTCGCCATTCCTCATTTGAACACCCCTTGCGGCTTAATGAGCATCCCGTTGAAACGGATGCGCACGACGAGCGGCTGGCGCTCCTGATGCTTTCTGAACTCTGCGGTAGCCCATATAGGACAGGACCCGGTATCTCGCGTTTTTGTTCCTTTGCCGGTGGTTGGGAATCTCCGACCTGTTGACTCACCGGATCAAATCGCCAATTATACTCCCCCGACGCCGGAAATCAATCGATATGTTTCAATGGTTGCGGCGCCTGGAGTCATCATGAACCCCAAACACCCTGAAAGTCAACCCTTGCCCATGTCTCGCCCTGAAGTGATCCGCGTCCTCCTGTTCGATTACGGAGGGGTGGTCGCGGAAGAAGGATTCCGGGAGGGTCTCAAAGCAAGTGCCCGACGTGCCGGTCTGGAACCTGACTCCTTTTTCGAGCTGGCAGCGAGGGCAGTCTATGATTCAGGATACCTGGTGGGCCGCGCGCACGAGGCTGATTACTGGAACCTGGTGCGGGCAAGGTCCGGCATAACCTATCCGGACGAGGAGCTCCGGAAAGAGATCTTCGAGCGCTTCACCCTGAGACAGTGGGTGTTAGACCTGATTCTGGATCTGCGAGCGCGCGGGTACTGGGTCGCCATGCTCAGCGACCAGACCGACTGGCTCGATCAACTCGACCGCAGGGACGATTTCTTCCAATATTTCGACGACGTATTTAATTCTTACCATCTGGGGAAGGGGAAGCAGGATCCGACGGTTTTCGCCGATGTCGCGCGGAGGCTGGAAGTTGCCCCGTCTGCGATGCTCTTCATCGACGATAACCCGGGGAACGTAGAGCGGGCTCAGTCGCAGGGATTGCGGACCATCCTTTACCGAGACCCGGACTCGTTGCTCCAGGACCTCAAGGGGTACGGCGTTCTGGAGTGAGGGTTCAGACGCCGCCTGCCGGACCTCCGGCAACGCGCCGGTGACGGTTTGCTGGCTGGCAGTTGTCGGAATTCTTGGGGGAAGCCCATATCCGGAGACGCAGAACAGCCGATTATGGACTGGTAGGACAAGCGTCTCGCCCGTCCATGAATAACGGACAAGATGCCCGTCCCACCAATACAGCCGGTGATGCTGCGGTGATTGACAGAATACGCTTCCCTCAGGAATGCGTGATCGTATCTATAAAATGGTGAACTCGGGAATACGCGCTAGATTGCGAAGCCCGCTTCCCGTACCATGCGCAGGTCATCCTCGACGCTGCGTCCCGCGGTGGTGAGGTACCCGCCAATGATCATGCCATTGGCCCCTGCTCGCAGGGCCATGCCTTGAAAATCACCCAGGTTCCTTTCGCGACCGCCGGCGATCTTTATGGTCGCGTGCGGGAGAATGAGCCGGAAGATCGCGACGGTTTTCAAGATCTCCCGCGGCTCCAGTTGGGGCGCATGTTCCAGAGGAGTCCCGGGCCTCGGGTTCAGGATGTTGATCGGCACGCAGTCCACCTGCAGATCCGCGAGAACGAACGCGAAGTCCAGGCGCTGTGCGGGCGCCTCTCCCATCCCAATGATTCCGCCGCAGCACGCTGAGAGTCCTGAGTTCAGGACGGTCCGAATCGTGGAGACTCGTTGCTCGAAACGGTGCGTGGTGACGATCTGCGCGTAGTAGTCGGGAGAGGTCTCGATGTTGTGGTTGTACCGCGTGACCCCCGCGGCTCGCAGTTTCTCGGCTCGTTTTGCGTCAAGGAAGCCCAGGGACGCGTCCAGGGCGATGTCGACCTCTGCGTGCACTTTTTCCAGGGATTGCAGGAGCCGGTCGAACTCCTGCGGCGACAGCGCTCCTCCACTGGTGACCGTACAGAACCGTGCCGCGCCCGCGGCCTTGGCAGCCCTGGCCGCGTCGAGGATATCGTCATCCGAGCGCAAGGGATACGTTTCGCAGTCGGTGTTATAGCGAACCGACTGAGCGCAGAAGGCGCAGTCTTCCCCGCACCGGCCCGATCGTGCGTTTATAAGTGAGCACGAGTCAAAATGAGAGCCCTTGAAATGGATTCTGACCCGGTCCGCCGCAGCCAGGAGCCGCAGCCAGTGCTCGTCGGGGGTATCGAGCAGGGCCTCGGCCTCAGCCCGTGAAATCTGCTCGTCTGCAAGCGCCTTTTCTTCCACCGCATCGATAAGTTTGGGATAAGACGTGGTTTCTCTCTTCATTGCGACCCTCCAATGGACCCTTACTTATACATCCGAGTCAGGCGGAAATCCAGTCTTGAGAACGCGCGGCCGGATCATTCCTGCGGGTGGGGTGTCGAATAATAATGCGTCGCTCCGGGTAGGCAAGATTCGTGCCAGGGGTTGACAATCGCCGGGGCGATGATTATCCGCTTTTATGCATGGGCCGAATACCGCTAAGTTGCGGACAACCCGTGCCATTGATCAAATCCAAGGTATGGAGCGCTCAATGAACTATCCCGTACCAGCCAACAACCAACTGAACAGCTTTCTGACCCAGGTGAGGGCCATAAAGCCCCTCACCCCCGAACAGGAGTACGACTACGCCGTGCGCTATCGGGAGACCGGTGACAAGGAAGCGGCTCACGCTCTCGTGGTGTCTCATCTGCCGTTTGTGGTCAAGATGGCCTTCCAGTACCGGCACTATACGATTCCCGTTCAGGACCTGATTCAGGAAGGCGCGATCGGGCTTATGAAAGCGGTCCAGCGATTCGATCCGTACAAGGGGTATCGCCTGGTCTCCTTTGCGGTGTGGTGGATAAAGGCCTACATCAAGAACTTCATCCTGCGGTCCTGGAATATGGTAAAGCTTGGAACGACCCAGGCCCAGAGAAAGCTCTTCTTCCGCGTCCGCGAGATTGGCGAGCACCCGGACGAGGAGTCCCGGCAGGCTCACATTGACGAACTTGCTGCCGAACTGAACGTCAAGCCGGACGATGTCATCGAGATGGAAGCTCGGGTCAAGGCCAGAGAATGGTCCCTCAACCAGGTGATGGGCGATGACAAGGATGTGACCGGGCTCGACTTGCTTGAAGACGAGACCCCCAATCAAGAGAGGCTCCTGATTGAAAAAGAGACGGAAACGGAACTCTCGAAGTCCGCTACGAAGGCCCTGGCCAAACTCGATTCCCGCGAGCGTTTCATTGTGACGAAGCGGTACATGGAAGACACACCCTGGACCCTCCAGGCGCTGGGAGACCACTACGGCACGAGTCGGGAACGGATCCGGCAGATCGAGAAACGTGCCCTGAACAAGCTCAGGAGCGAGTTCTCCCCGGAATTGCTGGGAAGTCCGTCGCCCGCATAAGCGCGACCGGTCGAGTCGCGCGCTCAGATTACGAGCGCATCATTTCAGTACTCTATTGGCGGGGCAGGCGTCACGCATGCGCTGCTCGTCGGAATCATCCTTCGTCATTCCGGCGGAGGCCGGAA
Organism: Desulfomonile tiedjei; assembly: GCA_016218715.1. Taxonomy (GTDB): domain Bacteria; phylum Desulfobacterota; class Desulfomonilia; order Desulfomonilales; family Desulfomonilaceae; genus JACRDG01. The sequence goes on along the minus strand of JACRDG010000088.1, from coordinate 33,466 downwards.
TCCAGGATTTCTGGACCCCGGCCCTCGCCGGGGTGACGGAAGAGAATCTGCGACCGTATTTATGAAATCCTGTGCTTAGTCGCAATACGGCGTCTCCGTTGGCGTCCCTGCTCTTGGCAGTTCAGTGGGGCCGGCATCTTGCCGGTCACCCTTCCGGACCAGCGGCATTTCGCAGGCACGGTGATTCATGCCTGCTAGGCTGGCTGGCCCCCCCGAATCCGCGATGTCTCGGGTCAATCCCACACCGAGAGCATTGACAGAAGCGTGCCGGGAGGTTATCACGGTCGCGCGATGAGTCCCAGCACGAACCAGCCCGCTAATCAGAGCTTGCAGCGAATCAAGGCCTGTGCTGCGTTCGCGATATGTCTTGCCGTGAGCATATCGCTCCTCCCCGGACCGGCCGCAGCGGGCACCATGGTCGTGGTGCCGGACGAATCGACAGACCAGCCGGATCCGGGAATTGCCGAGCCCCGAGAGCCCTCCGGTCCCGAAATTCCGCCCTCTTCGATCAATCCTGAAGCCAAAACTCCTCGCGATCGGGACAAGCGTACAGGATCGCTCGCCCTGGCAAAGCAACGGGCTTCGCAAGCCTGCGCATTCGCAGAGGCCATGGAGGAAGAGGAAAACCGCATGCTCGCCGTGGTTCAACCCCTGGACCGTGGAAGCGCGGCCGAGTGGTTGTCCTCCTTTCTCTCTACAGGCCCGTGGCACTGTCCCCTTCAGAAGCAGCGGCAATGGATCGAAGCCATACTCGATGGAATGGAGAAGAACCGACTCCCCATCTGCAAAGAGACGGTGGGGCTCGTGGCCTGCATCATCTCCATAGAATCCGGCTTTCGAGCGGACCCTCTGGCAGTCGACCCCTCCAGGGGGGAAGACATGCGCCGCCTCCTCGATCGGGCTGACAAACAACTGTTCGAAAAACACGGCGCCATCATGCACATACCGCCTGTGCCCCAGTTGTACGCCGCGTATAAGGAACGATATTTCCCCCAGTTGCTCGCGTGCCGCACGGAAGGACAGGTGGAGCTGGTGGCGCGACGCATCGCTGCGGAATTAAAGCGGGACGCCGGAAAATTACCGCAGTTCGTGGGAAAGGTCGTCGAAAAAGAACTCGACAAGCTCTTCAATCTGGTCCGGACCAAGGGCTCAATGCAACTCAACTTTCCGCGGGCCCGGCAGGTGATGAAGGAACGAGGGGAGCAGTTCACAGATCAGGAGTTGACCGATTATATGTACACCGTACCCGGCGGTGTGGACTGTGGAATCGCTGCGCTCCGGCCGATGTTCGTCCAGTACGCAGCCTGTTACGCGACGCCGGGAGAGCTTTCCTGGCTGTTCTTTGTGGGCATGGACTACCACTACGGCCCCTTTTCCAGTCGCAACATGATGGAGCAGATCCGCATACGCGACCTCTCCGGCCTCCCGCTCACACTGGATGGCGATTTCTTGCACTATGACGAGCAGGGCCTCCCGCTCAACCACGAGTCGGACACGCTGCACGCCGCGGCGGCGATTTTCCCGTCTCTCTCCCGCTGGGAGATCCTCTCCGCGTTTCTCATGGAAAAAGATCAGCAGTACGCGTACACAGAGCTTCACGGCAGGATCGTAGCCGCTCACCTCGAACGCTTCGGAGAAACCCCCTTCGCTGCCATCGGCGACCTCGTGGTCGGGAAAGATGCCCAACTCAAGCACGGTATCACGTGGAAGACGCACGCGTATCTCAACAAGCTCCGCCGCTACCTCAACTCCGTTCCGTGGGATCAGTAGGCCGGGGCCAGGGCCGCGGGGGATTTTGCAAGTTGACAATTGACGGATTTTCGTGTCAAATGACGGTCGATCCAACAGCGAGGGACCGATGAGATTGAACCGTTTGATCGCATGTCTCTGCGTGGTGACGCTCCTGGCGCCTTTGACCGTGACGCTCTGCCACGCCGGTGACTCCTCTTCATACTGGTCGAACCTCGTGCACCAGGAAAACTCCATTACGGCGAGTCTGCTCTACATCCCGTACCTGATTCTCATGGTGCCCGTGCGGGTTATCGACGGGGTCATCGACCCCAAACCGACCAGTCGAGCGACAGTTCCGCCGGCAGCGCACAAAGTCGCGCCCTAGCTTTCCGTTCAGGACTGACGGTGCAGCCTAGCGCGCCACACGGATCTCATTGCTCTGAGACGTCGTAGGAAAATCCGATCTCGGATTTCTTGAAGTGGTCGCGAATCGCTTCCACATCGCGGAGGCTGATTCCGGTGACCGTAGCTAGTTCCTCGTCGGACGCGGCCAAGAGGTTTTGGACACTGCCGAACGCACGCAGGAGTACGGTGCGTTTGCGTGGCCCAATGCCCGGCACGTCGTCAAGGGCCGAGTGGATAACCGCTTTTTTTCGGCTCTTGGTGTGGAATGCGTGGACGAACCGGTGCGCCTCGTCGCGGACGCGCATGAGGAGCATGAGGCCGGGGTCTCCGCTCGGGAAGATGACCGGGTTCTTTCTGTTGGGGAGGTAGAAGCGTTCAGCGTCATCATCGGTGCGGGCTTTGGCGATCGCGACGGTCGCGGGGAGTTGTTCCCCCAATGCGTCCTTCATGGCCAGCAGCGCGGCATTCAGTTGTGACTTGCCGCCGTCGATGAGAAACAGATCGGGGAGCGGCTCCTCTTCCCGGTGCCCGAGACGTCGAGCGATGGTTTGCAGGATCATTCCCGGATCGTCCTGGTCCGCGAAGCCTTGCATCTTGTAAGAGCGGTAAGAGGATTTGTCCGGCTTGCCGTCCCGGAAACACACTTTCACTCCGACCGGTTCGCTGCCGGCGATGTTGGAGATGTCGTAACCTTCGATGACCTTTGGTATTCCGGCCAGATGAAGCCTGAACGCCACCTTTCCCAGCGCGCTCTCGGTTGAGTCACGGAGCGTCTCTCTGGTGAGTGCGTCGGCGGCGTTCTTGAGTCCGAGCCGGACCTGCCGCGTTCCCTGGCCCCGTACGGGGACCTTCACAGAGACCTTGCTTCCCCGCAGTTCAGACAGCCAGGCCTCTATGAGTTCGGGCTGATCGATGGGCCGTGAGATAAGAATTTCTCTCGGCACAAAGGCACCCGAACCATAGTACTGCTTTATGGATGAAGCGAGCACTTCGTCCTCGTCCAGCGCTGCATTGCGCACGAGGAAGGACTCGCCCGAGAGCAGATTGCCCTTTCGGAAGGAGAGAACTTCCACCGCGAAGAGGTCGGCCCCGTTCGAGGCGAGCGCGACGACGTCCTGATCTTTGAGGTGGAAGAAGGAGACGTTCTGTGCCTCGAGAGTTCTTACCACTGCCGCGAGCCGATCCCTAAGACGGGCAGCCTCTTCAAACCGGAGGTCCTGAGCAGCTTGAGCCATATCGTGCTTCAGGTTTCTCACGAGGTCTTCGCTCCTCCCTTGCAGCAGGAGTGTTACCCCCTCGACCATGGCGGCGTACTCCCGGGGGTCCAGTTTTCCGGAACACGGGCACACACAGCGCCCCATCTGACAGTTGAGGCACGGCCGTTTGCACGTGGCCAGGTGCCGTTCGGTGCATTGACGCAGGGGGAAGAGTTTCTGGATGAATTTCAAGGTGATGCGGGCATCCCGTGCGGAAGCATACGGCCCGAAATAGCGTTCTCCATCGGGCTTGATGCGCTGTGTGCGCACGAGGGTGAGCCGCGGAAAGGGGTGAGAGACATTTAAACGAAGAGAAAAGAACGACTTGTCGTCCCGCAAAGTGACGTTGTACGGCGGCCTGTGCTCCTTGATGAGATTGTTTTCAAGGATCAGGGCCTCCTTCTCGGTATCGGTGAGGATGGTGCGAATCGCATCCACCCGTTCCATGAGGTATTTTATCTTGGGGCGGTCGTCGCCTCCCTTGACGAAATAGCTCCGGACCCGGTTTCGGAGGTTCCCGGCCTTACCGACGTAGAGTACCTGTCCTTTGCGGTCGGCCATCAGGTACACGCCGGGACTGGTGGGTAGGGTCTTGAGAAAGTCTTCTGAAATCGGCATGATCTCTTCACGCGAGCGCTTGTTGGCAGATCGAACGCTGTGTGCGTGTGCAAGAATTCTTGATCGCGAGGAGTGCGATCTGCTATGAATGAATATTTACGACCGTGTCGCTTGTCAACCGTCTGCCGCGCAACGCGCGTATGAGGACATCATATGAGAAAGAATGACCACCGGAAACTCGCGGAGGATACGTACCTGACCGACCGCGGGCGCATCACGAACAAGGAACTGGCTCAACAGCTTGGTGTCCACCCTGCAACGGTGGCACGGTGGAAGAAACTTGACGACTGGGACTACAAGCTCGTCAAGGTGATGAGCGACCCGGAGCCCGCGATCCCGGTCCTGCCCGATGAAGACCTCTTCTCGGCGGACCTCCGTCACATCGGTCTGCTCAATGAGCGGATCGACTCATACCTTCATAAGAAAGAGCTGCTGCCGTCCGAGATCCTCGAACTGGCGGAAGCTAAGTACCACATTATAAACTGCGTTACCATGATTAACGATCAGCTGAGGTATCCCTTCGCAGATGGGTTTGACGACCGCGAAGACGACCTCGATTGAGTATTTCGCAGAGGAGCAGCCATGTTAGAAATGAGATTTCACGGCAGAGGGGGACAAGGCGCGGTCACATCAGCCGAACTGGTCGCCAGGGCTGCCATCGACTCAGGCAAGTATGCAACCGCATTCCCCAGTTTCGGACCGGAGCGCCGCGGGGCCCCCGTGGTGGCGTTCGCACGGGTGGACGATCAGCCCATCCGGTTGCGGTCCAAGATCTACAACCCGGACGTGGTGATCGTCCTGGACCCTTCGCTGCTGGACATCGCCAATCCCACCGAAGGGCTGCGTGAGGACGGCCTCCTCATCATCAATTCGTCCCACGACGTGGAAGCCATCAGGAAGCGGCTTGGGTACAAGGGGAAAATCGCGGTAGTGGATGCATCTCGCATCGCAAAGGAAGTCATCGGCCTGCCCATTACCAACACCACCATGGTGGGCGCACTGGTAAAGGGTACGAGCCTGCTCACGGTGGAGGCGCTCATCGGGCCGTTTCAGGACCGGTTCGGCAAGATCGCGGCCAGGAACATCGAAGCCATGAAGCGGGCGTATGCAGAGACCAACGTGAACCACTGAGGAGCCCTTATTCCCAGTGAATCACAACCTTTTCAGAAATCGGAGGAGTATCGTGACCAAGCCCATGGACCACATCACGTGGCAAGAAATAGAGCCCGGAGGGGTGATCAGCGAGCCGGGAAACGCGTCGAGCTATCACACCGGGACCTGGCGATCCCAACGACCCGTCTATGACGTGGACAAATGTATCCGATGCTGGAGATGCTTCATCATGTGCCCTGACGCGGCCATCTCCCCGGATTACGAGAACAACCGAATGGTCTGGAACTTCGATTACTGCAAAGGCTGCGGGATCTGCGCGTTCGAGTGCCCCGTTGATGCCATCGAGATGCAAGAGGAGGGGGAGTGATGGGCCGGAAAGTCGGAATAGAGGTTTCCATCGCCGCCGCGGATGCTGCCGCGTTGTGCGATGTAGACGTCGTGGCCGCGTACCCGATCACGCCGCAGACTCACGTGGTGGAACACCTCGCGGAACTCGTTGCCAGCGGTCATCTGGATGCGGAGTTCGTACCGGTCGAGTCCGAGCACTCTGCCATGAGTGTCTGCTGCGGCTCGGTGGCGGTTGGAGCGCGGACCTTCACGGCAACCGCAGCGCAGGGGCTGGCCCTCATGGCTGAAATCGTGTACATCGCCGGCTCCATGAGGCTGCCTTTGGTGATGTTCTTGTCCAACCGTGCACTAAGCGGACCGCTCTCCATATGGAACGATCATTCGGACGCGATGATGGTTCGTGATTGCGGGTGGATACAGGTCTTCTGCGAAGACGGCCAGGAAGTCTTCGACGCGATCATTCACGCGTTCCGTGTGGGCGAGGACCCGCAGGTTTCGCTGCCGGTGATGGTCAATGTCGACGGCTTTGTCCTGACGCACGTTATCGAGCCGATCGAGTACTGGACCAAAGAGATGGTCCAGAAATACCTCCCGCCGTTCCAGCCCGTGAGCCGGCTCACTCCGGAGAAGCCCGTCAGCATGGGAGCCTTCGGCATGCCGGAGATATATCTCGAGCAGAAGATGGCGCACAACGTCGCGCTGCTCAATTCCAGGCCGATCATCGAAAAGGGATGGACCGAACTGGCAGAACTGACCGGACGAAAGTACTCGGCCGTCGAAACCTACAAGGTTGATGACGCGGAAACCATCATCCTCGGCATGGGGACGATCTGTTCGACCTCGTCACTGGCTGTGGACAAGATGAGAGCTGAAGGGAAAAAGGTCGGACTCGTGAAGTTGCGACTCTGGAGACCGCTCCCCTCCGACGATCTCAGGCGCGTCCTCGCCAAGGCGAAGGATGTCGTGGTGCTCGACAGGGCCATTTGCCCGGGAGGCGGGAACGCTCCGGTCACGTCGGAGATTCGCGCCATCATGTACACCGAGCCTGAGCGACCGAGAATTCACTGCATGATCGCCGGGATCGGCCAGAGGGACGTCACCCCGGACGATGTCTGCGCGATGGTGGACATGGCGCTCTCTCAATCCATAAAAGACTATCATATCTACGGCGTCCGTGGTTAGCAGACGGGGACGAACAGGGAGAAACCATGGCTGGAGCAAGCGAAAAAAAGATTTTGAAACCACTCAAGAACTTTCCTATGGAAGAGTACATCAACTCGGGACACCGCGCGTGCCAGGGGTGTGCAGAAGTGCTGGCGGTCCGACATGTGCTCAAAGCCATCGGCCCGGACATGATTCTGGCGATGGCCACCGGATGCATGGAAATTATCTCGTCACCATACCCGCTGACCTCGTGGAACGTCCCGTGGATACACGTGGCCTTCGAGAATGCCGCGGCCGTCGCCTCGGGCGTGGAATCCGGCTTGAAGGCGCTGAGACGAAAAGGGAGAATCCCCGATAAAGAAATTACCGTGCTGGCAATGGGCGGGGACGGCGGTACCACGGACATCGGCTTCCAGGCACTGTCGGGAATGATGGAGCGCGGCCAGAAGGTTATCTACGTCTGCGTGGACAACGAAGCGTACATGAACACCGGTATACAGCGATCCTCTTCCACCCCCTTCGGAGCCTCAACCACGACGTCCCCCGCAGGAAAGGTCCATCCCGCGGGTCAGATGACCTGGAAAAAAGACATGACCGCTATAGCGGCCGCGCACGGTATCCCGTATACCGCCACCGCGTGCCCGAGCTTTTACACCGATCTGATCAAGAAGGTCCAGAAGGCCAAAGAGGCCAATGGTCCGGCGTACCTGCACATTCTTTCGGTCTGTCCCACCGGCTGGAGGATCCCCCCGGAAAAAGCCATCCAGTATGGACAACTGGCTGTGGATACGGGCGTCTTTCCGCTCTACGAGGTAGAAAACGGCGTCTGGAAGCTCAGCAGAAAGGCGAAAGCGCTGAAACCGGTGACCGACTACTTCAAAGGGCAGGGACGATACCGGCACCTTGATGAGAAACTCACCGCGTTCATTCAAGAAAAAGTGAACGAGCGCTGGGAGCGACTCCTGAAGCTCTGCGGCGTCGAACTGCAAACCGAGGACCAGGCCTGATAACAGGTCCATCCCACAGAGTAACTTTGGGGGGAACTTCTTTGTGCAAAGGTGTTCTCCCCAGACTACTTTCTTGAATGCGGCTTGGTATCAGAAGGAGCGAGACGGCTCAGTAGTCGCTGGGTTGCTGCTCGTCCCCTTCTCTTTCCCACGGGGAGTAGGTGTATTCGTCGGAGTCTTTCGACTCTTCCTTGAATTCAGGGAGCGGTTCGTCAGCGTGATCGGCCCTGAAGAATTTCGCCACCCAGTCCTGCCCCCACGGGTCCTCTTCCAGGAAGTACCGGAGTTCGCCCACGGCCTTGAGGTTCTGAAACTCCACCCACCCGTTGCGCTCGTTCATGAGGGTAAGCTCTTCCGGCCTCTCGTCGGACCAATCGATGAAATAGGGCGAATGGGAACTCATAAGGACCTGTTTAGCCATATTGGCGGCGCAGAACCGGTGCATCATGCCGTAGAGGACTCGCAGTCTGTTGGGGTTCAGGTAGGTTTCCGGTTCTTCGATGAAAAAGATTCGCGGCTGATCGGGGAGATTGAAGAGCGTACACAGAGCGAGGAAGACGAGAAAGCCGTCTGAAAGCTGAGGGCCGACAAAGTAGCCCGATTTGTGCTCTTCTTCGACTCCGATACCAACCTGGTGTGGGTCGCTGAGATGCGGGGTGAAGATCCTCCTGATCCCGGGGACGGTCCGTCGCACTTCCTGCACGATCTTCTGGAAATTCTCCGGGTGGTTCTTCTCGAGAAAAGATAGCACCGCTGCCAGATTCTCCCCCGTGTGATCGAGGAGGTACGAGTCTTGGACATTCGTGGGCTTCTTGATGAGATCGGGTACGAAGCGGTACCGCTTGATCTTTGACAGGTATTGGGCGACTGATCGGATGCGCCGCTCCGCCTCGTTCCACGCGTGGCCTTTCTTCATCTGGGCCATCTTGGACTCTTTGGCCTTGACGTCTCCTATGGTGAAGAGGATCTCCCCCTGGACCTCTTGAAGCGTTTCTTCTCGGATCAGGTACTCGTTGCGGCGGAGTTCAGTGAAGACGAGGGTGTAATCATAGTTGACGCCGTCGACCTCGAGGGTCGCTTCAAAATGGAGGTCCAGATCCTGGGGGTTCGGATCTCCTTTTTCTCTGCGACTGAGCGTCTGGCGGAACGTGAACGGCCCCGGTCCAAATGCGCTGCTAAAGGGGCCCGAGGAGAGGAAGCTAAGCATCAGAAGGAAATTCCCCAGGTTGGATTTTCCCGTTCCGTTCGGGCCGATGAAGATGTTCAAGGGCCGGACGTCAAATTCGGTATCACGGAAGTTCTTGAAATTCTTGATGCGAATACTTTTGATCATCTCCCGCCTTGTCCTTTCCTAATTTCCAGTGCCTGTCCAGGCAACAAAAAGCCCATATCAACTTCATGCAGGAGCAAATGTCCGTCAACACCCGCCCTATCAGGAAGAGAAGTCCCGACTGACCTCAGGCGCGGGAACGCGGGCGGAGGCTCTTCCGTCGCGGGACAGCTCACGCAAGCCTGCTTAAACGGTCTTCACCCGGGTCCGCCGTACCGCTTCCGCGTGGCAGTGAGCCATGCATTCGTGGTAGAAACAGTAGCCTCCCGCTGTCGGCACCGCTCGTTGTGCGGTTCGACTGCGCCATGTGGGCCGGACTAATTCACTTCTCGTCAAGAGACTTCGAAATCCAGGTCATCATCGACCGGAGCTGTTCACCCACCGTCTCTATGGGATGAGCGGCGCCCATTCTCTCCAGCGCCTTGAATACCGGTCGGCCCGCCGAATTTTCAAGGATCCAATCGCGGGCGAACTCGCCGCTGCGGATTTCGGCCAGAATTTTTTTCATCTCAGCCTTGGTGCGATCATCGACGATCCGAGGGCCTCGGGTCATGTCGCCATACTGGGCGGTGTTGCTCACCGAATAGCGCATGCGCCCGATGCCGCCTTCGTAGATGAGGTCGACGATCAGCTTGAGTTCGTGGAGACACTCGAAGTACGCGATTTCAGGCTGATACCCTGCCTCGACCAGGGTCTCGAACCCGGCAGTGATCAGAGCGGTCACTCCTCCGCAAAGAACCGCTTGTTCACCAAAGAGATCGGTCTCGGTTTCTTCAGCGAAGGTCGTTTCGATGAGGCCGGCCCTGGTGCATCCGATGCCTTGCGCGTAGGCGAGGCCTATCTGGCGGCACTGTCCGCTCGAGTCCTGGTGGATCGCCAGCAGCCCGGGAACGCCGACTCCCTGCTTGTACATGCGCCGTACGAGATGGCCGGGGCCTTTGGGAGCAACCATGAAAACGTCGATGTCCTCGGATGGTTCTATGCCGCCGAAGTGTATATTGAATCCGTGGGCGAAAGCCAGGGCTTTCCCCTTCCCCATCGCTGGTTCGATCTCGGATCGGTACAGCCCTGCCTGAAGCTCGTCCGGAACAAGAATCATTACCACATTGGCAGCGGCGGCTGCCTGAGTCACTTCCATGACTTGCAGGCCGTCTTCGGTCACCTTGCCCCAGCGGCGGCTCGATCGCTTGAGCCCTACAACGACTTTGACTCCTGAATCCTTGAGGTTCAACGCATGGGCATGCCCCTGGCTCCCATACCCGATAACAGCAACAGTTTTATCGGCCAGGAATGCGGGATCCGCCTCCCGGTCATAGAATATTTGTACCAAAGTCTGCTCTCCGATGTTTAGGAATTTTACCCCACAATAATGCACTGGGCATTCTACCAGAAAGGGCAAGTGCCTTCAACCCTGAAATCGGCAGGCAGAGTTTTTTCTCCGCCTCTCGCCGCGGCTTGGAAAGCCGACCCCTAGTGCTCGGTTTCGCAAATACGGCGTCTTACGCAGCGTCTCTCTCCTGGGTCGTTCAGTGATGTCGCCCTGTTGCCGGCCGCTACCCAAGGCGATCCCCCGATTGCGATCGGAAGCATACGAATGCGTGACTGTATGTTTACCTGAGAGCACTCAGGGCCTCGGGCTTCTCACGCTCCCACACTCGGCGGCCCGACAGGGCCTCATTCGGCTTGCTGCCGCAAATTCTTCGGCCGCTCCTCTTTGAACACATGCCGCGGGGTCTCGATCACCACCGTGGTATCCGCCGGGACCGACTCGGTCATCCAGACGTTACCGCCGATGACGCATCGGGCGCCGATCACGGTGTCACCGCCCAGAATGGTCGCCTGAGCGTAAATCGTGACATCATCCTCGATTGTGGGGTGCCTTTTGCGCCCTCGCAGGTAGTTCCCACCTTCAGACCCTCTCGGCACGGACAGCGCCCCGAGCGTGACACCCTGATAGATCCGCACGCGATTCCCGATTTCGGTCGTTTCTCCGACGACGACCCCGGTGCCGTGGTCGATGAAGAAATCGGTACCGATGGTCGCTCCGGGGTGAATGTCTATCCCGGTCAGGGAGTGTGCATGCTCCGTCATGATCCGCGGCATGAGCGGGATCTTCTGTGCGAACAGCTCGTGGGCCACCCGATACACGAAGATTGCATACAGGCCGGGATAGCAGAAAACGATCTCGTCGAGGCTCTTTGAGGCAGGATCGCCGTCATAGTGGGCCCTCACGTCCATCGCCAGCATGTGCCGAAGCGACGTGAGCTTTTCCATGAAAGCGAGCGCCTCTTCCCGCCCCTTCTGCACGCACTGCACGCAAATACTGTCCATCCGGCGGCACTCATGACGGATACTCCTCGATATCTGCGTCGAGAGCATGTCGAAAAGCCGCATCATCTCGTTGCCGAGGTGGTACTCCAGGGTGGAATGGGTCAACTCCTGTCGGCCGAAGTAGCCCGGGAACAGAATATCCTGCAGCACGGCCAGGATGCGGATGATTTCGTCCTTCGACGGAATGAGGGCCGCGCCTACGTGGTCCACGGTGCTTTCATTCTCGCACGATTGTACCATTGCCGCGACCACCGCGCGGAGACGTTCGTCTTCCATGGGGAGGCAGGTGTCTTCCTTGAATTCGCAAATCCTCTCCAGTTCTTCCACCTCATGCTCCTGTTTCGTGTCGTTCATGTCAGCACCATTCCTCTGTTCTGTGCGGCTCTCTGCCGCGAAGACCATTCCAACAGAGCCTCACAAGATTTCAAGAGGCTCTATTCTCTGTTGCAACGAGGATCACGGTTCTTCCTCCGGAATCGAGGTCCTCTTTTTTTCGTGCGTCCTGATGCCGTACACCGGCTCGGAGATCGATTCGGACCGGCAAACGGGACACCGGCCGGGCGCGGTGAAGCGCGTACGTTTCTTGAACACGAATCCGCATCTCAGGCAGCGGGCCGGTTCTGCAATCAATTGGGTTCCGGGTCCCTCGGAACGCTCGATATGGGGGAGGTGCTCGTACACCTCCTTTTCTCTTATGCCTAGAATGCGGGAGATGTCCCGGGCCGTCAACTCCGTCTCTCGCAACATTTCGGCTATTCTTCGGCGAATGGTCAGGCGGCCCTCCCGAGGATTTGCAACCTTTCCGAGACCTTTCGGTCTTGACAACGCGCGACCTTTTCGGGGAGGATAACCTTTTAAGTGTAAGTGCGGCAACGATTTTCCCAAACAGCTCCGACAGAATGTTAGGAGGCGTTCATGGCCCAGAGGTCTTTGAATAAGGTTCTGCTGCTCGGCAATCTGGGCAGGGACCCGGAGGTGAGATACACCGCATCCGGGAAGGCGGTGGCGACCTTCACGCTGGCCACGTCCTCCAAGTGGCGTGACCAGGACGGAAACGACCAGGAACGAACAGAGTGGCACCGAGTCGTAGCCTGGGGCCGACTGGGCGAAGTCTGCGGCGAGTATCTCAGTAAAGGGAAACAGGTATTTATCGAGGGGCGCATCCAGACCCGTGACTGGGAAGATCAGGATGGCAACAGGCGCACCACGGTGGAGATCATCGCCAACGACATGATTATGCTTGGCGGATCCGGAGGCTCCCAGGGTCGGGAAACCGAAGAGAGACCCCGGTCTCAGGCCCCCCCCAAGTCTCGACCCGCTGACTCAGGACCGCGACGGGGTGACGACAGCCGGAATGCTCCACCCCCTCCGGAAGATGATATTCCTTTCTGATGCAGTGCTAAGAGAGTCGCGACGAGGACTTCTCCGTTCGTCCTGGACCCACACATGAACCCTCGTCGAGCGCCCTGTCCGCACGGACGCCACGTCTGAATCCATAAGGAGACGCCATGGGGAAGAGGCTTCGTTTGACCGTACCGATAGCGGCTTTGGCCGCGCTTCTTTCGCTGACGACCATGATCGATTACCGAGTGGCCGAGGCCTACCAGGAAGCTCCGGTGCTATCGAGCCTGGTGAAATCGGGTAACTTGCCTCCCGTGGACCAGCGGCTGCCGGCGAGTCCGGCTGTCGTTCAACCAATCGACGAAACCGGCCTTTATGGCGGAACCTGGAGACGGGCATACATGGGGATCGCGGATCTCGTGGGCGCGCGGCGCGTGCTCTACGAACCGCTCGTTCGGTGGAGCCCTTCTTACAGGATCGTTCCCAACATTGCGGCAAAATGGGAAGTCGAGAACGACGGCCGCGTTTTCACGTTTCACCTGGTCAAGGGGATTCGGTGGTCCGATGGAACGCCGTTTACCACCGACGACATCATGTTCTATTTTGAAGACATCCTGATGAACAAAGAGGTGACCTCATCTATTCCCCGATGGTTGGCCCCCACCGGGACAGCTCCCAAAGTGACGAAGATCGACGATTACGCCTTTCGCATCGAGTTTGACAAACCATACGGGCTGTTCATCGAACGCCTCGCGTGTCCCGATGGAATGGCACTGGTGACCAAACCCAAACATTACCTGAAGCAATTCCACAAGAAATACGCCAAGCCCGAAGAGTTGGAGGCTTTGCTCAAAGAGAGGAATGCATCCAGTTGGGTGAAGCTGTTCCATGATGTTTCGGACCTCAAGACCACCCTCTTTACCGACAAGGACATGCCCTCGCTCTGCGCATGGGTTACCAGAGTTCCTGCACCGGCGAAACGGTTCGTCATGGAACGGAACCCGTACTACTGGAAAGTCGATCCTGCGGGTAATCAGCTCCCGTACATCGACACGGTCATCCACGATCTCCAGGCCGAAGCACAGACTATCGTTCTCAAGGCATTGGCCGGCGAGATAGACATGCAAGGCCGCCGCCTGGGCGGCATGCAAAACAGCGTCCTGCTTCTTGCAAGTGTCAAGAAGGGGCAGTACAAGCTCGTGCCAAAGCATTCCACCGCGTCCGTGGGCATGCTCATTGCGCCCAACCTGAACCACAGGGATCCGGTTACCAGACAGATCCTTTCCGATGCGAGGTTCAGGAAGGCCCTGTCTCATGCAGTAAACCGGCAAGAGATCAACAAGATCGTCTGTCGAGGTCAGGGAACGCCCCGACAGGCCGCGCCTCTCAAAGATTCTGCCTTCTACAGCGCGTCTTATGAGAAGGCGTACACTGATTACGATCCGGGCAAGGCGGGCGCTCTCTTGGACGAAATGGGACTAAAGAAAGGTGCGAACGGGAAACGGATACGGCCTGACGGCGCGCCACTGAACTTAGCACTGGACGTGATGGTTTCGATCCCCACCTGGGTGGATACGGCTGAAATCATCGCCTCCAACCTCAAGGCAGTGGGAATCGAGACAGAAGTGAAATCCGAGACCAGGGAACTCTTCCGCCAAAGGACCCAAACGGCGTCGCACGACATAGCCCTTTGGCCCGGTGACGGTGGCCTGGAATGCCTCCTTGACCCGCGTTGGTACTTCCCGTACAGTACGGAAAGCCTTAATGCTCCGCTCTACGGTCAGTGGTACCAGAGCGAGGGAACGAAAGGAGAGGAGCCGCCCGCAGAGATCAAGGAAGTCATGCAGACTTACGACCGGATTCTCACCACGGTCACGGAGGAAAAGCAGAAGGAGCTTTGTTCCAGGATCATGGCGGCAAACGAGAAGTATCTCTGGGTAATCGGCCTGGTTCAGAATCCTCCTGACTACTACGTGGTCAACCCGCGCATGTTCAACGTCCCCAAAGAGGATTTTGACAGTTGGATCTATCCCAATCCCGGCCCGGTCCACCCGGAACAGTTTTTTTACAAACCGGTGAAATAAGGCGCCTTTTTCCTTTCGCCGCAGGCCGCGGGCGCGAGAGCACCGCGTGCAGTGCATGGAGCGACTGGCCGAGAACAATTGATATGAGCCGCGAGAAGCGAGTCGCGCTCGATCGACGTGTTGAGGAACCGCCGATGACGTCAAGCTGCTATCGACATCCGGAAAGGGAAGCTCCTTTCTATTGCCAAAAAGATGCAAAGTACATGTGCCGCAGGTGCGCCCGTTGCCACAGTCCGCGGATCTATTGTCAGTTCCGAACCGCCTGCGTCATCGATCTATTGACGAAAGAAGGGGAGCTTCCCGGGACTGAGGACAAAGGAAGCTGTACAGAAACCCCGAGCCATCTTCCCGAAGGAACCCAGGCATAGCTTTTTAGAGAAAAATATCCGCCGCCGGGATGACAAGATGGACGAGAGTGCTTATATAGATATCTTGGCGCGACGATTGTTCTCGCCGCGTCCATAATCCTCCCCTATGGGTTCGTGCGAATGACCAAGACCGACTATTATGAAATTCTTCAGGTACCGAAGACCGCGAGTCCCGAAGAAATCAAGAAGGCCTATCGAAAGCTTGCCTTGAAGTACCACCCTGACCGCAACCCTGGTGACAAAGAAGCCGAAGAGAAGTTCAAGGAAGCGGCTGAAGCCTATGAGGTCTTGAGTGACACGGAAAAGCGCCAACTCTACGACCGGTTCGGCCACGCAGGATTGCAACAGACGGGATTTACCGGTTTCCGGGATTTTCAGGATATCTTCTCCTCGTTCGGCGACATCTTCGAGGAGTTTTTCGGTTTCGGATCGAGGGGTGGTCAGCGTCGGGGCCCAAGACGCGGAGCAGACCTGCGGTACGATCTTACCATCGGTTTCATGGACGCAGTCTTCGGCAAGGAGACCGAGATCGAAGTCCCGCGGCATGAAGTGTGCGAGGAGTGCCACGGCACGGGATCGAGCGGTGGAGCCGAACCCGGGGTCTGCCAGATGTGCAACGGCCGCGGCCAGGTGACTCGCTCTCAGGGTTTTTTCTCCATAAGCACGACCTGCCCCACGTGTCAGGGGAGCGGTACCGTCATCACCGACCCGTGTCGATCGTGCCGGGGATTGGGACGCTTCCTGAAAAAAAGGAAACTCAGCCTGAAGGTGCCGGCCGGGGTTGAGACCGGATCTCGGCTCAGGCTCAACGGGGAAGGTGAACCCGGCGAACCCGGCGCGGCTCCGGGAGATCTGTACGTGGTCATTCACCAGGCCCCGCACGAGGTGTTTCGGCGGCAGGACGATGACGTGATTGTGGGGCTTCCGATTTCGTACAGCGTCGCGGTGCTGGGCGGCGAAGTCGAGATCCCCACCCTGGAAGGCCAGGACAAGATGGAGGTGCCGGCGGGAACCCAGTCAGGGCAGGACTTTCGCATCAGTGGCAGAGGAATCCCTCACCTGCGGGGACGCGGCCGAGGAGACCTGATCGTGGTGGTTTACATCGAGACGCCCAAAAAAGTCGATAAGCAGGTGGAAGATCTTCTCCGCCAGCTTGCCGAGTTGGAAGGGGCCAAGGTGACCCCTGGCAAACGGAGTTTCTTCGCGAGACGGGGAAAATAGCACGAGTCCGGCACTTTGACGGACCATCAAGCCGCGAGGGTGGTCGTCGCGTCCGCATTGCCGTACCACCCCTTCGATCGCGCATTGGTATTAGTCGTTTCAGGATGATCCGATTTCAATCGGATTTCTCGAATTCCTCAGGAAACTCATCCCGCAGCAAGGCCTCGTATTCAACGAGCCACGCTTCGCCGAACATCGCTCTACACATATCTTCCATGTCTTTCTTGTACCCGATCGGATCTTTCACTCTCCATATCCTGTCGTCCTGCTTCATCCGTTGGAGATTCGCGGCGCCAGAGGCGTTGGTAAGGAGCAGCTCGAAATTCTTGTCGAGTTCTTTAATGGTTTTGTCATCATCGCGGCCCATGATAGGGAAGTCTCCTTTCCACGGTACGAGGGATCAGCCGACCGGCTGTTTCGATTCTACCCTCTCGATAGGGGGCACACAAGGCTTGGTTCAAGGAGTAAACCTTTCTTCGCAGGAAGCTGTCTCCGGACGGCTCTTTCTCGGTCGCACAATGCTTACCGAAACACCGGCAATGTGCTACACTCCCTAGAAGCCCGGCATTCGTCCCGGCTCCGGGCAACATTGTGGCACGAGTGAATCGGTCATGCCCCGGTTTATTCACGAAATCGACGCAAAAGAGTTAGTGGCTGATGTGAGGGTTGGGCTCGACGAACTCGAATTGATGAAGAAGTACCAACTGTCTCGCTTGCAGCTCAGGGCCGCGGTACGAAGACTCCAGGCGGGGGGATTTCTCAGGGAGCCGCAGCGCCCGACGCTTACCGTTGACGCTGCGCAATTCGTCGGTGACCTTCGCGCCGGAGCACCGGACGGCGATCTCATGGACAAGTACGGGTTGACCGAACAGAACTTGCAGTCAGTGCTGGATAAACTCATCGAGGTCGGGGCTCTGGATGTGTCCCTCCTGCGCGAGCGGAGGGTTGTTGCGGACGAAGGACGGCTCCCCGAACCTGTCCCAACCGAATCGAGGACAGCGCGGGAAGAGCACGAACAAGCCGGCTCGGCCTCATCGGAACTTGAAGGAACGCCTGAAGAAGCCGTCGAGCCGGCTGAGGCACCTGTTTTTCCAATTGGCGTCCTCGACGCGATCAGGGAGGATTCCAATGCAGTTGAACGGCTTCTGGACGACGGGCTCGACGTGAACGCTCTGGACGGCCAGTTGCGAAGATCGGCCCTGATGTGGGCCGGCATCTACGGCAATGTCGAGACGCTCAGAATCCTGCTGGAACGGGGCGCGAACGTTCATGCAGTGGATAAGCACGGAAAGACAGCCCTCGCACATGCCCTTGCCCGAGACCAAACAGAGGTGGCCGAGATCCTGCTGAATGCGGGAGCGCAGCCAAACAAGGCCTCCTGAAACAGGCGCAAACGTCGGATCTCTGCGAACGAGCCAAGCCAGAGACTGATGGCTTTGCTGTCCCAGGACAGATAGGGTGGAGGTAACCATGAAGCATTACACCATTATCCCGCTCGCCGTTGGCTTCAACGAAACCGATCAGGGGGTCATGACCTACCTTCATTCATACGGAAAGCGGATCCTATTGCCGATCTACGTTTTCGCGATCCAGGGAGCGGACCGCAAGATCATCGTGGACACAGGTCTCGAAGATTTCATCACACCGCCAGATTTGGAGGAGCGACTCGGATTTCCGGTCATGCATTTCGAGGACGCGCTCGAAACCATTGGATGGGCTCCCGAAGAGGTCGATATCGTCATCCATACTCACCTCCACAACGACCATTGTGAAAACGACACCCTCTGCACCAGCGCCGAGGTCTACGTCCAGAAGGCAGAACTGGATTTCCTTCGCAATCCGCATCCCGTCGATCACCGGTACTATCCCGACATCCTCGACGACGTGAATGTGCTTGCCATCGAAGGGGATGCCACCATCGTGGAGGGGATTCGCGTGATCCTCCCACCTGGCCACACCCCCGGCGGCCAATCGGTGGCAGTGGAGACGTCCGCGGGAATGGCCATCATCACAGGTCTGTGTTGCAACGGGGAGAATTTCACGTCCAGCGGCGGAGTGATCGCTCCGGGCGTACACCTGAACCTCATTCAGGCATACGAGAGCATGAAACGCATACGCGAAGAGGCCGACATCGTCATTCCCCTGCACGATATCGAGGTGGGGAGGAAAAAGGTCATCCCGATCTCGTAAGGGCCGGAAGAGTGAAGCAAGCCTATCATACGGCGATGCGGCCGTTTGTGTATGCGTCGATGAAGGACTTACAGGATGCATCGCGGCCGAGGAGCGCATCCACCGCGAGGAGCGTTGCCATGAGGTGCTTGTCTGTAGGGTCCAGGATCGCCGCTGAGAGCCCTGCGGTCATGAGCAACGCCAGAAACTGACGATTGATGAACGGTCGTGCGGGGAGCCCGAACGACACGTTGGAAATCCCGCAGATCGTGTTGACTTCGGGGAAATCGGCGACCATCTGCCGGATCGTGCCGATTGTAGCCAGCCCCGTGCCGGAATCCTTGACCATCGGTTGAACCGCGGGATCGATGTAAATTTTTTCCGGCGGTATCCCTTCACCGGTGAGTATGGAGATGAGTTCGGAGCTAGCTCTGATCCTCTCATCAAGGGGTACGGGAGTGCTGCCTTCGGCCGCGCTCAGGGCGATGACGCGACACGGCCGGCTGGTAATGACCGGGAGAAACGATCGAAGTCGCTCTTTTGCCAGCGAGATCGCATTGACCATCGGCTCCCCGCGGTGGCGTTTCATGGCCTCAGACAGGGCCGACGCATTAGATGTGCTCAGACACAGCGGTAAGTCCACTTCGCCCTGGATCGTCTCCACCAGCCACGACAAGTAATCGGCCTCGTGTTCCAGAAACGTCCCCGCATTGACGTCGATAAAGTCCGCCCCTGCTTGTGCCTGTTCGCGGGCCACCGCGAGAATAGAAGAGGCATGGCGCTTTGCCATCGCTTCCGTAATCCGGGGTCTCCCCGTGTTGATTTTTTCTCCGACGATGATCATTCATTTCCCTCCCCGAGACCTTATGAGAAGTCCTCGCCGCGACGATCCCCCCGTGAGAGCTAACGCGGGTGCCCCTGCGCCCGCGGTGGTCCGCGCGCCGGGCCCGCGGCCGTGAAGTGTCCCCCGAGCATTGACAAGGGCCAGTCTCTTTGCAGCCTTATATAGCATTCGCAAATAATGATTTCAAGACGATCTCCGTTTTGGACGGGGTGTTCTGGGCTCGGTGCCAACGGGGCGGGTGTCGCAATCGGAGTGTCGGGGATAACGTGGACTGGAGGTTGCCGAGATCTGGGAACGATTGAGCTGAAGGAACCGCCAGGAGGTGGGTCTCGCTTGGCCAAAAAGTCAATGAATATCCTCGTACTGGATACCACTGCTGGGCAAGCCGGCAGTGGCACCCAGACCATGATCGACAGACGACTAATAGCAAATCGAAAAAGACGGGGCTGTTGGCAACTGCTCTCGGAGACAGGGGAATCCTTCTCTTGTGCGGAAAAGGGGCTCTTGAACCATTCTCCGAAAGGCCCTGCTTATGGCGACTCCGGCTTTGCGCTAGGGCCTTCACCCGCAGGAACCGTCGATACGGTGAGCCTCACCAGGGCGGGTCTTTGCCACCACACCCCTTGCCGGAGATCGCTGACCGAAGAGACGCGGTCATCGACGGCCGCGTGCCGGCAGCGGCTCCAGAAACCGTCGGGCCTCCCGGCGAAGAACTGTTCCAAATCGTCGGTCTCTACCAGAACTCCGGTGCCGAGCAGTTGAGGACCCAACTCCTTGGCTACGAGGTTGTACAGTTTCACTGTGACGAGACCGCGACCGGCAGCTCCTTTCGATTCCTCATCGGCATGGGAAATGCCTTCGCGCAGACGGGCGTAGAATCCGCCTTTCCGGAACGCAGCGCCTACCAGTCCCGGCAGGGCGGCGGAAAGGGCCAAGGTCGATCCATCCCTTATCACTGCGGTCTCCGCGTCGTCCACAGGCTTGCCGTCGAGAAAGATCGTGTTAATTCTCTCTTTCAGATACCGCCGCTCGATCCCCAGTTGCGTGCACAAGAATTCCTCGACGGTCGCTCCCACGCGGGCCTCGAAACGAACTCCCTGCTGCAGGAGGAGAAAGAAGGGGGGAAGAATTTGCGCATCGCAGGTGAGATCGAGCTTCACTTGGGCTCGATCTCCCAGGTTCTGTGTGTCCATATCATTGCCTCATTCTGGGTTCAGCCTATTGGATGTGGTCATTATGGCAGTTCCCAATTCTCTGACCGATTTCCTAAGACGGTCTGGAGGACTCCCGAACGAAGGGGTAACGGCTCTGAGTGTTCGTACCGGGGGTGCCCCGAAACCGTCGGGCATTCACTCGAACGCTATTCTTGGTAACTGCTAAAGAACAAACGGGAGCACCCGCCTGGGTTGTCTCCCGTTTATAACACTGGCCTGAAAACGAATCTACCAGTTGAAAAGCGAATCCAGTTGCTCGTCGGTCACCGTGAAGACGACATTATGCGGCGGAAGCAATTCTTTCCTGAAATAGGCCGGCAACCGGTCGTCCGCCGCGGTGAATCCGGCTTTCTTGTTGAATTCACGTTCGTTCTTCAGGACCGACTTGCCCAGTGCCACCACATCGTCAGCAGTCAGGCTCAATCCGTAGAACGCGTTGATCATGTCGATGAGTGCCTGGAACGTTTCCGGCTGATCGAGAACTGCGAAGGCAACGAACAGGCACATGCCGGTAGAATCGACAGCCGCTGTCGCGATCTGGAGGTTTCTCGAAAGTTCGATTTGCCCTTCCGACGCGAGGGGATCGACGAAACCGCCTACTTTGAGGATGTTGGCCGCAACCGCATACCCCGCGGTATGATCCGCTCCCATGGGGGTGGTGGCGTAGGTCACACCGATACCCTGAACGCCCCGAGGATCGTACGCGGGCATGGCTTGGTTCTTCACCACAGGTACACGCTCGATACCGAACGCCTTGCCGGTCATTCCCGCACCGTTCCCCAGGATACGTCCGAGCGGGGTCCCTTTGCCGACCTCATGCACCAGGTTGATGGCTGCCTGGGCATCGCCGAACTTCGCCACACCCGCCTCCATGGCGACTGCTATGGTTGCGCCCATTTCGATGGTATCCACACCGTAGTCGTCGTCAAGTCGGTCGAGCATAGCTATGGCATCGAGGTCATCGATGCCGCAGTTCCCGCCGTGAGCCCAGACGGTCTCATACTCCGGCTGCTTCGTCAGATAGTGCCCGTCCTTGTTCAGGTATATGCCCGAGCACTGGATCACGCAGCCCCGGTGGCAGCCGTGGGTGGCGCTGCCGCCTCGTTCCACCTCGGTGGCCGCCTGGGTTTCGCCGCTGATCTTGGCACACCCGTCAAAACGGCCGAACATGAAATTCTTCGTGGGGTAAGCGCCGGCTTCGTTGAGCACGTTGGTCAGCACGTTGGTTCCGTACGCGGGGAGGCCTTCTCCGGTGACAGGATGCTTCTTGAGGCCATCGACCCATGCCTTGTTGGCATCCCGGAACTTCTCCGGATCTTTGGCCGGCCGCATGGACATGCCGGTGTCGTCGAGGACGATCACTTTGACCCCTTTGGCCCCCATGACTGCGCCCACGCCCCCGCGACCGGCATGCCGCGTGGGTCTGAGTTCCATGTCGGTGAATGCTACGGAGGCCGCGCACATCTTCATTTCACCGGCGGGGCCGATGGAGATGCAGGCAATCTTGTCGCCGTGCTGGGATTTCATCTTGTCCACGAGGTCGTAGTTACCCAGCATTTTCAGGCTGTTGTCCTGAGAAATCGTCACTCCGTCCTTGTTGAGGACCACTTTGTACAGGCTATCGTCCTTGGGCTTGCCTTCCAGAACGATGGCCGCGTAACCCAGTCTCGCCATGACCTGCGCGGCCTGGCCGCCGGCGTTGGCTTCTTTGATTCCGCCCGTCAACGGGCTCTTGCATCCGACGGAAATCCTTCCGGACATCGCGGCTATCGTGCCGCCGAGCATGCCGGGAGCTATGACAAGCTTGTTGTCTGCGCCGAGCGGGTGACAGAGCGGATCAACTTCATTGGCGACGATGGCCGACGTCAACGCCCGGCCCGCCGCTCCGGCGTACTGGCCGACTGGAGTCTCACTGGCCTTGGGGCCGCCTGCCGCACCCATATCAATCCTGAGTATTTTGTCCACGGGTCGCTCCCTTCTCCTGGTTATGGCTGGAAATTGTGGGTCGGACCGCTGTGCCGAACCTGGGACAACGTCTCCCCGGGTACGGCGTGAAGGATTCATCGCATCGACTTCAGGGTAACTGTCGTGCGGGGCCCCGTCAAGGGAAAAGTGGGAAAAAGTCTAATTATATGGTGTAGTTATGTCACTCATGACATAACGGGACCCTTTCCGCGACACGCGCCCGTCACCGATGGGGGGATATCTTCGGCGCTCCCAGAAGGTGGTAAGGTAGGATAAAACAACCAAAGGTGGAGCCAGTGAAACCAACTCGGAGAGGCTTGCTTGCGAGGAGCTAACCGGAGGAAGATTCATTTGGAAAAGGCCCTGGAGGTTTCCTTGGAATTCGCACATCCTCCGGGGAACCGACGCGCTTGATCTTGAGTCGTTTGCGGACAGCAGATCTTCGGCATGAATGTGGGGCATCCCGAGACAATGCGCAGAGCTGCTCCATCGCAATCATCCTCGACTTGTATCGAGCCCTGGTTGCCCGCTTCATGAGTGCCGATCCGTCGATAACTCGTGCCCGCCCGGTTCTTCTCGTAAAGCGAGTCATCATGATCGAACCGGCATGGCCGGTCACACGTTGTTCCTTAAATCGACTTCCGTGAACGATGATTTTTGCTTCTTGACGTAGCCCTCTCTTCCTCTATACTCATATTTTTGAAATCCCTCTCGATTCTGGTCGTTTTGTGTCGGGAGGCGATCGGAACGTGCCAGAATCTCGCGCCATCGAGAAGCCCTCTGTTGTTACTGCGGAAGCCCTTTTCGTGGCAAACACCGCATTCAGGTGGAAGGAGATTACCATGAAGTTCATAAACCTGGGGCTCAAGCCTAAAATCATGTCGGGATCTATTCTGCCGGTGCTCGTATGCATTCTTATCGGCATAGCAGGCATTTGGACGCTTCACATCCTGACGAACATTCTTTTATCGACAGACCGGGGCGTGCAGTTGGGAAGACATATCCTGGAGGTTGAGAGAAGTGCCGCGGAAGTGGAAAGCGGGGTACACGAGTACTTGTTGAGCGGTAGCAACAAGGCTTTAGAGCGGTACAACACCGCACGGGCAACTTTGTCAGGGGATCTGACTGCCATGAAAGGTGCGCTGGGCAGCGACCAAGAGGCAATAAGAGCAATCGATGACGCAGCAAAGTCGGTCGGCAGATGGCAAGCGGAATTTGCCCAACCCTTGTTCGAACGACGCAAGGGCATGTCGGATTCTCAAGCCATACGCGAGGTGAATGAACTTGTGTCTTCGCTTCGAGTGGAAAAGAGCTTGGATAATCTCAGGAACATAATGACAACGTTCAAGAAAAAAACGGATGGCCTGATTGCCCAGCAGATCGGTTACGGAGTGCGTGCAGCGAACTTTATGACGGACCTTGTCGTATACGGACTGACTGTAAGTACACTGCTCGCCCTGGCCATAAGTTATTTCCTGGCTTCAGGGATAACTCGCCGTCTGATGGATGCTGTGACCTTCTCCGAGTCCATCAGCGAGGGAGACTTGGCGAGGACCCTTGATGCCAGGAGCAGCGACGAAGTCGGCCGACTTGGCGCATCACTTAATGCCATGGTCAGCAACCTCAAGGAGCAGATTCGCAGGATACTTGAAGCCGTTAATGTTCTCACTTCCTCGGCTGCCGAGGTGGCTGCCACCGCCACTCAGCTCGCCACGAGTGGTTCCTCGACATCCGCGGCAGTCGCTGAAACGAGCACTACAGTCGAACAGGTTAAGCAAGCTGCGAGACTGGCCAATGAAAAAGCGAAAGGGGTTGCCGAAAGCTCCAAAGAGGCGGTTCAGGTTTCTGAAGCCGGCAAGCAAGCAACCGAAGGGACCATCGACAAGATAACCCTGATCAGGGAACAGATGGGGTCAATCGGCGAAGCGGTGGTAACACTGAGCGAACAGAGTCAGGCCATCGAAGGCATCATCGCGACGGTGCAGGATCTTGCCGACCAATCGAACCTGCTTGCGGTCAATGCCTCGATTGAGGCGGCAAGGGCAGGCGACCAGGGAAAGGGATTCGCTGTGGTCGCCCAGGAGATCAAGTCGCTGGCCGATCAGTCCCGAGATGCCACCGAGCAAATCCGAGTCATTCTCGAGGGTACCAGAAAATGGGTCAGTGCGGTAGTTATGGCGACCGAGCAGGGCAGTAAGGCGGTCCAGGCGGGAGTCGACCAATCGCAGGAGGCCGGCAACGCCATTTCCAGGCTTTCGAGCAGCGTCGCCGCGTCAGCTCAGTCGGCCCTGGTAATCCAGACATCGAGCGAACAACAGGCAGTTGGAATGGATCAGGTCTCCGGCGCCATGGCAAATATCGATGCCGCGATGCGTCAGGCAACAGATTCTACAGGCCAATTGGAATCTGCCGCGCAGCGCTTGACCGATTTGGGAGGAAACCTAAAGGAGTTGGTGCACCAATATAGGGTTTGAACCCCTGGCATTCCCATACAATACCTGGATCTTGCGTTTGAATTTGCGCATCCTCCGGGGAACCGACGTACGTGATTCCGAGTCGTTTTGCGGGCAGCGGGTCGTTCAGCACGAATGTGGGGTGTCCCGATGCAATGCCCAGCCCTGCCCCCGTCACTATCATCCCCAGCTTGCATCAAGACTTGGTTCCCCAAGGCCAAATGAAATCAGCCGCCGGCGATCGGCGGAAAGACTGCGACGCGATCCCCGTCCTTCATGATTTCGTCGAGTTCCGCGTGGACGCCGTTCCGGAAGAGAATCTTCGGTGCATTCTCGGGGATTCCCAACTGCTCGAGGAGTTGCCGGATGGTCATTCCGTCGGCGACTTCAAGGAAGCACGAATTCCGGTCGGACTTTTCCGGGAGGTGAGACGCGAGAGAGGCGTAGAGATGGATGTGGAGCTTCATGGTGCTGCACCGCGAACCTGTGGGCTTGTCCCAGGAGGACTCACAGAAATCGTGGATCACGGCAATCCCGGGATCACGCGATCATCCGCGACCTTTTGTTAATTCAATCATATTCAGCAACGGCTTTCAAGCCTTCTGTCGATGACCGACGCGCGGTACCGCGGCCCCCGCCAGGTATCCGACGCGGCGCCTTTGCAGCGAGCTGTCCGTGTACCCATTCAGTTTCCCAGAGCTACTCATCCACGCTGTTGACTCTGGATCAATCCCGTGGTCTCACGTCGTCGCGACGGAACTCGGGAGCCGGCTTCTTTTTCCTGGATTTCGGCCTCCTGCGGAATGAGGGAGAAGAAACGTTCCTCTTCAGTGGTCCAGGTTGAGCGCACAAGTGCCCTGTGTAAGACAACGGTTAGCTATCCGTTAGGATTAGGTTTGACCTGTGCGGTCGATCTGGTAAACTGGCAAACTCATTTCTCCGGTTTGCCGGGAAGACGAGGACGAGTGCCTCGGTGGTGATCCAAAGAGGAAAAGCTCCCGTACATGAACTTAGAAACTAGCCTGCTTGTTTTGAGCGTTTTTGCGGGCGCGTACATGGCCTGGAACATAGGGGCCAATGATTGCGCGAACGCGATGGCTTCCGCTGTGGGCGCAAAGGTCATCACGTTACGGCAGGCCCTTGTTATAGCCACTGTCCTGACGTTCCTCGGCGCCACTTTCGTGGGATCGCACGTGGCTCAGACGATTCGTAAGGGGATCGTCGACACCAGCGCCCTGGGCAATCCCAAAGAGATCGCCCTTGCTCTCCTCGCGGCCCTTCTCGCTGCCTCACTGTGGGTCTGTCTCTCCACGTACAGGAACCTGCCGGTCTCTACAACGCATTCCATCGTCGGGGCCATGATCGGGGTCGGCCTTGTCTCCGGAGGGCCTTCGATCGTGTATTGGGGCAAGGTGGCCTTCATCGTGACGTCGTGGGTGCTGTCGCCGATCCTGAGCGGCGTGGCGGCCTTCCTGATCTTCAAGTTCATTGACAGGACGATACTCTCGCGCATGGACACCGCAGGGGGCGCTGCCAGGACCGGTCCTCTGCTGGTCGCGGCAACGATGTTCATCATGACGCTTTCGCTCTTTCTCGATACGCCGATGGGCCAAAAGCTCGGCATCGAGGGGGTCTGGGTGGCAGTCGTTCCCGGAATGGTCGCGGCTGTTAGTTACCTCCTGTGCGCCGCGGCTTTCAGATTTGCGCTTCGTCGGTGGAATATTGCGGTTGCGGAAGAGATCTTCCGGTATCTCCAGGTGATGACCTCCAGCTACGTGGCTTTCGGGAACGGAGCCAACGACGTGGCCAATGCCATGGGTCCCCTGGCTGGGATTTACTACATTTTCTCGACGGGGTCGGTGGCGGAAAAGGCCCCGGTTCCAATCTGGTTGCTGGCCTTCGGTGGGGCAATGATCTGTGTGGGAATTTGCACCTGGGGATACCGGGTCATTGAGACGATGGGGTCGAAGATCACCGAATTGACGAGCGTCCGCGGATTCACTGTGGAATTCTCCGCGGCTTCCGTGATTCTTGTTGCCTCCATGATGGGGCTTCCGGTTTCGACGACTCATGCGGCGGTCGGCGCGTTTGTGGGAGTAGGTCTGGCAAGAGGAATGGATGCGCTCGACTTGCGAATACTCTGGAAGATCATGCTCTACTGGATGATCACGGTTCCGGTAGCAGCGGCAACGTCGGCAGTGATCTATGTTATCCTTATGGCCGTCTTTGCAGGGAGGTGACCTATGCGAAACCCTTTTCTCGGTTTACTAGCTCGCTCGCCTTTTGAGAAAACGTTCAACCACGCGGTGAAAGTGGCCCAGTGTGGGCCGCTGTTCGTCAAGGCCGTGGAATGCTACTTCAAAGACGACAGGGACCAGTTCCTGTTCTTGAAGGAAGAGATCCGAGACATTGAAGCCGAAGCCGACAGGATCAAGCGAAATATCCGGGCACACCTCCCGGCCTCGCTCCTCATGCCAGTTGAGAAGTCGGTCTTTTTCGCGTTTCTCAGAGAAGCGGACAAGGTCGTGGATTGTGTCAAGAACGCGCTCTATTGGATGTCGTACTACCACCTCGTTCTGCCGCGGGATATCGAGCGCGAATACACGTTGTTGGTCAAAGAGGTTGGGGATTACCTGGGATTTCTCCCGGAAATGGTTCTGCGGGCCCATACGTACTTCAGAAGCCGTACCGAAGCGGACCGCCAGGCAGTCAAAGACATCATCAGAGAGATCCGATTCCGGGAAAAAGAATCGGACGATCTGGAAAAGACTATGCTGATCCGCCTCTTCGCAGACGACGATCTGGATCCGAAGGCGTTCTTCTTGATGGTAAGACTCGTGGAGACTACCGGAGACATTGCCGATCACCTGGAGAATTCGGCGGACCAGGTCCGGATCATGATTGCGCGATAGGCGCGGATCGGCCGTGTAGTCCCGAAATTCATGTCATGGGAAGGACAGAGGTCGATGTACTGGGAGAAACTCGCGCGAAGAGCATGACCACGGACCGCGGCGCGACCACATACGTCTGCTCCTGCACCGGGAGAGCTTCCGACCAGGCACAAATGTCATGGGGTGATTCCAGCGACGTGTCGATCCACCGGCACCACCCGGACGGTGACCCGTCGATGCGCGGCAGCTCGAATTCGAGGGGCTTCCGGTAAGCGTTCATCATCCAGTGAAACAGCAACCTCCCCGTCAGAGTCCCTGCAGTAAAAGCCAGGCTGTGTGACTCGTAGCCCCAATCGGGCTCGTTCAGCCGCACTCCGTGCCACTGGATGGGCGCGTGCCGCAGGAGCCGGTTGAGACTCAGGTTGTACTCCATCAGCGCGGCCCCGCGATGCTGGCGATAGGATATGAGCTGCTTGACCAGCCTATGAACGTCACCATGCTTCTCGAAGAGCGACCAGTCGAACCAACTGATTTCATTGTCTTGACAGTAGGCGTTGTTATTTCCTCGCTGCGTACGTCGCACCTCGTCACCCATGAGAATCATGGGCGTGCCCAACGAGACGATCGTGACGATGAGGAAGTTTTTCACCTGCCGATTGCGCAGTTCCTCGTTCTCGGGATCGTCTGACGGTCCTTCCACCCCGCAGTTCCAGCTCAGGTTCGCGTCCGAGCCGTCGCGGTTCTCTTCCCCATTGGCTTCGTTATGCTTGACATTGAACGAGACGAGATCGTTGAGGGTGAAGCCGTCGTGGCACGTAATGAAGTTGACGCTTTGCTCAGGCTCACGCTCTTCGTACCCGTAGATGTCGGGACTGGCCAGCAACCGGGAAGCCATTCGGGAGACCATGCCGTTGTCTTCCCGAAAGAAGCTCCGCACGTCATCCCGGAATTTACCGTTCCATTCTTTCCAGCTATCGCCGACGAACCCCCCGACCTGATAAAGGCCGGCGGCATCCCACGCTTCGGCGATCAGCTTGATCCCCGCCAGCGCAGGATCGGATTCGATGTCCCACAGCACGGGCGGGTTGTCCATGGGCTTGCCGGATTCGTCACGGGAAAGGATTGAAGCCAGGTCGAATCTGAAACCGTCTACGTGCATTTCGTCGACCCAGTAATGGAGACTGTCAATGATCAACCGGCGCACGATGGGCTGATTCGCGTTGAGGGTGTTGCCGCACCCCGTGTAGTTGGCGTAATCCTCCCGATCGCTCTCCAGAATGTAGTACACGCTGTTTGCAAGGCCTCGGAAGCAGATGGTCGGACCCACGTGATCACCTTCCGCCGTGTGGTTGTAGACCACATCCAGGATCACTTCGATGCCTGCCCGATGGAGCGCCTTGACCATGTCTCGGAATTCGTCCAGCGGACCGAGCGGGTCTTTCCGGGAACTGTACCCGTGATGAGGTGCGAAGAACGATACCGGGGAGTACCCCCAGTAGTTGGTAAGGCCGAGAGGAGCGTCATGCTCGTCAAACTGAAAGACCGGGAGCAATTCCACCGCGGTGATGCCAAGATTCTGCAGATAGGGAATCTTCTCGATCAAACCCGCGTACGTGCCCCGTTTCTCCGAGGAGAGCCCCGAATTGGGATGCCGCGTGAATCCCGCCACGTGCATCTCGTAGATCACGGTTCTCGCAAAGGGGGTTCTGAGCTGAGTATCACCTTCCCAGTCGTACATTCGAGGGTCGGCGACCACGCTCTTCATCGCGGTCGCAGCGTTATCTCCGGGCTCGCTTGCCGCGGGTCGGCTGAAATTCTCCGGCACCACAACCGCTCGGCTGTACGGGTCGAGCAGGACCTTGTCGCGATCGAAACGAAGACCTCTCCGCGGCTCGAAGGGTCCGATGGCACGATAGCCGTAGAGCTGACCCGCTGCGATATCCGGCACGAACACGTGCCAGTAGTGGTACGTTTTGTTCTTTGCCGGGTCGAGACGAATGACTCGGGCGGGTTTCGGCTCATCGACGCGGTCGAAGAGCAGCAACTCCACGACCTCAGCGTGCTTGGAGAACACACTGAAATTGACGCCATCGGGGTAAACCGTTGCGCCGAGCGGATAGCTCTTACCCTGCCCGATGCTCCCATTCATAGTCTCTTCCTCGTTTCTCGCTCATGAGCTTTCTCAGAAGACGGGAGGCAGCGCGTCGGGCTTTGCACGGGATTCGACCGAAAGTGACCCGGTGGTCTAATGCCCCGGCGTAGGCTGCCGACAGAAGACGATCGCAGTGTGAAGCAACCTGCGTGGCTGTTACCACAGTATCTCACCACTGATGGACGAGTCAAGACCAGCGGCTCCCAGCCTCCTCGTGATTCCTGCCACCGGTCTGGGCCCGCCGGACGGGTCCCTTTTTCTTATAACGCTCCCGAGTTCGAGTTGTTATAATTAAGTTGATACATTGCCGCACGGATCCCGCAGTTTCCACAAGTGTTCGTGCCGCGGGAACGAGGGCCTGCGCTGACGGAGAAGCAGCGAACGGCCCAGGAATCAGCCCGGTCTTGCCGGGCCTGAAGGAGACAACAGGGGGACCGCGGGGGACCTCCGCTGGAACGGGGCGTGACAAGATTGCTGGTGCTCTTCTTGGAATTACGGATTTACCGATCGGGCCCCGAGGCGAGGGTGCGCAGATGGATACGGATCAATTGGTACATCTCCTCGTCGCCGCCGCGTGCGGCCTTATTTTCATCACAACCTTTCTTGCCGGCGATATCGCCGGAGCCTTTATAGAAGCGAGGTGGAAGAAGAAATGGCGCGCGGTCGGGGAGAAGATGGGACTCGTATTCGACGGCACCAGAGAGAGGTCTCCAGCCCTGTCGGAACTCCTTCTTCCCAAGGTGATCTTTCCCGGCACGAAAGAGTCGCCATTCTGTTACGGCGAGATTTTGAAGACCCTGCGAGGTACGGTCCAGGGATTTAACGTCGTCATCACGGATTTTCTGGTATGGGACTACCTTGTCCGAGGCCCCCTGGTCTTCCGGTCGACCGTTTGCATTGTCACTGGCGAGGGGATTGAGTTCCCAGCGGAGGCACATCTGGTCAGGTCTTCGAGCACGTTGTTTCGCGGGTTCGCGTCGAATCGCTCCCTGCGCACATATGACTTCCCGGCTGACCGGGCCTTTTCGCTGCTGTTCACCCTGTTCGGCAGGCGGGAGTCTCCCCCCTGGGTGTTCAACCCCGATCTGCGGCTTTTTTGCGTGAAGCATCATCGCGGCATCAATTCCCTGATGATACGACCACAGGAACTGGTGCTCGTATGGAACGATAGTAGTCCCGACAGGTTGCCCACCCTGCTGTCCGCTGCCCTCGGTCTGGCAACCAGGCTCGCGGAAAGCTCCCCTCAGGCCCGCCGCGTTTCCCAGCAGTAACGGTGATGAACGTGACGGTAACGGCGGGGACGAGGGGAGAATGCCCCCGCGATGCGTTACCGCCGGCTCTGGCTTCTCCGCTCTTTACAAAGGGCCGCCGAGACGGTATTCTAACCGAACCGCAGCTCTTGCTGCCCGGAAAGCGGAGTGACTCGTCCCGTACCGGATCGGAGATTTATCTCACAGATTCCTGGAGCGGGTTTGCATCGTGAGCATCTGCTTCGGAGAGCAGGACGAGCGGGATCGAGGATGAGCCGATGGACCCTGTGTTGTGGCCGCTGGCACTCTACTTTGTGATGGTGGTTGCACTCCTCGGAGTGATTTTGGGCATCTCCTACGTGCTGGGCGAGGCACACCGGGAACGAACAACCGGCGAGCCTTACGAATCGGGAATGTCCCTGACACACTCCGCCCGGATACGGGTTGACGTAAAGTTCTATCTGATAGCGGTTTTTTTCGTTATCTTCGACCTGGAGGCATTGTTTGTTGTGGCGTGGGCGGGCGCCTTTCGGGAAGTCGGTTGGAGTGGTTACCTCGAGGTGCTCATCTTTATCGGCGTTCTTCTTGCAGCGTTGGCGTACCTGTGGCGAATCGGAGCGCTGGATCTGCGGGGCGCCGAGCCTGCACGTCAAGTCAAGAACAGCAATGATCCGCGATAGCAGCGCTCAGGCCGAATCAGGCAAGACTGTTCGCACGTCTCGATCGATGCGCGCGGGCTTGTTCGGCTGGCGTTCATGCGCTGAGAAGACAGGGGGATAATGCCAACGATGATCTGGTCAGGAGGTACTATCGCTTCAGCTTCAGCCGCGGACAACACTGCCGACACCGTTCGACAGAGTGTCATTCTCTCGCGGTTGGAGGATCTCCTTGCGTGGGGCAGAAAGAATTCGATTTGGCCCTTCAACTTTGGCCTCTCGTGTTGCTACGTGGAAATGGCCGCGGCCTTTACCAGCAAATACGACGTCGCGCGATTCGGCATGGAGGTGATCCGAGGAACTCCGCGAGAAGCCGACCTTATGGTGATTGCGGGGACCGTATTCATCAAGATGGCCCCCATCATCAGGCGCCTTTACCAGCAGATGATGGAGCCGCGCTGGGTGATTTCCATGGGTTCCTGTGCCAACTCCGGCGGTATGTACGACATTTATAGCGTGGTTCAGGGAGTGGACACGTTCATGCCCGTTGACGTATACGTCCCGGGTTGCCCGCCCAGGCCCGACACTTTCATGGAAGGTCTTCTCCTCCTCCGGGAGGCGGTCGGCCGCGAGAGGCGTCCTCTGAGCCGCTTTGTGGGCCGACGTGAGGTGGCGAGGCCTCCCCGTCCTTCCCTGCGCGACCAGAAGAGGGGGTGGCGACAGAAGGTCGACGTGCTCCGGTCCCCGGATGAAGTGTAGATTTTGCTGTTCGCACGCCTCGCGTGTGCCGTGAACCTGATGCTTCTTTCCGCAAGTGCGGTGTCCGATGGCGGGCGATTTGGTGGGACAGGCGTCTCGCCTGTCCATCAAGAAAATGACAGGCAAGATGTCTGCCCCACCAATACAGCCAGTGAGGCCGCGGTGATGGATTTTTCGGGGAGCGCCCTACAGGAATTGGCGGATCGGTTCGGTGAAGACTCGTTCACGTCTCAGCCGACCCGTGACGATGTGCCGACTCTGTGGGTGCCGGAGGCCAAGTTACCAGCAGTTCTCCGCTTTCTGAAATCCGAGATTTCCGGACCGTATCGGATGCTGTACGACCTGACCGCGATCGACGAAAGGGTCCGAAATAACCGAACCGGCCAACCTGACGCCTCTTTTTCCCTGGTGTACCATCTCCTCTCATTTGACCGCAACGAAGACTTGAGGCTCAAAGTCGCCTTGAACGGCGAACTCCCCTCTACGCAAAGCATCACGGACATCTGGCCTGCTGCGAACTGGTACGAACGAGAGATCTGGGACATGTTCGGAGTCACCTTTGTGGGGCATCCGAATCTCAGGCGTCTTCTCATGCCGCCGACCTGGCAGGGTCACCCGCTTCGGAAAGAGCACCCCGCGCGCGCGACCGAGATGGGGATATTCGAGCTGCCCGAAGAAAAAGCCCAAGAAGAGGAACTCGCGGCGCAATTCCGGCCTGAAGAATGGGGGATGAAGAGCGACAGCGAGGAGAGCGATCTGATGTTCCTCAACATGGGGCCTCAGCATCCTTCCACTC
>JACRDG010000089.1 GCA_016218715.1 Desulfomonile tiedjei | reverse complement strand
GACGAGCCTTTAGGCCTAAGCGGACCAAAGGTCTTGACACATTCGGAGAAGTTGCTATCCATAAGATAGCCTCTTTGACACTATGCGGCGGTCGAACCGTCGAGCCCAAAGCTCGCGGCAGTATGGCGTGCGGGGAACGTTTATCGAGCAACTTTCCGGGGGTACGGTAGAGGTCAGGATAAATCGTGCGTACGATGTCGGTTTGGAACGCTCTAAAAGGACCGGACGAAATCGTTATGCAAACTGCCATGCTGTTCTCTGTGGATCGCTGCTGAGTTATGGGATCTTACCGTAGCGTGTATGGGGCGGGAGCTTCGTAGAGTGGTCAGAATCGTTTCGCGCTTAGCATTTGTTCTTTTGCTCTTGGCTCAGGTACTCGTGGCATCCTGCGGCAACTGGGGAGAGCGTCGACCCGTGACGAAACCACCCTTGGCCCCGGAGGAACTGAGCCTGCGGATCGTGAGCCAGGGGCTTATGGCCTCGTGGACGCCGGTTCCGGGGGCCACGCATTACACCCTTTTCTGGGGAACCGAACGCGGAGAGTACTGGGGTTTCACGGACGCATCCCAATGCTCGCTCATCGTTGCCAACCTGAGCCCAGCGCAGCTTTACTACTTTGCAGTCACGGCCTGGAACGAAAAAGGAGAAAGTAGCTACTCCCCGGAACGGCCGTTTGTGTACGACAACGACAAGACCCATGCCGGTGAGTACGTGTCCCGAGCGCGCCAAGCCATGGCAGACGGGTGGTACGCCGACGCCCAGGCCTACGTGTCTGCAGCACTTCGACTGGACCCGGATAATGCCGAGGCGCACCGGTTTCGCGCGATACTGCACGAGAAGATGCATCGATCCGGCCTGGCCAGGGACGACCATTCCGAAGCGGACAAACTCACGAAGAAAAAGGCCCTGTCAGCCGCCCGGTTCAAAGGCTGAAGCATTGGTTTCGGTGAGCAAAGGCGTGTCACGGTCAGACCCCGGTGAGGGCGTGACCTGACCGGAGACGGGTCGATATGCTCCAGCGGGGCCGGACCGCGCTCCATATCCCGTGGGACGCGGTCTACGTTCATCACCGCGGCCCCACTGGCTCTATTCGTGGGACAAGTGACCCGCCTGTCATTTCTGGATGGAGAGGCAAGACGCCTTTCCCACCTTGTTCTCCGACATGCGTGACGGAACTAGCGAAAAGCAGCACCTAGAGAGCCGGATAAAGAGGAATGCTCCCAATGCCCAATGATCTGCTTGCCTGGGCGGGTCTCCTGTTCGCCATCGTGGTTCTGATCGAGGTCCTGCGCCTGGACATGCTCTTTTGGGGCGCTCTCAAGCACGAGCCCAAATTGGCGGGGCCGACCGAGCAGATCCCGGCCGACGGCGCGCCGCTGGTCAGCGTCGTCATTCCTGCCAAGGACGAGGAGGCTCACATCGAACAGTCTGCCCGGTCGATCCTCGCCTCGCGGTACGAACCACTCGAACTCATCCTGGTAAACGACCGCAGCCAGGACCGCACCTTGGCCATCATGGAGCGTCTCGCGTGCGAGGACCAGCGGATCAAAGTCGTTTCGGTTGAAGCATTGCCGGAGGGCTGGACAGGAAAGACCCACGCGATGTTCCAAGGAGCCGTGAGAGCGTCAGGAGAGATCCTGCTGTTTACCGACGCTGATGCGGTACTTAGTCCTGACACGCTTCCCCGCGCGATTCGTTTCTTGAAAACCCACAGCGTCGACATGATGAGCCTGCTGCCCGGCTTCACCGACCGGGGATTCATCGAAGATGCGGTCCACACCCATCTCTCGTTTGGCATCTCGTTCTTCTATCCGCTTCATCAGGTCAACGATCAGAGCAATCCCGCGGGCCTTGCCTCAGGATGCTTCATCATGATCCGGAGAGACGCCTACGAAGAGATAGGTACGTGGGCACGAATGAAGAATGAGGTCACCGAAGACGTTGCACTGAGCAAAGTGCTCAAAGCAGGCGGGAGAAAGCTCCTGGTATTGCGGGCCGGAGAAATGGTGCGCACCAAGCCGTTCGATCGCCTGGGAGACGTGTGCCGGTTCTGGCAGAGGACCTATTATGGAGCCCTGGAAAAGAGCATACCCAAAGTGCTCCGTCTTTTCGCGAATTATGTTGCGCTACTTGTGATGTCTGCCTTATTTGTTGTGTCAGGCATGGCGTGGTTGACAGGCGCGGCGACGCTCCCCGTAGGTCTCCTGTTCGTCGTGACCGTGCTGGCCATGGCCGCGGTGATTATCCCGGCGGCCGTGATCATCCAACAGGAGCGCGGCCACTGGGCGTATGGGCTCACGATGCCCGTAGGGGTTCTGATCGCTGCCTGGGTAGCCGTTAGCACACTCATCAGGATTCTATCCAACGAAGGAATTCGCTGGAGGGGATCGCTGTACAAATGACCGGCGGGTTCCCCGTCCACGTGGAAACCGTGATCGCCGGAAGTTCTTTCGGGTCATTCATCGCGCGAGGCAAGTGTGAGCTGCGGGCCTTGGACAAGGCCGCCGGGGGATAAAAGCGTTGACCCTGTTCTCGTTTTCCTGATATGATAGCCACTTGTTTTGCGCGAGTCCCGCTCGTGAAAGGAGAAGGTCCCTATGGACTTGCTGAAGATGAGCTGTCGTGCTGTAGTTCTTGCACTGGCGACCGGTTGCCTGGTCTTGACCGCCTCGGTCTCTCAGGCGGAAGATTTCAAGGTCTTCCAGAGCGAGGAATACGGATTTTCCCTGGAGTATCCGGCCACTTGGGTGAAGGTAGACCGGCCCAAAGGGAATTATTACGTGCAATTTCAGGCCCCTGACCTGACGGACAATTTCCGCAACAAGATCCACGTGGCCGCGCATGAGCCGGTAAAAGACGCACTCAAGGCCTATCTTCAGGAATTCCGTAGTGCTATTAAGGATTTACAACAGAAGGCCGGCACGAAAGGTCAGGAGACCCAGCAGGTTCGCATTATGGACGAGGGCCCGTTCAAATGTGATGTCGCCGGTGCGCACTATTTCTTCATACAGGCATACGAAGACAAGCTGAAGATCTGGATGGACATCGTTATCGTCTTCTACAAGCACGAGCAGACGCTCCTCAGGATTTCCTGCCTGGCGCCGTCCTCGGTGATGGAGAAGATGCAGCCGATATTCAATCACGTCCTGGTTTCCGTGAAGTTCTCCGGTGCTGAACAACCGGCGGCCACTGCTCCACAACCCGCACCACCACCGTCTACATCGCGACAGCCGGCACAGAGGGAAGTTGCTCCTCCGCCGCCTCCGGCTCGGCCTACCCCGGCTGAGTCTTCCGTGGGCGGGCAAGCTCAGCCCAGAGTCCAACCCAGGACCCAGCCCGAAGAAGTGGAACCCGCACCCGAGCGGACGCCGCGAATGCAACCGGCCCCCGCGCCCAAACCTGCCGGCCCCCGAGGTCCGGCAAGAGGTACGGAACGCCCCGGTTTGGGAATCGTCGATTGATACCGTGCGAGGGCCGCTCCGAAACGGGTCATGGGAGGCTCTTGCAGGACTCGATAAGACCATCACCCCGGCCAGCGCCGGTGACCGGCAAATCCGAAAAAACCGGATTCCGGCATCGTCCGGAATAGCGACTGGGGGATTGCACGAATCCGCATCGACGGCTTGATTAGACGCCGTTATTTAGGGACAATCTTTTAGCCGGTACCGAGGTCAGGCGGTCATGAGTCTCCGGCAAGTTATTGATGTCTTCAACTCCACCGCGGGTTTCCGTCAATTCAAGAAATCCGTGTCCCCTCTCGATCCTCGTACCCTGAACGAGGAATGGGTTCGGACGCGTGCGCTGGAACTGGCGGAGCAGTTCGATCCGCGCGGAGACCGTTATGAATTGCGTAAGGCACTGAATGACTTCGAGGTATCCCTCGATACCTCTTTGTACCCCGAACTGCGAAGCATCCTTTCCTATCTGACGCGCACGCTCTTCCGGGACGTCTCGCGGCCAGTCTCGGAGGCGGTACGGAGCAAGATCCTTGATTTCGAGGGTCCGAAGTTCTTCTTCGTGGGGCATACGTCGTACTTCGACTATCTTCTGGCCGCGGACCTGATCGATCGCATCGGACTCCCCATGCCGATCATGCATGTAAGCGGGAGCGTGACGAGAGGCTGGGTCTCGCGATGGTTGAAGGGGCTGAGGGCGCTCATCCTGGGCAAGGGATTCTCACCGCTCCAGCACCGGGCATACCTCTGGTATTGCGCGGCGCTGGCCGATCATGGCGAGCCCCAGGCGCTCTATGCACGAACCAGCCGATACGCGGTCCGATCCAGGTACGGCATCTTGCGTGAGCCCTACGTTCCTCACGGGGTCGTGGCCGCGGTGAAGGCCACGGGAAAAGCACTGCTGGTGCCGGTGGCGATTTCCTATTCCGCCATTCCCGAAGATCGCCACCTGGTGTCTCCGTCCATGTTTCCGCTTCCGGCCATGTGCCCCCGAGGCTGGAGGCAATTGCTGCCTATCTACTTCGGGATCGGCAACGCGGAAAAGATGTTGCACAACCTCGAAGGGGTGTTCGGGGACGTAAGCGTCGACGTGGGAGAACCATTCGAGCTGACCCGTGAGAATTCCTTTTCTCTCCACAGGATATCTTATCGGGCTATCGAAGAGATCGCTCGGAACAAGATGATCCATCCGAGCCAATTGGTCGCCAAGTCCATGCAGGGGATGGAAAAGGTTCGCGTCAAGACGCTCTGGGGCCAGGTCCAGCAGGAAATCGAGAACACGAAAATCTTCTTCAAGACACGGTACCGGAAAGACCCACCCTTTCATCCGGTAATTACAGCTGACTTACCCGAGGCCATCAATCGCGGGGTGCGAGTCCTCTCCGCTCGCGGCGCGCTTGGGGTAACGCTGTTCCGGCGGAAGTATACAGCCAAGAATCCTCCCCTGCTTCGCTTTTACGCGTACCACGCGGATAGGCGGATCTACCCCCTGAGCGGCCGCAATACGATGACGGTCATCAATGCCGGAGCGTGGGGGTACACCCTTGCGCTGCACATCGGCATGAATCTGTTGAAGAAAGAGGAGCTTTCCGAACACTCTGTCATTCTCTACGATTCGAGAGAGGACCTCATCGAAAAGCTCGCAGTGGAAGGACGGCATCCGTGGCATTTCAGAGACATGTCTCTCCCGCGTTCGGTTCGACCGGAAGCCGACCTCATGGCAGCCGTGGGGGACACGTCGCTCATCCTGATTGTGACTCCCAGCAAATATTTCCACTCGACGCTCGTCAAGATCCTCGAACTGGCCCCGGACGGCAGCGACCTGGTCATCGCGACCAAGGGTTTCATTCCCGAGACCGGTCTGCTCCCGGACCAGACGGCTCACCTGGAAATGGAGCGGCTGGGCAAGCGAATGCGGGTGTCGGTTCTGTCGGGCGCCAATCTGGCTCATGAAATCATAGCCGGCGGCGCTGGAGTTACTCAGATCGCGTGCGAGCATCCGGAGACCTTCGAACGGCTCAGGCCCCTTGTGGAGACCCAGCTCTTTCGGGTCGTGTACTCCAGCGACGTTGTCGGAACCACCATTTCCGCCGCGCTCAAGAACGTCTACGCCATCGGCTTCGGTATCCTGGAAGGGTCGAAACGCGCACCTGAGAACTTCCTGGCCACGTACGCGACTCTTGTCACCGCGGAGATACGACACTTCGGCCTCCTGCTCGGAGCCTCCCCCGACACGTTCGACGCGGAGAGTCAAGTCTGGATGGCAGACCTCCTCGCAACCTGCCGTGGCGGACGGTCCGCGAAGTTCGGCAGAGAACTGGCGGAGAAGGACGAAAAACACGGAAAGTCGAGGGCCGCGCGGACGCTGCTGGAACAGTACCGGAAGAAACGAATAGCTGTGGAAGGGTTCGAGGCGTGCCGATTCGCCCAGCGGATAGCCTCCCAGAGAGGATTTCATCCGCCAATCCTCGGAGAAATCTACGCGATCCTCCATGGTGGAAAACAGATTAACATACCGGATTTCATGGAAAAGTGTCTCGACGCCCTGCGTCCCAAGGCGAGCTATCCCGTACCTGCCGCGATACGGCCCCGATCTCTGGGCTACTGACCGGTCCTTCCGCGGCTTTCTTCCCGGCCTGAGTGACTGACAACCCGGCAACGAGAGAGAAGGCGAGAGATGAGCAACGAACCGACGCCCGCTCCCGAACACCTGTGCGTCAAAGATATGAAAGCCGGCGACATTCTGCTCCAGTTCTTCAGAATCATGTCCCGGGACATACGAAAGACCCGATCGGGGCAGGATTACCTCGACCTGACACTCAGTGACGCCACTGGTACCGTTGCCGGAAAGATGTGGGCTGACGCGATCCGTAAGTGGGGCCAGGAGTTCAATCCCGGAGACTTCGTGAAAGTGGAGGGGAAAGTAGAGACGTACCGGGACCGCCAGCAGGTCGTTGTGGAAAAGATCCGGCGCGTGACAGCCGATGAGGTCCCCGATCCCGCGATTCTTATCAGAAGCAGCTCCCATGATCCCGACGTATTGTTTCAGGAATTGAGAGACGCGGTAGGCACCCTGAAGCCCGCTGAGTTGTCAGAACTAATGACGTACATTCTGGACCTGCACGCAGACGCGCTCAAGACATACCCTGCCGCCCGTATGATCCACCATGCGTACCGCGGCGGCCTGGTCGAGCATGTGGTGGCGGTAACGAGAAAGGTGGAAGCGATCCTCGCCCTTGAACCGAGTATCAACCGAGGTATTGCCATCGCCGGGGCGATACTCCACGACATCGGGAAGACGCGTGAGCTGAGCCCGGCCGGCCAAGGAAGAACCGTCGAGGGGCGTCTCGTCGGTCACATCGTGCAGGGAGTAAGCCTCCTTCGAGAGGCAGCCTTGGAAAGAGGAGTCATCGACGCGGCCTGGCTGGTGGAGTTGGAGCACATTATCGTCTCCCATCACGGCGAGCCCGAGTTTGGAGCCGCAGTCAGACCGCTCACCAGAGAAGCATTGTTGATCCACTATCTTGACAATCTTGACGCCAAGCTCAGAATAGTAGATGAAGCTTTGCAGTCCGCGGATGCGGAGGGCTTCACACCGTACAACAGATGGCTGGAAGGGCGAGCCTTT
This sequence comes from Desulfomonile tiedjei, assembly GCA_016218715.1. GTDB lineage: Bacteria > Desulfobacterota > Desulfomonilia > Desulfomonilales > Desulfomonilaceae > JACRDG01. Next base: position 233,156 of record JACRDG010000089.1, on the reverse strand, counting down.
GCCGGAAGCCCTTTACAGGCAGAGGAGGAAGAAGACGATGTTGGAAATCCAGGAAAAACTGGCTGAGATCCGAGAAAAATCTACCGAACTCCGAGGTTATCTTTGACCTGGATGCCAAGATATCCCGCCTGAACGAACTGGAAAGAACCCAAGAGAATTCAGACTTCTGGAACGATCCCGAAACTGCCAAGGTCCTTCTAAAAGAACAGAAGCAGATTTCGCGGTTGGTGGACCTGTTCCTCGGCCTGAGCAGGGAACTGGAAGACACCGAAGTCTTGCTGGAACTGGCTCTTGCGGAAGAAGACCGGGCAGCGCTCTCGGAAGTCGAGGAAAAACTCTCGTGTCTCGAGGAGGACATCCGAAGCCTGCAGGTTCAGCGCCTGTTCTCCCAACCCGAAGACGCGGGCGATGCGATTGTGGAAATCCACGCGGGCGCGGGAGGGACCGAAGCCCAGGATTGGGCCGAGATGTTGCTCAGGATGTACATCCGCTGGTGCGAGCGCGAGGGGTACAAGACCGAAGTCATGGATACACTCCCCGGAGAAGAGGCGGGGATCAAGTCGGTCACGTTCTCCGTTGAAGGCGAGCTCGCGTACGGCCGTATCAAGGCGGAGGTCGGGATTCACCGGCTGGTGAGGATTTCCCCCTTTGACGCCAACGCGCGCAGGCACACCTCTTTTGCCTCGGTCTTCGTCTATCCCAGCGCGGATGACAATCTGGACGTCGAAATCAATGACACGGACCTGAAAGTCGATACCTATCGCTCCTCCGGCGCGGGAGGGCAACACGTCAACAAGACCGATTCCGCTGTCCGCATAACGCATCTCCCCACCGGGATCGTGGTTCAGTGCCAGAACGAGCGCTCCCAGCACAAGAACCGCGCGATGGCGCTCAAGATTCTCAGATCCAGGCTCTACGACATGGAGCTGGAGAAGAAGCGGCAAGAAAAGGACGCCCAACACAAGAGCAAGAAAGACATTGCCTGGGGCTCCCAGATCAGGTCGTACGTGCTCCAGCCGTACCAGATGGTGAAGGACCACCGGACCAACTGCGAGATTGGAAATGTGAGCGCGGTCCTCGACGGCGACATCAACCGCCTGATCCAAGAATACCTGCTTCAGGAAGCACGGGATCAGGTGGCCTGAGGACGCTCGTCCGGAAACAGGGTGTCTTTTGGGTTTCCTGTTCCAGGTTGTTCAGTGGGGCCGGCGTCTTGCCGGCCGCTACTCAGGGAATCTCTCCGACTGAGGTCGTTAGCAAACGAGAGCGCGACCGAATTCATGCATTATGTGAGTGGGCTATCGAGCGAGGAATCCGACGCCCTCATCGCAACCCTCTCTCAGATGGAGAGGAAAATCACCGGCAAGGTGCCGGCGCCACTGAGAGTCCCCTCTGCCAGAGCGAGAGATACACCGGCTAAGGGTGAGATTCGTGGCACCATTGCCAGCACTTCCGGGAATTTGAGACAGTTTAGCAAGCCTGCTCCACAAGAGTGAGGCTCGCAAGTCCTCCGGACATGGGCATCAAACAAGGATCTTGGCAACGGCTATAGGCTCCGGCACTCGCGAGGAATTTCTTATGGAACGTGTCTCATCTCAGGATGCATTGAAGCGTGCTGTGCTCGATGAAGGTCTGTGTGCTGCTTGCGGCGCGTGCGTGGGCGGATGTCCCTACATGACGACGTTCAGGGGCAAGACCGTGGTGCTCGACCGCTGCACCGTCGAGCATGGACGCTGTTACCGTTACTGCCCGATGACCGAGTTCGATCCTGACGCGGTCAGCGCATTGGTGTTCGAGCGACCTCATGATACCGAGGCACTGGGGCATCTGGACCGCGTGATCTCCTCACAGGCAGCGGACCCTGCCGTAGCAGCGTTGGGGCAAGGAGGCGGCACCGTCACCGCGCTCATGCTCCTGGCCCTCGAGGAAGGGATCATCGATTCGGCTGTATTGACCCGTATCCTTCCCGGTGAGGAATATGCGCGGGGCGTAGTTGCCACCACCACGGAGGAGATTCAGGCTGCCGCGGGGTCGAAATTTGTCGGTTCTCATTCCCTCGCTGCCGTTCGGCAGGCCCTTGACGCCGGGCACCGCCGCATCGGCGTGGTCGGGCTCCCCTGTCAGGTACGGTCGCTGCGCAAGATGGCTCTGTACGATCTGAAGCAGGAGAATCTGAAAGAACGGATCGCCCTGGTCGTGGGCCTGTTCTGCAACTGGGCTTTTTCGAGCCGGGACTTCGCGGCGTTCTTGGCTCCCCGGTTCGGCCCCACCTCGATCAAGAGGTTTCAGATACCTCCGCCGCCTGCGAACGTGCTGGAAGTCGAGACCGATGATGGCGCAACACGCGTTCCGCTCGACGAATTGCGGCCGCTGATTCAGGAATCGTGCCGAACCTGCCCGGACATGACCGGTGAGTTCGCTGATGTCTCCGTGGGCATGTACGAAGGAATGCCGGGGTGGAACACGCTCATCGTCAGGACCTCTCTCGGTACGCGTCTCATCGAGGACGCGGTCCGAACAGGCAGGCTGAGGACCGACGCCTTCCCCGATTCGAATTTGGAACACCTGAAAAAAGCCGCTCTCCAGAAACGCAAGCGGGCATCACAGGCCTGAGACCTGTCGATCCCGAGGTACCGCGAAAGGTTGGTGTCGCAGAATGTCTCTGATCAGCTTGGACGCGCCTGGGCGAGAGATCCTCTTGATGGGCAACGAGGCCATAGCTCGCGGCGCTCTCGAGGCCGGCATCAGTGTGGCCGCGGCATATCCGGGGAACCCGTCCTCCGAGATCATCGGATCCCTTGCTGAAGTGGCCAAAGAGATGGGCCTGTACGTCGAGTGGTCGGTCAACGAGAAGGTGGCCCTCGAGGTGGCCGCGGCCGCTGCCACCTCCGGATTGAACGCCCTGGTGGCCATGAAGCAGAACGGCCTCAACGTGGCTTCGGATTTTCTGCTCAACCTCAACATGACAGGCATCCGAGGCGGTCTGGTGATCGTGGTGTGTGACGACCCGGCCGGCATATCGAGCACCAACGAGGAAGACAGCAGGGTCTTTGCCAGACTGGCTGACCTCCCGCTGCTGGAGCCCTCCACGTTCGGGGAAGCCAAAGAGATGGTCCGGTTCGCCTTCGAGGTGTCCCGCGCAATCGAGAACGTCTGCATCGTGCGAAGCGTCACCCGCATATCCCATGCCCGAGGAAACGTGATCCTCGGACCGCTGCCGAGCACGCGGCTGGTGCCCTATTTCGACACGACGAGGAGTTTCTCCGCGCTACCTCCGTCTATTACGCATCCGGTGGCACACCGGAGGCTGAAGCAAGCTGCTGACATGCTGGCGGAGTCGCGCTTCAACGGTTACTCCGGACCTGAGACCCCGGAATTGCTCGTCATCGCCTCCGGAGCGGGGGTCCTGTTCTCGGGAGAGGTGATCGACACGTTGGGGCTCGAAGCTCGGGTCGGCTTGCTGAAGATCGGCACGACATGGCCGCTCCCGGAAAAGCTCATACTCGAGCGTCTCAGGACAGCAGAAAAGGTCCTTTTTGCCGAAGAAGTGGACCCCGTGCTCGAGACCAACGTGAAAGCCCTCTTCGCGGACAACAATCAGCGGCTCCCTCGGATTACGTTTCTCGGGAAAAAGTCCGGAACGATTCCCGATCTGGGTGAGTTGAGCCCGGGCCTCATGACCCGCGTCATCGCCGATTTGACCGGCACAGCCATACCCGATATCGACGCGGATTATGCTGAATCGGCCAGGGATGCGCTGGAGAATTTTACCCCGTTCCGCTCCCTCGCGTTTTGTCCAGGATGTCCACACCGGGCCTCGTTCTGGGCCATCAAAAAGGCACTGGCCTTGGACGGGAGAAACGGCGTGCTCTTCGGCGATATCGGCTGCTACGGGCTCGGTTTCTTGCCCACCGGTTTCCGCCAGCCCAAGACCCTGCACGCGATGGGTTCCGGAGCGGGGATGGCTTCAGGTTTCGGCAAACTGCACGATCTGGGCGCGACTCAGCCCGCACTGACCGTCTGCGGCGACTCGACGTTCTATCACGCGGCGATCCCTGCGCTGATTAATGGTTTGCACCACCGGTCGAATTTCCTCATGATCCTCCTGGACAACAGCGCCACCGCAATGACCGGGTTTCAGCCGCATCCCGGCAGTCCTGTCGATGCCATGGGGGACCCTGCGCCGCCGGTTCTGCTGGAGGACCTCTGCGCCGCGATGGGGATCAAGACCCTCATTCGGGACCCGTTCGATCTGGACGACGCGGCCATGACAATCTTCGAGTTGATCCAGGAAACCGGGACCAAGGTGTTGATTCTCAGGCAGGAGTGCGCTCTGGTAAGGGCCAAGAAGACGCCTCGGCGGTACCGAGTGCACGTGGACCCGGCGAAGTGTATCGGCGAAGAGTGCGGCTGCAACCGCTTCTGCACGCGGGTGTTTCGCTGCCCGGGCTTGAACTGGGACGTTTCCGCCGGGAAATCGGTCATAGACGAGGCCATCTGCGCGGGATGCGGCGTGTGCGCGGATCTCTGCCCGCGGGGAGCGATCGTAAAGGAGTCGGCTTGAATGGAGAAAGATCCCTATAACGTGGTGGTGACCGGCGTTGGCGGGCAAGGCAACGTGCTGGCTTCCCAGCTCATCGGCGCGATCCTGGTGGACAAGGGTCTCAAGGTGACGATCGGCGAGACGTACGGTGCGTCACAGCGCGGGGGATCGGTGATGAGCCACGTGCGCATCTCGGAGAAACGCCAGTACGGACCCTTGATTCCGCCGCGCTGCGCGGATCTGGTGCTCGCTCTGGAACCGAGCGAGGCTGCTCGCGTGTTGGGCGAGTTCGGGAACCCGGCGACGATCTCAGTGGTCAACACCCGGCCGGTCTATCCGGTGGATGTGATCAGTGGCGACCTCACGTACCCCGACATCGACCGGCTCTTTGAAAAGATCAAGTCACTCAGTGCGAAGACCTACTTCCTTCCTGCCACGGACAGGGCGCTGGAACTGGGCAGCCCGATCCTCGCGAACATCATCCTCATGGGGGCTGCTGCAGGAGCCGGCCTTCTCCCCATCACCGAGGACGACCTCGCCAAGGCCATCACCGAACGAGTCTCCGCTGCTAAGGTGGACATCAACCGGACAGCCTTCCGCGTAGGAGCAGACCTGGTGAACGACGTGCCTGCAGGTTGATACTCAACCCGTTGGAATAGAAGGCAGAGGCTTGCACCGCCAAGGCGCCGGATTTTGGTGGGACAGGCATCTTGCCTGTCGCTCTTGGATCTTCGCTCCGCACCCTATCAGTCACTCCTTGTTTCCCAGGAGCCACACCCCACCCAAGGATATACCTCGGTCTCGGGCCATCGTTTCGACGGGTTTCCAAGAATGTACTGCGCCTTCTCCATCAGATCGGCGTCGTCCCTCACGATCCGGTCAAAGGATTCGTCCTGCCAGACCGGTGCAGACCTATCTCCCGCATCCCGGAGCGCTTTGGCCGTGAATGATTTCCAGGAATGGAGTATCTGTTTCAGAGAATTGTCTGCAAGTGGATGCACGAGGACATGCACGTGATCGTCCATGACTACGTACGCCAGAAGCTCATAGCGTCTGCCCTCGAAATACCTGATAGCGTCAGCGACCAAGGTCCTTTCTTCAGGACGGAGGCGTGTCTGCGTCTTTGCAAGGCGCCAGGTCACAAAGTAGACCGAACCTTCCAGCCTCCAGTGAGGGAGTTTCCGGCGATAGATGGTCAGTTCGGGGGTCTTCATACGCGCCTCTCCGCATCTGGAAGAGTGACAGGCAAGATACCTGTCCCACCAAAACAGCCCGAAGGCAGGATTGCCCTGAAGAGGCCGAGCGCCGGGTTTCCCGCCAGCGCTGACTGCTCGCCCTCGCGTCCAACAGAGTGATCCCCACCGATAGCCTTGAATATGATCGTTTTCAAGAGTCACTTCCGAACGGGATCGCACTGCCGGAGAAGCCAGCAGTGGCACTTGGAAACCAAGCAGTGATTCCCTTCGAGAACTGGTGTAAGCGGCAAAATGGCCGCCGGTACGTCAGATGTATTCTCCAAGAATGGCCGTGGACGCGTCAATCCCCTATTCTGCCGAGGCCCGGAATCTTTATCGGGGCCTGCTGTTGCCCTGGTGGGACAGGCATCTTGCCTGTCATTCTTGGACAGGCGGGACGCCTGTGCCAGAAAAAAAGCCTGGATTACTGGCTTGGCTGCTGCGATCGGACCACTTCGGGCGCGAGGGGGTCGTGTTCGTGCTGGAGCTGGAGCAGCACGATGGCTGTAATGACCAGTGCTGCGCCGAGCACCTGCGGTAACTCGAGGGTCTCGCCCAGAGCCAGCCACGCCATGAATCCCGCTGAGATCGGTTCCAGAGTCGCGGTGATGGTCGCTCGGGTCGAACGAACGTAGTTCACACCGACAAAGAAGAGGGAAAACGGCAGGACCGTCCCCACCACCACGATGTAGAGAATCCACATCCACTGGTGAGCGGTATACGAGGCGGAAAGATACTGGAATGGCGGGTGGATCACGTTCCACGTTACTCCAGCGAAGAGCATCGCGTAGAACACCACCGTCCACGGGGGGTAGCGCTGCATGGCACGCTCACCCAGGAGGGCGTACACGGAGAAGGTTATCGCCCCGGCCAGTCCTCCCAGGATTCCGAGCCGGTTCATGCGCAAAAGCTCCAGGTTGTACCCCCCCACCACGAGATAGCAGCCACACAGCGCCATCACCAGTGCAATCATCTTCGCGGCTGTGGGCCGCTCGCCCCAAAACAGCACTGCATAAACGGCCACCAGAATCGGCGAAAGATACTGAAGAAGGATCGCGGCCATGACCTGGATCTTACTGATCGTGTAGAAGTACGCTATCTGTACCGAAGCCATGCCCACCCCGCCCAGGAGCACGAAGTACCCGAGATCCTTCGGAGCGACCCGGAACATCCGCCGCGCTGACATCACGAACGCGGCAGCCAGAATCAACGACGCGAACGTAACCCGCATCTGCACGAGATCCTGCGGCGTCATCCCCGCCTCGAAAAGCGCGCGACCCGCGGTCCCCGACGATGCCCACATCAGCGCGGCAGCTGCTACACACAGATATCCTTTGGTCGATCCGTTCACTATCACCCCTCTCGTCGGCGCTGCGCTACGTCGCGGTTTCCCAGCGCCTCGGCGATGTGCGTGCCGAGCTGCAGCACTGACGCGATGTGGCTGAACCGATCCTCTCTGCCCCCATCCCGCCGCACGGTCAGGGTGCCGAATCCGAGCCACCGGCCGAGCATCCCCTGTTTGACCGTGATGCCCTGCACCTTGGCGATACCTATGTCGAGCGCTCTTCGGCCAAGGAATCCGGACTTCAGGAGAATGCGCTCCTCGCTCAGGACGAACTCCGAGGTGATCCAACTCAGGAGCGACGATGCCACCCAGAGGCCACCAAAACCACTCCAGAGGACCGCGAGCCCCGACAATTCGCTGTTCTGACTCAGAAAACCGATCAGGAAAGCCCCCAGCGAAACCAGCAGCGGAACTGAGATCGTGATCCAGTGCAGGCCGGTACGATAGACCGGACGATCTTCGTGCACGTGCGCAACGTTGGCTTCAAGGCCCATGGGAATCCTCTCGTACCGTCGCGTTGTCAGAAGAGGAGTTCTGACGCCCTCACTTCATCTTCTCCTGGAGCGGAAAATCACCGGCAAGATGCCGGCGCCACTGAGAGCCCCCTGTTCAACGGGGAGGGGCACGGTGCGACGCGGGGTTCGAGCGTCGCGTTCTGATGCGGGACTCCGTCCCTGTTCTTATCCGATCGGGATTCGGTGGGGCGGACATCTTGCCGGTCCCGCGGCTGCAACCCTATTCCGGAGCCTGGAATGGTATCAGAAGTGAGAGCAGAAGAATAGGAACTGTCAAGAACTCGGCAGTCATCAACCGCCGAACGATGGATGGATGAATTCGACCCGATCCCCCTCTTCGATCTTGAAGGTCTTGAAATCCTTGCGGTAGACAAACTTTCCGTTTACTTCAACAATTACGGCAGGATCGTCTTCATTCGTACGGTCCAACAAATCTTGAATGGTCAGTTCGCTCCCGTCAAACGCGTCGGGAAATCCGTTGAATACGAAATTCACTATGCTCACCTCGGGTAGAACGGTAGCCGGCGAGTCCGGAGAGCATTTCCACAGGTTCCTCGGTGAACGAGAGCTGTTACGGAGATGCCGGGGAAGCCCTCCGGGTTTCCCCGACCCGGGCCCCTACTTCTTTTCCTGAGCCTTCATGGCCATGTACAACCGTTCAGAGCTGCACGGCAGCTCCGTAATTCGCACGCCGGTGGCGTCGTAGACGGCATTAAGGATCGCTGGAATCGTGGGCATGATCGCCCCTTCGCCTACCTCCTTGGCGCCGTACGGCCCGTTCGGCTCGTTGGACTCAACGAGGATGGTGTCCACGTTGGGCATATCCAGAGCGGTGGGTATGCGGTACTCACCGAGAGACGGGTTCAGGACTCTGCCGCGGGAATCGAACTTGACCTCCTCGAAGAGACACTCACCGAGCCCCATGGACAGCGAACCATGCATCTGTCCTTCCACCTGGGTCTTGTTGATTGCCAGGCCGCAGTCGTGCGCGTCGGTCATACGGTCAACGGTGATCTGGCCGGTCTCCAGATCGACGGTCACCTCGACCACCTGGGCCGAACACCCGTACGCGGGCGAAGTTCCAACTGCCGCGCCCTTGTACGATCCACCCAGCCTCGGAGGCTTGTATTTGCCGGTGCCAACCATGCTTCCCAGCTTCAGGTACGCCAACCGAGCGGCTTCTCTGAACGTGAGGTACTCTCCACCCGGCGGATCGGTCCACCCGCGGTGCTCCTTGATGTACAGGCTCCTGAGCTTTTCAAAGTTTCCGGGTCCGCCGTCGAACAATACGACACCGTCGCGAAAGGTGATGGACGACGGGTCGCAACCCATCGTTTCGGCCAGCACCGCGGCAATTTGACCGCGCAACTGCTCCGCGGCCTCCTTGGTCGCGTGGCCGGTCATGAGGGTCTGTCGGCTGGAGTACGCACCGAGGTCAACGGCCAGATCGGTGTCACCGGACACGACGCGGACGTTTTCGAGCGGAATCCCCAGCGTTTCCGCGGCGATCATCGCCATGGTGGTGTCCGAGCCCTGGCCGATCTCCGCGGAGCCGGTGAGCACCGTAGCAATGCCGCCGTCTTCGCTGAGCTTGATCACGACTGTCGAATGATACGTGTCAGACCTGTAGATGGGGTACCCGGCTCCGGACACGAAGAAGCCGCATGCCATGCCGATCCCCTTCCCTTTCGGGAGCTTACCCTTCTTGGTCTCCCAGCTCGACACGTCGCGGACTGCCTCGACGCACTCTTTCATCCCGAGACTCGACATGTCCAGTTCGTTGATGGTCATGTCTCCGCGGGTCATGATGTTCCTGAGCCGCATCTCGACCGGGTCGAAGCCTAGTTTCTCCGCTGCCATATCGAGGAGTTGCTCGAACGCGGCCCGGTGTGCCACCCCTCCGTGACCTCTCTGTGCGCCGCATGCGGGCTTGTTCGTGTATACGCGCTGCCCGTCGTACTTCATCGCCTTGAGTTTGTACGGTCCTCCCAGGAGCGAGCCCGAATAGTAAACGGTCGCAATGCCGAAGCTCGTGTACGCGCCTCCATCCAGGATCGCCTTGTTCTTCAGCGCGACCATGGTGCCATCCTGCTTCACGCCGAGGCTCATCTCCGCGTAAAACTGATGCCGCGCCCTGCTGTGCAAGAAGACCTGCTCCCGGGAATAGGTGATCTTCACCGGCTTTCCCGTGTGCCGGGCCAGAAGCGCAGCACTCATTTCCAGAGGCGTGGCTTCGCACTTGGGGCCGAAACCTCCGCCCACATACGGCTTCACCACGCGGACGTTTCCGACGGGGATCTGCAGTACCATGGCCACAGTACGCATGACGTAATGAGGAACCTGGGTGGAAGTGTGGAGCGTGAGCTTGCCGTCGAGATCGAATACGGCAACACACGCATGGGGCTCGATAAAGGCCGCGTCCTGCCTCTTGTTCAGGAACGTGTGATGAACCACCAGGTCACAAGCGGCAAGGGCCGCTTCCGTGTCGCCGAACTCCTGGTGGACCTCTGCGTTCATGTTCCCCGGGAACTCGTCATGGATTTGCGGAGCGCCTTCCTTCATGGCTTCAAACATATCGAAGACCGCGGGGAGTTCCTCGTAATCGACTTTGATCAGATCCAGCGCTTCCTGTGCGGTAGCCGGGTCCACAGCAGCGACCGCGGCGATCTCGTCCCCCACGTATCGGACCTTTTCGTGAGCGTACAGCGTCTCGTCGTACCTCGCCGGGGAGACACCGTACTTGACGAGCCCGGCTTCTTTGGCGGTCACGACGGCCCGAATGCCTGGAAATTTGCGTGCCTTGGAAGTGTCGATATTCAGTATCTTGGCATGGGCGAGGGGGCTCTGGAGAATCGCTCCGTACAGCATCCCCGGCATTGCCAGGTCATCCGCATACTTGGCTCGGCCGGTGGCTTTCGCTGGGGCATCCAGCCGGGCCGCTCTCGTGTTGAGGACTCTGAATTCACTCATCTCACGACACCTCCTTGCCCTGAGCGGTTCCGGCAGCGGCCAGGATCGCCTCGACGATCTTCTGATATCCGGTGCACCGGCACAGATTCCCCGAAATCGCGGTACGGATCTCCGTTTCGGTGGGCTTGGGACTCTCATCGAGCAGGGCTTTTGCAGACAAGATCATCCCGGGGGAACAAAACCCGCATTGTATGGCTCCGGTCTCGATGAATGCCTCTTGAATCGGGTGCAGCTTGCCGTTGTCCGCCAATCCTTCGATGGTCAGCACCTCTCTGCCGTCAGCCTGAACTGCGAGGACGAGACACGAGTTCACCGGCTTCCCGTCCAGAATAACCGTACAGGCGCCGCAGTCACCCAGCCCGCACCCATGTTTTGCTCCTGTGAGTCCCAGATCTTCCCTCAAGAAACTGAGCAGCGTCCGGTTCGGCTCCACCGCGCCTTCAACCGGCTCACCGTTTACAGTCAATGTGATGATTCTCTTCATATCCTTCACTCCTCAGATGCAAAGTCAGCGCCGAGGCGACCTACGGCCTCCAGGCCCGGGCCTGTTCAACGGCGAGTCGGAGGGCTCTCTTGGTAAGGACTTCGATCATCATGCAGCGGTATTCCATGGTCCCGCGATGATCCGTGATCGGACTGCACATCCCCACGCCCGTTTCACCGGCCTGCTGAAACAATTCTTCGGACGGTTGCTTTCCGACGAGCAGCTCCTCCGCCGCGTACGCTCGTACCGGCGTCGGGGCCACTGCGCCGAGTGCAATGCGCGCAGCAGTAATCGGGCCGTCGGCCGATTCCAGGGTGACCAGCGCGGCCACGTTGACCATCGAGATTTCGAGCGTCTTGCGCGCACCGAGCTTGACGTACGAGCCTCCGCTCCACGGAGGCGGCGTCTCGAAATTAATGGACACGAGAAGCTCGTGCGGCTCGATCAGTGCGTCACCCGGACCGCGGAAAAAGCCGTTCACCGGGACTTCTCGCTCATCGTGCGCGCTCTTGAGTTTCAGGATGGCATTGAGCACCATGCACGCGGGCGGAAAATCCGCGGCGGGCCGCGCATTGACGAGATTCCCTCCAATGGTGGCTCGATTTCGGATCATGGGAGCGCCGAGCCGCCCCGCGGCTAGTGCCAGAGGCGTGAAACGATCCCTGATCAGCTCGTGTCGGGCCAGGTCGGCAGCCGTCACCCCCGATCCCACAGTCACGCCGTGCCTGTCTCTCGGCGTAATCGCGTCGAGACCCGGGACACGGGCGATGGAGATCACGTGGGAGGGTTTGTCGATCTTCTGTTTCATCCTGACCAGGACATCCGTGCCGCCGGCCAGTACCTTCGCGTTCCCTCCCAGCTCCGATAGCAAGCGCAGGGCTTCCTCCAGAGTCGTGGGTTCGTGATACTCGAACTTCGGCAGGAGCATCTTCTTCTCCTCCTCCTTCTATGAAACATGAGCTGGAGCGTCATGGCCCGGGGACGGTAGCAGAAGCTATCGCGAGCGGTTCCTCCCGGGCAGACCCTACCCTCCAGCCTTTGATTTTAGTTTTTCCGCGATACGTCTATAGCAGGCCCCTTCGCACCTGGCTGAGCAAGCATCCAGCGAGGTTTCGTAAAAGCAAAAGCCTGGGCAGGCGTGAGAGCCGATCAGGGATTTCTCCCCCACTCTGGGCCTCGCGAAGCGCCACACGGGGACCTCCACGAGCGCACCGCATCGATGGCGGAACCGGTACACTCCCCGGCGGAAATCATCCACGCAGGCCCGATAGGCCTTGAATTCGACTTCGACATCTCGGGTAAAAGCGCCGACATTCTCCCAGTCCTTACCGCACGCGGGGCAGACCAGTTGGGCGGCGTGCAGAGCTGGTACCGGTTGGCTTTCATCGTGGCTAGGGTCGGGGGGCGCGTCATCCGCGTCCAGTTCGGCCTCGATGCCATAGGATGCGGCGAACCGGAGGAGCTGTTCGCAGGTCTGACGAACCTGTTTCTCACGGAGCGCTTCTTCGTCACTGCCCTCGTCCTCGTAAGGGCTGCACCGGAAATAGAGCCAGCCGGTATAACCACCAAAGGGGGTGCCGTCAGTAGGGCGATTACATGCCATGACTCCGCGAGCGATCTGGGTATCGACCGGCACGACCAGATGGTATTGGTCGCCTGCTGGAGCAATCCCGATCCATCCCTCATTGCCCGACCGAATGGGTAGAGTTGCGCGACGAACGTCCCGAATTCGTATGCGGAGCATGGATGGCAGACCAGATCAAGGTTCTGTATCAGGAACTCTGTCGAGTTCAGGATAGACGTCTCCAGAAACGGTGTCAAGCAATAAGGCGTTTGCTGTCGAAAATCAATTGACAAGTTACGTGCGACGGGTTACAAAAAATCTAATTCATCATAATGAACACACAGAGCAACAATTATGAGCGCGGGACAAGACTCAACCCATAGTGCCTATTCGGCCCCCATTGTCTCGAAGGCGATGAAAGTCCTCAAGATGATCGTCACCTCGGGCAGGAACCCCGGGATCAGCGAGATCGCCGCGAAGCTCTCGTTGGCCAAATCCACCACCCACGGTATCCTTGCAGCCTTGGAGGAAACCGGCTGGGTGCTGCGGGACCCGGTTACCCGGAAGTACACGTGCGGTTACACGGCCAAGGACATCGCGGGCAAGGCCGACGTGCGACTTCCGCTTGTGGAGAAGGCACGCCCCCACCTGAAACGCCTCGCCGTGGAACTGGACGAGGATATCCACCTGGCCATATCGACGGGGAACCACCTGCTGATCATCGATCAGATGGAATCGGCGAAGGATCTCAAGATCTCCGCGAGACCCGGGACGCGTCTCCCGATCTTCGCTGGCGCGGCCGGAAAGATCTTCCTGGCGAACCAGGACCGCGACGCGGTGAATCGGATTCTCCGATCCAAGCCTATCCCCCAATTCACGCAGAACTCGATCACCGACCCAAACCTCTATATGGAGGAACTCGATCGGGTTCGCGAGCAGGGGACTGCCCAGGATATTGCGGAATACCTCACCAACGTCTGGTGCGTGGCTCTCCCGATCTTCTATGGGAAGAAGAACCGGCGGCGCATGGTGGCCGGCTTTTGGGTGGTCGGCATCAATTCCGCGGTCACTCAGCAGCGCATGCAGGCCGCGGAGCGGCTCGGCCGTATCACGAGTGACGCAATCTCCCGAACGATCACCCATTACAATCAAGACGAAGGCTCGTGACCTTTCCTGAGAAACCGAGCCTCGATGAAATCGCACAACTCCCCCGGCCGATCGAGATCGAACAGGGGAACGTCTTTAGGGGGATCCGACGGATCCCCGGCGATGGCAATGAGGTGCTCGTCTTCCGTGCAGAGCCGCTCTCGCCTGAGTTCGCGCCGGTAGACCTCGATCTTCGGATGGTCCTCCCGCTTGTACCCTTCGCTGATGATGATATCGACCCCTCGAATGAATTCTTCTCGAATCTCCGCCAGTGTGAGATCGTGATCCATGTCCGTGACCAGCGCGAGTTTTGATGGGGATGATATAACGGAGAGGACTGCCCCGGCCTGTTTATGGCGCCAGGAATCCTTCCCTTCGTGATCGATTTCGAAGCTGTGAGCGTCGTGTTTTACCGTTGCCACGCGGTATCCCCTCGTCCGCAGTTCACGGACGATCTTTTCGAGCAGCGTTGTCTTTCCGACGTCGGATTTGCCTACAATGGACACTATCGGGATCATGGACGACCCTCCCAACGGATTTCACCCACAGACAATAATCCAGAACCGACCGCGATTGCTAGAGTGGACGGACTTGAAAATCCCGAGGGCTCACGGCAGTGCCGGAGACAGGGTGACAGGATTGACGGGGATGGATCAGGGTGATACGATGCCAGAGTCCGCGACTTTGGCTGGGATGCTCCTCCGTCCGCGGTGGGAACCGGTCCACCTCGACGGAGGGCGCATGGGCCTCCCGGCGTCCCAACACCGTGAAAGTCCAAGTAAAGCCGTGGGCATGTCGCCCCCGAGAGCGCGTGCCGCCCACCAGGGAGCAAATACCGTGAATCGGAGAACATAATGTCATTGCGGGAAAAAGTGATCGAGACGGTAACCCGTACGCATGAAGCAGCCAGAGCTGCAGCGACCCTGTCCATGTCAGCCAAGGAGGACATCCTGCGGTCAGTGGCGGCAAAACTTCGTGACCGACGGGCCTATCTCCAGCAAGAGAACCGGAAAGATCTGGAGGGTGCTCGGGCTGCTGGGCTCTCTTCGGCCATGCTGGACCGGTTGACGCTCTCGGACAAAGTAATTGAACAAACAGCCGCGGGCCTGGAGGAGATCGCAGCCTTTCCCGATCCGGTCGGTGAAGTGGTGCGCATGTGGTCGCGTCCCAACGGGATGCGCGTCGGACGCATGCGGATACCTCTTGGGGTGATCGGGATCATCTACGAATCCAGACCCAACGTCACCGCGGACGCCGGCGCGCTCTGCCTGAAGGCAGGCAATGCCGTGATCCTCCGAGGAGGCTCGGAGGCCATCAACTCCAATGTGGCCATCGTGAACCTGTTCAAGGAGGCGCTTGCGGAAAACGGGACGAACGGCGATGTGATCAATCTGCTCCCGACCACAGAGCGTGAGGCTATCCTCCATATGCTCCAACTGGAAGAACTCATCGACCTCGTCATCCCGCGAGGTGGGGAAGAATTGATCCGCTTCGTTGCGGCAAATTCACGCGTTCCGGTGATCAAGCATTATAAGGGTGTCTGCCATCTGTACGTCGACCGTGCGGCAGACCTGGAGATGGCCGTCAAGCTTACGGTGAATGCCAAGGCTCAGAGGCCTGGCGTGTGTAACGCGCTCGAGACCCTTCTGGTCCATCGAGATGTTGCCGCCGCGTTCCTGCCGATGGCTGCCGAGCGACTGACCGCAGCCGGGGTGGAGCTTAGAGGGTGCGAGCAGTCACGTGCCATCGTGGCATCTATGAAGCCTGCGACGGAAGAGGATTGGCCGGCCGAGTACCTGGATCTGATCCTCGCGGTAAAGGTGGTGACCGACATGGACGAAGCCATCGACCATATTACCCGTTACGGCTCGCTCCATACGGAAACCATAGTTACTAACGATTACGCTGCCTCGCAGAGGTTCCTGAAGGAGGTGAATTCCTCCTCGGTAATCGTCAACGCATCCACGCGCATGAGCGACGGGTACGTATACGGCCTGGGCGCGGAGATCGGCATCAGCACGACGAAGATCCATTCTTTCGGCCCGATGGGCGTGGAGGATCTCACCACCACGAAGTTCATCGTGCTCGGAGACGGCCAGATCCGCGAGTAGTCCTTGGTACTACGTTTCGCAAATGCGGTCGCACATTTCGGGGGCCTTGGTGGAGCAGGCATCTTGCCTGTCATTTCTTAATGGATCGGCAAGATGCCTGTCCCACCGAACAGCCAAGAACTGTCCCACGACCGTCAGCGTATTTGCGAAATCGTGACTTAGTACTCATTTTCGCCAATACGGTGTCACACGGCCACTCACACCGTCCTCCCTTTCCGTAGGGCCCGGCGTCCCTGCCGGGCCGCCTTGAACGACCGGCACGGAGGCCGGTCGCTACAATCAAAGACGGCCCTTGCCCTCACAGAAGGGACGGGAGTACGTGACTATATTTGAGAATACGTGTACTTAGTACCGCTAAAACAGAAAGCCACAGACTCGAGACCTGCCGAGGTCTCAGAAACAAGGAAAGCAGCTTGGCTGAAATTCGCAGTACCTTGGACCTGATCATGGAGAGGACCACCGGCATGACCCTCTCCGAAGAAGAACGGGAGGACCTTCGCCGAGAGGATTTCCAGAAGCGCGCCAAGGGCTTCCGGCTCAGGCTGCTGTCCGAGCCGGAAGCCGCGGACGAGATCCTCTCCTCGCTGGACCGTGAGTCCGAGACCGACCGCGAATTTCTCGAAGCCTTGATCTGGGGAGAGTTTGTCGAGACCCTCACCGCGGACAAGGAGTTCCTGAAACAGATCGACCTGATGCAGCGCCTTCCCCTCGGCAACATCAAACACGACCTCCTCACTCGCCTCCGGTCCGCGTTCAAGGCAGCGGTCAAGACCGCCGCCACCGACCGGAAAAAGCTCTTGGCCCGGGAGTTGAAAAGATTGGCCACAGCCGGCATTTCCGGCACGGCCGTGGTTCCCAAACTTCCGCGGGAAGCTCCATCGGATCCCCACTTCGTGGCGCTGTTAACCGAGTGCAAGAGAGGACTCCTCGACGCAGCCCCCGGCAAGTTGCCTGCCTGAACGCACATTATCGCGAAGCGCATCGAACCCTGCTACTCGGCTCAGGGACGGTTTGTTCTCTGTTTCAACGCGATCCACCATGTGTAGCGCTCCACCATATCTTCTTGGTCTTCCCCCCGTCATGGTTGGTAAGAGGCCTTGCGGCGATGCAACTTTTTGAGTTGCTCGGCTTGCCGGCATGTGATAAATCGCCGCCTGTAACCGGATGGCCGAAGCTCGTCGCATTGGCTGCCCCGGAAACGACCGGCGGTCCAATGAGACATTCAGCCGATTCTTCACCCGACCAATCCTCCGCCTCGGATCCTCGTCATCCATGAATAGCAGCACGGGAAATGTGGGATCGTCCAGAACGGCAACGCTGTTAGCCGCATTGGTTCTCCTTGGGGTTACGGTTGGCGTGTACTACCCCTGCCTTTCCCATGAAATCATCGATCTGGATTATGCAGATTGGGTCCAGGCCGCGCAGCCCCCCGGATTGAAGACGCTGGTACAGATATTTGCCTACGATGCGAACAAATGGCAGCACTTGGGCTATTTTGCGCCCCTGACCGCTGCCAGCTTTATGGCGGACCTTCTGATTGGCGCAGAAGCAAGAGACCTTGCTGCGGTTCACCTGGGATTGAATCTTCTGATCCACCTTCTGAACGGGTTGGCCGTCTTGTGGCTGCTGCGGGCGCTCCGTTTCGATTTGTGGATCTCTTTCACCGCGGCCTGCCTGTTCTCGGTGCATCCGTTGCAGGTAAGCACGATCTGTTGGGTCGCGGAGCGCAAGAATCTGCTGGCGAGCTTCTTCTTTCTCCTCGGTCTTATCTGCTACGTGCGCTGCCGGCTCACCGGCGGGCGGCGAACCGCGTACGTCGGGGCTCTTGCGGCCTGCGTGTTGAGTCTCCTGTCCAAACCGACCGCAGTGGTCTTCGGCCCGTGCATCGTGATCACCGACTGGTTCCTCATCGACCGAAAACTCACGAAGGAATCGCTTTTACGGGCTGCACCATTCCTCGCGCTCGGAATAGGCTGGACCGTTCTCGCGACGGCCACCGAACATGCAGCTCCGCGCGCGCTCCCGTTTCTGGATCGTTTGCTGCTCGCTCCCTATAACATTCTCTTTCTCGCGTGGAAGTTCTTCGTACCAAGCAGCCTGGGCTTCATCTATCCGCCGGTCCACGTGAGTGCAGGGTCGTTGGCATGGTGGCTTCCCCTGCTCCTGTGCTTCGCACTGGGCGGCCTGATTTATTGGCTTCACCGCTTCGCTCCCTTATGGGGGATTTCGTGGGCGACTGGGTTTTACGTGCTCAACGTCATGCCTTCGGCCGGTATCATTCCCTTTGGCGGCATGAGGGAACTGTATGTGGCCAACCACTATCAATACCTCGCTGCTGTGGGGACCGCCCTGCTCGCGGCACTCGCATGGACGGCGCTTGCCAATCTGGTAAGCGTTCACCAGGGGCGGACTGGCTGGAAGGAGTGGATTTCCGGTGAACCATTGCCGAGTCGCGTTGCCGGTCCGACCGCGCAGGCGATCAAGGCGGCCTCATGTTGCGCTGCGATCGGCTTCCTCGCTGCGCTCTCATTCCAACAAGCAAAGCTCTGGGAGAACGGTGAAGCGTTGTGGAGACAGGTGATTGAAAGCAACCCGTCCTGTTACGTGGCTCATTCCAATTACGGGACTTATCTCCATGTGCGCGGCAGGTACGGTGAAGCGGCCAGGCAGTACGAGGAAGCGCTGTCAATCGACCCCAACGCATACAAGATGGCGTACAATCTCGGCCTCGTGGCCGCAGAGACGGGCCGGACGGCCGAGGCAATCGTTTATTTCAACCGGGCGCTGGCAATCGATCCAACCCTTGGATCCGCGCACCTTGCCCTCGCGGAGATCTATTTCGTGGAGCAGAACTATCAGGTCGCACTCCGACACTGTCGAGAGGCAACCAGGTACGGGTCCGATTGTCCCGCCGATGAGATCGAGATGGCAGCGAGGCGACAGAAGCCGCAAATCGGTTTGCGGAAAGAAGACCCGCCCCCGGCCAGATATCCGGGCTCCCTTCAAGACAAACTGTGACACCATCCCGTAGCCTTAATGCCTCCGTGATCTATAGCGGTTGCTAAAACTTTTGACCGGGCCAACTCGTTGACCTTGGGGGCCATCAATCAAACATTTATTCGGGCAACTGCGGTCCTCTTGTGTGGTTTCCGTGCGACGGCCCAGCTGCGGTTCGAAAAAGGATCGCTCCTCCCTCCATGATGGAGGGGGGAGCGAATGGGGTGATGCAGGAAGGTGATGGGGGTGGATGGTCTACGAAGCGGAGGGGGGACGTTTCACGATCGTCGGGGTGAGGAACACCATCAGTTCGTTGAGAGAGGTGTCCTTACTCTTGTTGCTGAAGAGCAAATTGATAACCGGAACGTTCATGAGGCCGGGCCAACCCTGTCTGGAACTGGTGTCACTGCTCGTCAAGATGCCGCCGATCACCGCAGTTTGCCCGTCTTTGACCGTCATGATCGTTTGAGCCTCTCGTGTGGTTATGGTCGGGTTTGCGCCCGGGGAATCAGGAGTGTTGTTGGTGACCTTGATCTGCATAAGGATACGCCCGTCTGCAAAGATCTCGGGGGTGACGTCCAGGAGGAGGTCCGCGTTGATCAACTGAGTCTGCGTGCCCAACGCTGACGTCGTTAAGTACGGTATCTGCTTGCCTAATTTGATACTGGCCTTCTTCTTGTTCAACACCTGGACCTTCGGACGCGAAATGGTATTGACCAGGTTCGATGCCTCCCCAAGGGTCAGGCGGAGGTCGAGTTCCGTGAGGGCCCCTGCTCCCGTGGCGGCCAGCATACCGAACTGAGTGGCAAGGCCAAGCGGAGTGCCGCCCGCGATCGTCGCAGGAAGGTTGACCGCGAACTGGGACGGTATATTGTTACCAAGCGTCGCTGCACCGGTAGGAGTGGCTGCGCCCGGAGCGATACCGGCAACGCCCCAGTATCCGGTCCTGGCATCCGTGTACGGGCCGACCTGGTTGTTACGACCGCCCCAGACGATACCGAGACCTCGGCCCCATCCACGAGCCACTTGAACGATCCGGCTTTCGATGGAGACCTGAGGCACGGGGATATCCAGGCTGAGGATGACCTTCTTCATCTGCTGGAGCCGGTCCTGAGTGTCTCTGATGAACAGGCTGTTATAGTCCTTGTCTGCCCAGAGGATCGTATGCTTGATGAGTTCCGCCAAGAATGGGGTCTCACCTGCAGCCAGAGCTTGCCTCTGGCCTCTCAGTTGTTGCTCCGCGGTAGCAGCGAACTCTTTCTGGACGTTGAGTGTCTCCTGCCGGCGAAGTTCCGCTCGCTCGGTCCTCATCCGCTCCTCTCTCGCCTCACCGATGAACCCCCGCTCGTCCACCTGAGTCGCGCGCTGCTCCAGGGTGGGAGGTGTCGAGGGTGACGCTACCCCACCAGCGACCTGGCCGCATTTCATGTTGAACATGCAGTCGAGGGTTTTCCTAATCTGGTCGGGATCTGCGTAGACCAGCTTGATGCGAGCGTAGAAGAAGCACACGTCCTTTCCGAGGATCTTGTCGCATCCTGCCTCACCGATCTCCTCAGTCCTTACCTCTTCTGGCGGCACCGGGGTTTCCTCTTGCTTGAGATCGGTGAATTTCTTGAGCTCTTCATTCGCGGTCTTGATCTCTTTATCCTTATCACGAATCTGATTGCCGACGTCGGCGATGCGTTTGGACAACTCGTCCATCCGCTTCTGATACTCCTCGGCCCTCTCTTTCTTCAAGTCAGCTATGTCCTTCTTTGGACCGACTCGCATCACGTTTCCGACCATTTCTCGGTCAAGGCCGTTACTGTTGAGGATCGTATCGATTACTTGACCCAACGGGACCTGGAAGAGACGGAGAGTCGTTGACCCGGTAACCTTCTCGTCCACGATGATGTTCATTCCTGCTTGCTCCGCCAGCAGCCTGAACGCGTTCTTGAGGGAAATACCCTGAAAGTCCATGGACACCTTCTTTGAGAAAGCTTCCGGCTCAGGGGTTACCCGATATCTTCTGAGGAGTTCCGTCCGCTGCTTTTCGAACTCCTCCTGCTGCTTCTGGAGCATCTCGATGTAATGTCTGCGGACTTCATTCTGCTTCTCGATCTCTTGCTGCCGGAATAGTTGCATCTCCTCTCGACGGAGCGCCTGGGCCTGCTGAGCGGTATCCCTTGCGCCCAAGTCGGCCCCAGGCTGGGGTCGGGTAAGGCCGCCGGACTTCTTCTGATCCGCACTGAGCACAAACCTTGGCGGCGGGAAATCGATCATCAGGACGCCCTTTTCCTTCTCCACCTGATACGTGACGGCGTCCTTCAACTGAACAAATATCGTCTGCGACCCGGGAACAATCATCTCAACCGAGGTGGAGAAGAGATCGGTTCTCAACGGTTTCTGATGGAGCTTTGGTATTTCTGCATTGATGAGATCGATGCGTAATTTCGTCGGAGAATCTTTGGCCAGCCGGTAGTCCAGGTGATCGCCACCTCTGATGATAAGCCGGGAATTGTGTCCCACCTGTATAAACTTCAGTTCAGTGATCTCCTGCACCAATAGGCGCGGGTCAGGGGTTGGAGGCGTTACGGGCGGTCTTACCTCTCGCGGAAGTCCGGGGCCAGGGCCCGAGTTCCCTTGGGATACGGTTGCCGGGATGCTCTGCCGTGCGGCAGGAGGCGCGGGTGCCGCGCCGCCGCGCCCGCGATTCGGCAGGGCTGCAGGCGGGCCGTTCATCTCCATGTTCTGCGCCATGGTGACGCCGCGGACATGCGCTCCTTGCGCCGCAGGAGTGGAAGCGGGTCCGCCCCAGGTCCCCACCGTCCAGCCGTTCATCTTCTTCGCGGTCTGCTCGCCCGCCGCTGTCCCCTTGGCTGGAGAACCGGCGGAAACGCGTGCCAACGGGAGCTGCGGGTTCGTGGGGGCCTGCACGACCCTCTGGGCAGGAGCCTGGCCTTGAGTCGGCGCCACAGCGGGCACCGCCTTCGGATCCAACGCAGACGCGGAGTTCTGAATCCCTTGCGGCCCGTGCTCTTCCTCGACCGCGAGATCAGCCGCGCTTGCGGCTGCCCCGAATACTACGAGCATCTGGTTGTCGGCCCGCCTTACATGGAACGGGGGGACAGGTCGGTCTTGAAAGTCCACGACTAACCGTGCTCGGGATTTGGTCTTACCAAGGCGGATTTCCTTGATGTCCGCCGCGCCGATCCCAATCGTCGCTGGCACCTTCCCCACGCTGGTGTTCTCAAAATCCATCACGAGCCGGTTCGGCCGCGCCATAACGCGGGCGAAGTGCTTGCCCACCTTCCCTTTGGAATCGATGGTGATCTGTTTGTTTGCGGGGTCAAAGCGTACGCCGGCTATCTCACCGGAGACACCCGCCCATGCAGAACCACCGATAATCCCAACCAGCAGGCAACTAAGCCAGAGAGTTGTGTATCTTCTTTCAGGTGACCTCATTGCTATCCTCTCCCGATGACCGTGTGGAGGCGATCCAGACCATACCGAAGCCACGGTGCCCAGGGTGACCGAATCAAAACGACGCCTGGTTTCTTGTCGTGACGAGGATGTGAATCCTCTGCCGCATGCTAAGGCTGACTGGGATCATAGCAGAGCTGAGCAATTGATGTCAACAAAAAAATCCTAAAAACACAGTGATAGATATTTTTATTAAAGTTTTAAATTAGGTAATTGCGGCTTCGCCCCAGCCTTGTTCCGGCATCCGAGCTCAGGGACGCGTTCCATGGCTGGTCTTTTTTCCTTCAGAAAACCGCGTGGCTCGCGTATTATGGCCTTCATGGAGACTGTGATCGTCATAAGACTCGTCGTCTTGGCAGCCGCTCTTGTTGCCGTCGCGCTCTATTGGTACGTCTACCGTTGAGGCAAAGCTGCGGTTCCGGGTGTCCCATCCCGAGGAGAAGGGTCCTCAGGGTGTGGCAGGGTCTCGGCTGCTAAGCACACCTTTTCGCAAATACGGCGTCTCACTTTGAGTCCCTGCCCTTGGCTGTTCAGTGAGGCCGGCATCCTGCCGGTCCGTGCGGAAAACACTGGCCGGACGCCTGTCCCATCAATACAGCGACAGAGGCCGCGGTGGTTGACACAAACAGCATCCGGCGGGAATCCGCGACCGTATCTATGAAATGACGTACTAAGGTGAGACGGTATCCGGGGGTTGGACAGGGCGTGAGCGCTTCCGGCTCCGGGCGATTATACAATCTCGCCGAACAGGTCCGGCCCATGGGTGGCCGTGATGCGCACCGTGTGCATCTCGCCTGCGACTGCGTTTCCCGCGGTGATGTACAGCACGCCGTCGATCTCGGGTGCCTGGTCCCAGGTACGCCCCTGGAGCAGAAACTCCGATTCGTCAGACACGCCTTCCACGAGCACTGGTTCGACGTGATGGATCCTCCCGCGGTTTCGCCGGTTTGCGTATGCCGCGTGTATGGTGCGGATCTCGTCGGCGCGGGCCTCTTTGACTTCCTGGGGTAGTGGATCGCCCAGAGACATCGCCCTCGTGTTTTCTTCAGGACAATACGTAAAGACCCCGACACGCTCGATCTCGAATGAGGCCACGAAATCCTTCAGCTCAAGGAATTCCCGTTCCCCTTCTGTCGGGTACCCCACCATCACGGTGGTTCGCAGGACCAGTCCAGGGATCTCTTTTCTGAGCCGGTCCACCAACCCACGTATTCGGTCACCTTTCCACGGTCTCCCCATCGCGCGTAGGACTGCGCTGGAGACGTGCTGGAACGGGATGTCAAGGTACGGGAGGATGGTTTCCGAATCGCGGATCAGTGCGGTAAGTTCGCTGGTGACACGGTCGGGATGGAGGTACATGAGGCGCACCCATCTGATCCCCTTGACTCGGCCCACGCGTTCCACGAGCTTGAAGAGCCCCGACCGTTGGCGACGATCCCGGCCGTAGCTCGTGAGGTCCTGAGCGACGAGCACGAGTTCCTTCGCTCCCTTTGCCGCGAGGAATTCCGCCTCCTGCACCAAATCGGCGAGATCGAAGCTCCTCAACGGCCCGCGAATCTGTGGAATGGTGCAGTAACTGCACGAACGGGCACATCCTTCCGCTATCTTGAGGTAGGCGTACCCTGAGGTGGTCAGCACCCTGCGAGGTGCGGCCGGAAGAGGCGACTGCAATCGAGAGGCACGCTCGGTGTGGTTTCCTCTGCCGGCGATCGGTGCTGATTCCGACGCCTCGACGGGGCAGGTGGGTACCGCCACGCTACGCCCCTTGCGGCCTACCTTCTTGCTTCGGATCTCGGCGACGAGCCGAGGCAGATCCGCGATGCGCTCCGGCGTGAGGAACACATCGACCTCGGGGAGCGGTTGGGTGAGATCTTCTCGATAGCGGAGGGGGAGACACCCGGCGACGACCAGGACGGCTTTGCGGTTGGCCGCTCTGGACTCCAGAATGGTATCTATGGAGTCCTCCACCGCGGGTTCGATGAAGGAGCAGGTGTTGACGATCACTACGTTGGCTGCGGAGAGATCTGCCGTGTACGTAAAGCCGGCTGCGGTCATCACTGCTAGTATGCGCTCCGAATCGACCCGATTCTTCGGACATCCGAGGCTGATCAGATTGAAGCGATTACTTGCCACCGTCATCCTTTGGTAGCAGCGGGATGACTTTCCCCTGGGCAGTTCCGGTGTCGCGTGAAAACTCGAAGAGCGAGTCGGGGAGGAAAGACAAAAATACGAGGTTCGATAGCTCAAAGCGATTGTAATTCCCCAGCGCGTCGTAAATCACAGCTCTGCGGATCACGAACGTGCGCGTGTCGACCCCCACGACGATTCGATAGGTTCCCTGCTTGTTCTCTCGGTCGGTTAGTTCCAGAAGCCAAAGGTTTTCGTCCCGTTCTTGGGATTTCGCGGGGTACCCGATCGCGAAATTACGGTTGAGATCGCCGATGTTGGACAGGAACCCGAAGAAATGCTCTACGTTCATTTCTGGGGGAACCTCGCCGTGTACCACGCTCTTCTCGCTGGGAAGGTAGACGGAATACGCCCTGCCCTTGATGATCACGCGCTGTATTTCCGGGGAGGTAACCTCCAGGGCCATCAGCCCCGGGGTCTTGACGTACATGGTCCCCTTGAACCGATCCTTGAGGTCCATGGCCACGTTGACCGTCACCTGATCGAACTCCGCCTTGAAACAGCATTGCCGCGAGTAGAGCTGTTGCACTTTCTTGACGACTTCGTGCACGGGCAACGGCGTGTTTTCGGCTGCACCCGGATACGCCAGCGCCAGGATCAGGACCAACAAGAGAAGCGGACTCGTCCGTCTCAAGGGCCAACCTCCGAATGCCCTGCGTGAACGACCAGTTGTTCTGCCAGGGTCTCGATGGTGAAGGCATCCAATCCGACCGGAAAGCCGCGCTCTGCGAGGTCATGGACCAGGAGCGCCAGCCGGGGCAGGTAGTTCCTCATCACAGGGTCGTCGCTGAGACCGGCGCACACCTCCCCCGGTGAACCGAAGGCCGAAACGCGTCCGGCGTTGAGCACCAGTAAAGAATCCAGAAGGGTAAGGAACGGCCCCATGTCGTGGGAGACGATCACGATGGTCCGATCGCCGGCCTGTTTCATACCATCGAGCAGACGGATCACATCGGCCATTGACGGAGGGTCCAGTCCGACAGCAGGCTCATCGAGCACGAGCACATCCGGTTCGTTCACCAGTACTCCGGCAATGGCGGTCTTGCGCTTTTCCCCATCGGACAACGCATGAGGGGACCTGTCACCGACCGCTTCCAGATCCAACCCAACCAGCTCGCATGCACGTCGGACCCTCAGACTGATCTCAGCCTGGTCCAGTGCAGTGAAGCGTCGCAACACAAACGAAATGTCCCGAAAGACGGTTTCGTCAAACAACTGGCGCTCCGGCCGCTGCAATACAACGCCCACTTTGCGACCCAGGCCAGGCCCATAGGTTTCCACGTCCTTGCCGTCGAGAAGCACCCTGCCCTGCGTCGGAGTCAGCAAGCCGTTGAGGTGCTTGATCAGGGTCGTCTTTCCTGACCCGGTACCTCCCAGAATGCCGAGAACCTTGCCCGCCGGAACTATGAAGCTGACGTCCTCCAGGGCACTGACCTGGAGGCTCGTGCCGGGGTTGTACCAATGTGTCAGTTTATCAACGCGAATCTCCAAGTAGGAAACACCTCACAGCGCTGCGTACGGTCCGCATGCGCACCGCTCTTCAGCTTTGCTGGAGCTCCTTCACCTTCCAGATGGTCCCTTTTGGACCGTCCTCCAGAAGAATGCCTCTTTCCGCCAGGTCTTCGCGAATCTTGTCGGCCCGAGCGAAGTCTTTATCTTTGCGCGCCTGGGACCTCTGATCCATGAAGCTCAGGATCTCCTCCTCGGTGATGCCGAGGTCTTTCAAGTGTGCCTTCCGAACGTGGTCGAGGAACCCTGCGGGTTCCTCCGTGAGCAGGCCCAGGATGTCACGGGAACACGCCAGAATTTCACTCTTGACCGGCTCCAGCAAGGATCGAGACGGCACCAACTTCCTGGCGCCTCGCGCCTGGGTCGCAATCCTGTTGACCGCTCTGGCTGCATCGAACAAGATCGCGAGAGATCGGGGAGTATTGAAATCATCGTCCATAGTCTGCGAAAACCGTTCTCTTATGTCGATCAGCTCTTCCGGCAATTGTTGGGCCTTCCCGTCCACTTCACCGAGTTCGTCGAGCGCCGCCATTGCCGCGTAGAGCCTTTCCAGCCCGACAGACGCTTCCCTGATTGAGGTTTCGTTATAGTCCAGGGGGCTCCGATAGTGGCTGGAGAGCAAGAACAATCTCAAGGACTCGGGGTGCACCCTCTGGAGGATATCTCGTATGTTGAGAACATTCCCCAGCGACTTGGACATCTTCTCAGAGCGGATGTTCACGAAACCGTTGTGAATCCAGTATTTGGCGAAAGGCCGACCTGTGGCAGCCTCGGATTGGGCGATTTCGTTCTCGTGATGGGGAAAGGTCAGGTCGGCTCCGCCTCCGTGGATGTCGAACTCCTTGCCGAGGTACTGCATGCTCATGGCAGAGCATTCGATGTGCCATCCGGGGCGGCCCGGTCCCCACGGGCTCTCCCATTGAGGCTCTCCGGGTTTGGCTGCTTTCCAGAGGGCAAAGTCCAGGGGATTGCGTTTCTTCGCGTCCACCTCAACCCGAGCGCCTGCGATCAACTCGTCAGTCTTCTTTCCTGAGAGTTTTCCGTACTCGTTAAAGCTGTTGACCGCGAACATCACGTCCCCATCCGCTTCGTATGCGTGACCGCGATCGATGAGTTGACCGATCAGCGCTTCTATCTGATCGATATGTTCCGTGGCCCTCGGCTCGACCGTCGGCCTCAGCACGCCAAGAGCGTCCATGTCGGTGTAGAATTCTACGATGAAGCGTTCGGCGAGCCGCTTCCAGTCTTCCCCGACTTGATTGGCCCGATTGATGATCTTGTCATCGACGTCGGTGAAATTCCTGACGTATTTCACCTGGAATCCACTGTCCACCAGGTACCGGTAGATTACGTCGAAGAGCACCACGGATCTGGCGTGACCGATGTGGCACATGTCGTACACAGTCACGCCACATACGTACATGCCGACTTTTCCGGACTCGACCGGCAGGAATTCCTCCTTCTGTCGCGTCAGGGTATTGTAGATTCTCAACGCCATCTACCTCTCCCGTAATGGCCCGATCTTGCGTAGCGGCTCAAGTATTTCCAAAGCTCTACCGACCCTCCCGATCGAAGTAGGACGGGCCTCCACCCGCACCAAGCATCTCGTGCCACTTCACGTGCAACTGGCTCCGGTTCAGTGGGGCCGGCATCTTGCCGGTCCTGGTTGTTTGCCTGCATGCGCGAACGAGTCCGCCGAGGCTGCCTGACAGGCCTCGCGCGCATCCGTGCGGTTCCCCGCACGATCGCCTCCCAGGCCGACCATGCACGTGAGTCGCCGGAAGCCTATCGTTCATGAGGGGCTCTTTCCAGGAGTACAACTGCGGCAGCAGCGATCCCTTCACCGCGTCCCACGAAACCCATGCCTTCGGTGGTCGTGGCCTTGACGTTGACCTGGTCCGGTTCTATTCGCATGGCTCGCGCCAGATTCCCGACGATCGCTGCCCGACGAGTGCCGATCCGGGGCCTCTGTGCGAATATGGTAACATCCACGTTGGCAATAGCATATTCCAGCGAGATAACTCCTTCGACAATGGTCTCCAACAGGGAAATGCTCGACGCGTCCCGGTACGCCGGGTCGGTGTCGGGAAAATGCATGCCGATGTCTCCCAGGGCTGCCGCGCCCAGCACTGCGTCAATGATGGCGTGGCACACGACGTCAGCGTCCGAATGTCCTTCCAAGCCGAGAGGGTACTCGAACTCTTCGCCTCCCAGAATAAGCCTGCGTCCTTCCACCAGCCTGTGGGCATCAAATCCTTGGCCTACCCGCACTGTTCTCTCCCGGACACGCTTTCAATGGCGAGAGCTTAAATCATCGTGCGGACTTCGTCAAGGACGGCTCGGCCCCAAATGCCGGCCGTACAAAATCGGTCGGTGACGTTCGGGAGTACCAATTCTTGACGTGGAGCGTGCCGTGGCCTAAACTGACCGCGTTGGGTGTGCTTTCATTGTGTGGCTTGAGTGGAGGGTTTAGGGGTTGCCCACATCTAAACGGCAAACCAGGCAGCGAGGTCGTGCGCTTCCCGTGCTCGGGTGGATGATCGCAGGGCTGCCGATCTTACTGGCAGTCGGTCTCGGCTTCGGTATCCTCGGTGGGATGCTCGGCGCATACCTCCATTTCTCAGCAGACCTTCCCGACATCCCTGACCTTCGTGCGTACCGGCCGAAGACCGTGTCTACCTTCTACGCGGAAGACGGCACCGTCATCGGCGTCTTCTACAGAGAAAAACGGTTTCCCGTTTCCATCGATCCCCTGCCGCCCCACGTGGTGTACGCCTTCCTCGCCGCAGAGGATGCGCGGTTTTTCTCCCATGGCGGTGTGGACGTGTACGGTGTCATAAGGGCGGGAGTCAAGAACCTCAAGGCAGGCACGTTCTCTCAGGGGGGTAGCACTATTACCCAGCAGGTGACCCGGAACTTCATTCTTTCCAGGGAAAAGAAAATCACGCGGAAAATCAAGGAAGCCATCCTGAGTTTCCGACTGGAAAAGACCCTGAGCAAGAAAGAGATCCTCGAGGTGTACCTCAACGAAATCTGCCTCGGCAAGGGCGCCTACGGAGTGGAAGCCGCGGCGAGGACCTATTTCGGCAAGCCCGCGGCAGCGTTGACCGTCGCAGAGGCAGCGGCTTTAGCGGGACTCGTCTCGAACCCCTCCCATTACTCTCCGTTTCGAAGCTTGGATCGGTGTCTCAAGAGAAGGGAATTCGTTCTCGACTCCATGCTCCGCAACGGTTTCATAACGGACGAACAACACCGTGAGGCCTCCGAAGAAAAACCGAAGCTCCGAGAGAACCTCCCCACGCCGTACGAAAGGGTCCCTTACTTCACCGAGGCGGTGCGGCAGTACATCGTCGAGCGATATGGCGAGGATCGCCTGTACAACGAAGGCCTGCAGGTATGGACCACGTGTGACGTGCCTCTCCAGGACAAGGCCTCTGAGGCTCTCTTGAAGGGTGTCGCCGGCTGGGAGAAGCGCCAGCAGAGACCTAGAGGCCTTCTTCGCAGGCTCAGCAAGGCCGAAGCTCAGGAATTTCTCTCAGGCCCCAGGAAGGACCAGCACCGATTGGGTGATCTGACCACAGCGCTGGTGGTGGACAACCATACCCCGAAAAAACGCGGCGGTAAAAACACCAATCCAGCCAGCCAGGACTGCGTGCTCGCGCTGCCCGGTGACGTCAGGTTTCGTATGGAACTGAGCTCCGCGGTGCGCTACCGGCCCAACGATCTTCTGGAATTCAGAGTCACCGGAACAGACGAGAACAGCCTGACGCTGGAGCATCAGCGCTTGCCCGCGGCACAAGGCGCCGTGGTGTGCATCGAGAACCAGAGTGGATACGTGCGAGCGCTGGTCGGAGGCGTCGATTTCGAGCGCTCCCGATTTAACCGCGCGGTCCAGGCTTTTCGGCAGCCGGGGAGCGCGTTCAAGCCCTTTGTATACGCTGCCGCGCTGGAATGGGGAAACTACGGTCCTCGGACCCTGATCGTTGACGAGCCGATCGCTGTGGCAATGGACAGGCGCGAAGGGGAATGGATTCCTGCCAATTCCGACGGTAGATTCCTCGGCCCGGTAACGCTGCGGGATGCGCTGGCACACTCCAGGAACGTGGTTGCGGTGAAACTCCTCATGGACATCGGTGTGGGTCCGGCAATCCACATGGCCCGCAACATGGGGATCAGATCGCGCCTCGCGGAGCACCTCTCGCTGTCGCTGGGAACCTCGGAGGTCACCCCGCTCGAGCTGACCGCGGCGTACACGGTCTTTCCCAACCAAGGAGTGAGAATCGACCCGGTGCTGGTCAAGAAGGTCGTGGACCGCTTCGGCAAGGTCCTGGAGGACAACACCCAGCCGCCGTTGGAGGTGTCTGCAACGATGGCGCCGAGCTCCTACGCGACTCCTTTCGCGGCACAGGCGCTGCACGACCAGGAACGGCATGCCGGCCCAGAAACGATGGACCGATCTGAAGGCGAGCCCGATCTACCCACGACTTCTCCTCTCGACAGGCTCCTCTCCGGCTCGGACCGGATGCGGCCTGCCGTCAGCCGGCAGTCCAGCCGCCGGGTCTTGACGCCTGCGAGTGCGTACCTCATGGTGAGCATGCTGAGGCAGGCCTGCGTTTCGGGCACAGCTGCAGCCGCGGGACGCCTCAAACGAGGGGATGTCGCGGGGAAAACCGGCACGACGGACGATTGCACCGACGCGTGGTTCGTGGGCTTCAATCCCAAGTACACGACCGGGGTCTGGGTAGGTCACGACGCCAGGCTTTCGCTTGGCCGCGACGAGTTTGGAGGCACAGCGGCCTTGCCGGTCTGGATGGAGTTCATGAAGCATGCGGTCGGGAGAGAGCCATCCCAAGGCTATCAGCCTCCGCCCGGGATTGTCTTCCTCGACGAAGGGGCCGTACCCGGCAAGGGCAAACGTGAAGCGCTTCTGGAGGCTCAGCCGGATTTTGAGGCCACCGGCGAACTGAAACCGGTCTCCCCGGTAGACAACTATTTGGCGCTTGCCGCGGGCACCGCTAACCCCTTCGAAGGTCAGTTCATGCCGTTGAATGCCGGCTATGGCGGATTTCCAGGTGCGATCAGGGTCCTTTCGCCGTCCGGCCAGCAGTTGGGGTTCGCTCACTACGAGCCTGACAAGAAAGGCCGGCCTACCTTGCGGACCGAATACCCGCTGGGTATCGACGATACAGCGCCGGGGCAAGGACTCCGGCAGCAGATTCCTGGCTTCCGCTGGCCCCAGCAGGCCGACACCCCGGGACAGCGCGGGCGCTTCAGCGGGTTATTCGGGCCGAACGGATGGAACCAATGACCAAATCGAACAGATTACCCATTCTGCTGACCGTCCTGGTCATATTCCTGGCCGGGGTCATAGCGGGAATGTGGCTCAAGTGGCGACCGGCCCCGACGATCATCCAGCCGCCCCCCCAGCAGTACACGGCCCTGGAGAGCAGTGAAGCGGTGGTGATGAAGGCGTATCAGTTGATCAGCCCCGCGGTGGTGAACATCGTCGCGCAAAGCCTTGCCTTGAATTTCTTTATGCAGGTGGTCCCGCAGGTCGGTCAGGGGAGCGGCTTCGTCATCGACACGGACGGGCACATTCTGACGAACAATCACGTCGTGGGAAATGCAGAGACCCTGGAATGTACGTTCATGGGCGGCAAGAAGGTCCAGGCCAAGCTCGTTGGCCGTGATCTGGGGAGCGATCTTGCAGTGATCCGCGTGACCCCTTTTTCGGGGATGGCAGTGGCACCCGTGGGTGATTCGGACCATCTGACTCCGGGCCAGCGAGTGATCGCGATCGGGAATCCCTTCGGATTTCAGCACACGGTCACGTCGGGTTTCATCAGTGCACTGAACCGCGACCTCGCCGTCGAGGGCCGTACCATGATGGGGATGATCCAGACCGATGCCGTCATCAACCCCGGCAACAGCGGCGGACCACTGATCGATTCCAGGTGTCAGGTTATCGGTGTCAACAGCGCGATTTACACCAAGTCCGGCGGGTTCATGGGGATCGGCCTGGCGTTGCCCATCAACAAGGCCAAAAAGGTAGCAGCCCAGTTGATACGGTGGGGTCGTGCAATCTATCCGTGGATCGGCATCAAGTCATACATGGAGATCGATCCGAACCTTGCCAAACAGATGGGATTGTCCCCGGTGAGCGGGATCTTGATATTCGAGTTGTCTAGCGGGAGCCCTGCAGCAAAAGCCGGCCTGAGAGGCGGTGACCGTATCGCCTACTACTTGGGCCGCCCGATTCTCCTGGGTGGCGATGTGATCCTTTCCGTCAATGGCAAGGCTACCCCGACATTTGATGAGCTTAACAATGTGTTGTTCGAAAAGAACGTAGGGGATACCGTCCGCCTGGGCATACTGAGAGGCCAGCAGCAGTTCTCGGTTGACGTGACTACCGGCACCGATCCCAGAATCCAAAACAGCTCGGCAGGTGTGCGCTGAACGGGAATGCCGCCTGCTCGATGCGCGTGGTGACGATCGCAGGCATCGGAATGAATTAGACTCCCTCAGTCCCCGACCAATTCACTTGACTTGCGAAACCCCAGCGGATACAAGCTACATGAGGAGATATAGCGTCGGCCACGGACCGTGGCATGACACTCGGCACTCCTGCCAGCGGGCGCCAGTCCCTCAAGACCGTCTACCACCGCGCACAGAAGGAACGTTCGGCAAGTCGGGAGGCCTTTTCCCATGGTGGCGAATCATGAGCCGTACAGAATTGTGCTCGAAAACCTGTACGATCAAGGAGTGTTCCGGGTAGACAGGCGGCAGAGCCTGATCTATTACTGGAATTCCGCAGAGCAAGCTTTAGCTGCCTCCGACGTCGAGACACTCGTCAAGAACCTGCGTCACGATCGGCTCCGACTTCTGGAAGCGGACCCAGCTGCGGGCGCATCGAACGAAACGCAAGGACACGAAACCGGAACTACCGAGCGGAAGACCGCTGCGGTCGGGCCCGACAACGGCCAGTTGGTCCCCGTGGTAACGCAACTGTCTACGGTCAGAAACCTCAATGGCGAAATCGTGGGCGCTGTCCAGGTTTTTTCGGACGACGAGGAACTTCGGGAAACCAAGCGGAGACTCCAAGAGCTGGAGGCTCTTGCGCTGGTCGATCCTCTTACCACATTGGGAAACCGCCGATACGGTGAAATGCACCTCCAACGCGGGCTCGATGAAATGCGCCGGTATCAGTGGCCGTTCTGCGTGTTTTTCGTCGATGTGGACCGGTTCAAACAGGTCAACGACTCCTTCGGCCACGAAGCAGGCGACCGACTCTTGCAGCGTGTGGCCGCGAGCATTGCTGCGGGCCTCAGATCGTCGGATATCGTCAGCCGTTGGGGCGGTGACGAATTCCTCGCGATCGTTCGCAATGTCCGGGAGCAGCAGGTGAAGGCCCTTGGTGAGAAGATACGGGCCCTCGTGGAGAAAACGCGGTTGGAAACGGAGTTCGGATCCGTCGGCGTAACGGTCTCCCTGGGTGGAACCATGGCCCGCAGAGATGACGGCCTGAGATCGCTGGTGGGCAGAGTCGACCGGCTGATGTACGAAAGCAAGTGCTTGGGCCGAAACTGTGTCCTTACCGATGTCGCCCAGACTCCCGCCTGAGGCAGGCGGGGGGCAAGGACCCATAAGCGCTAGCCCAAGGCTGGGCGGTTCCTCCGTCCGTCATTCCGGCGAAGGCCGGAATCCAGGTTTTTCAACGGCTTCTGGACCCCGGCCTCCGCCGGGGTGACGTTGCTCTCATTCAGGCATCTAGCTGAAATCACGAAGGTGTGTCCTGAAAGTTGACGGCTATGGGGCGAGGACCGGCGATTCCGCCCCTTCGCCGGGCTCTACCAGCACCCGTCTGGTCCGTGAGCCCCCCTTCCCTTTCCAGCCGAAAACCGGTATCGTACAAGCTCCGATACCAGTTGACAGATGCGTAACAGATTTCGCACTCGTACGGTGAAGTTGGGAACCCTCACCCTGCCCTTCCCAATGGGACAGGGGGCTTCCAGTGGAGCCGGCATCTTGCCGGTGATTTGCCTCTCCCTCTAAGAGATAGGGTTGGGAGTGAAGGGATCAGGATTTAATCTTGACAGCGCAATCCTGTGAAGGGCTTTCGGGCTGGCGCTTGTAGGACATGAACCGTGGAGCAGTCTTCTGCGCGATCCTCAGTTTCCGGGGATCGGGTCCGCAAACACATCGTCTTGACCGGGATTCTTCAGGGCATCGGCTGCCGACCGACGGTGTATCGGCTTGCCGTACGCCTCGGGTTGAGCGGCTGGGTGGTGAACTCGTCCTCGGGCGTTCACATTGAAATTGAAGGCACACCGGACCGCTGCCGGCTGTTCCGGGACGAGCTTCCCAAAGAGATCCCCTTCCCGGGAAGGATCGACGAAACCCGCGTGACGGATGTCGCGCCGCTGGGAGAATCTTCGTTCAGGATCGAAGCGAGCCTCCCCGGTGAGCGCAGCATCACCCCTATCCCGCCTGATGTGGCAATTTGCCCTGCGTGTGTCGAAGAACTTCTCGACGCGGCGAATCCGCGTTATCTCTACCCGTTCATCACTTGCACGCTCTGTGGTCCACGGTTTACTGTAGTGCGCTCGTTTCCGTACGATCGCGAACGCACGAGCATGGCTGACTTCACCATGTGTCCGCGATGTCACGCGGAATACGAGACGCCGCAGGATCGGCGGTTTCACTCCCAGACCAACTCGTGTCCCGCATGCGGACCGCGCCTCGATCTCATCGACCGAGACGGGAACCTATTACCCGGCGATCCGGTAGTCCAGGCGGTCAAATTGCTCATGCGCGGGAGCATACTGGCGGTCAAAGGCATTGGCGGGTTTCATCTGGCCTGCAACGCGGTTGACGAAGATGCGGTACGACTCCTCAGGGAACGCAAAGGCCGGGCGGAAAAGCCCTTTGCCGTGATGATGCCCGATATGCAGGTGGTTCGCAGGTTCTGCTCCGTGGATGCCGAGGAAGCAGCGCTGCTCGGCTCCGCAGTGGCCCCCATCGTGCTGCTGCAAACCGGCACGCACCGGATGGCAAGTCACGTGGCCCCGTTCGTCGGCACTTTGGGGGTGATGCTCCCGTACTCGGGCCTGCACCATCTGCTCTTCAGGCACCCTGATATCCCCGTTGCAGAGCGCCTGGAAGCACTGGTAATGACCTCCGGAAACCGATCCGAGGAGCCCATCGTGCGGGAGAACCAAGAAGCGCTGGACCGACTCGGCGAGTTGGCCGACGCGTTCCTCATACATAACCGCGAGATCGTGCTGCGGGCCGATGACTCCTTGTTCCGAGTTATCGGGGGGCGTCGTACGGTCTTCCGGCGCTCGCGGGGTTTGGTTCCGGGGGAGTTCCGGCTGAGCGCATCGTCCGGCGGAGCGACCGAGAACAAGAGCGAGCCGGTGGTTCTTGCTGCGGGCGGTGATTTGAAGGGGTGCCTTGCGGTCGCGACCGGGAAACAGGTCGTGCCCGGCCCCCATGTGGGCGACCTGGCCGCGGCCGTATCGCAGGAGTATTTCAAGCAGTCCATCGACGTGCTCACCGGATATCTCGAGGTAGAGCCGGAACTCGTCGCGGTCGACCCGCATCCCGAATACTTCAGCAGCAGCCTGGCTCGCGAACTGGGGGCCCCGGTCGAAGAAGTATTCCATCACCACGCTCACGCGGTGAGTCTCCTCGCTGAACACGGGAGAAGCGGTCCGGCGCTCTTTGCGGTCTTCGACGGCACCGGGTTTGGAACCGACGCGACCATATGGGGTGGAGAATTCTTGCTGGCCGATCTCACAACCTTTTCGCGTATGGGCCATGTCGGCCTCTTTCCGCTCCCCGGGGGCGAAGCGGCCATCCGGGAACCGGTGCGGATTCTTGCCGGCCTCCTGGCCAAGGACGGCGCTGTTGCAGAGGAGTTCATGCCCTTGCTCGGTCGGCACCGTGATGCGGCACGGTTCTGGCTCGAAGCTGTCAGGAAGGGGATCAATTCCCCCATGACCTCTTCCGCTGGGAGGCTCTTTGACGCGGCCGCGGCTGCGGTGGGTTTTCTGCGGCAAGTCACTTTTGAGGGACAGGCTGCCATGTGGCTGGAAGGTCTTGCCGAGGCCGATGAATACGGGGCATACCCTCTAGCGCTCCACCACAAGGACGGTCTTATCGTCGATCCGGCGGCCTTGATTCTCGAAACAGCTCGGGATATTCTTGCTGGATCGTCACCGGGGAGAGTCGCGGCGCGTTTTCACAACACGGTGGCTTCGCTCGTGGTCGATGCGATGGAACTCCTGGCCCTCAAGACCGGCATCACGACGGTGGGCCTCACCGGTGGCTGCTTCCAGAACAAGTTTCTGACGGAACGCATCCTCGATCGACTTCGTCAAACAGGATTTGAGGTTCTCCTTCACGAATCCGTTCCGCCCAATGACGGAGGAATCGCCATCGGCCAAGCGGTGGCAGCCAGGGCGAGATTGAGAAGGAAACCGTGATCCACCTAAACGCGACTCGCTCGCGCAGAGTCTTTCAGAGGTCTTGAATATGTGTCTGGCAATACCCATGAAACTCATCGCAATTACCGGTGAGGGAACCGGCAAGGTCGACGCAGGCGGTGTGAACGCGGACGTCAGCCTCATGATGCTGCCGCATGCGCAATTAGGCGATTTTCTGATCGTTCACGCAGGATTCGGTATAGAAGTGCTCGATGCGGAAGAAGCTGAGACACGCCTCGACCTGTTCCGAGAACTCGCCGCGGCTACTGCAGAAGAGGAGGAGGCGTGAACAGCGCCGAAGAGAAACGAACCGCCCAGGCGCTCGCCCGAGAGATCCGCACCATCTGCGCCGCGGCCGGCCGACCCATGCAATTCATGGAGGTGTGCGGAACCCACACGATGGCGATCCACGCATCGGGTCTCAAGAGCCTCCTTCCCGGAAACCTGCGACTCGTGTCAGGTCCGGGATGTCCCGTATGCGTCACCGAGAAGGGCTTCATAGACGAAGCGATTCTGATCGGGAGGAAGTACGACGCGTCTCTCGTGACGTTCGGCGACCTCGTGCGAGTCCCGGGTTCATTCGGTTCCCTGACGACCTTCAGAGCCGAAGGGGGCAGAGTGACGGTGGTCTACTCACCCATGGATGCGATTACACGGGCACTGCAGGAATCGCCCCGACCCACGGTATTCCTGGGGGTAGGTTTCGAAACCACCATCCCGACGGTTGCAGCGACGCTCCAGGCGGCTGGGCTTCGAGGGGTGGACAACCTCTTCGTCCTGCCCGCGTTCAAAACGATTCATCGTCCGCTCCAGATTCTCGCGGCAAAAGACGATCTCCACGGCTTCCTGCTCCCCGGACACGTTTCGGCGATCATCGGCGCGGGCTCGTACGAGTACCTTGTGCAGGACTTTAACAAACCCGGTGCAGTAGCTGGTTTCGATCCACTCGACATCCTCGTGGCCCTGCGGGACCTGTCACGCATGGCCGCGGAAGGCCGCCCCGAGATACTCAACGACTACCGCCGGGTTGTCCGGAATGACGGGAATCCGGTAGCTCGTGCGATTATGGACGAGGTTTTCGAGCCTGCCGATGCAGTTTGGCGGGGCCTCGGCGTGATCCCGGGGAGCGGGCTCGCGCTGCGCGGGACCTTTACCCGGTTCGATGCTCGGAAGCACCTGCCGGTAGAGGTTCCGGTCGCCAAGGACGATCCTCGATGCCTCTGCGCGGCCATTCTCACCGGAAGCACGACCCCGGACAAGTGCGGGCTCTTTGGAAAGGAATGCACTCCCGAAGATCCGGTCGGGCCCTGCATGGTCTCCTCGGAAGGAACCTGCGCGGCATACCACAAATACGGAGTGGCTTAGACGCATGGCGAAACAGAGCAGAATCCTCCTGGGACACGGCGGCGGCGGCAAGATGACCGGCCGGCTGATCCGCGATCTGATTCTCCCGAAGCTGGATCGGGGTCTGCTGGGTTCTCTTCCGGATTCGGTGGTGCTATCGGGCCTTGGAGACAGCATCGCCTATACGACCGATTCGTTCGTGGTATCGCCGATATTCTTTCCGGGCGGCGACATCGGGTCGCTCTCGGTCCACGGGACCGCCAACGACCTCGCCTGCTCGGGCGCACGGCCGCTGTTCATCTCGCTGGGACTGATCCTGGAGGAAGGCTTTTCCCTCGAAGCGCTGGAGACGATCCTGGCGTCGACCGCACGCGCAGCGGACAACGCGGGCATCCAGATCGTTACGGGAGACACGAAGGTGGTTCCCAAGGGGAGTGCTGACGGCATTTTCATCAACACCTCGGGAATCGGCCGCGTCGAGACCCCTGTGCGCCCTTCCTTCGCGTGCATTCAACCGGGCGACGAAATCCTGGTGACCGGCCCCGTAGGGAATCATGGGATCGCGGTGATGCTCAGCCGTGCGGAATTCTCCTTCGACTTTCGCATCGAATCCGATTCCGCGTCGGTCTGGCCGATGGTGGAACGGCTCCTCCAGCTTGGGTCATCCCTGAGGTTCCTTCGTGATCCCACCCGTGGAGGGCTGGCCGCAACGTTAAACGAAATAGCCGCGTCGTCGGGCACGGGAATACTGGTAGAAGAGACGGCCATACCGGTGGATTCGGCCGTATTCGCGGCTTCCGAGATGCTCGGGATCGACCCTCTCCAGGCGGCCAACGAGGGGAAGATCGTTATCGTGGTGGAAAAAGGCCGCGGGCAAGAAGCCCTGGAACTCATCAAAGCTTTGCCGCTGGCCAAGGATGCAGCGCTGATTGGCACCGTGACACATGAGAACGCTTCCAAGGTGATCATCAAGACAAAGATCGGCGGATCAAGGATGCTCGCGGAACCGTCGGGAGAGCTTCTCCCGCGCATATGCTGACCGCGGCTCGCGCCGGATACCGGGTCGCTCTCAAATAAGCAGAGTGGGGCAAAGCTCTTTGAAATAAGGTATCTCTTTAGATCGCTAGTCCGATTGCCCTTCGCATCAGGGCTCGTCATCGGTGAGGGGATACGCTGGTGCCGCGGGCTTGGCGACTTTCCTCTTCAGGCTTGGTCGGCCGGTCAGGTAGTTCTTCCAGAAGAGGCGCGCGGGTTCGTTGTCCGAAATCGGCGTGCCGGGCAAAGGAACCTGTCCGAAGTAGTGCTCCACCTTGGACATCATGAGCGAGCCCAGGCCTTTCCTGCGAAAGCGCCTGGAAACCCAGATGTTGTTCACCTGCGGGTTCCAACCGTGATTCCCGTACCCGTGGACATATCCGATCACTTGTTGCCCCCGGGAAACCTTCACCTCGTACCAGTCCATTTCCTCGTCGTATTCGAAATTCAGGAGCAGCAAGGTCCGGAAGTTGTTGAGCATCAGCTCGAAGAACATCCGGAACCGCACATCGTGGTATCGGCTTTTTCCCGCGGGCGTACCCGTCTCAGGCGTGGCACCAGGATCGGCTTTCCGCTGGCCGGATTGGGGCTCGAACGGAGGGCCACCAACATTGTCCACCGTATGCGGCATGGTCACCTGAGCGCGCGACGTTGTGACTCTTTCACACCCTCGGAAACAGTAATAGTTCGCCGGGCTTGAGGCGGCTCGGCGCCGGATGAGGATGGAGAGTGAGACGCATCTCCCCCTCCAAACCTCCTCCATCGTGATTCCAACCGGTTGGGGCCATTCCGGGGAGCGGTTGCCGGAAACGTCGGGTTGTCAACGACGGCGGAGCTGGTTCACGTTTCCGGCATGCCCAAGGCCTTGCGTATCTCTGCTTCCCGAAACCCTACGATAACCTTTTCGCCAATAATAATCGTCGGGAAGGCACATCGGGTGGTCAGGCGCCGTATCTCCTCAATGGTTTCCTGCCTCATTTCGTCCGGCAACAGGTCCACATCGGTAAACTCATATTCGATA
The DNA here is from genome assembly GCA_016218715.1 of Desulfomonile tiedjei. GTDB lineage: Bacteria > Desulfobacterota > Desulfomonilia > Desulfomonilales > Desulfomonilaceae > JACRDG01. The sequence continues at coordinate 193,201 of JACRDG010000089.1, read as the reverse complement.
CCGCAATCTCCCAGGAACCTCTTGCACGCTTTACAGTGGCTGCACGTGCTCAAGGAATACAGTTTGCATGATTCCATCACTACCTCCGGAGGTGGCCGTACGCGTACCAACTCGGCTGAATGCGTACATCGTTAGACTATTATCATTACCGGCTCCGGGAGAAAATAGTTTTCCGCGGAGTCCGGTACACTCTCGTTACGCGGGACGAACGCTCTTGCCAACTTCGCCACGGTGGCCTCCGCGCGGTCTCAACAAATACCTTTGCGAAACGGCGCACGTAGTACAGAATAACATGAGGGACGATGGGGGTAGCCGTGGAACTCGACGTCTTTCTCTTGTGGTTCAGCTGGATTTCGCTCGTGTTCTGGTCTGCCGTGCTGATCTGGAGCGCGGGCACCCTGATCGTACGAGCGAGAAGAGAAAAACAGTGGGAAGAGCACTACGTCCCGACGCTCCAGAGCGACATACACGAATACGATATCGGCTCATGGACGACGCTGGATGAATTCGAAGCGCTCAAAGACCGTGAGACAGCCAAACATCGGGCAGCAGCCAAGAAGACACGCACCAAGCGCTAACCATTTCAAGCGGACACGGATGAGGAGCGGAACCGCTCTGTCAGAGTCCGCCCATCACGATCACGACCTCACCCCTGACGCATTCGTCTCCGTTTGCGTAAAGCGAGCACTGTATCGTGCGGCTTGCGCGGCCTTTCTTGATCACCTTTGCCCTGAGCACCAGATCGGTATCCAACGGAGTGGGTTTGAGGAACTCGACGCTCATCGCTCGCGTCAGGCCCGTGGGCAGATCCGAGGCACGCCCCATGTCCAGGCCCATTTCCCGACACTCGATCGCGAAGGCCGTCCAGGCGCTGTGACAATCAATGAGCGTGCACGCGACCCCGCCATTGAGAAAACCGGGATAGGAGCAGTGGTGTTCTGCAGGTCGCCAGGTGCAAATCCCCTCTTCTCCGTCGAGAAGACTCTTGAGCTTCAGGCCCTTGGCATTGTCAGCGCCGCAGCCGTAACAGTGGCGGATCGGGGCCTCCGGATGGAGGCGATCCTGTAGAGGAACAGCGTCAGCCATGGCTCTCCTCGGTTCTCCATGGGGAAGAAGGCCTCCGCAACTTGGACCTTTTCCCCACGAGCTCTGCTAAATCCCACCCGTACTGTGTCGTCCTATCGAGCCCCTTGCTTGCTCTCGAAATAACCCTGCGCCTCGTGGGGGAAGATCGCGTGAATCAGGATCTCTTCATCTGACAGGCCGGGGAATTTCTTTTCCAGTTCGGGCCACATCGGCGGCAGGAGTTCCGCAGGCCGAACCGTAGTGGGCGGCTGACCCTTGAGCACTCGATCCTGGAGTTCTTTGTCAACCGGCGCCGGGGTTTCGCCGTACAGTCCCTTGAGCAGGTTGGCCGTGTGATTGGCAATGATCTTGTACCGCCCCAACAAGACGTTGAACGTAGCCTGCGAAACCACGATTTGAGAGGTCGGCGTGACGAGCGGTATCCATCCCAGGTCCTCTCTCACTCGGGGGATCTCCTTGATAATCTCTTCGAGGCGATCCAGGGCATTCTGTTGCTTCAACTGGCTGCTGAGGTTGGACATGACCCCGCCCGGGATCTGCGTGACGAGCATTCGACAGTCCACCCCGCTGTAGGGCGCTTCGAAATCGCTGTACAGAGATCTCATGACCTTGGCTTCTTCTGCGGCATCGGTGAGCTTCTCAAGGTCGCACCCGGTATCATACCCGAGGCGCTCCAGTGCGAAAACCAACGACTCGGTGCATGGATGCCCCGTGCCGCCGGCAAAGGGGCTGAGCACGCAGTCGATCATCTCACAGCCCGCTTCCACCGCCTTAAGTGCCGACATCATGCCCATGCCGCAGTTGTCGTGCGTGTGCAGGTGAATCGGGACGCTCACCGCTTTCTTGAGATTCGTGACCAATTCAAAGGTCGTGGCCGGGTCGATGAGACCGGCCATGTCTTTGATGGCTATCTGGTCAACACCCGAGTCTTCAAGCTGCCTCGCTTTCGCGACGAACTTCTCGATGGTATGCACCGGGCTGATCGTGTAACAGACCGCCCCTTCGGAGGTCTTGCCCGTTTCCTTTACGGCCTTGATGACGGCCTGATGGTTCCTGACGTCATCAAGTGCATCGAAGATGCGAAAGACGTCGATACCGTTCCTGGCTGCTGCATGGACGAATTTTCGGACCACGTCGTCCGAGAAGTTGGTGTACGCGACGAGGTTCTGGCCCCGAATGAGCATCATATTCTGAACGTTGGGCATGGCTGCCTTGAGAAGTCGAGCCCGCTCCCACGGGTCCTCCCGCAGGTATCTGACACAGACGTCGAACGTCGCCCCCCCCCACGTTTCAGCCCCATAAATCCCAGACGCCGCGAGCTTTCTCGCAACCTTCAGCAGATCCTCCAGCTTGATGCGGGTAGCAACCTTGCTTTGGGAGCCATCCCTGAGCGTGATGTCAAACAACTTAACCTTTCTCGGGCTCTCAGATTTCATAAACCCTCCAATACCAATACTGATCGTGGGGGTCTCCGGGACGTTCCCACGCGGATCGGCGGCAGTTCTGTCGACGTCTGTGGACTTCCGGTCGCGTTGCCGAGTTTGAGCAGGATGTATGACGAACCGGAAGGGACCGCTTACTATACCACATGGCTACGGCCCAGTGCCAACCTGAATTCCCGGGGTCTTCTTACCGGGGCAAAAGCGCAGGCTCCGGGTTCTTTTCCGGAAAAGCGGTATTCACCATCTCTACTTCATCTTCTCGCGTGCGCACCCTCCCGTCAAGCCGCGCGTCCCTGAGTGCCACCAGGATGGCGCCGACAATAGGGCCGGGCCGGTACCCCATGGCCAGCAAGTCCCCTCCGGTCAGAATCGGCTTGACGTACCGCATCGTCGTGATGAACTCCGAGATCGCCATGCGTGTTTCCTCGCGAGGGCTCTTCGCCATCATCACGAGGAGGGCCTCCGTGGAAAACCTACGGAGGGCAGACGCTATGCGACTGGGACGAGTCAGTCGCCCGCGTGAGAAAACCGCGAGTTTCAGACGCATCTCGGCACGCTCCAGGGCAATCGACCTGGCCTTGGATTCGGGAAACGAGAACCGTCTCATCATATCCACAAAATCTTCGGCAGAAGCGGTGTCGGCCAGGGCCAGGAAATGCGTGAGCCATGTTTCGACCTTGTCCTTGAGGAATAGGTACTTCCACCAGGAGAGCACACCCATCAGCGCTTCCACGAGTTCTCTCGTCTTGACGGACATATCCAGGGCAGGGTGGAGCGCTTCAGGAATGCCATATTCGGCCATCAGCGTAAGCGCCGGAATCGGATTCTTTTCGTCCAGGATGTGGATAAGTTCGTTCAAAACACGCTTACCTTCCACTTTGTCGAAAATCTTCATCTTGAGCGCAGCCTTCATGAGGGTATGTGTGTGTTTGCCGATGGCAAAACCGAAACGGCTGCTGAACCGGATTGCGCGAAGAATCCGGGTGGGATCTTCCACGAATGCGAGGTTATGCAGGACGCGGATGACCCGCTCCTTGATGTCCCTGGCTCCACCGAAGAAATCCATAAGTCTGCCCAAACGCTGGGGATTGAGGCAAACGGCAAGCGTGTTCATGGTGAAGTCGCGGCGGTACAGGTCCCGCTTGATCGAACTGGTCTCCACCGTAGGTAGGGCTCCCGGGCTCGCATAGTATTCGTACCGTGCCGTGGCCACGTCGATCTTGAATCCATCCGGAAAGAGGATTACCGCCGTACCGAATTTCTCGTGACCCCTCACGCGGCACCCGGGAAACTCACTTGCCAGTTCTTTGGCAAAGTCAATCCCCTTCCCTTCTATGACCACGTCTATGTCCAGGTTTGGGTTTCTGAGTAATAGGTCCCTGACCGTGCCCCCCACGAGGTACAGATCTTCCCCGCGAAGCTCCGCAACTTCGCCCGCACGGCGAAGTATGGAGACCACACGTCGCGGGAGAAGTTCGTCAATCAGTTTGCGAACGCTCTTGCTCCGCATCCGACCCCCGGGGAATTCATCCGGACCGGCCGAGTCGTAGGTTCGCGGAAGTTTCAGGTGCTCGAGCAGGTCGCTCCGGCTGATTACCCCGACGAGTCGTCCGGCCTCGATGACGGGGACGAGCCGCTGCCGGGATTCGACGCTGATGCGGACCACGCGTTCGATCGGCTCGTCAGGGGTGACGAAGATCACGCCAGGATTCATGTACGCGTGGACCGGCTCTCGTTCCAGCCCATGATGCCGGGCTTTCTCCACCGCGTTCCGATGGAGTATACCGACGACCGCGCCGTTGCTCGCCACAGGAAGGGAGCTCACCTGATAGCGGCTCAGAGATTCTGCGGCCTCGCTGATGGTCTGGTCGGGGCTGATGCTGATCACGGGCCGGCTCATGATCTCGCCGGCCTTTCGCTTGGGCCGGACGCGTTCTTTGAGCAGTCTGACGAGTTCGTCACGTGCAGCGTACAGGGTCAGGTCGCGGGCGGTCGCACTTGCAGCCTGCGGATGGCCACCACCACCAAATTCGGCCAGGATTTCTCCCACATTGACTTCTTCGATTCTGCTGCGCGCGATGATGTGAACCCGGTCATCCATGCGCACCAGCGCAAAGAGGACGTCCAGGTTGTCCATGTCCTTGTACTTGTGCACCAGGATCGCCAGGTCGCCCACATACCCCTCGGCAGCCGCGGTGGCAATCACCACGTCGATCCCGCCCACGTTGACGATCTCGGTCCCTTCGATGAGCTGGTGCAGGACCTCGATCTGGTCTCGGGTCATCTCGCTGGTCATCATGTCGGCGATGACGTTGAGGTTCGCACCTCTCTGGAGCAGCCACCCAGCAGCCTCCAGGTCTTCGGAGGTCGTCGACTGGAAGGTGAAGGAGCCGGTGTCTTCATAGATTCCCAGTGCCAGAATCGTCGCTTCTTCCCCGTTGACCTCCAAGCCGCGTTCCCTGAGCTTTCGAATGAGGATCGACACGGTCGCGCCGACCTCTTCCACCAACTCGAAGGTCCCCTTCACGTCGTCCTCAGAGTCCGGATGGTGGTCGTAGAGATGTATGTCGACCTTGGCCGGGTCCGCGATGGTCGCAAATCGCCCGATGCGGCTCTTTTGGCGGGTATCCACCAGAATAAGCCGGGTGACCTCGTCGAGGTTGATGTCCTTGGCGCGCTCGATGGAAAGGATGTACAGGGTCGATTCCATGAAGAAGTCACGCAGACTCTTCTCCTGAGACCCGGGGAATGCCACCACCGCGGCAGGATAGAGCTTCTTTGCGGCCACCATGGACGCAAACGCGTCGAAGTCAGCGTTTACATGAGTGGTAATGACTTCCATTCACCGTTCCGAGACGTCGGCGGTCTAGGGTGCAGGCCGACACCCGGCCTCCTCTCCTCCGGCTGACGGGGGCGTTGCGGCGCCGGTTGGATTCCACCACATATATGTTCAAGATAGTTCCTTAAATCAAGACGCGGCAAGAGAACTTTGTTTCCGCCCGCCGCTTTTCGGTTGTAAAGACGCTCTGGTAATGGGAAAGATCCTCTCGGTACTCATTCAGTTATTCGGGGCAGGCGTTCCACGCTGTTGAGGCATCGACAAGCCGGTGGCTCCACGTCGGCACCCCGGCGAAGGCCGGGGCCCAGAGAATGCTGCAGAACCTGGATTCCCGCCTCCGCCGGACTGACGGATAAGGAACTGCCCTTCTTGATGGTCTGGGTCAAGCACTCACATGCCTCGCGCAAGTGAATGAATACGCCCCTCCACCAAAACGGCTTGCAGCAGGCGCGGCGAATTGATAAGTTATGATACTCTGTTGAGCGACTGGAGAGAGCACCCCGGGCAGACGGAGGAGGACGCGAGCATTGGAAGAACATCAACTGACAAAGAAGCAGCGTGAGTGGTTGCAGCTCTCCAAGAAAATCGGACCCGGTCCCATGACCAGGAGTGAGCGGGAGGCATTGGAAAAGCTCTACGCCGAGCTGCTCCCCCGGGAACAGCAGGACCTCAAGCGGTATCTCGACGAGAAATTGGCCCAGAAACAGCCGCAAGAACCCGTAGAAGAAGACGATCCAATCGCAAAAATGGAGGAGCGCGTCTGGGCCCCTCCGTCCCATGCACTCCGGTCGGCACTTTCGAAGGCTCAAAGCGTCAAGACGCGGAAACCGGAAAGGCAGTCCTGATCGTTCAACCCGTTCGAATTTTGAGGAGACACATATGCTGGATATCGCTTTCATTCGTAATAACGCCGAACTGGTCAAGGACGGCATCCGCAAGAAACGGATGAACGTCGACTTGGACGAGCTTCTCGCTGTTGACGACGAGGTGAGACGGCTTAAAAACGAGGCGGAAAAGCTGCGGGCCGATCGCAATCGGCTGTCCAAGGAGATCCCGCAACTTGCCGGCGAGGCTAAGGAAGAAGCGGTAGCAGAAGTCAGAGCCATCAAGGACAGCCTCGGTGGAAAGGAACCACAGCTCAGGGCTGCTGAAGAGCGTTTCGAGGCGCTCATGCTCCTCGTGCCGAATCCTCCGCTTCCCGAGGTTCCGGAGGGCGAGTCCGACGACGATAACGTCGAGTTACGCCGGTTCCTGGAGCCCCCTCAGTTCGATTTCCAGCCCAAGGACCACCTGGAGCTGGCGGAGTCACTCGATATCGTGGACATGCCCCGCGCAGTGAAGTTCGCGGGATCGCGCATGTATTGCCTCAAGAATGAAGGTGCGCTCCTGGAATTTGCGCTCTTCAAGTTCGCGCTGGATCATCTCGTCGGCAGAGGCTTCCATCCGATGATCGTCCCGCAACTGGTTCGGCGCGAGGCCATGATTGGGACTGGCTTCTTCCCATTGGGCGAAGAGGATACGTTCTACATCGAGAAGGACCAACTCTATCTCATCGGCACCTCCGAAGTATCCCTCGTGTCATATCATATGGACGAGATCCTCAATGAAAAAGAGCTTCCCAAGCGCTACTGCGGCTATTCCACCTGCTTCAGAAGAGAGGCCGGTTCTTACGGCAGAGATGTGAAGGGTTTTTACCGGCTGCACCAGTTCAACAAAGTGGAGCAGGTGGTCATCTGCCAGAACGACTCGGAGGTCTCGGCCGCAGAGCACCGGCTCATCCTGAACAATGTGGAAGAGATCATGCAGGCGCTGCGACTCCCCTATCGCGTCGCACTCGCATGCGGAGCGGAAATCGGGCAGGGACAGGTTCTCAAGCATGAAGTCGAAACCTGGATGCCCAGTCGCGGCAAGTACTCCGAAACTCATTCGTGCTCTTCGCTGTACGAATTTCAGGCCCGACGCGCAAAGATACGCTGGAGGGCAAAGAACGGCAAAATACAGTATTGCCACACGCTCAATAACACGGCCATCGCGTCTCCGCGAATCCTGATTCCGATCCTCGAGAACTTCCAGAACGCCGACGGCAGCGTGAACATCCCCGAAGTGCTCCGCCCCCTCATGCTCGGCATGGAGCGCATCGAACCGAAAAGGTAACCGATCACCTGGACAAACACTGGCCCTTCAAATGACGATGTGGGAGGTTTGGAGGGTCGGCTGCAGAGCAGCCGTGGTGTCGTTGAGAGGTGAGGAAAGCTCTCAAACAAAACCAGCATGCGCTGGGGCACGCTGGCAACGAGCCCGATCCTATCTCTCGGCAGTTCCCGCGGGCTCACTCCCTTTCCATCTTCACCGGGCGCAGAGCCGCCTCAAGCCCGATGAACGATGAGCGAGAAAAACATGATTGTTTTGAAACGACACGCGGACCGACGGATACGCAAAGGGCACCTGTGGGTGTTCTCCAATGAGATAGCAACGCCCCGGATCTCCGAGCTGGAGACGGGCTCGATCCATGAGCTTCAGGATGCTGCCGGGGAGTTCATTGGAATGGTCTACGCGAACCCGTCGAGCCTCATTGCCGCGAGGATTCTCTCGCGGAAAAAGGCGCCGATCGACCGTGCGTTCTTCGTGCATCAGATCGAGGCCGCGGTGGAACGGAGAAAGCGTCTGTTCCCGGACCGGGACACCTACCGGGTCGTGTTCGGCGAGGGGGATCTGCTCCCTGGACTGGTGGTCGACAAATACGGACCGGTTCTGGCGATCCAGAGTCTAACCGCCGGGATCGACGCTCACATGGACCTGGTTCAGGACGCCCTTGTCGAGATCCTCGCGCCGGAGGCAATCTACCTGCGCAACGATTCGCCGTTCCGTATGCTGGAAGGCCTTCCCCTGGAAAAGAGGCTCGCATACGGCAAGCTCCCCGAGCAGGTCATTGTCGAGCTTGAGGGCCTCAAATTCGTCGTGGACGTTCCTGGCGGGCAGAAGACGGGCATGTACCTCGACCAGGAATCCAACCGAAGTCTACTGAAGCACTACGTCTGGCCTGGAGCCTCGGTTCTGGATCTGTTCTGTTACACCGGTGGGTGGGGCATCCACGCTGTAGCCGCGGGAGCAACGGAGGTTACCGCCGTCGATTCGTCCCGCCCCGCCTTGAATACCGCACAGGCCAACGCGGACTTGAACGGATTCGGAGATCGCTTTGATCCGATAAAGGATAATGCCCTGGATTTCCTAAAGAAAACGTCTCAGACCTGGGACGTGATCGTGCTCGACCCGCCTGCCTTCATCAAGAGCCGATCGCTGGTGAAGGAGGGGCTCAAAGGCTACATAGACATCAACCGCCGCGCGCTCGGAAAGCTGCAGTCCGGCGGCATCCTCGTGACCTGTTCCTGCTCGCACCATCTGGACCCACCGGGCTTCGAGTCCGCCTTGCTGAGCGCCTCCCGGCAGAGCGGCCGAGAGCTTCGCCTGCTCGACGCCCGAGGACAGGCTCCGGACCATCCCGTGCTCCTGGCCATGCCGGAAACCCGTTATCTCAAGGTCATGGTGGCTCAGGTGGTTTGAGGATTACGGTGTTTGGCTACAGATAGCGTGCAAGAGCCCCGTCCCACGAGAGTCAGCTCGATTATCGGGCAGTTGTATTAACAACCGCCACATGAATCGGCTTGCTATTCCCGTGTCTCCAGGACAACCGATGCGGCTGCCGTATTCGGCGTGTGGGTGAGGGACAGGTGAATCGTGCCGACGTTCAGGGCTTGAGCCCGTACGTGGGCTTTGCCCAGTAATTTTACGGCTGGTTGTGACCGATCGCCCCCCAGAACGATTATCTGGCCTGGCGTGATTCCCCGGCTGAATCCGGTGCCCAGCGCTTTCACCACCGCTTCTTTGGCGGCAAATCTCGCGGCGAAGGCCTGAGGGGGACTAGCCGCTGCTTCACAGGCCGTGATTTCCCCCGCGGAGAAGACCCGGGCAAGGAATCTCTGCGCCCACCGGCTCCGCAGCGTGCGTTCCATGCGAGACACCTCTACGAGGTCAACGCCGATTCCCACGATCAAGAGGCCACGCTTTCCCGTACGATTGCGTCGGCCACGCGGCAGACCTGAACCGCGGCAGGGACCTCATGGACGCGCACGATAGAAGCCCCTCGCAACACCGCGGCGGTGATCACCGCGAGAGTCCCCGTATCGCGAGCGGCGGGGTCCGGTTCGTCGAGGATCTTTCCCAGGAACGCCTTTCGGGACGGTCCCACCAGGATGTGTTTTCTCAGTTCTTGGAAGACGTGGAGGCGGTTGATCAGGATCAGGTTGTGATCGAAGGTTTTCCCGAACCCGATCCCCGGATCGATGACGATCTTTTCCGGCGCTATCCCCGCGTCTTCCAGCACGCGAATCCGTTCCTGAAAGAAGGTGCAGATGTCGCCGGGGAATGAATCGTAGTGGATCTCCTGCTGCATGTTCTTGGGACGGCCCAGCATGTGCATGACGATGACTCCGGTTCCTGCCTCTCGGGCAAGAGCGATCAGTCCCGGGTCATCGCGGAAGCCAGTGACATCGTTTATGATCTGTGCGCCAGCCTCGATGGCCTTTTCGGCTACGACTGTGCGGCGGGTATCAATGGAAATCACCGCGTCGGGACGGGCCTGGGCAATGCCCCTCACTACGGGAATGGCCCGGGACATCTCTTCCTCCACGCTGACCGCCACGGACCCGGGTCGGGTGGATTCTCCTCCGATGTCAACTATGTCCGCGGCCGCATCGATCATCCCTATGCCTGCCGCAACAGCCACGTCGGTCGCGAGGTGTTTTCCGCCATCCGAGAAGGAATCGGGGGTCGTGTTGATGACCCCCATGATCAAGGTATGAGAACGGGGGTCGAGAGTTGTCGCAGGCAAGGGGATAGGTACCATGCTGGCGAGAGCGATCATCCGACGTCTACACTTTTTCAGGGTCGGGAGTGGCGGGACTATTCCTCACGATGACGTTTCCGTCCTGCACGGCCGGACCGACGTCCACGGGTTTGTTATCCTTTCGAGCGTCGGGTGTCTTCTCCAGAGGCGGCAGCTCGCGGCCTTCAATGAGGGCCTCGATCTCATCCGCACCGAGTGTCTCCCGTTCCAGAAGCGCCTCCGCCATACGAACGAGCGTCTCCTCATTGTCGAGAAGTATTTGTCTGGCCTTCTCGTAATGCTCGGAAACGATCCTGCGGATCTCGGCATCCACCGTGATTGCCGTCTCCTCGGAGTAGTCGCGGTGCCGGGCGAATTCCTTCCCGAGGAAGATATGCTCCTCCTTCTGGCCGAAAGTCAACGGTCCCAGCACTTCGCTCATCCCCCATTCGCAGACCATTTTCCGGGCAAGTTCCGTGGCTCGTTGAATATCGTTACCCGCGCCGGTGGTCGTGTGTTGGAGGAAGATCTCTTCTGCGGCTCTGCCTCCCATGAGCACCGCAATCTGGCCAAGAAGGAACTCTTTCGCATAGGTGTGGCGATCGTCCAGCGGGAGTTGCTGAGTCACGCCGAGCGCGCGGCCTCGAGGGATGATCGTCACTTTATGGATAGGGTCCGTTCCGGGGGTCATGCGCGCGACAAATGCGTGCCCCGCCTCGTGAAAAGCCGTGTTCCGGCGCTCCTCGTAACTGATGACCAGGCTCCGCCGTTCGCCGCCCATGAGGACCTTGTCCTTGGCATATTCAAAGTCCACCATTTCCAACAGAGTCGCGTTTCTTCGCGCAGCGTTGAGAGCCGCCTCATTCACCAGGTTCGCGAGATCCGCGCCGGAGAATCCGGGCGTGCCGCGGCTGATGGTTTCCAAGGTCACGTCCTTGCTCAAGGGAGTCTTTCGGGTGTGTACGTGGAGGATCGCAGTCCGGCCTCGTATGTCTGGCGGCGGCACCACGACCTGGCGGTCGAAGCGACCGGGTCTCAGGAGCGCCGGGTCCAGGACGTCCGGCCGGTTGGTGGCACTGATCAGGATGACCCCCTCGTTCGTCTCGAACCCGTCCATTTCCACGAGGAGCTGATTCAGCGTCTGCTCGCGTTCGTCGTGGCCGCCTCCGAGGCCCGCGCCTCGATGCCGGCCCACTGCATCGATCTCATCGATGAAGATGATGCAGGGTGCGTTCTTCGTGCCCTGGACGAAGAGATCCCGAACCCGGGAAGCGCCTACACCGACAAACATCTCGACGAAATCGGAGCCTGAGATGGAGAAGAACGGCACGCTCGCCTCACCTGCCACTGCCTTGGCCAGGAGGGTCTTACCGGTGCCGGGCGCGCCCATCAAGAGCACCCCTTTCGGGATCTTCCCGCCCAGCCGGGTGAACTTCTTCGGGTCTCTGAGGAATTCGATGATCTCGCCCAGTTCTTCTTTCGCCTCTTCGACACCAGCAACGTCCTCGAAGGTGACTTTGTTCTGAGCCTCGCTAATGAGCCGCGCGCGACTCTTTCCGAAACTCATCGCCTTCCCGCCGCCGGCCTGCATCTGCCTCATGAAGAAGACGAAGATGGCTATGAGGAATATCATCGGAAGCCAGGAGATCAAGGCGGTAAGGTACCAGGGATTGTCGTCTTCTGGCATCACCTTGATGTCCACCTTATTCTTCATCAGGTTGGGAACCAAATCCGTATCCGCAGGGGCATAGGTCCTGAAACTCCGGGACCCGTCCATAAAGGTTCCCTTGAGGCGATTACCCTGAATGATGACCTGTTTGACCGCCCCTTGATCGACTTCCTGGCGGAACTGGCTGTAAGTTATTTCCTCTTGAGGTGCCTTTGCCTGGTTGAACAGATGAAACAGCATGATCATCACGAGGCAAATGACCAACCAAAGGCCCAAATTTTTATAAACCGCGTTCAACGAGCGCTCCCATCATTCATTTTCAGTGAGAAGTATAACTATACCACGAAAGAGGCCCACACGCAATTTCACCCGGACTCTCTCTCTAGAATGTGTTACCACGGGATCGTTGTCAAGGTTGCCACGCAGCATCGCCTGTTTTTTGCGGCCTCACCCGATGAAACGGTTTGACAAAACCTGACTGAAAAACTAACACGTAACCGTTCTCGGGGATACACGCACCCCTCGAAATGACGATGCGACAAACTTGGAGGGGGAGATGGTCTCCCTGTCCATCCTCACCGGGCACAAAGCCGCTTCATGCCCGGTGAACCATGACACTAACACAAATCACCATCTTGAAGCCTGGAGGCTTCCGTCATGAAAGCGCTGGTAGCACATTCGAGTGTCGGCAAGGAAGTCTGGAACCGGTTCAAATCGGGTTTCTTTTCGAAGAGCGGCCCATCACCCCACGTCTCTTTGCACCTGTCGGACATCCCCGAACCGGCCCTCCCGCATCCTGAGTGGGTAAAGATCAGGACGATTACGTCCGGGATCTCGGACATCGACGAAGGGATGTTTGTGTACGGCGATTTTGCCTCCTTAGGGGCGTTTCTCACGTTTCCCTTCGTTCCGGGAAACGAGAATCTCGGCATCGTCACGGAAGTGGGGAGCGAGGTAAGTGGGGTGGAACCGGGTGACCGCGTCGCAGTCGACCCGTTGCTGTCATGCAGGCCGCGAGGGATACAGCCGGTATGCACTTCGTGTGCCGACGGGGATCCGAGTTCGTGCAAGAACTTCTTCAGAGGACGGCTCGGCCCGGGAGTTATCATCGGGGCCTGTGCGGACACCGGCGGTGGCTGGTCCGATTCCTTTCTCGCGCATGCAAGCCAGATAAGGCCGATCCCTTCCAATATGGAGACTGAAAATGCTATCCTGCTTCCCGAGTTCGCCCGAGCCGTACGAGCGGTGTTGCATCACCCGCCTGCCCCCGGTGACCGAGTAATCATCCTGGGCGCGCGGTCTCTCGGTCTGTTGACGCTCATTGCGCTTCACGAGCTCGGTTTCGAGGCAGATCCGCTTGTAGTGGCCGAACAGCCGTTCGAGGTTGAGCTCGCCAGGAAGTTTGGCGCCGCAGCGGTGGTTCTCCTGAATCCGCGTGCGTCGGCCTATGAGGATGTGGCGAAACTGGTGGCAGGCACGGTCCGTTATCCGCAAGCCGGTCGGATCGGTCTCGAGGGAGGAGCGGATCTCGTGTACGAAACGACCGGCATCAGCGAAAACATTGGGGATGCCCTGTGTTTTACCGGCGAGGGCAAGGCACTGGTGCTCATGGCGGTTACCCAGGCCTCGGCCTTTAATATTGCGCCGATCTGGTTCAAGGGCATTCAGCTTCACCGAAGCGCCTTTTCCGGGGTCGATCGTTACCGGGGCGAGGTCAGAGAAACCTTTGACATAGCGTTCGATCTGGTCTCGTCGCGCGGTCTCCCCTCGTCGGAACTGATCACGCATCGGCTCAAGCCGGATCAGCATGGTGAAGCGTTAGGAGCGCTCCAGGATCGCTCCGGGAGCAAGGCAGTCAAGGTGATCTTCCAACACGTGATGTGAGAGGCCCCCGAGGGAACGTACATGGAAATGAAGAAAATCCAACTCATTATTCGCGACGCGGGGCTCGGATCGCGCAGAGCCGCAGAAGAAATGATACGCGAAGGACGGGTCACTCTGAACGGGACCGTGGTAGAGCATCCCGGGACATTGGCCGACCCGAAAAAAGACCACATCAAAGTCGATGGGAAACTTCTCAGGCCGTCTGACGCATCCAAGGACTTCTATCTGTACAACAAGCCCCGCAACGTCGTCTCCACCATGAGCGATCCCGAGGGGCGTCCGTGTCTGGGAGACCTCCTGAAGCCTTTAAAGAAGCGCCTCTTCACGGTGGGCCGCCTCGACTTCGACGCGGAAGGGCTCATGATCCTCACCAATGACGGCAACCTCGCCCAGAAGCTCAGTCACCCCTCGTTTCGCGTTGCCAGAACCTACGCGGTGAAGGTTCGCGGCACCCCGGACGACGCCACCCTCGGAAAGATCAGAAGAGGCTTGAGCATTGGAGAGGGGGAACGCATCGGCGATGTAAGCTGGAGCGTCGTCAAGCGACAAAAGACGACGACATGGGTCAAAATAGTCCTTTTCGAGGGGAAAAAGAACGAGATCAAACGGATTTTCTTTCGGATCGGCCACCCGGTCCGCCGCATACGAAGAACAGCCTACGGACCTTTCAATTTGGGTTCTTTGCCCGTCGGTCAATGGCGAATACTCACGGAAGCGGAAATGGCGGAAGTGTTCGCACTCCTGAAGTGACCCGGTCTGCATGCCACTCGGCCCTCTACCCTGTAATGGCGTAGCAAGAAGAGTTGACAAATGGGGGGACGATCTTCTACTCTGGAACTGGTGAGGCAAGCCTGGCAGGGAGGACAAGAAAATGCCTGATGGTCGCGTAGCACGGGTCACGGAAGTCATAGCAGGTTCCCCCGACGGCTTTGATGCTGCAGTCAAAATCGCCTTCGAGCGGGCTAACAAAACATTGAGAAATATCACTGGCATGAGAATTGTCGATCAGACAATCATGTGCGAGGCTGGACAGATTCAGGAGTACCGCGTACGGGCGGAAGTGATCTTCGTATTGGATCAATAGCGTTGGCATAAGAGTCATTCTGATCACTTTTCTTTCGGCATTGCCTCACTCTTTGTTCTTTCTCGATCGCCTTCTCGCGCAAGGCGGCTCGTCCGTTCCGTCCCCTGAACGAGGCTCGCGTGCTCCAGAGCCTGCTCCAGGCGTCTTCTCACTCCATTTCGATCGAGCATCCAGGTTGGCGCCACCAGTTCTTCCCGATGAGGATCTGAGGTGAGCCGATGGATCACCACTTCCGGCGGTAGCGCTGCGAGCACTGTAATGATGGCTTCCTGGGCCTGCTCTTCCGTCAGCGGTTCGTACCCCCCCTCCTTCGCAAGCTTCTCCAGATCGGTCCCTGCCACAACATAGAGCGGGTGCAGCTTGACTCCATCCACTCCAGCGCGGCCCACTGCGATCGCGGTCTCGCGCATGTCATCCAGAGATTCCCCGGGTAACCCGAGGATCAGGTGCGCGACCGTCCCTACGCGTCGTTGGCGGGTCCGTGCCACAGCGTCGAAAAACGCTTCCGGCCCGTGTCCCCGGCGGATCAACCTGAGCGAGCGGGAATGAATCGACTGGAGCCCGTACTCGATCCAGACCAGGCGGCCTTCGGCAAGCAGTGCAATCATGTCCAGAACTTCATCCGGCACGCAATCGGGCCTCGTTCCAATGGCCAGGCCGACAACTTCCGGTCGCCGGAGGGCTTCCGCGTAGATTGTCTGCAAACGCGCGGGGTCGGCGTACGTGTTGGTAAACGATTGGAAATAGGCGATGAATTTTCCACTCCCGTACCGCCTGGAAAGGAATGCAATCGCGCGGTCGACCTGCTCGCGGATGGGAATCCCGGCAGCCAGCGCACCGGTGCCCGATCCGCGTGGATTGCAGTACAGGCATCCTGCCGACCCAAGAGCGCCGTCGCGATTAGGGCAACTGAAGCCGGCATCGAGCGCGATTTTCCGGACCGGCTCTCCGAACGTCTCTTTCAGCCACGACGAAAGTGAACGATAGCGCTGAGGGGTTTTGCTCATGGGTACAGTCTACAACCAATGCAAGGATTACCTTCATCATTATACCAACTGCAGCTTTTCGCAAGTTCGCTCGCGCGGCTCGGAGCGTACGGTGGGACAGGCATCTTGTCTGTCCGTCGGAAAATGACAGGCAAGATGCCCACCAATACAGCCAGTGAGGCCGCGGTGATGAACACAAGCGGTTTCTCATAGGAATAAGCGACCGTACTTATGAAATGGAGCACCAAGCAACAGGGCTTGTAGACACAGGCAAATCGAGATAGAACTGTCCGATGAACGGTGGTGGTAACCGGTCACCGGAGCAAAAAGCACGCGTCGGAATCGCGCTGGGTGAACGATTACCCGGAGGCTAACTTTGAAATCCGATACGGTTTTCGTCTGCAACGAGTGCGGCAGGCAACTCCTCAAGTGGATGGGTCGATGCCCGGGCTGCGGGGAGTGGAACACGGTCGTCGAAAAACAGGTGTCCACGGCCCGCGGTGCTTCCGTGTCCGGGAAATCGGATGGTGGCCAGGTCGGTGCGATCCTCCCCCTGCCACAAATCCGCGGCGATGAGCAACCCAGGCTCAAGACAGGAATCGGCGAATTGGACCGCGTCCTCGGCGGGGGACTTGTACGACGGAGCGTCATCCTGGTCGGTGGAGATCCGGGGATTGGCAAGAGCACGCTCGTGATGCAGGCGCTCGGTTCGCTTGCGGCCGCGGGCGAGACCGTGCTGTACATATCCGGGGAAGAGTCGTCCGAGCAGCTCAAACTCAGGGCCGAACGGCTCTCGCTGGGAGGCGACACGTTCCTGGTGCTCGTGGAGAACAATCTCGAGCTTATCGTCGAGAAGCTGGGCCAGATCGACCCGTCAGTGGTTGTCCTCGACTCCGTTCAATCCGTGTCGTCTCGCTCCGTCCAGAGCCATCCGGGGAGCGTCGTACAGGTGCGAGAAGTGGCGGATACGCTCACTAACTGTACCAAAAGAGGCTCCTCAGCTTGCTTCATCGTGGGGCATGTGACCAAGGACGGCATTCTGGCCGGGCCCAAGGTGCTGGAGCACATGGTAGACACGGTCCTGTACTTTGAAGGTGACCGCGGCCACCCATACCGAATCCTCCGGGCTGTCAAGAACCGCTTCGGTTCCTCCAGCGAGATCGGCGTGTTCGAGATGGCCGACCGAGGCCTCGTCGAGGTCGCTAACCCATCGGAAATATTCTTGTCCGAACGTCCGGTGGGAGCGCCGGGGTCTGCGGTGACGGCTCTTGTAGAAGGGTCTCGGCCGATCCTCGCGGAGATACAGGCGCTGGTTACCGGTCCGGTGCCCGGTCAGGGGAGGAGAACCTGCCTGGGAACCGACTCACAGCGGCTCGCGCTCATGATCGCGGTGATCGAGAAGAAATTGTCGTTGCACCTCGGCGATCACGACATCTTCCTTAACGCGGTGGGAGGTTTGAGAGCCACAGAACCTGCGGTGGACCTTGCCATGGCTGCGGCCCTCCTCTCGTCCTACCTGGATCGAGCCGTTCCCACCGGAACCATCGTCTTCGGAGAAGTCGGTTTGGCCGGCGAAGTCCGCCGTGTATCGAGGGCGGAGGAGCGGATCAACGAGGCGGTCAGGCTCGGCTTCAAGCGCATCGTTGCCCCGTGCTCCAATGCCGAGCAGGCCCCTCGCCTGCCGGAACTGACGATGGTGGGCGTTGCCGGCATCAAGGACCTGGCCGCGGCCCTTTTCCAGTAGGCCCCTCTTCGTGGACCACCCTCTTCTTCCGTTCGAGGACCCTTATGTCAGGGGAAGGCGACATGAAATCTTCGGGAAAGGATCTGGGCCGCAACATCAGAGCCATGAGGCTGAAACACCGGTTCTCCCTAAACAATCTGGCACAGGCTACCGGGATTTCCGCGTCCAATCTCAGTGCCATGGAGCACGGCAAATCGTCCCCCACGCTGAACACGCTGGCCAAGATCGCCGCCGCGTTCAAAATGAAGGCCGGCGCGTTCCTGGACGAAGCGCTCTACAGCAAAGCCGTCCTGTGTCGAAATGGAGAAGGGAGGGAGATGGCATCCGCGGTCACGGATGTGTCTATCCGGCTGCTCACGGGAGACGCGTACGCGAACAGGATGGAAGTGGTGACTCTCGTGCTCCAACCAGGGTGCGAGCCGATGTCTCCCCTCGTGACCGCCATGGACCGCTTCATCTACTGCTTGGCCGGGGAGGTCACGGTCAAGGTAGCCGACGACACGTACGCGGTCAAAGAAAGAGACGCCCTCTATCTGCTCCCAGAAGCGGATGTGGAACTGAGCAACGAGACGAGCGAAATAGTTTCGGTTCTCCTGGTAGCGCTCAAAACGGGGTAGGACCAGTAAGCGGCGGGATCCCCGTTACTTCGTGTATCCGTTGGCTGCCAACTGAGCTATGAACTTGTTGCGACTGCCCCGGGGCACGTTGATCCTGTGCTCGATCGATCGAGTTCCGGAGCGTGCAGGGAACACGCCCTTCTCCGGGGCCACCTGTGTGTTGAGGGACCATACGACACGCGGATTGGTGTCCAGGAGTCGAGCCATCGCGACGAAGGAGAGATCTTTTTTCAGACGGATCTTGTCGACCGTTTCAAAGGCCACGCTGCGCGTGCGCGGTATCTGGACTCCGTAGAAATTGCGATACCGTCCGATGAGGGCCGTAGCGATCCATCGCGGAACGTACCGTTCCGTTTCGACGGGAAGCGGAACATCCCAATACGACTCGGCCCCGAAACCGTTCAATCGCTCCACCACCCTGCTCGGGCCCGCGTTGTACGAAGCGCAGGTGAGTAACCAGTCGTTGAAGCCATCACGGTTCGGCCGCCCGTTCAAGCTCACTTTCTTGATCCGGTTCAGCCACGCCAGGTACCGAGCGGCGCCATGTGTCGAACGCACGAGATCGGCTCGTTCGTCCTTCCAGTCGCACATGATCATTTTCCAGTTGTATTTGTCGCACCCCTTGGGGGGATTCGCAGCTGTCGGCCGGATGAACTGCCAGTAGCCGTATGCGCCTGCGCTGGAGAGAGCCCTGCTATTGTAACTGCTCTCGATGGCCGCCAGGTAAATGAAATCCGAGGGGATATCGTATTCCCGGAGGATAGGGGCCATGACGCCAGTGAGCGCGTCTGCTCCGTTCAGCCACGCCAGTATACGCGATCGCCGGTCCTGCAACAGGTAGTTGATCTCTTTGAGCACACGGCTACGCACATCCGGGCGTTGGATCGGCACCACGCTCCCCGCGAAGACCAGTCCTTGCTTTTCCACCTGAGGCGGGAAGCCGTACCGGAAGCCGTTTCCCATGGTTTCCAGATGCGGGGGAAGGCTCGGCGGCAGGGCAAGGCACGTGCCGGCCCCAACTCCCCAGAGAAGGGCTGCCGTGAGAATGGCCGATTTCAGTTCTCTGCTCATGACTCGCAATCCCGCCACCTACAGGACGATCGCGGTGACCCGCTCGAGAAGGACCAACTCCGCCCGACGGAGCACCATGTTCTTGTAGAGCGAATTCATCGGTTTCAGGATCAGGTTCTCGCCTGCAAATTCCACCTTCTTGACAAACGCCCTTCGGTCCTTCGAATCCTTGAAGATCACCAGGTCGCCGTCCTTGATCTCCTCCCACGACTCGGGTTTGATGAAGAGGAGCGCGCCGTCACATAGGAAATCGCGCAGACTATCTCCCCTCACCCTGACACAGTACAGGGTTCGAGCCAGTGCAGGTTCTATCCCCGGAGGCATCTCGACCTGCTCGAAGCCCTCCCCCACGGCAAATCCGCCGTCGGTAAACGCGAACCCTTCGCCGGCGCTCACGTGTCCCACGACCGGAACCGTGCACCCGAGCGGAGCGATCCGTGAATCCTCGAGTATGGACCTCACCGTCTCCATGGCATGTTGTAGGTCACCCGATTTCCAGGCGAGCCGGATCTGCCCGTTGTCAGGGTCCCACGACCACGCGAAAGGCTGCTCGTCAAAGAAGTGCAACAATTCCCCTTCGACAAACTCACGGTCAGCCCTGGCCCGACAGGAGAGGTCCCTGAAGCGACGCGGCCCATCTCCGCGGGGCTGATGCAGGTCCTCCTGCATGACCAGATATACCTGTACCAGGCGTTGAATCGCCAGGCTCTCCGCCGGATGAAGCGCCATGGATCGTATCTCCTCCACCAGGCCCGCGGCTTGAGCGTGCAGCCTCGCACACAGAAGTTCCCGCATCTTGCCGAATTTCGCGCCGGGACGCGGGGGCACGTGGTGAAGATCGAACCGGACCTTTTCCAACAGGACACTCTCCGGGGCCTCGAGAAATTCCGCCCACTTCTTCAGAAGTGTGCGACTGCGCGGCCGCCCCAGATCGGGAGGATTCTTCTTCCCGCTGAAAACCTGAGAGACGTAGGCCGGAGACACCTCAAGTTCCAGTGCCAGTGCCTTCTGGCTCTTGCCGAGTCTCCGGACTCTCTGTCGTGCGTATTCTCCAAACGTCGTCATACGGTTCCGTAACCCAACAGGTTATCATCCTGTCCAAACTCTGGTATCGGCGGACCGCCGTCGGTCCATTGCGGGCAGATGCGTGCAATCCCATACTAAAATCGCGGAAGTTAACTGTCAAGGGGAAGTGGACGCGTGGGCGCCTCAAGCAAGCCCGGTGGACGATTACAAAAGCCCGCAGAACCATAGTCCTGCGGGCTTCCCATGAGACAAGAGATGGGGGTGAGTCCCGGATGGTAATCAGAACCTCAGGGAGAAATCCAGGTAGAATCCTTCAACATCCACGTCCGTAGAGAGACGCCCCCGAGTTCCGTCCAATTTCCACTGCTTGTACCCGGCCCTGATCCCGCCGTCCATGTTCCTGCTCAACGGGGGCGCCACGCCGAGGCCCGCGTCCCAGGTGGAGAGTGCGAGACTGCCAAAACTCATCCAGCTGAAGCGTCCTTCCAGGTACGGCTTGAACCAGGAGAAGTACCCGGTGTTGGTAGGCTCATAGCGCACATGTGCCCCGATCGCGGGCTGCAACATCGTCTGAGAAAAGTCCACGACCGCGCCGGCGTCTTTGGCCACCCGCTGCGCCCATTTGATTATGTGAAGGTCAACGTTCGGTCCGAACATCAGCTCGCGGTTGAACGAGACATCGTAATCCGCACCGACCAAGAAAGTGGTGATGGTGAGGTCCGTGTTGATCCCGTCATTTGCCTGGAGAAACAGCCCGGCAAAGTCTCCATCCGTTGGGATGTGTCCGGGTCCGGACCAGTTCCAGGGACGGTACTCGATGCGCCACATCACTTTGTCCCACGTGCGCAGATGCGCGTAGAGCTCCCATGATGTCGCTTCCGTCGGAAGCCTGAGATGACCCGGGAGACTGAGCCAAGTCCCCTCGCCGCCCCTGCTAACCGCCTTGACCGCGCCGCCGAGATTGGAGAAGAACGGCCTGACACCGAGTGCCATGGCGTAGTCGCTGGACGGACAGAGAATCGTGCGGCGAGCCTGACCTGCAGCCGCGAGCCAATCGCCCCGCTCTATGCCCCCGCGGCCTCTGATCGCGCCGATCCCACCGACAAAGGGATTTGACAATCCGCCTTCCAAAGATCTCACCTTGGCCGGGAGACGATTCGGCTGATCCCAGGCCATCGCGGCCCCTACTGCCAGTACAAGTAGGGCCAGGGTCACCAAGGCACAGGGAGTTTTCATCGATACCCTTGCAGGCATAAGCATTCCTCCAAACGGCTCTGAACCGGAGCGGCTGGCCCCTCGATTAAACGGCTGGCGAGAGTGGTTAACAAAGGGAGAAACCTTTCCCCGGAACACACCGGATTTTCCCGCTGGGCGGAAGGCCCATCAAACAGGGGCCTCGCAGGATGCTCCTACATGGGTAACGCAAAGGGGGTCAAAAGTCAAGATGTTTCTGTCTGATTAATGATTTTATTCTCAGATGATAGAGCAAGAAGCTAATGTGATTTCTTATGTTGGTGAAGCAATCTCTTAGACTTACCTTCTTACGGTGACGTGTCGATGAGACGTAGCACTAACGGCCAACTTTCGTCTGTTATCTTAGCATGTTTTACAAAAATAGTGAACCGGTTGCTCCCTGTCAACCCAGATGGCAGCGGGACAACCGCCAAACTCCTTACCTTCGCGCCATCGCAGGATCGATTCCGCGACCCTGCGCTCCGTCGAAGTCGGTGGGCTCATTTCCCCACACAGAACCGTTCGAAGATCCGATCCAGCACTCCCTCGTCCACTCGTTCTCCAGTGATCTCTTCCAGCGGCTCCAGGGCTCGGCGCAGTTCCAGGGAGAGAAGCTCCGGTTCCACCGTCCGTCCGCCCGCGGCGACTTCCAGGATTCGTTGCAGCGGAACCGTGGCTGCCTCCATGAGGAGGACCCCGCGGCGGGTCAGCGCCGCTGACGTCCCGTAGGCCGGTATTTCTCCCGATTGCCTGCCGAACTCAGCGAGAACCTCCCGGAGAAGATCCAGACCTTCCCCGTCCTTTGCGCTCAGAGAAACCCTGGGACGGCCTTGAGGCCCAAGGGCATCTGATTGCCGGTCAAGCCGCGTACCGATGTCACTCTTGTTGAGTACCACGACGGCCGGTTTTGAGGCACAGGCTTCCAGTACCCTGCTGTCTTCCAGGTCCAAGGGTGCTGACCCGTCAAAGACAGCGATCACGATGTCCGACTCGGCCACCTTGAGCAGAGTCCTCCTGATGCCTTCTGCTTCGACAGGCTCGGGGTGCTCGCGTATTCCCGCGGTGTCGCAGAGCGCGAAGGCCAACCCATCGAGCACAACCAGGGCGTCCAGCGAATCTCTCGTCGTTCCCGGATAAGGGGTGACAATGGCCCGGTCGGTTTGGACGAGCGCATTGAACAGCGTTGACTTGCCCACGTTCGGCTTGCCGATTATGGTTGCCTTGACCCCTTCCCGCCTAATCCGCCCGGTGTCCGCGGCTCGTATGAGGGCTTCCATCGCTTCCAGGGCCGTTCCCACGAGGGTCACGGATTCCGGTGGGGGCTCCAGTTCATCTTCGTCGAAATCGATGTACGCTTCCACCCCGGCAAGAATGGTCTTAAGGGAGTTGGAAACCTCCAGAATGCTGCTCGACAGCGAACGGTCCAGTCTCCCGCGGGCCTCATCCACGGCAACAGGGGTCAGAGCCTCGATAAGGTCTGCCACCGCCTCCGCTTGGATCAGATCGAGCCTCCCTGAGAGAAACGCCCGTCTCGTGAACTCGCCTCGGGTGGCCGGTCGAGCGCCCCGCGAGACGAGCAGACGCAGCACCATGTCGAGAATCGTGGGGCTCCCGTGAAGGCTCAGTTCCACCACGTCTTCACCGGTATACGATCTGGGGCCGCACATGACCACTGCGATGCCGTCGTCGAGGATCTTGCCGTTCTCGGGGTCCACAACTCGACCGTATACCGCGGTCCGGTCGGCAAAGTCGGCTCCGGCCCTCACCGGATGGAAAATAGCTTTCAGAAGCGAGACCGCGTCGGGCCCGCTCAGGCGAATCACCCCGATGCCGGAGTAATCTCTGGGGGTTGCGAGGGCCACAATGGTGTCAGGAGCTGGTTTCATGGCGAGCGGTCAGTCTGGTCGCCGGTCGAGAAGAGACCCCGAAGGATACGGTTTGCGTCAGTCACCGCATACCGCGGAGCTGTGACAGGCAACGGCGGAGTGTCACGGTATGCGGGAAACCGATTACTAAGCACACCTCTTCGCAAGTTCAGTTACGCGTCTCGAGGAGTAGGGTGGGCCAGGCAACTTGCTGTCCCACCAATACAGCCAGAGAGGCCGCGGTGATGAACGGAAACCCTGTGCCATAGGGATCCCGTATTTGTGAAACGCAGTACGAATGCGAGGCCCGCGGAATCAAGCCACGCGTGCCGGCGGGCCCTAGCGTCTCCGGCGTTTGTTGATTGTCCCGCGCCGCGGGTACACGATAATTCTCCGGAGCGCACCTTCACCGTAGCTCTTGGTGTAGACCTCCCGATCGTCGGCGAGAATCAGGTGGATGATTCGCCGTTCATGGGCAGGCATAGGAGTGAGCGACACCGGCTTGAGGCTTCTCTTGGCCTTCTCACTGCTCCTCAGCGCGGTTTCCCGGAGGTTTTCTTGCTTCCGGGCCCTGTAGTTCTCCGTGTCCACCACGACTTCGACCTTGGAACCTGGGGGGTTGGCCTTGTTTACGATCTTGTTCACGAGAAATTGCAGGGCATCCAACGTTTGCCCCTTCTTCCCGATAAGCAGGCCGGACCCATCCCCCTTGATGTCCAGATAAACTGCCCCGTTGGCAGTGGTGGCCTCGACCTGGGCTGCCACCGGAATCCGATCGAGCATCCCTTGGAGGATCTCTCGTGCTCCTTCGACGAAGGGGGACGGGTCCACCCTGGATTCCACAGCCTTCAGCGCCTCGCCCGATTCCTCTCGTTCATCCGCACTGCCCTCCAACGCATCGACGTCAGGCCTAGGGGCGGATTCCCGCAGTCGAGCTTCGGATCCGGCACCTTCGGCCGATTCAGGAGGCTCGGCGGTTTCCGTGACTTCTCTCAGGATGTCACGTTTTCTCACTCTCACCCGAGCGTCTCTGTGGCCGACAATGCCCAGAAAACCCCGGGTGCTCTCCTCAAGCACCTCTATGTCCAGGAGGGGCTCTTCCGCATTGAGTTCTTCACAGGCCTTGGCAATCGCCTCTTTTACTGATCTTCCGGTAAACTCGTACCAGGTCATCGTCACGTCCTTGTCAGTGGGCCGCCATCCGGTTGGTAATCAACTGTTGTCCTATGGACAGCACGTTGCTCACCAGCCAGTACAAGACCAGGCCCGAAGGAAAACTGAGGAAAAGATAGGTAAAGAACACGGGCATGAGCAGCATCATCTTCTTCTGCATCGGATCGCCCGCGGACGGCGTCATCCACTGCTGGAGCACCATGGTCCCGCCCATGAGAACCGGGGTGACGTAGTAGGGATCAGGCGCGGAGAGATCGTTGATGCACAGGTAAATGGACGGGAGACACACAAATGGCGCGTGCCTCAGCTCAATGGCATAGGACAGGGCCTGGTACAAGGCAATGAAGACGGGGAATTGGAGGAACATGGGCCAACACCCACCCAGCGGGTTGACCTTGTGTTCTCGAAACAGCTCCATCGTCGCCTTATTCTGCGCAGCCTTGTCGTCCTTGTATTTCTCCTTGAGCTTGGCCATTTGCGGTTGGAGATCCTGCATCCGCTTCATGGATTTCATGCTCTTATGGGTCAGCGGGATAAACAGGATCTTGATGAACACGGTCAGGATGATGATGTCGATGCCCCAATTCCCCGTACCGGGAACCTTGATCCCAAAGACCTCAAAGCCCGTGTTACAGAACCTCAAGAATTTCAGCAGGTACTCCGCCATGATGTCGAGCACCCGGTAGCTGCTGTACTGGAGCGCGCGGGGGAGATTGTGTCCGGCAGCCTCGAGTGAGGTGACCTTCTTGGGCCCGAGGTACAGCATCAGATCGTTCTCGACGGGTTGTCCCTTGGGCAGGTCGATGCCGCCGTACCGGATCCAGATCTCGGCGAGCCCTTCCTTGGTCGGTTTGAACAGGGTGACTTTCGTTGCCGGCTTCTCTCCGAAAACGAGGGCCTTGAAAAAGTACACGTCACCCAGGCCCGCCCACTCCACGGCACCCGATGGTTCCTCTTCCCCTTTGATGTCCGCGACCTGATAGTCCTTCAACACTCCATCCAGCAAGATCTCGGCGCTATTCCATACGAAACGGTTGCTCGAATCGACGGTGTAGACCTTGCGCCACGGAAACGTGATCAAGTAGTTGCGGTCTTCTCCCGACTCGTTGGTGAGCGTAAGCTTGAAATCGACGGCATAGCTGTCCGCGTGAAAAGTGAACGTCTTGGCTATGACCAGCCCCCCGGCCGTGGTGGTGCGAAAGGTGATCGACTTGCGAGATGTAGCCTCGGTCAGGCTTATCTTCCCAGCGCCTGCATCGCACTCGTATCCCAGCTTCTCGTCCTTGAAGGTCTCATCGCGCCTGGTGAAGTCGATGGTAGGCCCTGACGTGTCCAGCCCGTTCGCTTCGAAGAGATTCACCGGTTCCGTGTCCTTCAGACCGACCGTGTAGTTCTTCAATTTGAAGGATACTATGCGCGCACCCACGGATGAGACGCGCGCCTCGTACTTGGGTGTCTCGATGGTAACGAGTTTTTCTTTCGCGGGGCTGGGAGCGGGAACCGAGGGAGCCGCTTCCGGTTTCGAAGGGGCAGCGGCAGGGGCCTTTGGAGCCACTGACTCCTGGGCTACCGTTGTGGGTTCGTCCGGCTGCTTCGCCTGCTTGGCGGCTTCGGTAATCTCTTGAGGCTTCTTTGCCGGTGGTGGCGAAAAGGTCTGGAAGAAGTACTGAAACCCGAGAATGATCACAACGGAGAATACAATTGCCAGAATAAGATTGCGTTCCATCACTCAGCTCCCGCGACGAGGGGCATGGGACTTCGGACAGCGAAGTTTTCCGGGGCTCGCACGGCGTAGGACATGCTGGGCCGGTCTCACGGAACCGGGTCAAACCCGGCCGGACCGAACGGGCG
Organism: Desulfomonile tiedjei; assembly: GCA_016218715.1. Lineage (GTDB taxonomy): Bacteria > Desulfobacterota > Desulfomonilia > Desulfomonilales > Desulfomonilaceae > JACRDG01. Next base: position 166,749 of record JACRDG010000089.1, on the reverse strand, counting down.
ACACCGTGTCAAGCGTCTGAAGGCGAGCCAGGATCCTTTCAGAACGCCGTACCGGAGCACAGCCTCGCGGGCGTATTCCGAGCAGGTGGGATAAAAGCGGCAAGACGATGGGACCAGGGGAGAAACCAGAACTTGATACAGACGAATCGCCCCAATCAGGGCGTGTGTACCGAAACTCGTTATTCCCTGTCGAAAAATCGGTCCAACTCCTCGCAGAGCTGTCTTGTGTCCACAGTGGCGGCTCCTGGCAGTGCGATGAACACCACATCCGTCTCGGGCGGTATTCTGTCCCGATTCAGCCTGAAGTACTCTCGGAGCCTCCTCTTGATCCGATTTCGAGCGCAAGCCTTCCCAGCTTTCCTACCCGCCGCAATCCCCAGCCGCGTAACACCCAGCGGATTTCTCAGCATTCGGATGCGAAAATGGGCTGTGCGGTAACTCGCGCCCATTTTCATGATTCTCCGGTATTCGGAGGGACGTCGGACTCGGTCCTCTTTCGTCAGCCTGAAATATCGCTCCTCAGACCGACAGGCGCTTACGTCCTTTTGCCCTTCTCCGTTGGAGAACGATTCTTCCACTTTTGGTGCTCATCCGAACGCGAAAACCGTGAGTTCTTTTTCGAGAGATGTTGCTCGGTTGAAATGTTCGTTTCACGGCGGTTCCCCGATCTTGTCGTTCAAACTTCTAAACTATTCATGTAACCAGATGGCCGGGACTAAGTCAAGACCTTTCGGCATGCGCTCAAGTAACATCCTGGTATCACGTGCAATAAGTGTGTGACCATCCGGCGAAAGCGACGTTTCGGGGCGCGGCGGCCCCAGCTCTCTCGCAGGAAAGATCAGAGGAACCGCGACAAGGCTTTTGAATATTTTACTTTAAATAAATATTGCATAACTTTGTTATTAATGGTAATTCCTTCACAACTTCAATCGGAGGTCTTCGACATGGTGTTCCACTTGGCCATCATCCTTCTCCAGGCTACGGCTGTGGCGGCGTTTCTCGTACTCTGGTACTTCTGGGTCAAGAAGAAGCTCGTCTGCTCGTACCTCCTCGAGGACGACGAGCAGGTCTTGTTCCCCTTCAGGTACTTCTCATGGGTGCTGCTGGGGGTGGTGGTGGTCACCTGTCTGGCTCAGGTGCACTTTGTTCGCTCGTCTGCGCTGGTGAACGAGCGCCTCGCAGCGCTCACCGAATCGTATAACGGTCAGGAGCGAGCTCTTCGAGCACTCCTGGAGGCCGGGGCTCCCACCCAGCGGCTGCGGCACGATCTCTCTTCGCTTCTGGACGAACTTCGCAACCAGGCTCGCGGCGGAGAAACCCGGACCGCTTCACTCGGACCCACGGCAGAACCGCTTACCCCCCCCCCAGCCCCTATGAAAGGCGGCCTCATGCGCAGTGTGTCGGGTCCGGCGCAGACTCCTTCCGATGCGTCAGGGTTCTCGGGTGAAGCGAAATCCTACTCTGCCAGGGCATCCAGTATGGCCCCACCGGACACTCCCTCCAAGACCGACACGCAGGAATCAGACCCGGGCTATTCCATGGCACTCGACCTCAATGGGCTGGTGACCGTGGACAAGCTGCGGGTGCGCAAGCAGCCGAAATCGGATTCTCCGATCGTGGAACGCCTCGGTTCGGGAGAGAAGGTGAAGGTCACCGAGAAGCGGTTGTTCCGCGACGCTATGTGGTTCAGGGTCGTGACCCCTGCCGGCAGAAGCGGCTGGGTCGATTTTCGCTTCATAAAGCTAGAAGGCCGGGTCTAGAGCCTCTGTACTAAGGTTCCAGACCGCAGGAGGATACCGGGGGCTTGCAGAGACTGCTCTTCTCTCCGGTACCCTCTCCAACCAAGCCGCTGCCGAGAGAACGTTTCCTCGTCACGCTCGGGCAGCATTGCTCTTGACTTACGGCACCGTCGTCCTTCGAGCCAGCGATTCCCCATCCTTCCACACGAATTCGCTTTGAAAGCACTCCCTGAGATTATTCAGTCAGTCTTGTAGGAGTACTCCCCTTCTCTGATGCGATACTTTCCTTGAGGTCTCTGATTTTGCCTGTTCAGAGGGGCCGACATCTTGCCGGTCACTCTTCCGAGGCACGTCTCTTTCATCGGTGCCATTCCGGTGGCCGTATCTCCGCTGCTCGCCCGGGTGCCATTGCCGGCTTACGGGCCTGTGAAAGCGAGGACGAATCCGCCACTGCATTTGCGAACTCCGGTACTGAGGGAGTTGCTTTTCTCGCGACCCCTTGTAATGTGGGTACCATGACGGTGCGGATCAGGCCGCGCTTGAGGAGTGGCGCAGGTGCCAAAGGGATGGTGTGAATGGCCAGACCGAGAATCATGGTCGTTGACGACGAGGCGGTCATCGCAGAAGACATCTCCATGAGCCTGGAAGAGCTCGGTTACGAGGTGTGCGCGATAGCTTCCAGCGGTAGCGAGGCCGTTCGGTTAGCCGACGAGTTCCATCCGGACCTCGTGGTCATGGACGTGGTGCTGAGAGGCGACATGGACGGAGTGACCGCAGCGGCACGCATCCGGGCACATCTCAGGATTCCCATCGTGTACCTTACCGCATATGCGGACGAGGAGATGCTCGAACGCGCAAGCCTCTCAGAGCCGTTCGGATACTTGATCAAGCCCTTCCGGGAGCAAGAACTGCATTCCACGATCAAGATGGCGCTCCTGCGACACCAGCTCGAGAACCAGCTCCGCGTGAGTCGGGAATGGTTTTCCGGCACCTTGCGGAGCATCGCGGATGCGGTCATTGCCACCGATCCCGGAGGCCGAGTGATTTTCATGAACCCCGTTGCGGAAGCACTCACCGGCATGTCACAGAACTCGGCTACCGGCCGACCGCTTTCCGAGGTGTTCCGAACGGTCACCGATGCCGACGGGAGCGCCCATGAAGGTTTTGCGGACAAACTGCTGCATCTCGACGCGGACGTCGTCTATGCCGAGCGTGATTACGAACTCGTCGCGGCAGACGGTTCCCGCGTGGCCGTAGACCCGTGCGGCGCGCCCATTCGCAATCCCGAAGGTAAGATCATCGGGTGGGTACTGGTGTTCCGTGACATCAGCGAGCGTCGCCGATGGCAGGAACGGATCAGACTCCTCTCCGAGGCAGTGGAACAGAGTTCCGAGGGGATCATGCTGATCGATCTCGATGGGAGCGTCAGGTTCGTCAATCGAGCGTTTGCCGCCATGCACGGGTACACGCCCGAAGCAGCCATGGGCAAGCATTACTCGGTATTCCACAGCCAGCAACATTTCCCCGCGGTGGCAGAAGCGTTCCGGGATATCCAGTCCCGCGGACACTTCGCAGGCGAACTCTGGCACTGCCGCGCGGACGGCAGCGTCTTCCCTGGTCTGGTGCACAACTCGATACTCCGCAATCACAGGGGGGTGCCGATCGGCCTCGTCGTCACGCTTCGGGATGTCACGGACCTCAAAGAGGCCGAGGAAAAGCTCCGGGCCAGCCACGAGGCCCTGGAGACCAAGGTCGCCGAGCGCACGCGAGACCTGGAGCATTCGCGACAAGACTTGCGGCGGTACTCGGAAAGTCTCGAAAAGACGAACGAAGCCCTCAAAATAGTCATCTCGGGGATTGAAGGCCAGAAGAGAGAGGTCCGGGAGAAGGTTGCGCACCACTTGAATCTTACCGTGATGCCCATCCTCGAGGAGTTGAAACATCAGGAGAAGTCCGACACGGTCAAGTTTCTCCTGGAATCACTGGAATTCAACCTGTCAAACATGTTCTCGTCTTTCGGTTTCAACATCACGAACAACGATCACAGGCTGACCCCGCGAGAGATCCGCGTCTGCGAACTGATACGATCGGGTCTCTCATCCAAGCAGATAGCCAAAACCATGAGCATATCCCCCCAAACGGTCCTCGTGCATCGCAAGAACATCAGGAAAAAGCTCGGGATGGACAAATCGAGACGAAATCTGGCTGCGTTTCTCAAGACGAGACTGTAGCACTCTTTGGGTTTCCGTCGCGGGACGGAAACCCCGGTGCACCAGCTATCTTGCAGGCGCGGTGGACCCGATGAAGGAGAAGTCAGCGATCCGCGCAAAGAGTCCTGCTATCTGTCCGAGAAGCCCCAGCCGGTTACTCCTGACCTTCTCGTCTTCCACCATGACCATGACCTGATCGAAGAGATCGTCGATGGGCGGTTTCAGTTCAGCAATGACTTCCAGGGCCTTGACGTAATCGCCCTCTTCGATGAGGGGGGCAACCCGTTCCGCTACGCCCTTGAACACCTGGAAAAGGTTTATTTCCGCCTCCTCGGTGAGCAGGCTTTCCGACAGATCCCCGTATTGCGTGTCCTTCAGGATGTTCACTACGCGCTTAAACCCTATCATGATCGCATCGAAATCTTCGCGGTGTTTCCACTGATCGAGGGCTTCGACGCGGCGCCGCGCGTCGGACAGATCGTCAAATCGAGCGCGCACAGCGGCTTCCACGACGTCCAGTGCGAAGTCGCGCGTGGTGTGAAAGTTCACGAAACGGGTACGGATGAACTCCTTGATATCGAATCTCACCTGATCGGCATCTCGGGTACGCTTCTCCGAGATTGATTCCATGGCTTCCTCTATCAACCAATCCAGGTCCAGGGGCTGATCGAGTTGGATCACGATTTGAATGATCCCGAGTGCATGGCGCCGGAGCGCGTACGGGTCCGTAGCGCCCGTCGGAATCAATCCGACACTGAAGCAGCCGGTGATCGTATCCATCCTGTCCGCGATGGAGACCAAGGCCCCGACTATTCCCTCGGGAAGGCGGTCCCCCGCGTGGGCCGGGAGATAGTGCTCCCTGACCGCGGTGGCCACTTCCGGCGGCTCGCCATCCATCTTCGCGTAGTAGCTGCCGATCATCCCCTGGAGTTCGGGGAACTCGTAGACGATCCCGGTCTCGAGGTCGCACTTGCACAGGAGCGCGGCCCGTTGCACCAGGTCTACCTTGTCCGGTGCGAGGCGTTCGGCAAGTTTCCGGGCCAGGTGGGTGAATCGCTCGACCTTTTCGTACGCGGTCCCCAGCTTCGAGTGGAACACCACCCCTCTCAGTGCATCGAGGCGGTCGAACAACGGGGTCCGCCGGTCCTCACGGTAGTAGAAACGGGCGTCTTCGAGTCGGGCCTTCAGCACTCTCTGGTGGCCGGCCACCGAGACTGCCGGATCTTTGACCGCCGTGTTGTTTATGGCAATGAACCGGTTGGTAATCCTCCCTTCGGGACCCTGGAGCGAGAAGTAGCGCTGATGCTTCTTCATACACGTGATGAGGATTGATGCAGGAAGTTCGAGGAACTCCTCAGCGAATTGCCCCATCACTGGATACGGCGTCTCGACGAGGAACGTAACCTCATCGAGAAGGCTCGGGTCGTCGAACACCTTGAGCCCTTCCCGGGCTGCGAGCTTCTTGATCTGCTCCTCGATGGCGCCGCGTCTCAGTTCCGGCGCCATGATAACACCGCGGCTTTCCAATCCGTTCCGGAGATCGTCCAATGAAGCGACGCTGAAGGCTTCGGGGCTCATGAACCGGTGACCGCGACTCTGGTTCCCGGTCTGAATGTTCCCGATGGCGAACGGAACCACCTGTCCCTCGAACAGAGCGACCATCCAGTGGATCGGCCGGCCGAAGCGCACGTCCAGGTCCATCCAGCGCATGGTTTTGGGGAAGGCTATTCGCTGGATCAGGTCCGGTAACAACTCGGCCGCCACTTGAGGGAACGGAACTCCTTGTTCCACTTTGCGAACCGCCACCTGTTTGCCTTTGGCGCTCTCCACCACTATCAGGTCGGTTACATCGACCCCTTGACTCCGCGCGAAGCCTATAGCAGCCTTGGTTGGGTTCCCATTGCCATCGTACGCCGAGTCGTACGGAGGGCCGGTCCGTTCGATCTCGCGAGAGGCCTGGGCCGCAGCCACGTCAACAGCGCTCAGGATGAGTCTCCGAGGGGTTGCGAACGTTTCGATGCGGCCGTGAGCTATCCGTGCGTTGTCCAGCGCTCTGGTGAACAGATCGAGAATGGATTCACGCGCGGGAACCATAAAGCCGGCAGGCAGCTCTTCGGTGCCGATTTCGAGCAGGAACTCACCTTTCATCTTTTCGCTCCGCTTTGGGAGAATTTGTTCAGGAGGGGAAATCCCATTGCCTCCCGCTGGGCGAGGTACGCAGCCGCGGCCAAGCGTGCGAGATTGCGAACCCGATGGATGTACGCGGTGCGCTCCGCGACGCTGATGGCTCCCCGTGCATCCAGGACGTTGAACGCGTGCGAGCATTTCAGGCAGTAGTCGTATCCGGGAAGGACCAGCGGCTCTTCCCCCTCGAGCAGGGCCAACGACTCGGACTCGTACATGTTGAACAGCGTGATGAGCATCTCCGAGTCGGCTTTGTCGAAATTGTAGATCGAGCCTTCCACCTCGGAACGGTGGTGGATGTCGCCGTACGTAACGTCTCCGGTCCAGATCAGGTCGTAGACGCTTTCCTTCCCCTGGAGGTACATGCAGATCCGTTCGATGCCGTAAGTCAGTTCGACCGCCACGGGCTTGATGTCGATCCCACCGGCCTGCTGAAAATAGGTAAACTGGGTGATTTCCATTCCGTCGAGCCAGACTTCCCACCCGACTCCCCACGCACCGAGGGTGGGTGACTCCCAGTCGTCCTCGACAAAGCGAATGTCGTGCGCGAGCGGGTCGATACCGAACGCGGAGAGCGATTCGATGTACAGCTCCTGAATTTCCAGGGGGGACGGTTTCAAGATCACCTGGTACTGATAGTAGTGCTGGAGCCTGTTGGGATTCTCTCCATATCGCCCGTCGGTGGGTCTTCGAGAGGGCTCGACGTAGGCCACTTGCCACGGTTCCGGCCCGAGCACCCGGAGGAACGTCGCGGGGTTCATGGTCCCGGCGCCTTTTTCGATATCGTAGGGCTGCTGGATCACGCACCCCTTTTCCGACCAGAACTTTTCCAGTGCGAGAATCAGCTCTTGAAAGGTCATCATGTGCAGTCGCCTCGTTTGGGGATTCCTGATGAGAACGGAACGTGCAAGCTGACGCGTAAACAGGCTTTTTTACCATCAGAAGCCCCAACCGTCAAGCCAAAGCTCGGGATTTGATTCTTCTCGCTCGATGTCGTATAGTTTCAGATTCATTCACTTGCTGCATTGCCCGGGGAGGAAGGGAAACCGGATATGAAGTGCCGCTCTTGGCTCGTCGCCATCTTTGTGGGTCTGTCTCTGGCTCAAGGTTCCGGGCCTTGTCCCGCAACCGCCGAGGACCTCCAGGGCGAGTTGCAACGTGCCAGAACCGTGTTGCAGGCAGGTCAGGCCAAAGACGCGGCGGAAATCCTGTCGCGGCTGATTACGGCATCTCCGCAGCCTGAGCTGTACTTCGAGCGTGGCATCGCGTACATCCAAAGCGGTCAGTTAGCCGCAGCCTTCGGCGACCTCGACCAGGCCATCTCGCTAGCCCCTAACCGTCCGGAGTACCACCTGAAACGGGGCGCGCTTCTCCTGAAGACTGCCAAGTATCAAGACGCACTGAACGATTTGACCAAAGTCTTGGAAATCGAACCTGCAAACGCCGAAGCGTTGCGTACTCGGGCAAAGACCTTGTTCAGGCTCGACCGTGCCGCTTTGGCCGTGGCGGATGTTTCCCAGGCGATCTCCCTCAGTCCGGGCGACGGTTCGCTCTACCGGCTCAGGGGGGATCTTCTCGCCGCGTCCGGAGACCACCGCAATGCGGTCCTCGACTACGATAAGGCCATCGAATTGCGACCAAACGATGCGGTGGCGTACAACAATCGAGGGGTCACCTTGGCGAATTTGGACAAGACACGCGAGGCCATGGCCGACGTCACGAAATCCATGGAACTTGCGTCTTCCCCGCAGCCGCGACTGGAGTCCCGCGGAATACAGGAGAACCCCTGGTAGTCTATCCTGTAAACGGCGCCTGTTTTCATTTCCGGGGACTGCGCCTGTCCGGGTGAGCCGTTACCCTTGATCTGTTGTGCCGCTTTCTGCAATTCGCGTCTTTCCTGAAGCACTCCAGGCTGTGACGCCACTTTTCCTGAGCTTGTCCGCATGATTCCGCCCCGGAACGAGCTGACGCATGGAGAACGGGCGATAGCGGCCGAGAAACATGCTTTTTTTCCTTTGACCCGGCAACGTTTTTCGTGTCTAATTGACTTGTGTCCGGAAGCGGTTTACCCTTGTAATGGAGCGTGTGACGCGCTCAAAGCGCTGTTCGCGTGCGTCACGGAACCGTTCTCGCAGCCGTTGTCAGACCCGGCAGATCTCGCCGGCAACATTCAGCCGACGATACAGGTTTCGGCGATCGACCGCAGTGCCTTAAAGGACTCGGATACCCAGGGGCATTCACGATGAAAAAGGTCGTGATTAGCGCCAGACAATTCATCGCCGATCTCAGGGCGCGAATCGGTGACGCTGCTCTCAGGGAGAAATACAACCTCTCCCCGGCCAGCCTCCTCAATCTCAAGAAAGAACTCCTCTCCAGGAGACTCATCACTTCGGCGGATGTCAGTCCGACCTCGGAACCGCCACGTCCCGATAGAAAAGCCCTGAACGCAAAGCAGTTTGCCGAAGAATTTCGACAGCACCCCGATGACTTCTACCTGATGGATCGATACTCTCTCACTCCGTCGCAATTGCGGACGGTTTACCGGCGACTCCTCGAGAGAGGAGTGCTATCGGAATATGAATTCCATACCCGCGACGCAGCCGCGCCCGAGGTGGACGAGGCTTCCATCATCCCGATGAGCGCTACTGCGCTTCTCAGCACGCCGAGCGAGGAACCCGAGATCTCTGCGCGGTCGTCCTCGCGAGGACCAGGGGATTTGCCGGAAGACTTCTACCGCGATTTCTCCGGTATAAAGCTTGGTTCCACGAGTCAATTACCCCTGGACCCGGGCCTGGACAGTCCGCAGAAAGGCAAGGATTCCCCGAAAGATCAGCCCACCGTGGTGCTCCTCACCACCGAACTATGCCCCAACTGCCAGAGACCCAAAGATGACTTCACGGCCGAGTCGTGCCCTTACTGCGGGATCGTGTTCTCGAAGGTGAAACGCGGGCACGGCATGCCGAACATCACGGTGTGGGGCCATGAGGACGTCGATTGACCGGACGGCCTTGACATCGATATCCCTTTTCTCGGTTCACCTTTTCACGCGTGATGTGACGTGTTTCGATGGAAGTGAGCGGGAGAGTTCCGTCACGTGAGTTAGCAGAAGGAATTGCTTTACGTGAGTCCTTGTATTTCGCGATCGCGGGACGGTAATCTCCCGTGAGGTAACGGTGCACGTTATGCCCAAGCCGGCAGAAATAAAGAGAATCTTGAAGGATCACGGTCTCGCCCCAAAGAAATGGATGGGACAGAATTTCCTCGTGGACCCATCCTACCTGCGCAAGATCGTAGCCGCCTCCGGGGTCCAGAGAGGAGACTCCGTAGTCGAGGTCGGTGCCGGTCTCGGGGCGTTGACGGAAACGCTGGTCGAGTGGGGCGTTCGCGTGTGGGCGCTGGAAGTGGACGCCGGTTTCTTTCGCGTTCTGGAAGAGAAATTCGCGTTTACCGATCAGGTTCAGCTCGTACACGCGGACGCTCTCAGGTACGATTTCCAGGGCCTGGCCAAGACGATCGGCAGGCTCAAGGTGGTCGCGAATCTTCCTTACAGCATTTCCAGTCGGCTCCTCTTCAGGATTCACGAGAACCGCGACATTTTCTCGTCGCTCCACATCTTGCTTCAGCGGGAAGTTGCCGAACGACTTGTCGCGGAGCCGGGTACCAAGGACTACGGTATTCTGTCAGTCTTTCTTGCGGTGAACGCGGAGGTGGACATACTCTTCCACATCCCGGCCCGAGCCTTTTTCCCCGCGCCGGATATCGTGTCGTCTCTTGTCCGGGTATCGTTTCTGAAAGAGCCTATCGTGGCGGTTCCCGACAGAGGGCTCTTGACGAACCTCGTGAGGTCGTCGTTCGCGGAGCGCCGCAAGACGTTGCGAAATACGCTCCGTGCGAGACCGATCCCCGGCGTGACGATGGAGGCCGTCTTAAAAGCTGCCGAGGAAGCTGAAATCGATCTGGCCAGACGAGGCGAAACGCTGTCCCCCGAGGAATTCGCACGCTTCGCAGCAGCCGTTCACGCTCACGCGTCTGAGGGTTGAAAGTTCCTGCTCCCTGAGTGGTACTCCTGCAGAGAAATCACCCGGAACGAATCACCGCGATGGAGCGCACGAAGCCCCAGGGAGAGCGCATTTGCGCCCGCCACCGTGGTGAAGTACGGTATGTTGTGGTTCAGAGCGGCCAGTCGGATCTCATACGAGTCCTTGAATGATTTCTTGTCGGAAGATGTATTGATCACGAGCGCGATCTCGCTTCGGCGAATGAGATCCACCGCGTCGATATCGCTCGCCTCATGAACTTTCCCCACCAGGGTGCAGGATATCCCGGCATCCTCGAGTGACGCGGCAGTCCCCTCGGTGCAGACGAACGAGAATCCGCACTCGTGCAACCGTCGTGCGACGATCACCGCAGCGGCCTTGTCCCGGTCGGCTACGCTAAGGAAGACTCGCCCTCCGTTGGGGATGGGGAATTCGGTGCTGTACTGAGACTTGAGGAACGCGGGCCCGAATTCCCGGTCGATTCCCATCACTTCGCCGGTAGACTTCATTTCAGGCCCAAGAATGACGTCCACCCCCGAGAATTTTATGAACGGGAAGACCGCCTCCTTGACACTCAGATGACGCGGGGTCGCCTCCTGCGTGAATCCCAGCTCGCGGAGCTTCTTTCCGGCCATGACCCGCGCACCGATCTTCGCGAGCGGCACGCCGATGGCCTTGGATACGAACGGAATCGTCCGGGAGGCCCTCGGATTCACTTCAAGGACGAAGATTTCGCCGTCCTTCAGTGCGAGCTGCAGGTTCATGAGACCCTTGACCTTCAGCTCCATGGCGAGCAGTCGCGTGATACGCCTGATCTCGTCGAGATGGTACCGGCCGAGGCTGTATGGAGGGAGCGAACAGGACGAGTCGCCCGAATGGACTCCCGCTTCCTCGATGTGTTCCATGATTCCGCCGATGACCACGTCCTCACCGTCGGCGACTGCGTCTACGTCGATCTCCACAGCCCCGGTGAGATACCCGTCCACAAGGATCGGATGCTCGGGTGATGCCTGAACCACCAATCTCAGGTAGGTCCTCAGGTCCTCCTCCGCGTGAACGATCTCCATGGCCCTCCCGCCGAGCACGTACGAAGGCCGCACCACGAGGGGGTACCCGATACGGTTGGCCACTTCCAGCACCTCGTCGTACGAATGAGCGATATCGTTGGGCGGCTGGTTGAGGCCCAGCGCAACGAGCATCTCTTTGAACCGTTTGCGATCCTCGGCCCGATCGATCGCGTCGGGAGACGTCCCGATAATGGGAACTCCTGCGTTCCAGAGGGGAATCGCGAGCTTCAGCGGGGTCTGGCCGCCGAATTGAACGATGACGCCTGTCGGCTTCTCGCGCTTGACGATCTCCAGGACGTCCTCGAAGGTCAGCGGCTCGAAGTAGAGGCGGTCCGAGGTATCGTAGTCAGTGCTCACCGTCTCGGGGTTGCAGTTGACCATGATCGTCTCGTACCCGTCCTCTTTCAGTGCGAACACCCCGTGAACGCAGCAATAATCGAACTCGATCCCCTGCCCTATCCTGTTGGGACCACCGCCCAGGATGACGATCTTGGGCCGGTCGGTAACCTCCGATTCGTCCTCTTCTTCGTACGAAGAATAGAGATACGGCGTGTGCGCCTCGAACTCCGCCGCACAGGTGTCAACCCTCTTGAAGACCGGTTTCACGTTGAGGCGCCACCTCAGCTCGCGAATCTGGTCTTCGGTGCTCCCCGTGAGCTGTCCGAGACGAATGTCCGAGAACCCGTATGCCTTCGCTCTCTGGAGGTTCTCCTCGGCTGACGGCCCTTCGAGGAAACCCGGTTGAGCGATCTCGCTTTCTACCTGCACGATCTGCTCGATCTGGCCCAGGAACCACGGGTCTATGGCGCTGGCGCTATAGAGCTCGTCGATCCCGATCCCGGCCCTTATCGCGTCGGCCAGGTACCAGAGCCTGTCCGGAGCGGGCCGGGCGACACGCCGGATAATTTCTTCTCGGCTTAACCCACGCTCGAGCAGTGGGTCCAGGCCGTACCGGTCGGTTTCGAGAGACCTGATCGCCTTCTGGAGCGACTCCTTGAAAGTCCGACCGATGGCCATGACCTCGCCCACCGATTTCATCTGCGTGGTGAGCGTATCGTCCGCGGTGGGGAACTTCTCGAACGTGAACCGTGGAATCTTGGTCACCACGTAGTCGATGGTAGGTTCGAACGATGCAGGAGTCTTGAGCGTGATGTCGTTGGCGATCTCGTCCAGGGTGTAGCCCACTGCGAGTTTCGCTGCGATCTTGGCGATAGGAAAGCCGGTCGCCTTGGACGCCAGGGCGCTGGAACGGCTCACCCTGGGGTTCATCTCGATCACCACGACCCGCCCGGTATCAGGGTGGACCGCGAACTGAATGTTCGAGCCCCCGGTATCGACCCCTATCTCCCGAATGATTGCCACCGCCTGGTCGCGGAGGATCTGATACTCCTTGTCCGTCAACGTCTGCGCGGGAGCGACCGTGATGGAGTCTCCGGTGTGGACTCCCATCGGGTCGAAGTTCTCGATGGAGCAGATGATGACCACATTGTCACCGCCGTCACGCATAACCTCGAGTTCGAACTCCTTCCAGCCGAGCGCGGACTCCTCGACCAGGATTCGTCGTACCGGAGAGATGTCGAGGCCCCATGTGGCAAGCTCCTCGAACTTGTCCTCGGTGAAGGCCACGCTTCCGCCCGTCCCCCCGAGCGTGAAGGACGGCCGTATCACGTTGGGGAATCCGAGGTCGCGGGCAATGGCCCACGCTTCTTCCAGAGTGCCGGCGTACCCGCTGCGGGGCACATCGAGCCCGATGTTCCGCATTGCTTCTTTGAAGAGCTCTCGGTCCTCGGCTTTTCGTATGGCTTCGATCCCGGCGCCGATAAGTTCCACGCCGTATTTCTCCAGAATGCCGGCCTCGTAGAGTTCGACCGCGCGGTTGAGCGCCGTTTGGCCTCCCAGGGTTGGAAGAAGGGCATCAGGGCGTTCCCGTTCGATAATCGTCGCGATTATGTCGACCTTGAGGGGCTCGATATATGTGGCGTCCGCGAATTCCGGATCGGTCATGATCGTGGCCGGGTTGGAGTTCACGAGGACCACTCGGTACCCTTCCTCTTTGAGTGCCTTCAGGGCCTGAGTGCCGGAGTAGTCGAACTCGCAGGCCTGGCCGATGATGATGGGACCGGATCCGATCAGAAGGATGGACTTGATGTCTGTTCTCTTGGGCATATCGAAATTCTTTTCCCGATGGTTTCGCCCTGTGGAGGCGTAGTACTCCCGTATCCCCGATCAACCACGGGAGACTATACGGTCCGTGGCGAAAGATTTCAAGTGAGACCCGTTACTTTACCACACCCGGCCATTGTTGTCTCGAAAAGCCTCAGCAATGGTGCTAAGGTCTATCGGCGGGCATCTGACCCAGCGGCGGGCATTCGGATCGACTCATGGGATCGCCTCTATGGTAATCGTCAAAGCCACGTACCGAGAGATTCGGCAGTACCTCAAAGACTCTTGGTCCATGGGGTGGCCGATGATTCTCATGATGTTCTTTCAGTTTGCCATCGGAATCACCGACGTGTACGTTGCCGGCTATCTGGGCACCCGGGTCATGGCCGCGGTCGGTTATGTGGGACAGCTCTATTTTACGCTCCTGATAATGGCCAACGGCATTACGGTCGGCACCGTCTCCATGGTATCGCAGGCGTATGGTGCGCACTCGGACGAGGGGGTCGGGAACATCGCCTCGCAATCGCTTTTGATCGGCATTGTCTTGTCGAGCGTACTGACCGCGTTCGCACAGATCTTTCCGGGCACTATCATACGGGCCGCAGGGATGCCGGCGGAGATCCGGGAAATCGCGGAGGCGTTCCTGAGGATTTTCTCGCTGGTCCTGATCCCGGTGTACGTGATGATCATCACTGGCGGCGTGCTTCGATCTTCAGGTCGGGTTCGCGTCGCCGTGATCAACAGTTGCATTGCGGCTTCGGTCAACGTGGTGGGAGATGTGGTGCTCGCGTTCGGCTGGGGCCCTATCCCTGCTCTCGGTTACCAGGGCATTGCCTGGGCCAGCGCCTTTGCTACGACAGTGGGAATGGTCCTGAACCTGTCCTACATGTTCTCGGGCTCCTATCGTATTCGCCTTGCCCCGTTGATGCCCCCTATGAGCCGGTGCATGAGAAATCTCATCAAGCTCGGCCTGCCGTCCGCATTGCAGCAGATCGCCTGGAACGCGGGGACGCTCGTGGTCTATTTTCTCGTCGGAGGCCTCCAGCACGGAGAAATCACGGCCCTTGCCGCCATGACTGCCGGACTGCGCATCGAGGCCCTTATCTTTCTCCCGATCTTCGCCTTCAACATGGCGTCGGCCGTGCTGACGGGTAATCGTATCGGGGCTCGCGATGTGGACGGGGCTCGGTCCGGCGCGATCGTTACCGCAGCGCTTTCGCTCTCCATCACCTTATTGCCCTCCCTGGCCGTCTTTGTCCTGGCCCCCTGGATCTCGACTTTGCTTACAGACGACTCCGCGGTTATCGCGGAAATGAGCCGTTACCTGCGGATAAACATGATAGGGATGCCGTTCTTTGCGGTCGGCGTAGCACTCTCCGGCGCATTGCAGGGAGCGGGAGACACGCTGGCCACCATGCGGATCATCTTCACCGGCATGTGGGGGGTTCGTATTCCCTTAATACTCTTCGTAACTTATGTTCTCGGCGCTCACGCGGCCGGCGTGTGGTGGTGTCTGACCACATCGCTCATACTCATGTGTGGGCTCCTCGTACTTCGATTCCGGGGCGATTACTGGACTACCGCGTCCATCGACACCCAGAGCAACAAGTTGCTCTGGGAAGCGTGCCTCGGCCGCGCACGCACCAGTGGAGCGCGGCAGAACCCTGTGGACAAAGGAGCGCCGTGAGTCAGCAGGACGAATTGGGGACTATCTTGAGGTATCCGCCGGCCCTGCAACGGGGCCGCAGGAACGGACCCGAAAGATGCCGGCACCATTGCGAGTGTGGGTTGTTATCACGGGCGGCGCAGGCGAACTAGGCTCGCCACGCGGTTCCAAATTATGGCGAGCGCTACCCCCATGTGAATGAAGAGCACACCGAGATTCCAGCCGGCGACCACGTGCGCATGCAAATGAAAGACGACCTGGCCGCCGCCCCGGTTCACGTTGAAGAAAAAGCGGTAACCCGACTCAGCGACCCCTTGGTCCCTGGCGATCTTCCTGGCCACCTCCGCCATGTGGGCGATGAGTGGATCGCCCTCGGGGACATCGTTCAGAGTCGGAATGTGCTGCCGGGGCACCACCAGGATGTGGATCGGTGCGGCAGGCCGCGCGTCCCAGAAAGCCACCACTTGATCGTCTTCGTATACCTTCCGCGCGGGGAGAGTTCCCGCGATTATTTTGCAAAAGATACAATCGTTCATACGGACCTTTCCCACCTCATGAGGCCCCCTACGAGCCCGGAGTCTCCTCTTTCTTGGCGATCACGTGTGCGTGCAGGTGAAAAACGACCTGACCGCCGCCTCGATTCACATTGACGAAGAACCGGTACCCGGACTCGGCCACGCCGAACTGCTGGGCGATCTTCACCGCCACCTGACCGATGTGGGCGAGGATGTGATTGTCCGACGGTATGTCGTTGAGGGTCCGAATATGCTCGCGGGGAACGATGAGGATATGGATCGGTCGTGCCGGATGCGCATCCCAAAAGGCCACCACGTGTTCGTCCTCGTAGACTTTGTCCGCGGGAGCTCTCCCTTGAGCTATTTTGCAGAAGATACAGTCTGTTCCCGCGTTACTCATCGAAGCCCGCCACCTCCGGTGGCCGCCGGTCGCCGAAAGTCCGGACGGCTTCCAGGCAAAGGCCCAAACCGCACTTCTGATTCGGCCTCTTCTTCAGCTTGTTTGAGTCTGTCTTTTACCATGCGGTCGATCATGGCATCGACGTCTGCAAGGAGCTTCCACTCCCCATTGACCTTCCCGACAGTGGACACGATCTTGCTTACCAGCCGCGATCCGTCTTCCAACGTCGCCACCGTTTCATAGGTCACCTGTGCGGTGGCTCCTTGAGCGGGGTCGAGGGTGACCGTCTGGAAGAGGCACTGGTAGCTTTGAATCCCCAATCTCTTGACCGCGTTCTGGTGGTTGTCGACGAACCACTGAATCTGCTCGCCGGCAAGATTCTTGCTCAGCAGCGCCTGGTCATTGGAGACCAGGCCTCGCCAGACATCGGAGACGACTTTCTTGATCTTGTCCTCCTCGCCGGCCCAAGGCAACCAGAGGGCAAAAGCCGGCGCTGACGCCATGAGCACAGCTACCAGCGAGAGCATCAGGCAAACCTTCACCCGGTTCGGTCGTTTTGCGTCCAGCGCGCGATCGGTTCTCGACTCTACGGTGCATTCCATGCCATCCACCTCTGTAGCTTCTCGACGGCCGGGATGCCCGCCGCCGGATTTTCCTAAATCGTACTATCAAGATATTCGATCAATGTCTAGTAATCTTATAATTTCTCAGGAATCATTCATTTGGCGAGCGGTGAGTTTGCGGCACGGTGGGCAGCGGTTCAGATCGTTTCCAGGGAGGCCTTCATGGCCCGGTCACGAGCCCAGGCCTCGATCTTTTGGATTCGTTCCCGCATGGTACGGGACAGCGGGACGGTGTTGCGGAGCGTATTGGCGAGGATATGTTCGGACAGTTCCTGATTCAAAGAGTTGGCCTCAAACGCCGCGGCGATGACACCCTGCTCGATCTCGGCTCCATTGAGACCGTCGGTGGATTCAGCCAGATAATCCATGTCAAACTTTGCTGGATCGACGTTTCTTTTTCGCATATGGATTTCGAGGATCTCTTTCCGTTCCCCGGCGGAAGGGAGCCCCATGTAGAACAGCTCGTCGAACCGGCCTTTCCGAAGGATTTCAGGAGGGAGCACCTCGACTTCATTCGCGGTGGCTCCCACAAATACCGGAGCGGTCTTTTCTTGCATCCAGGTTAGGAATAGAGCCAGTACTCGAGCTTCGTGCCCGCCTGCTTGCTTCTGCTGCTGGTTCGCGATACCGGCCTCGATCTCGTCGATCCACAGCACGCACGGGGCCAGCGCTTCCGAGGTCTTGATGGCCTTCCGCATCGCCTCTTCGGGCGGGCCCGCGAGCCCGTCGTAGACCTTCCCCATGTCGAGGCGCAGCAGGGGCAGTTTCCAATACGAGGCAACAGCCTTCACGCACAGGCTCTTGCCGCACCCACTGACCCCCATGACGAGAATCCCTCTGGGCGGGTCCAGTCCGAGCTTCGTGGCTTCAGGAGAAAAGGCTTGTCCTCTCTCTTTCAACCACTTCTTCAGGTTGAACAGGCCGCCGATCTCCCAGGTGCCGGTGGCTGAAGTCACGAACTCCAGGACGCCGCTCTTTCGTACGAGTGCGCTCTTCTCGGCGATGACCAGGTCGACGATCGTCTCCGTGATCCGCTCCTGCTCCATTAAAGCCGTACTGAAGACTTCACCGGCTTCGGTCGCGGTGAAGCCCATGGCAGCGCGCACGAGCTTGCCGCGCAGATCGGGGGTGAGCGACTTTGTGAGCGACTCTGCGGAGGGGAGCCCCTGGATGGTCGCGTCGAGAATCGTGGAAAGCTCTTCAGACCGAGGCAACGGCACATCTTCGATCTTGAAGGAGGAGTGCATGTCCGGTGGTAACGTCAATTGAGGGCAGACGAAGAATATTTTCTTATGAGTGGGACGCAAGGCGCGGGCACATTCCTTTATCTGCCGCGTCAGGGGTGCGTTCGCGTCGAGGAGGAGGTGCAAATCCTTGAATATCAGGAGGGACGGGTCCTTCAGCCTCAGGAAGAGGCCAAGAGCCGCCACCGGATCGGTGCTCCCTTCGACGCGGTCTTTCCCTTTTCGCAAACCGTGGATACAGGACCACGTGAAGATTTGAAAAGGCTGAGGACCAGCTTGTTCGGCCGCGGCAGCAATGAGTCGTTCCACTCGCTCCTCTTCTTCGGAGATCACGTACATGAGCGGAGCTTTCCCAAGGATGAATTTCCGGAGATTCGCCAGGGCCATTGAAACCGCCTTTCCTGAGATAACCATGACACATTCCGCAGGTACTCACAAGGGCAGGAACGGCTCGGTCCCCTTAGTACTCCTCTTTGTAAATACGGTGTCTCCATGGGAGTCCCTGCTCGTGGCCGTTCAGTGGGGCCGGCATCTTGCCGGTCACTCTTCTGGAGCCAGCCCACTCCATCGGTGCTGCTCCGGTGGCAGAATCCCGGCTCATCGCATGGGTGGCACTTCTGAGCAAGCCAGCAGTGCCACCCAAACCATGGTCTTCTGGCACCGAGAGGCCAAGCATAAGACGGCAGACCTACTAGTAGCTGCTCCACACCAGCTCTATGCTGCACGAAGTTCCCGGACTATCGCCGGTCAGCAACCCCAGGTCGACTCTTGACCGAGGGGTTTCTCGGTGCCAGGATGCGGCCGGGAGGTAGAAATGGGCGCTCTGGACGGACTCATCGTATTAGACCTCAGCAGATTGCTGCCGGGCCGCTTCTGCACCACACTCCTGGCTGACCACGGAGCGGACGTCATCGCGGTGGAAGCCCCGCGCTTCCGGGAAGATTCACTCCTCGGAGAAGTCCCCATGGTGATGCGAAACAAGCGGCATCTGAGCCTTGACCTGAAGAGTGCCGCCGGCAGAGCGGTCTTCTTCAAACTTGCCGAGGATGCAGACGTGCTGGTCGAAGGATTTCGACCCGGCGTAGCGGAACGGCTCGGTGTCGGATACGACTCTCTTCGCGAGAGAAACGAGAGAGTTATCTACTGCTCGATGACCGGTTACGGCCAGGACGGCCCTCTGAGCACAAGGGCGGGCCACGATCTCAATTACATGGCCGCCGCAGGCATGCTGGATATGGTTCGCGACCGGGACGGTGTGCCGATCATGCCGAACTTCCAGATGGCCGGCTTGTCCGGAAGTCTGTATGCAACGATCGGGATCCTGCTCGCGCTTGCGTCCAGAGAACAGACCGGCCTGGGGCAATTCATCGATGTCTCGCTGACGGACGGACTCGTGTCCCTCCTTGCCATGCCGCTGGCATTCACGTTTTCCCAGAAGCGCTTGCCGGGCAAGCTCGGCAACGGGTCCAGGGACTCCTTCGCGTGCTATCGCGTGTACAAAACCCGTGATGGAGAATTCCTGTCCGTCGGCCCCCTGGAACCCCATCTTTGGACAGGACTCTGCACCAGGCTTGGATGCCCTCAGTACGGCGGACTCCAGTACCATCCAGATCGACAGGCAGAGATCACCGAGCATCTCGATCGGCTCTTTCGGACGCGAGACCTCCAGGAGTGGCTCGGAATCCTGAACCATCCGGACGACTGCGTCGCACCGGTGACGCGGGTCGCAGACCTTCCACGGGACCCTCACCTGGAAGCACGCCGAATGGTCCGATACAGCGGAAACGGGATTCCGGAACCAGGCATCGCACCGAAACTCTCGGGGACTCCGGGAGGCTTCAGGAGACCAGCCTACCGATTCGGAGAGCACACTAACGAGATTCTTGCCCAGCTAGGTCATGGAGTTGACGAAATCCGGCGCTTGGAACAGGAGGGGGTCATATGGGCGGATAAGACGTCGGCGTAGGCAGGAACAATTCCCGGAAGTTCAGTCCAGTTGCGAAAAGATTCTCACCGATTGCGCCAATGAAGGCAAATCTGCTCACACCGAATCGCATTCAAAGAGGTAATCCTGGTGCGAATCTTTTTGAGAGAAGTTCCCCCAGGATTACTCTTTGGATTGCGTCTTGGTCTCAGCTCGCGATTCCTTCGGTATAGGCCCCGGTCTCGACGGTTCCACCTCTGGCAACAACCCAGTCGAAGATCTCGCTTTCATCGATCTGCACGAGGGTCCCTTTGGGAAGATCTTTGCGTATGACCGGGCTGTTCTCTATGCACCCGACCAAGGCACCGCTCCGCCATGCCTGTAAGGAGACCCACATCCATTCGTAAGTCGCTCCCGGCGCCGGAAACCCGACCTTCACCGCGTGAACCGTATCCGGCCGGCCGGCACCCTCCTCGAAGCTCCGTTTGAAAGCTTGGAGATCCTGTATCGCCTTTCGGTGCGCGGTGAGGTATTCTTCTCGCGCCCCCTCCGTACCGGGCGGTCGTTCCGCATCCGATGTCGGCTGCCCGGACAGTGCGTCGGGCTGTGCCACGGCAGGGACAGGAGCCACGGAACGCACTGCCGTGCTGAAGACGTTCAGGGCCTCGGAGACTGACTCAGCGCGTTCAGAAGGCTTGCCCACCAGCGACGGGAGGAGTCTCAGGCTCCCGGCGGGGAAATGCCCTTCCTCGTCCTCGGCCCGGGCTTCGATCCCGACCAGAACCGGCGTATTCGGAATGGCCAGAGGAGAGCGCAAATGACGTCCCGCAGCGCGCATCTGAAAGAGGATGTCCGCAACCACGAGCATCAGCCTTCTGGCGTTGGAGGCGTGGTCCGCGGGAATGTGTTCCATCTCCATGTCCGGCAGTCCGAACTTCTGCATGCCATGCGTGTGGATCCACGCCTTGCCCTCTTCATCGAGCGCCTCGAAGTTGATGTGAGAAACCAGGACACCCTTCTGCCCGTCAGCGACCCCTCTCTTCCAGGAATCCGATCCCCACAGGATGTGTGAAACAGCATCCTGGACCACCCCCCCGGTGAGGTTCCGAATCGATTCGACAAACTGTGCCATGAACAGGAGGTGATTAAAGCCGTACGCCTGGTCGGCCGTGAGCCGTACGCGCACGATCATTTCGGCCTCCTGGAGGGTCTTCCGGTCATCGTCCCCGAACTCTCGGGAATTGTGCGGGATCAGTTCTTCGGGATAGTCGAACAGCTCGCCTGCGTCCTGTTTGAGGATGTACTCGATAGCCAACCGGTCTTTCTCGATCTGGGCTTCGAGAAAACGAAAGACCTTCTCGGCCTCGTCGGGTGTCTGGAGCTGTTGGGCCAAGACATCCCTGATCTCTTCCCATTTTGGGCTGTCGGTCTGTCGCGCATAGACCCAGTATTCGACGAACGCGGGAAGATTCCCCAGGTCAAAAGCTTCCGGAACGGCTGCAGGCGCAGCCTCGGACCGGCCTTCGAAGGGGAGGGCATCCGACCGGATCGCGTCCTTGCCCACAGACCCCATGAACGCTCCGGCTCGTCTCCTGAGCGTCCGCAACCCTTCCCGGCCCGCTCCCCCGAACAAGCGCTGGATGGGACCTTTGGCGCTGAAAAACGTGCGAAGACTCGATTCCGAGTTCTTGTTGAGCTGCTTCCGGGCTTTCTTCACCAGAGGGTTACGCGGGTCGAGTTCCGGATGCGCGGCAAGAAGGGCCTTGGCTTCATCGTCAGCCCCGAGTCCCACCAGAGCCCGCGCGAGTCGAGCGACATCATCGGATTCCGGGCGCTTGCCGGACAGTTCGAGCAACGCGCGACCGACCTCCACCGCGTCATGGTACTGCTCTTGCGCTACCAGAACCTCGAGCAAGTGACGAAGTACCAACCCGTCTTCCGGCACCTGCCGTCTTGCCTGGAGCAGGTACTGCTCGGCTTTACCGTGCTCACCAAGTCTGGCATACCCGACACCAAGGGCCTTGTCCGTCTCGTCTGTACTCCCGTAGTGCCGAACAAGGGACTCCAGCGCGTAGATCACCTCTCCGGAGACATTGCGCCCGTTCAGGATGCGGCGGGAGAACGCCAGCATCTTGTGGCTGGTCTCTTCCGGGATCCCTTCGCCCTGAGCGGGTTCCCATTTCTTGGGAACCTTCGCGTTGCAATGCGGGCAGTTGAGGTAGTCTTCGGTTACGGACAACAACCTTTCCTCAGAAAGGGTTTGGAGATAACCACATTCCGGGCATCTGACCTGAACCATTCTCTTTCACCTCGGCGCAGTCAGGGGAAAACCGGTCGGTCGCGCTTCATTGCGCCTGATTGGTCGAATCACCTTCCACAAAAATGCCCATCTGTCAAGAAATACGCGTGTAATTTCCTGCCAAATTTCACGTCATGGAAAAAAACTCTCCCCTGCCGCGGCGGATTCTCCTATAAGTGAATTTCTCTACCCGAGCGCGAGAGGTCCGAATGTGTGGCATTTGCGGCATCGTTGATTTCGCCGGTCCCCCGTCTGCCGATACTGTTCGTGCGATGACGCGCAGTCTGCAGCACCGCGGGCCCGACGCGGAGGGGACCTGCTCGTACGCGGCTGCCGTTCTGGGGCATCGGAGACTCTCTATTCTCGACCTCTCGGAGTCCGCGAATCAGCCCATGCTGTCCGAGGATCGGGACACAGCTCTGGTCTTCAACGGGGAGATTTACAACTTCCAGGAGATCCGACAGACGCTGGCAGGCCGCGGGCACCGGTTCAGCACCAGCTCGGACACCGAGGTGCTCCTCCGGCTTTACCTTGAAAAGGGCGAAGCCATGCTGGAAGAACTGAACGGCATGTTCAGTGTCGCGATATGGGATGAGCGGCTCCAGCGGCTCCTGCTCGCCCGGGACAGGCTCGGGAAGAAGCCTCTGTATTACTGTCACACTGCCGAGAGGCTGAGCTTTTCGTCCGAGCTTTCCTCACTTATGCATGATCGGCTCGTCCCGCGAAGACTGAACCAACGGGCGATCTTCGAATACTTCCTCTACGATTTTATTCCCGCGCCCCATTCGGTTTTTCATGAAGTGTCCAAGCTGCCCGCCGGTCACATGGCAATCTTCGACCGGGACGGCTTGCGGATCCGCAGATACTGGAGCCCTCCCGAACCGGATGATGACCCGAAATACTCGGACGCGAAGGAGCAGCTCATCGAGTTGATAGCTGACGCGGTTCGCCTGAGACTTATCTCGGATGTGCCCCTTGGGTCGTTCCTCAGCGGTGGGATCGACTCGACGCTCGTGACGGCATTCATGGCAGCAAAAGACTCGGAGCGTGTGAAAACCTTCAGCATCTCGTTTCCCGGAACCACGCACGATGAGTCCGCATGGTCCGATCTCGCGGCCAGTGCGCTCGCCACCGACCATAAAGCCTACCCGGTCGAGTACGACATCGAGGGTGTCCTTTCCAAGATGGCCTCGCACTTCGGCGAGCCATTCGGCGATTCGTCGGCAATTCCGACCTGGCACTTGTGCAAACACACGCGGGAACGCGTGACCGTCGCCCTGTCCGGGGATGGAGGAGACGAGCTGTTCGCCGGATACGAGCGATACCTTGCCCGCCGTTTTCAGGTGATCTACGATTTGCTCCCTTTGAGACTGCGCGAACGGATCATCGAACCTTTCGTCGAGCATCTTCCCGCGACTACCGATTACTACGGAACGAGTCTATCGAAGAAACTCAAGCTCTTCGTTCAGGCATCTCGTCGCATCCGGGAGGACCCATTGGCGGTAATTCCCCGGACCTTCTCGGGGGACGAAGTCAGAGCCCTGACCGGAATCGCCTATGATCCCGAGGCAGACCCAGTCATTGAAGCAGCTCGAAGATGGATGGGGCTCGACCCCGTGAGCCGGATGCAATTCACCGACATCCAAACGTATCTGGCCGAGGACATCCTCACCAAGGTGGACCGCATGAGCATGGCCCACGCCCTGGAGGTCCGCAGCCCCTTGCTCGACTACCGGGTGGTCGAATTCGCTTGCCGGCTCCCCGTGCGATTCAAAATCAAGGGTCGCACGACGAAAAGAATCCTCAAGGACGCAGCCAGAGGACTCGTTCCCGATCCGATACTCGCCCGCTCCAAGTATGGGTTCCAGGTTCCGCTGGGCCGGTGGTTTAAAGGCGAGCTGAAAGACTGGGCCTTCGAGCGGCTGATGAGGGCGCCCCACAACCTGCTCGATCGCTCCACGGTGGAAGCGATGTGGCTGGATCACCAGCGAGGAAAGGCTGATAATAGCCACAAAATCTGGCTCATCCTCTTCTTTAGCGAGTGGTACACTCACCTCGCGTGACGTCTCCCCCCGAGAATTCATCATTGAAAGGACGCGCGGCAGATGGTATACTGTAATTGATTAAGGAAGGAGATGTTGCGATGGCCATGAATCCTAATACTCTGGCGGAGACCGGCAGCCAGGACATCTCGGTTAAGGAGCTGGTGCTGCGACAGAGGATGATGAAGGATGCCATCTTCGTTTACGGCCTGATGATTTCTGTAATTGCAGGTGCTTGTGGGTTGTTGATCTATTTTAAGCTCTAACCCTTTGAATGCAGGCCATAGATGGGGGAAGGTGACGCCGCCGCACGAACGCGACCGGGCGTGGGGTGGTGGTTCGCGAAAAACGCGGCACGATCCGTACGGGGGCGACGGACGTTCCGCTACTCGTCCGGTACAGGGTCTCCAGGACTGATGTACACATGATCCAGGTCGCTGAGAGCCATCCCTACCGCCTCGAACGCCTCGACCACCTGGCTGGTCGTCATGCTCAGACGTCCCGACAACTCCAGCGGCGTGGCCATGTCGCCATTGATCAGGTCCCGGAACAACCTCTGTAACTGCCGGCTCGTCAGGTTGTATTTGTCCATCAACTCCTGATTCGACACGTTCCGCTTGATATCGGTAAGGATGTCGCTTAGCTTCGCTCCCGATTTTGATTCGGGCGCTTCCAGCTTCTGCCTCGCGAGGATGTCTTTGGCCGCTGCTTTGGCGAGAAAGAACCTCTTGCCGGAGATCTTGTACTTCGCCTTGAGCGCCTCGTCACTAATTCCGGCTGCAACGTCGTCGACAAACTCGGCTGATTTTCCTCCGCCTCCGAACATGCCCGTGCCATCGACCTCCATCGGGATATCCTCCTCCAGCGATCGGTTCTGCGCATCCCGCACCGCGTCCGATCCCCCGAGGCTTAGACGGAAATCATAATAGCATCGGTCCGGCGAGAACACCAGACGAGAAACCGAGTTGTCGCAAGCATTCGGATCTGCAAACGATCAGATCTCGCGCACGTCGATGGCCTTCAGCGGACAAACCTCGGAACACGATTCGCACCCGGTACAATACGTAGGCATTGCCACGGTCACCTTGCGATCTTCCAGGTCGAAGACCATCTTCGGGCAGATGCGCTGACACGCGCGGCAATTCGTGCACTCGTTCTCTTTGATCACCGGCCAGAACATCGACTATCACCTCCGCAAGCGTTGCTGACGTCATTTTGGCTAGCGCCACACGCGAACTCCATCAGAATGTGCCCATGGAACCCAATAGCGGCAAGGACCGTCGGGTCCTTTCGACCCCTCCATGAGTCGTCCATACCTTGCCCTCTCAAACGGGAATCATTCTGGGCACCTACCGCGCGCGCAGGAGCCGTACCACTTCCGTGATCGCTCCCGGTATCAAACGGATCAGCCCGCGAGTTGCCGCAGGAACGACGCAAGGGCATCTGCCGGCACCGGTCGGGAACCCAGGTTTCCCTGCCAGAAGTCGCAGTCATGATGCCTCAGGAAAGCAAGCTGGGCTTCAGTTTCGACCCCTTCCGCCACTACTTTCAGGTTCATGCTGTGTGCCGCCGCGATGATCGCGCGTACCATCACCGCGTCGTCCGGCTCTCCGGAAACCGCCGCAATAATGGCCCGGTCGATCTTCACCTTATCCACCGGGAATCGCTGCAGGTGACTGAGAGACGCGTATCCGGCACCATAGCGGTCCACGCTGACGATCACTCCGATCCTCCGCAACTGTCGTAGCGCCTCGATGGTGCTTTCCGTACCCTGAATCACCGTACCCTCGCCGACTTCAAGTTCCAGAGAATTGGGATCGAGGCCCGTCTCCTTGAGGATTTTGTCGAGTACGGCCAAGATCCTGGGTCCCTCGGCTTGACGGGCCGAGAGGTTGACCGCGATGCGGTACTTCCCCAGGCCTTCGCGTTGCCATGCTCCATTCTGGATACAGGCCGCGCGCAGCGCCCAATCGCCTATGGGACCTATCAGGCCAGTCTTTTCGGCAAGTGGGACGAATCTCCCCGGCAATACAAGGCCGTCACGCGGATGGTTCCATCGGAGCAGCGCTTCGATCCCCACGACGCGGCCGGTACGGACTTCCAGTTGCGGTTGATAGTGGAGGACGAACTGGTCTCGTTGAATGGCGAGCCGTAGTTCGGTTTCCAGCTCGAGTCGGTTGAGCACATTCAGATTCATGCCGCTGGATACGAACTGAAAGGTGTTTCTGTCCCCTTCCTTGGCACGATGCATGGCCGCATCCGCATTTTGAATCAGGGTTTCCGCATCGGAGCCGTCATCGGGATAGACCGCCACCCCGATGCTCGCGGTGATGGAGATGTCCGTATCCGCAACCCGGTAGGAGCCGGCCAGGCGATCGATCAGTTTGCGAGCCACCGAAGCCACTTCAGTCCCGTCCTGGACCTCCGGCAGGATCACCGTGAATACGTCCCCCCCGATGCGAGCTACCGTGTCACCTCTTCTCACGGTTTCCCTGAGCCTTTGGGCCACAGCGGCCAGGAGATCGTCGCCTGCAGGGTGACCCAAGGTGTCATTGATCTCCTTGAAGCCATCCAGATCCAGAACCAGTACCGCGACGCTGCGCCCTGGCCGCTCGGCTTGCAGGACGGCCTGTCTCAAACGATCCATTGCAAGGGTTCGGTTTGGAAGTCCCGTCAATGGATCGTAGTGCGCAAGATTTGTCAGGTGCGCCTCAGCCTCTTTCCTCTCGGTGATGTCGGAGAAGACGCCCACAAAGTGAGTCACTTCTCCCCGGTGATTGGTGATCGAACTGATCGACATGAGTTTGGCGAAGACCTCTCCGTCCTTGCGCCGGTCCCAAAGCTCGCCCTGCCACCGTCCGGTCTTGGTGAGGCTCTTCCACATGCGGCGATAGAATTCCCCGTCATGCCGATGGGACTTCATCACTCGCGGATTCTTCCCGTGCACTTCGGCCGCGGAGTAGCCTGTAAGCCTGCAGAATGCGTCGTTCACCTGCACGATGTTACCCTGGACATCCGTGATAACGATCGCCTCGTCGATGCTGTCTATGATCTCTGCCGCCAGATTCAGCTTCTCTTGGGCGAGTTGGTCCTTTCGTAGCGACTCGTCGCCCCACGATGCCAAATTCTTACTCCCCGGATCGTTCCGTCCGCCTGTCCGGGCCGGCTCTTCGCTCTCGCCTAATGATCCCGTCGCCATCTGAGAGCCTCCGTTCGCCCACTTCGCAGGACCGTCTTCGTTCCCCCATTGCGTTCAGATGAGGAGCGAGCCCCGGTTCCGAACCGCTCGGTGGCAGCATTGCCCGAGACGGCCACGGGCGGCTCGACGGCCCCGGTGAATTGACGCTGCGCTACGCTACTGCCTTACCGTACTTAGTTGCAGAAAGGGTCTCAAGGGTTCAAAACGGTGGGCTATTCGGATCCCGGCGCCCATCCGATCGCCTGCACGCACTGCCGGGCCATCATCAGCTCCTCAAATGTGCGTATCACGAGAATCCGGGTTGGCAAGCTCGGGGGAGAGATGTCCGTCACAGGGCTCTCAACGCAAGCGCGGCTATTGAGCGCCTCATCGATCACGAAACCGAGGCGTTCCGTTCCCGCCAGTGCTTTGGATCTCACCGTGGGTCTGTTGCAACCGATGCCCCCGGTGAAGATCAGCACGTCACACCCTCCCAGAACCATGAGCATGGCCCCAATCGAGCGCTTGACCTTGTAACAGAATGCGTTGAGCGCCAGCACGGCCCTTTCGTTGCCCTGCTCCGCAGCGGCTTCCACTTCACGCATATCGCTGCTGACGCCGCTAATTCCTTTGAGGCCGGACTCTTTGTAGAGCAGGTCGATCAGGTCTCCGGGAGAAAGGGAGTCTTCTTCCATGATGATCGGTATCAGGCCGGGATCCACGTCCCCCGACCGGGTCCCCATGATGAGCCCCTCCACCGCTGTCATTCCCAGGGTAGTGTCGATGGATTTTCCTCTGGCTATGGCACAGATACTCGCGCCGTTTCCCAAATGGCAGGAGATGACTTTCAGCTCGTCCAGATTCCGGCGAAGAAACTGCGCGGCGGTCAACGAGACATACGCGTGGGAGTTGCCGTGAAACCCGGTGCGGCGATAGCCCCGCTCCGCGAAGTACCGATAAGGTAAACCGTAGATTGCCGCTTCCACCGGGATGCTCTTATGGAACCAGGTGTCGAACACAGCAACGTGCACCGCGTGGGGCATCCGAACCCGACACTCTTCAATCTCCTCGATCATCGCGGGATGATGAAGCGGAATCATCGGAGTCATGCGTCGAATCTCCGCCAGCACCTCATCGTCGATACGCACCGCGTCCCAGTATTTTCCTCCATGACCGACCCGATGAGCCACCGCAGCCAGCTGGTCCAACGATTCGAGCGGACCGGCAATCAGGGTGGCGAGCATGTCGTCCAGCGCCTGACCGTGATCGCCGACATTGACCGCCTTCCTCGTCTCTTCATCGCTTCCGAAACGAGAGACGTGCACACCGCCGGGGAGGCCGATCCTCTCGATCCCCCCCGCAAAAAGTACGGTCTCGTGGGCCATATCAAAGAGGGTGTATTTGAGCGAAGAACTTCCGCTGTTGATCACGAGTGTTTTCACGTATCGCTCCCCTGCACGAAAGTCGGGATGGCAGACGCCTCCGAACCCAACCAGGATACCCCAAAGCGCGGCGGACGAGAAAAAAATCCTCTCCGCTCTTTGGGCGGTTAACAAAATGGACTGGGGTCATATATGATGGTGGCGAATGACGATCGAGAACCGACGCTCCACGCGTGAATGTCTCGACCGACAGCAGCCGAAACGCCGAGACTAGCTTTGAGAGTGCCATGCAAGAAAAGGGTATAAACGAGAAGATCGAGAAGATAGCGCAGAACCTGGCGAACTCGAGGTACTTCGAGGGCAAGACTGCCGCGCCGTCAACGATTGTCCCCACCGAGGACCTGGTTGCCGCGAAGGGATTCCTGGCAGCCCTCAACGAGGAAGCGAGCGCGGCCCGGCAACTTGGAACGGTTTCCGAATTTATCTCTGAGCACGCACTCGGGCCGTTGCGCGAGCTGGCATCCGATATCAGAGACGCGAGCGAATTCGACAGCCTTGCAAGTTTCCTGCAGAAGCTGCTCTCCGCACTCAGATCCGTCAAGCAAAACAAACAGTTCGTCCGCCTCTACGAGGAACTCCTGACTCTCTACATCCTTTCACTTTCGAGGGCCGGCGCGCCGGGTCGGGGAAACCGCATCATCGGCCTGATGCTGCAAAACATATCCCGGCGCAAAGCCATCGAGCTGGATCAGGCCCGCTTTAAGGAAGCCGTGGAGCGGTTGGCTCGCGGAGTGACCATTGCGTTGATCGCAAAGAGGTACGCGGTATACGTGTTGGCCACCCGAGGCCTGACAACCCTCTTGCGCGCCGAGATACCCTTTCGGCAGTACGGCACGTCACCGGAAGCCCTGGCATTACAGATTACCAATCTGCTCCTCAAGAACGACGTGCGACTGGCAGACGTGACCGACCTCGTGTGCGGGGGCGGCGATCTGGGGACGCTCCCCGACGGGATCTACGTGCTAAACGAGCGGGTCAAGGATGAGTCGTGGAAACGGCTCCACAATAGCTCGCTCAATCGAGGCGCGCTGGTGGCCTGGGAACTCCGGGAACTCCTGAGGGTGCAAGCCGATGCCGGGGTTGTGCATGCCTCGCTGTGCAGTCCGCTCTCGTTCTCCACACTGGGCCCGCACGACCTCACCTTCTTCTATTCCGAAGATTCCAGGCACCTCCAGCAGAGCTTGCGCGGGTACGTGAAAGTGACGCCGCTCAAATCCATGGCTGCCCTTATTTCGGAAGCCGAATCCGTCAGCCAACATAATCTGAATCTGCTCGTGATGTCTCTTGATGAACTCTTCGCATCCGTGGCCCGCAAGATCGGTCCGCGCATCGTGCGAGAGATGGCCGCGCAGGAGGCGAACCGGATCCTTATTGACTTCGATTTCAACCGGATTGTGAAATCCCTCGAAGACGACGGTTTCGTTATTCCCTCTCACTTCCGGCTCGCGTCCCGTGAGATCGGCACTGGCGTGAAGGAGGTCTGCGAGCTGCTCATGATCGTGGAATCGGGGAAGATATCCACCTCGCTGGCCCGCAGTCTCTCGTACGTGGTGGATAGTTACGCGCGCAAGGTGGACATGGTGCTGGCAATGGCCTCCGCAGGACCCGAGAGCGAGAGGCCGGACTATATCATCATCACGAGCATGATGGCCCACGATCCACAGTTTCAGGCTCTCTTCCGGAGGATTCGCGGCATGGTGGAGGAGCCGGCCGCTCCGGTGCTCTGTCTGGATTCTCTCGAACACGAGTACCTGATCGCCAACCATCTGTTCGAATTGTACGTGAATCCGGCTCGGGGAGATCGGCGTCTGAACTTCACCGTCGAGGCACAGAGCATGAGGAAGGCCCTCCAGGTCCTGGGAGCTTCCAGGGCCGGCGCGCAAGGCTTCTCGTTCTCTGCCTTACTCGAGGAAGTGACCGCGGCCATAAACCAAAAGAAGGCCAGGCCGGGCAGGCTCGTCATCGTCGGC
Organism: Desulfomonile tiedjei; assembly: GCA_016218715.1. Lineage (GTDB taxonomy): Bacteria > Desulfobacterota > Desulfomonilia > Desulfomonilales > Desulfomonilaceae > JACRDG01. The sequence continues at coordinate 136,046 of JACRDG010000089.1, read as the reverse complement.
GCGGACAACGAGGACGCGCTCGTTGCGGTTTCCGAGGCGAGAGACCAGGGGATCGTTGAGCGAGTGGCGCTCATCGGCGATCCCAACGATATCAACGACGCGCTCGCGCGATGCAAGGCGCAACTGGAACCGGGGCTCGACCCGAACGTGGAGATCGTCCCGATCGACCCACTCGCTGTGGATTTCGAGGCCAAGGCCGTATCCATGGCGAACGTGTTCAGGGAGTTCCTGGCCAATAACCCGGATTATATAGTCATGAAAGGGAGCGTGGACACGAGCAAACTCCTCCATGAAGCCCTATCCATCTACAAACCGCCCGCTCCGGCGGACCAGGGAACGCCTGTAGACGCCCAAAAAAAGCTGGCATCGCATACGGCCCTGTTCGTGCTCCCGGACGGCCGCTTCTTTGCGCTCTCCGATGCAGGAGTGAATCCAGGCTTCAGGAATGCCGACGCGCTCGTCAAGGCGATCGAGAATCAGCTCGCGGTCGTCAGATCCGTGGTGCATCGCCGCGAAGTCTTGAAGGTCGCCATTATTACCGCGGTGGAAAAGGAGACCTCGGCTATTCCCTCTACCCTGCTTGCCGCGGAGACGCAGGTCAAGGCCAAGCTCCTCGAAGAGCGATACGGCCCCCTGATCGTGGAAGGTCCGCTCTCCTTCGATCTGGCCACCGTCCCGGAAGTCTCAGAGGAGAAGCACTTCCGCGGTGAAATCCGCGGTGACGCGAACTGCCTGATGGCCACGGACATCAATACTGCCAACGTATTGTACAAAATGCTTTCCAAGACCATGGGGAGCCTGGGGCTTCTGGTGGATAACGGCGGGATCATCACCGCCGGCCCCGGCACGGTCCCTATCGTCCTTACGTCGCGGGGAGACACGGCGCAGACCAAACTGAACTCGATCCTCCTCGCACTGGCCTACTGTCTTAGCGGCCAGGGCCAGGGGGCCTGTTGGCCCGATCTCTCGACAGGGGCTACCGAGGACCGTTCATCGCGGGAAGTCGACGCGTCGGGAAACGCGGCTGATACAGAGCCGGCCCTGTGATCTGGTGATGTGCGTGTCCTGGAATGGCACGGTCGGCTGGTAGAATGGTGGACTTTAAAGAGCGGTGTTCGTAAAAAAAAATGGTGGCAGACGGAATCTTTTGTTTGAGAATTTGTTGACAATGGATATACTAAAAGGATTATACACGTTCCGGGGAAGGACCCCCGGACTTCACCCCAGACCGGAGGAATTCAGTCAATGCAGTGCCTAACCTTGAAAAAGGGCGTCGAGTGCGCCTTCATGACCAGAAAAGGATGCAATTTTAACGGCGGCCGGTGCCATGCGGTCGTCGAATCGTGTGAAGGCTGTACCAAGACCCTGAACTCTGACGAAGGCATATTCTGTCTCGTCGTCCCTCATCCTGCCAAAAAGTGGACCACCGGAGCCTGTAATTTCGCGACGCACCTCAAAGCAGCCGTTGTCGAAGAAGCGCAAAAGCTCAACCCGCTCAAGGCTTCAAAACGAGCTGCCGGCGCCAAAATGAAGTAAGCCCCGGACCGGAAGATCCTATCCTTCCCCAGACCGCGGTCGCACGCTACTCGCGCGCGTGCAGCACAGGACGTCGTGCGCGCCTCCGAACCCTGTGACACCACGTCGCATTCAAAGAAGTAATCTGGGGGGAACTTCTTTGCACAAAGAAGTTCCCCCCAGAATTGCTCTTAGAATTGCGACGTGGTGTTACAGGATGTAGCGGCTCAGGTCCTGGCTGGCAACGATGTCCTGGAGACGTTCTCGGACCATCTGGGCCGTCACCTTTACGGTCACGCCGTTCATGTCGGGCGCCTGAAAGGAGATCTCCTCGAGGAGCTTCTCCATGATGGTGTGAAGGCGCCGCGCGCCGATGTTCTCGGCCTTTTCATTCACTTCTTCAGCGAGCGCGGCGATTTCTGCGACAGCTTCAACTGCGAATTCCAGCGTTACGCCTTCTGTCTTGAGCAGTTCCTCGTACTGTTTCACCAGCGCGTTCTTCGGTTCGGTGAGAATACGCACGAAATCCTCACGGGTCAGGGCGGACAGCTCAGCCCTGAGCGGAAACCTCCCCTGAAGTTCCGGAATGAGATCGGAAGGCTTCGTGACGTGGAATGCGCCGGCTGCCACGAACAGAATGTGATCGGTCCGCACCACACCGTGTTTCGTGTTAACGGTACTCCCCTCGATGATCGGGAGCAAGTCGCGCTGGACCCCCTCGCGGGAGACGTCGGGACCGAGATGCGAGGCGCCCGCGCTCGCTATCTTGTCCAACTCGTCCACAAAGATGATCCCCATCTGCTCGACCCGATCCCTGGCCATCTTGTTGACCTTGTCCGGGTCCACCAGGCGGCTCAGTTCTTCCTGGACGAGCATCTGCATTGCCTCGGGAACCTTGACCCTCCGCCTCTTGGTTTTGGTAGGGAAGAGCCCGGAGAACATGTCCTTCAGATTGATGTCCATCTCTTCCATTCCCGCGGGCGAGAAGACCTCGACCACCGGGATGGGGCTGACCTGGGTCTCGATCTCCACTTCTCGGTCGTTCAGCTTGCCGTTCCGCAGCATCTTCCGAAACTTTTCGCGGGTCCGCTGCGCGACGTCCATCTCATCGGTCAGCTCCTGGGTCTGCCGAGGCTGGGCATTTCGAGGCTTACGCGGGGAGCGCATGGGTAAAAGGATATCTAGGAGATGCTCTTCCGCGTGCTCTTCTGCTTTGGCCCGGAGTGTTTCGTGTTCTTCGGCCCTGACCATGCTGATCCCGATTTCCATCAGATCTCGGATCATGGATTCCACGTCTCGACCGACGTACCCCACTTCCGTGAACTTGGAGGCTTCGACCTTGAGGAACGGCGATTGGGCCAGTTTGGCGAGTCTGCGAGCTATTTCCGTCTTGCCGACACCGGTGGGGCCGATCATGATGATATTTTTCGGAGCGATCTCATCGCGCAGCTCTTCGGGGACCTGTCGCCGGCGCCAGCGATTGCGCAGCGCAATGGCCACCATTCTCTTGGCATTGTCCTGCCCGATGACGAACTTGTCCAGTTCTTGCACTATCTTGCGAGGTGTGAAGGCTTCCATGGCTCCTGCTGTTGAGCTGCCCCCCTTCTGATACGTCTCGAGTCCGCGGCCGTCGTCCATTGCGTGACTTCTTTGCGATTAACGCGGTTCATCGCCGATTTGTTCGAGCACCATCTGGTCGTTGGTGTAGACACAAATCTCTGCGGCTATGGCCATCGCCACGCGGGCGATCTCGGCGGGGTCCATGTCCGTATGCCGGAACAGAGCCCTGGCAGCGGCTAGAGCGTAGTTGCCGCCCGACCCGATGGCTATGATGCCGTCGTCCGGTTCCACCACGTCTCCATTGCCCGACAGTAGGAGCGTCTTTTCCGCGTCCGCCACGATGAGCAGGGCCTCCAATCTTCGCAGCATCCTGTCGGTGCGCCATTCCTTGGCCAGCTCCACCGCGGCCCTGGTCAAATTGTGGGCATATTTTTCCTGCATCTGCTCGAACTTGTCGAGCAAGGTCAGCGCGTCAGCCGTGGATCCCGCAAACCCGGTGAGCACGTTCCCGCCCTTTCCCAGGCGGCGGATCTTCCGGGCGGAGTGTTTAATCACCGTATCGCCGAGGGACACCTGACCGTCACCGGCCATGACGACCTTGGGGCCTCTCCTGACGCAAAGGACCGTCGTAGATCTGATTTCTTGTTTCATGCGCTCATCGTCTCAGTAGTGAACGGTCGGTCCTGACGGACCGCAGTCAAACCCCCTCGTGCCGCCGGCATGCGAGAAACATCGCGCAAAGCGATCCTCTGCCTCGGTGTTGGTCACTTGTGCCGATCTGGGTCCTCTCCCTTTTCCGTGAATCCGCTTCTCGGATGGGATCGGTCGTAGACCTCCATGAGGCGGCCAAGGTCCACCCGGGTGTAGCGCTGAGTCGTGGAGAGACTCGCATGGCCGAGCAACTCTTGAATCGACCTCAGATCGGCTCCGCCTTGCAGAAGATGCGTCGCAAAAGAGTGCCGAAACGCATGCGGCGAGACGTCTCTTGCCAGATTCGCGGTGACGAGAAACGACTTGAGTATACGTCGTACGCTCCTGGATGACAACGGGCCGCCGCGCGAATTGAGAAAGACCGCATCCGTTACGATCGTTTCGGCTGTCATGGCTCGAATAGCCGCACGCAGCGGAAGGTATTCCTTCAAAGCCTCAAGAGCCCGTGATCCCACCGGCACGTACCGTTCTTTGTTCCCTTTTCCGACCACCCGGAGCCATCCGTTTTGCAGATCCACTTCCTGGACCCGCAGCGTCGTCAGTTCGCCTACACGGAGGCCCGAAGAGTAGAGCAACTCGAAGATCGCGAAGTCTCGAGCACTCCGCTCCGAGGTGCGCGAGAAGAACCGGTCGATCTCGTCCACGGTGAGGGCTTTGGGCAACGGTTTCTCGGACTTGGGAGACCGCAAGGCTGAAGCTGGATTCGTCTTCAGGACCCTTTCTCTTACGAGGAACCGGAAAAAAGTCCTGATCGACGCCAATTTCCTCCCCACGGACACTTTCTTGATTTTGCCGTACCGGTTCCCCAGGAACCCGCGCGCGTGAAACTGATCCAGCTTGGCGACATTCTTCAATTCAGCGGTCGACCCGGTCCCTTCGAGATAGACCCGAAAATCACGCAGGTCAGCCAGATAGGCTCGCACCGTTTCTTTCGAGCGCATCTTCTCCGTCTCCAGGTGACGCTGGAAACGCTGGAGTGCATCGTCAAAGGTCAAGGGAGTGTGTCTCCTCCCGGGGGGCAGTCGATCGCGAACACGCTGACAGAATTAGAATAGCATTTTTCTATAATTGGTGCAATAAGTTAGGATAATATATTAAGAAATGAGAATTCTCACTGTGAGTAACCTATTGCCATCAAAGACACTATTTCTCAAAGAACCCCGACGAACTGTGGCCGCTGTTGTGCGAGGCAGGAAATCACATTTCAAAGAATTGGACACCCTGGTTCGTGAACCGGAAGGTGCGCATCGCGCTGGAATGGGCCATACCTTTCGATTTCACCACATGGATGCCGCGAACGAGTTCGTCTCCGCTCTCGAGGAAGTGGAGCGAAATCCAGGTATCTATCAAGGGAGTAAGCGCTGCTGCCGCGGGTTCCGCGCTTAGGTATCCCGGGCTCAGATCCGTGAAGAGTGCGGTGATCCGATTCGCTTTCAGGAAATCCATGAGCCCCGTCAACATCGCTGCCACGTGTACCGAAGTGCCCATGGCAGCCAGACCGGAAATGGGATCGAAGATCACCGCGGCTGGCCTATATTCCTCGACCAGGCGATAGTACGTGGCGAGGTGCAGCTCAAACCAGGCTCCGACGGCACGGGACGCCGAGAAGCGTAAAGTTCCCTGTTTCACCCACGGTTCGAGGTCGATCCCCATGGACCGCATGTCACGAACGAGTTGGCTCTCTGACTCGGCAAGCGAAAAGACCAGGACCCGATCTCCGTTTCGACAGAGAGCGTCGGCAAAATGGGCTGCAAAGCCGGTCTTGCCAGTCCCGGACGCGCCGGAAATCAGGACGGTGCTGCCGCGAAAGTATCCCTCCCCTTCCAGCATGGCATCCAGGTCCGCGATTCCGGTAGAAACCCGCTCTCCGGAGACCTCCGGATCAGGCACCTTCATCGCAGTCGGGACCACAAAGAAGCCCGTCTCATCAATGAGGAAAGGGTGCTCGTCCAGAGCGTGAGCGGCCCCCCGATATTTCACGACGCGCAGCCGCCGGGTCACCATCGGACCTGTAGACCGCCGGTCGAGGAGGAGGATGCAGTCCGCGTGGTATTCCTGGAGGCCGTATCTGGTGAGGGTTTCCATTCCGCTTTCGCTGGTCACGACCGCGGTGACCCCTTTGGCCTTGAACCATCGAAACAGTCGCCGGAGTTCCGCCCGCAGGATCAATTCGTTTTCAAAGCCGGGAATCAGAGCATCGATGGTGTCGAGCGCCACCCGCTTGGCCTTGATGGAGTCAATGGCATGACCGAGTCTGATAAACAGCCCGGCCAGGTCGTACCCGCCGGTCTCTTCGATCTCGTTGCGTTCCATTGCTACGTGATGGATAACGATCTTTCCATTGGCGATGAGCTCCTGAAGCTGAAAACCGAGCGATTCGCAATTAGCGGCCAACTCCTCCTGGGATTCGTCGAAACCAAGGAAGACCCCGGGTTCGTCGTACAGCCGAGCCCCGTTTACCAGGAACTCGAGGCCGAACAGCGTCTTCCCCGCGCCTGCATCGCCGCAGACCAGCGTGGATCGCTCTTTCGGCAACCCGCCTCCGGTCAATTCATCGAGACCACGTATTCCGGTCGGACATTTCGGTAGCATGTTTGCCAGCGCTCCTCCGCTATTGCCGTCTGACACTATTCCCCTTAATCCACGGACACTATCCATCGGGCACCGGACAGAGGCAAGAAAAACTTCACGAGACCCGGGACATCCTCCCGAGCCCACACGGCTTTCTCAGAGGGAAAGAGACGTTCCGTCTTTTCACCGACGCACGAAAGATGCTATATTCCCCGGCGCATCGACTGAAGGATCAAGGAATGGCCCGTCCGCGGCACAACCTGTAACCGAATGACCAACCACGCCGAGCCCCCCGCACAAGCCTCGTCCGGCAAGCGAATCATCAGACGCTTTGCGTACCTCCTGTCCGCGCAGGGGGTGGAAGGTCTGGGAAGCGCCGCCTTCTTCCTCTATCTTGCGTGGGTGAATTCCACGATGTACGGCGAGGTGATGTACGCCCTCGCGGCCGGGGCCATCGTCTGGAAGGTAGTGCAATTCGGGCTCTATTACCCGATGGTTCACGAGTTGGGGGAGGCCAAGGACGGAGAGACCGCCCAGATCGTCAGGCGGGTGAACATCATCAAGGCGTTTCTCCTGACCGTGTGCATGCTCTTCGTGACCGGCCTGGCCTGGTACCGCGAGCTTTCGTTCCAGATGGCGGGAACGCTTATACTCGTTTCGCTGGGATTTGGTCTCGAATCGCTCTCCGAATCGTTCTTCGCTGATATGCGCGTGCGGGGGCTCCAAAAGGTGGAGGCCAGAATCAAGATCGCCGGGTCCGCTGCGTCGTATGGATATGGCGTCCTGACAGCGGCTCTGGGGCTGCACCCGCTCGTTGTGGCATGGTTCAAGTTGGTCTCAGGGCTGATCCGGCTGGCCTTCGGCATGGCCGAATCCATGCGAAATTACCCATCGACACCTCACAATGGGCCGGATTGGGTTGCGACGTGGCGGGTCTTTCTTGCCGCAACGGTTTTCGCGCTCATCGACATCCTGGGCATCATCTACAACAAGACGAACATCTTCTTCCTCGAAAGTCAGACCGGGGTCGATGGCGTCGCGGTCTACAGCGCCACCTGGAACCTGGTCGATCCGGTATCGGTTCTTGCCTCCGAGCAATTGCTGGGCTGGGTAATCTTTCCGTTACTCTCCGCGCTCTGGTGGCAGAACCGGACGCAGGTAGCGCCGCTTGTCCGCCGGACAGCCCAGTGGCTCATGGCCCTCGCGTTCCCCATCATGTTCCTCCTTCATACGGAGAGTCGCCTTCTCATTGGGTTGATCTATCCCGCCGAGTTTAAGGACGCGATCTGGATGCAGCAGTATCTGGTCTGGACCATACTCTTTTCATTCGAGCAGAATCTGTTCGCGTATGTGATGATGGTCGCGGGCGCTCAGCGGGTGCTGCTGGCGTTTGCGGCATGCGTAACGCTGCTGAATCTTGCCCTCAACGTGCTGTTGGTCAAACCGCTCGGCCTGCTCGGCGGATGCCTGGTGATCGTGCTGACCAAGCTCTTTATGACGATCCTTACCACCGGTTACTGCCAGGTCCGGTTCAAGTACTTCAGGGTGAGGGATTTTGTCTTTCTCCTTGCGCTCGCTGGCGGGTCAGTCATGTTTTTCTGCCTTCTGGAGCCCTTGATAACCCTCCATGCGGCGGTAACGCTCACGCTAGGGATTTACAGCCTGCTGCTGTGGAAACTGGGTCCCAGATTCCTGGGGCGCATTCCCCGGAAACGCGATGCCGGCGACATTAACGCCGAACAAGGCGGATCGAGCGGCGCGGACTTGGCGGTTTGACCCGGCCCGGATCTCGTGCGCGTCGCGGAACGGCAGGGAGATTCCTTGCCACCCTGCCCTCCTGCCGGAGGGATCTGATTGAATTCCCCGGACGCATCTGATATCGTCCCGTATACTTGAGTCAGCCCAATCTGTTTGAAGATTCCCGGTCGTTCCCGTACAATACGAAGAGGCCGCATGGCCGTCATCCAGGCGGAAGAGCGAGAAAAGGATCCGCCGGCGCAAAACCACGATGGCACGCCAGAGCACCACAAGCAGTACAAACTCGGTTCAGAGTTCGGACATCCGCAGACGTGAATTCCGGGCTATTGCCTTTCTTCTCGTTTTCGGGTTGGTAGTTTGGATCGTTGAAGCCGTCCTGAATTACTTCGCCACCTACGAGTCAGACCTGCTCGGCCCTCTCGCACGGCAATTGCAAATCAATACGCTGTTCCTTCCGCTGGTAGGAATCATCTGTTTCCTCGGATACGGCCTGTACGTTTCCAAGATTGTTTTCGAGATCAGGAAAGCGGAACAGGAATTGAAAGAGAGCGAGGAACGCTATCGGCTGCTCACCCATCATTCCCTCACCGGAATCTACATACAGCAGGGTGCGGCCTTTGCCTACGTCAACGACCGATTTGCCGATCTGCTCGGTTATCCTGCCTCGGAGATCGTCGGAAAGGATTTCTGTGAGTTCGTCCACTGGAACGACAGGGAACTCGTTGAGGAACGAGAACTGGCGCGAATACAAGGCCAAGAAGTGGTCCCTCAATACGAGTTCCGCCTCTTGTGCAAAGACGGCGCGGTCAGGTGGGTTGAGGTCATGGCCGCAACCATAACGCATCAAGGGCAGCCGGCGTGCATGGGAAATGTGACCGAAATTACCGAACGCAAGCGGGTGGAGACCGAACGCGAAGAACTCATATCCGACCTCGAGACGACACGAGAGACGCTCAACTTCCAGGCCACGCACGATGCTTTGACGGGATTGCTGAATCGAGGAGCTATCCTGGAGAATCTCAACAGAGAACTCGCCCGATCCAGTCGGGAAGAACGGCATCTGACCGTGGTCATGATCGATCTGGATCACTTCAAACGGGTCAACGACACCTGCGGGCACCTCATCGGTGATGCGGTGCTCCAGGAAGTGGCGCTGCGAATCACGTCATCGGTTCGATCGTACGATCTGGTGGGACGGTACGGCGGGGAGGAGATAATTGTGGTCCTTCCCGGCTGCGATGCTGCTTCAGCACCGGTGATCTCGGAGAGGATACGGGTGGAAGTGGGTACTCAACCTGTCCATACCCAAGCAGGTCCTATTCAGGTTACGGTGAGTCTCGGCGTGGCTTGCATCGGTCCCGGGAGTTCCATCGACCTCCATTCCACGGTTCGGCACGCGGACAAGGCGTTGTACCAGGCCAAGGACCGCGGCCGGAACTGCGTGGTCATTACATCTGTCGAACGAGGTCATTCGGAAGACAACGGGAAAGGAGCCAAGCCGGAGGCAGCCTCTGCATGATTCGCTGTGCTGGTGCAGGACGCCCCATGCCAGCGCATTTCGAACACAGAAGCCCGGCCCTAGATTCGGCCGTGCCCCCTGCCACCTCAGGCAGCGGACCCGGTTCCCTTTTTCTCGGATGCATTGTAAAATAGCCTAGGACTATTCACCGGGACCTGCTGCGGGGTTGATGGATCAAAATTGGGGAGGTCGTCATGGTCAATCGAGAGTTGCTCGCTCCCTGTGGCCTGTACTGCGGGGTATGCGCCGTTCTCATCGCTCATCGTGATAACAACCTGAAATTCAAAGAAAAACTTACAAAGGTGTACGGCTGCTCCGCGGAGCAGATCGCGTGCAAGGGGTGCATGTCGGACGAACGCTTCATTCTGTGTCAGCAGTGTCCGGTCAGGACATGCGTCAGCGACAAAGGCTATGAGGGCTGCCATCAGTGCAATGACTTCCCGTGTGAGTTCCTGCAAAACTTCCCCTATCCCGTGGGAAAGAAAGTTATTGCCCGCGCCATCCCCTCCTGGCGTGAATTGGGGACCGAACAATGGGTCGCTGAAGAAGAGAAACGGTACCATTGCCCGCACTGCGGGTACCGGCTCTTCAGAGGGGCGAGGCGCTGCAGGAGCTGTCAAGAACCAGTAGATCTGGATTGATGTTCGTAATCCTCCCCTCTGAACGGTGGCCGGTCCCGGCATGTTGGGGCAGGGCATCGGAGGCTGCGCATTGCACAAGAGATCGGGCTCCGGAAGTTCATCCTTGATCGAAGCCTGTGCGGTGGGCCGAATCAGCGAGGTACAAAGCCTGCTCGCCGAGGGGGCTGACCCAAGCGTCAAAGGCAGCCACGAAACGACTCCCCTCATAGAGGCTGCCCGCAACGGTCACGCGAAGGTGGTCCAAATCCTTCTCGACCACGGTGCGGAAGTCAACGCCAGAAATGTCAGAGGCGAAACCGCATTAATGGAGGCTTGCCGGTCGGGTCACGTGCAAATCGTGAAACTCCTCTTCAAGGAAGGGGCAGTGGTTCAGCCCCAGCAAGAGGCATTTGCCTACTACACGGCGCTCATGGAAGCGGCGATGCAGGGCCACACGGAGGTCGTCCAACTTATGGAGACCCGCCTCCTCGGTGAGGCGATCCAGGTCAGGGATATCCTGGCCGTCGGCAACCCCGCACTCCTCAAGGCTGCCCGTGAGGGGCGAACAACCGCCCTTGAAGTGTATCTCGACTCGGGGTTCGAAGTGAACGCCCACAATCGCAGGGGCTTCACCGCGCTCATGGAAGCGGCGACCCACGGTCACCTCGACGCAGTCGTGCTGCTCCTCGACCGCGGGGCAGACGTCAATGCCTGCGACGTGAATGGTAACTCAGCACTGCTGGAAGCCGCGGGGGCGGGGCGAGCGCCGATGGTGGAAGCCCTTCTCGACCGGGGGGCAGATACGGAAGCGGCAAATAACCTCGGTCAAACAGCTCTGATGAAGGCAGCGTTCGCCGGATATGCGGACATCGTGGGCATGCTCCTGGTTCGGGGAGCCAACGTCAATGCCACGAACCGATTGGGGATCACCGCTCTCCTCTTTGCCGCGTACATGGGGCACCGAGATATTGCAGAGCTCTTGCTGGACCATGGTGCGCTCGATCCCCCCGACAACGCGGGGAACACAGCCCTGTCAGCAGCGGTGGCCGGCGGTCACGGGGAATTGGTCGATCTCCTGGTCGAACGGGCCTTGAATGCCGAACTGGAAGAACGGGACACCATCACTTCCCTGATATTCGCCGTGGCCCATGGGCACGAAGAGCTTCTCCAGAGGTTCAGGAACAAGGAGATCCACTTCGATCCGAGAGATCCGCTAGCTGAAACAGCCCTGGTCAAGGCTGCCATGTCTGGGCATGAGGACCTTCTCAAGCTTCTGCTCGAGCTCGGGGTGAGTGCAAGAGCGAAAGCCTTTAACGGAGTGACTCCTTTGATGGCCGCAGCCCGGGAAGGGCATACGGGGCTCGTCAGCATTCTCCTGGACGCGGGAGCGGACGTTCGAGAGAAAGACACCCTGTTCGAGTCCACTGCTCTGATGGAGGCAGCGGCGAAAGGCCATCGCGAGGTAGTCGAACTGATTCTGGATGCAGGAGCCGACCCGAACGGGAGAACCCTCGACGGGACCACCGCGTTGCGATTGGCCGCGGTGAACTGCCATCAGGAAGTAGTCACGATGCTGCTGGAGCGAGGAGCTGACGTTAACGCTCGCGAAGACATTTTTGGTACTACCGCGCTCATCGAAGCCTCGAGGGTCGGTTGCCCAGAAGTGGTCCAGCTCCTTCTCGACCACGGAGCCGACGTAACGGCAGCCGAAGAGACCGGGTTCACGGCCCTTACCGAGGCATCCTTGCGGGGTCACGCGCGGATCGTCCAACTGCTCAAGCAACACGGTGCCACGTAGCCGCGAGAGCAGATTGAAGACAACAGGAGGTGATCATGTCGGCAAGTCCCCAAGAAGAGGAAGGAGTTCAAGTGACTCCTGAAGGAGCGTCGGCTTCCACGAAGGCCGTGGCAGTAGTGATCGGTGGCGTGGTGTTCGTCGCGGTGATTCCAGGGGTTCTCTATCTCGCGTCGGGCGCACTTTACCAATGGTTCCTGCTCCATTGGCTCCCTTCCTTGAAGTCTGTCCTGTCCGTCGGGAGCCTCCTGCTAGGGCTCTTCATCCTGGCTTGGGGCGCACTGACACACGTGACGACCGGACAAGGGACACCTGTGCCCCTCGTGCCCTCGCAGAAGTTGATGGTGACCGGACCGTATCGGTTCTGCCGGAATCCTCTGCAACTCGGCGCCATGATCTACTACTTCGGCCTGGGAACCTATTTTGGATCGTTCAGGATCGGTCTGGTGATGTTCGTGCTTACCCTTATATTGGCCGGCGGTTACCACAAGTTCTACGAAGAGAAGCGGCTGCTTGCCAAGTACGGTAAGGAGTACGACGAATACCGGCAAAAAACCCCGTTCCTCATTCCCAGATGGTGAGGATAGCTTCTGCCTGATCCGGCACCCCAGGCGAGATGGTTATAGCCTTGGCCCAGGAATCCCCTGGATTGTCTGTCTGGAGAATACATCAGCACCGCGTGCGCTCTCGACAGCCTCGGTAGCGCCCGTGAAACTCGCATTGCAATGGTAAGGGCAAAGAGCTATAGTAATTCCCTTGAAAATCGCGGCAGGGTTAAATCCGGTGTAGATCACGCCGAAGCCTGGCTTTCGGTCGTCGGCGCTCCAGTCTCCTTCTGTCGGGGGCCGGAAGTATGCGCTTCCATGTCTCGGGCGTCGTGATAGTTCGTCGGGCTTGAGGCGGCTCCACGCCCGGTAAGCACGGAGGGGGAGACGCATCTCCGCCTCCAAGCCTCTCCCATCGTAATTCCGGGCGGTTGGGACTATCCCGGTGAACGGGCACCCCGCGTCTTTCTCTTCGTGTGCATGGCCTCTTACCGTAACTTCGGTCGTCCCGAGGCCATCTGTGAACCGCGCGAGGAAGCATCCGCATGGCGAAGCCGAAAATCAGAATAGATGCCAGAGAGGTGCTCCGGGATTTGAGATCCGGGATGGACGACCAGGAGCTGATGACCAAGTTCAGCCTGTCGTACCGGCAACTCCAGCGACTGTTTCGCAAGCTGATCCTTGCCGACCTGATTTCTCCGCTGGAGCTCGCGAGCAGACTTTGTGTCACGGAAAGTCAGATAACCGAGACCCTGGACGGAGTAGCCAAGGTCGCAAAAGACCTCGACGATCTTTGAAGGCACTCCGTCGCGGGAGCTGAATTGGGGGTCTCCCTTGGTAGCGGCCGGCAAGATACCGGCCCCACTGAAAAGACCGGGGCCAGGAGCCTCCCGCGCTGACGCGGCACTGCGCAGGGAGTGCCCCTGCTGGCTTGTTCAGCAGTGTTTCCTGGGCATGCGCTGCTGGAAAAGCCCTCAGTGGCAGCCAAACCAGGATCCTCTGGTGCCAAAGGCTAAATCGAAGAAGACAGGATTTTCGGCAACCGGTATAGTCCCCGTAGTGGCAAGCTCAGAGTGAACCTGCCTCCTAGTTCGGATTCCCCAGTCGTTCCAAGGCCTCGCGCTTCCGACGTTCGACTTCCCCGACTGCTTCGAGCCGCTCCAGCACGACCTGGGCTCGCTTGTAGATCGGGGTATCCACCATCCCGCCATCGAGGGTCACCGCGGCCCGCCCGACCTTGGAACCCTCTTCGAAGGCAGCGACCACGCGGCGAGCATGTTCCACGTCCCTCGGAGACGGGGAGAAGACGCGATTCAAGATCGCCACCTGATCAGGATGGACGCAAAACGCTCCGACACATCCCAACTGGCGTGCCCGCTCCGCTGCACGCTCGAACCCGTCCAGATCGCGCACGCGGGCAACGCTGCCCAGGATCCCCAGGGGGCTGATACCGTGGGCCTTGCAAACCGTGATCATCAAGGAGAGTGGGAACAACACTTCGATCCCGTCTTCTGACGGCTCCACCCCCAGTTCGAGGCGGTAATCGTCCATGCCGAGGCTCATCGACTCTATCCTCGGGCTCGCAGCCGCTATCTCCTGGATCTTCAACAGCCCGGCAGGGCTCTCTACGTGAATGGAGAGTTTTATCCCACCCGCCGGCATCCCTTTGGCCGCTTCCAACTCCGCCAAACGCGCTCCCACCCGGGACACGTCATTGGCCGACTCGACCTTGGGAAGGAAGACACCATTAACACCCGGGCACACACTGGCCTGGAGATCGTCAGTAATGAGCCCCGGGTCATTGTTCACTCGGACCAGAACATCCGCTCCACCGCGTCCGACGAGTTGGACGGATTCTTCCACGAACCTCCGTGCCGCCTGCTTCTCGGCGGGCGGTACCGCGTCTTCCAAGTCCAGGACCACTGCGTCGGCCCCTCTCAAGTGCGCCTTGTCCACGAATTGGCGAACGTGTATAGGGAGAATTAGCATGGATCGATGAAGGCTGTTTTTCATAGCTGACCTCGTCCTACTCCAATGGGGGCTGAGTTTTGCTTGCTACAACTCGAGCAGAGTGCTAAAATACACCATCTCAGACAGGCGCGGGCAAAGAAAGTAACCAAAGTCTCATGAAGAATTCGATTCTTTATTTCCTCGGGGCTCTCTTGATCTTGTCGGGCCAAGCGTACGGCGGGCCCAGTCACCCGATGAAATCGGGCTGTCCGCAGACCGTGCTGGTAGTGCCTGCTCCGTATTGTGCGCCGCCGGTCGTGCCGGAAACCCTGTGCCAATGGCCCGTCGCACCTGAGAAGCTCTGCGTGTGGCCGGTGGCGCCGGAACACGCGTGCGTGATCTACCGCCCCATGCCTCCTGAATGTGGGCCGGTTCCGAATGGCGGCAACACCGTCAAGGCACCACAAACCTCGCAGCGCTCCCGTCCCGGTGCGCGGTAACTTCAAGCCGAGCGCGTATAACTTCCTGCAACGTACCGATATGAGAGATGATCCCGACGAGACGACCGTCTCGCTGAAGGTCGATAAGCGCCTTGAGCGCGAGATCCAGCGTCTCCGAGTCCAGGCTGCCGAATCCCTCGTCCAAAAAGACCGAGTCGAGGCGAATACCGCCGGAATAGGCCTGAACCACGTCGGCCAGCCCCAGCGCCAAGGAGAGAGACGCGAGAAAACTCTCCCCACCGGAGAGGGTGGCCACGGGCCTGTTGGTACCAGTGTACGCGTCGCTCACCGCGAGATCGAGACCGCCCGCGGAGCGCCGGTCCGCCACATCCGGGGAGCGTTCGAGCTGAAATCGGCCGTTGCTCATGAGGTGTAGCCTCTTGGAGGCCGCTCCCAGCACGTCGTCGAGCAACGAGGCCAATACGAATCTTTGGAACGTGATCCTCTTCGGGTTGCTTCCCGCGGCAGTCTCGGCCAGGGCTCCCTTGATCGCGTATGCGGCCTCGAGCCTATCCAGCGTCGCCTTAGTACTCCTATGTTCCGCCACCCAGCTCTGAACCTGCGCGAGCGTCTTAACCAAGGTGCCCACTTCTTGCAAAGTTGCTTCCAGCTCTTTCTTGGCCTGAGCCGCGGCCGCCTCGAGCGCATCCATATCGGGGGCCTGCAGGTTTGCCGCCGCCTGACGCGCCCGTTCATGCCGGTCTCGGGCTGAACTCATGGCCTGGTCGAACTTCTGCAGACTCCGATCGAGCTGTTCGATCTCGGCCTGACTCCGCTTGGATGCCCGGAAAATCTTCTCGTCTAGGAAACCGCCCGCAGCGAGTCTTGCCTTAAAATCCTCGCGCGCGGATAGCAGGTGGACCGAGGCGAGAGCCACCGCGTCTTGAGCAGCTTCCTGACCCGCTCGGGACGCCGCAAGCTTCGCATGTGCCTCGGTCACGGCTTTCTGCGCGGTGTCCAGGGTCTTTTCCAGCGCTCGCAGCTCGTTGGTCGCGGATTTCCGGGCCTGCATCAGCGCTCCCGGTTTCTGAAGCTCTTCGGGGATGCCGCTGCGCCGGGTGGTTAGTTCACCTTGAGCGTGCTGCAACTGGCCGAGTGCCCTGTCTCGCTTTTCCTGGTGCGCCTGGAACTTCGCCCGGGCAGCAGAGAGTCGATCTTCGAGTTGCTGTGCCTGTTCGATCAGACCTGCCGCGCGGGCGTTCGCCGCCTCGGCGTTGCGCAGGGCCGCTTTCTGTTTTTTCAGGTCGGTCTCAATCTCAGGCACGGGCAGGTCTGTACTTTCGCCCAGGGCCTCCTCGACAGAGCGGACCTTGCCCGCAATCTCGGAGATCTGCGTTTCGAGCTGGTGGAGATGCGTGCGTGCCCGCTCCTGCTGTTCGGTGAGATCTTCGGTTTCTCGTGTCTTTGCTTCGATGATCTCCGCACTCGGAAGAGGCAGATCGGAAACCGCCGGGGAGGGATGGTCGCGCGATCCGCACACAGGGCACGCCTCTCCTGGAGCAAGTCTTTCCGCGAGGATGGCTGCCTGTCCTCCGATCCAGGCCGTTTCAAGGGATTTTCGCTCGGCCAGGGCACGTACGAGCGCTCGGTCACCCGCTGCCGCGGCCTGACGGCTCTCCGCCAGTTGTTTCGTGACCTTCGCGTGGTCGGTCCTGAGAGCGGTGAGGTCCTTGAGCTGTTTGGCCGACCGCTCCAGGTCGCGGATTTTGAGGGCCAGCAATTCGACCCGGCCGCCGGTTGCTTCGGCTTCCTCGCGTTCTCTGCTCAAATTCTCCAGAGAGCCGATGCAGTCTTCGACAGCTTTATTGGCTGTCTCCAGTTCCCCGGTCCGCGAGTCCAGTTCCTTCTTTGCCCGTGAGAGTGCCACTTCCGCCTGTTCGAGCTTGGCAACTTGATCGCTTCGTTCGTCCAGGACGGTGAGGCACCGGCGCAATTCCTCCCGCTTCCGATCCCGCTGGTTCTCAAGAATCAAGGCCTGGTCCGCGTCCTGCCAGGTCTGTTCGGCCAGTTTCTTGTCAGCCTTTGCCTGTTGCAGCTTCCGCTCGGCCTGGTCCGAATCGCGGGTTCTCGATTCCAGGACCTTCTCGTACGGGACAATCGTCTGCGCCTGCTGCGCCCGCAGGAGAAGGGACCGGTTCTCGGTGATCTCATGGACCTGGTCGTTGAGCGCGTTTAGCGCCGCCTCGGATGTCTTCAGCTCCAAAAGCTTCTCGAGAACGCCTTTCCCTTCGTTCCACCGCTGCTGCGATTCCTTTTCTCTCAGGGAAAGCTCGGCAAGACGGCCGCGCCGCTGTTCCAAATGGGCGCTCACCTCGTTTTCCTGTTCCGAGAGTTGTTCCTCCGATTCAACCTCGGCCTGGTCCAGAATGAATTTCAGGCGAGCCTGCGTCTCCTTGGCTTGGGCCTTGACCTCTCTGGCCGCCTCCTTGAGCGCTTCCTCGACGAGTCGATAGAATTGCGTCTCAAAAAGAACCTCGAGGATCTCTTGTCGCTGCTTCGAGTCAGCCAGAAGAAATTGGCGAAATTCCCCTTGAGGCAGCATGACCACTTGCCTGAACTGTTCGCTCCGAAAGCCCAGGAGACTTTCGATGCGTTCGGTGACGCGTTTCCAATGATCCTCGACCACTTCTTCCTTCTCGCCCGTGATTCGCCATAAGGTCGCCAGGGCGCGAAGGGTAGCGGTCCCCTCCCCTCTCTTCTTGGGCCGCTCCTGTTCCGGACGCCGATAGACCCGGTAGCGGTCGGGTCCCAGGCTGAAATCGAATATAGCTTCCGTGGGTAGATCGGGATCCGCATGGTCGCTGCGCACGCGTCTCGGATCGCGGTCTGCTCCTGAACAGACCCCGTACAGGGCGAACGTCATGGCGTCGAAGATGGTCGTTTTGCCGGACCCGGTCGGGCCATGTACGAGGAAGAGTGTATGGAGCCCGAGGCTTCGGAAATCGAGGACCTGTTCGCCCGCGTACGGTCCGAATGCCCGCATGGTCAGGTTTATCGGCCTCATCCCTCACCGGCCTCCCGTTCTCGCCGGCGCAGCTCGTCCACAACCGATTCATAAGCAGCGGCTTCTTCCTCGTTGAGATCGTGCCCGGCTGCCTCCCGAAAGAACGCCCGGAAGAGTTCTGCGTCGTTGAGCCGGGTCCGATCGGGGCGCGGTTGGTTCTCGTTGACCCGTGAACCGAAGAACGGGCGCTCGACATGGAGGACGTTGGGGTACACCTTTCGGAGCTTCCCCATGACATCCAGGATCGGGCCGCGATCCTGCAGCCTGACCAGCAGGTAATCCTCCGCGTTTTCTCCCGGACCCGGCCCGGCAAGCACCTCTTTCAGCAGCCCTTCCACGCACCGAACATCTCTTCGTGGACTGAGGGGGATCGTCTCGACCCCGCATCGGCCGCGGGCATCCATCTCCACCAGATGCACCCCTTTGCTTTGATCGGCCTCTGAGAATGAATATTTCAACAGTGCTCCGGAATAGCGTATATGGGCCTCGCCCGCCTTTTGGGGCCTGTGCAGATGCCCGAGTGCAACGTAGTCGAAACCGGCAAAACAAGACGAGGCCACCTGATCCGACCCACCGATGGAGAGCGGTCGTTCCGAATCAGCTGTCATACCGCCGGTCACGAATACGTGGGAGAGCATCACCGACCTCTCCCCTCGGGGGTGGCGGGCCAGGATCCGTTCGACCATGATCTTCATCGCTTCTTCGTGATCCAGCGGACGTTCCCAGTCGAGCCGCTCCCGAACCAGTGCCGGTTCCGCGTAGGGCAATGGATAGAAGTGGACCAGACCGGCTTCGTCGCTCAGCGTGACTGATTCCACCTCTCTTCCCACGGACCCGAAGACGTGAATTCCGCCTCTGGCCAGCACGCGTGAAGCGAATCCCAGGCGTTGCGAGCTGTCGTGGTTTCCGGCGATCAGTATGGTCGTTATCCCCAGATCGAGCGCGAGCCGCGAGAGAACCTCGTCAAGGAGTTTCACGGCATCTGCGTTCGGAATGGCCCGGTCGTACACGTCCCCACACACGAGAACAGCTTGCGGCCGAGCGTCACGCGCGAGGTGTATGACTTGTTCGAGTGCGTGAGCCTGGTCATCGATGAGGCAAGCCCCGTGGAGGGTTCGCCCGAGATGCCAATCGGCGGTGTGGATGAATCGCATAGGTTCTTTACGTCCGATCGGACGGGACAACTTACGGGACGATTTTGGAGGCTTTGCGGACGATCGCGTCCGATAGGTTCACTCCCATCTTGGCAGCCTGGCCGGGGTTGAGATGGAGCAACAATTCTTTCTGGTGTTCGACCGGCAGCTCGGAAACCTTGATTCTTCCTTCGAGGACTTTCCGTGCCATTGCGCCGGTCTGCCGGCCGAGCTGGTAGTAGTCCACCGCGAGTGCAGCCACGGCGCCGCGGGTGACGGAATCGACATCAGCGGCAAAAAGCGGGATCTTGTTCTCCTGACACACCCGCACCACCGACTCGATCGCGAGCACTACTGTATTGTCTGTGGGAACATGTATGGCCTCAACTTTGCCCACGAGGCTTTCCGCTGCCATCTTCACCGCGCTGGACGAAGTTGCCGGGGCCTTCAGGAGCATGATGCCTCGCTTGGCGGTCTCGTCCTCCAATTCCTTCACGGAAATGACGGAATTCACCTCTCCGGGATTGAAAATCGTCCCCAATCTCTTGACCGGAGGGAGGATTTCGAGAATCAGGTCTACCTGCCGGGCTGTCGGTGACCGATCCGTCGTTCCCGAGAGATTCCCGCCCGGACTGTCCAATGCCTTGACGAGACCGGCGGACACGGGGTCAGTGACGGCGCTGAAGAATATGGGTATTTCCTTTGTCGCCGCGGCAGCATCCTGCGCTGACGGCGTGGAGATCGCCAGGATCAGATCGAGCCGGTCGCCGACGAATTTCCTGGCTATCTGCCCTGATACAGCCCGGTTGTTCTGCGCGTTCTTGTGGTCGTAGTCCACGCGTTTCCCGCTAGGAAAACCGTGCTCGTCCAGGTCGTCCAGAAACCCCTTGCGCGTGGCGTCGAGCGCCGGGTGCTCCACGATCTGGGTGATACCGATCCGGATCGGGCGGTCTTCTCCCGCGGAAGCAATACCGAGGCAGCCAACTCCGATCAGGCTCAACACCGCAACATCTCTCAGCTTCATGGCCATGGCCTCCACGCTGAATATGCCCGTTCCTGCAACGCCCGGTGACTCGAAAGTGCCCGATGACTTATCATATTTCCCTATGGAGGTAAAGCGGCCGGGTACGGCGCAATGTTGGTCGGCGGGACGGTCACGTCGATCATGCGCCTGATGGGATGGTCGTGAAGTCGACGTACAAGCGAGCTTCTTTTTCGGAGCTCGTGGGTGCTCATCGGAAGCAGCGAACTGGTGTATGGGCGCCAGGGAAGTCGATTGCCTTACGTGCAGTGTTGCACAAATACGCTGTCTCCCTTGGGGTCCCTGGCCTTGGCTGTTCAGTGGGGCCGGCATCTTGCCGGTCCATGAGGAAATGACAGGCGGGACGCCTGTCCCACCAATACAGCCAGGGAGGCCGCGGTGGTTAACACAAACAGCATCCCGTGGAAATCTGCGACCGTATTTATGAATTGGCGTACTAAGCCGTGTCGAGCCAGGCCTCAGCTTCTCTGCGATCGAAGAAAGACTCGACGGGAAACCCTGTTTGCTGGCTCACCTGGTCCATCTGATACTTGAGGAAGGTCTCTCTGTCGAAAAGCCGTGCGGCTTTACGCAGCCCGGCCTTCATCAAGAGTTGTTGAGCTTCGGCAACCCGATCCGTAAGCAAAATCCCAGTACTCTGTGTCCAGTCGATGAGCGCGGTGAAACCGGGGGTGCAGAGTTTGGCGGCAGCGGCAAGATCATCGAGCCAGCCTTCAATCTGTTTCGTGCTGGTCCAGGAACCCCGATTGGTCAGATGGATGCGATTCTTTGCCCCATCAACGGCAATCTCGTAGAAGTCGTGCGATGCTACGGTCTTCATAACTCCTCCCTTGTCCAGGTCGGCAGCATCCGCGTTCTGCGACGCCTCCCGTAACGATCGGACGGGACTGCCGTCCCGACGGTACCGGGTCCTCCTGCGCTCTGGTTATTAAGGATTCTGAGGCAAAGGTCAAGGCGGAATCAGGACTGGAGGCAGCTTTGTCACAACGCCTCGACCCGTCCCGAAAAACCCGGCGAACAACGCCTGAATCCGGATGAACCGAAGATTGACAGGTGCAAGACTCTTGGTAAATACTTCGGTCGAAGCGGCTCGTCGAATCTGCCGACGGGCAAGCCCACGTGCGGTGGCAAGGCATACAATGATTCCGAAAGAGACCATTCCCACACGGTACCCTGACGACCGCTCTCTCGACGCGGACCTGGGCGCTTGGTGGGTCATGCACATAAAACCGAATTGCGAAAAAAAGATGGCCTCTTACCTGATGACCAGGAACGTCAGCTATTACTTCCCCACGTACACGAGAAAGACTCGCGTGGGGAATCTCGGGCGGATGAGACTAGCCGCAGTGCCCGTCTTCAAGGGGTACATCTGCTTCGCCCTGAGCAAAGAAGACCACCACCTGCTCTACGGGACCGACAAACTCGTGCGGATCATCAAAGTGGAAGATCAGGAGAGCTTCGTAAAGGAATTGAGTGCCGTGGCCAGAGCGATCGCGAGCGGAGAGCACCTCGCCATTCGCGGCGGACTGGTCCCGGGAAAGCGGGTACTGATCCTGGCTGGTCCCCTCGAAGGGACCGAGGGGGTGGTGGTGGGAAAACCGCAGGTGCGACAGCTGGCTCTATCCGTAGAGATGTTCAACCAGACGGTCCTGGTCAGGCTTGACCCGCTGACGCCCGTAGAAGTCCTGTGAAGCCGCAGTGCGGGCCATGCACCCGGCTTGTCTGGGACACGGTCCCTCGCTACTGCCCGGGAATCAACTGGCCGACCGCTCCTTTTATTCCTTGACCCAATTGCCTTACATCATGAGCTAATTGTCCGAGTATGGTGGTAGCTGGGCCGGTCCCGCCAGGGGACTGTCGCTGGGGAGCCGCCCCTTTTTCAGCAGCCGGCGGCTCGATCGGACGAGGTCGCTCGGTGGGAAAGGAGTCGAGGATAAAGCCGGATATCGGATTGGTTGACGTGAGCGGCTGAGCCTGCGGCAATGTACCCGAAGAGTCGCTCTGCGGTTCGGAAGGGCGGGCGATCCTTCCAGGAAATGGCGGAGCCGACTTGGGCATTCGTGCCATAATCGTCCCATCCGTCCCTGGCACGACGCCGGGGGTACCCGGCGCTCTGCCGCCAGGCGGAACGTACGGAAGCGCCGGAGGGAGTGGTGGGAGCGATTTCACAGTCCCCGCCTCTGAAACCGAAGCGGAAGGCGTTCCGGATGAACTCGCCGGACGGCCGGGCTGTTCACCTGCTACCGAAGAGGTTCCAGTCGGTTTCGCTGTGCTTGCCTTACGCTTGGCCTCTGTACCTGACCGTTGTGCGGTGTTGGCCGCCCGTTCGGATCGCTTGGGTTTTGGTTTGGTCGCTGCGGATGCGGGCGTACCCGGACTCGTACTCGCCGGGCGTCTTACTGGACCGGTGACCTCCGCTGTAGGTTTCCCCGCAGGTTCAGGAGCCACCGGCGGAGCGGTGGGGGCCACTGCGGTCACGGGAGAGGGTGTGGTCCCCGTGCCCTGGAAGGGCAAACGGAAGCCTTCGCCTCCGGATCGCGGAGTTCCCGCCGGGGGCAGGGAGGTATCCATCGTGCCGGGCCCGGCCTGTGCGAGGAGTATGGGACCCGTGATCCCGGTCGGAGGCCCGTTTTCGGGCGGTGTGGCGTTGGTTGCTGCCGGGATTATGCCGATCGTGAGAAGGACGACGAGAAGGACGGAGTAACATCTGGGCATGAGCTGCTTCCTCCAGCGAGGAGCTAATAAACCAATTAAGTACTACCATTCAAATTTCGGTATTTCAACGCTTTTTTTCGGTATTTCACTTCTCTTGCTTTTTTTCCTTCGATGTCATATAAGGCGCGTGGTCTGGGGTGGCGAGGCGATCGCCGGCGCAAAAGCGCGGGAGGAAAGTCCGAACTCCGCAGGGCAAGATGCCGGGTAACTCCCGGAGGGGGTAACCCTAAGGAAAGTGCCACAGAAAGCAAACCGCCCCCGGATATCCGAGGGTAAGGGTGAAAAGGTGAGGTAAGAGCTCACCGGTTCTCGTGGCAACACGGGAAGCCAGGTAAACCCCATCTGGAGCAAGACCAAATAGGGAAGCGCTTGAGGGCGGCCCGTCCGATGCTTCCGGGTAGGTTGCTTGAGGCGGCGGGAGACCGTCGTCCTAGATGAATGATCGCCACCCGTTTTTCGGGGACAGAATTCGGCTTATTGCCGCCCCGGACCCCACAAGGGGGAACCCATGACCGAAAAGCCACCAGGCGACGAGCGTAAAGAGAATGGAGAGACCGTAGCTGCACCGCAAACGAAGACTCAGCAGCGAAAGCCATTCCGACTTCTGTTCCTCCTCTTCGTAGTGGCAGTTGCGGCGTTGCTGTACGTCGTGTACGCCACAGAACTCATCCCTCAGAAGTTCCGGCTCGGAAGCTTTTTCGATTCCGGCCGTAAGCTCGGCCCGTTATTCGGCCGAGCAGCGGTGGAGAACCTCGTCTCGTCGGAGGAAATCCTTCGAGCCGTGGGACGCAGCCCTGTCGACCCGTCCAAGGTGCTGTTTCCCGTATTGGAGAAGACCCTATCGCCTGAGGATGCCAAAAAGGCCACCGGGGCAACTCCTTCGGAGAAAGGGACATCGGCGCATCCGCCGGACGCGGAAGGGAGGCCCTCCGTGCCCCCGGCTTTCGGCGAAACGCCGCCCGGAGCCGGACCCACGGTATCCGAGCGAAGCCCGGAGAAGGAGGCAGGCGACACCAGCCAGCCCGGTGAGTTGACCGCGGGCAAGCAGAAACCTTCCGGCGCGATCCGGCGCCCCCAGGCGTCGGCGGAACGGTTCGAAGACAGACAAAAATCGCAGGAAGAGGCAAAAGGGTCACCCAACAAGGTCCAGGCGGCAGCGGAGGATCCGCCGCAGTCGGAACAGTTCCAGCTCCCTGGATCGCTTGTGGTAAAAATTCACAACTATACCGGAACGTTGCCCAAGTGGCGAGCCATGGTAATCTTCGACGACTCCGCTTCGATGTCCAAGAAACTGAAAAGCTGGGGATCGAGTCGAGCAGAATCGGCTGCTGGCCTGATCGGCAAGCTCCCGGAAGCGTTCACCCCCGGTTCGAAATTGGCCGTCCGGGACTTCCTGTGCAGCTCTGACGGCAAGAAATCTACCGCTTCCTGCCCGAGTCACATGCTTTACGACTGGAATGACGCGCCATTCTCGGGTCTCCAGGACAAGCTCAACGGAGCGAGTCCCGGAGGGAAGAGCGATCCATGTGCGGCCGCCGCGTTCACCTTGAAGCGGGATTTCGCGGCCGGCGAAGGATTGAGCGCGAGGATCGTTATCTTCACGAACGGTTACACGCGGTGTGCGTCCAGCGAGGTACTCCACGTCATCGAGAAGAATATTGGCCGCGACAAGGTCCGCGTGGACGTCTTTGCCTTTGGCATGCACCCGAAGCGCAAACGCGGGTACGCGAACCTAGTGGAAAGGACCCACGGGGCCTTCTTCGCGATCGATCGACCGGCGGAAGCTGAGAAGGTCCTCGCCCGGTACAAGAAGATCCTGCAAGCGCCGATGATGGAGAAGATGGAAGTGAAAGGCGAGAAAGGGGTAGTGACTGCCACCCCGGATCAGGAGATCCCTCTCTCGCCTGGGACCTACAGCCTGGTTCTCCCCACCGTAGCCGGAATCAAGGCGTCTTCCCGAACCGTCGAGAACATCAAGATTCGTTCCGGTGAAGCAACGTTGCTGCAAATTAAGGTGAAAAAGGGGAAACCGGTCGCTCAGGCGACGAAGAAGTAGGGAATCCTGATTCCATCACTCCGATCCTCTCCCAGAGGGATAGGGAAATCAAGGGCAAGATGTCGGCGCCGCAAACAGTTCCCTCTCACCGAGTGACAGGACGAAGGTTGGCTAACTTCACCGCCTGAGTTCGGAATCATATTATCGGTCGGAGTGCCCCCGCGGTTCTCGAGGTGCGACCATGATCCACGGCCTGAACGTGGCGAGTTTCTTCTTGTGTATCCCCTGAATTGCCCCGAGATTCTCAACCCTGGAAAAACCGCCCTGCCGATCTCGTGTCTCCACGATCCGTTTCGCCAGCACCGGTCCGATACCCGGGACCGCAACGAGGTCGGATTCCTTGGCGCTGTTCAGGTCGATGGGTTTTCCCGCGGCAACGAGTCCTCCGCCAGGAATCCTCCCGACGATCAGCGTCCCCGACGCGGCCTGCAGGTGAAGGCGACTCCCGCACGGAATCATATTGCCGGGGTCTGAACCCCCGATCTGATCAGCGAGGCCGATTCGCCGGCCGATATCCTGAGCGGTCGCAGGGTCGTCCAGGAACACAGCGCCAAGACACTCGCCATCCCGGATAACCTGGTAGACGCAGTCTCCTCTCCCCGGGCCTTTGGTCACCCCCGACCAGAGCCAGACCTGAGCCAGAGACGAGGCAATCCCGGCAAGCACCACCCCCACCCCGATCATAATCAGGCCGCGCACGGGAAACTCGCGGGATCGACTTGTCCCGGGTACGGTCATGGCTGCCCCACCAGGTCCTTCTGGAGCTTGTAGTCGATACTATCCACCAGAGCGTCCCACGATGCCTGGATTACGTTCTCGCTGAACCCCACGGTCCACCAACTGCCGTCACCGTCGCTCGACTCGATCAAAACGCGCACGGTCGCTCCTGTCCCGGAGGTTCCTTCAAGCACGCGAACCTTGAAGTCGGTCAGACGCACTTCCGTTACATTGGGATAGAACGCTTCCAGCGCCTTGCGGAACGCGGCGTCCAGCGCGTTGACCGGGCCGTTCCCTTCGGCCGCGGAAAACTCCATCTTGTCACCGACCACAATCCGGACGATCGCCTCGGAATAGGTCTTGGTGTCCCCCTGCCTCTTGGAATTGTTGACCTGGAACCCGTGAAGCGTGAAAAACTTCTTGTGCAGGCCCAGCATTCGCTTCAGCAGCAGCTCGAACGAGCCGTCGGCCACGTCGTACGTCGCGCCCTGAGCCTCCAGGTCCTTCATACATTTCAGGATCTCGGCTGTCCTGGGCTCGTCCGGCCTGAGCTGAATCCCGTACTCCGAGGCCTTCTGGACGATAGCCGCCCTTCCAGCCTGCTCGGAAACGGGGAAGGACCGGCTGTTTCCCACGAGACCCGGGTCGATATGCTCGTACGCCCTGGCGTTCTTGACGACCGCGGACGTGTGCAATCCTCCCTTGTGCGCAAAGGCTGCCGCGCCGACGTACGGCTGCGACTTCCTCGGCGTGCGGTTGGCCATCTCGTCCACAAAGTCGGCCACGTGTTTCAGACGCCTCAACCGCTCCGCGCCGGGGTCGATTCTCCCCATTTTGAGTGCCAGGGCCGGAATGACTGAGATCAGGTTGGCGTTTCCGCAACGTTCGCCGATCCCGTTGATCGTCCCCTGCACGTGGACCACGCCGGCCTCTACGGCCATCAAGGTGTTGGCTACCGCGGTGCCGGAATCGTCGTGGCAGTGGATCCCCAGCGGCGCCTGGACATTCTCCCTCACGCTCTGGATGATCTGCACCATCTCCGGTGGCAGCGTGCCGCCGTTGGTGTCGCAGAGTGCGAGAACGTCCGCTCCGCCCGCAACAGCGGCCTGGAGGGTCGCCAACGCATAGTCACGATCGTGCTTGAAACCGTCGAAGAAATGCTCCGCGTCGTAGATCACCCGGGAAAAGTGAGGCCTGAGATAGCGCAGCGAATCCGCGATCATCTGGAGGTTCTTCTCCAGAGATATGGCGAGGATCTCATGCACGTGCAGCACCCAGCTCTTGCCGACTATGGTCACCACTTCGGTCCCCGAATCGAGGAGGCTCTGGATCTGAGGATCTCTGTCCGGGGACAGGTCCGCGCGGCAGGTGCTGCCGAACGCAACCGGTCGTGCATTCTTGAACCGGATATTCTTCACTTTGCTGAAGAACAGCTTGTCCTTGGGATTAGAGCCCGGATAGCCACCTTCAATAAGGTCGATGCCGATTTCATCGAGCTTCTGGGCAATTCTCAGCTTGTCTTCCAGCGAAAAGGTGATTCCCCATGTCTGGGCTCCATCTCTGAGGGTCGTGTCGTACAGTTCAACGGGATTCAACGGTCGTCTCCCTGGCAGTAAGATCGGTCTTGAGCATCTCTCAACTCTCAGGTAGCCTGATGTCGGCCTGGCACTCCGGCGCCGGTGAACGGCAGTACCAATCCCTCACCCGACTTCCTCAGAGCCCTACACCGCAGCTTTTTCAAGTTCAAAGGCATCGTGGAGCACACGAACTGCCAACTCCATATACTTCTTGCGAATGACGCAGGAGATCTTGATCTCCGAGGTCGAGATCATCTCTATGTTGATTCCCTCCGCGGCCAGGGCGGTAAACATCTTCGCGGCAACGCCAGAATAGGAGCGCATGCCCAAACCGACAATGGAGACCTTGGCTATGTCGTTCGATCCGGTAACCGTGGCGGCACCGAGCTTTTCCGCGATTCCTCGGCATATCACCAGGCTCTTTTCAAGATCCGCTTCGGGAATGGTGAAGGTGATGTCGGTAATCCCGTCGGCACTGGAATTCTGAATGATCATGTCCAACACCACGTTGGCGTCCGCCATCGCGGAAAAGATCTGACTTGCGACACCCGGTTTGTCCTGCACTCCCGTGAAGGTTATCTTGGCCTCTTTGGTGCTGCTCGTTACTGCCCTGATTATCTCTTTTTCCATGTCCTCGCTCTCCTTCGTGACCAGTGTGCCTTCGTTGTCATTGAAACTCGAACGCACGAACAGTGGCACACCATAGCGCATGGCAAATTCGACGGACCGAATGTTCAAGACCTTAGCGCCGAGCGCTGCCATCTCCAGCATCTCCTCGTACGCTATCTTCCGGATCTTGCGGGCCTTACTGGTTATGTTCGGATCGGTTGTGTACACCCCGTCCACGTCCGTGAAAATCTCGCAGGCATCGGCTTTCAACGCGGCTGCCACCGCCACGGCGGAGGTATCCGACCCTCCCCTGCCAAGGGTCGAGACGTTCCCATCCGCGCTGAGCCCCTGGAAACCAGCCACGATCACGATGCGCCCTGCTGAAAGGTCCGCCTTGATGGCATCGGCCTTCACCTCGGCGATGCGAGCTGCCCCGTACGCGTTGTCCGTGAGAATGGGAATCTGCCATCCGCAGTACGACTTAGCCGCATACCCCATGGCCTCGAGCGTGATCGCGAGAAGGCCGATGGTAACCTGCTCGCCCGTGGCCATGATCGTATCAAGTTCTCGTTCGTTGGGGATTGGAGCGATCTTCTTCGCAAGATCTATCAGGCGATCCGTCTCACCCGCCATAGCCGAGACTACGACCACCATGTCGTTCCCTTCGTTCTTCCGTTGGGCGACTCTCCGGGCCACGTTGGCAATCCGCTCGAGATCGCCGACGGAGGTCCCGCCGTACTTTTGCACAATCAACGCCATTCGGTTCACTCTCCTACACAGTGACTTGTCGGCTTTTCAGAACACCCGGAGCGGTCCGTCAGAGAAGCAGCGAAATCCGTCTCGCTCAGCGCAAGCCAAGTTGTGAGCCGTTCGTTCCAGGTGCCGTCCGCCGTCCACTCGATGAGAAACTTTCGGCAGTTCTCGTCTCCACACGACGTTATGGTCACGACCAAGGGATCTGACGCGAACTCCGGCATCCGTTCCGCCCACTCGATAATGAGCGCTCCACCGGCCTCGATCGTGTCATCGAGTCCGATGTCGTCGATGCCTCCGGCATCCAGCCGGTACAGATCCGCGTGGGAGACGAGCCGCTCACCCTGGTAACTGTTGACGAGGGTAAACGTTGGGCTGACCACGTCGTCCGGGTCAACCCCTGCGGCTGCGGAGACGATCCCTTTGGCCAGCCTCGTTTTCCCGGAACCGAGGTCCCCGATGAGGTAGATGACGTCCCCTGCCTGGAGCATTTGCCCCAGTGCGCGTCCCAGGCTTACCGTCTCCTGTTCGGAACGGGTTTGCGTCTCGATGTATCGTCGCATCAACGACATCATTCCGGTGTTCCATTCCGGCTGCCCGGCCAACCGCGATAGCTCCGATGCTCAACAGTTCACCATAGTGTCTCATGGAGTTTCTTTCAAGAAAATACTGCTCCTCCGCGTATCCATTCACTTCCGCGGGGCAGTTGAGTACTCAATCTCGACTCCAAGAAAGCGTACTCCTTTCTCCGCCATTCCTGCGGAGGTCGGAATCCAGTCCCGCGCTTCGCGGGGTTCGACATCTACTGGACCCCGGCCTTCGCCGGTGTGACGACCTGGAGCCGCGGGATTATCCTTGGACGAACGGAGTTGACCGGTTGCCTCGGATAGCGGAATGGTTACGGCCCCGCAAGAGCCGCAAGGATTTATCGGATAATCCCCACACATTCTTGAGTATTTCGCTCCCGTGTGATAGGGTGCCCCCCCAGTTGACACGACGTGAGGCAATTGCTTTCCGGAGAGTCTTGAATGTCGGTCCAGTGACTCGTTGTTCAAATCATGGAATTCATTAGATCACTTCCGGCAGTTGCCGCAGAACATCGCAGGAAAACCGGGCGTCCCTTTGTAACGCTCAGTTATGCCCAGAGTCTCGACGGATGCATCACCGGGCGTCCCGGAGTGGGGCTCGCTCTCAGCGGTCGGCGATCCCTGGTGCTCACCCATCAACTCCGGGCGCGCCATGACGCGATCCTGGTCGGGATCGGGACCGTATTCTCGGACGACCCACGTCTGAACGTAAGGCTTGTCGACGGCAAGAACCCTCGTCCGATCGTCGTGGACAGCCGGCTCCGCATTCCCCTGAACGCCAAACTCCTGACGGAAAACCGCCGAAAGCTCTGGGTAGTAACCGGCGAGAACCCTGACCACGACACCCGGAAAGCCATCGAATCGTCGGGTGCCAGGATCATCTCGATACCCTCGAACTCCCGTTGCCTGTTACGCCTCGACCTCATGCTCGAAAAGCTCGGCGAACTCGGGATCAACAGCATTATGGTGGAAGGGGGCTCGAGGATCATTACCAATTTTCTCATGGACCACCTGGCGAACTCGCTTGTGCTGACCATGGCCCCGGTCATCCTCAACGGATTGAAAGGGGTTCAGGATCTTGGGGCGACACTGCCTGAGAACTACCTTCGTTTGAGCCACTGCAACTTCAAGAGGCTTGGGGAAGACATCATTCTTTGGGGCGACCTGACGTGAGCATGAAAGTCCTGGCCCTTCAATTCGATGCTCCCCACCGGGTTTCGATCCAGGAAGAAACGCTCAGGTTGCCCGATACCGGTCAGGTGATGGTGAGAGTGCTGGTCTCCGCGATCAGCCCGGGAACCGAGCTGCTCGTATACCGCGGGGAGTGGCCGCAGGGGCTCCCGGTGGATGAGACGATACCCGGCCTTGCACGGGAATTTCAGTACCCTGTCCGGTACGGCTACTCCACGGTAGGAGTGGTCGAGGCCATAGGCCGCGACGTTCCGGGAGAGTGGCTCAGCCGGCTGGTATTCGCCTTCCATGCCCATCAGAGCCGCTTCCTTGCCTCACCAGAACATCTGATACCCCTTCCCGCGTCGATGTCGCCGGAAGTCGGAGCGCTCCTCCCCAATATGGAGACCGCGATAAGCTTCCTCATGGACGGGAGACCCGTGATCGGCGAACAGGTCGCGGTCTTCGGCCAGGGGATCGTGGGGTTGCTCACCACCGCTCTGCTGGCTCGCATGCCGCTCGGAAACCTCGTCACTCTTGACCGGTACCCGTTACGGCGAGACGCGGCGCTCAAGCTTGGGGCCGCTGCAAGTCTCGACCCTGCCGAACCCACAGTCGTGGAAGAAGTCCGCAGGTTGGTAGACGCCAGCCAATTTACGGAGGGAACCGATTTGACGTATGAGCTGTCCGGCAGCCCGGCAGCCTTGGATCAGGCCATTGCGGTAACCGGATTCTCCGGGCGAGTAGTCATTGGTTCCTGGTACGGCGCCAAGCGTGCGAACATCGACCTGGGCGGCCGCTTTCATCGGAGTCGCATTCAGCTTCTGAGCAGCCAGGTATCCAGGATCGCACCCGGATTCACCGGCCTTTGGACCAAGATCCGGCGCCTGCAGATCGCTCTGCGCATGCTTCGGACCATAAACCCTCAGGCGCTGATCACCCACCGCTTCCCTGTTTCAAGGGCTCCTGAGGCTTACCGGCTTTTGCACGAACACCCTGACAAGGCCATTCAGGTCGTGCTGACCTACGAGGATTCGAAATGAACTCAACCAAGAGCCAATCAGCCTATGTCGTGGCCGTCAGCCGCGACTTTATAGCCCAGCACTTCCTGTTCGGCGGCGACTGGGGGTTGGAAAACGAGCTGCATTCTCACCATTACAAGGTCGAGGTGCAGTTGGAGGGTGTCGCGCTGGATCAGCACGGGTACTTGGTGGACATCGTGGAGATCGAGGCCGCGCTGGAAGAATTGGTGGCCCACTATCGCGACCAGACGTTAAACGATTTGCCGGAATTCTCGGGACTCAACCCCAGTATCGAGCGCTTGTCCCGGTTTTTCTGCGTCGCATTCTCGGAGCGTATCACTGCTCCCAACATCGGGACCGTCACCGTGAGAATCTGGGAGAACGAGATCGCCTGGGCCGCTTTTAGCCGGGAACGTCATTGAAGACCGGTCTGGTCATCTACGGCAGTCTCGACATCGTTACCGGCGGCTTCCTCTACGATCGGATGCTCGTCGAGCATTTGCGATCCAACGGTGACTCGGTGGAGGTCTTTTCACTGCCGTGGCGTCACTACCCCGCGCATCTCCTGGACAACGCCTCGGGGAGTCTCCTCCACACGCTGTCAGATGCCGACGTGGACCTGCTCCTGCAGGACGAGCTGAATCATCCGTCCCTCTTCCTCGTGAATCGCAGGCTGAAACAGAGACTGAATCGGCCCATCGTGTCGATTGTCCACCATCTGCGCTCGTGTGAACTGCGGCCTGACTGGCAGAACGCATTGTACCGGTTGGTGGAGAAAAGCTATCTCTCGACCGCGGATGCCTTCATCTTCAACAGCGAGACGACCCGTTCCGCGGTTCGGCGATTGATCGGGGAACGGACCCGGTCGGTTGTCGCGTATCCTGGCCGGGATAAGGTAAAGCCGGAGATTGATGCCAGCGGAGTCCGGCGCCGCGCTGAAGCTCGCGGGCCTCTTCGCGTCCTCTTTGTGGGGAGCCTCATTCCCCGGAAAGAACTCCACACCCTTATCGCAGCGCTGGCCCTGCTGCCGAAGGATCTCGCGGTCCTCGACGTGGTTGGCAGCCTGACCACCGATCCGCCCTACGTGTCCGATATTCGACGACAGATCGAGCGCCTCGCGTTGACAGAATGTGTGAGGCTCCTTGGGACCGTCACCGGTTCCGACCTGGAGACGCATTACTCCGAGAGCCACGTTCTGGCTGTGCCGTCGTCTTATGAAGGTTTCGGGATCGTCTACCTCGAAGGGATGGGGTTCGGGTTGCCCGGCATCGCTTCCTCCGCGGGAGCAGCCCACGAGATCATCACGCACGGTGAGGATGGCTTCCTGGTAACGCCGGGAGATGCAGCGACTCTGGCGCAGCATCTTGAGAAACTCGCGACGGATCGGGAGGAGGTCGTGCAGCTGGGAGTCAACGCGCTGGGCCGCTATGCACGGCATCCCACGTGGGGCGAATCATGCGAGACGATCGCTCAATTTCTCAGACAGATTGTAAACACTTCCGGGCTTCACTGAAGCGGAGCCGCAATGGGTCGAAGCATGACATACGAGGCGACGTACAGCTTTCCGAGATACCTTTCGGCAAAGAAGACGGTAGATGACCGTGCCTTAAATCGAAACGTGTTCCAAAGCATGGCACGCGAACTGACCGCGGCAGGGACATCGAAGCCCCTTCGGGTGCTCGAGATCGGAGCCGGCATCGGCACCATGGTGGAACGGCTCCTCGATTGGGGATTGGTGACCCGAGCGACCTACACAGCGCTCGACTCGGAGCCGGAAAACATCGCGGAGGCTGCTAGGAGACTCCCGGAGTGGGGAAAGGATCACGAGTACACTGTAGAGACCGCAGCAGCGGGGAGCATTCGCCTTCGCCGCGGAGAGGCGGATGTCCTCGTGACTCTTCAGGTTGCGGACGTCTTCGACTTTATGGCAACCGTCAAAGGCTCTGGGGATTGGGATCTCCTTATCGCGAACGCATTCCTGGACCTGGTGGACATTCCTTCCGCCCTCCCGGATCTCCTCGCTCTCCTGAGGCCGGCCGGATTCTTCTACTTCACGATCAACTTCGACGGAGGCACAATCTTTCAGCCGGAGCTGGATCCTCTCCTCGATGGGCAAATAGAAGAGCTGTACCACGACACCATGGATCGCCGGATCATCCGCGGCAAACCCTCGGGGGATAGCCGAACGGGACGGCACTTCTTCCAGCATGCCCGGTCGGCCGGAGCCCACATCCTCGCCGCGGGAGCCTCGGATTGGGTGGTATTTGCCGGGCCGGACGGGTACCACGGAGACGAGGCGTATTTCCTGCACTTTCTCGTTCACACGGTCGGTCTAGCCCTCGCGGGCCATCCAGACCTGGATGCCCGAGCGCTCTCCGACTGGGTAGAGCAGCGGCACCGGCAGATAGAGCAGGGAATCCTGGTGTACATCGCCCATCAGCTCGACTTTTTCGGCCGGAAATGAGACGGGGATCCCAGATATCTCTGAATAGGCTGGGAAATTATGCCCTGGGGCGACGATTCGGTCTAAGAGCCTGACTCTCTTTGACGAATTGTATCAGGTCGGCCATCCTCCCTTCGAGCGTTCCGATGATCTCGAACCCCCCTACGGATTCGTCTTGAGATGTGGCGCTCTCGATCCAGCGACAGCGCGCGTCCACCACCACTTCCTCGCCCCCTGTGGACAGATCGGGCACGATCACCAGGGTCTTGACTTCATTGACCGCGGCCACGATCCCTCTCACGCCGAGGCCGTTCGAGCAGATGTTGAACGCGACCCCTTCGTTTTCCGGCTCTTCCTCGTCGTACACGGAGACGAGTCCTCCCAGGCTTTCTCGCGAGAGGAGCCGCACGCTCTCGACGCAACTCAGCTCGTTATTGAACAGGAGCGACCAGCAGTAGAACTCCTCCGAGGTTATGCTCCGATCCTTCAGGAGACGTGCGAAGAATTCGTCGAGTCCATGTTCGCTGAGATCGTATTTCCCCATGAGGTCCCGGCTGCCCAGTCCCGAACGAACATCGCTGAGAAAGTCTGCGATACCGATTTCTTTGCTGCGGGTCGTCATCCTCGCCCTCCTCGTGTTCGCCAGTTTCTTGCCACCGAGCTGTCGAACAGGTGGTAGTCCTGCGCCTGTCGTCCTCAGGTTCCTTCACCGAATTTCACTCGTCCGGCTACGGGCCGAGCTCTTGTCATCGACCGAGATATTTCCGCCCGAGGTACTCGACGAGGTACTGCGGGTTCAAGTCTTCGCTGGTGACGGTTTTCACGAGGTCGCGGGGCCGGTACCTGGAGCCCTGTGAGTGGATCTGTTCTCTCAACCACCCTCGCAACCCCTCAAAGTTACCCTCTGTCATGGCCCCGTCTAGATCGCCAAATGCGTGAGCGGCGCTCCGGTAGAATTGGGCCGCGTAAAGATTGCCGAGCGTGTATGTGGGAAAGTAGCCTATCGCGCCCGAGGACCAGTGGACGTCTTGCATGACTCCTGTCGCAAAGTCGGGAGGCGTCAATCCCAGGTAATCCTTCATGCGGGCGTTCCAGGCTTCCGGCAAATCCTTCACGCTCAGTTCGCGCCGGCACAACAGGACTTCCAGCTCGAAGCGAAGGAAGATATGCAGGTTGTAGGTAACTTCATCACTCTCCACTCTGATCAAATTGGGGCTGACCTCATTAACGGCGTCCACGAACCGATCCAGGGGCACGTCCGCCAGTGATGCGAACCTGGCCTGAGCCCGGGGATAGAAGTAGCGCCAGAAAGGTTCCGATCTGGCGACCATGTTTTCCCACATTCGCGACTGGGATTCATTTATCCCCAGTGAGATCGGGCTGCAGAACGGAGTCCCCCAGTGTTCCAGGGGCAGCCCCTGATGATACATCGCGTGTCCGGCCTCGTGAATGACCGCGAAGAATGCCTCGTTGAAATAGTCTTGGCTGTACCTGGTGGTGATTCGGACATCACCAGGCCCGATCCCGGTGGTGAAAGGATGCGCGGAGACATCGAGTCGCCCTGCATCCATGTCGTATCCCAGGTGGCGAGCTACTTCGGTTGCAAAGGCCTCCTGATCTCTGATGGGAAAGTGGCGATGCAGGACCGAGGGTTCCTCGCGGGACCCGCGGTCCTGAATGCGTTGGACCAGATCGACCAGCGGCGGACGAAGCCGATTGAAGAGAGATTCCAGGTTCCGGGCGGTTTCTCCCTGCTCGTAGTATTCCAGGAGAGCATCGTACGGTTCCTCTTCGTAGCCGAGCGCTTGCGCTTCCTCCACCTTGAGGGCAACGATCCGCTCCAGAGAAGGTCGGAACCGGTTCCAGTCGTCTTCCCGTCGCGCCTGTTCCCACACCGTCTGTCCTTCGGCAGCGGCTCGGACAAGCTCGACGGCCAGTGTCTGGGGAATCTTGACCGCTCGATCGTAGGTCCTGCGCCACTCGCGGATGTTGACAGCCTCGACCGCGAGCGGGTCCCGAGTCAGGTGAGTACCTTCCACCACCGCAAGGAGTTCGCCGATCTCCGGGTCCGTTGCCATGGAATGCCGAATTTTCGCCAGGGCAGAGAGTTGCTCGGCCCTGTGCGCATGGCCCTTATGAGGGATTGTGGTTCTCAGGTCCCAGTGCAGGACCGCCGTGGCTGAGCTGAGGTACGCTATTTCCTTGCTGCGGGTGGATAATCGGTCGTACGCCTCGTTGGGAGTCATTGTCCGCGCCTCGGTAGAGTATGATGATCTGCGTGCGCCCTGCGGAAGTCTGTGCGCCCGGATTCTACCACTCTTTTGGAGGATCTGTGGGGCAACACAACCTTGCCCGCTGATCGTCCCGCTCATAGCCGACTGTCAGCAGGCGGCCGTTCCCGCCTTCCGCTGTGATGGCCAGTCTTGGGCACGCAGCCCGAGGACCTGGTACAGTGTCACCGGGGTTTCTATCCCCTTGAGGCTGACCTCTCGCGTGGCAGATACATTAAGTATTCCCGCGAGCTTGTCATGCACGGTCGCGGTCAGGAGAATCTCCCCCGCCTGGGTAAGCGCTTCGACCCGGAAAGCGACATTGATCGCAGTACCCAGCGCACCGTATTTCCTGCGTTTTTCGCAGCCTATGTTTCCCACCACCAATTCCCCGCAATTAATTCCGATCCCCATCCCGAGTGCCGGCAACCCCAGGCGGTCCCCTTCCCTGTTCAAGGTACTGAGGGCCTCCTGCATCTCCACCGCACAGGCCACCGCGCAGAGTGCGTGATCCGGCAGGTTGCGCGGCGCACCGAAAAACACGAGGATGCCGTCCCCGGTAAACTCGTCGATGGTCCCGCCGTGCTTCATGATGATCTCTGTCATGCTCTCCAGGAAACGGTTGAGGATCTCCAGCACGGTCTGAGGGTCGAGGGCCTCGGTCAGGCGGGTGAACCCGCGCAGATCGGCGACGAGGACGGTCATGTCCCGCAATTCACCCCCGAGTTTGACCCCTGCGGGCGACTTGAGGATCTCCGTGACGACTTCCGTGCTGACGTAACGTCCAAAGGTATCTCTCACGGACTCCAGCTTCCGGTAATCATCCAGCATGCGGTTGAAGCCCTCTGCCAGAGCTCCGATCTCGTCGTTGCAGACGACGGGAACGCTCACTGTGAGATTTCCCGTCCCCACCATCTCCATGGAAGCGCCCACCGTTTGCAGCGGTTCGGACACGCTCTTGGCCATGAATACCGCCAAGCCGATGGCCAGGGCGATCGCCAACATCAAGAGGAAGCCAATGGCAAGCGGCATCTGCGTGAGGAAAGTCGATAGCAACTCCGGGTTTGCCTGAATTTCATGAATCTGTTCAAGCGTGGTGTGACTGATGATTGCAGCGGGCAACGTGCCGACCAGCAGCGTTACCCCCAGCATCTTCGGGAGAACGTTGATTTTGAAAGATCCGGACACCTTCCGCAAGGCCTCTGGAGGAAACGTCTTCACGATCGTGGACCTCAGCCACCGCTCCTGGAGCAAGAACGTGAAGGCCGCCGTGGTGGGGGCTCCCGCGAAGATCACCCACACGCCCATTTTCCGTATGGAACAAGCATCCCAGGGGAGCAAAGCCGGGGACAGGGCGGGCAATGCGAAAAAGGCCAATCCGCACAACACCCAGCCTACGGACGACGTGGACACCAATTTCACAGGGAGATCCACGATCTCACCGGCAACCCCGGCGAGCTTATGGACCTCCGCTCCGGAAAGAGACCTGCCGCTTTCGTGACGTGGCAGATTTCGCAGGTTCCGGATCGTCGCTCGCCACCAACTCATGTTGACTGGAGCCACCGCGGCCATAAAGAAGATGATGGACAGACCGAAAAAGACCATCTTCGCGTGAAAGTCGGCAGATTCCGCGCCCGGTACGAATCCTGGCCTGATAATGGCGAACCAGGCAAAAGTGACCGCAGCGCCGACCAAGTTGCCGACCAGGTTGATGGCCGGTACGACCTTCAAACGGTTGATCGCCAGTGAGATTCTCGCATCGTCCATGTGTCTTGCTCTCCGTAGGTCCGGACCGGCTGGAGACCGGCCAGACCAGGACTTTCTCGTCGTCACGGAACCCTCGCCGCCGCGTCGGTGAGTTATCGAATACAGTTCCTCCTGTCCGCATGATCGCACATGAGTATAAAAGAGTGAAGGCAAAGGCTCCCTTTGCCCTCAACCGCCCCAACCTGCTATAGCCGATTGACCCCGTGCCGTGGCGAGTATACAATAACGCTGCCGGGCGGGTGCAAATTTCTTTCCCAGCTTCGGTTCTGCGGGTAGGACCTCTGCTGGCGAACCATGCGCTCGGTGGCGTCGGCAGTCCCGGGAACAGTCTAGGAGCCCGTTGCGTAACCTGTCACATCGGAGAAATGATGGCAGATCCGCGCATAATCACACCCTCGTTTTCGGTCGGGAGGCTCCTATGAGGCTGACACACTAAGCTTTTCAGGTAGCGGCATCGACGAAGCTCTGTCGAAATCGATACCATCGTGCTAGGGTTTCCGGAAAGCATTGCGTTACGCAACAGCCTCCTAGCATCGCAGCTCTCCCTGCGCATCGGAACGTGCTCCAATTCATGACCAGGATCTCCAGCCACAGCGATAGGTCGGCAAGGCCGCCCGAGCCTTTTCCTGAAGACCTTCAGCACCTCCTGTTTCAGGCGGGGGTTGTACGGCAACACGAGGCGGGAGCGTTGATCGCGGTCTCCAACGAGGGCCACGAGCGAGTGTGGCTCATGGTTTCCGGCGCCGCGACCGTCCTGGTGCAGGACCGGGATCATCGCGAGGTCGCGGTGGACCATCTGGGCCCCTGGGACCTCTTCGGCGGTACCCGTTTCGTCGGCGCGGACCTTTCCTGGCCCGACGCTGCGCTGGTCGCTGCTCAGCGAAGCGAGGTGCTCGAGATCTCTGCGGAGCGCTTCCGGGATCTTCTGGCGGGTTATCCGGAGCTTTCGTCCAGGCTGGTCGATGACCTGACCGACCGGATAATGCGACTTCACCGAACCTTGTTTGAAAGCCGCCGCAAGAAACAATTGCTCCAGTCACTCATTAGCCCCCAAGAGCGCGTGTTTCCCGACTATGTCCTCAGCGATTACGTTCGCAGCCGCCTGACCGCTCGCGTTGAGGAGTTGGCTCACACCGACGGACCGGTGCTGATAGTCGGGGAGAGTGGGGTGGGCAAAGAGTACGTCGCGCACTCGATCTATGGTGAGAGCCAAGATTACAAGGGGATATTTCTCCAGCTCGATCTCTTCAGCCCGCGCGCGCAACGCTTCGTCCGCTACCCCGACCGGGAACCCGACCAACCCGACGCAGACGCGACCGCGGGACAAATGCGTCTCCTGTTCGGTTCGGAAGAGATAACCCACGACGGGACAACGCGAGAGGTTCCGGGTTACCTGGACCTGAGCGAGGAAGGTACCCTCCTGATTCGGGGCGCTCATCTCCTCACCCGCGCCGTGCAAGAGGCACTGGTCACCGTGATCAAGACTGGTACCTTTCGACGATTCCGCGGCAGCGCTTCGATAAAGGCGAGGCTGCGACTCATCCTCACCACTCGGTACCCCCCCGTGGAGATCGACGGAGCGCAATACCCACTGATCCATGGCCTTTCCGAGCGATCCATCGCGATTCCGCCTTTGAGGAACCGCTGCGGAGAAATACCCGACCTGATCGACCACTACGTCGGCAAGTACAGCAAGGAGTTCGGCAAAGGCATGGTGGAAGTCCCGGAAGAAACCCGCCGCCTATTGGTCGCGCATTCTTGGCCGGGGAACGACATGGAGCTTGCCAACACACTCAGGCGAGCGGTTCTCATCTCTATGGGAGGAGTGCTCAGACCGAAGGACCTTTACTTCGATCTCAAGACGGCAGACAGTCGAGGCAAGTACAATCTCCTCAAGTTCAAACCGATCAAGAGAGTGCTGTTGAGCCCGCTCTATCCGGCGATCCTCCAGAGCGCAGCGGTGCCGCTCTTTCTCATCGTGGTGGCGCTCTTGTTTCTCGGCCCCGCGGACCCCATGAACAACCCTGCCGCGCTTTTTGCCTGGGCTGTGGGTTGGCCCGGTCTGATCCTGGGCGCGTTCTTGTGGGCTCGTTTCTGGTGCTCGCTGTGTCCTATCGCCGCCCTGAGTCGCCTCGCGAAGAAGGTCGTCTCCTTCGAATTGCCTTTCCCGGATTTCCTCAAGGAGCGGAGCGATTTTCTCATCGCCGCGGCCGTACTGTCCGTAATCTGGTTCGAGACCGCCACGAAGATCAGGGATTCGCCTGCCAATCTTGGGTTCCTGTTGCTTGCGATGCTCGGGTCCGCTATTGCTGCCGCGGTCATATTCGAGCGGGAGACGTGGTGTCAACATCTGTGCGGGATGGGTGGGATGGTCGGCGTTGCGGCCAAGGCGTCGATCGTGGAATTGCGTGCGGATCGGAGCGTATGCATGACCCATTGCCGATCCACCGAGTGCTACACCGGGACAGGGGACCGGCCCGGGTGTCCCTTCGGTCAGACCGTGCCGAGACTTGACAGCAATCGCGTGTGCAAACTCTGCGGCATCTGTGTCAAGAACTGCCCGCACGACGCAATAGCCCTGAATCTCCGTATTCCGGCCAGAGAGATCTGGGAGATGCGCAGGGCCAATACTGGTACGGCGTTTCTGGTCATCGGCATGATCGGAGGCCTGCTGAGCGAAATGCTGAGCAAGGCCCCTCTGTGGGGGCGCTTGATGGCTGTCCTCCCGTTCCAGCCGATCGGCAACTTCACGATCGTATTTCTGGGAATGCTCTTGGCCATGAACGCTATGATGGTGGTCGTATCAGCGGTCTCCAGCAAGGTTCACGGCAATGCCTTCGAGGAAAACTATTGCCGTCACGGCCTGGCTTTGATTCCGTTAGCCCTGACCTCCTTCATGGCCTTTCATACCTACTACCTACTTCATCTGGGGGTTCAGTTGCCCGCCCTGCTGAGCCAGACCCTCGGCATGGAGGTCTTTCGGAACCTGGTGATCGTAGTTCCTCCCACCACCACACATTTCGTGCAGGTACTGCTCGTGGTTGCCGGTTTGGCATGGACCCTCATGATCGTCTACCGCCTGGGACGAGCAAG
The DNA here is from genome assembly GCA_016218715.1 of Desulfomonile tiedjei. Lineage (GTDB taxonomy): Bacteria > Desulfobacterota > Desulfomonilia > Desulfomonilales > Desulfomonilaceae > JACRDG01. The sequence continues at coordinate 95,044 of JACRDG010000089.1, read as the reverse complement.
TCAAAAGGGGCTTGTTCGCTCACTGCTCGGATCGCTCCCGCATGCGGCAGCGGCAGCCATCATGGCGGCCTTGATCTTGGAGGGTATCCAGTCTGCTTTCTATCAGTAGGATCGGGAGCCAGTCCGGGCTTGACGAACTGTGACCGAAATGTTACAAATTACCATAGGATGTCCAGGTGTGGCGCATTCTAAGGGACAGAGGAATGATCGACAAAGAAATCGAGGTATCCAGCACACCGGAACATGTCATGTGCGCGGAGCCCCTTCCTGACGAGACCGAGCTTTGTACGCAAACCGTCGATCTCGACCAATGGTTTTCGTCGGACTTGACCTCTTCCGGCAGCTTCGATCTGGGGATCCTCGCAATAGAAGCTTTCGGAAAGCTCCTGGACGCTCTGCCGATTCCGACGCTTCTGGTGGACGGTTCCTACTCGGTCGTCTTCGTCAACCGCGCCTGCGGTAAGATAAGTCCCAATTATGACAAAGTGCGCGGTGTTCCTTTCGCTACCCTCGTCCCGCGACCCCGCAACGCGGAAAAAGCCCAGTTGCTCCTGAGACGGGTATTTTCAACCCGAAAACCGCACGTGGCAGACGGGATCCTCGAATTTGAAACTAAGAAAGTGTGGGGTCGTCTGCACTTCAGTTCTATCAGGATCGGCCGGGACCGATATACGATGATTCTGGTCGAAGACCTCACATCCGAGAGGACCCAGCTCCTGCTCAACCAGCGAGATTGGAAGCAGATCAGGCGCAAGCTCGAGGAACTGGAAAAACTCGCGTCGGACAGCTCCGAGGAACGGATGGCGACCGCCGACAGGCTTGAGAAAGAACTCACGCGGCACGAACGTACTCGAGAGAGCCTGCGCGATGCAAGACGGAAATTCGACGCGTTGACCGAACAGATCCCCTTCGGCGTAGCGGTCATCGACACCGAAGGAGGCTTCCGTTATCTGAACGGCAAATTCAAAGAACTGTTCGGCTGGCACTCGGAAAGCCTCCCGCACGGAACCGAGTGGTTCACGAGAATTCTTCCGGAAACCGACAGGACGTACGGAACCGTCCTGGAATGGCTGGAAGCCATCAGCGTCAACGACGGCCGCGAGAGAGAACTGCGAACGTTCGAGGTCGTCCTCAGAGAGGGGGATCGAATTACCGTGGCGTTCCGATCGGTGAAGCTGCCCGACGGGGACTATCTCGTGACGTGCAAACCCCTCCCTCCTTCTACCGCAGAACTGGTGCCCTCCGACCCCCTCTGATCGTGAGTGCATTTGATGATGACAGGCCTCCGAGAGGCCGCCGGCCGCTTCGGCACTGCGGAATCCCTTTGCTGGTAATCACTTGAGATAGTTGATCTATTTTCCGGCCGCTTCCACCAGTCTTTTTTTGTTTGACATTCTGTACTCCGGCGGTCAACATAGATCCATAACATGGGGGATTATCTGCTCTTTTTCAGACACAGGGCGGCCAGACCGTCAAACTCCTTCGGGAATCGACCGATGATCGGAACGGATTCCTATGAAAGTGACCTTTATCCCTTCACTCGACGCCATGCGCTGCTCGCTCCGTGGCCGCTGCCACTTACATGCTTCGTTGTACCTTCCACAGGGGCTGCCGCGGGGAACGGCCCATTGGATGGCCGTCTGTCTGGGAGACGGCGGCATGGCAGGCACCAAAATTGCTGGGCGGGGTGAATAATGACCGAAGACCGACAGAGTAACGCCGGCACTAAGTCGCTCCTGGAAATGTGGTTGGACGCCACCTCGGAATTCTGGCAATCGTCCATGCGGCTCTGGCCGCATGCGACGGACGAAGGGAGCAACACCGACCCTTCCCGGGCCGCACAATCGGGCCGGATGCAGGAGTCGTACGAAGCGATGTTCAGGTCGTTCCAGGTTCTGGCATCCGTGATGGAGAAGCCCGAGGGGATCGAAGGGGCCATGCGCGGGATCGCCGCGTTTCCCGAGATCGCGTCTAAACTTATAAAGCCTGTATGGGAGGGACTTTTCCACATGCAGCGGGAATGGGTGGACCGTGCCGGCCGCATAGGAAAATCGACCGCTGCATACAAGTATGAGGACATAGACCGAGATGTCTTCAAGGTCTGGCGCGAGATATACGAGCGTGAGTTCAGGCAGTTCCTCAATGTTCCGCAACTGGGACTGACCCGTGCGTACCAGGAACGACTGAGTCAAGGAGCGGACAAGTTCCAGATCTTCCAGACGACCATGGCCGAGTTTTTTTCCCTCCTCTACCTGCCCGTGGAGAAGTCCTTCAAAGTCCTGCAAGACCAGGTAGCCCAAATGGCCGAAGGAGGTGAGCTGCCGGAAAAAACGAAAGAATACTATCGCATCTGGGTGAAGATCCTGGAAGGTCACTACATGACCCTCTTCAAGTCACCGGAATACAACCAGACTCTCAGGAGGATCCTGGATTCGCTGGGAGACTATATGGTGGCCAGGCAGGAGATTCTGCAGGATGCAATGCAAGCCCTCCCGGTGCCCAGCCAGAAGGAGATGGACGAACTTTACCGAGAAATTTACCTCCTAAAGAAGAGAATCAAGGCACTCGAAAAGAACCAGGACGGGAACGGAGCGACCGCAACTGAGAAACCCGATTGACTGAATAGCACATACCTTGGTCGATCCGCTCCCCAAGCTACTGATAGAAGGGGGATGCATAATGACGCAGTCAAAAATTCGAGTGGATCTTATTCTGGCGAGTTTGGCTGAGGATGCGGAAAAGGCGCAGGAAAAGGTTCAAAAGGCTTCCGACGTATTTCTCGAACCTCTGCACACGGACATAGCGACGACCCCGTACGAGGTCGTCTATCAGGAAGATCGGGTGAAGCTGAAGCACTACTACCCGATCGCGGAGACTCGGTTCAAAACGCCGCTTCTCGTCGTTTACGCCCTGATCAATCGGGAAACCATGCTCGATCTCCAACCTGGGAGGAGCGTGGTACAGACGTTCCTGAAATCCGGGATAGACCTATACATGATCGACTGGGGATACCCCACGCGCAAAGACAAGTTCCTGACCATCGACGACCACGTGAATGGGTACATGGACAATGTCGTGGACTTTGTCAGGAAAAAGCACAAGGTTCCCACGATCAACCTCATGGGCATCTGCATGGGCGGCACTTTTTCCGTCATCTATTCGGCTCTGCATCCGGACAAAGTCAAGAACCTGATCACGACGGTTACCCCGACGAACTTCGATACCGACGAGGGGCTGCTGCATATCTGGATGAGACACCTCGACGTGGACCGCTTGGTTGACGCGTTCGGCAACATGCCGGGAGATATGATGAATTTCGGGTTCCTCCTCTTGAATCCTGCCCGCCTGGTGATTGACAAGTACGTGGGGTTCCTGGAACACATGGACGACAGATCGTTTGTGGAAAACTTCGTCCGCATGGAAAAATGGATATTTGACAGCCCGGACGTGCCGGGAGAAACGTTCCGCCAGTTTATTAAGGACTTGTACCAGCAGAACCTCCTGATCAAGAACAGGCTCGAGATTGGGGACCGGCGGGTCGATCTCGGGAAGATCACCATGCCCGTGCTGAACTTTTACGGGAGCTTCGACCACCTCGTACCACCCGGCGCCTGCGAACTGCTTACCAGCCGCGTCGGCAGCACCGATACGGAGGACGTGCGCCTCGATACCGGACACATTGGAATCTACGTGAGCGGGAAATGCCAGAAGGAGTTCGCACCCAAGATAGTAAAATGGCTCCAGCAGAGAGATACCGCCGAGATACCCGAGGAGAAAGAGATCGTCATGGGAGGTGTAGCCGCCCAAGCCGAAGCCGTGCCGGCAATGATTTAGGCGACACGCCCGCGGCCGAAGGGATACCGACGAGCGAGGAGACGAAGAATGACTGGCGAAACCGATTACTTCAAGGCTTTTTGCAGAGTGAGCAACGCATTCGGCACTACTCTCGGTCAGGCAGAACTGTTGGACCTGATCGTGACCAGCGCGATCGAGACCATGAGCGGAAAGGCATCCTGTCTTTTCCTGGCCGATGAAGAGCAAGATGTCTTTGTGCCGATGGCCCAGAAGGGATTGTCGCACAACTACCTTCATTCTTCTCCCATGCAGGCTCGAAGGGTGGTGGAAACGGTCCTGACAGGAGGATACCTGTCCATCCACGACGCCGCCACCGATCCCAGGCTGCAGAATCACGAAGAGAAAAAGGCCGAGGGGATCGCCTCGATCCTGGTGGTGCCGGTCATTGTCAGCGACAAGGCGATCGGCGTGCTCTCGCTCTACTCCGGCGTGCCGAGAGACTTCACCAAAGATGAGGCGGATTTCCTGAGAGCGCTGGCCGAGGCGGGAGGCATCGCCATCCAGCGGGCGCGGTTGTTCAAGCGGATCAACGACAACGTCGAACTCTTTCACGATCTGGCCCGGACAATAAACTCCAGCCTCGACATAAAGCACATTTTGCACATACTCACCGCGGACGTGGCCGAAGCCTTCGGCATGAAAGGGGTCACCATTCGCCTGCTGAACAAAGACAGCCGCACCCTCGATCTTGTGGCAAGCTACGGCTTGAGTGAGGAGTTCCTCGCCAAAGGGCCGTTGTCCGCGCGAGGCGGCGTAATCGAGGCCCTCCAGGGAACCTCGGTGGTCATCAACGATATAGCGACCGATCCCCGCGTCCAGTACCGGAAAGAGGCCCTAAAGGAAGGGATTGCCTCGGTCCTGGCCGTGCCGATTCAGTCCGGGGAGGAGGTCATCGGGATGATGAAGCTCTGTAGCGGGGTGAAGAGAGAATTCCCTGAGGACATGATAAAGCTCGTCGAAGCTGTAGCGGATCAGGGCGGATTGGCGATCCAGAACGCGTCCATGTACCTGATGCTCCAGGAGGACAAGAGACATCTGGAACAGGATATCTGGACCCACAAGTCATGGTTTTAGCACGATTGCGAACCTCCCTCGGAATCCCATTTCAGTATCCCAAACGGATAGCGATGAGTGCTGAGGGTTATCGCGACGTCCGAGGATTTCAGGTGTCTTGCCCGGCGGCACTCTTGGCCGCGCCGGTTTCCGGAAGTGATGCGGGACAGGACACACCAACCGGCCTCAGAGGGATCCAAACGCAGAAGACCGTGCCGGTTTCGTCGGATTTGACGGAAAGCGATCCGTTCTGCTCTTCAGCCATCTTCTTGGATATGGTGAGTCCGATCCCCGCTCCGTAATCCTTGGTAGTGGAGAATGGATCGAAGATCTTCTGGAGGTCCTCCGGCAAGATCGCATGCCCGTGGTGGTGGATTTTCATTTCAAAGTAGGCGGAGGCTTTTAACCCGCCTGCTGCTTGAACTTTGCCGCTTGGCTGAAAGGCTTTCGTTTCGATGCGTACGACCCCGCGGCGAGGGGAAACGTCAACGGCGTACGTGACGAGGTTTCTCACAATCTGTTCGAAACGGTCCGGGTCGATGCAGGCGTCGGTTACTTCGGCCCCGAAATCGATCTCGAGCCTCAAGTCTTTCTCCCTGAACAGCTCCTCATAAAGGAGCAGCACCTTTTCAATTACATCCGTCGGATCGATGCTTTGAAGGCTCACGGGGCGCTGGCTCGTGAAATCGACCAGCCCGCCCAATATCCGTTCCAGTCGCTCCACTTCCTTCAATATGACCCCGAAACACTCACGCTGTTGTTCCGGGTCGAGCTTGTGGCAGGCCCCTAATTGCTTCACCATCCTCCGAGCAAATCCTCCTATGATAGCCAACGGTTGCCTGAGTTCATGAGCCACTTCAGCGGTGTGCGACGCAATCGCTTTGGCTTTTTCCGACTGAACGATATGCTCGTACAAGTCGTCAATAATCTTGATCTTATCCATGATCTCCTGTTTGGAGGCCATCAGATCTTCTTCCAGTCTCTTCGTGGCGGTCCGGTCGCGAATCGTCCCCTCGAATCCGACCATTCGTCCCTGTCGGTCCAGACAAGCTTTGCACCGTATCCGGACCCAGCGCCTCTCTTCCTTGGCGTCCACGAGTGCCATCTGCTCGTCCCAGACGCTGCCCGGCTCGGCACGAATGACGGAATCGGCCAGGGTCCTGTACTCGGGCGCGGCATACTCCCTCAGGGATGTCATGAGCATCTGGGAAACCGGGTACCCGAGCAGCTCCGCAGCCCGTGAGTTGAGATACGTAAACCTCCCTGCGAAATCGAGCTGAAAGAGGACGTCCGGCAATTCTTCCACGAGACGTCGATGGCGTTCTTCAGACTCCTTCAGCGACTGCTGGTACTTCTTGACCTCCTCCTCCAGCTTACGCTGAGCGGTTCGGTCACGCATCACCCCCGCGTATCCGGTCTTCTCACCCCCGCGATCGAACGTGGCCACGCATCTGATACGCACGTGTTTCTGCACCCCGTTCGCAGCCCGAATGTCCAGCTCCCGGTCCCAGACAGTTCCCTGTCCGGCCTTGAGAAGGCTCCTTGCCAAGGGTCTATCTCCGCTGACAGCATAGTCGGAGAGCCGCGTTCCGAGGATCTCCCCGATCTCCCGCCCCAGTGATTCCTCCGCCTTCGCATTGACGAACATGAATCTGCCCGCGCAGTCCAGGGAAAACACCACGTCGGGCAACTGATCCAGGAGAATTCGGAGGCTCGCTCCTTGGGTTTCGGGAGGTTCGTTGCTCCTCCTTCCCCCTGCCGTCTCCTGTCTCTCTGGCGTCGTGTCTGTCATGTGACGAGCCGTTCCCGCGGCTTCAGGATCCTTGCCGGAGCGTGATCTCCCTGAGTCGTGCTTCGAGGATCCTTTCTTCCTGAGAAGCCTTCTTTGATTCGGCCTCCGCGATCTTGGCCATCAGGAGGTCCATGTCGCACGGTTTCATCAGGTAGTCGTACGCTCCCAGTTTCATGCCTTCGATCGCCGATTCCACCGTGGCATTCCCCGTAAGGAGGATCACTTCCACCAGTGGATGATCTTTCTTTATGTCTCGCAGGGTTTGAACTCCATCCACACCCGGCATCTTGACGTCCAGGATAACGATGTCTATGTCGTCGTTTTTTTGGAGCTTATCGAGAGCGTCTGTGCCACTGAACGCGGTAACCACCGAGAGATCCCTCTTGGTAAGCCGCTTCGTCATGGCCTCTACGAAGGGAACTTCATCGTCCACAAGCATCACTTTGACGACGGCCATCTTTGATCTCCTTTTCAGGGGTCATTTCCGCGTAGGTTCCTTTTGCGCCACACTGGGCGACCGGTATGCACTATCGAGAGAGGAACGAATAACACGGTAAATCGTGGTCGGGATGGTAACGGACACCGGACGCATTACAGGCACAGCCTTCCTGATGAGCCGGCGGTAGTCCCCGTGATTGGCCCCCTTTTCCCAAGTTCGGACATTGGGAGCGGTCACGGTACAACCCTGGACACACCAGCGCCGGTGGTCCCTCTCTGCTTCCTGATTTGCAATTTGGATGCCAATCGCGCGAGGAGCTAGATGCTGGAAGCCTGTATCCGTGGCATGATCCTTGCTTCGATTCGCGAGGCGGAAGGATCGATATGCCGATCGACGAACTTGCGAGGAGGGATCAACGGGTGCGGGGGACCACTGCCGTGGATCCTCGGAGCATGACGGACGGCAATCCGCTCTATGCAGAATCACCGGAAAGGAGTTCATGGAATGAAATGGGGCAAAGAGCTGTACCGGATGTTCATGGCTGCCTCGATAGCCCATGCACGATGGGATTATGAGACCTCTTTGAGCATCCTGCGGGACAAGCGGAAGATCTGCATTCTAGGACTGATGCTGGCGCCTATCATCGTTTTGTCGGTGGCCTTCGCCGACGACTTACCTGAGATTCTGGGCGGTCACAAGGCGTACTCACCAGCATACTATTCTACGAACATCTTCCTCGTCTCGACGATTATCGGCCTCTGTGCCGGATTGATTACCGGCTGTATCGGGGCCGGAGGCGGGTTCATCATCACACCGGCCCTCATGAGCGCGGGCGTGAAAGGCATTCTGGCAGTGGGGACCGACCTCTTTCACATCTTTGCTAAAGCAATTATGGGAACTGCCGTTCACAGGAAACTGGGAAACGTTTCGGTAGCCCTTGCCATAGCATTTCTCGTGGGCTCGGGGGTCGGCGTGACCGGAGGCGGTGTCATAAACCGGGCGATCTATGAACAAAACCCTGTCCTGAGCGACACGTTCATAAGTATCGTCTACGTGGTCTTGCTCGGATTCCTGGGATTTTACGCTCTCATCGACTTTCTCAGGCTGAGAAAAGCCGGCGGCGACGTGGGAGCCCACGGAGGAGAGAGCCCACACGGTGAGGCGGCGGCTTCCGGAAAAGTTGGGCTGCCGGCCAAATTGCAGTCTGCCAATATTCCTCCGCTCATCACCTTCGACGAGGATCTCGTTCCCGGCGGAAAGAAGATCCCGGCTCTGTTCGTTGCCTTATGCGGAGCGGTGGTCGGCTTTGCCGCAGCGATCATGGGAGTCGGCGGCGGATTTCTGACCTTCCCCATTTTCGTGTACGTGCTGGGAGTCTCGTCGTTTACCACGGTCGGCACGGACATCCTGCAGATCATCTTCACTGCGGGCTATGCGTCGATCGCCCAGTATGCGATCTACGGTTTCATCTTCTACACCCTGGCCATGGGAATGCTCCTGGGCTCGCTCATAGGCGTTCAGGTCGGCGCGCTCACGACCAAGGTGGTGAAAGGGATCTACATCAGAGGCTTCTACGCCCTTGCGATCCTTTCCGGATTCGTGAATCGGTTTTTTGCCCTGCCGGAAAAACTCAACCAGATGGAGATCATCAATATATCCGACTCGCTGGCCAAGACGTTGACGGAGATCGGGACGTGGCTGTTCTTTCTCGTCATCGGCATTTTCGCCGTGTGGGTGATCGCCAAGTTCCTCGGAAGCCTGAGGCAGCTCAGAGGGGAGGTATGACATCATGTTGATCAAACACAAAGGAGAATTTCTCAAGGGATTTCTCCTGTTCATAAGCTTTCTCGTGGTCCTCTTCTTGATGTTTATGCCCCTTGTCAACGGCAAGAATGCCCTCGAAGCATCAGACGACCTGTTCAACTCTATTGCCAAGGGATCGGCCAACTACATTCCGGGCATCAAGAAGCAAGCGGACGCCTTCAAAGGCAAGGCGTTGGACGCCACCATCAAACTGAAAAGCCCGGAAATGACACAGAAAGTGACCAAGCTCCTCACCACGGCCGGCGCTCAGGTAACTCCCAAGGAAAATGAGCTCGAGGTCAAGGGAGATCTCGGCGGTGTGATTATTGCGGCGCTGAATGATGCGGACGCCATGTTCAACAATCGGGAAACCGAAGTCTCCTCCAAGTACGGAATGCGCGGCAAGGAAGCCCTCTTCGCGTGGCACGGGGCTTTTAAGGAGATTGACAAGAGCCTGAAGAAACAAAAGCTGTTCAAGGAAGCCAAGTTCCTTGACACCGTGATCAAGAAAGGGGTGGAGCTGGGGTATAATTTCGCCAATATCGTACCGGAGACAGCGAGCTCGAAGGCCGGCATCCTGGCTTTTTCACTCGTCTTTTACGTCATTTACACCTTATGGTGGGGCATCGGGATTCTGATGCTCTTCGAGGGGTTCGGCCTCCAGATGAAGGCCGGTGCAAAGAAAGAGGTGTAGATCGGCGCGTTTTCGTTGATAACCATTTGATACCATGTCGTTTCTTGCTTGGTGTCAAAAAACCTGACGATCTGTAAAATGAAGCGCTGATACTTTTCTCGTGGCCCCTTTCTCGAAAAGGGGTCACGTTTTCTTGGATCCCTTTCCCTCCCTTCCTACCCGTTTCCGCACCTGCCTTGCCTACATTTCTGGTCTCCTTCGTCCCAGATCCTGCAGTTCTCGTGATTGACAAAATAAATGTCCTATAAGAGGAATGGCTGCAGTGGGACGGGCATCTTGCACGTCGTTCATGAACCGGAGAGGCGCCTGTCGCATCGATCTTGATTTCGGAATGGTGACCCGTTTTCGGCGACTATATGTGTCAGAAATCTTGCCACACGTATAAGGACTCTGATGCGATATCGGGTCGCGTATGCGTACGCATCCGACCTCGGCGCGACGATCTCCCTGGCCGCGGCTGGCAGGATGCCGGCCCCACCGAACAACCCGGGACAGCGACCGCCGCGAAGCCACGGTACGAGCGACCCCGAGTAGTTAGCGCTCGGTTTCCCAAAGGCGTTGACCCGTGGCCCTAGAGTGGTAGTTGGGCTGTGGGAGTGCACTCCAGGGAGAGGAGACATGGCATGGGCCTCCTTTACATCTTGTAAAGAATCCCGACACAGGGGTGTTCGGAGCAGTTTGAGCAGCGCGCAGACCGTCCGCGACGACCCGATCGCCGCGTTGACCCTCGCTGTTTACCGCCAAACCGTTGGCACGGTGATTGCTTTACCAAAGGACAGAAGAGAACCTTCCCGGCTGATAGATACCGATGCAGCGAGTACCTTGCTCGTCGGGCCGGTCAAAACGCGATGACTCTCGAAGGAGGCTCCCTGAGCAGGAGACTCCTCCAAGACGTTCCAACGAAATTGCCGCGTTACTGCGGCGGACAGAAACTTCAGGAGGACACTGCCATGAGCGACAAGATTCTCAGTGCGGCCACGTCGGGCAATCTGGCGGAGCTGAGAGCACTGTTGACATCGGGGGCCGACGCCGAAGTTCGCGATGCCTTCGGATGGACACCCCTGATGTGGGCGGCTGCCAACGGGTTCCCCGATGCCGTCGAAATGCTCCTCAAGAGCGGCGCCCAGGCTGACGCCGTGGACCAGTATGGTGCCACCGCTCTCATGAAAGCATCACGCCGCGGTTTCGGTGAGGTCGTGAAACTCCTCCTCGAAGAAGGCGCGGACGTTAACGCGGGTGACGAATTCGGGTGGACCGCTCTCATGAGGGCGGCCCGCCGCGGCTATTTGGACGTGGTCAAGATCCTCGTCGATCACGGCGCAAGCTTGGAAGAACAGGATCAATATGGCGCAACCGCACTCATCATGGCTGCGGCCGAGGGGCATGCCGGCGTGGTTCGGGAACTCCTGGAGCGCGGAGCCTACACCCAGGCCACCGACAGAAACGGCTGGACCGCTCTCATGTGGGCTACATCGATGAGACACACTGAGGTAGTAGAGCTCCTGAAAGCGCACAGCGCAAAAGGGAAAAGTCCCAGAATCCACTGACCGCGAAGCTCTGGTGAGGGCTTTTGGGGGCGAAATCCGGCGGGATGGCCCACTGATCCCTATACGTCCCCTCCTCTCCTCGGGATCTCCGTTCATGGGAAGCCGGCCGTATTGTACCTCGTGTGCTTGGCCGGCTTGCCGTTCAAGGGGGAGCACGTACGATGCGCAGGCTTACCGAGGCCGAACGCCGAAACATCATCCAACTGGTAGAACGGGGAGAGGACTTACCCGAGTTTTACAAGGACTTGCTGTTTCCACTCCCTAGCGAACGCCAGCGATGGGTATTTCGCACGGATGCTTCGGTAACCTGCTCCCCCTGCGCTCTGACCGACACTGTTTTCTGTGGAAGCAGAGACGGCTTCCTCTATGCCCTCGACGCGAACACCGCGCTGCAACGTTGGGCATTCCGCGCGGGTGACCGGATCGAAGGCTCACCGGTGACGTGCGGGAACTTGATATGTTTCGGCAGCAATGACGGCTGCTTGTACGCAGTTCAGGCACAGTCCGGCGAGCTCGCCTGGAAGTTCAAGACACTCGACCCCGTGGGCAGTTCGGCCTTGGCAGTTGGCGAAGTAATCTATTTCGCAACCAATAACCGACTGCTCTACGGAATCGACGCGAAGACCGGCAAGGAAGTGTGGCGACATCGCGCCCCACACGGGACGGTCTCCCCGCCGGCCGTTGCCGGTGGCATGCTCTATTTCGGCAGCGGAGATGCCAGACTCCATGCAGTCGATATCCAAAGCAATGTTGAGAAGTGGGTTTTCCGCACCGGCGGTGATGTCACCGGCGCGTCGGTGCACCTCGGTGTCGTATATTGCGGCAGCCGTGACGGTAACCTATACGCAGTAGACGCCGGCACGGGGCATGAACTCTGGCGACACGAGACCGGAGACTGGTGGACGTCGCATCCTATCATCTCTCGACCGGTAGTTGTCGAGGAGCTCGTTCTGTTCGGGAGCAACGACCACCACCTCTATGCAGTGGACACCCGCGAACAGAAACAGAAATGGAAGTTCAAAACGAAGAGCTGGGTCATTTGCACTCCGTCGGTACTGGCCGACACCGTGTATTTCGGCTCCGGCGACGGCATCCTCTATGCTGTGGACCTCCATCGCGGGAAGGAGCGATGGCGCTTCGAAACGACGCGATGGATCGTCTCCACCCCCTTGATAACTCAGGGCATGGTCTACTTTGGCGGCGGTGATGGGAACATCTATGCGGTCAATGCATGAGACTCGGCTGGCGACGGATGGTCGGTTCGTCGCCGGACACTTCAGACTCCTCTGAGAGCTAATCTCCCGGTACCCTGACAGTAAGAACCGGGCAGTTGGCTGTCCTCACCACATTCTCCGCTGTGCTCCCCATGACCAGGTGTTTGATCCCGGTCCATCCATGGGTCCCCAGCACGATGAGATCGACCCCCTCCTGGTCCGCGAATCGGACGATCTCGGCAGCGGTGGGAATCCCAGGGCGAGAAACGGCCATGACCTCCGGAAGTTCGCGCCTGCATTCCTCGGCGAGAAGCTCCACCTGTTTCTCGGCCGCAGCCCGGATCTGCTGCTCCACCGCGGACATATCCACAGGCAGGCCGCCCGTCCACGCGGACTGGCCCATGACGGGAATGTTGACCACGTTGAGAACGAGCAGCTCCGCGCCGAACAATTTCGCAAACTGGACGGCGTAATCCCTCGCGGGGCGGGAGTTTTCTGAGAAATCGGTGCAAAAGAGGATCTTCTTTACTGCCATGGCGCAACCTCCTCGCGCGAAGAGAAGAGACTGGGCGGACCGCCGTCTTCAACGTGCGACCCAGCCCGGCAGGCAGCCGCCTGGTACGGTGGACGGCTCGATGGAGCGGATCGGAGATCACCCCCTTTTCGTTCCTGCGGTGTGACCGCGGGGGGTGAGGCGGCCCTTTCCGCACTTTCAGGCCACTCGATAGGATTCTACATATTCTACCCGCTTATTGTCACGAAGGTCCACCATGTAGAGGATCACCACCTGTTTTCTCAGATTGTCGATCAACTCCTGCAACTTCCCGCGATCGACCTGGTACGCGCGAACGTAGACATGTCTGAACCCGCTAGGCGCCCTCTCGTAGGAGGTGAGAATGCTCGCGAGGCGGCCGTTGTACCGTCTGATGACATCCGTGACCTCTTTGATGGATCCGGGCCGATCCTCCACTTGAAAGGCAAATTGTATTCCTCGCTTCTCCAACCCGGTTAAGGCCACCAACGCGGAGAATATCTCCCGTTGGCCGATGGTGCCAACGATTGTGCCGTGACTATCGACAACCGGCGCCCCCGAAATCTGATTCTTCAGGAGCAATTGGGCCGCTTCCTCCAGAGTGTAGTCTGCCGGTATGGTCACGGGGTCCTTCGTCATGATGCTGCCCAGCCTGATGGTCGAAAGAAGGTACAGCAACTCATGAACTTCCAGAGCGGTTGCATCCGAGGCGGAGGCCCTCTTGATATCGCGGTCCGTGACGATTCCGACGAGATGCCCATCCTGCAGAATTGGTAGCAAGCTCAGGTTGTGTTCCTTAACACGATTGATCCCTTCCTGCATGGAATCGTCAATATCCGCGGTCACGACGGTTCTTCGCATCCAGTATTTCACCAGCATGGCTTTCCTCCTTAAGGGAAGAGGCGGTTCAGCCCTTCCGAGCCAGGGTCATTTCAAGCTCGCACAGACTGGAACCAGCATCGATGTTGATGGTGAATCCAAATTTCTCGGCCATATCCAGAACTTGTTGGTTGGTTGCCGACGTTATGGCCCAAAGAGACCTCATTTCCAGGTCTCGGGCGATGGCGATGCTCGTCTCGAGCAGCTTCGTCCCTATGCCTCTCCCTTGCCATAGGTCCCCAACCACAACGGCGACCTCCCCTTTGTTGGAAAATGGATATCTCATGATGCGGCACACGCCGAGAATTCGCTCACCTGCATCAGTCTGTTCAATCGCCACCATGGCGACGTCCCGCTCGTAATCGATGCAAGTGAACCGCTGGACCCACTCCGCTGGAATTATATCTATCTTTCGCAGGAAACGGTTTAAAATCGTCTCGCGGGACAAGGTGTTGAAGAATTCCACGAGCAGGCGGGCATCGTCCGGCTTAATCGGCCTGAGCACGATTCGGGAGCCTTCCATCTCGTAAAATAGCTTTTCGTACTGCGACGGGTAAGGGGCGCTCAATACATCCAATAGCCCAGGAATGCGGCAGGCACCCGCAGAACGCCGGCCCTTGGATTTGAAGGGGCAAACCATAACAGCACCTCCTGAAAGAGCGCCTTCCGCGTCCGGGCAAGGAGACCAAGATGGCTTTCCGGCTCCGGGCACCCCGCATGAGGGGCTTTCATGGTGGGGCTACCCGAAGAGTATGCAACCTGCATGCCAGTGAAAAGACTGGGCAGACGGCGACGATTGACCTTCCCGCGACGGATCGTAGCGCGGATCGCCTGACAGAAATCGTTGAACGCAAAGTACCTGTCAGGTTTTTTTACACTTTGTAAAATGAGGGTCACGGGGATCCGCCCCCCTGTCGCCCCATATGCCCATTTCCCGGTAAAGTCGCCGTTGACTGGCTTGTCCGACGAGGATAAGCTCTTGTCCGAATCTCTACGAACCGTGCTGGAAAAGAGGAGTACCTGGAGTATGTGGAAGCCGGTAGGTCTACCTTCTCGCATAATTCTGATGCTGGCGGCACTGGTCACGATAACGGTTGGGGGTGCGGTGGCATCGATCTGGCATACGTGCATGATGGAGAGGTTCTTCAACGAAGTGGTCGAATCGGTCATGCCTTCTCTCAAGGCGGCCGAAGAACTGAGGAGCTCTCTCGTGATGCAAAAAGGGTACGCCACCTACTTCTTTCAGGACGGGGACCCTCAATGGCTTGAAGAGCTGTCCAAACGCCACGCCGAGTTCGAGCGTACGCTCGAAAAGACCCGGCAAACAGCGGAGACTGAAGAGGAACGGCATATTCTCCGTGAAGTCGACGCGCAATACGTTCGGTTCGCTCACTTGCGGGACGAAGTCCTCGGAATGTACAAGGCCGGGAAACGAGACGAGGGTCGTGAGCTTCAGGGGCGGGTTAGGAAGAAGTTCTTCAACATCATCGACCTGGCCTATCGGTTCCAGCAGATCCGTGAGGAAAGGGTACTTGAGGCTCAAAAGAGGATCCACGAGCGCGCCGGAGCGGTCAATCAGATGGCGCTCGTCGCCCTGGCCGTCGCACTGGTGCTGGGGGTAGTCCTGGGTTCCACGCTGATCCGCAATGTGTTGCAGCCCATTCATCGTCTGGCGATGGGTGGCGACGCGTCTGAGATCGCCGGCCAGACCCAAGACGATGTCAAGGCATTAACCTTGCGGTTTCACGGGCTGATGAAAGACGTCGATCAGACCAAGAAGAAGCTGGACTGGAGCAGACAGCACCTTTTGCAGGCCGAGAAGTGGGCTATGGTCGGCAAGCTGGCCGCCGGCGTGGCCCACAGCGTTCGCAATCCGTTGACTTCGGTGAAGATGAGGCTGTTCTCCATGGAACGAAGCTTGCATCTGGAAGCGAGCGAAAAGGAGGACTTCGAGGTGATCTCCGAAGAAATTCGGCACATCGACACCATCGTGAATAATTTTCTCGAGTTCTCCAGGCCGCCCAAGCTGAAGATGCGGCTCGCAAGCCCGTCGGAAACTGTAGATATGACCCTTCAACTCCTCAAGCACCGGCTCGACTCGTACAACGTCCGGGTACAGGTAAGCCGCAACGGCCCCTTGCCCACGATCGTCGCAGATCCGGATCAGTTGAAGGAAGTCCTGGTCAATTTGATCGTGAACGCATGCGAGGCCATGGTGGAAGGAGGCGAGATCCGGATCGAGGAAGAGACCGGCATCTCGGAAAACGTCGGGCCGGTGGTCGTGATCAAAGTCAGTGACAATGGACCGGGAGTCCCCGAAGCGATTCAGTCCAAACTCTTCCAGCCTTTCTTCAGTACCAAAGGAGAAGGAACGGGCCTCGGGCTCAGTATTGCCACTCGCATCGTCGAAGACCACGGAGGCTGGCTCGACCTCAAGTCTGAGGAAGGAAAAGGGGCCAGCTTCATCATTACCTTGCCGGCAAGGGAGGATGAGAATTGGGCACAATCCTGATCGTGGATGATGATGCGCAGCTGAGGAACAGTTTCGAAAAACTCCTCACTTTGGAAGGGCATTCCGTGCGCTCAGTCGCCACCGGGGAGAGTGGACTCGAGTATGTTCGCGCCGAGAGCCCGGACCTGGCGATCATGGATGTCCGCCTGCCCGGCATGGACGGTCTCCAGACGTTTCAGGCAATGCACGAGATCGATTCCAAGCTTCCCGTCATCATCATGACCGCGTACGGTACCACCGACACCGCGATCGAGGCCACCAAACTCGGCGCATTCGATTATGTGCTCAAGCCGTTCGAGATCCCGGAAATGCTGGCGCTGATCGAAAAGGCCCTGGACGCGGGAAAGTTCATGCGGTCTCGGGTCGCAATGGATGCCAGCCCCGAAGATGGTTCGGAAGTAGCCATCCTGGGCCGAAGCAAGGCGATGCAGGAAGTGTACAAAGCCATCGGCCGATCGGCTCCCACTGACGCCACCGTCTTGATCCGCGGAGAATCGGGGACCGGTAAGGAACTGGTGGCCCGGGCGATCTACCAGCACAGCTTGCGGAGCAACAAGCCCTTTCTCGTTATCAACTGCGTCGCGATTCCCGAGACGCTCCTGGAGAGTGAACTCTTTGGGTACGAGAAAGGGGCGTTCACCGGTGCGGTCACGAGAAAAGTCGGAAAAATCGAGCAGGCCAACCACGGAACGGCTTTTCTCGACGAGATCGGCGACATGCCGTTCAGCATTCAGGCAAAAATCCTGCGACTGCTCCAGGAAAAGAGTATCGAGCGCCTGGGAGGGCGATCGCCCATTCCGGTGGACGTTCGTGTCATCGCCGCGACGAACCGAGACCTCGAGGCCGCACTCTCAGACGGGCGGTTTCGAGAAGACTTGTACTACCGCCTCAAAGTGGTGACCATCAGCCTGCCGCCGTTGCGCAAGAGAGCCGGTGACATCCCCATGCTGGCCGACTACTTCCTCATGCGTTTCTCCAAGGAGATGGGGGTGGACCGTCCTGGTTTCACCGAGGATGCCAAGACGATCATGAGCAACTATTTCTGGCCCGGAAACGTGCGCGAGCTGGCCAACACGGTTCAGAAGTCGCTCATCTTCAGTCGAGGCGCGCCGATCTCCGGCGACGAAGTTTCCCACGCCATACGCGGGGAAGGACAGGCCGCAGACGCGACCCAATACCATGAAAACGAATCCGCACAGCAATGGGTGAGCAGAGCGCTCTCTACAGGTGGGGGGGACAGAATCTTCACCGATCTCGTGGACAGGTTTTCCGGCCTTCTCGTCACCGAGGCGCTCAACCTCACTGGTGGAAACCGGTCCCAAGCGGCACGACTCCTGGGTCTCTCGAGACCTACCCTTCTCGCGAAGATCGACAAATACGGAATCAAAATCGAAACCGCTGCCAAGAGCGACTAACCTCCGAGTGTCACCAAAGCGGTCCCGCTCCCTCACACAAGCATGGCCGAGAGCCGAGACCCGGAAACATCGCGACCGGAATAGATCGGTCCCGCCAGCGCCGGTCGTTCAGCAGATCGTGCGCGGAAAAGCGTTCACGGACGCAGCTCTCCACACCTTGCCTCGTCAGAGTGCTGCTTGTCCCGCGACAATCCGTCAGAACCACTCTTCGCGGGGAATGTCCAACTCCGGTTCGTACTCGCCTTCAGAGGGATTGAATCTCGAGTAATTGTACCGCTCCTCCAGTTCTTCGATTTCATTCGTGGGCAGAACGTTGACGCTCAGCGCCCCACACTTGGGACATGCGAGGTCGAGATCGGAAAATCGTTCGCCACATTGCCAGCAGGTAACCGATGCCATGGTGAACCCTCCTTTCGGATCCGGTGGGTCCCGAAGGATCCTGAAGATCCTCACGGATAGTAGTGCGCTGTCTTTCGAGAGTTCTCCCTGAGTACATTGACCACGCAGAGGAGGTTTTGTTGCCATCCGAATCCCCACTCATTCGGGCGAAAGGTCACGTGCTGGAGCCCGGCGGGAGGCATCGGGACGCGGACCCGCTGCAGATCGCTCAATTCACCACTTGACAGGGTGTAAAACATTTTGACAGAATCCAGAGACGATTCGCGGGGTCGCCCGGATAGCGTTCGAGACAGGGCCGCGAACGATGCGATTTCCGTCGGTCACCATAGCCTCGGGAACGGGATTGGTGGGACAGGCTTGTTTCCCACCCCGCCGCCTGAAATACGTGACCGAACTTGCGTGAAGAAGAGCGTAGGCTGCCACACCTGCGGAGAGGCGGGCGGGACAAATCTCCTTGGCACGGAAAATGCTCGTTTGTGGTCAGGGACAAGCAAGAAGGAGTACGGCAGTTACCTCAAGGTGGAAGGTAGCTGCAGGAGTATCACGCACCTGTTCGCACGTCCGTGTCCGGTGTGACACGAGAAGATCGAAGCCAAAAGCACCGATGGGGTGAGCACGACCGCGGTACTCGACGGAGAAGCTAAGACCGGGAAACCCATCCGAAGATAGATCCAATGAGGCAGACAAGACCCAAGACCTTTTCACCCTTTTTTGTTCTTGGGATATTTTGGTGAATCAAATACCGTCACGAAGGCAGAGTAGGCCTCGGACAAAATGAGGAGGTGATCGAAATGAAAGAGACAGGCACATTCGTCAACCCCTTCCGGATCCTGAGCCCGAAACTGGATGCGGAAACCATCAGAATCGAGGAGCTGCACAGTAGAGCGATTCCCCCGACGCTGACTCTGGAAGAGGGCGTCCTGATCATGATCAGCAAACTCATGGAAATGACCCGGCTGGTTTCCAAGACCTTCGTGAGCGGTTCTCACGAGCAGATGGACCGATGCAGCGCCTTGGCCGACGAAGTTGACGAACTCGAGGACGTGCTGACGAAAGACCTGATCGGGGCAGGGATCGATGTGGAAGTACTCAAGGGGGTCATTCGGTTCCCCTATCGGTTGGAGCGCATAGGCGACATGCTGGAAAGCATCCTGAACTGCAGCCGTGCCAAAGCGAACAAGGGGATACCCTTCAGCGACAAAGCCCACGCGGAACTGGATCAATTGTTCGCCGTCATGTTGCGTATGATGAACAACTTGAGGGATGTGTTACGGGTTTTCAACTGCGTCCTGGTCGAATCGATCATCGCCGACGGGAAGAAGCTCAACCAGATGGTCGAGGATTTCAAGCTGGCCCATTGGGAAAGACTGGAAATGGGTTTCTGCCATGTGGCCGCGCACTCGATGTATCGGGACATCCTCGACTCCGCCAAGTTGGCCGGCGAGTATATGATCAAAATGTGCGAGACCCTCTACGAACTGGAACACTGCGAAGCGTTCGCAAGTCGGGCGGGCTGATGACGATTGGCCGGCGGAAGAGTATCCCCGCCTGAAGCAACTTCGGATGGATTGGCAGGGTGAAGCGAGCAGCGTGTCAGGCATGGCGTCCGGGGCGAGTGACAGGGTGCTTCTCGTCCCGCTCTCGGGCGCGGCACACCGGAATGTCCGGGGCCCGCTTTCTTGCCTGATTGCAGGCGAGATCCTGCGCTGGGCGGTATAGATTAAAGGATTGAGGACCGGCGGTCGGCTTTCCTCGCGAATTGGACGGGAGGAGCACTGGCTATGGTACCCAAGAAAATACTCTTCTGCACCGACTTCTCTCCGAACTCACGTCCCGCGTGCAGGCTTGCCGCTGACTACGCCGCAGCCTTTGGCGCGGAATTGCTCATCCTCCATGTTGTCAGTTCTCGGCTTATTGGTTATCCGACCTTCGAGGATCGGGTTGCAGAAGATCTGGCCGAGTTGGATCAGTCGATCGATCAGATAGTACGCGAGGAACTCGAAACGGTGGCCAAGGGGTGTTCCCTCGGGCTGCCGACGGTCCGAACCTTCTTGCGATCCGGCCAACCAGCGGTTGAGATCGTGCGCTTCTCGATGAAAAACGCCGCGGATCTCATCGTGCTAGGAACCCACGGCTGGACCGGTCTCCGGCATCTTCTGCTCGGCTCCACGGCCGAAAACGTCATAAGAACGGCACACTGTCCGGTGTTGTCGGTCAAGAGCTTGCGAACGGCATAGATCTTGTAGGGGAGTGGTTGAGCGCTCGAGCATCGAATGCCTCGCCATCGGATGCAGAATCAGTTTGCTACCGTGCAGGCGATTGACGCAGTCTCTGCCTACAGATCCTGCAAAGGAGCGGCACCATGTTGGTCAAGTACTGGATGAGAACCCCGGTAGCCACGATCGACATCAACGATTCGGCCCAGGAAGCGGTCGTTCGCATGCGAGAACACTATCAAACCCTGCTTCCGGTCGTGCGGAACGGTCGATTGGTCGGCACCGTCTCGGATGAGAACCTCAAGAAAGCTTCTGTTGCCGATGCCGCGGCCCTGGACATTCACGAGTTGGCTTACGCGGTCTCAAAGATTACTGTCGATAAGATCATGACCCAAGACCCCGTAACTTCGCCTCCTGACTACACGCTCATCGAAGTTGCTGCGCTGCTCCTGTTGAGCAAGGTCTGGGAAGCCCCGGTGGTGGATTCGGGTGGCCGGGTTCTCGGGCTTATCTCGCAACAGGACGTTCTGTGGGCTTTGATGACGCTGGGCGGGTACGAATCCCGGGGCATGGAGCTGGCGGTACGCGTCGAGGATCGGCCCGGATCCATCAAGGAGATCACCGATATCGTCCGCAGCTACGACGGCCGTCTGGCGAGTCTTCTCACGTCCTTCGCGAGGGCGCCGGCAGGATACAGGCACCTTTATCTGCGAACCTACGGCATAGACCGGCGGAACCTGAAGGATCTGCTCGACCAGGTGAGCAAGAAGGGCACCTTGCTGTACCGGATCGACCACCGGGAAAACCACCGGGAAGAATTCGGGGGATCCGACGACTCACCTGCCGCCGTTCCGCCGCGCAAGGAGGACTGAGGATGCCCGGCAAGAAGATCCTTCTCTGTACGGACTTTTCGGAAAACTCCGGGCCGCCTCTCGCCGCAGCCGTGGAGTACGCCACTGCTTTCGCCGGGAGCCTCGCCATTGTTCATGTGATCGATTTTTGGGCCGGATTCCCTGTCGGCGACGACCGGATTCCGGTCGATGTGAACCGACTGGTAGCCAGAATTGAAGAATCAGCGCAGAAGGACCTCGAGACGCTCGCCCAGGACTGTGCACTGAAGCTCCCCGCGGTGACCACCCATTGCCGAGTCGGTTTCCCCCCTGATGAGATTCTGCAAGTGGCCCGAGAGGGGGAAATCGATCTCATCGTCATGGGGACGCATGGCTGGACCGGAGTCAAGCACTTCCTTCTGGGAAGCGTCGCGGAAAGAGTTGTCAGGACCGCCAAATGTCCGGTGCTCATCGTCAGGACCTGTTCGCCGACGGACCAGGGGGATGAAGCAGAATGAGGACCGGTCCCGTCGGGTCGCTACCTGCCCGTCATGAAGTGGAGGTCCGCGTTGCCTTTTCGCTCCCCCCGCTAAAGGGAGCTCGGGGAATTTTCCCCTCCGTATTACTGAATGGATACAGCTCTCCCTATTCAGGAGCAGACTATGGATATCAAAAGTGAACCATCTTCCCGATCGTCCGGGGAACCCGCGCAGACAACGGAGGACCGTCGATGGCGCCTGGTGAACAGGACCATGCGCATGCACGGCAATGAGCCACATGCCCTGATCGAAACCCTCCACAGCGTTCAGGAACATTTCGGTTTTCTCGACCTGGATGCACTGAAATACGTGGCAGGAGCGCTCCGCGTGCCTTTGAGCCGGGTGTACGCAGTGGCCACGTTCTACCACTACTTCACGCTCAAGCCGCCGGGTGAGCACACGTGCGTCGTCTGCAAAGGAACCGCCTGTTACATCGGCGGCGCGTCGTCAATCTTGGACAGCATTCAGCAGGAAGTCGGGATCGGCCCGGGAGAGACCACTTCCGACGGACAGATATCATTGCTGACCGCCAGGTGTCTCGGCTCGTGCGGCCTGGCCCCTGCGACGGTCTTCGACGGCCAGATATGCGGCAGGATGACGTCTGCCGCAGTGCTCGAGCGAATCCGGAGGTGGACGAACCATGACACTGGCGATTGAAGACCTCGAAGGGATTGCCAAGATCGAAAAGGAACGGCAAGAAGGGTTCCGGCACCGGATCAACGTGTGCATTGCCGCGGGCTGTCTGTCTTGTCAGAGCGGCCTGGTCAGGGAAGCGCTGGAAAAAGAGGTTGGCCGCCGCGGCATGGAGAACTGGTGCCTGGTCAAAGGGGTCGGTTGCCTGGGGCTCTGCGCGGCGGGGCCTCTGATTTCCGTGGAACCTGATGGTGTCTACTATCAAGGGGTCACCGTATCCGATGTCTCGGAGATCCTCGATTCGCTCGGCGGCAGCCCCATCGGCCGTCTCCACTGTCCGGCTCAGTCTCCCTTCTTCACGCGACAACACCGGATCGTGACGGAGAATTGCGGCAAAATCGATCCGGAACGTATCGAGGACTACATCGCGGAACGAGGCTATGAGGCTCTGTACACGGTCCTGAGAAGCATGACGCCGGGAGAAGTCATCGAACAGGTGGTGGCGAGCGGAATGCGCGGCAGAGGCGGCGCGGGGTTTCCGTCAGGACTCAAGTGGACTGCGGTCTCTAAGGCGGTGAACAACACCAAATTCGTCATCTGCAATGCAGACGAAGGCGACCCAGGCGCGTTCATGGATCGCAGCGTCCTGGAGAGCGACCCACATCGGGTTATCGAGGGGATGGCTATTGCAGCCTATGCAGTTGGTGCTCGGCACGGATACGTCTACGTTAGGGCAGAATACCCCCTGGCCGTCAAACGGGTGCGAACGGCCATCGCTCAGGCGGAACGCCTTGGCGTACTGGGGAGCGGCATCTTCAACACCCGGTTCGACTTCAAGATAGAGGTGAGGCTTGGCGCGGGCGCCTTTGTCTGCGGTGAAGAGACCGCCCTGATCGCGTCCATCGAAGGAAGGCTTGGAAGACCTCGCCCGCGGCCGCCCTTTCCTGCCGAGTTCGGCCTGTGGGGTTGCCCCACGCTCATAAACAACGTTGAAACCCTGGCCAACATACCGCCGATCGTTCGTAACGGCGGAAGATGGTTAGCGGGAATCGGCACCGAAAAGAGCAAAGGAACAAAGGTGTTCGCCCTCGCGGGGCGCGTAAACAACACCGGCCTCATCGAAGTCCCCATGGGGACGATCCTGCGCGACATCGTGTTTGACATCGGCGGCGGGATACCCGAGGGGCGTCAATTTAAGGCCGTCCAAACCGGCGGGCCGTCCGGCGGGTGCATACCCGAACAGCATCTGGACATGCCGGTGGATTATGAATCCCTTGCCGCGGTCGGTTCCATCATGGGTTCAGGCGGCATGATCATCATGGACGACGCGTCGTGCATGGTGGACGTAGCACAGTTCTTCATGGAATTCTGCATGAGTGAGTCATGCGGAAAGTGCGTCCCCTGTCGCGTTGGAACCACGCAAATCTATCACCTCCTCCGCAAGATCACCAACGGCACGGGCAAACCCTCGGACCTCGCCATGCTCGAGGAGTTGTGCGACCTCGTGAAGAACACCAGCCTGTGCGGCCTCGGTCAGACCGCGCCCAACCCGGTAATCAGCACGCTTCGATATTTCCGGAACGAGTACCTCGAACATATCGACGACAAGACCTGCCAGGCAGGGGCCTGCAAGATCGGCAGCGTCAGGGAGGCACTATGACAACGCCCTCATACACTCCAGACCCGACTCCATACGTGCGACGCGATGTCAATCCTGTACGTATCCTGACGTTTACGATTGACGGCCGCGATGTGAGCGCCCGGGAGGACGAGACGATTCTTTCGGTCGCCCGTCAGAACGGCATCTTTATCCCGACGCTCTGTCACCTGGACGGCCTGTCCGAGCGGGGAGCATGCCGCCTCTGCATCGTGGAGGTCAAGGGCGCACCGAAACTCCTCCCGTCCTGCGTCACCCTTCCCCGCCAGGACATGGAGGTCACCACCAATTCCGACCGGGTGGCTGATTACCGGCGCAAGATCCTGGAGCTCATGTACTCCGAGCGGAACCACGTCTGTTCCGTCTGCGTGTCCAACGGGCATTGCGAGCTGCAGAACCTCTCGGTCGTGCTCGGTATGACGCATGTCCGGTACGATTACATTTACCCGAAGCACGCGATCGACGCGTCCCACGAGCGGTTCTCGGTGGACCACAACCGCTGTGTGCTCTGCCAGCGCTGCGTGCGCGTATGTGACGAGATCGAGGGGGCACACACCTGGGACGTCATGGGTCGCGGGATCACGTCGCGGGTCATCACGGACCTGAACCAGCCGTGGGGAAGCTCGGAAACCTGCACCGGTTGCGGCAAGTGCGTTCAGGTTTGCCCGACGGGCGCACTCTCCGAGAAGGGGAAGTCGGTCGCGGAAATGATAAAACGGAGACAGTTCTTGCCCTACCTTCAAATGATGCGTCGAGAAGGGCGCAGGGCCGTAGCGGAGGGCATACGATGAACAGGGTACGGATAGCCACCACCTGGCTGGATGGCTGCTCGGGTTGCCACATGTCTTTCCTGGATATGGACGAGACGTTGGCCGCAGTCGCCGACCGAATCGAAATCGTGTACGGCCCGCTCGTGGACGCCAAGGAGTTTCCTGATGGTGTCGACGTCACGCTGGTCGAAGGAGCGGTCGGCAATGCGCACGATCGAGAGGAACTTGAAAGAATCCGCGAACGAACGCACATTCTGATCTCCTTCGGGGACTGTGCGGTGACGGCCAATGTCCCGGCAATGCGCAATCAGTTCAAACTCCAGGACGTGCTGAAAAGAGGATACGTGGACAATGTTTCCCATCACCCGGCCGTTCCGGATGCAGGCGTACCGAAGTTGCTGGAACGTGTTCGGCCCCTGCACGAATTCGTCGCGGTGGACCTGTTCCTGCCGGGATGTCCGCCACCCAGCGAAGCCATTCTGCTGGCGCTGACAGACCTCCTGGAGGGACGCACCCCCGAAGTCCAGGGCAAGACCCGTTTCGGGGCATAAGACCAAGTCGCAATGCAAAGAGTTATTTGGGGGGGAACTTCTTTGTGCAAAGCAGTTCCCCCCAGAACACTCCTTTGAATTCGAGTAGGCATAATCTGGTGGAGGCGCTCTCATGGGGCAACAAATTGTTATCGAACCGGTGACTCGTGTCGAGGGTCATGCCAGGATCACGCTACAGCTAGACGAAAGAGGTACGGTCACCAGCGCTCAATTCCACGTCACGCAGTTCAGAGGGTTCGAGAAGTTCTGCGAAGGGCGGCCGTTCTATGAAATGCCTTCGCTGGTGGAGCGGATTTGCGGGATCTGTCCCATCAGCCATTCCCTCGCTTCAGCCAAGGCGTGCGACGAGATCCTCGGCGTTCGCATCCCCGAACCCGCGAAAAAACTCAGGCGCCTGCTGAACTGCGGCGAATTCATTCAGTCGCACGCGCTGAGTTTCTTCCACCTCTCCTCCCCGGACCTGCTCCTAGGTATGGACTCGGACCCGGCAAAGCGCAATTTCCTCGGCGTGCTCGAGGCGGATCGCAACTTCGCTCTGGACGGGATACGCCTACGCAAGATCGGTCAGGAGATCATCCAGGGGTTCGCGGGAAAGAGGATTCATCCGTCGTGGGTGGTGCCCGGCGGCGTCAACCAACCACTGACGGCAGAGAGTCGGGATGCCATGCTCGCCATGCTCCCGGAAGCCTACGACATCGCTCGGCGGACTCTGCAGCGGTTCAAAGCGCGCCTGGAAGACTATCGCGAAGAAATCCGCACCTTCGCGAACTTCCCCAGCATGTTCATGGGGCTGGTCAACAAAGAGGGAGACCTGGAGCATGTCGATGGGGTGCTTCGTTTCATCGACGCCAAAGGCCGCTTGGTCGCGGACCAGGTCAACCCCGCTGACTATCAGCAGTACATCGGAGAAGCGGCAGAGCCCTTTTCGTACCTCAAATCTCCGTACTACAAGCCCGCCGGCTATCCTGACGGCATGTACCGTGTCGGGCCGGCAGCACGGCTGAACGTATGCAACGGATGCGGCACCAGCGCAGCGAACCAGGAATGGGCCGAATTCATCAGGCTCGAACGCGGGCCGGTCATGAGTTCGTTCTACAATCATTACGCCCGGCTCATCGAAATCCTCTACTCCATCGAAACCATGGAAGAGCTTCTCAACGACCCCGACATCCTGAGCAAACACGTGCGTGCGTTGGCGCAGCCGAATCATTATGAGGGGATCGGCGTGGTGGAAGCCCCGCGCGGGACGCTCTTCCATCATTACCAGGTGGACGATCACGGCCTGATCACCTGGGCCAACATGATCGTGGCCACGGGCAACAACAACCTCGCCATGAACCGCGGCATCCTGCAGGTCGCTCAGCGGTTCATCAACGGGGACAAGATCCCCGAAGGAGCGCTGAATCGAGTCGAGGCGGTGATCAGGGCTTTCGACCCCTGCCTGAGCTGCTCGACGCACGCGGTGGGCCGGATGCCCCTGCGGATACGACTCATCGGGCCGGACGGAAGCGTGCTTGACGAAGTGAGGTAGATTTCAGGGCCTGCATTTCCATTGAATCCTTCGGTTAGGCGGCGCGCCGATAATGGCGAGCGCCCCAAGGGGGCGCACCTTGATTAGCCACGGGTTTCAACCCGTGGAATGAGGCGTCCAACCATTTTTCGAAACCGACCCCGAAGATGGCCACCAATTCCGATATCGGTGGACCCCCTCAGGGTCCGCATCTGTTAGATCTTGTCCCCGGGTTCCGTGGGTTGAAACCCACGGCTACTCACGGTATGCCCCTTCGGGGCATTCCCAGGCATTTTCCGCAGCCGTGAAACACGAAACGGAATTCACAGGGTCGCCCCTAGTCCCCACACGTGAATGCTTACATAGCCCACAGCGTTTTCCATTGCATCGGCTCGGCAACCATTGTAGTACCATTGATCCACTACTCCGAAAGGAGCGACATGGATTCATGGACGATTACGAGCCGTTCTCCAAGCGTCAAGAAAGAGCACGCCGCGCAGGCTATCAGTACGATAACTTGCCTCCCGAGTTTCGACAACAGGTAATATACATCTGGGGAGCCGCGGTAGGTTTTTGCCAGAGACCCACTCGCTCTTATTGGCAAGTTGAGGATGGGGATCCGCCGCAGAGGATGAATTGGTTCTGGGACAAGGTGGAAGAATACCTGACCGAGGAATATGGAGTGAAATCTCTTGGAAACGGAGGCGGGAACAGTTACGTGCGCTGCGAGGAAGAACTCCTGAACGGAACGACTGACGGGGCGCTCAATATTGTTGAGTTATCATTTCGTTACATGGGGCCTGTTCTTGGTCGGATGACCCCGGGTGATCGTAAAGTCAGGGGCATTAAGCTGACTCTAGATGAGGCCATAGCTAAGCTCAACAAACGTTTCCTGGAGCACGCCATCGGGTATCAGTTTGAATCCGGCCAGTTGATAAGGATTGACGACCAATTGGTTTTCCAGGAAGTCACGCAACCGGCACTCCATCTCATGCATGCCGAAGGCTTTGAGGGACCTTTGAAAGAGTTTCTTGATGCTTACAACCACTACCGTAAGGGTCCCGATGAATTCGACGATGCCATAGTGGGTGCGGCCAAAGCATTTGAAAGCACGCTGAAGGCGATCCTTGCTAAGCGCGGCAATAAGCGAGGCGAAAGCCTGAGCGGTAAAAAGCTTGTAGAGTTATTTTGTCAGAGCGGTATCGTCCCCGGTTACCTTCAGTCTTTCCTGCTGGGGCTTCTCACGGTTAGGAACGAGGACGGTGCCCACGGCGGCGGGCTAGTCTCTAAAGATGAGCCGATCCACCTCGTAGCCTACGTCCTTCATTTGGCTGCTGCAAACATCCTGTTGGCCATCGAAGCCCACAAGGCGCAGCCGCTGCCGCAATCACAGGGTGATTGAAGGCGTTTTATAGTCGCCCTCACCCCTACCCAGAGCGAGAGGGCCATCGCCGGCAAGATGCCGGCGCCACTGGCAGCCCCATCTTCGCGTCGGGCGATTTGATGGCTTGGCTTGAAGGCTCGAACGGTGCGGTTCGCACGGCACCTCCGTGCTCACCGGCACCCTACGACTGCGGCCCAGCTTGCCCGCAATACGGTGTCTCCTTTGCGGTCCCTGCCCTTGGCCGTTCAGTGGGGCCGGCATCCTGCCGGTCATTCTTCCGGAGACAGTCCACTCCATCAGCGCTCTTCCCTCAGCCGATTCCCGGCTGCTCGCATCACCTATGAGCTTGCGACGAAGAGGACAAATGCGGCATCGTATTTGTGCAATAGTGCGCTCAGTCGATCATAATCTTGATGCCGCGATCCGCAGCGCGCTTGAAGTACCACTCGAAAAGGTTGTTCGGGGGCTCGTCCCGTTGGGATTCGGGCTTCCGAATGAGCTGGATGGATTCGGTGGGACAGGCCGTGGTGCATACCCCGCAGCCAATGCACCGCTCCGGCTGGACCGTGTAAACGTCGTTCTCCTCGGCGATGGCCCCGACCGGGCACCGCTCGTTCGCGCAGAGACCGCATGCCTCACAGGTCTCCCGATCGATGGACGCGACGAAGTTGCTGCCGGCAACCATGTACGGCGCAGCATACTGTTTGAGCCCGCGCAACACCCCGCAACAACACGAGCAGCAATTGCATACGAACATATGCCCGGACTGCACGTTGTACGTCTGGTGGACCAGGCGGTCTTCTTCAGCCTTGGCAATGACTTCGAGCGCTTCCTCTTTTGAAATGATTCTTCCCGAACGATGCTTGTCGAACGCGCCCTCGGTCCGAGAAAAGGAGAGGCACGTTTCAAGCGGATGGCTGCACGGATTGCCCACGAGCGCCTGTTCCTTCCGGCAGATGCAGTCCGACACCTGGAACGAGCGGGATCGCTCGACCATGCGCCGGACATCCTCGTACGGTTTCACCTCGTGCTGCGCCTTAATCTGCTGATTCACCGGAATGACCCTGAAGAAGCCCGGCTTGAAGTTCCCCAGCACCTTGAGCAACGTCGGCGCGTATTCCTCGAATAGTTCAGCCAGTTCCCTATCCAGACGGTTCAACTGGAATTCGTAGATCCCCAGGACAAAGGGAAAGAGCAGGTACACCTGCTGGTCGCCCACTTTCGCGGTACCGATTTGTCCTTTCTCGACCATGTTGTCGAGGATCGCCTGCATCTCGTCGAGGGATTTGGCAAGGCGCTGGGCAATGGCTTCGACCGTTTCCGGAATCGGCCTTATGCGCATGGCCATTTCCGCCTCATCCGGGGCGAAGATCTTCTGAAGGATCTTCAACTCCACACCGCTCTCGGTAGGAGGGAACCCGTTCGGCAACTGGTTCAGTTTCTCGGCTAGGCGCCTGTACACATCGCTCATGACTGCACTCCTCGCGAGTCCGTTGATGGGAGCGGTAGGCCCAAGTGAAGAGACTTTATAAACTGTTTCAGCTTAGGAGCGCTCCCCTGTCTTGTCAAGCACGTGTTGGCGACATCCTCGCCCCCTCCTCCAAAAGATACGTGCGACCGCACCGCAGTCGGCCTTGTGAAGCCGGAACAGTAGGATTTGACCGGCAGATGCAATATGTGCATCCTATCTTTCAACGGAGGATACCATGACGATTTCCAAGATCCTGAGGAATCTCCACCGCGGCCAAGAGATCCTGACCGTCCTGTTTCGTCACGGTTTCGGGGACCTCCTGGAGAGAACCGGCCTTACGTCTTACCTCAAATCACTCGCAGCCAAAGAGGAATTGGAGGATGACGTCTCCAAGAGGCTCAAGACCACGCCCAGACGGTTCCGTGAGACACTGGAAGAAGTCGGAGGCGCTTTCGTCAAACTGGGACAACTTCTCTCGACGAGGCCGGATTTGCTTCCTCCCGACTGGATTGAAGAACTGGCCCGTCTGCAGGATGAGGTGCCTCCTATCGATTTCGAGCTTATCCGCAAGACCATCGAGGAAGAGCTGGGGCCGATCGAGCAGCGCTTCCTGCAAATCGATCCCGTGCCTCTCGCCACCGCTTCCGTCGCACAGGTGCATGCAGGACTGGCTCTCAACGGCAACAGGGTGGTCGTAAAAGTGCGGAAACCAGGTATCAAAGCGGCCCTTTTACAGGATTGCGACATCCTGGAAGCCTTCGCGGAGCTTCTGGAAAAACACGTGGAGGAATCTCGAAACTACCGGCCCGTTCAGATCGTGCAAGAATTCCGCGCCGCGGTGACCGGCGAGCTGGACTTTTCCCTGGAAGGTCAAAACCTGGACCGTTTCCGGTCCGATTTTCAGTCCTACCCGCTGGTGGTCTTTCCCGCAGTCTATTGGGATCAGACCACGGAACGGGTCCTGACCATGGAACGAATGGAGGGGATCAAGATTTCGGACATCGAGGCACTGAGAGACAGTGGCGTGGACAACTCCCGAGTGGCTCACAATCTTGCGGAGGCTATTGTTCGGCAAGTGCTCGAGTTCGGGTTCTTTCATTGCGACCCGCATCCCGGCAACGTACTGGTTATCCCGCGGGACACCGTCTGCTTTTTGGACTGCGGCATGGTAGGCCGATTGGACGAAATGATGCGGGAGAATCTCCTCCTGCTCGTTTCCGCGGGAATCCGCAAGGACACCGAGATGATCGCCGATATTCTTACCGACATGAATGCATTGCCCGAGGATATCGACCGACGCAGATTCCTGAGAGACTCGGATCTCCTTCTGGAAAGGTACTATCGGCTCCCGCTGAAGCGGATCAAGCTCGATTTGCTCGTCAACGACCTTGTCCGGCTCGTTCGCACCTTCGGCATCCAGGTGCCGTCGGATCTGCTCCTCGTGGGAAAAGCGCTCGTCACGCTGGAGGGGGTGGGCAGGACGCTGGACCCCAACTTCCAGGCGGTCGCGGTAGCGAAACCCTTTGTGCGCGAAATCGTTGTCACCACGTACAGCCCCATCTTTCTCGCTCGGCGGCTCATGCAGGGAGCTTACGACCTGGCACGGTTCCTGAGGGATCTCCCTTCAGATCTGCGAGAGCTGTCCCATCAGTTGAGGGAGAGCCGTTTCAAAATTGTCCTGGACCATAGCGGCCTGAACGAATCGCTGAGAGAGGTGGAAAGGGCCACCAACCGGCTTTCCACCAGTATAATCATGGCGGCTTTGATTCTCGCATCCGCTGTGGTCGCGGTCTCTGCTCTGGAACCCCGTGTGCTGGGGGTACCCGTCCTGGGGATCGCGGGTTTCGGGTTTGCGGCTGCGCTGGGTCTGTGGCTGGTGATTACGGCACGATTCGGCAAGGGATCGTGAGACCGTACCACGCAGATTGACCCGAAGAGCCTGTCTCAGAGGAAACATCGGCACCTGCCGATTTTATGTGACTCATTCCTGCCCCCCAAGAAACAATTCATCGTCTCTTTCCCGAAGGTCGCGTGAAAAAGATCTGTCCTGTCGGCTTCTGGGTCACGAGAGTTCACCCCAAAATCCTCCTGATTGCCATCAAAAACTGTTTCAAATCGAACGGCTTACTCACAAAGCCCGCCGCCCCGCTCTCACGAGCTTCCTTGGCAGGCCCGTTGGCTGCATACCCGCTCGCAATCAGCACCTTAGCCCTGGGATTCATCTTGAGCAACTCTTCAAGGCACCTCCTGCCACTCATCTCAGGCATGACCAGATCCAAAATCACCAGGGCTATCGACTCCCGGTTGTTGCGAAAGACTTCCAATGCTTCTCGTCCGTTCGCCGCGGTAAGCACTGTGTAACCTGCCAATTCCAGCATTTCCGCCCCGAGAGTCCTTACGGCATCTTCGTCGTCCACGAGCAGAATCGTCTCGGTTCCACCTGCGGGCATCTCGATGGTCGTTGCCTGTTCGGGTTGAAGACCCTCTTCCAAGACAGGGAAGTAAA
Organism: Desulfomonile tiedjei; assembly: GCA_016218715.1. Taxonomy (GTDB): domain Bacteria; phylum Desulfobacterota; class Desulfomonilia; order Desulfomonilales; family Desulfomonilaceae; genus JACRDG01. Next base: position 62,843 of record JACRDG010000089.1, on the reverse strand, counting down.
TCTTGAAGGTCGAACCTACACCGGCCTCGCTATAGCAGGTGATATGTCCGCCGTGGCTCTTCACGACTCCGAATACCATTGACAGTCCAAGACCGGTTCCTTCTCCAGGCTGTTTCGTTGTGAAAAAAGGCTCGAATATTCGATCCAGGATCCCTCTCGCCATTCCTTGGCCGGTATCGGAAACGGTCAACAACACATACTTTCCAGGTTTGACTTCAGGGTGGGTCCGGCAGTATTCCTCGCGAATCGTGGCATTCGACGTTTCGAAGACAAGCCTCCCTCCTTCCGGCATGGCATCTCTGGCATTAGCAGCGAGGTTCAACAGAATTTGCTCGATCTGAGAAGGATCACCATTTATCATCCGCAGGTTGTCTTCCAGAGACATTTCAAGGCTGATCATTCTGGGAATAGTGCGCCGAAGCAGCTCATCAACTCTGCGTACCTCCTCGCTGACGTTTATCGCCCTCATCTCGGGCTCAGATTTCCGGCTAAAAGTGAGAATCCTGCTCACCAAATCCGCGCCATTGCGCGCAGCCCTTCGGATAGCTTCCATTGATCTGCTGGACTTCTCGTCCATTCCTTCTCTCAGGAGAAGCATATCTGCATGTCCGAGGACTATTTGCAGGAGGTTGTTGACATCGTGTGCTATACCACCGGCCAAGGTACCGATGGCTTCCATCTTTTGAGATTGGAGAAGCCGCTCCTCAGCCTGTTTACGTCCAGTAATGTCAATCATAGTCAGAAGGTTAGCGCTCCGGTCCTGGAACTGAATGGTCTTCGAGTAGATCTCAACCCACTTGGTCTGGCCTGACTTAGTGATTATCCGAAAGGAGTAGTTTGTCTTTTGACGGGGGTCACCGGCCTGTTTCATCCTGGCTTGCTCCATGACCAACGATCGATCTTCGGGGTGTGCTACTGCCAGAAATTCCTCAGGCCCCCAGGCTGCGATCTCTTCAGCAGAGTACTCGCATAAGTCGGACATAGCTTGATTCGTGTACTTGTAGACCCCGTCTTGCAAGATGGCCACCGACATCAAAGACTGCTCTGAAAGAAGCCGAAACATCTGTTCGCTTTCACGCAACGCCTCTTTTTGACGTTTGCTCTCCGTGACGTCGTGAAAGGTGTGTATGACCCATCTATCTATCACGGTCTTTCTGAAGTCGATAATGAGGATTGTTCCATCCTTGCGTCTCACTGCTCGCTCTTTTGGTTCAGCCTCCGAACCCTTTTCTCCTGCCTCTCTGGTCGCACTGAGCCATTCAGACCTGACTCGTTCTGCAATTTGCGGATCGGGATAGGCTAGGTGCCACCAATGCTCTAGCGTCGGAATGTCCTCTATAGTGTAACCGAACAATTCAATAAACTTCTTGTTCAGGTATTCCACTTCACCGTTCATGTCGGTCACCGCCATAGCCATCGGAGAATGCTCCATCAGTTGTTGGAAGCGGTTCTCACTCTTGCGCAGAGCCTCTTCAGCTCGTTTGCGCTCGGTAATGTTCCTGTCGACGGCTAGCGCCAATTTTCGGCCATCGAGTTCGAGCAGGCGAGCGTTGATCTCAAGCGGGAAGACCGTGCCATCTTTCTTCCGATGCGTCACTTCCTCTCTGACCACCTCTCCCCTCAGGATTCTCTGAAATCGTTCCGGCGCTTTTGCTGCCGATTCTGGCGCGTCCAGATCGGAGATCTTTAGGGTCAGGATTTCGTCAACCGTATACCCGTGCATCTCCGCGGCCGCAGAATTCGCCGACACTATTTGACCCGCCCTCTCACCTTCAGCGTCCAGGACATAGATGGCGTCCGCGGCTGCCTCGAACAATGCTCGATACCGTTGTTCACTGAGCCGTAAGGCCTCCTCGGAGATCCTTCGTTCCGTGACGTCAGTCAGGGAACCGACTATTGCTTCAGTCTTTCCATCCACCACTACCGGGCTCTCGTTCACTTCCACCAAGATCTTGCGTCCCTTCTTGCCCTGCAACTCGAGCAAGTAAGGAGGTTGACGCTGACCAGTGTCTATCGCCTTCTGGGTGGACTCGACTCCACAGAGATTTATCGGATTGTCCGTCGCAAACTCGGTCCATCGTACCAGGCCCTCTTCTGGCTCACAATCAATGAACTGCCTCGTCTGAGGACTCAAGTAGGTAAGTTTGTGATTTATGCCGTGACTGTAGAAAAGATTCGTACTGTGCTCAACGATGGCTCTCAGCTTGTTTTCGCTTTGTCTCAGGGCATTCTCGGCGAGCTTTCTGCTGCTGAGATCGTCCCGTCCCATCTTGTAGAGGACAATGACTGCCACAAACACGAGGACACACAAAACCAGAGCTAGGTAGCGTGTGAGTCCTACCAAGGGATCGACAAGCTTGCGGGACATGGACTCGCTGTTGAACAAGTAAACGAGCCTCCACCCGGGGCAGCTCTCAACATCGCTCTCCTCAACTACGTAGGTCTGCCCGGCCCTATCGACAACTTGGTTGTCGGTCTTCTTTTTGAGTCCGGTCCAGTTCCACGGACCCTTGCCGAACTGTTTCGTTTCTTCGATGCGGGACGACTCCTCAGGCGTCGGCTGCCATAAGAAGTGGAGGAGCCAATCAGGTTTGGTGGAAAGAAATATCAGGCCGCTCTTGTGGACGAGAAGCCATATCCCGCCGTTCACTTTAGAAAGGGCGCTCTCAAGATCGTTTGCTGGAGCCTTAATCACCACAACCCCTACAGGGTCGTCGTTGCCTGCCTGATACACCGGATGACTGGAATAGATACCTCGAACGCCTGATGTCTTCCCTAGAGCAAGGTAAATGATTGGCTTACCCGCAAGGGCCTCGTGGAAATAAGGACGAAAAGAATAGTTGTTCCCAACAAAGCTATCCGGATTATGCCGGTTGCTCGAAGCTATTGTGTTCCCCGTCCTGTCCACCAGATAGCAGACGTCTTCGCTAAGTCCTTCTACGAAATGGTCCAAGATCCGATTAGCTCGAGAGACAGTGTCCGGGTTGGTGTTCAGTAAAGCTGCTTGAAGCTCTTCGAACAGGGCTAGAGTGCGAACCGCCATGATATCGCCTGAAATCAGGCGCTCAATGCGGTCCTTGACCAACTGGGTCTTGGCAACCAGTTCTCCTTCAGCCTCTCTGGCTGCTGCATCCCTTGCGGTGCGGTAAAAAAGATAGCCTCCGGTCGCCGTGGACAGAAGCGAAAACAACGCCAGGACGGCCAATATCTTGCGTACGTTCACTGGCATTCCCCGTGACGCAGAGTTGAGGGCGGTCATTGCACGTAACAGTCTTTGGAATTGCCAACAGACGCTGGATCGTTCCTCTGAATCCGAAGGTGTTGCCATATCAGCTCAGAAGACCGCACCAACGCAAGACCATCGCTGCGTTGCCCAAGAAGCCTCTTTTTCTATTAATTAATGATACATGACAGCACGTACCGCGGTCAACCACTGTGAAACGTGAAACCCTCCTGAACACATACCCGGATTTGGCTAGTGGTGCATTCCTGAAGTAAGGCATGTATACTCTGTGGTCATTGAGGGTCCCCCCAGTGGCCACGAGAAGCGTGAGTATTGATTTGACGGAGGAGGAGCGAGCCACTTTGAATATGTGGATGGCCATGAGACGGAACAACGTTTGAGTCGGCCGGCCCAAGTGGTTCTCTTGTCTGCGCAAGGCTTGACTCTGCGAGCAATTAGCCTGAAAAGTGGGCTCAGTGGCAAGTACTCTGCTCGGTCACCTATTCCGTGGCCCCGTGTTGTTTCAACAGCTCTGCAATTTTCGGGTTCGCGGCCACGCACAGGGCGGTCATACAGCACTTCTCCCGCGCACACAGCTCTTCAATCGCGCTGAGTCGCTCCAGATCCACGCAGTCTTCTCCGGTAAGCGGCAGTTCTGTCCAGACGTAAGTTGCCTTGGCGTTGACGTCCGCACCATGCTCAATCAGCAGGCGCACCAGCTCCACGTTTCCTTTCACTGCGGCCTGCATGAGAGCCGTAGGACCCTGCTCGGATTTCTCATTGACTTTCGCTCCGCTTGCGAGGAGATGCTTCGTCATCTCAAGATGACCGTTCGCTGCTGCAGCGATCAGAGGGGTCAACCCGCCGCAGGATTGATTGATGGCCGCGCCTTTCGCAGTCAGTTCCTTCACCGCGGCCACATCCCCCTTTAACGCTGCCACCAGCAGGTCGAAATTGAGATCGGCTTCGGCAGCGTCCATTCGGACCAGAAAGAGTCCGAGCGCAACCAAAACAAGAACCTTCGCGGTCATCTTTGCTCGGTTCATGTGTTCCTCCGGGACTGGTGGCTTTTTGGCGTAAGCCAAGTTTTGCGACCGCTTCACTCAGGCGGTCAGGACCGTACAGTCACTGTGTGTTCGCGCGCCGCCTGTGTCTCTTGCTCCGTTCAGTCGCAGGGTTGCTCCCTCAAAGGCGTACAGGTTGGCCTTCCCGCGTTGCTGAAGTCGTCGCGTCCGTCTTCCCCAATTCCAGGAGCGTTGTGGACATTCTCTTCACATACTCGTTCGCTGAGGTGACCGAGTCGAGGATGTCCAAATAGAGGGAACTTGCCTGAAACACAGTCAAGCCGGCCTCCACGCGATCCCAGTGAGCAAGGCGATAATCCAGAAGCGTATCGCTCAGGCGTTTGTTCAGGGAAAGTATGCGTTCCAGGAGCTTTCGGTCAGGGGCGAGAACAGCGGCCCCGAGATTCCCCAATATCTCCCGAAGCAAGCCAAAAAGTTGATCCAGCTCCTCGAGAGACCTGTCGCAGAAGGGTATCCCGTCTTCCGCCTTGATGCGGCAGCAATTGAGGATGCTCTCCAGCATGTCTCCGATTCGCTCGAGCCTGACCGGAAGCCTGAGAAGCCCTTTGAACACGTCCCCTCTCCATCCGGACGCCAGGAAGTTCCCGGTGAGTATCTTCTCCAGACGATGCACCTCCCGAGCCAGCTCCTGGCACCACTCAAGCTCCGCTACCCCTCCCTTCACGCCCGGCCCCGCGATGAGCCGCGTTATCTCCATCAACTTGCCGATCATGATCAGCAAGCCTTCTTGAAGGGTAACCGACTCAGAGACGGGTCGGTCGTGGAGCGTGTCCACTTGCAGCGTGCGCGTGTCAAGGGGCGGGCCGAACACGCTGAAGGGATCGAAGAATCTTTCGGCCGTATTCATGGTCAGGACCTCCTGGGTGGAACGGTTCATCTTGCCGAGACGGCACGAGGCTGTCAGGCACCGTAGGAAGTTTCTGAGGGCCGGAACCCCTGCAGGGCAGATCGCTCTCGCAACAGCCGGGCCGCGGCGACATCGGGTCACAGGCGGATCGTACGACCGGTATGCGGACCCACACGGAGCCAGAGGAACCTGTTCAGGGATCCGGCCCATTGGCCCAGTGAACATCTCATTAGAAAGCATTTTCCGTGCCAAACGCAGGACCCCGAGTGACCCGCCGCGGTCTCGCGGTCCAGCGGAGGGACGTGAACCGGATCCAAGGAGCGGGTACCTCGCTTTCGGATGAGAAGCTCTGGCACCCGTCAGATTCTTTTACAATTTGTAAAGGTTCCGGGGCTAGTTTGCTGAAAGATCATGTCGAGGGGCGAGTTGGCTACCCCGAGAAAACCGGGGTAGCCTGTCCAGAAAGGAGCGTTATAGCCGGCGTCGGGGGATGCCAGCACATATAGCGTAAAGCATTTTTCGTGCCATATTGTCCCGATCTCAGATGAGAGTGGAGTCCGCCCCGGAGATCGGTAATTGTGGTCTCTGGTGGGCTCCGCCATTTGCAGCGGCTCCTCCCCCTGGAGCGACGAAACAAGAACATCCTATTCGCCGAGGAGGACGAACGGTGCCCAGAAGAAAGGATGCTCGTACCCGTGACTGCGGATGTCTCTCCTGGCGAGTGACAGCGCCTCGGCATCGCCTTTCCCCTCTTTCCGATGTTTGAAGAATCGCTCGACCAGTTCGACCGATGCCGATTCCGCGACGCTCCACAGGGTCATCAGCACATCGCGAGCCCCCGCGTATTGAAACGCCCGGCCCATGCTCATCACGCCTTCGCCGCTGACCTGCTCGCCCACCGCGGTTTCGCAGGCCGTCAGGACGACTGTGTCCGATTTTACTTCGAGCGACATGACTTCGGTCATGCGGAGAAACCCGTCAGTTCCCACGGGGACGAGCGAGAGAGCCAACGCGGGTTCCATGATTCCAGGGAGTTGCATGCCATAGATCCCGTGGGTGGCAAAGACGACATCCGAATACTGGGCCGGACCCGGTGCCAGTTCCGCAAAGACCACGTCTTTCGCTGCTTTCAGTCCAGAATAGACCGTGATGTTCTTGCCATACAGTCTCTCGAGATCCTCCGCCAGCTTGCTCGTCTCGGGAAGTCTCGGCAGCACGAGATTCCCGCCTGTTTCTTTCCTGACCGCGGCCATCAAGTTGATCTGAAACTCTTTTTTCACCCCGCCGGTTTCCGCGGCCGAGGTCTTTCTGACTCGCTCATCGGTGGGTTCGAAGACCGGATCGGCAATGACGAGGATCCGCTCTCTGCCTTTCCATTCCTGCGATGCCGCGCGTCGCAGGCTCAATGCGGCCAGAGATGGCTGATACGCGATCGGGTAGAGGTCCCCCAGATACGTGAGTCCAGTGGGATAGAGGCCCCACGGGCCGTCTTTCCATTCGGGTTGCCCCTTTACCACCAGCGCCTCGAAGGGGAGCAGTGCGAGCATCCCGTCCGGAATGATCAGCAGCGGGCTCCCTTCAGGCACCTTCGCCAGAAGCGGAGCCACCAGTCGTTTATAGAGCGCGTGGCCCAGTTCGGAGTTGAAATCAACTAATCGGAGTTGCTCGAACGGAGAGCGGAACCCAGCGACCCCCTTTTCCACGTCCTGGGTATTCCAAGGCTCGTAGTGCGTGGCAACAACCTGCTTTCCCTTGAGGAGCTTGATCCCGACACCTTCGCCCAAAAGGTCGAAGATCAGCACGTACCCGGTCGCGTCCAGCTTCAGTTGTTCCAGTGCCGCGGATCGCGGGTACTTGACCGCCGCATAGTGCGGATAGTCCTTCCAGAGCAGGTCGATGTACGAGTTCAGCTCTTTTTCTACCGAGTCGATCTGCCTGGTCAAATTCTCGTACCGAGTGGGGTCGACTCTTCGGGAACAGCAGTTCCTGATCTGCTTGAGGCCTGCCAGCCTCGTGACCAGGGCGTTCTCATTGTCCTGCACCTCTTTCGGGACACCTGCGTACCCGTTGGCGGGCGGTACGGCGAGTCTGTCGGCAAAAGCCCGAGCCCGGGTGAGTTCGCTCACCGCAACGGTTTCCGCTCCCGTGCCCTGTTTGAATTTCACTCGGATAAACCCGCGCGCGGGCTCGGCACGAGAGAAACCGTTCACCCTGCCCGCGAAGAAAGCTCTCCGCGCGGCCGGAGGCAGGCTCGACCGGAGGTCCTCGACGAATTGCAGCGCCTTTCCGTATGCATCTTCGGCTCTCGCGTAGTCCTTCAGGGCTTCCGACGCCTGGCCGATGCCCGTGTACGCGGTGAAAGAGCCATCAGATCGTTTGTTGGCGTCCGCGGCTCTTAGCAGGCTTTCGTAATGCTTTCGGGCACTTCTATAGTCCCCCTCCGCGAGGCGCAGGCGGCCCAGAGAAGCATCGGACCCGACCCTTTCCAGAAGAGGCTTGGCTTGGTCGATCTCACCAAGGGAGAGATACAGATTCCCCATGAGTTCTTCCGCACCCGGAGAGACAATCTGCAGGTCCCGCGCAATGGCATCGGCTTGCCGTAATGCTTCCAGAGCCTTGCGGTCCTGTCCGGTCTGCACGAAGAGTCGCCCAATTCGGGTCAGGGTCTGGGCCTCGGCCTTTCTATCGCGGGTCTGTCGCGCCAGGTCCAGAGCTTCCTGGTACAGCTCGGCCGATCGAAGGTGCTCGCCCCATGCCGCATGCAGCTCGCCCAGATTGTTCAGAAGCAGCAGCTCGTTCCCCTGGTCTTTGGACTCTCGCACCGACTCCAGGGCCTTCCCGAAGCAATCCAGAGCCTGGGCGAAGTCGCCGCGGTCTCTATGCAGATACCCCAGATTGATCAGCACCGTCTCGCGGATTTCCCGATCGCACTCCCCGCTGCATTGTTCGAGGGACTTCGCCAGGTAATCCTTCGCTGTGCCGTAATCACCCTGGAAGAGACTCACCAGGCCCAATCTGGCCAGTGCCGTTGCTTCGAGCGCGGGGCTCTTGAGTTTCCGCGCGATGCCCAGCAGTTTCTCGTACGCCTGAACCGCATCGTCATAGCGGCCCCAGTCCCTATAGACCGCACCGAGCCTGTCTAACGTCGCGGCCTCGCCTTTGGCGTCGCCGAGCTTGCCCTTGATTGCCAGAGACGCATGGAACTTGTCAGTCGCCTCCTGATGGAGGCCCCGCTTCGACGAGAGTTCCCCCACCGCGTCCAGCGCCTGCGCTTCAAGAGCTCCGTCGGCAATCTTTCCGGCCACGCCAAAAGCTCTGTTCCAGTATTCCCCCGCCTCTGCCAACCGGCCTCTCGCTTCGTACAGGGAGCCAAGGGCCCTCAAAACCTGGAACTGGCCTTTGAGGTCACCGGACTTCTCGTTTATCGCCAGGGACTCACGGTACTTAGCCGCGGCTTTCTCCATGTCGTCGTCGGTGAAGGCCTTGCCGTGAAGCTCCTGTGCCTCCTTGAAAACTCCGTATGCTTCGTCGTTGGATCGTGCCGTCCCCGAGCTGACAAGGAATAGCGACAGCACGAAACAGACCGCACACACAGCCGTCCGATTCTTCACGAGTTCCCCCTTCTCCACCGCGGTTCGGGCAGCACCACGCCAAGATTCAAAGGAGCGGTGTCACCCCGCGCGAACTTTCTGGAAACGCCGGAGGGCTCCGGCGCACGGAGCCGTTCACCGCGGATGTCTTCCCAACCGATGTTCTCGTCGATACTGAGCGAATTTGATAATTATATCACATTACGACACGAAATGCGCCAAGGCGATGGCGCTCGGCGGGCGGGGTGAATCGGCGATCAGCGGTAGAAGTCCACGCGCATCTGTGAAACCGTGATCTCCGTTCCTATCGAAGGGGTGTTGGAGAAACCCAGCACGAAGTCGGTGACCGAAGTGGTGAATTGACCAGTCGTCAATTGAAACGTATGCAACCCATTGGCAGCCGAGCCGGCAGGAAACGTGGGCGAGCCCGAGAAATAGCGCGTCACCGGCGGTGAACCCTTGAGGCCGAATCGGAAGCCCTGATCCAGCGTGTCGCCCGAGACGGCAAAGGTCACGAGGATTCGCCTCGCACTATTGGCCTCGGCGGCCGTAAGCTGCGCGCCGATGGGTATTTCAAAGAAAAGCTGCGCGTCCGTTGCCACGTAGGTGACCGGGGAGGACACTCTGAGCGTTGCGAAAGGGGGCGCGGCAGACCAGGTCAGTCGGCGGGCCTGGAGCAGGTCCGACGGTATCCCCGTGAAAGGGTTGGCCTGGCTATTCATGATCCGGGTCAACCGATCCGGAACTCTTTGGGCTTCGGCCCGGGCTTGAGCCTGTTGTTGCCAGGCTTGGGCCATTTGCTGCTGCCAGGCTTGTTCCCACGCAGGCTCCTGCTGCGGTTGTCGCGGGACACGCCGGGCGGGTCGTGTCGTCGGGACCGGCTGTTCTCGAACCCTGGCGACGTCTTGCTGAATTCGTTCAAGCTGTTCCTGGAGACGCATACGATTCTGCTCGATTCGTGCAAGCTCTCCTTGATTCGCCTTGAACTGCTGCTCTATCTGTTGCTGTTTCTCGGTGAGTTCCTGAAGTTCGCACTTCTTGGCCGTATAGTCTGCCGGTGAGAGCGGTCTTTTCAGTTCCTGCTCCACGAGCGGAATGGTCCTCTGAACCTGTGTCTGCTGCCTGAGCAATTCTTCATTCTTTTCGGAAAGCTGCCGCTGACGCTGCTCCTGTTCCTTGTGCTGCCGGTCCAGGTCCTCCCGTTGCTGCCGAAACCGTTCAGTCCGGGAATCGCCCTGTCCGATCTGGAACGTCCGCCCCCTTGCCTGAGCTTCTACCACGTCGGGGAGGCTAGCCCAGCCCAGCCAGAGAAGAAAAGCAAGGCACGAGACCGTTCTCAATAATATTTGTTCATGTCCAGCTTTCGCCCGAGGACCCATGACCGGTCTCCTCTCAGTGTCGCGTTTCGTGCCGACGCTCCCGCCAGGGCATGTGCCCGGGGAAGGAGAACCAGCCTCGGCATGGTTTAGAGACCTTGTTGCGTTGCACCGCTATTGCTAAGCGCCTCACCGACAGCCTCGCGAACTGCAGCGCTCTAGAGCGCGCTAAATGGACTACCGAAGCGAAACAGCCTTTCCAGACGGAGGCCCACCGTCACATAGACTCCTACGCTCTGATACGTGTCGGTGATCCGGTCGTGACCGACCTCATATCTGAGGTTGAGGACCCGGTCTCGCGTCGTAAGTTCTGCACCCGCGGTCCAACCGTACGCGTCTCCGCCGCGGTCGAGCCTGTAGGAGCTGCCCCTGACTTTGAAGTCCACGGACCGCCTCAGGATCGGCTGCTCGTACGACGCCTCGATCTTGTAGTCGCCGGTCTGGCCTCGATAACTCGTCAAAATCCCAGTGGCATCGGCAAAGATGTTGCCGTAGTAGTTGCAATTCAGCATGAACACAGCGTCCCGCAAGCTTACCCAGGCCATCTCCAACCCCGCAATGCCGCTGGAATACCAGTCCCGCGAGAGCCGCGCGGTGGTATAAAAGCCATTCAGGCCGATCATCGCGTTCGCTCCCAGCCTCTTGCGGTACCCGCCTCCAACGAGCATCTGCATATTCGGGTCACGCGATCCGCCGAGGAGGGATGACACGTCCTCGAACTGACCGTGTACCTGGCCGAAAAGGACGTCTTTCCGGTTCACCGTTTTCGGAATGAGGTAATCGAGATTCAGCAAGCCTTGTGTCGTGTCGGACCCCGCCCACGTGTACGAGTAACCCAGTTGGAAATTCGGTATCTGCGGCAGGATCCCCGCAAAGTTCGCGTTGGAGAGGCACATCGAATGGAGTTCCTGCGGCCCGTCATGACGCAGTCCCGGTGGAGAGAGCGGATCCGATGGGGTAGTGTCGAGCCATGCGTACGGGTCCGGCCGGGGCACCTCGTACCCGTAGGAATATGGCTGCATGAAGACCTGCGACCACGACGGAGTGCTTGGGACGTGGACGAGCAGCGTCGCGAAAAGGAGTATGAACCACCATGAAGCTATGCTTCCGCGCGGGTTGCCTGTGGCAATCAACCCTCGAAGACGCTCCCCCCAAAGCGATGCCGCCGTTGACGAGGAGCATCGAGGCCGGGTACAGAGTAGGGATTGGGGCTGGCGATGATTCATTTCTTAAAGTGTTACATTAACTTTTAAACATAACGCTTTAGGAAATTTATCATATTTTGTGCAATTACGTCAAGAAAAAACGCCGGGGAGCAGTCCCCCGGTCCCCTTAATTGCTCGATGGCGCACATGCGGTGACGCATCTCAGGGAATATGGATGGACAGGCATCTTGCCTGTCCATCCGAAAATGACAGGCGGGACGCCCGTCCCACCCAGCAGCCGGCGAGGCCGCGGCGATAAACGGAGACAGCGTACAACATGTATCCGCGATCGTAATCATGAAATGCAGTAATTAGTACTCATTTTCATGAATACGGTCTCGCTTGGAGGCTCTGCCCTTGGCTGTTCAGTGGGGCCGGCATCTTGCCGGTCCATTAAGAAGTGACAGGCAAGATGCCTCTCCCACCAACAGACCTAAAATCCGCGACCGTATTTAGGAAATGGTGCACTTAGGTTAGCGCTTACGGGGGTCAGCCTCTCATTTTTCCGGTCACGGCCTTTTCGTTCCTGTCCGGATCCCGTGGCGAACGCTGCAATCCGGTGGGGCCTGACCTCCGATTGGGAGGTCGAGCGACAGAACCGCTCCCCTGTGATCCGTAGATGCTGATCCACTTGAACCACGCGGGTGCTACATGATCGAAGAGAAGTCCCTCGGCCTCAACTCTCCTGAGATAAGCCTGTTCGAACTCCTCCGGATGCTCCATGTTGCCGTTCACGTATTTGACCGCGGCCCTGTCCTCGATTCTCTTGAGCGCAGGCAGGACTCTCCTGAGCTGATCGGCCGACAATGTCGAGAGCGTTACGGTGTTAGGGTCAACCGATGCGCCTGTCTGCCACTGTGCGGCAGCCGATCCGGGAAGAGTCAGGAGCGCAAGGGCCACCAACAGACCGAGAGCTTCGCCTCTGATTCTCACGATGAAAGTCCTCCCCACTTCGTAGCTTCTCCCGAGGGTACGATGGTACGATAACACAGGCAAGAGGCGGTTAGAACCGAAAAGATCCGCGGCCGGCAAGCATTCCCGTACTGATGGACATCGGGTCCGAATGTTCCCAGCGGAGCGATCACTGCTGCGTAGCCAAGATGCCTGGAGCGGGTTTCGGCACTTCAGTGATGCTCAGGAGCTGTCCGGTGTTGAGGATCTCTTTTCCTTGCACCACCACTGCGTCTCCCGGGTTCAAGCCTTCGAGCACTTGGGCGTACCGCCTGTTGTTCGCACCAACCTTGACCCGTGTCAGTGCGGCTTTCTTCTCGTTGTCCACCAGGAACACGGTGTTGTATTGATTGTTGCGGAGCTGCCCCAGGAGCGCGGTGACCGGGACCATGACCGTGCCCGGTATCGACTCGTACACGATACGACCGCGGGCGAACATCCCCTGAAGGATCGCCATGTCGGGATTGTCCACGTAGATGCGAATCTGGAACAAGCGACTCTGATTCGCCACGGGCTCTATATATTTCAACGACCCTTTGAAGACTTTGCCGGGATACGAATCGACTCCGACCTCTGCGTCCAGCCCTTCGCTGAGTGCCTTCCGCACATCCAGCTTTGCCAGATCCAGATCCGAAAGGTACGCCTCCAGGTAGCTCTTGGTGTAATCGCTGACCTGAAAGAGCTTACCCCCTTCCGACACCCAGTCCCCTTTTTCCACGTATCGCTTGGAGAGGCGTCCTTTGATGGGAGAGGTTACCTGAGTCTTGTTCAGGTCTTCCATAGCCTTGGCCAGGAGCGCCTTGTCCGCTTCCACTTGCGCAAGGGCATTCTGATAATTTGCCAGTTTCTGATCGAACACAAGTTGGCTGATGGATTGGCTCTGGAGCAGCATCACGTTCTTTTCCCACTCGGCCCGATTGAACGCCAGGGTCGCCTCATCCTTCTTGAGCGCGGAGGACGCATGGTTGGCGGTCTCTTTGATCTTCGTATCATCGAATACGAGGAGCACTTGGCCGCGCTCGACCGCTTGACCGTCAGAGACTTCGATGGATTTGATCTGAGCCGAGACTTCCGCGGACACCGTGGTGTTGGCGATGAACTGTACGGTCCCTGAAACGTGAAGGCTCCTGTCGAAGTCACCTTGTTCTACCGTCGAGACGCCGACTTTCATTGGCGGCATGGGCGGCTTCCGGTCCCGCTTCTCGGCGCACCCGGAAAGACCGAGAATCAGGATTGCTAACAGGCTCATCAGCCGAAACAGGCCCCCGGACAATCGAGGGATGCCTCCAGGGGGCCGGATTTGTCCTGGGCCGCGCCTCGCGTTGTCAGGGCGGGGGGCTGACGCATCGATCGATCCGTATCGTGAAGCAGTTGCCGACCGAAGCTCTGGCTCGATGCATGCCGGGCCGTCGCGCCGTGTGTACCTTTCCGCCATGTTCAAAAACTCCGCCCGCCCGCGGCGGGTCGCGCCTATCGCGAGAGCGACGAATCAGTTGATTTTCTCTGGTGTCTCCATCTCGTCCAGGGAGATGGGCCGGACTTTCCAGAAGCGTCCTTTCAAATCGTCAAGCAAGGTGTACACTACGGGGATGAAGATCAACGTAAAGAGCGAGGACACAGCCAGTCCGCCCACCACTGCCGTTGCCAGCCCGTTGTAAATCTCCGCGCCGGCCCCATCCTTGATGGCCAGTGGGAGCATCCCCAGGACCATCGCGATGGACGTCATGAAAATGGGCCGCATCCGCCTCTGGCTGGCAAGAATCAACGCCTTGTCGCGTTCGACCCCTTCCCCTTCAATTAGTTGGACAGCGTACGTGATGAGCAGGATCGCGTTCTTTACCACCAGGCCTACCATCATGATGTACCCCAGCATGGTGAACGAGTCGAAATGCACTCCCGTGAGAAAAACCAGGAAGTTCGCCCCGATCACCGACAGCGGCACGCTCAAGAGGATCGACAACGGCCGCAGGAATGATTGAAACTGCATGACCAGCAGTAAGTACACCACGACTATGGACAGCGGGAAGACGAAGGCCACCGCCTTCTTGAGCGCCTCCAGTTCGTTGATCGCACCGAAAGGGACCACAGCGTAACCGAGAGGCATCGGCACGGTCGAGCGGATCTTGTGCAGAATCTCTTGGGAAACCTCGGCCAAGGGTCGGTCCAGGAGGGTAAGTTGCACCCGGCCGCTCCTCTTGGAATTAAAATGCGTGATCTGCAGAGGCCCAAAAGTCGCTTCCACGCGGGCCACACTGGTCAACGGGACCTGAACGTTCGGGTCACCAGGAGACGTAAGAATGATGTTCCCTACGTCGGCGACGCTGTTCAAGTCTTGTTCCGCTCCCATGACCCGGATGTAGAAGTACCGACTCTCCACATCGTACTGGGTCACGGTCTTCTGGCCGCCGATGGCCGCCTCCACCGCGTTGGCCACATCCGTCACCTGGAACCCGAGATGAGCGGCACGCTCGTGGTCTACACGCACTTCCACCTGGGGCTTTCGAAGAGCCTGGTCGGTATAGCGATAGACCACGCCCCTGGTGTTCTTGCCGATCTCCATGATCTGGTTACAGACATCCGCGACGGCCTCAAAGCTCTTTCCCATGACCCTGAAGTCTGCGACATTGGATCTCGAATAGACGTTGCCGAAGAGCGGGAATCGGATCGGGGTGACGGCCTTGAACGGAAGGTCCCTGGACATGTCATAGGCTTGCTTCATGATGGCATCCACCGTGACGCCGCTATCTTCTTCCCGTTCACACACCAGGTAGATGACCTGCCGGAACGTGTTCCTGTTGGGTACGCAGACGATGTGATGGATCCCCTTTATCTCTCTCCATCGCTCTTCCAGGATACCCATGAGTCGGTTGTTTTCATCGAGACTGGTCCCTTCGAAGGTCTCGACCTGCATCCTCACGAGGTGTGTCCCTCCTGTGGGGAGGTACCCCATGCCCGGCAATACCGCCATGGACGCAGCGAAGAGCCCCAAGACGCCGAGGATCAGACCCATCTTTGGCACAAGGCCCCGCAGGAAGAACCGCAGGGAGTCGATGATCCAGCCGGCAACTCGAGCGCCCACGCTGTCCAACCAGGTCAGCGGCGTCATGATTGTCTTCACTACACCCGTGAATGCTTTCTCTTTTCTCATCCAGCGGGAAGCGAGCATCGGCACTACGGTGAACGCGTCGAACAGAGAGAGGAAGATCGCGACTGAGATGATGAACGCCACAGGACTGAAGAGGGTTCCGACTTCGCCGCGCAACATCAGGACAGGAGCAAAGACCGCGGCGGTGGTGAGGGTGCACATGAACGCAGCCATCCCCACCTCTCGCGTTCCGTCCACGCAAGCTCTGACGATACTTTTCCCTTCCTCAAAACGATGCCGGTATATGTTTTCCAACACGACGATTGCATCGTCCACCACGAGGCCGATGGAGAGAGCAAGCCCCGCGAGAGAGAGGACATTGATCGAGTATCCGCCCAAATACATCCCGATGAATGTTCCCACAATCGACACGGGGATCGACGTCGCGACAATGACGATGCTCCGCCAGTTTTTCAGGAACAGGAACAGAACGAGCAAGACCAGGGCAATGGCTTCTATCAGGCATTCTCGTACGATATTGACCGCGTCTCGGATGTACGTGCTCTGATCGTAAATCTTCTCAAACTTGGCTCCCAACGGTTCGTATTCTTTCCGAACCTTTGCGAGCTCCTGATCGAGAAGATCGATCGTCTGGACGATGTTCGCACCCACCTGGTTGAACACGTTGAAGACGATCCCCGGTTTTCCATTGATGGTGCAATACGAGTCGGGTCGCTCGTACTTGTCCTCAACCACTGCGACGTCGGAGAGGTACACCACCGGGTCGCCCGGTTTCGAGATCACCACCCTGCGAAACGCTTCCGCGCTGAGCAGTTCCCCAACGATTCGAACGGTCCATTCGCGGGTCGCTTCGACGAAATAGCCGCCGCTGCGGTTGATGTTGGTACGGTCGATAAATCCCTTGATGTCGTTGACGCTCAGTCGCCGCGCCTTCAGGCGCTCCGCGTCGAAGGTGATCCTCATTTCCCGGTTGCGGTTGCCGTCGAACTGGCAATCACCCACACCTTCGATCCGCTTCATACGCGGGGCGATGTCCCGGTCGGCCCACGTGGACATGGTCACGATGTCCACGTCGCCGGTGACCGCGAACTGGTACACCGGCAGATTCACGCGTTCGCTCGCCTTGAAGATCTGGGGTTTCTCAACCCCTTGAGGCAAGTCGGTAATCCGGTCGATGTTGCGTTGCAGTTCCGCCGCGGCGAGATCGAGGTTGGTACCCGGTTTGTAGAACACCACGATATACGACTGCCCGTACGGTGAGAAACTCATCGTGTAGAGCATATTGGAAACGCCGCTGATGTTCTCCTCGAACCGGTTGACGATCTCCCCTTCCATCTCTTCGGGAGCCGCGCCGGGGAACCGCGTGGCTACCACGAGCACCGGTTGCTGGGTCTCAGGTTTCAATTCTACAACGAGGAACGTCGCGCCGACGTACCCGAAGACAAGGACCAGCAGCACGCGCACAATGACTGTGATGGGGAAGCGAACCGAGGATTCGGCGACGTTCATGTTCCGCATACCTGGTGCAGATGAAGTCTCAAAAGGTCAGTCACTGCATCTGTCGGTATTGTTCATAGGTTCTTCCGGTGCGAATCGGAAGTCGAGACGTGGGGCGCGTATAACCCATGTGTTGCCTGAGGCTTACTAATATTTTGGTTACGTGAATGATAGTCCACGGGGTCACGTCGGTAAAGAGGAAAGCGAGGTAGTCTCACATGAACACGAGAAAGCCGTCCGCAAAGTACACCAGCCCGATAACGCCCAACCCTAGACCGATTATCCACAGCGGTTTCCTCTTCATCAGGGCGGCAATGGACGAAAGGAGGATAGCCATCTGGAGAAATATCACTGCCATTCCAAAGGCCTGGGAATGCCGGAGCGCTTCGTCCCGGGTTTTTTCATGGCCCCTGGCACGGGCTTCTATTTCATCCCGGTCCGCGTTCCATTTGGCTGTCTTCTTGGTGTAGGCCTCGATCCCTTTCTTCATTTCAGCCTCGGCCTCGGGTGAGGACGGCGGTCTGAATTTCAGCTCGTTCTCCATGGTTTCTTTTTGGAGATCGAACAGATACCCGCGGATCTTTTTGGCCTGGAAGTAGTTCCACTGGTTAGAGGCCTTAATCTCATTAAGCACCGATTTCGTGGAGTAACTCGCACCCCTGAACGTCGAAAGCGTGGCCGCCACCGCAAGCACAACCGTTGTCAATGCAAGCCAGCTCAGCCAGTTCTCCTTCGATTGGTCCTTCTTCTCTTCTGCCATGAGTCCTCCAAGGATTTTTCTGGAATAGATCGATCACTGAGCCTTCGAAGCGCCGGAGCCCTTGGACGTCAGCGCTTCCGAGACCTCCGTGCGGCCGAGCTCCGCGGCAACTGTTCGGGCTGTCTTCCCTTCCCAGTCCTGTATGCCAGGGTCCGCACCTCTCGCCAACAGAACCTTGACTACCGCGGCATGACCTTCTCTGGCCGCCGCGATGAGAGCGGTACCCTTCTTCTTGTTCCGGGCATTCGCGTCCGCGTGGCTGTCGCACAGCACTTTGACGATATCCACGTGGCCTCTCGCAGCCGCTGCAATCAAGGCTGTGTCTCCGTCCACATTCCTGGCGTTGACGTCCGGGCGAGCAGTGAGGAGCGACCGCACAACAGCAACGTTGCCGCTCTCCGCGGCCAGAAGGAGCGGGGTGCTCTGCAGCTCGTTGCGGTGGCCGACATCCGCTTTCGCGTTCAACAGAAGCTTGACCATATCCGGTCGTCCGTGCCGGGCGGCGAGAAGAAGCGCAGTATTCCCGTCCTTATCTATGGCATCGACGTACGCGCCGCGAGCAAGGAGCAGTTCTGCAACCTCCTTGCGGCCGCTCTGGGAGGCCAGGAGTAAGGGCGTGGTCTCTCCGCGAGTCCTGAGGTTGACTTCGGCACCCTTTTCCACGAGGGTCTCGATCAGCTTCAGGTGCCCGAGCCCCGCGGCCAGAGCGAGCGGGGTGTCTCCCGATTCGGTCTGAGCATTCACGTTGGCTCCCAGCCCGACCAATTCTCCGGTGCGCGGGACGTCATTCGCGAGCGCGGCCAGTATCAACTGGTTGTCGAGAAAAGTCTTCTTCCGAGCGGTAATCTCCGCTCCCTTCTGCATGAGGAATTTCACTACAGAGGCATGCCCGTTGCGAGCGGCTTCCGTCCAAGGGGTTGCGCCTTCGAGGTCGCTCGCGTTGATGTCCGCGCCGCGTTCCGCGAGGAGCGTCACCACCTTCAAGCGTCCCTGCGACGCGGCCAGAATCAGGGCAGTCTTTCCCGCGCTCGTGCGGGACTTGATGTCTGCGTGGTGTGAGAGGAGAAGCCGGACAACCTCATCGTGTCCTTGGCCGCTCGCGAGCGATAGCGGAGTCGAGCCGTCGGCTGTCTTGGAATTGACCTTGGCCCCAGCGGCGAGCAAGAGCTTCACCGAGTCCGTGTGGCCATTCCTGGCCGCTTCCGCAAGTGCGGTGAAACGGGCGTGGTTCTTGGCCTCCAGGTCCGCTCCCTTCTCCAGGAAAAGCTTCACCAGTTCTGCCTTTCCGCTCCTCGCGGCGACGATCAGCGGGGTGTCGTTCTCGTCGTTGCGGGTATTGACGTCCGCGCCCAGGGTCAAGAGCCGTTCCATTTCACCCGGGTCGCTGGTCTTGGCCTTGGCGAGAAGCTCCTGAATCACCTCCGACCGCGGCACGGGCGGGCCGACGTACGATAGAGGGAAAGGACTGCTAATCTTCCCTTCCAGCTGGGGATGCTGGCGCCCTTCGGTCCCTTCTTTGGTCAGGTTGTACGCGTACTGATAGGCTTCGGTAAGTGTGACCACGCCGTCGCGGTCGACATCGGCCTTGCCGTTGAGGCCTTCGATGAGGGTGTGGGTGAAGATACTGTTCCTTAGGTTCGGCACTTCCCAGGAGAGTTCCCCTTCATTGCCGGAAGTGATTATCGCGGTGCCGGAAGAGCTGCGCACCTCCTTGAGAAAACGGTCCACCGCGGGGGCTAAGCCTTTCGGCTTCATCTTGGAGAAGCCGCCAGCGTAGCACGCATCCGCGATGATGAGCACGCGCTCGGCTTCGATCCCCTTCAGGAATTCCAGCCCGCTCATCTTGACTGCGGTGGCTCCCAGGTAGTCCGGTTCCGCATCATACGTGAGGAAGAGAAAATCCTTTGGCCGTAACGGATCGTACGCTCCGTGACCGCTGAAGAACAGAACGACGGAGTCTTGTTTCCCGGTTTTGTGCAGCGTGTAATAGAGGTGCTTCTCCACCGCGGCTTTAGTGGCCTGCTCGTTCATAAGGAGCTTGACTTTGATCGCTTTGAACACCTTCTTTTGAGATTCGAGGAATTCGCCGAACGCCTTGGCGTCCTTGTCCGCAAGCCCCAGTGTCGGGATCTTGGCATCCTGGTATCGAGCCACCCCGACGACCAGAGCGTGCAGCTCGCCCGTTTGCAGCTTGAGATTCGCGGGAGGAGCCGGTTCGGGCGCGGCCGAGCAGGTCGAGGAGAGCGCAGAGAATACGAACGAAAGGATGAGAGCGTACCCAAGGAGAGAACGTATTTTCGACGGGATCGTCGCCTTCATGGCGACTCCCCCAGGATCCGAGCAGGGCAGCACTGCATCTCGCAGCATGGGAACCTCCGCAGTTCTTCAACTCGTGTGTTGCAGGCGGTCCGCTTCCCCGACCGTGGCTTCTCGATGGACCGAGGCCGTCGCGGAGGCCGCCCAAGCGGATTCATGTTTCCCTGTTCGACACCATTGCTCCACCTATGTTCCGTTATCGGAAGCCGTATCGGTCCGTTTCTCGAGTGGTCGCGACAAGGCTTCCGACATGGTTCCCGTCATGGTTTCTTCTCGGGCGGGCCGACCGAGAGCAGGAGTGAATGCACGGTCGCACTGACGGTTCTGGCCAGTTCGCTGTCCGGAACGGCTCTCTCTGACTTCTTCGCTTCGATTGCGCCGGAAGCCGCGTCCACGATTTCGACTGCCACGGCAGTCCCTTTCTCCTCCGGTTGTAAGGCGATCAACGCCGCAACGGAGACGTCCAGGTCGCTGTGCAGTCGAGCCACCATCTCGCTCACGGTGTCATTCCGGTAGCGTCGTTTTGCGATCAAGTCTGCAATTTGCGCGGGGGAAACGATCTGGAACCGCTGGTACAATTCCATCGTGGGCGCGAGCGCTTCGTAGAGCGCATCGACCTCTTTCTGGGGCAATGTCCGCCCGGAATCCTTTACGAACAGGACCATTGCGGCGCGTTTCATCCCCTGGCCGAAGGACTTCGGTTTGGGCACGTTTTCCCAGGTGACCGAACTCGGGAGAAAGCCGCTCCGAAACGCGGGGGAAGGAAGGAGAATTACCAAAGCCAGGATGGCCGCTGCCAGGCCCACGGAAAATGCGGGAAGCCGGTATCGTCGATAGAGACGCTCCAGCAAACTTTCGCGAGGCTCTTCTTGCCGGCTTGGCGGAGTCGCGATCTGCGCGACGTGCGCTTTCAACGCATGGCTCACTTGTGCCGGAATCCGGTCGGATGGCAGCTTTTCCGTTACGCTTCGAGCAATCTCCTTGCACGCGCTGCACTGCTCCAGATGTGTCGCTACGCTTCCGTCCGGGTCCTGGCCGTAATTGACCAGCTCGTACAATTGCCAGGGCTCCGGACACAACGCCTCTCGGTTGGCTGTCAGGACAGCCACGGTCTCGGCCAACTGCTCCTTCAGCGTGCGGCATTCATCGCATGTACGCAAGTGTTCTTCGACCATTGTCGTCTCATCCGGGGCGAGTCGGCCCTCGAGGTACGGCAACAGGAGGTCGTCCGGATGTCGTCCGGAGCTGGGTGGGGTTGGTGTCGTCACGGCCTCGGCCCTCTCTCTCGGCTGCCCGTAAACTTCGCCCGCAGCGATTCGAGGCAGCGCCTTGTCTGAACGGTCACGGTGTTTTCCGTGGCTCCGAGCTTATCGGCAATCTCTTTGAAAGAGAGTTCGTTGAAGTATCTCAGTGCGATCAGTTCCCGGCACCTGGAATTCAGTAGCTGGAGCGAAGTCCGGAGGCGGGAAACCTGCTCGGCTTTTTCCAGACGCTGATCCTGGAGCTCGCTGTCAGCATCCGTTGCGAGCGGATCTTGCGTAACCCGCTCCGTGTTTCCCACAGCGTCTGTCTCCGCTCCTCTCTTGACGGCCCTTCCTTTGCGGTACTCGTCGATCAATACTCTTTCGGTGACCAGGCAGACGAATCTGGGCAAGGACTGTTGGGGATCGTAGGTGCGCAGCGCTGCGGTGAGCGAAAGAAAAGCGGATTGCGTGATGTCTTCGACATCTTCGGGCCTGAGAAGGCCGCGCTTCTTGACGACGGACTTCATGAGGCCGATAAACCTGCAATAGAATTCGCGCCACGCCTCTTCAGATCCAGCGAGGCATTCCTGGACCAGGAGTCGGTCGTCGCTCTGCGTTCTTTTCTCCATACGCCAAGAGGCTCCGGTGGTTGGTTTGTCAAGGCTGACCACCGTGCATCATAATGACTGCGCTCAACTTGTCCACTAAAACCTGTACCGCCGGCTCTCGGCAGTGACGGGGGCCTCCGCTGGGAGACCCCCGTGGACCGGATGGCGGTCAGAGAGATCTACTTGCAGTCTTTGCAGTCCTTGACAACCTTGCCGCCGGCCTTGGTGCAGTCCGCTTCCGTACCGACCTTCTTACACTCTTTGTTCACGCAGCAATTGACGGTCTTTCCGGGTTCGGGAGCACTCCCCTTCTGGCCGGGAGCACCGGGCTGGCCGGGGTCAGCGGCGAACGCCATTGTAGTTGCCACCAGGAAAGCCGCCACCATCAGCAAATTGATCAAGTGTTTCATAATAAGCCTCCTCGACATTTTCGTGTTACGGAACAGCGCTCTCGGCCGTTCTCTCCGAACCGTTTCCAATCGGTTCACTGGATAATTCGGAGGTGGCATGAAAACCTGACAGAAATTCTTCAGGCGCGTCACGATCGCCGCGAGGTACGCACAATCTCCTGACATCGTCGAGGAGAGCCACCAGAATGATTGACTGGTCCTGCCGTTTTTGTGTACACTAGTTACTACTGGATCTGCAGCAGGCCAGCCAACCGCCCCGAGAACGTGTTCCACGCAGGCGCAGTCGCGCTGGCGAGAGCGGACCGGCGGAACCATACTTGTTGCCGCGATCGTCTGCAGCATGGGCACAGCGAACTCGGCCTCATCTCTCAGCCGCAATTCGGACCATCATGGACGACCAGAAGAATGTTGAAATCATAGTCGAATACCTCGAGGACGAGGAAGACGCGACCTTTATCAATCGCGGGCTTCACGCGGCAACCGAGACCATTGACCTGCAGGATATGGTCCGGGAACTCGACACAGCGTGTGAAGAGTCCGACAATCTCGGAGTCCAATCCACTGCTTTCGGTAAGTTGTTGGACGCGTTGCCGCTTCCTGCTCTGATGGTCGATCGACAGCACAACGTGATCTTCATAAACCAGGCATGTGAAAAGATCAGCCCGGATTACAAGGGCGTTGAAGGCCGCCCGTTCAGTGCGCTCTTCCCCGACGCGGTGGCGGCAGACCAGGTCCAAACCCTCGTGGAAAAGGTATTCTCCATCCGGCAGACGCAGATTCTCGAGGCGGTGGTAAAGATTTCGGACCGTCCGATTTGGGGCCGCGTTCACATCCGGTCGCTCCGATGGGGCGGAGACCCGTGGTTGCTCATCCTGATCGAGGATTTGACCATCGAGAAGAAGCAGCTCGCCCTCCAGAGGAAACTCGGCCAGGAACTCAAGAGGCGCGTCGAAGAACGGACCGCGGACCTCGAACGAATCAACGTCCGCCTTCAGGAAGAAATAGGTGAGCGAAGCCGAGCGGAAGAGGAATTGCGCAAGCACCGCCACCAGCTTGAAGAGCTGGTCATCGAGCGCACCACCGAACTGCGTGAAACCGTCAAAAGGCTCAAGCAGGAAGTCAAGGACCGCAAGAAGGCTGAGAATTCCCTGAGTTCTTCCGAGCGCCGTGTCATGGCGGCTTTTCGAGCGTACCCCGGCGAGGTCTCCATCGTCTCGCTCAGCGACGGGCAGTACGTCGAGGTCAACGACAGTTTCTGCAAGGCGAGCGGATACCAACGGGAGGAGATCATCGGGCGAACCGATGACGAATTACGGCATTGGGCTCGTCCCGCGTATCTGGAGCAGCTTCACCAGTGCTTGTCCGAAGCCGGCGCGGTCCACGATTTCGAGGCCGTGTTCCGTTCCAAGGACGGCAAAATGCGGGTGGGAAGCGTTGCCGCGGAGATCATCGATCTCGACGACGAGCCTCATGTCCTGCTCGTCACGACCGATATTACGGAGAGTAAGCGTGCAGAGAGGCATCATCGGCGTCTCACCGCAGCTCTGGACCACGTGACCGATTCGGTGGTAATCGCGGATTCCCGTGGCGCCATCAAGTACGTCAATCCCTCTTTCGAGGCGGTGAGCGGCTTCACTCATGAGGAGGTCGTGGGCAAGAACGTGGGGTTCTTCAGGAGCCGGGAAAATGAACTGCCGGCTTTGGCTGAGGCCAACTCGAGAGTGAGAGACGGTCTTCCGTGGAAAGGACGCCTGCTCAACCGAAGGAAGGACAACTCTTCGTACGCAGTGGAGACGACCATCACCCCTGTACGGGGCCAATCCGATCGGACGACCGATTTCGTCGTGGTGGACCGGGTCCCGAGCAGTGAGGCTCCCTCGTCGACCAGCTCGCAGCCGGAAGAGCAAGGTCAATCAGTCGAGGGGCTCGCGGGAGGCATTGCGCGAGATTTCGGCAACGTCCTCATGCCGATGCTGGGCTACACCTACCTTGCAGCACAAACGCTCTCCGAGACAGGCGAAGAGCGAACCTTTCTGGAAGAAGTAATAAAGGCGGGCAGACGCGGACAAGACCTGGTCGAAGACATCCGCGCGCTGGCCGGAGACCTCGCGCGGCAGCGCCGAGCCGTCGACTTTGGGACGGTGGTCAAGGAAGCGCTCGGGATAGTGAGGGCCTCGCTCCCCGGATCCATCGAGATCCGGGAGCGTTTCGACGACGTCGCGGGATCGGTGCTGGCCGACCCCGCTCAACTGCGACGAATGATCGTGAACCTGTGCATCGATATCGGCGAAGCGATAGGCGGCGACCGCGGCCTGGTAAGCGTGAGCCTCACTTGGGAAGAATTCTTCAACGGCGATGCCTTCCTGGCCCAGCACGACGAACAATCGGACGGGTGGCTGAAGCTCACGATCTCTGACAACGACCGCGTGATTGACCCGGAAACCTTGGATCGCATCTTCGAGCCGTACTCCGCCCCAACGCCGGCCGGCATGGGCGCCGATCTGCGACTCGCGGTCGCGCGCGGCATCGCGAGAGTCCACGGGGGAGAGATCACCGTTCAGAGTGACCCGGGAAAGGGAACGACGTTCACCGTCCGACTGCCCGTGTACAGCAGCACCGCGGAGCTGGAAAGCGCCGGGGATGAGACCGCTGAAGGAGAAGTGGAGCGGATCCTGCTCGTGGACAGCGACGCACAGGTCGCCCAGATGGGGACACGTGTCTTGACCGGTTTGGGATTCAAAGTCGAGGCGTACTCCAATGTCTCGGAGGTTCTCAGAACCTTCATCAATCGACATGCCGAGTTCGACCTCGTCATCACTGATTTTTCCATGCCGACGACCAATGGCCTCGAGCTGGCCACACAACTGATGGCGATCCGTCCGGGAATACCGGTCATTCTCTGTTGCGGGGCGTGTGAAGGACCTGCGCCGTCAGAGGCCGAGCAATTCGGCATCAAGGCGCTCTTGACGAAACCGTTTCACCCGAGCCTCCTGGGAAAGACGGTCTGCAAGGTATTGAGCGAGAATCCCCTGCTTTGATCTGTATCCGTGCAACATCCGTTATAGAAACATAGTTCTCGGATCGGGAACTGTTTTCGCCGCGGACGAGGGACTGCGTGAATCGGGCTGAGAACGACAGAATCACGGTCGTCATTGCGGACCATTCCCCGGTCATGGGGATGCAAATCGCCCGAATGCTCGCTGAAGACGAGGCCATCGAGGTACTGGGGCGGGTACGGACCGGCGCGGAAGCGCTCGCCATGGTCTCGGAGCTGTGCCCGAAGGTCGTGACGCTCGACGCGGAAATGCCCGACATGGCCGCTTTCGCCATCCTGAAACGCCTTATGGTCAAGCATCCGGTCCCCACAGTCCTGCTGAGCGCATTGGACGGCGATGCCTCCTCGGAGGTCTTCGATGCCATCCGATACGGAGCGGTGGACGTGCTCGCAAAACCTTCGCCGAGTTCTCCGGAAAGTCTCGAATTTCAGAAACGAGATCTTATTCGGGGTGTACGGCGGGCTGCAGCCGCTGACATCGAGAAGTGCCACTACCGCAGGCTCGCTGCGACAAAACGACCCTGGGGGAAATTCGGAAAGGGACCGGCCGGCTCCGCAACACGATTCATAGGTGTCGGGGCCGGGGGCGGCGAGTTCTTCTCGGTCTTTCGCGTGGTAACCGCGCTCCCCGAGTACTTCCAGGACGTGCTTATGATTCTATTGGATGTATCCCCGCGCCTAGCCGGACCGTTCGCTACTCATCTGCAACGGTACAGCTTGATTCCTGTGGTCCGGTTCGAGCGATCGACGATTGTCGAACGCGGGGTGTGTTACGTGGCAACGTTCGCCGATCGGCCCGCACTCGCCGGGCACTTTCCCAACGAACTGGAATTGCGGGGCTCCTCGACGGCCGCGGACTTGCAGCCATCGTCTCCGTTGGATGCTTTCCTGATCTCCCTGGCTGCCGCTGCGGGCAATTGCTCGGCGGGGGTGATGATGTCCGGTCCAGGCGAGGATGGGGTCAAGGGAATGCTGGAGATCGAGCGCGTGGGTGGGCTCCTGGCAGCCCAGGATCCAGCGAACTGTATGGACCCTTCGCGGTCTCGGGCATTACTTGGAACTGACGCTGCAGTGGAACTGCTTCCCGATTACCGGATGTCCGACTTCCTGGTGAGAGAGCCGGACGTGGAGACGGCCGACGCAGGGGCTCCTGAATCCCAGGCCGACTCGTCGGCAGCGGTGCCGTTCCAGAGCGTCGATCTCCTCGAACACCTGCGGTTCTTGCTGACGAGCAGGCAGGCGAAGGTTCTCGAGGTGCGGTCGGAGTCAGGAACCGTGGCGGAGATCTTTGTCCGTGGTGGGAACGTGGTACATGCGGTGTGCGGCGACCTTCAGGGGCTGCACGCGCTTCGCCGTTGTCTGAGTTTCAAGGCCGCGACACTGTCGGATCGGCCGTGGGAAGAACCGGCAGAATCGACGGTTGACAAGCTCGGCGCGTTGGCACTCATGGAGGCGGCCCGCACGAAAACTCAGGAATTGCCGCGAATCATCAGGTCCGAGGAATGATCGGGTCGGAATCTAGGTTCACCGTTTCCTAAATACGGTCGCGGATTTTAGGTTTGTTGGTGGGACAGGCATCTTGCCTGTCACTTCTTAATGGACAGGCAAGATGCCTGTCCCACCGTAATCCCCGAGATGCGTCAGGGTATTTGCGCCATAAAGTACCTGGCAACAGCCTCCTAGACCCTCTCCTTGAACTCCTCGCCCAGAAGTCCTTCCGGTCGAACGAGCAGAACAACCACAATTATGATGAATGCGAACGTGTTCTTGAACGCGATGGACACGAAACCGCCGGCCCAGGCCTCGGTAACGCCGAGGATGAGCCCACCCACAATGGCTCCCGGGAGGCTGTTGAGACCACCCAGGATCGCTGCCGCAAATCCTTTGAGGAACGGGTCGAGCATGAAGAACGGGTCCAGGATCGCAGCGGGAGCCAGAAACAGACCTGCCAGCACGCCCAGGAACGCCGCCATCCCCCAGGACAGGGCCAGCACACGCCGGGTTGGGATCCCCAGGGTCTGGGCCGCGGGAAGATTCTCCGAAACCGCCCTCATCGCGAGCCCGAGCCGCGTCTTCTGCACGAGCGCGTAGAACAGACCGCAAGCCAGAAGGCTTATCCCGAGAGTTCCCAGGCTCAACTGGCTGATGGCAACCGGCCCGAGCCGATAGACTTTGAACTCCGAAAGCGGAAAGGGAAACGCGTGAGGCTCGGTCCCGCCGAAGTAGCTGACGAGCCCTTGGATGATCAGCCCGAGGCCGAGTGTCAATATGATCTGCCCCAGTTGGGTTGCTTCGCGGCGTTGCGCGGGGACCAGGATGACGAAATAGAACAGCATGGCAATGACGGCGCCGAACAGCAGCCCAGCCACCGCGGCCCCTGCAAAGGGAGCGCCGTAGCCCAGGACGGCAAACGTCATGAACGTCCCCGCTGTCGTTACGTCTCCATGAGCGAAATGGAGAATCCGCGTCGACCGGTAGATCAACGCCAGTCCGATAGCCACCAGCGCGTAGACGCCGCCCGTGGCCAGTCCGGTTACCGTATACTGCAAGAACTTATCCATAGTGCTCCCGACCCCGCACCCGTTACCGGAACGGCCAGTTGCGAAGATACAGCCGCGTCTTCATCCATCTCCCGGACAGCCCCAGCGGCTCGAATATCAGGACAATGAGAATGGTCACGCCGAAGACGACCGGCACAAACTCCCTGTACGAGCTGAAGACCTGCGGCACAAGAACCACGAACGCGGCCCCCATAATCGACCCTTCCACCGATGCCAGGCCTCCGATGATCACCGCGACGAAGAGCGTGATCGACTCGGTGAACCTGAACAGTTCCGGATCGAGGTACCCCAGGAAGAGAGCGAAGAGCGCTCCCTGTATCCCCGTGTAGAATGAGCTGATTGCAAACGCGAGCAGTTTGTACCGGGCGAGATTGACTCCGATCACCTCCGCGGCAATATCGTTGTCGCGGATAGCGATGAAAGCCCTCCCCATGTACGAGGAGACAATATTGTACGAGATCAATGCGAAGGCCAGGGCAAACAGGAAATTGAACACGTAATTGAACGTGATCGCGTGGAGTCCGAAGGGCACTGCGAGCTTCGTAATGGTCAACCCCATGCGCCCGCCCGAGAGCCACTCGGAGTTGACGAACACCTGGTAAACGGCTATGCCGAATCCCATAGTGGCGATGGCCAGGTACGGCCCTTTCAGACGGAGCGACGGGAAGCCGACGATCACTCCTGCCAGGCCTGCCATGACGCCCGCCCCAAACAGCGCCACCGGCCACGGGACCCCCAAGCGGACCAGATGGCCGAACGTGTACGCTCCTATGGCGAGGAATCCCGCCTGGCCCAGCGAAATCTGCCCGGTGTAACCGATCAGCAGGTTTTGGCCCATGACGCCGATGGAATAGATGCATATGCTCGTGGCGACGTACACAATGTGCTGGGGCGCATACAACGGCAGAAGGAACAATCCCACCACAATCGCTGAAACCCACACGCGGGTCCACGGTTTTCTGATGAGCTGCAGTTCTTCCCGGTAGCTTTCTACAAGGTCCATACGTTCGGCTCTCTATCGGTACAGGGATTCGATCAGGTCGCGGTAGCGCTCTTCCAGGAAGCGGCGTTTCACTTTCTTGGTCGGGGTGACGTCGCCGTCTTCCTCGTAGAATCGTCTCGGCAACAACGCGAACTTCTTGATACTCTCAACCTGCGACAGCGTCTTGTTCACCGTCGCCATTTCGCGTTCGACGAGCTTGTAGATTTCCGGATTCTTGGTGAGGTCCGCAAAGGTGGTGAACGGTACCCGGTTGTCCTGGGCGTACTTGGTGACGTTGTCCTCATCAATGAGAATCAGGGCGACCAGATATTTCTTCCCATCTCCGATGACAACCGCATCCTGGATGTACGGGCTGAATTTGAGTTTATTCTCGATGAACGCAGGGGTGATATTCTTCCCGCCGGCAGTGATGAGGATATCCTTCTTGCGATCCAGGATCTTGAGGAATCCGTCTTCCAGTACCCCCACGTCGCCGGTATGGAGCCAGCCGTCCTTGATCGTTTCCGCAGTAAGCTCCAGGTCCTTGAAGTAACCCTTGAAGACCCCACCGCCCCGCGTGAGGATCTCGCCGTCCTCCGCGATCTTGACTTCCATTCCGGGTACCGGTTCCCCTACGTACCCCCATCGCGGCCGGTCGATCCGCTGGATGGCGATCACACCGGTGGACTCGGTCTGGCCGTATCCTTCCCGGAGCGGGACCCCGAGCGCGTTGTAGTACTCGAACAGCTCGGGAGAAGCCGGAGCGGCCGCGCAAACAGCCCAACGAACCCGTTCCAGGCCGAGCTGCCGCTTAAGGTGGTAGAGCACCGTCCAATACAAGGGCCAGTAGAGCAATCCCCATTTCCTTCGGTCCGGGCTCCCTTCCGGAGAGCGCACGTACTTCATGCCGACTTTGACCGCTGCCCCATAGAGCAGCTTCTTCAGGATCGTGGAATCGGACATGCGTATCTGAATCATGGACGCGAACTTCTCCCAGATCCGCGGAACACTGGCGAAAACGGTCGGCGAGACCTCACGGAGATTCTGACCGAGAGTCCCCATGCTCTCCACGAAGTTCACGGTCCCTCCGGCCATCACCGCCTGGAAGAGCGACATGAGATTTTCATAGATATGGGCCAACGGCAGGTAAGACAGCACTTCGTCGGCCTCGGCGGTGGGGGACGCGGCGAGGAAAGATTCGGTGATGCTGAGAACATTCTTGTGGGTGATCATCGCTCCTTTGGGCCTACCGGTCGTGCCTGAGGTGTAGATGATCAGGGCAGTGTCATCCTCATCGATTGCCTTGATGGAATTGCGAACGATCTCCGGGTTTTCTTTCAGGTATGCTTCACCGATCCGAAGAAATTCCTCGAAGAAGATGATCTTCTCGTGGGTAAAACCCCACAGGCCTTTGGGGTCCCAGACGATCACCTGGCGCAGCTCCACATCGGGGAGGATCTGGAGCACCTTGTCCACCTGCTCTTCATTCTCGACAAAGAGGATTCTCGTTTCGGAATGGCCGACGACGTAGGCAATCTGTTCGGGAGCAGACGTGGGGTATACGCCGCAGGTGACGCCGCCGGCGGACATCGTACCGAGATCGCAATACAGCCATTCGGGCCGATTGTCCCCGAGTATGGCGACGCGTTCGCCTCGGGCCAAGCCCAGAGATATCAGGCCTGCCGCGACCTTCTCGACGTTCTCGCCGTACTCCGTCCAGGAGACGCGTTTCCAGATGCCGTACTCTTTGTGCCGCAGCGCAACGCGGTCATGCAGGCGGGCCACCTGGGTAAAGAACAGTTCAGGCAGGTTAGTAACCCGGTCTTGCATCACCATCTCCTTCTTTTCTTATACAGCCGCCAGCCTTTGGGTGAAGCCGCCTCACCTCCCAGTCCGAGGTACAGCTCCTGGACGTCCTCGTTCTCTTTGAGTTGTTCGGACGTCCCTTCCAACACGGTACGGCCCGCTTCCATGATGTACCCGTAGTGGGCGATGCTCAAGGCCAGGCGAGCATTCTGTTCGACCAGGAGGATAGTGGTTCCCGCCCGGCTGATCTTGAGCAGGGCATCGTAGACTAGCCGCGCGATCATCGGCGCGAGTCCCAGGGAGGGCTCGTCCAGCATGAGGAGTCTCGGCTTCCTGAGGAGGGCGCGGGCCATGGCCAGCATCTGCTGTTCGCCGCCTGAGAGAGTCTCGGCCTGCTGGTCGCCGCGAGCCTTGAGGATCGGGAAGAGTTCGTATGTCTCCTCCAGATCCTCCTGGACGCCTTTGCCTCTTCGACCCCAGCAGCCGAGTTCGAGGTTTTCTCGTACCGTCAGCTCCCGAAAGAGACCCCGGTCCTCAGGGACGTAGACAATCCCCAACGAGGATACCCGCTCGGGAGGCAACCGATGTATGCGCTGACCCGCGAATTCGATGATTCCCTTCTTGGGCTGGTCTTTGATGAGCCCCGCGATGGTCTTGAGAAGCGTGGTCTTTCCCGCGCCGTTCGGACCCAGCACAGCGAAGATCTCCTTCTCTTTGACCTCCAGAGAAAGGCCGTGGAGTGCGTAGATGCGGTCGAAGTACAGCGTCTCGATGTTTGCGATCTTAAGAAGGGGGGGCATGGCGTCCAATCGTCTTCCAGGTTAGGGCCAAGCGATCTTGGCTGGTTCGACAGGTCGTGGATCAATAAACAACAATAGTGCCGTGGGTCGTCACCAAGTACTCCTTTGCACAAATACGGTCACGTATCCTTGTAGGACACGGTTTTCGTTTATGGCCGTGGCCTGACCGGCTGTTCGGTGGGCCAGGCGTCCCGCCTGTCATTGCTCGATGGACAGGCAAGATGCCTGTCCCACCATGCTCCCCGAGATGCGTGACCGCATTTGCCAAACCAAGCTCTCAGCACTCCGTTTCTCAACCCCGGGGTCTGACCTGAAACCCGCGCTATTCGCTGTTCTGTGGGGCCAGTCCCGCACCTGGCGGGATTGCCTGCCACTCCTCTGAATCAGCGGCATTCCGGTAGCCAAACCCAGGTGCCTTGCGTGGGTGCCACTGCTGGCTTGTCCGGCAGTGCTCCCCGAGGGACGATCCCGCGACGAGGACGGCCGATAGGCTCCCGTACCTGCGCCATCGGGGACTACACATCCTCGCCCAGGTACGCCCGAATCACCTTCGGGTGGCGCTGGACCTCCTCCGGCGTTCCCTGAGCGATTTCAAGACCGGATTCAAAGGCTACCATACGGTCGGCCAGCTTTGACGCAACCCTCAGGTCGTGTTCCACCAGGAGGATCGCCGTCTTGAACCGTCCGCGGATCTCCATGATCTGGTACGCGAATTCCTGTTTCTCCTCCGAGGTCAAGCCAGCGATAGGTTCGTCCAGGAGCAGCAGCTTCGGCTCGACTGCGAGGGCTCGCCCCAGTTCCACTCGTTTCTGAACACCGTAGGGGCAGTCCGCGACAAGGGAGTTGCGGTAGGCCTGAAGATCGAGGAAATCTATGATCTCCTCCACTGCCCCTCGATGAGGAACTTCTTCGGTCCTGATCCGAAATACCGCATGAAGTGGATTCTTGCGAAACTTGATATGCCGCCCGAGGAGGAGGTTATCCATTACCGTCATGTGCATGAAAAGCCTGAGGTTTTGAAAAGTTCGGGCGATCCCGCGCACGGCTACGGCGTCAGGCGAGAGCCCCAAGAGGCTCTCACCCCGGAAGACGATCTCTCCGGCAGTGGGGCGATAGACCCCGGAAATACAGTTGAACAGGGTGGTCTTCCCGGACCCGTTGGGCCCGATCACCGAGAGGATCTCGTTCTCCTCCACCCGGAAATCCACCCCTGCGAGGGCTTGTATGCCCCCGAACCTGATGAAGAGCCGTGTGACGTTCAAGAGGTCCATTCTTCTCCAAACCGTGCCGGACTACTTAATGCGCCATTTCATAAATACGGCCGCGCATTCCTGTGGGACGCGGTTTCTGTCAACCATCGCGGCCCCACGGGGTGTATTGGTGGGACAGGCATCTTGCCTGTCATTTCCCGCTGGACAGGCAAGATGCCTGTCTCACCATGATCCCAGAAATGCGCAAGCGAACTTGCGATAAGGGATCCTTGGTTCGAGGCTCCCGCGTTCGCGAGGGATGATGAACCGCTTGGGACGATCACCCGCCGACAGCCACGCCACCCGAGCGGGCACGAGTTACAGCCGGCGGGCTTGAAACGAGCTACGAGATGCCTAGAAATGGGGCTTGAACATCGTGAATTCTTCCAGCGGAACCACTTTCCCTTCCTTCGCCACGCCCATCCGGGAGGCGTTCACGCCATGATGGCGGTCGGGAAGGTAGGTCACCGGCGCCCCGATCCCCTCGGGCTTCCAGTCCTTGATCTTCTCCATGCCTTTGACGAAGGCTTCCGGGGTCAGATCTCGGCCCGCGTTCTTCAGCCCTTCCACAACGTGAATCATGGACATGGCGCCGAAGAGTGCGAGGTACTCTTTCCCCTTGATCGAGGGGTCAAGGTTGGAAAGGACGCTCACCACCTTGTCTGCCGGCGGATCGGATCCGGGCACACCGGAATTCCCGGGCAACGCGACATAGGTCCCTTCCCACGGCTCGCCCGCCAACTTGAACATGATGGGGTCGCCCAGCGTAAATGTGGTGAGGCGATTCGGGCGATAGTCGATCTTGGCCGTCTCCTTGGTGATCAGTGCCCCGTGAGTCGGAGTCGTGTAGATGATCAAGGTGTCCGCGCCGCTTTCCTTGAGCTTCAACGCGTGCGTGTTGAGCGCCCGGTCGGTAACCTCATAAGGAACCGCCTCGACCAACTTCGCTTTGTCGCCTAGTTCTCCCAGGGCCTTCTTGACCCCTGACATAGCCATCTTGCCGTAATCGTCATTCTGGTAGAAGAGGGCGATCTTCTTGGCATTGAGCTTGTTCACCGCATACTTGGTAATGTACTCGGCTTCATCCTCGTAATCGGGATACGCCACGAAGACGTACGTCAGCTTGTCTTTCGGCTGCTTGGTCCATATGCGCACGTCGCCGTACGGGGTGACGAGCGGCACC
The DNA here is from genome assembly GCA_016218715.1 of Desulfomonile tiedjei. Classification (GTDB taxonomy): domain Bacteria; phylum Desulfobacterota; class Desulfomonilia; order Desulfomonilales; family Desulfomonilaceae; genus JACRDG01. The sequence goes on along the minus strand of JACRDG010000089.1, from coordinate 28,988 downwards.
TTGTTGTCAGGGAAAAAGTCCTTGGATGCGTTGAGGATCGCTGTGCCGAGGAGGCCGGACACGGCGAATACGTTTCCCTTCATTTCCTGGAGGTTGGCGAGCGCTCTCGTCGGATTGTACGCGTCGTCCTGGATGAGCACTTTGATCTTGCGACCGTGAACCCCTCCCTGAGCGTTTACATGCTCAGCCCACGCTTTCATGCCCACGGCCGTGACTCCCCACAGGGCCGCCGGACCCGAAACCGGAGTGGTCACGCCGATGACGACCTCCTTGTCGGTGACACCCGGAACGTCCGCCGAGAAGCATATTCCGGGAACCAGCAACACCACAAGAGCCAACACCAAAGCCATGTTCCTCGCTGTCATGCACGTACCCCCTTGTCTTGGCAATCGTTTTGACGACCTGGCTGTCGTACGGGTCCGCGAGCAAACCCTCTCGAAAGGGTTCCCCTGCGCGCGGAGATGCGCCAGGGACTCTACACCACTGTGCTACAGGGCCATCCGATGAGGAGACTGACTTCGGCAGTATCTCATACGGGGAGTGGAACCTGTAACTCTTCTTGCCGCCTGACCGACCACCGGTGAACTGCGGACCGCGGCCTCTGTCATGCCGGACAAAGGTCACCTGCTACGTCGATGTCCGTCCGACCGGAAGATCATCGGAGTCCAGTACCGTCCAAGCGTCGTCTTGATAAGGCACGCTATTCTTGCCACTTTGGTAAAAGAATCTGTCCGCTTCTCCGGATGGACTGAAGCGCCAACCTGATGAAAGGTGGCAGGGAAACGGAACCGAATCTCACGTTACCCGATCAGTCCGAGGATGGCAACTGAAAACTGAGAGGCTGCCACAGGCTTGAATATTTCGAGATTGCGTACCGATAGAATTCCGGTTATAGTTCACTTGACGGGGCGCCGACAGGTCGGATCGCCCAGTGTGCATCACGTGCTCGGATGGCGGAACCGGTAGACGCAGTGGACTCAAAATCCACCGGTCGCAAGGCCGTGCGAGTTCGACTCTCGCTCCGAGCACCAAAGACCACAGCAGGCCACGGATCTGATCTGTGGCCTTTCTTGTTTGATGTGCCGGCACGGTCGCTCGGGCTGGAATGCAAACTCCGGGGATCGACGCCGAACCGTCTGGCCATGCCACGCCCCGGTTCCCCATTCCTCTGCGTTGGTGCTATTTATCATTGGATGTCTCGATCTTCTCGGCAATCTTGCGTATGGCGCGGATAGCGATCTGCACTTCTTCCATCGTATTGAAGTATCCGAGGCTGAAGCGGACGGTGCCGTCCGGGAAGGTGCCGAGCGCTCGGTGAGCGAGCGGAGCGCAGTGCAGACCGACGCGAACGCATATCTCGTATTGCTCCTGCAGGATGATCCCCGCCTCTTGCGGGTGGACGCTCTCAAAGGTCGCGGGGACCGCTCGTCCGCCGCATCCGCCGAAAGAGACGCGCAGCCCCTCCGGCAGGGCCGCATCGAAGGTGACCGAGAGGATAGCCACCTGCGTCTCCGGCTTGAGCGGCCCATAGAGCGTCATGCCCGGCAGGTCGATCAAACCGTCTATGAGCGTGGAGAAAAGCTCCATTTCGTGCTGCCTGATCGTCTCCACGCCCGTGTCGAGCACAAACCGGACACCTGCCGCCAACCCGGCAATACCGACGTTATTCCTGGTGCCGCTCTCCAGGTAGTCCGGATAGAAGTCCGGCTGTTCTTCCCGTTCGGAGACGCTTCCCGTGCCACCCCGCTTGAGCGGCCGGATTGGTATTCCTTGCCGCACGTACAACCCACCGGTTCCCTGCGGCCCGTACAGGGCTTTGTGGCCGGTAAACGCAAGAAAGTCAATTCCGAGCGCCTGCACGTCGATGGGGAGCACTCCGGCTGTCTGGGCCGCGTCTACGAGAAGCGGAATCCCTTGCGTGGCTTCCCTCACCGCGGCAACGTCCTGGACTGTGCCGCACACGTTGGAGGCGTGGTTGAGCGCTACGAGAGCCGTGTCCTTGCGAATCAGCTTCTTCAGGGCATCAACGTCCAGGAGGCCCATCCGGTCGCACGGCGCGACCGAGACGGAGATCGTACCGGCCCCTTCCAGATGACGAACCGGTCGAATCACGGAATTGTGCTCCATTTGCGTGATAATCACGTGGTCGCCGCGGTTGAGCACTCCGTAGATCACCGTATTCAACGATTCCGTAGCGTTCAGGGTAAAGACGATCCGGGTGGGATCAGGGGCATTGAAGAGCGCGGCGAGGTCGGCCCGTGCGGCCTCCACCATCTCTGAGGCTTCCAGGGATCGGTCATGGCGCGACCGACCCGGGTTGGCCCCGATATCGGTCATGAAATGCACCATCGCCTCAACGACGCCAGGCGGCTTGGGGAACGACGTTGCGGCGTTGTCCATATAGATCTGTCGTTTCATGTCAAATCGCAGGATCGCGACCGGCCCTCAAGCCGATCTTCCGTTCGGGCTGGCTCTGAGCAATTGTGGCCTTCACTTCCAGCAAGGTGTCGCCCCGACTTTCCTCCCGTCCGTCAAGCGCGGTGACTATCAAAGGCTTACCGGCACGCTCATTCCTTCGGCTCCTTCAGAGCGGCAAGGATTTTCTCAGGGGTGAGAGGCAGATCTTTTATCCGCACGCCGATCGCGTCGTACACAGCGTTCGCCACTGCAGGAGCGGTCGGCACGCACGCGGGTTCCCCGATCCCCTTTAGTCCGAACGGTCCGGTCGGTTCGTACGGCTCGATGATGACGGGCTCGATCGGGACCTTGTCCTTGGCGGTGAAGATCTTGTAGTCGAGCAGATTGGGGTTCATCACCCGACCGTGATTCACCTGCATCTCTTCGCTGAGCGCATACCCCAACCCCATCACCGTCGCTCCGTAGATCTGCCCTTTGACCAGCATCGGGTTGATCGCTCGACCGACATCGTGTGCGGCCACGTAGTTCAGAATCTTAACTTCGCCGGTCTCCCGGTCCACCTCGACCTCGACGCCGTGCGCCCCGAAGGTGTAGCAGCACGATAGGTTGCCCTTCCCTTCCCGGTCGAGCATCTCGTTCGGGGGGTCGTAGAACGCTCCCGCCATGACCATCTCGCCTTTTCCTGTGCCGACCATGTGGGCCTTTCTCAATATGCGATCGACACGCATCCGGTAGTAGGAATTCTCCGGATCGCTCTTCAGAAAGACCTCGCTGTTGCACAGGTCGAGATTGTCCGGATCGGCGAGCAGGCTGTAGTCCAAGTCAGGGGGCTGGAAATTCGGGTCCTTGCGCTGCTGCCTGCTTATCTCCTGCTGAATGAGCCCTGCCATCAGCCGGGAGGCTAAGTTGCGTATCCTAGTCTTGACTTTGGCACCGGCCATCAATGCCGCGTGGCCGGCCATGAACGCGTGACGGCTTGCATGAGTCCCCACATCCCACGGACACACCTCGGTGTCTCCAAGGATGATGGACACATCTTCAAAGTTGAACCCCGAAGCGTCTGCGACCATCTGCCTGACTATGGTTTCTGAACCTTGCCCCTGATCGGTGCCACCGGTTATGGCCACGAGCTTCCCGTCGTCATCGACTTTGAGGACCATCCCCTGGGCGTCGGACAGGTAAACCCTCGCTCCTCCGCCCACGTGCAGGAATGAGGCCACTCCCACGCCGCGGCCGTTTCTCTTCCCGCGCTTGTTGTCCCAATCGAGCCTGGTCTTGACCTCGTCCAGACACTCTTTCATGGGGCATGTGGTGATCTTCAATCCCATTGGTGTCGATTCGTCCGGGTTATTGGCATTGATCCGACGGAATTCCAGGGTGTCGATTCCCGCGGCTTCTGCCAATTGGTCCATCGAGTGCTCGACCACGTACGTGGCCTGCGGGTTTCCGTACCCTCTCATTGCCTGAGCGTAGATGTTGTTCGTGTACACGCAGGTCGCTTGGAAGGAAACGTTCGGCACCCGGTACAGGGACGAGATGGGAATCATCATCACAGACGGGGTGGTTGCTCCCCACGAGGTATAAGCTCCGTTGTCGAGGATCATATCCACCTTTCTGAAGGTCAGACGCCCCTCTCGATCGCACCCCTGCTCAACCGTCGCGATGGCGGGCTGTCGTGGCGGGCTGGCCGTGAACTCCTCGTGCCGGCTGAACATGATCTTCACCGGGCGCTTGGTCACCCAGGCCAATAAGACGAGGATGTACTCGTAGATATCGGTGTCGAGCTTGCTGCCGAAGCTCCCTCCGACGTACGGCGTCAGCACACGGGTATTCCCCTTGATCCCGTAGCTCTTCAGGAACATGTCGAGCCGGTCCTTCCCGCCGAAAGGAACGTTGGTCACACTCCTGAAGATCAGATTGTTGCTCACGTCGAACTCGGCAATACCGCCGCTGGTCCCCATGCACGTCTGATGCACCCATTGCGTCCGATAGGTGTCGGTCACGACGTGCGCGGATTTCTCCCGTGCCCGGTCGACGTCCCCCACCGACAGCTTCCACGGCAAGGGGAGGATGTTGTTGCGTCTCGGCTTTCCTCGCGCGTCAAACTCGTGAATAAGCGGCGCGTCCTTCTGCATGGCTTCCAGAGGATCGAAAACGGTCGGCAAGTCCTCGTACTCGACCTTGATGAGGCTGATGGCTTCCTCGGCGATTTCTTCATCAATGGCAGCGACCGCGGCCACCTCGTCTCTGAACTGCCGCACCTTGTCTTTCTTGAGCGGCGTCTGATCTCCGAGGAATCCGACCCGGACTTCTTTGGTGTTGGCACCGGTCAGGACCGCCCTCACGCCTCTGAGCTCCTCCGCCTTCGACGTATCGACGCTTACGATCCTCGCGTGGGGCCGGGAGCTGTAGAGTATCTTGCCGTACAGCATACGGGGGAGCTTCAAGTCGTTTATGAACTCGGCCCTGCCGGTTACCTTTTCCCTGTCGACTCTCGGGTAGGACTTGCCTACGAACAGCTCTTCCATCTCATGCTCCTTGCCGTGCGGTCACTATTTCCCGCGGGCCATGATTTCGGCTGCATACTGAACGGATTCCACAATTTGAATGTACCCCGTGCACCGGCACATATTTCCCGCGATCGCGTGGCGAATCTCTCCCTCCGTGGGGTTCGGGTTCGCATCCAGAAGGGCCTTGGTAGACATAATCATTCCCGGCGTGCAGAATCCGCATTGAACGCCCGCTTTCTCGAGAAACGCGTGCTGGATCGGGTGCAGTTCTTCGTTCTTCCCCATGAGCCCTTCGATGGTAAGGACTTCCTTCCCTTCGACCTCCATCACGGGAAAGATGCAACTGTTCACCGGCACACCGCCGACCAGGACGGTGCACGCGCCGCATTCCCCTTCCCCGCACCCCTGTTTGGCGCCGTTAAGCTCCAGTTCCTCGCGGAGCACGCGCAGCAGGGTCCAGTGGGGCTCCACCTCAACTGCGACCGAATCTCCGTTTACCGTGAATTGAACGGACCGCTTCATTAATTCGTAACTCCTTTCAGCCCTGATGGAGAGGAAAATCACCGGCCAGATGCCGGTGCCACTGCCAATCCCATCTCCCTATGAGAGAGGGACAGGGTGAGGGGAGAAATCGTGCCACGATTGCCTTCCCTCCCGATGTTGAGGCGCTCTCTATGCTTGCGCTCGCGCGAGACAGGTCAGACCGACCCGCTTGACCAGGACGCGGATCATGTGCCTGCGGTACCATTCGGACCCTCGTATCGTAGTCCTGGGGCTTGCCTCTTCCGAGGCGATACGGCCGGCTTCATCCAACACCTTCTCGTCGACGGTTTTCCCCTGAAGAAACGACTCTGCCTCAAGCGCTCGTCGCGGTACCGGCCCTGCCACACCGAGACCGATCCTCGCGACCTTGCAGGTCTTGAGGTCTTCCTCGAACGAGAGCAGTGCGGCAACGCCGAGAATCGGCAGATCCATTGCTTTTCGCCGGGTCTGCTTCCAGTAAGCCATGCCGGTACGCGCCAGTGGCGCGGGAATCGAGAACTCAGTCACGAGTTCACCGGGCTGAAGCACTGTCCTCCCCGGTCCTCTGAAGAATTCCGTAATCGGGACCGATCGCTCACCCGCGGGCCCGACGATCTTGACCTGGGTATCCAGGACCAGCAGAGGCGGTGCCGTGTCCGCAGATGGGGCCGCGTTGCAGATGTTTCCGCCAATGGTCGCGGAATTCCTCACCTGCACCGACCCGAGGTTCTTGACCGCGTCCGAGATCACGGGGAAGGCTTGCCCGATCTCGCTTGACAGCTCCAGTTTCCGGTGAGTGGTCGCACTGCCGATCCGGAGGCCGTGGTCGAGATCGATAAAGTTCAGCTCAGGGACGTTCCTCAAGGAGACGAAATATCCGGGAGAGACAAGTTTCTTCTTCCACTGGACCATCAGGTCGGTTCCGCCGGCGATGACCTTTGCCTGCTCTCCGTACTGTTCGAGGAACTGGCGCGTTTCTCCGATCGAGGTGGGCTTCAGGTATTCAAACGTTCTCACGAAAGCATCCTCCCAGAGGTCGTTGAGGGCTGAGTGGCAGTGAAGGTGGGGACGATTCGAAGTTCTTCTATACCACGACTCGGCGGCTATTTCAAAAAGAAGCGGGCCGCAGGCATTCATTCAGGTGCTCGGGATCACTAGGGTGAACAAAGAAGATCATTAAAGGGAGACGTTCCTTGTCCGCCATTCCGGCAGACCCTGGATCGCAGTCCAGGGCAAGGGCCGGGATCCAGGCTTTTGAATCCATCGAGATTGTTCGCGATCGGAAGCGACCTGACCGGAGCCAGGGGGGAGAAACGAGTTTAACTGTCCTGACCTGCTCTTGGGAATGATTGAACTAACGGTATTCAAGTATTTTCGAGTTTGACAACGGCCGCGCACCCGTGTAAGTTAGCCCCATTCAATCGCTACATTGTGGCTACCGAGATCTCCTATCTCGGATTGGTTTGAGTCCGACTGAGGGTATAGGGGTTAGGGTCGGACTCTATCTGTTTTTTTCCTACCATCACCGCAATCCATTAATTCCTCCAACATATTCTTGACACTGGCGCTATCTCCATGTTATTGTACAATAACCGGTAGTCGCTGAACTAGCGGTAGAGAAAACCCGGCGCCCCTACCTGACCCCGCTCCGGGTTTTCGTTTTTCTTTCGTCCCCCAATTCGTTTCACAGATTGTTCCGATACCATTCGATGCACTGCTCGAGTCCCTGGCGCAGATCCAATTTAGCGGAGAACCCCAACACTTGTTGCGCACGAGACGTGTCTGCCCGCGAGTGCATCACGTCGCCGGCCCGGGGCGGCTCATGGCACGGGGTGATGGCCGTTCCCAGCAAGTCCTGCAGGATTGCCAGCAGCTCCAGGAGTGTGGCCTGATCGCCTCGTCCCACGTTGTATGCCGCGCCGCACGCGTCGGCCGGAGCGTCAAGTGCCAGAAAGTTCACGTCCACCACGTCCCCCACGAAGGTGAAGTCGCGGCTCTGCAGCCCGGTGCCGTATACGGTCGGCGCTTTTCCCGACAGCAATGCCGTGACAAACCGCGGAATAACCGCGGCGTACTGGGACAACGGGTCCTGCCGTGCGCCGTACACGTTGAAATAGCGCAACCCGACGGTCTCGAACCCGTACAGGTCCCTGAAGAGCCGTCCGTACGACTCGTCGATCTGTTTGCTCAACGCGTACGGTGAGAGGGGAAAACCTTCGGTCCCCTCCTGTTTCGGCAACGTCGCGCTGTCTCCGTATACCGAAGACGACGACGCGTACACGACGCGGGGCACCTGGCAATCTCGCGCGGCGAGGAACACGTTGAGCGTTCCATCCGCGTTGACCTGATGGGTGGTCACCGGATCGACCACCGAGCGTGGGACGCTCCCCAGCGCGGCCTGATGGAGCACGCCATCCGTTCCTGCAATCGCGTCCCGCACTGCCTGTGGATCTCGCAGGTCCCCCTCGATGACGGCGAAGTCCCGGCCGGGTATCCATCGGCCATTCCCGAGGCTTTCGAGGTTTTCTCTCTTGCCGGTGCTGAAGTTGTCGAGGACCCTGACACGATCTCCGCGTTCCAGCAGGGCTTCCACGAGATGGCTGCCGATGAATCCGGCGCCGCCGGTTACCAGTATCGTTCTTGAGCCTTTTGGCTGCGGCATATCCATTCTCCAGAGGGGATCGAAGCGTTCCCGTCTTCGGGACGAGGGAAGAGACTACCCTTTTTTCCGCAGAAATCAAAGGCTCATTGTCTTATTCCCCTGACTGGTGCACAATACCGGGAAACCACTGCCATGACGAAACAGGAAGCCGAACGTGAACGGAAGAGACCCTTTCACGGAAATCGAAGAACTCATCATCTCGGATCTGCTCAAGACCTTTTCCGAGACGGTCCTCGATCACTGGATACATCCACGGAACTTCCACCCCATGGAAGACGCGGATCGCAGCGTGCAGCTCAGCGGGATGTGCGGCGATACCATAGGGATATTCATCAAGATTGAAGACGACCGGATCGCGGCCATCAGCTTCGTGACCGACGGCTGCGGCACGGCCGTGGCGTGCGCCAGCGCGCTGACCTGCCTCGCCCAGGGGCTCACCGTTGCCGACGCTGCCCGGTTAACCGGTGACGATGTGGTCGCGTACCTGGGAGGGCTCCCTGAAGAGAAACATGAAACAGCGAACCTCGTGGCGAACGCGCTCAAGGTCGCGCTGGAACCAGCACCCCTCACAATGCCTCAGGGCAACGAGCATCCCTGATGATGGCTTGCCTGGGGAGGAAGAAACCAAGTACGAGTCAGTCATAGCGCTCGGAGCGGTCAGGGTAAGCCAACGCTCGTTCACGCGGACGACTCAGAGTTCAGATGCTCGCAAGCGATCGTCAGGTACATCTCGAGAACGGCGAGGAGAGTCATGTTGAAGAGGGTGGGGCGCGGGCGAATAATCGCAATCGTGGCAATAGCAGTCGTTCTTATATTGCGAACCATTGCCATGGCCGAGATCGACCGACAACTGGAGACCGCAGCCCGCAAAGGCGACTTGTCGACACTGAAGCGTCTTGTTGCCGATGGCGCCGACCTGCACCGAAATGCCGAAACAGTGAAGACGCTTCTTGATGCGGGAGCGGATGTGAATGCAAAGGACTCCGAAGGCGCCACTCCGCTACACTATGCTGCCCGATGGGCAACCGGAGAAACGGTGAGGGTTCTTCTGGATGCAGGAGCCAAGGTTGATGACACGACCAACCGCGGCGCGACCCCCTTGGGCTGGGCTGTGGCCGCACCAGGAAGAGAGGACGCACAGAAAGTGCAGATTCTAATAGCCGCAGGAGCGAACGTGAACGCAAGAGACCGTGACGGTGTGACCCCCCTGCAGTTGGCCCGGCGGGGGCCTATGCCCATGATTCACATCATCCCACTGCTGACCGCCTATCGAGAAAGGCAGGACCCGCAACGCTTTGGGCGAGACCTAACCACCGATGAGCTCAACAACCTCAAAGCGTTGGCTCGGACATCAATCAATATGTTTGGAGTGGACATCTACAGCAGGGTGGCACGAAAAGAGAATAACCTGGTCTTTTCACCGTTGAGCGTCTTCTGCCCTCTCGCCATTGCCTATGCGGGAGCCAGAGGCAAGACCCGGCTTGAGATTGCCCAAGTCATGCGAATTGATGGCACCCAAAGTGCGTTGGAGCGTAATCTTGGCAATCTGACTGGTGGACTGACCCATTCGGCGCAATCCAGGGGCGGCGAACTTCAAATAGGAAATGGCCTCTGGCTGCACAGATTTGAGGGATATGAAGTCGGGAAGGAGTTCGAAGAAATTGTCGTCAACCACTACGGTGCTGTTGTTCGGGACGCCGATCTGCTGAATGCCGCGGAGGAAGCGGCGCGTGATATGAATGAATGGGTGGGCTCGGTCACGAACGGAAAGATCACCAATATTGTCGATTCCCAGCAGGTTCGAAACCAACGGTGGGTACTAGCAGTCTTGAACGCAATCTATTTCAACTCCATGTGGGAAGTCCCGTTCAAGAGAGAACAGACTCTCTTAGAGGATTTTGCTCTCCTGGATGCTTCCCGAATTAAAGTTCCGATGATGCGGGATCTGGCTCACCATTACCGTTACTTCGAGGAACCGGAGCTTCAAGTCTTGGAGATCCCCTACGAGAGCGATGAGCTGGCAATGGTGGTTTTGCTCCCTCGGAAAACTGACGGATTAACGACAGTAGAGAAATCCCTCACAGCGGCCAAGCTAAATGGGCTTGTTAGCGCTCTGTCACCATGGGAGTTCGGTATTGAGGTCAGCCTTCCCCGGTTTGCCATGAGGTCTCGCCTTGACTTGCTCTCAACGCTGAAGGCTATGGGCATGAAAGGTGCCTTCGCGTCTGGAGCGGATTTCGGCGGGATGTTGCACAAGAAAACACCGGGAGTCCCTGAACCGGGGCTATTCATGGGGGCGGTCATCCACGAAGCGTGCATCGATGTGACGGAAGAGGGGACAGAGGCTGCGGCCGCAACGGCTACAGCCTACACCATGGGCATGGACGCAAAGCCCAAAGTCTTTCGAGCGGATCACCCGTTCATGTTCATCATCTACCACAAGCCTTCAGGCTGCATCTTGTTCATGGGGCGAGTCACAGACCCATCTAAGATGAAGTGATCGTGACAACCTGCCGTTCTGCGATTGGGGTTCGCTAGTCACACGGCAGCGTGGGCACGTGGGAAAACCTTACCGAATGCGCGGTTCGCAACCGAATCAGGTATGGTGTCCCCAGGTCCGTGAGTGTTCTTCTGTCTGGGTGCCCTGGCTTCACTTCTCCTCTGGGCGTCATGTGGTCAAGAACCGGACAACAAGTTTCTTGACTTTATTTCTCAAGTACGGTACCTCTGCCGGGATCAGAGCGAAAAGCTCTCAGATGACACTTCAAAGGAGTCGGTATGCGCCTGAAGTTACCGTTCTCGACCTGGCATCTTCACGGCTATCCTGGTGATCTCAGCGGTACGGCATTCGGCAAAGATCGCGTCTTGCAGCAGCTCTTGCGTGGATATGGTTTCGACGGCTTCCTCATCCGTGTCGGAAACCAGCTCCATTTGACGAGGGACGCTTCGCCTTTCCTGGAGAACCTGTTCGCAGTTGTTGTGAATATCAGACATCTTTGTGGACATGCTCTTGAATTCATGGCGGGACGAGAGCACGTAAACATCGCCCAGACCGCGAACGGGTACGAATGGGCAGGGAAAGCCCCAAAAAGCCGATTACATTTGTGGCTGCGCGGCCAAGAAGAGACCGGAGACGCGCTGTGGACGCCAATCAAGGCAGGACAGCGAAGTGGCAGGACGGGCTCCCTCTGTGAGCTTGCCGACGTGGTGGCCGCGGGGACGATTTTCGCGCACACAAAATCTGGAGCCACATATAAGCACTTTTCAGGACCGTTCTCGGTTTCGTCGTGAGACTCTGGGGACTCCCTCCTCATTTCATCCGCGGGGCTGTTCCTCCGCCTTCTTCGCGTCGGTCGGGCCGAACTCGCGGATGTCCTGGAGGAGTACCTCTTTGGGAACCATCCCGATGTACGATTTCTTCACCTGCGCGTTCCGGATGACCATGACCGCGGGGATTGCCGTCACCTCGAAGCTTCGGAACAACTTGCGCTCGTCCTGAGTCACCTTCCCTACCGTGACCTGCCCCGGAATTTCCTTGCCGATCTCTACCAAGACGGACTCCATCCGTCTGCAGGTCGGTCAAAGGTGGGAATAGAACTCGATCACCACCGGTCCGGCCTCCGAAGGGGCAACGACCTCTTCTTGGAAGTTGCCGAGCGTGATCCGTTTCAACCCTTGCGCATCGGTTGCAGGCGTGCTTCCGGTCGTGGGTGCGAATTCGGAGCCGGTCGAGGCCCAGTAGAGGAACGCAGCGCCGATGGCAAGGCAGAGCGCCACGCTGAGAATCACCACGAGTTGGTTGGGTTTCTTGGCTTCGGCCTCATCCCGAGCCACATCTCCCCGAGAGGTGGCATCAGAGGTTTGAGCAGGAGTATTATTCTCGGACATTGTGTCACCCGATGAGTTGGCAATTGGGACCGTCTTCACCGTGCCGAGGGCGCATGCGGCTCAACACGTCTCTCATACAATAATGCAGGTGATTCCGGACAACAAGGGCACTTTCCGGCTGCGATATAAGTGCTTCCCTATGCGGCATCCAGTGGTCACGTTGGGGGCGCTTTAGTTCACTAACCAGGCTATCAAAGCCAAAGAGCTCTTATCCGTCATTCCGTCGGAGGCCGGAATCCGGATTTTTCGAGCCTGCGACCAGCGAGACTGGCTCCGGAACAACGACCGGCAGGATGCCGGCCCCACTGAACCGCCAAGAGCCACCGTCAAGGGTGTATGTAGTGAGCGAAGCGAACCCCACCGCTTGCGGTATTGACTGCAGACCACTGAGCTGCATTAACACTGAGCGGTGCGGTTCGCACGCCACTGCCGTGCTCACCGGCACCCTACGACCGCGGCCCAGGTTACTTCTCAATACCGCGCCGCATGTGACCCAATTTGCACTCAGGTCAACTGCGTTGCGCTGCCACCTCGGATAACTGAATGAGGACATTTTCTCCATAACATGCCTTGATCCCCGGGCGGCCCGCGCGTATAATCCACGCCCATGCCGAGATGCCTCCCTCATGCACAGATTGGTCTGCCTGGCAGGCTCAAGGGTTTGGGCGCCCTGACAATGGTGGCGTTCCTGGCACTGACGCTGCCTCTGCCTGGGCTCTCTGCATCGTTCGACTCCTCGGGCTGGAGCAAATTCCGGGAGATCCACACGGGACCAACCGCACCGGAAGGTGTCGCCGGCTTCGCGTTGGAATCCGCGGTGATCGCCAACAGCAAGCCGGACCTGAGCGACCTGCGTGTCGTTGACTCTCTCGGAGACGCAATTCCGATCACCATTACCGAACTGCTCGGCAGTGTCGATCCGCCGCCGTTTGACTCGCTCCTGTACAAGGTGTCCCGCACCCCCGGGAAATGGACCGACCTGTGGATCGACAAGAAAGGGAAGATCGTCACCACGGGACTCTCGATCCAGACCAGCTCCAAGAACTTCTCCCGTGTGGTGGAGCTGCGAGGGTCAGACAACACCCAGGAATCCTATGTCATTCGGATGGATGGCCTCATTTTCGATTTACGCGGGCCGGTCCCTGCCACAAGCCTGGATCTCTCTCATCCGCCCAACAATTTCCGTTACCTACACATCCGGATTCTCGACGGCGACAAGGCGCCTCTCACCGTGGAGGGCGTTCAATGCTTGCCGCCCCATCCGGCGGTTTCGCTGACGAGGCCCCTGGACCTGCGTGTCCTGGAGAACCGGAAGAACAATTCCGATGGTTCCACGGTGTTAATCGTGGATTTGGGCGAGAGACGGTTCCCCATTGCCGGATTGAGCCTATCCACCCGTACGCCCGAGTTCGTGAAAAAGATCAGGCTGCTCGGGAGCGCTTCGGACACTGCGGACTCGTGGCAGCCGTTCTTCGAAGGCACCGTGTTTCGCTTGCGCCGCAACGACGCGTCCAAGGAACAGTTGGCCGTGAAGTTTGCCCCACAGCTGCATCGGTTCATTATGGCGGAACTGACCGGCGGAGGCAGCTCCGTCGAAGTGAGCGCTCTGGAGGCTCATGCAGGGGTCAGGCTGGTGATTTTCGAGCGAAGAGCAGGAGAAACCTACCGTTTGCTCTACGACAACCCCAAAGCGAAACCCGCGGCACCCGCAGCTCCAGGATCGTCGATCAACGTGAGCCGGGTCTTCGCCGCTTCCAGCGGGATCGGTCTGGGGCACGAACAGAAAAACGATGCTGCCGCCTCTCCGATCAGGCGCGCGCGACCTTCGGAACGGACCGCACCGACGGCGCTCTGGAAAACGATTGGGGCGGGGATGTTATTGGTGGGTCTGTTGATGCTTTTCGGAGCGATGCTGCGGGCCCGGTCGGCACGACGAACCGGGCGAGGCCGCAATGCACGGGTGATACGGACCAAGCTGTGAGCCAATTCGGGCGTAACCGACGCCGTCGCGAACCGGGTTACGTGGCGCACACAACCCGGCGCTCAATCAAGAGAGGATTATTTCGCGCAGGCTGAAGGTCATATGGGTGTTCGCGATGGCGATCTCGTCTCCGTCTTGCAATTGCACTTGAGTCGAAACCTCCTGGCCGTTCACCTTGGGTTTGCGCGTCCCTTCCGAGTATGACAGGAAGAACCCGTTGGGCCTCTTGCTGATGACCGCGGCTGTTTTTCCCACGAGCAGTCCGGAACACTTGATGTCCGCGTCGTCTGCCTTGCCGAGCGTCGTGAGCCGCTTGCTCAACTCGACAATCTGCGGCACTCCGCCCGAGATGACCGTCACGGCACCGTGCAGCTCGATCTTCTTCGGCTTGGGAGGGAGTGGCTCGCCGCTCTCGGCCCTTTCTGCCGCTTCTTTCGCCAGAAGCGCTTCTTGCTCTTTCGGATCGAGGAGGACCGTTTCGACGGCTTCTTTCACCGGAGGCTTTTCCGGTTCGTCCGAGTCTCTCCGAGGCCGTTCCGCTTCCGGGCGTAAGTCCAGGAAACTGAGCACGTGCTTTCCCACGATGAAGAAGTCCCCGTCAAAGACCCGTTCGCGGGTGACCTTCTTTTCGTTGAGAAATGTACCATTGAGAGAATCCAGGTCCAACAGAACGTAGTAATTGGGCTCTTCAGCCTCAATCCTTGCGTGATGTCCTGAAACAGCCTGGTTATCAATGACGACGTCGTTGTCTTCGCGTCGACCCAGGGTGACCGGAGTCTTATCGAATGTATACTCCTCGACAACCGTATCCTGAAACTTCAGGATCAGCTTGAACATCGATATCCTCCACGAGACTTAGTCTACTGATCTGGCCTCCCCAACCCCGCGCCCGGCGGAACGTTTCGAGCGACCGCCGAGGGGCATCCCTTCCTGCCATTGATTCAGGTTATTGAGAGAACTTCATAATCGCCACCGTTACATTGTCGGGACCGCCCCGTTCGTTCGCTTCCTCCACAAGGTGCTGGAGCGTCTCCGGGGTGGGACCCCGCTCCGTGATGTTGCTCAGGATCTCTTCATCGCCCATGACCGCGGTCAGTCCGTCCGTGCAGAGAATAAACACGTCTCCTGGGAAGACCACGAGTTCATCCATATGAACCCGTATCCGGGAATCGACGCCGACGACCGAGGAAAGGATGTGTCTCAACTGAGATTCACGAGCTTCTTCGCGGGTCATCAGCCCGCGTTCCACCTGATCTTCCGCGAGGGTGTGATCCCGAGAGATCTGTTCGATCAGCCCGTTGCGGATCAAGTACACTCTGCTATCTCCTACGTTGATCATGGAAACGGTGAATCCATTGACGGCCATGCCGGCCACGGTGCTCCCCATTCCCAGCATTTCTTCGTTTTCCAGCGACTTTTCCAGCACCACACGGTTTGCAATGAACGCGGCCTGACGCAGGAGGTTGGCATGATAGGTGAAACTCGAATCGTAATTCTCGAAAATATCGCGGCGGTTATTGGAATCGGCGACATGCTCTTTGTAAAAGGAAGTAATGGTTTCCGTGGCGAGGCGCGACGCGACTTCACCGGCCCGGTGCCCACCCATGCCATCCAGGACCAAGAACAGCCCTGTTTCGGCATCCACGTAATGGCAGTCCTCGTTCACGGAGCGTTGTTTTCCCACGTCCGTAATAACCCAAGATTCAACCTTCACGTATTCTTCTCCGAGACAAAGCGGCTTGGCCAGGTCCCCGAGCTTCTCGACGCGCAGAAATCATTTCTGCCGGCATCCGGCAACCCACTTTTTTTCAGTCAGTCGAAAATGTAACCGATTTCGACAAGTAAATCAAGAATTATCATGAGAAGTTCCCGTGATTCCGGGTGTTGATTTCTAGGATCATCGGATATATGGTGATCCTCCGAGAAGGGTCCCGGGAGGCCACACGAATGGGTCATGCGCAAAAAGTCCGGTCCTGGTCAGGTCCGCATATCCTCTTGGTCGTGCTTTGCTCCAGCTTTGCTCTGTACACTACAGGGTGCCAGGAAGCGGACACGATCAAGAATGAACTGTTCAAGAAGTTCGGTCCCTCGATCCTGAAGCCAAAAAAGACTCCCTTCACGCCGAGAGACGGGATAACGGTACGCCCCAGTTCCCTGTATCAGACGGCGAACTGGAACTCCCCGGTGCTCAGGGAGCTCCCGGCCGAGACCCAGGTTCATCTCGTCGACTCGATCGGTGAATGGTATCGCGTGAGGACCCGCGACGGTCGCGACGGGTATCTGGCACAGAAAGTGGTCGGCGGCCAGGATATTATTGAAAAGACCAATGAACTGAGACGCTCCATCGAAGGGGTGCCACCGCAAGCCGAGGGAGTCACCAAGAGCCGGGCCAATTTTCGACTCGATCCAGGGAGAAATCAGGAGATCATAGAAGTCTTGCCGGCCGGCAAGAAGTTCGAAGTCTACGAACGGGTGGTCACAGCCAGGGAAAGCAATCCGAGTGATAAGGAACGCGCTACCAGAGGCAAGACCTCCGACCCAACGGCACGCCTCGAGGAGGTATCACCCAGCGACGATCTGGCCGGCGACGGAGCCAAGAAGGATGTGTGGTACAAGGTCAAGATCGAAGACGGGCGGGTGGGGTTTCTGTACACACACAACATGCGACTGAGTCCCCCCGAAGACATAGCCCGAGTCGTTCCATTCATGCGAATGATGGCCTGGCGAACGGTCAACACCAAGGACGACCCGGATCGAGGGGCCAAGAACAACTACATTGTCGCGTACGCTCCCTTGGGAAAGGATGCCGGGTGCGATTACACGAGGCTCTATTTTGTGAACTGGCACGTGAAAATGAAGAGACCCATGGTAGGATGGCAATTACGCATCACGGGTGTCCTCCCGATCACCGATTATCAGTTTGAAGGCAAACCGGGTTTTAGCGTTCGATCTCTCCATCCGTCACACAAAGACAAGCTGGTTCTGACGAGCTTTGTCTTTTCGCAGGGACGGATCAAGAAGGTGAGCGAAGAAGAGATACCCGACCGGGCACCCATGCACTGAGTGCTCCATTTCCTAAGTACGGTCAGGTATTGCTGCCGGATTCTCCCCACTCTGGAAGCCTCTTCGACCGGGCGAGGGTTATCCCCAGGAAGTGCTTGTTTTCGTTCACGGCGGCACTTCCCCAGGGGGACAGGTCCCGTAGGATGTGGTGAGCAAAGCGAACCGTATCTGTTGGGAGAAAACCTCGAACGATGCGGTTCCCGTTGGTTACCGCATCCTACGCCTGCGGAACCACTGCCATGAAACCTCGCGGTCGGACGTAGGATTCCCTTTGTGGGTCATCCGGCCGCGCAATTTCGCGAGATGTTGACTTTTGCGAGCAGAGTGATTTGTATTAAGACATCGTGTTCACACCTTAATACTGGAAGGACCCCTTTATGTCGCACAAGCCCGATCGTCGAGAATTCCTGAAGACCGGCCTGATCGCCTCGGCAGCAATGCTGTCCGCGGGACCGGCAACGTTGCTCGGTGCCCTGGATGCCCGAGCAGAGGAACTCCCGGACCTTGCCGTAGCGTACGGTCGCGATCCTGCGAAGATGGCCCGGGCGGCCGTGGAAGCCGTCGGCGGCATGAAAAGATTTGTCAAGGCCGGCAACAAAGTTGTCATAAAGCCGAACATGAGTTTTGCCAGCGGACCCAAAGCAGCCTCCAATACCGAGCCGGCGGTCGTGGAAGAAGTCGCTCGGATGGCCCTCGAGGCAGGAGCTTCGCGAATCTCGGTGCTGGACAATGTTCTCCACGCTCCCAACGAGTGCCTGTCCCTCTCCAAAATCCCAGAATATTGCAGCCGCGTCCCCAACACGACAGTGCACAACGTTCAAGCCAAGCGGATGTTCAAAGAGACGCCGGTGCCCAACGGAAAGCAGCTCAGGTCGATGGAGATCATGACGGAAGTCCTGGATGCGGACGTGCTGATCGCGGTACCGGTCGGCAAGTCACACTCCTCGTCGGGCGTGAGTCTCTCGATGAAAGGGATGATGGGGCTCATCTACGATCGCCGCTCCTTCCACTCTCGCTACGACCTCCACGATGCCATCGTGGACATGTGTTTCGTACTCAAACCGGCGCTCGTCGTGGTCGATGGAACCCGTATCCTCAGCTCCGGCGGACCGGGCGGACCGGGCAAAGTCATCCCCCTGAATCTCGTTATCGCGTCGCCGGACATGGTAGCGGCAGATGCGCAAATGGTCGCCCTGGGCACGTGGTACGACCGCAAACTTGAGCCCCACCAGGTGCGACACATTCGAAATGCCGCGGAGCGGAAGCTCGGTCGATCGGATCTTCAAAATATGAGTATCAAGAAAATCGAACTCTGATGCGTTTCCAGAGAATTACCCAGACTGTTACCCTGATACTGTTCCTGGGCCTGTTCCTCCTCGCCGCTTCCCCGTTTCCGGACGGGTTGGGCGTGGACCTCTTTCTGCGCCTCGACCCGCTGGTGGACCTCGGCACAGTTGTGGCCGCGAGAGATTTCCAGGTCTTTCTGTTGCCTGGTTTTATCCTCCTGGCTTCGGCTTTCCTGTTCGGGCGGGTGTTCTGCGGCCACATCTGCCCGATGGGAACCACATTGGACGTCCTTGAGCGGACGGCAAAAACCTCGCGAAAGAGCCCGACCAAAACGAATTCGCGTGAAGCCGCGGGAGACTATCGGGCATGGAAGTACCTGTGTCTGCTCGTGATCCTGGCAGGCGCTGCGGGAGGAGTGTCCCTGGTATTCGTCGGATCGCCGTTGTCACTGGTCACGCGGTTCTACGCCTTGGTCGTCCATCCCGTTGCGTTGGCGCTCCTGGACGCGGCCCTCGCACTTGTTTCCCCGCTGGCAAGCCACACGCGGTTCGCGGAGCTGGCGCACGTGCAGGTCGACCAGAGGGTCTTCGCGACGGGTGCGTTCGTTGCCGCGTTCTTTGTCGCGATGACCGCGCTCGCATACGTACAGCCCCGTTTCTGGTGCAGGAACCTCTGCCCGACCGGCGCATTATTCGGCCTCTGTTCTCGCTCGCCTCGGGTGCGCCGCAAGGTGAATGATTCATGCACCGGTTGCGGCCGTTGCATACGAGGATGCCCGACCGCTGCCATATCGGAGGACCCGACCCAAACCGACCACGCGGAGTGCATCGTCTGTCTGCGCTGCGTCAGCGTCTGCCCGGAGGCCGCTGTATCCTTCGGTACAATACGCGGCGCGGCTGCAAAGCCTGCGGCCAAGATCGACCTCTCGCGGAGACGCTTGTTCCTGGCAATGGGCTCAGGTCTCGCAACTGCCGGGCTCATCCGGACGGGCATCCACCAACCGGTACCGAAGATCCGCGACCGGCCCCTCAGAGACGGCGAGCTGATTCGCCCTCCAGGAGCACTCCCTGAAGCGGCCTTTCTCGAGAGATGCATCCGGTGCGGTGAATGCATGAAGGCCTGCCCCACCAACACATTGCAGCCCATCTGGCTGAAGGCGGGACTGGAGGGGATCTTCAGTCCGATCATGTTACCGAGGCTGGGTCCCTGCGCGGTGGGGTGTAACGTGTGCGGCCAGGTGTGCCCTACGGGTGCGATCCGGAATCTTCCTCTCATCGAGAAGAGGCATGCTAAAGTCGGCACCGCGTGGATCGCGAGAGAGACGTGCCTGGTGTGGGAGCAGGACAAGAAATGCCTCGTATGCGACGAAGTATGCCCGTACGGAGCCGTTGCTTTTCGCCCCGTTGAGGGAAAAATGAATGCGGTTCCTTTTGTTACCGGCACAAAATGCACTGGCTGCGGCTGGTGCGAGTGTAAGTGCCCCGTGGAAGGGACCTCCGCGATCCGCGTCGGCATCGCGGGAGAAATACGCCTGAATCGAGGTTCATATGTAGAGAAATCGCGCGAGTACGGTTTCGTCTTCAAGATCAAGGAAACCGGCCCGGGTGGACTAGCACCCGGCACCTTCGACGCGCCGGATTCGGCTCCTGCCGAGGGCCCCGGGAGACAGGGATCGCCGGCATCGGGCACGGGGTTGCCTCCGGGAATCATTCTGAAATAGCCACTGACATTGTTTGTGGAATCTGATATATTTGCGTCCGGCAACGCTTTCGCCGGCCCGCAGGGCGCGTTCGGTGGGGGAGTGGACTTGTTACACAGTTCGCGCATAGTTCGATCGGAGCCGAAAATTTCATGAGCGATTCCGCTGCATTCAAAGATCAAATCGAACGCATGTGGCAAGAGGCGGAGGTCTACGAAAGCCAGGGCTTGTACGATCAGGCGATTTCGGTGTGCCAGAATATTCTGAACAAGGAACCACACCACCGACGAGCCCAGGCCAAGATCGTGCAGATACAGCTCACCCAGCGGCTTCATGACCCATCGGTGGCTCCACGCTCCGATTCGACGGAATTCTCACCCCAAGTGGCATTCGATCTGGGACTCGCATACATGGGGATGAAACTGTACGCGGAAGCGATCGAGGAATTCCGCAAGGTTCTCGATCCCGCGTTTTCCTCCTACCGTGCCGAGGCAATGGCCTACCAGACCAGTTGCCTATTGCACCTCAAGAAATTCAACGAAGCACTGGCAAATCTCACGGAGGTCCTGAGAGACTCTTCTCTGGACTCCCGCCAAAAGGGTGAGTTCATCGAAGAGATGGTGGGGGCCTGTATCGAAGAGGGCCTGATGGCTCATGCCCGAGACCTTTTGCTCAAAGTCCCGGAGGAATTGAAGCGGTTCATCAGCGACTATGACGTGGTGGTAAAGGAGGTTTCCTCGGCAGGTCCTGCAAAGGAGACCGAGTTTGCCATCTTCGTCGAAGACACCAGGACCGGCGCAGTCTACGACACCGGTACGGAAATGTCTGCCCCGCCTGAGCCGGAACCGGGTGCTGCACCTCCATTTGCCAGCTATGAGGCCGCGATTCCGGTAACCGCGCACGTTGCCTATTCTCGAGACAACAAGAATTGGAGAGAAGGCCGAGTCTCGCAGATCGCTGCCGGATGGGCACAGCTCCACATGACCGAGGACGCGCGCGTCGGAGATACCCTTGTCCTGAAGATTCATTTGCCAGGAGCGGCCAGCGGCGAACCGGTATGGATCATCTCACGCATCGCCGAGTCGGGACCGAGCGATCAGAAGGCATTTCAGACTTCGGCAAGAGCTGAATTTACCTCCTTCCTGCCTGGAGGAGAGACCCTGCTCAAAGCCTTCATTGACGCAGTAGTGAAAGACCCTTCCATCACCGCGGAGCAACCCGTTCCCCGGACGACGCGACGGCGAAAGCGCGAACAGTTGAACGGAGAACTCTTCAGTACGCTGCAAACCGAGGCCGTACGTGCTCTGGAGACACAATTCCTGGAGGAGGCACATCGCCCGGCCACGGCAGAGGAGCTCCAGGAGGCTGCATCCACCACCGAGAGACTGGCGAAGGCCGTGAGGGGAGCAATCAAGCCCACCAGGACCGGGCCTCGCGTCCGGTTCGCGTGCCAGTGCGGCCAAGTGCACGATATCCCCGCGCACCATGTAGGACGTCAGGGCACGTGCACGGGATGTGACCGAACCATAACGGTCCCTCAGGTCGACGCGCGGCCTGACAGCCTCGCCGAGCAGATGATCGGCCAGATGGTCGGCGGGTGCCGGCTCCTACACCGCATCGGAGGCGGTGGTATGGGTGGCGTTTTCAAAGGGCACCACGCGGCACTGGACATCCCCGTGGCCGTCAAGGTTCTTCATGCTCACCTCGCGGAAAAGGATCCGATATTCATCAGACGGTTCATTCGCGAGGCCCGGGCTGCGGCAAAGTTGCAGCACCCGAACATCGTCACTGTCATGAATGTGGGAATCGAAAAAGGGGTGCATTTCCTCGTCATGCCGTACGTCACCGGCGGGAGCGCAGCGTTGCTGCTGGCCAAGATCGGAAAACTCCCGCTGGCGAAAGTCCTACAGATCGGCCTAGAAATCGCGCGGGCACTTACGGTCGCGGAAGAGCACAAAATGTTGCATCGAGACATTAAACCCGCAAACATTCTTTTCAATTCCAGAGGTGAGGCCCTGTTGGCAGACTTAGGGCTTGCAAAACAGTATGTCGACGCTCAGGAGACGGGGATAACGCAAACCGGGATAACCTGCGGAACTCCCCTCTATTTCTCCCCTGAGCAAGCCAAGGGCTTCCAGAACCTCGACATTCGATCGGACATTTACTCCCTGGGTATCACCCTCTACCATCTCCTTGCCGGAACTCCCCCTTTCACGGGCGAGTCAGCGTACGTGATTTTTCAGAAGCACGTTCACGACCCCCTCCCCCCCTTCAAAGACACCGACATCCCGCTTGGAGAAGCCGTCTTCACCGTGCTCAACAGAATGACCTGCAAGAAACCGGAAGAGCGCTATCAGAACTCGCAGGAGGTTCTCGCAGCGCTGGAGGAGCTCAGGAAGGACCTTGCCGATTACTCGAAGGCTTCACAGGTACCCCCACCCCGGAACAAAGGTCTGCTGGAAAGACTAGGCATCAGGAAATCCGGTTGAACCACGACGATTCGGGCAATCCGGCCCGGTAGTCTCCCCTCACCCGACGGCCCTCCTTCCTTAACGATACCTAGACAATATTAACAAGATATCATATAGTTATAATAATTAAGTACTAATCCACATTATAGATGAGTTGACTTATCAAATTATCCTTGATAAAATATTATGGATTTTAGAATACCTCGACGCGAGTCGCCGCGGAGGATCAATCATGTCGGCTCTATTCCGCCGTATCGCACCCCTGGTGTTGACCGTGTTCTTTTTCGGATGGGTTTCGTACTATACAGGCTGGTGGAACCCCTGGTACTCGAACATGCCGGAAAACTATGCGTTCCCGGCCAGCCTCTCCAACGACCATGACCCGCATTGGGGGTTCTGGTACTGGTAAGAAGTGGAAGGGTGCCGCGTCTCAGACACGGGGCGGCACTCGCACTCCCCACGGTGCGTGGAAAACCCTCGTGGTCGATGCTTTGAAGTCGTAGATCCAGGCTGGATCGATACTGGAGGCGAGGTTTCTTCCGCGCGTCCCGTCACTTCCCTTTGAGCAGACCCTTCTCGTAAAAGTACTGAAAGACCACGAATTGATCGATACCGGTCAGCTCGACCACTTTGAAAATGGTCACCGATTGTCGAGCCATCTTCAATTCGTTGATGACCCGGGTGATTCTGCCGTAAACCTCGTTGCTCTCATTAATATCCATGTCTCAGTCTCCCGCTAGAGGATCGGTCTGCACGACGGGACGGTCACTCAGTATCGGCCACTCCGGTAACGTGCGTCGCGGCAGAACCAGCCTCGCCCTATTTAAAGAAAGTCTCTATCGACTGCAAGGCCCTGTCAAGACCCGCGATGTCCGGGCCTCCTGCCTGGGCCATATCCGGTCGTCCTCCGCCGGAGCCTCCGAGTTCCACGGCAGCCTTCTTGGCAATCTCACCGGCGTGAAATCGCTTGGTCAGGTCCTTGGTCACCACCGCGATGAGGAAAGCCTTGTCTTCGGCCTTCGCTCCGAGCACCGCAACCCCGGAACCCAACTTGTCCCGCACTCGATCGGCATAGTCTCTGAGGTCTTTGGGGTTGGACACGTCATCGATGATCCGCGTCAACAGGCGCACGCCGTCGACCTCGCGGACCCCTTCCAGAAGGTCGGTAGTCTGTCCTGAGGCCAGCTTGCCCTTGAGTGCTTCGACCTCCCGCTCCCTCAGCTTCTTCTCCTCGATGAGCTTTTCCAGCTTGCGAACCAGTTCGCCTCTGGAGCCACGGAGCAGCTCTCCCACCTCGTGCAGCTCCCTTTCGAGAGACCGCACGTAATCGGCCGCGCCTTTGCCGGTGACCGCCTCGATACGGCGCACCCCCGCCGCGATACCCCCCTCGCTGACGATCTTGAACAGGGCGATATCGCCCGTGCGACTCACGTGGGTCCCGCCGCACAGCTCACGGCTGAAATCCCCGATAGAGATCATCCGCACCGTGTGGCCGTATTTTTCGCCGAAAAGGGCCATAGCTCCGCGCTTTTGCGCCTCGTCGAAGGACATGATGGTCGCGGTAACCGGAAGATTCTCCCGGATTTTCTCGTTCACCAGGTCTTCCACCCGCGCAAGTTCCTCATCGGTTATCGGCGAGAAGTGCGTAAAATCGAACCTCAGACGATTCGGTTCCACCAGGGACCCACTCTGCTTGACATGGTCTCCGAGCACATCCCGGAGCCCCCATTGCAGAAGGTGCGTCGCGGAATGATTTGCCATGGTCGCACGGCGCAGGGCTCGGTGCACTTTCAGCTCGACCCGATCCCCTTTACGAAAGCTCCCGCGTTTCACCAGGCCCTTGTGTGCGATCAGGCCCGGAAACGGTCTGAGAGTATCCTCCACCTCGATTTCGTCGCCGTTTCGACCGATGATCCCGTGGTCCCCCACCTGCCCTCCGGATTCTCCGTAGAACGGGGTGCGGTCGGTCACGATCTCGACCCGGTCGCCGGCTTGAGTCTCCTCGACTTCCACTCCGTCTTTGACGATCGCAGCGATGGCGCCAGCGTCTTCCAGCGTTTCGTACCCGGTGAACTCGCTGCTGATCCCGGTCTCGAGGATCTTGCGCAACACTTCGACGTCGTCACCCTGCATCCCTTCCCAGGACTGCCGAGCCATTTCCCGTTGCCGGGCCATCTCCGAGTCGAACCCGCCCTGGTCCATAACGAGCCCCGCCTCTTTCGCGAGGTCGGCAGTGAGATCCGCTGGAAAACCGTACGTGTCGTACAAGCGAAACGCGATCTGTCCTGGAAAGACCGTTCCGCCGCTCCGGGTGACGCGAGCAGCCTCCTCCTCGAAAAGGACCAGCCCGCGAGCAAGCGTCTCGAGGAAACGCTCCTCTTCGTGACGCACGACCTTTTGCAGAAGACCTGCATGAGCCAGAAGCTCCGGATAGGCAGATGACATGCTCTCGACGACCACCGCAACGCTCTGGTAGAGAAATGGCTCGTTCAGGCCGATGTATTTGCCGTACCGAAGCGCACGTCGCAGAAGGCGCCGCAGTACGTATCCCCGCCCTTCATTGGAAGGCAACACCCCGTCAGCAATCAGGAACGCAGCCGCTCGGCTGTGATCCGCTATCACGCGCAGAGCGACCAGGTCGAGTCCGCTCCCGCGCGCATTTCTGCCGGAAAGCTCTTCCACCCACTGGATGATCGGTTGGAAAAGGTCGGATTCCCAGTTGCTCTTGACCCCTTGCTTGACCGCGGCAAGACGCTCCAGCCCCAAGCCCGTATCGATGCACGGCCTGGGGAGAGGCGTCATGTTACCGGACGCGTCTCGGTCGTACTGCATGAAAACGAGGTTCCACAGCTCCAGGAATCGGTCGCAATCGCAGCCGGGCGCGCAATCCGGCCGGCCGCATCCGACCTCTTCTCCTTGATCGATATGGATCTCCGAACACGGACCGCAAGGTCCCGTCTCACCCATACTCCAGAAGTTGTCCTTCTCCCCCAGCTTTACGATCGGATTTGCCCCCGCTCCGAGAAGTTTTCTCCAGATCTCGCCGGCCTCGTCATCGTCCTTGTAGATCGTTACCCAGAGGTGTTCTTTGGGAAGGTCGCAGACCTCGGTGAGTAATTCCCAGGCAAAGGCGATGGCGTCTTTCTTGAAGTAGTCACCGAAAGAGAAATTCCCCAACATCTCGAAGAAGGTGTGATGCCGCGGGGTGTACCCCACGTTCTCCAGGTCGTTGTGTTTCCCGCTCACTCTGAGGCACTTCTGCACCGTCGTCGCTCGGGGGACGGACCGTTTTTCCCTTCCGGTAAAGACGTTCTTGAATTGTACCATCCCCGCGTTGGTAAAGAGAAGCGTCGCGTCCTCTCGGGAAGGGACCAGGGAAGAACTCGGCAGCCTGGTATGGCCCTTCTCTTCAAAGTATTGAAGGAACTTCTCACGTATCTCCGCACCGGTCATATTTCCTCCGGTCTTGAGTGCGCCTTCGGCACACTTATTACTCGTTTTCGCAAGTTCGGTCACGGATGTATTACTCGTCGGAATCATCCTTCGTCATTCCGGCAGGGGCCGGAATCCAGGATTTCTGGACCCCGCCTTCGCCGGGGTGACGTACCGGGATCCGCTACCGTACAGATGAAACATAGACTTAGCACTTCGTCTTCTTCTCGCCCACATGCCCGAATGCACGTGAAGATGATCGGTTCGAGGTTCCGCGCGATCTCCGCAATGGAGGGCCACCGCGGCCCCGGACCTTTGCAGCACGAGCGAAGGTCTGACGTGCGACACGGGAGGGCGTCAGGGGTCGGCATCTCACGATACCTTGAATTTGCAAAATTACCACATAGTTCACGCCTTTTGCAAGGTCTGAAGGGCATGGCGAGACGTGCGGGGGTGGGTTCGGGTGCTGTCCCGGGAGCACCACTTTCGACATCGTTGAGATTATAACATCATTATTCTGATATGTTATCACTTTGTCTACGTATTTACTTTAGAAAAATAGTCTTACATTATGATTTTTAATGTTTTTTTATTGACAGACCCGTGGGCCGGTGATAAGCCCCCACCCGCGACGTACGGCACACCTTGCCGAAATAACAACGGTAACCAGGAGTCTGTCTTGAAACAGCGCACGAGTACCCGATCGTTCGGTACGGGAAAACGAGAAGCTCATGACGCATCATCATTTTACGGTCGTAGGCTCTACGAGACCCCTCTTTGCGAAAACGGAGCCGACTGCGTCAATACGGTCCCGCCTGAATTCCTCGATTGCGTGTTCGATCATTCGTCCGAGCAGATGACCGAATTACCGGACAATTCGGTTGCTCTCATGGTGACATCCCCTCCTTACAATGTGGGGAAGGAATACGACCCCGACCTCAGCATGGAAGAATACTTGGCCTTTCTGAAGAGTGTCCTGGCCGAAACGCACCGGGTGTTGATGCCCGGAGGCCGGATCGCCTTCAACGTGGCGAACCTCGGCAGGAAGCCATATATTCCGCTCAACAGCCACATCGCTGCCCTGGCCGCAGAAGTCGGCCTCCTCATGCGGGGCGAGATTATCTGGGTCAAGGGTAAGGGGAACACCAGCTCATGCGCGTGGGGGTCGTGGATGTCCGCTGCCAACCCAACTTTGAGGGACCTGCACGAGTATGTCCTGATCTTCTCCAAGCAGCGTTTCGACAGGCCCAGCAGGGGCCGCTCCACTATCGGCCGTGACGAGTTCATGGCCGCAACGACCAGTGTCTGGCACATCCCCGCGGAATCCGCCCGTCGGGTCGGCCATCCTGCACCTTTCCCGGTCGCGCTCGTGGAACGGGTGATCCATCTCTACACCTTTGAAGGAGACGTCGTGCTCGACCCCTTCATGGGGAGTGGTTCCACGGCCGTGGCCGCGGTCTCCTCCGGACGCCGCTTCGTAGGGTATGAAATCGATCCCCACTATGTCGCACTCTGTATGGAACGCGTTTCGCAACAGGGCCGCCGCTCCCTTTCCGCCTGATACCAAGTCACAATCCAACGAGTAATTTTGGAGGGAACTTCTTCATGCAAAGAAGTTCTCCCCAAATTACTGCGGTGAAAGCGACTCGAGATGCAGGCTTCGTGCGAGGCCTCGTCTCGGAATGGCCGGGCCTCGTTGGTGACTGCGTTCACTATGATGAACCGTGTCGCTGGCCTAGCGCTTCCGGTCGGACGATTTCCCACGTGGATTCCTCTGCCCTCATCGCCTTGACCTCCGGCCGAATCGGTTTACTGAGCCAATCCACCGGCACAACATCGCTCAGTGACGCACGCAGTGGCGAAGTTTCCTCCGCATCAGTTGACGAACAGGCCTATTTCGGACTAGACTATAGTGAATTTGGAATGAGGATTCGAGACAACCATGAGTCTGACCTATGAGATTATCTGGCACGGCCGCGGAGGCCAGGGAGCCGTTACTGCAGCCAAGATTTTTACTGCAGCCGCATATTACCAGGGATTCAGAGGAGTAAGCGCAAAGCCGACGTACTTCTCCGAACGGCGAGGTGCTCCGGTCAGCGTGCACACCCGGGTATCCGTCGATCCGATCCGGACCTTTTCCAACGTTATGGCGCCGGATATTTGTGTGGTCTTGGACGACAACCTCCTGGAAATGGTGAACGTGACCGCGAACCTGAAGCCCAATGGGCTGCTCGTGCTGAATTCGGCCCTTGACCCCAAGCAACTGGGGATCGTGGGCGGCTTTTCAGTGGCAGTCGCGGATGCGTTTCATTCTTCCGAGGAAGCGGGACTCATCGTCGAGGGGAACGTGCTCATTTCCACATCCATCCTCGGTCCGGTCGCCGCTGCATCGGAGCTGGTCAGTCTGGACAACATTCGCGCCGCAATCGGAAAGAGCTTCAAAGGCAAGGCCCTGGAACGCAATCTGAAGGCACTCGATCTGGCGTACAAGGGGACACGAATCTTTCGGCAGGAACCCGCGGCACTTTCGGCCCGCGCCTGAAGCCGGTGTCCTTGCGCTCCAGAAAGCGTTGTCCGTCAGGCGCTGTGCTTGACAGTCTCGCCCGCTGCGCACAAACTGTTTTCGAGTGTCGAAAGCTAATTAGAGGAAGTTATGGCAGAAAAGATCAGTGACACGCTCCTTGCAGCGTCCACTCCTGCGGCCGGAGAAGCCGGAAGAACCGGTGATTGGAGATCCCAGACCCCTTCTGTCGACCAGGAAAAATGTTCCAAGAAGGAATCGTGTTTGCTCTGCTGGCTCTATTGCCCGGACGGCTTGGTATCGCGCACGTTTCCGATAGAGGTCAACCTCGAATACTGCAAGGGTTGCGGCATCTGCGCGGAAGAGTGTCCCCGCAAAGCCATTACCATGGTCGACGGCCGGTCGCCCCAGCGCGATTGACACCGACTCGCAACCCAAGAAGCAACTTTGGGGGAAACTTCTTTGTGCAAAGAAGTTTCCCCCAAGCCCCCTTCAAGAAACTCTATTGCCCCCGGCTGTCCGCCTCTCCTCTTG